>CAWFJZ010000037.1:0-34553 GCA_963816315.1 uncultured beta proteobacterium
ACCGCCAGCGCCAACGCGCCGTCGAGCGCGAGTTCTTCGCCGACCGTGGGGCCGACGAACTCGGTGCGTTTGAGCTGGATCGGCTCTGCCGTGCCGGCGTTGCAGGCCTTGCGCTGCACCTGCTCGCCCTGCGGCGTGGTGTAGCTCTTGTCGGCCACCGTGCCGGACTCGGCCTTGCACAGCTCGGCGAATACACGCTGCGCCACTTCATCCTGCTTGACGCCACCCTTGAGCGGCAGGCGGATCAACACGTCGCGCGAGGTGCCGAAGTTCTGCACCTGCGCTTCGCCGAAGCCCAAGGTCTCGATCGTGGCCCGCGTCTTTTCAACGTCGGCCGCCTGCGCGTACGCAACCTCCATCACCGTGCCGCCGGTGAACTCGATCGACGGGTTCAGGCCGCGCGTGACGAGGAAGAACACTGCCGCGAGAAAGGTGATGAAGGAGATCGCGTTCAGCACCAGCGCGTGGCGCATGAACGGGATGTCTTTGCTGATGCGGAAGAACTCCATGGCCTAGACCTCCGGCGTGACGGCGGTGCCCGCCGCTGCGGCGGGCTTCCAGACCTGCCCGATCGACACGCTCTTCAGCTTCTTCTGCCGCCCGTACCAGAGGTTGACCAGCGCGCGCGAGAACACCACCGCCGAGAACATCGAGGTCAGGATGCCCAGGCAGTGCACGACGGCAAAACCCTTCACCGGCCCCGAGCCGAAAGCGAACAGCGCCAGTCCGGCGATCAGCGTCGTGATGTTGGAGTCGAGGATCGTGCCCCAGGCGCGCTCGTAGCCGGTCTGGATCGCCATCTGCGCGCTGACGCCCGAGCGCAACTCCTCGCGCACGCGTTCGTTGATCAGCACGTTGGCGTCGATCGCCATGCCGAGCGTCAGCGCGATCGCCGCGATGCCGGGCAGCGTCAGCGTGGCCTGCAGCATCGACAGCAGCGCCACCAGCAGCACCAGGTTGAAGGCGAGCGCGATCGTCGAGAAGACGCCGAACAGCAGGTAGTAGGCGCACATGAAGACCGCTATCGCGGCAAAGCCGTAGGTCACGCTCTTGAAGCCCTTGTCGATGTTCTCGGCGCCCAGGCTCGGCCCGATCGTGCGCTCTTCGATGATCTCCATCGGCGCGGCGAGCGAGCCGGCGCGCAACAACAGCGCGGTGTCATTCGCTTCCTGCGTGTTCATGCTGCCGGAGATCTGAAACCGCGCACCGAGCTCGCTGCGGATCACCGGCGCGGTCACGACCTCGCCCTTGCCCTTTTCGAACAGCAGGATCGCCATGCGCTTGCCGACGTTCTCGCGGCTCACGTCGCGCATGATGCGCGCGCCCTTGGCATCGACCGTCAGATCGACCTTGGGCTCCTGGTTCTGCGTGTCGATGCCGGCCTTGGCGTCGGTGAGGTTGTCGCCGGTGAGGATGACCTGGCGCTTCAGGATCAGCGCCCGCCCGCCGCGCTCGACAAAACGTTCGGTGCCGAACGGCACCGGGCCCGAGCCGACCGCCGCCGCGCCGGCTTCGGCGCTGTCATCGACCAAGCGCATCTCGAGTGTGGCCGTGCGGCCGATGATGTCCTTGGCCTTGGCCGTGTCCTGCACGCCCGGCAATTGCACGACGATGCGGTCGATGCCCTGCTGCTGGATCACCGGCTCCGACACCGCCAGTTCGTTGACGCGGTTGTGCAGCGTCGTGATGTTCTGCTTGACCGCCTGGTCCTGGATGCTGCGCCCGGTTTCCGGCTTCAGCGTGCCGACGAGCTTGAAGCCGTCGCCGTCGGCGGACTCGACCCAGACCAGATCGGGCAGGCTGTCTTTCAACTGGTTGCCCGCCGCATCGGCCGCCGCGCGGTCGCGCACGCGCACCTCGACGTTGTTGCCGTCGCGCGTGACGGCGGCGCGGATGCTCTTGTCGCGCAGCAGCGCGCGCGCATCGCCGGACAAGGCTTCGGCGCGCTTGGTCAGCGCCGCCTTCATATCGACCTGCATCAGGAAGTGCACGCCGCCGCGCAGATCGAGGCCGAGGTACATCGGCAGCGCGCGCAGACTGGCCATCCACTTCGGCGAGCGCGACACCAGGTTCAGCGCGACGATGTACGGCGCGTCGTTGGGGTCGGCGATCAGCGCCTTGCCGATCGCGTCACGGGCCTTGAGTTGCGTGTCAGTGTCGGCAAAACGCGCCCGCACGGAGGCGCCTTCGAGGGCGACGAAATCGGCGTTGACGCTGGCCGCCTTCAACGCGTCCTGCACCCGGCCGACCAGCGCCTGATCGACCTTCACCGTCGCCTTGGCCGACGAGACCTGCACGGCAGGCGATTCGCCGAAAAAGTTCGGCGCCGTGTACAGCGCACCGACGACGAGCGCGACCAGGATGATCGCGTACTTCCACCAGGGGTATCGGTTCACGTTGCAGTCGGCTTACTTGATCGTGCCTTTGGGCAGCACCTGCACGATCGCCGTGCGCTGCACCATCAACTCGCCGTTGCCGGCCTCGATGGAAACATACGACTCGCCGAGCTTGCTGACCTTGCCGAGCAGGCCGCCGGCAGTGACGACCTCGTCGCCCTTGGCCAGCGCCTCGATCATCGCCTTGTGCTCTTTCTGCCGCTTCATCTGCGGGCGGATCATGATGAAGTACAGCACGACGAACATCAGCACCAGCGGCGCCAGCGTGATGAGCGTGGATTCGGTGCCGCCCGCGGCAGGGGCGGGCGCGGTTTGGGCGTAGGCGGTGGAGATGAACACGGATCGATCCTCGAGAGTCAGCGTGTGGTGCGGCAGTTGCGACCGCGGCGGCACATTTACAAGGGCAGCTCCGACACGGGTTTGCCCATGTGGCCGCTGTGCCGAAAAGAGCGCGCGATTCTAGTGCATGGCCCCGTGCGACTACGATGGCTGCAGCCATGAACACACTTCGCATAGCGGTCATCGGCGCCGGCCCCGTCGGCTTGGCGCTGGCATTGCTCGCGGCGCGCCAGTTGCCCGGCGCACAGGTCACGCTGTTCGATGCGCGTCCGGCGGATCGCGATGTCGCGGCCGATCCGCGCACGCTGGCGCTGTCGCTCGGCAGCATCCAGTTGCTGCAACGCCTCGAGGCCTGGGACGGCACTCACGCCGAGCCGATCCGCGAGGTCTGGGTGTCGCAGCAGTCGCCGGTGCTCGCCGTGCCCGGCTGGCTCGGCGCGCCGCAGGTGCGGCTGTCGGCGATCGACCTGGCCGTGCCGATGCTCGGCGCGGTGCTGAGTTACGGCGCGCTGGTGGCGCCGATGCAGCGCGCCTGGGAAGCCGTGGCGGCGCGCGAACCGGCGCGCCTCGCGAGCCGCTTCGGCACACCGGTGCATGCACTCAAGGATCTGGTTGGGGGTGTCGAAGTCGATGCCGGCGTGGCCGAGGCGTTCGACGTCGCCGTCGTCGCCGAAGGTGGCGTCTTCGGCGACCAGAAAGCGCTGGTCGATCTGCGCAGCGACTATCACCAGGACGCCTGGGTCGGCACCGTATCGCTCGACGGCGGCCGCCCCGGCCTGGCCGTCGAGCGTTTCACGCGCCACGGCCCGGCGGCATTGCTGCCGCTGCATGGCGGCAAGACCTCGGCGCTCGTCTGGTGCGTGCCGCGCCACGACGACCCGGTGCGCGATCTCGACGACGCGCAGCGCGTCGCCGTGCTCAACACCGTCTTCGAGTCCGGCGTCGGTCACATCACTGCCGTGTCGCCCTTGAAGTGTTTTCCGCTCGGCCTGTCGGCCGAGCGCAGCCTCGTGCGCGGCCGCCAGGTGCGCATCGGCAACGCCGCGCAAACGCTGCACCCTGTTGCCGGCCAGGGCCTGAACCTCGGCCTGCGCGACGCCTTCGCGCTGGCCAGCGCGCTGCGCGACGCCAGCGATCGCAGCCGCACCTCGCCGACGCTCGACGCCGCCTTGTCGCGCGTGGCTTGGCAGCGCGCGCCCGACCGCTGGGCGCTGATCGCCACCACCGACTTTCTCGCCCGCAGCTTCACCTGGAACGCGCCGGGCCTGGACACGCTGCGCGGCGTCGGCTTGGCGGTGCTGAACAGGCTGCCGTGGGTGAAAGACTCACTGGCGCGGCAGATGATGTTCGGCCGCCGATGAACCGCATGTTGATATATATTGGTGTACCCCAGTTTGCCGAGGCGCCACCATGTCGCTCGTCCTGACCCAGGTCTATCTCGAAAGCCAGCAGAAGAAGGCCCTGGCCGCCAAGGCCAAGGCCACCGGCCGCAAGTCGTCCGACTTGATGCGCGAAGCGGTCGATGCGCTGCTGCTGGGCGTCAACACCAGCGAGCTGCACCAGCTCGACGCCGCCACGCGCCAGGCCGAGGTCGATCTGAAGGCGATGGTCAAGGCGCTCGACGCGAACGCGAAATCGCATCGCAGCTTCATGGCCGAGATGACCAAGCTGCGCGCGGCGTCGAAGTGAGCATCCTTGCGGACATCCTCGACCGCTTGTCGGGCATCGGCGCGGTTCGGGAACGAGTCTCTGACCTGACGAGCCAGCTGGCCGACATGCGCAAGGTTATGGTCGAGCAGCAGAAAGACATCGCCGGCCTGCAAGGCCAACTGCGTGCCTTGATCCAGATGCAGTCGTCGCGATCGAAGTAGCTACAGCCGCCGGTGCTGCAACGCCGGCAACTGCCGGCGCACCGCGGCCAACTTCACGGCATCGATCTCGGCGATCACCACGCCCTCGCCTTCGGGCCGCACCGAGAGCACCTCGCCCCACGGATCGACGACCATGCTGTGGCCCCAGGTGCGGCGGCCGTTCTCGTGCGTGCCGCCTTGCGCCGCGGCGAGCACGTAGCACTGGTTCTCGACGGCGCGCGCGCGCAGCAGCAGCTCCCAATGCGCGCGCCCCGTCGTGTAGGTGAAGGCAGACGGCACGCACAGCAGGTCGCACGGCGGCGTGCACAGCGCGCGGTACAGCTCGGGAAAGCGCAGGTCGTAGCAGATCGACAAGCCGACACGCAGACCGCCCGCCTGCACCGCCACCGGCTGGCCGCCGGCTTCGAGCACACGCGCCTCGTCATAGCTCTCGCGTTCGGTCTCGAAGCGGAAGAGGTGGATCTTGTCGTAGCGCGCCGCCAACGTGCCATCGGGTGCATAGACGCAGCAGGCGTTGCGAGCGCGCTCCGGCGTGGCAGCGCGCAGCGGCAGCGTGCCACCGATCAGCCACAGGCCGTGCTGCTTGGCCTGCTGCGACAGGAACGACTGGATCGGCCCATCGCCCGCCGCTTCGGCATGGGCGAGCTTGTCGCTGTCGCGCTGCCCCATCAGGCAAAAGTACTCGGGCAGCGACACGAGCCGCGCGCCTTCGCCTGCAGCCTGCGCGATCAGTCGCGCCGCGGCCTCGAGATTGCGATCGACATCGGGCGTGGAGACGGTCTGCAGTGCGGCGATCTTCATCGCGAGCCTTTCACGACGGCGCTTTCGGAGCCGATGCGGGCGACGCAGCCGCCGCGGGTGGATCGAAGTCCGGCAGCGGCTCGCCCAGCTTGCGCTCAACGCGCTCGACCTTCGGCTCGGCCCACGAGCCTTGCACCGTGAACTCGCGCGTGCTGGCGGCCATCAGCGGCTTGCGCAGGAACAGTTGGGCGACGAAGCTGCCCAGGCCGATGGCCGGGTTGATCACCGCGTAGGCCAGCGACGCCGTGCCGGCATTGATCTCGGGCACGACGATGACGCGCAGGTCCTGCGTTTCGCGCTGCAGATCGGCGCTGCCTTCCATCAGCACGGCGGCCTGCACGCCGCGCAGGCGCAGGTTGCGCGTTGCTGCGACGCCGTCTTCGATCGTGACCTCGCCGGTGACGTTGTCGAAGGCGAAGCCTTCCTGAAAGACGTCGCGGAAATCGAGCGCCAGCCGGCGCGGCAGCGACTGCAGGCTGAGCACCGAGAACAACCGCGCCGCGCCCGGCCCGGCCTTCAGGAACTGGCCGTTGTCGAGCGCGATGTTGAGCTTGCCGTCGAGGCTGGGCAGGTGAAACGCCAGCGGCGAGCCGGCCCACGACACCTGGCCGCCGACGCGGCCCTTGCCGCCGCGCAGCGTGCCGGCAAAGCCCAGGCGCTCCATGAAGGCGCCGCTGTCGGCGAGGTCGAGCTTGAAGTCCATCACCATGCGCGGCGACGCACCGGCCTGCCATTGCCCGCTGCCGGTCAAGTGCGCATCCGGGTTGGTCAGCGCCAGCTTGTTCAAGCGCCACTCGCGCGCACCGCGGCCCGCGCCTTCCAACTCGACGCGGCCGAGTTTCTTGCCGCGCAATTCGAAGTTGTCGATGACGATGTCGAGCGCCGGCACGGTGGCCGGTGCTTCGGCGAGCAGCGTCTCGACGCTATGGGCTTCGGCGGGCGGCAGCGCCAGACGCGACAGCCGCGCATAGACGCGGCCCGGCTGCGCCGCGCCGGCGCGGTACTCGACATAGCCGGCCAGTTGTTCGGCGTCGATGTTGCCGCGCCAGGTGCCGTCGGCCGCGTCCTGGCTGACGCCGAGCACGAGGTTGTTCAAGCGGCGGCCCCCGGAGACGATGGACTGCGCACGCAGCGCCACCACGTGCGGCACGTAGCTGCCGCCGTCGCCGGCGGCGCGAACCGCGCGACCGGCGACGGCGCCCGGCGCCGGCGCGTGGTCGAGCACAGCGTCCCAGGCATCGCCATCGACGGCACCCAGCGCCAGCACCGCCTGCACGCCGCGCTCAGGCAACGGCGGCGCGGCCTCCAGCACGCCGATCGCGCCACGCATCACCACCGGCACGCCATCGTCACGCGACAGGTCGCGCTGGTAATGCGCCGACAGCAGATGCGTCTGCACAGGCCCCTGAACATCCCCCAGCTCGACGCGCAGGTTGTCGCGCAGGGGGCCGTCGGCGGCGATGCGCGTCTCCACACGCAGCGGCCACGCGGTCTCGGCCGCCTTCTTCAGCGGCGCCGGCAGGTCGAGCGCCAGCCCGGTGAGCGGGCTGGTCAGCGTGAACTCGCTGCGCCCGCGCACGAAGCCGAGCGTCAATCGGTACGGCGTCTGCCCCGACGCCGACGCTGCCAGCCGCGACAGCGCGCCGAGCTCGGGGGCGCCGCGCAGCGCTTCGGCCGTGGCCACACCTTGGCCGTTGAAGCGCAGACCGCCGTCTTGCTGCGTGCCGCCGTCGAACGCGGCCTCGCCGCCCATCACGCGCGCCGTCGCGCCGGCCACGGCAAATCCTTTCTGGCTGAAGCTGATGCGCGCCTTGGCCGCCGCCAGCAACGGCGTCTCACGCGTCAGGCGCACGTCGTTGCCGGCCAGCAGCACCGTGCCTTGCACCGTGCTGCGCTCCAACTCGGCGATCGGCAGTTCGAGCGCGAGCTTCAATTCCGCAGCGCCGCTGGCCGTGGCGCCGCGCAACGCGTTGCCCGTCCAGCCGCCGACAGGCGAGCTGTTGACGTAGCGCAGCAGATCGGCCGCCGGGCCACGGGCCTCGCCGTCGAGCTTCAACACCGGCTTGCGCAGCTCGCGGATGCTGGCGTTGACTTTGGACAGCTCGACACCCCACAAGCGCCCCTGCGCGTTGCGGATGTCGAGCGTGTTGCGGTCGATGACGAGCTCACCGGCGACGCGCGAGAACGCCGGCCACGGCGCCGCCTCGCCTTCTGCGCCCGGCACATACGCCAGTTCGACGTCATCGGCGCGCGCGACGACGCGGAAGTCGCCGCCGGGCACGACCGGCTGCGTCGTGCCGGGCAGCGTGTAGGGCACGAACGGAAAGTCGAACAGGTCGCCCTTGACGGCGATCGTTGCGCTGGCCACACGGCCCTCGCGCACGGCGCGCTCGACGTAACGCCGCGCGCCCTCGGGCAGTCCCAGCGGCAGGTAGCGCGCCACCGCGGCAGCACGACCGCGCGAGAGTTGCGCCGACAGGTCGAGCTGGCCCGGGAAGCGCCCGCCGCGCGCGAACCCGGCGCCGGGGCCGCTGCGCCAAGCCGCCTTGGCGAGTTGGCCCTGGGCATCGGCGTTGGCGAACTGGGTGTCGGTGGCGGTGACGTCGATTGCCGATGGCTCGCCTGCGGCTTGCGGCGTGAGGCGCCACGACAGCTTCGTGCCGAAGCTGTCGAACGCGACCTCGGGGCGCTCGAACAGCCCGGGGAAGATCAGCGCGCCTTTATTCAGCGCGAGCTGCGCGCGGCCTCCCTTCTCGCTGGCTTCGATGTCCGCCGTGGCGTTGCGCCAGCCGGGCCGGCCGAGGCCGTTGGCGTCTGCCGCCGCCTTGGCCGCGATCGACAACGCGCTGGCCTGCGTCTTCAAGGTGTAGGTGCGTGGCGCGTCGAGCGGCCCGTCCCAGCGCGCGGCGAAGTTGTTGATCTGGCCGCTCGGCGCCAGCTCGGCGAGCAGTTGCTTGACGGCTTCGCCGAGCGGCAGTTGCGCCGCGAGTGTGGCCAGAGCGCCGATGTCGAGCCGGTCGGCCGTGAACTCGCCGCCGTCGAACGACGGCGCGGCAGCCGACGACGCAGCGCCGGCCGCAGGCTCGGCGTCGCCGGCGCGCTCGCGCAGCGCCAAGTTCCAGCGCGTGGCGGGCCAATCGATGCTGCCGCTGGCAAAGCTCAGTTGCTCGGCGGCAAAGCGCAGCGTGCGCCCGTCGCGCGCCGCGCTGACGCGGCCCTGCAAACGCTCGAGCGGCAAAGCCTGCGCGGTGCGTCCGGGAAAGCGCAAGCGCACCTGGCGCAACGCCAGATCGGCTTGCACCGATTTGACCTCGCCTGCGGCCACCTCGACCCAGGCCCGCAACGCGCCTTCGCCCTGCGGCACTTCGACCGGCAATGCCGGCAGCCACGGCCGCAGCGCCGCCGCGTCGGCCTGCGGCAGCTCGGCGAACGCAGTCCCGCTCCACCGCCGCCAGTCGCTGCGCTGCGCCAGCAGCGGTTGGCGAAATTCGCCTTGCAGCGTGAAGCGCCGGCCGACCTGCGGCGGCGGCGTGGCGTCCAGGCGCATCTCGTGGCCGGCCAGGCCGTTGCGCAGCACCAGGTCCACGGCCGACAACTCGAGCGGCGGCGCCGCGCGCTGCTCGTCGATCCAGCGCAGGCGGCCGTTGCGCACCGCGATCTCGTGTTGCGCCAACAGCCAGTCGGTGCCGGCGCTGCCGTCTTCGGTGGGCCCGGCGCGCAACTCGATGCCGGCGACGAAGAGGCGCCCCGCAGGGTCGCGCCGCACTTCGAGCGCGGCGCCATCGACATGCAGTTGCTCGAAACGCAGTTGCCAGCCGAGCAGCGAGCGCGCCGACAGCGTGGCGCTGACCTTCGGCAAGCGCAACGCTGCTGCCGCGGCCGACTCGGTCGCGCCACTGCGCGGCGCCAGCACCACGTCGTCGAGCTCGATCAACGGCATCCAGCCCCTCGATTGCACGCGGATCGCGCCGATGGTCACCGGCACGCCGAGCGCCTCGCTGGCGCGCTGCTCGATCTGCGGCTTCCACTGGCCGACGCGCGGCACAATGCCCCACTGCAAAGTCAGCCATGCCAGCAGCAATAAGCTCCACGCCGCGAACAAGGTTGCAAAGGCAACGCGCCACGCCACACGCCAGCCGCGATGGCGGCGGCGCTCGGAGCGCGGCGCCGAGGCGTCGGGGGCGGGGTCGGTGGAGGACACGAAGATGAAGCAGCAGGCGGTGGGGTCTGGGCAGCGCGCGCAGCGCGTGCAACGCAACGAGGTCTTGCAACGCCTGGCCGGCCCTCTGCGAGGACAGGCGGCAGGCAATCTAGCACAGGCTTACCGTGCGGCCAGGACGTAGCAAGACGTGACGATGGAGAGCGCCACCGCGTTGCCGCTGGCCCGCGCCGAGCACAGCCGCTTCGTGCAGCGCGTGCGCCGGCGTTACGGCGAGTTGCTGGTGCTGCTGGCGCCGGGCGCGCCGGATGCGGCATCGATCGCCGGCTTGATGCAGACGCTCGCCGAGCGCGGCCATGCGCTGCCGGCGGCGCTGCGCATCGCCCGCCACCTCGTCATCGAGCGGCTGGCGACGATGGATGTCGAACAGCAGGCACCGCTGGCGGCGGTGACGGCGGCGATGACCTGGCTGGCCGAGGCGGCCCTCGAAGCCGCGCTGGCGCAAGCGCTGCACGACACGGCCGCGCGCCACGGTCAGCCGCGCACTGCGGCCGGCGCGCCGATCGAGTTCTGGATCGTCGGCATGGGCAAGCTCGGCGCGCGCGAGTTGAATGTGTCGTCGGACATTGATCTCGTGTACGTGTACGAAGACGATGGCCAGACCGATGGCGCCGAGAGCACGTCGGCACATGAATTCTTTTCCAAGGTCGCGCGCCAGCTCTATGCGCTGATCGGCGACGTCACCGACGACGGCTTCGTCTTTCGCGTCGATCTGGCGCTGCGGCCCAACGGCAACTCGGGCCCGCCCGTCGTCAGTCTGGCGATGCTCGAAGAGTATTTGCAGACACAGGGCCGCGAGTGGGAACGCTTTGCATGGCTAAAGAGCCGCGTCGTCGCGCCGCGCGCGGCGGTGACGAGCGGGCGTGCGCTGGCGCTGCGCGCGCTGGTCTCGCCGTTCGTCTATCGGCGCTACCTCGACTACGGCGTCTTCGAAGGCCTGCGCCAATTGCACGGCAAGATCCGCGAAGAAGCCCAGCGCCGCGCCGCCGGGCGGCCCGAGCGCAGCAACAACGTCAAGCTGTCGCGCGGCGGCATCCGCGAGATCGAGTTCATCGTCCAGTTGTTGCTCGTCGTGCGCGGCGGCCAGTTCCCCGAAATCCGCACGCGCTCGACGTTGAAGGCGCTGCAACGCCTGGCCGCGCGCGGCCTGATGAAGCCGGCCGCTGCGGAGCGCCTGGCCGACGGCTACACGTTCCTGCGCCGCATCGAGCACCGTATTCAGTACCTCGACGATCAGCAGACGCATCTGCTGCCGGCCGGCGACGACGACTTGCTCTGGCTGGCACGCTCGATGGGGCTGTCGTGCAATGCCGATACCTGCGAGTTGCTCGACCTGCTGGGCGCCGTGCGCGAGGTCGTGGCGATGGAGTTCGACGCGCTGCTGCACGAAGGCCGCGGCGTCGCTGGCAGCGCCGACAACGGCGACTGCAAGGCCTGCGGGCCGGGGCCGCAGGCGATCGACAGCGACGACTTCCTCGAACACCTGCCGCCGGCGCTGGCCGATCGCACCAAACGTTGGGCCGCCAGCCCGCGCGTGCAGACGCTGCGCGATGCCAGCAAACAGCGCCTGGCGCGCCTGGTCAAGCGCGCCGCGGAGAGCGTCGCGCAGGGCCTGTGCAGCGAGGACGCCGCGCTGCGTTTCATCGACTGGATCGAGCCGCTGTTGAAGCGCGAGAGTTACCTGGCGCTACTCGTCGAGCGGCCCGAAGTGCAGCAGCGCCTGCTGCGCCTGCTCGGCCTGGCGCGCTGGCCGATGCGCTACCTGATGCAGCACCCGGGCGTGATCGACGAGCTGGCCGATTCGCGCATGGTCGCCGGGCGCTTCGACCGGGCTGAGCTGGCCGCCGAACTCGACGACCGCCACGCGGCCTGGGAGCGCTCCGGCGAGGCCGGCGAAGAAGCGCTGCTCGACACCTTGCGCCGTGCGCACCACGCCGAAGTCTTTCGCACGCTGGTGCGCGATGTCGAGGGCCGCCTGACGGTCGAGCAAGTGGCCGACGACCTGTCGGCGCTGGCCGACGCGGTGCTCGAATGCACCTTGCGCTGGGCCTGGATGCACTTGAAGCAGCGCCACCGCGACGTGCCGCAGTTTGCGATCGTGGCCTACGGCAAGCTCGGCGGCAAGGAGCTCGGCTACGGCAGCGACCTCGATGTCGTCTTCGTTTTCGACGACCAGGACGAGGTCGACACCGACCGTGCCTTCGTCGTTTATAGCGCCTTCGTGCGCCGGCTGATCACCTGGCTGACCGTGCGCACGGCCGGCGGCGAGCTGTTCGACATCGACACCGCGCTGCGGCCCAACGGCAACTCGGGGCTGCTCGTGACATCGATCAATTCGTTCGAGCAGTACCAGCGCGGACGCGGCAGCAACACCGCGTGGACCTGGGAGCACCAGGCGCTGACGCGCGCCCGCTGCTGCGCCGGGCCGCCGGCCTTGGCGGCACGCATCGAGGCCGTGCGCAAGGAGGTGTTGGCGGCGCCGCGCGACGCCGCCGCGCTGCGCACCGAGGTGCTGGCGATGCGCAACAAGGTGCGTGCCGCGCGGCCGGTCAAGGCCGGCCTGTTCGACGCGAAGCACAGCGCCGGCGGCATGATGGACGCCGAGTTCACGGTGCAGTACCTGGTGCTCGCGCATTCGTCGGCCCACCCCGGATTGCTCGACAACGTCGGCAACATCGCGCTCTTGCAGCGCGCGGAAAGCGCAGGGCTGCTGCCGCGCGGCGTCGGCGTGGCCGCCGCCGACGCTTACCGCGAGCTTCGCCGCGCCCAGCACCGCGCACGCCTGGACGAACAGCCGACGCAGTTCCCCGCCGCCGAACTGGCGACGCAGCGCGACGCCGTGCTCGCGCTGTGGCACGCGGTGTTCTGCGAGACGGCTGCGTGACGCGCGGCGCACGCTGCTGGCTGGTGATGACGCTGCTGCTGGCGGCAGCGGCGATCGAGCTCTGGACGGCGCCGCGTGAGGCGCTGTCTTGGCAGCCAGCGCGCGCGCTCGATCAGCCCTGGCGCGTGTGGAGCGCCGCCTTCGTGCATTGGACGCCGTGGCACCTCGGCGCGAACCTGGTCGGCTGTGCGGTCGTTGCTGCGTTCGGTGTTGCCGCGCGCGTGCCGCTGCGCGCTGCGCTGGCGTGGCTTGTCGCTTGGCCGCTATCGCATGCCGCGCTGGCGCTGCAACCGGCGTTGACGAGTTACGGCGGCTTGTCGGGCGTGCTGCACGCCGGCGTGGCGATCGCCGCGTGGCACTTGCTGCGCCATGACACCGGCACGCGGCGCGCCATCGGCGTCGCGGTGATGGCGGGCTTGGCCATCAAGCTGCTGTTGGAAAAGCCTTGGGGCGCGCCGACGCAGCAGATGGCGGGATGGGACTTTGCCGTCGCGCCGCTGGCCCACGCCACCGGCGCGATCGCCGGCCTCGTCTGCGCCGCGCTCGGCGACGCTGCAACGAAAGCGCGCTCGTGACGCAGAGCGCCGCTCGCCGCGAGCGCCTCGACGTGCTGGCCGTCGGTCTGCTCATCACCTGTTGCGCGCTATGGGGTCTGAACCAGGTCGCAGCCAAAGCGGCGCTGACGGAAGTGCCGCCCCTGACGCAGGCCGCGCTGCGCTCGGCGGGCGCCGCGCTGCTCGTGCTGGCCTGGGCCAAGGCGCGCGGCATGACGCTGTTCGAGCGCGACGGCACGCTGCGCGGCGGCTTGCTTGCCGGCGCGCTGTTCGCCGGCGAGTTCGCCTGCATCTTCATCGGCCTGCAGTTCACGAGCGCGTCGCGCATGGTGGTCTTCATCTATCTGGCGCCGTTCGTCGTCGCCCTGGGCATGCCGTTGATCGCGCGCGGCGAGCGCCTCGGCAGGTTGCAATGGCTCGGTCTGGCCGCCGCCTTTGCCGGCGTGGCCTGGGCCTTTGCCGAAGCGTTCTCGCCGGGCGCCGCGGCGCCGCCGCGGCAATGGCTCGGCGATGCGCTCGGCGTCGGCGCCGCGTTGCTCTGGGGCGCGACCACGCTGGCTATACGGGCGACGCCGCTGTCCACCGCGTCGGCCGAAAAGACGCTGCTCTACCAGCTCGCGGTGTCGGCGGCGTTGCTGGCGCTGGCAGCGCCGCTGGCCGGCGAGTCGTGGCCGCCGCGCTGGAGCCTGTTGTCGCTCGGCTCGCTGACGTTTCAAACGGTGATCGTCACCTTCGCCAGCTACCTGACGTGGTTCTGGCTGATGCGCCACTACCCGGCGACGCGCATCTCGGCCTTCGTGCTGCTGACGCCGGTGTTCGGTCTGGCCGCGGGCGTAACGCTGCTCGGCGAGCCGCTGACGCTGCGGCTGGTGGTGGCGCTGATCGCCGTCGTGCTCGGATTGGCGCTGGTCAACCGGGCTTAAGCTGTCGGCACTTCACAAAAAGGAGCCAAGATGACGATCACGCTGTGTGGCTTTGCGCTGTCGAACTACTACAACAAGGTCAAGCTGGTGCTGCTCGAAAAGGGCCTGCCCTTCGAGGAAGAAGTGCTGAACTTCGAGCTGCTCAAAGGCGCTGCGGCCCGCGCGGCGTCGCCGATCGGCAAGGTGCCGTTCCTGAAAACGACGCAAGGCACGCTGTGCGAGAGTGCGGTCATCGTCGAGTACCTCGAGCAATCGGCGCCGATGCCGGCGCTGCTACCCGCTGAGCCATGGGCCGCGGCCAAGGTGCGCGAGATGACGCAGTTCCTTGAGCTGCACCTGGAGCTGGTGGCACGCGAGATCTACGGCGAGGCCTTCTTCGGCGCGCCGCCATCGAGCGACGCCCACAAGGCGCGCGTGCGCAAGCTGCTCGACCGCAACATCCCCGCCTACAAGCAACTGGCGCGCTTCGCACCCTATGCAGCGGGCGAGCAGTTCACGCTTGCCGACTGTGCGGCCTACGTGCACCTGCCGGTGGTGGCTATGGCGACGAAGATCGTTTACGGGGAAGACCTCGTCGCCGGTCACGGCATCGACTGGAAGGCGTACGGCAAGCGCATCGCCGAGCGGCCGTCGGCGCAGCGCGTCGATGCCGATCGCAAGGCCGATCAGGCGCGCACGCTGGCGTCGGCGCAGGCCAGCGGCTACAAGGCCTGAAACCGCCTCAGGCCGGCGCCGAACCGGGCGCGGCCTCGGGCGCGAGCGCGCGCAGCAGCTCTTTGCGGTAGCGGTTCAGCTCCTGCACGCTGACAAAGCTGCGTTCGAACAGCAGCGACAGGTTGTGCAGGATGCGCTCGACGACCTTGTTCTCCCAGACCGCGTCGAACTGAATCTGCTTGTCCAGCCAATGCTCCAACCACTCCGGATTCGGCACGCGGCTCTGGATCGTGTCGCGCGGGAATAAACGTTCGTTGACGTGCAGGTTGGTCGGGTGCAGCGCCTGCGCGGTGCGGCGCGCACTGGCCATCAGCACGCCGACCTTGGCGAAAGCAGCGCGCGCCTCGTCGCCGAAACGGCCCATCGCGCGCTTCATGTAGCGCAGGTAGGCGCCGCCGTGGCGGGCTTCGTCGCGGGCCAGCGTTTCGTAGATGGCCTTGATGACCGGCTCGGTGTGCCACTCGGCGGCGCGCCGGTACCAGTGGTTCAAACGGATTTCGCCGCAGAAATGCAGCATCAGCGTTTCCAGCGCCGGCGCCGGGTCGAACTCGAAGCGCACCTCGTGCAACTCGGCTTCGGTGGGCACGAGGTCCGGCCGGAATCGCCGCAGGTATTCCATCAGCACGAGAGAGTGCTTCTGCTCTTCGAAGAACCAGACGCTCATGAAGGCCGAGAAGTCGCTGTCTTCGCGGTTGTCGCGCAGGAACATCTCGGTGGCCGGCAGCGCCGCCCACTCGGTGATGGCGTTCATCTTCACCGTCTGCGCCTGCTCTTCGCTGAGCAGGGCAGCGTCGAAACCGGCCCAGGGAATGTCGCGCTCCATGTTCCACCGCACCGATTCGAGCTGCCTGAAAAGTTCGGGGTAGAGCATGGTGGTCCCATCCGTGGTCTTCTCGTGAGGGACCGATTCTAGGCAGTGACCGCAGGGACGGGGCTTTGAAGTGTCTATGCTGTCTCAGCGTGGCGCTGATGCCATTCGGCAAGCGCCTGCGCGACCTGCTGCAACGCCGGCATGACGCGCAGGCCCTCGATGGCGCGGCGCTGCAGCACCGGAGCGCTGCCGCCGGCCCACAACTCGATCGTCGGCGGCAACTTGGACCGCATCTCGACCAGGCCGTCGATGACGCTGTTCGGATTGGTGCAGCCGGTGTAGCTGAGCGCCACCACTTCAACGTCGTGCGCCACCGCCGCGCGCACGATGTCCCAGACCGGCGTCTGCACACCCAGCGAGATGCAACGGCAGCCTTCCAACGTCAGCACCGCCTCGGCCATCAGCAGCCCCAGGCCATGCGGCTCGCCGGTGACGGTGGCCAACAGCACCCGCGGCCGCCCAGCGCCTGCGGGCGGTAGGTGGTGCAGCGCATTGCGCAGCACCACCTGAACCGACTCGGTATAGACATGTTCCTGGAAGACCTCGATGCGGCCCTGCATCCAGCTCTCGCCGACCTGCACGTTCAGCGGCGCGACCACGTCGAGCACGAAGTGGCCCAGCCCGACGCGAGATAGCGCCCGCGCCAGCAAGCGGCGCAAATCATCGACATCGTTGCTGCTGATGGCCTGTATGAAGTCGCCGAGGTCGGTCGGCTCCGGCGCTGGCGCGGCCGAGGTGCGTGGCACGGCCGGCAGGCCGACCGTCGAGGCCAGGCGCTCCAAGTCTTCCGCCGTCATCGAGACCACGCGGCCCGGCCGGTGTCCAGCGTCGAGCAGGCGCTTGATCGTTCGCAGCCGCTCGACCTGGCCGAAGGGGTAGCTGCGCTCGCCGAGCGTGTCGCGTTCGGGCATCGGGAAGCCATAACGACGCTCCCAGACACGCAGGGTGTCTTTCGACAGACCCGTGTCGCGCTCGACGGCAGCGATCGAGAGGGTGATGGGCTTGGCGGAGTAAGGCGCTTGCATGTCGAACCTTGAAGATTGACCACCGATTGCACTGGACATACTATAGTTGAACTTCACAGTATTGACTTAGACAAACATTGGCAGACGGGGGCCTGCGACAACGTCCTTTCGTCATACACGGCCCGCACAAAGTCCGTGACAACGATAGAACTTGTTGGTAAATTTTTGAACTCATAAGTTCAACTCAATGCTCAGATTCATGCTTTCGACACACGCAGTTGCAACCTCGTTTGGGAACTCTTCCACGACAAAGCCGCTCCATGCGAAGGTAGCGTTTTCCATGCTGCGCAGCCTGCCAGTTCGTCTGGCTGCAATCCCAGAGCGTTTCTCCTCCTCCTCCCTCCCTCCCTCCTTCGCTCAGGGGCGCCGCGCAGCAGTCTTTACACCCAGGGCCACCGCTTTTTCAGGCGGTGGCCCTTTGTTTTTGGCGGGCTGCTGAACCATGCAGCGGCGGGTGGCCGTGGTCGGTTCCGGCATTGCCGGCTTGGCGGCGGCGCATGCGCTGGCTGGTCAAGCGCGGGTCACGCTGTTCGAGAGCGAGCGCTGGTTCGGCGGCCACGCGCACACCGTGGACGTGAACCTCGAAGGCATCCGGCATGGCGTGGACACCGGCTTTCTGGTCTTCAACGAGCGCACCTATCCGCGCCTGATCGCCCTGTTCGCGCGGCTCGGCGTCGAGACGGCGCTCTCGGAGATGTCGTTCTCGGTGCAATCGCCGGCCGGCGGATGGGAGTGGTGCGGCAGCGACCTGAACGGCGTCTTCGCGCAGCGCGGCAACATGGTCTCGCCGCGTTTCTGGTCGATGCTGGCCGACATCGTGCGCTTCAATCGCCTGACGACGACGCTGGCGCAGCGGGGCGGCGAACCGGACGAGCCGATCGGCGAATTCCTCGACCGCCACCGCTTCGGCGCTGCTTTCCGCGATGGCTATTTCCTGCCGATGATCGGCTGCATCTGGTCCTGTCCTACCGACCAGATGCTGCGCTTCCCTGTCGGCACGATGGTCCGCTTCTGCCACAACCACGGCCTGCTCCAGCTGACGAACCGGCCGCAGTGGCACACGGTGAGCGGCGGCTCGAAGCACTACGTCGAAAAGATGCTGGCGCCGATCGCCGACAAGCGCCTGGCCATGCCGGTGCGCGCGGTGCGTCGCCTGCCGCACGGCGTGCTGGTGCAGACCGACAGCGCTGAAGAGCGCTTCGACGACGTCGTGCTGGCCGCGCACACCGATCAGTCGCTGGCTCTGCTGGCCGACGCCAGCGCCGATGAGAAGCAGGTGCTCGGCGCCATCCGCTACCGGCCCAACCGCGTGCTGCTGCATACCGACGCGTCTGTGCTGCCGCGCCGCGGACGCGCCTGGGCGGCATGGAACTACGAGCGGGCCGCGGACCGCTCGCGCGAAGACGCGGCCGTGTGCCTGCATTACCTGATCAACCGTCTGCAACCGCTGCCTTGGAAAACACCCGTCGTCGTGTCGATGAACCCGCTGCGTCCGGTGCGCGAGGACTTGGTGCTCGGCGAGTGGACCTACGCGCACCCGGTGTTCGACCGCGCCGCCATGCAGGCGCAGCGCATGCTGTCGCGCATCCAGGGCCACTCGCATGTCTGGTTCTGCGGCGCCTGGACGCGCTACGGCTTTCACGAAGACGGCCTGATGTCGGGGCTGGCGGCGGCCGAAGGTCTGCGTGCGTCGTGGGCTACCGCACCGCCGCTGTCTGCTGCAGCGGCATGACCGCAACGCTGCTCGCTACCGGCACCGTGCGCCACCTGCGCCTGCGGCCGGCCAGCCACGGCTTCGACTACCGCACGTACTTCCTGCTGCTGCCGCTGCGCCGATTGCGCGAGCAGCCCGACGCCGCGCTGGCCCGCAACCGCTTCGGCTTGATCGCCTTTCACGACCGCGACCACGGCGACGGCCGCGCCGATTGCCTGGCCTGGCTCGACGCGCAGCTCGCCGCGGCCGGCATCGCCGATGCCGACGGCGAGGTCTGGCTGCAGACCTACCCGCGCGTGCTCGGTTATGTCTTCAAGCCGGTGAGCTTCTGGTACTGCCATCGCCACGATGGCTCGCTGGCGGCGATCGTTGCCGAAGTCAACAACACCTTCGGCGAGCGGCACTGCTATCTGCTCAGCGGCGACGTGGCCTTCGGCCGCGAGCTGCGCGCAAAGAAGATGCTGCACGTCTCACCGTTCTGTCACGTCGAAGGCGAGTACCGCTTTCGCTTCGCGCGCAGCGAAGACCGCATCGTCGCCCGCGTCGAGCACGACGATGCCCAAGGCCCGCTGTTGATCACCAGCGTCAGCGGCGAGTTGACGCCGGCCACCGCGGCGCGTCAATGGCGCGCCTTCTTCGGCCAGCCGCTGATGACCTTGTTCGTCATCGCGCGCATCCACTGGCAGGCGCTGCGGCTGTTGGCCAAGCGCGTGCCCTTCGTGCGCAAACCGCAGGCGCCCGCCCAGGCGTTGACCCGCGGCCTCGATGCCGCCGCCACATCCAACCCCACCGTCGCTCGATGATTGCCCAGACACAGACCCTGCCGGCGACGTTGTCGCTGCCCTCGTCCGCACCCGCCGCCGCGCGCGCCGTCTTCCGCGTGCTCGCGCACCTGTCGATCGGCCGGCTGCAGGTGCAACTGCCTGACGGCTCGTCGGCGCATTTCGGCGCCCACGACGCGAGCGCACCGCACGCCGCGATCCGCCTCGTCAACTGGAACGTCTGCGCCGCGGCGCTGAAATCCGGCGACATCGGCTTTGCCGAAAGCTACATCGCCGGCGATTGGCAGACGCCCGACCTGCCGGCGCTGCTGCACCTGTTGATCGCCAACCGCGAGGCCATCGAGTCGGTGATCTACGGCTCGTGGTGGGGCTCGCTGCTGTACCGCGCCAAACACCTACTGCACCGCAACTCGCGCCGCGGCAGCAAGAAGAACATCCACGCCCACTACGACCTCGGCAACCCGTTTTATCGCCTCTGGCTCGACGAGACGATGAACTACTCGGCCGCCTGGTTCAACGGCAACCCGACGCGCAGCCTGGCCGACGCGCAGCGCGCCAAGGTGCGGCGCGCACTCGACGAGTGCGGCTTGCAGCCCGGCCAGCGCCTGCTCGAAATCGGCTGCGGCTGGGGGGCGCTGGCCGAAGCGGCGGCCACCGAACGCGGCGCGACGGTGGTCGGCGTCACGCTCTCGGCGGAGCAGCTGGCCTGGGCGCAGAGCCGCATCGCCGCGGCGCGCGCCAGCGAACGCGTCGATCTGCGCTTGCAGGACTGGCGCGACCTCGACGACGAGCCGTTCGATGCCGTGGCCTCGATCGAAATGTTCGAAGCCGTCGGCCGCGAGTACTGGCCCAGCTTCTTTGCCACGCTGCGCAACACGTTGAAGCCCGGCGGCCGCGCCTGCCTGCAGTCGATCACCATCCGCGACGACTTGTTCGAGCGCTATGTGCACGGCACCGACTTCATCCAGCAGTACATCTTCCCCGGCGGTCTGCTGCCGAGCCCCGCCGAGTTCCGCAAGGCCGCGCGCGCGGCCGGCTTCGAGGTGGTCAACGAACTCGCCTTCGGTGCCGACTATGCAGAAACCCTGCGCCGCTGGCGCGAGCGCTTCCTGGCCGAAGAACGGCGCGTGCGCGCGATCGGCTTCGACACGCGCTTCATGCGCACCTGGGAGTTCTATCTCGCCTACTGCGAAGCGGCTTTTGCCGGCGGCAACACCGATGTCATGCAATTCACGCTGCGCCGTGCATAGCGGCCTGTCGCGCCGCGCCCTCCTGGCCGCCGTGCTGGCAGCGCCTGCGGCAACGTGGGCGACAACTGCCACGGCGCCGCCGATGGAAGTCAGCGCTGCGCTGCCCGGTGCGGTGCTGCAAGGCCAGGGACGCTTGCGCTATTTCGGCCTGCACATCTACGACGCGGCGCTGTGGTCGCTGGCGCCGGTGCTGCCGGGCGATCCGCTCGGCACCGCGCTGGCGCTCGAGATGCGATACGCGAGAAAGCTCGCCGGCAGCGCGATCGCCGATCGCTCGCTCGACGAGATGAAGCGCGTCGGCGATTTCAGCCCGGCCGACGCCCAGCGCTGGCTGGGCGCGATGAAGCAGGCCTTCCCCGACGTGACCGCCGGCGACCGCATCACCGGCGTGCACCGGCCGGGTGTCGGCGCGGCGTTTTTCGTCAACGGCAAAGCCACGGCCGAGGTGCGCGACGCGCAGTTCGCGCAACTGTTCTTCGGCGTCTGGCTGTCGCCGCGCACGTCGCAGCCGGCGCTGCGCGCGGCGCTGCTGGGCACGACGCCGTGATCACGGCCAGCGCGTCGCGCCGCGACTCCGCCGCCAACGACGCGAAGGTGCGTCCACCCGGGCCAGCGCCGATCGGCGCCCGTGATGGCCTGGCTTACGGCGCGCTCGGCCTGCCGCTGGCTTTTGTCGCGCTGCCGCTGTACGTTGTGCTGCCGAATCACTACGCCTCGACGTTCGGCGTGCCCTTGGCCGCGCTCGGCGCGCTGCTGCTCGGCGCCAGGCTGCTCGACGCCGTGGCCGACCCGCTGATCGGCCGCTGGGCCGACCGCTGGTTTGCGCACTCGCTGCGCCGCGTGCTGATGATCGCGGCCGTCGCGGCGCTGTTCGCCGCCCTTGGCTTTCACGCCCTGTTCTTCCCCGCCGTGACCGGCAGCGGCGCGCTGCTTGCCTGGTGCGGCGTCTTCCTTGCGCTCACCTACCTCGCCTACAGCGTGCTCAGCGTCGTGCACCAGTCGTGGGGCGCCCGCCTCGGCGGCGACGCGGCGCAACGCACGCGCGTGGTGGCCTGGCGCGAAGGCCTGGCGCTGGTCGGCGTGCTGACGGCCAGCGTGTTGCCGTCGGTGGCCGGTCTGAGCGTGACGAGCGCCGTGTTTGCCGTCGCGTTGGCAGTGGGCCTGACGTGGTTGGTGTCAGCGCCGCGGCCCCTGACCTTGCCGGCGGATGCCGCGTCAACGCCAGAGGTCTCGCCGTGGAGCAACGCTGCCTTCCGCCGCCTGATCGCCGTCTTCGTCGTCAACGGCATCGCCAGCGCCGTGCCGGCGACGCTGGTGCTGTTCTTCATCCGCGACAAGCTCGCGCTCGGCAGCTACGAGCCGCTGTTCCTGTTCAGCTACTTCGCTGCCGGCGCGCTGTCGATGCCCCTGTGGGTGCGCGCGGTACCGCGTTTCGGCCTGGCGCGGCTGTGGCTCGCGGGCATGCTGCTGGCCATCGCCGCGTTCGTCTGGGCTGCGATGCTGGGCAGCGGCAGCCTCTACGGCTACCTTGCGGTCTGCATCGCCAGCGGCCTGGCGCTCGGCGCGGATCTGGCGCTGCCGAGCGCGCTGCTGGCCGGCGTGATTCAGCGCGCCGGCCACAGCGGCCGCAGCGAAGGCGCCTACTTCGGCTGGTGGAACTTCGCCATCAAGCTGAACCTGGCGCTGGCTGCGGGCGTGGCGCTGCCGCTGCTGGCTGCGCTTGGCTACGCGCCCGGCGCACGCGACGACGCCGCGTTGTCGGCGCTGACCTTGGCCTATTGCCTGCTGCCCTGTGCCCTCAAGTTGTTGGCTGCGGCCTTGCTGTGGCAGTTGTGGATGCGCTCGCCGCACGCCGAACCGGGGACACCCTGATGACGACCTTTGCCTCTCGCCGCCGCACGTTGCTCCTCGGGGCCACCGCTCTCGCCCTCGGCGCCTGCGCCAGCGCACCGACGCCGGCCGATTACGCCAGCGAATCGCCCAGGCTCGACCTGCGCCGCTACTTCAACGGCCCGCTGACGGCGCACGGGCTGTTCACAGACCGTTCGGGCAAGGTGGTGCGCCGTTTCACCGTGAAGATGAACTGCACCTGGAGCGGCGACCAGGGCACGCTCGACGAAGACTTCACCTACAGCGACGGCAAGAAGGAGAAGCGCGTCTGGCGCCTGACCGACCTCGGCAACGGCCGCTACAGTGGCCGCGCCGACGACGTCGTCGGCGAGGCTGCGGGTGTGGCCGCGGGCAACGCGCTGAACTGGCGCTACACGCTGGCGCTGAAGGTCGATGAGCGCATCGTCAACGTGCAGTTCGACGACTGGATGTATTTGATGGACGAGCGCGTCATGCTCAACAAGGCGGCGATGAGCAAGTTCGGCATCTACCTCGGCGAAGTCACGCTCGCGTTCACGAAACCCTGAAAGCCGGCATGCCTTTGAACCCGCGCATCACCGACTGGAACGGCCAGGTCTGCTGGCTCGTCGGCGCATCGACCGGCATCGGCCGCGCCACCGCCGAGCAGTTGCATGCGGCCGGAGCGACGGTCATCGTCTCGGCGCGCAACGCGGCCTCATTGCAGGAGTTCGCGCAAGCGCACTCTCGCGGTCAAGCCTTGCCGATCGACGCCACCGACCGCGAGGCGGTGCACGCGGCGGCGCGAACGATCATCGACAAGCACGGCCGCATCGACCTGATGATGTACTGCGCCGGCCACTACAAGGCCCAGCGCGCCACGGCGTATGACCTGGAGGAGATGCAGAAGCACCAGCAGATCAACGTCACCGGCGCCTACATCGTGTTGGACGCCGTGCTGCCGCATCTGCTGCGTCAGGCTGCGGCAAAGCAGAACGCGCATGTGAGCCTGGTGGCCAGCGTCGCCGGCTACCGCGGGCTGCCGAACGCGCTGGCCTATGGGCCGACGAAGGCAGCGTTGATCAACCTCGGCGAGATCCTGTACCTCGACCTGCAGCCCAAGGGCATCGGCGTCTCGGTCATCAACCCGGGCTTCGTCGAGACGCCGCTGACGGCAGGCAACACCTTCGCCATGCCGGCGCTGATCACGCCGGCCGAAGCAGCCACGCAGATCCTCAAGGGCTGGGCTGCGGGCGACTTCGAAATCCACTTTCCGAAGCGCTTCACGCTCTGGCTGAAGGCCATGCAGCTTCTATCCGACGGCCTGTACTTCGCGGCGATCAGACGCTCCACCGGACTGTGAACTGGCTGAGTCGCAGAGTGAATGGCTGAAAGAAAAAGAGCCCGCGCTGCGGGCTCTTTTCAGTCCGATCGGTGTGCGATCAGCGCTGACCTTCCGTCAGCGTGTCGAGCTGGAAGCGGCCGTTCTTGGCCACAAGCCAGATGTCCGAGTAGGTCACCGAGCCCATCTTCGCCGGCGCCGGGAACGGTGCGGCGGCCTTGATCATATTGACCGCCCACGGCGTGACTTCCGCGGCGGCCGGCTGGCGCACGACGCGCACGTCCTGCACCTCGCCCTGCGGGCCGATCGTGGTTTCGATGATGGCAATGCCGTACAGCAGCGGCGGCATCTTGCCCTTGTGGATCTGCTTGGCGTAGGCGGCGTAGAGGTGCTTGGCGCCGTCCTTCTTGTAGTCCTTGGCAGAGGCCGCGGCCGAGGCGGCGTGCGCCTTCGGTTTTTGCGCCGAGGGCGCCTGCGCGAACTGCGCAAAGGCCGCCGGAGCAGCGAACACGCCGGCCAAGGCCAGCGCGGCAACGAGGGAGAAACGGGTGGGTGTGTTCATGCGCCGCAGTCTCGCAATCGGCCTGCCCACCGTGTCGTGCGTTGTGCACGACGGCGAACTCAGCAGCGATTGGTTACTGCGACGGATTGCTCAGCTCAGCGCAGCCACCCTTTGCGGCGGAAGTAAATGAACGGTGCAGCGACCGACGCCACCATCAACAACAGCGCAAACGGATAACCGAGCGCCCAATCGATTTCCGGCATCGCCTTGAAATTCATGCCGTAGATGCTGGCGATCAGCGTCGGCGGCAGCAGGCCGACGCTGGCCACCGAGAAGATCTTGATGATCTTGTTCTGGTTGATGTTGACGAAGCCGACCGTCGCATCGAGCAAGAAGTTGATCTTGTCGAAGAGGAAGGCGGTGTGCGAATCGAGCGAGTCGATGTCGCGCAGGATCTGCCGCGCTTCTTCGAACTGTTCGGCGTTGAGCATGCGGCTGCGCATCATGAAGCTGACCGCGCGCCGCGTGTCCATGACGTTGCGGCGGATGCGGCCGTTCAAGTCCTCCTGGCGCGCAATCGCCGTCAGCGCCGCGCCCGCGGACTTGTCGTCCACGTCTTGCTTCAACACCCCGGCGCTGACTTTTTCCAGGTGGTCGTAGATGCCTTCGAGCGCATCGGCGCTGTACTCGGCATCGGCGTCGTAGAGCTTGAGCAGCACGTCCTTGGCGTCTTCGATCAGCGCCGGGATGCGGCGCGCACGCAGGCGCAGTAGGCGAAACACCGGCAGGTCTTCGGTGTGCACCGAGAACAGCACCTGCTGGTACAGGATGAAGGCCACGCGCACGTTGCGCGGCGTCTGGTCGTCGTCGATCAGGAAGTCGGATCGGATGTGCAGCTCGCCGTTGTCTTCTTCGTAGAAGCGCGCCGATTCTTCGAGGTCGTCGTCGATGATGTCGTCGGGCAGCGTGACGCCGAAGCGGCCGCGCAGCCAGCCCTTCTCCTCGGGCGTCGGCGCTTCGAGATCGACCCACACCGGGCGCAGCCCGGCCAGCGCGTCGGCGCTGGCGATCTCTTGCTGGACCAGCCGGCCATTGACCAGCGTGAAGACGTTGAGCATGGGACGGGGCGCAGTCGCCGTGGAGCACGGCACGAGGCGCGCGAGGCTGAGGTGGCAGGGGAGTCGGCGGTCCGTCTCACCCCGGCCACGTCAACGGCGCAGCGGCTGGAGCGGACGGTCACCGAGGGTGACTGGGGTCCAACACGGGTCTCCATACAAAGACATTCGATTATGTCACCGCCACTCGCGCGCAAAGCTGCCAATATGGCCGTGCCGAAGGAAGGGTGGCTTGCGTCGCAGGCCGGTCATCGGCACACTGAGTCGCAACCCGCTACCCCTTTCCTCCTCCAGCAGTTCCCCTCAAAGTGTTCCCCGCAGCCCCAGCGCTGCATTGCCCGCGTCACCCGTTTCGAAAGGACACCTGATGAATCTGACGATCAGCGGACACCACCTCGAAGTCACGCCTGCACTGCGTGAGTACGTCATCAACAAGCTGGACCGCGTCACGCGGCATTTCGATCAAGTGGTGGACATCACTGTCCTGCTGACCGTGGAGAAACAGAAGGAAAAAGAGCGACGGCAGAAGGCCGAGGTGAACTTGCACGTGAAGGGCCGCGACATCCACGTCGAGCACGCCAACGAGGATCTTTACGCCGCCATCGACCAGCTCGTGGACAAGCTCGACCGCCAGGTCTGTCGCCACAAGGACCGCGTGCAGGATCATCAACACGCCACTGCCAAACGGCTGGAGGCCGGCGTCTGACGCCAAGCAAAGAAGGTTTGCAACAACTTTGAAGCGGCCCGCGGGTCGCTTTTTCGTGCTCGCTCGGCACGCTTGTTACTGCACCGCAGCAAAAGAGCAACAACGGCCCCTCGAAGAGGGCAAGGCCTCTATCAGCGCCCGAGGCTCGCTCCCATAATCACCATTCTCGTATCGATACGTTTCCGGGGCGTCAGCGCAGCAATCGATTGCGCGTTGATGGAGCGGAAAGGACAGATTGCCGTATGAACCGACTCGCTGCCATTCTTCCCGCCACGAATGTGTTGCTCGATGTGGATGCGACGAGCAAGAAGCGCGCCTTCGAACATGCCGGCGTGCTGTTCGAAAACCAGCACGCGATCGCCCGCGCCACCGTCACCGACAACCTCTTCGCCCGCGAGCGCCTGGGCTCCACCGGCCTCGGCCACGCCGTGGCGATCCCGCATGGCCGCATCAAGGGCCTGAAAAACCCGTTGGCCGCCGTGCTGCGCGCGCAGCAGCCGATCGCCTTCGACGCGCCGGACGACGCGCCGGTGTCGCTGCTGATCTTCCTGCTGGTGCCCGAAGCGGCGACGCAGCGCCACCTCGAGATCTTGTCCGAGATCGCCGAGATGCTGTCCGACCGCGAGCTGCGCGAGCGCATGAAGACGGCGCCGGACGCGGCCACGCTGCACAAGCTGATTTCCGACTGGGAACCGCTCAAATCTGTAGCGTAGGCCCAGGGCTTCAGGCATGAAGCCCACCTCCATCAGCGCCGAAGCGCTGTTCGAACAGCACCGTGCCGCGCTGCGCTGGGAGTGGGTGGCCGGTCACGGCCACCCGGAGCGCCGCTTCGACGACGCGGCGATCCGCGACGCCCGCTCGGCCGCCGATCTGATCGGCTACCTCAACTACATCCACCCCTACCGCGTGCAGATCGTCGGCCGGCGCGAAGTCGCGTACCTGAGCCAGGCCGAGCCGGAGGTGATCGACAGCCGCATCTCGCGCATCGTCACGCTCGAGCCGCCGCTGTTGATCGTCGCCGACGGCCAGGTGCCGCCCGACCGGCTGGTGGCGATGTGCGACCGCGCGGAGATTCCCCTCTTCGTCACCGCCGAGTCGGCCGGGCAGGTCATCGACGTGCTGCGCGCCTACCTCGGCCAGCGTTTTGCCGAACGGACGACGCGCCACGGCGTGTTCATGGACATCCTCGGCCTGGGCGTGCTGCTGACCGGCGAGTCCGGCCTGGGCAAGAGTGAGCTCGGGCTGGAGCTGATCTCGCGCGGCCACGGCCTGGTCGCCGATGACGCCGTGGACATCTACCGCACGTCGCAAACCGCGCTCGAAGGCCGCTGCCCGCCGCTGCTGGCCAACCTGCTCGAAGTGCGCGGCATCGGCCTGCTCGACATCAAAGCCATCTTCGGCGAGACGGCCGTGCGGCGAAAAATGCGGGTCCAGTTGCTGGTGCATCTGGTGCGCAAGGAAACGATGGAGCGCGAGTTCGAGCGCCTGCCGTACGAGCCGCTGCACGAGGAGATCCTCGGCGTGCCGGTGCGCAAGGTGGTGATCGCCGTCGATGCCGGCCGCAACCTCGCCGTGCTGGTGGAAGCCGCGGTGCGCAACAGCATTCTTCAACTGCGCGGCATCGACACCTACAGCGAGTTCGTGCGCCGGCATCAGCAGGCCATGGACGAACCGCCGGAGACCTGATGCAGGCAGCCGGCTACTTCGGCTTGAAGTCGCAGTTCGGCTTGGTGCAGACCGCGTACAAGGCCAGCGCATGGTCCTGCAACGCAAACCCGCGCTGCTCGGCCACGGCACGCTGGCGAGTTTCGATCTCTGCGTCGTAGAACTCTTCGACGCGGCCGCAGGTGATGCAGACCAAGTGGTCGTGGTGCTGACCTTCGTTCAACTCGAAAACCGACTTGCCGCTCTCGAAGTGGCTGCGCGACAGCAACCCCGCCTGCTCGAACTGCAACAGCACGCGATAAACCGTGGCCAGGCCGATATCGGCGTCTTCGGCCAGCAGCAGCTTGTACACGTCTTCGGCGGTCATGTGGCGCAGCTTGGAACGCTGAAAGACCTCGAGGATCTTCAGGCGCGGTCCGGTGGCCTTGAGGCCGCTGCTCTTGAGTTCGTCGGCGTGAGTCATGGCGACATTTAGAATCGGCCGCATCATAGCCAGCGCCGCGCCCACGCGGCCCCGGACCTCCATGCGCCCCACCCTGCTCTTGCTCGCCGCGGCCACCGCGCTCGCCGGCTGCTCGTCGCTCCAGCCCACCGCCGACAAATGGCTCGGCGTCATCACGCCGTACCGCATCGACATCATGCAAGGCAACGTCGTCACGCAGGAGCTGGCGGCGCAGGTCAAGCCCGGCATGACGCGCGAACAGGTGCGTGACTTGCTCGGCTCGCCGCTGCTGACCAGCGCCTTCCACGCCGACCGCTGGGACTATGTGTTCACGCTGCGCCGCCAGGGCGTCGAGCCGCAACGGCGCAGCATCGTCGCCTTCTTCAAGGACAACAAGCTCGACAAACTCGAAGCGCCGGACCTGCCGAGCGAAGTCGAGTTCGTCAGTTCGGTGCGGCCCAAGCGCAGCGGCGGCACCGAGCCGGCGCTGGCGTTGACCGACGAACAGAAAAAAGCGCTACCGCCGCCGGTGAAGACGGAGACGCCGGCGACGGTGACGCCGCAGGGCGCCTTGCGTCCGTATCCGCCGCTCGAGCCGGCATGACGTTGAAAATCTCGGTGGCCGGCGCCTCTGGGCGCATGGGGCGCATGCTGATCGAGGCCGTCGAAGCGGCGCCTGATTGCACGCTGGCCGGCACGCTCGACATCGGCCATGACATCGCCAAGGGCCTCGCCGACGCGCAAGTGCTGATCGACTTCACGCGGCCCGAAGGCACGATGGCGCATCTCGCCGCGTGCCGCGCGCGCGGCATCAAGGCCGTGATCGGCACGACGGGGTTCTCCGCAGCGCAGAAGGCCGAGATCGCCGCGCATTCGAAACACGTCGCGCTGATGGTGTCGCCGAACATGAGCGTCGGCGTCAACGTCGTGCTGCGCCTGCTCGACACCGCGGCGCGCGCGCTCGCCGAGGGCTACGACATCGAGATCGTCGAAGCGCACCACCGCCACAAGGTCGATGCGCCGAGCGGCACCGCGCTGAAGATGGGTGAAGTCGTGGCCGCCGCACTCGGCCGCGACTTGAAGCAATGCGCCGTGTACGGCCGCGAAGGCGTCACCGGCGAGCGCGACCCCAGCACGATCGGCTTCGCCACCGTGCGTGGCGGCGACATCGTCGGCGACCACACCGTCATGTTCTGCGGCACGGGAGAGCGGATCGAGATCGTGCACAAGAGTTCGAGCCGGGCGACGTATGCCCAAGGCGCGCTGCGCGCTGCGCGCTTTCTCGCTGACAGACCCAACGGCCTGTTCGACATGAACGACGTGTTGGGCTTGCGCTGAAAAGCATGGACGGCTTCAACACCTTTTGGAACGCTAGCGACGCCATCGGCCGCGCGGTGACGCTGCTGCTGCTGGCGATGTCGGTGTCCAGTTGGGTGACGATCCTGTGGAAGCTGTGGGTGCTGAAGCGTGCACGCAAAGACATCGAGCGCGCCGTGCCGGCATTCTGGGCCGCACCGAATGTCGATGACGGCCGCAACCGGCTGGCCGCACTCGACCGCGAGCAGGTGCTGGTGCCGCTGATCGAAGCCGCCACCGCCAAGGCCGCCGCCGGCACGCTGGAGTCGAGCGCGCATCTCGACTCGCAACTGACGCGCCGCCTGCGCGACGCGCTGCACCGCGGCCTGGCACACATGCAGTTCGGCCAGGTGCTGTTGGCCTCGATCGGCAGCACGGCGCCGTTCATCGGCCTCTTTGGCACGGTCTGGGGCATTTACCACGCGCTGGCGGCGATTGCCACGGCCGGCTCGATCACGATCGACAAGGTCGCCGGGCCGGTCGGCGAAGCGCTGATCATGACGGCCGCTGGCCTGGCCGTCGCCATCCCCGCCGTGCTCGCCTACAACCTGTTCGGCAAATGGGTCGGCGCAGCCGAGGCCGAGCTCGAAGGCTTCGCGCACGACCTGCGCGAGATGCTGCTCGACGACAGAAAAATCTGATGGCTTTCGGCCGCCTCGAACGCACGACCGGCCCGGCGCCGATGAGCGACATCAACATGACGCCGCTGATCGACGTGATGCTGGTGCTGCTGGTGATCTTCATCATCACCGCGCCGCTGATGACGTCGAGCCTGAAGCTCGACCTGCCGAAGACCGATGCCGCCACGCCGACCGCGGCGCCGACTTTCATCGCCGTCTCGATCGACAGCAGCGGCCAGCTGTTCTTCGGCGACGAAACGCTGACGCGCGAGCAACTGATGCAGCGCGTGATCGCCGCCGCCAAGGGCAACCCGCAGCTCGAAGTGCAACTGCGCGCCGACCAGAAAGTGCCCTATGGCCAGGTGGCGGATCTGATCGGCCTGGTGCAGAAGGCGGGCCTGACGCGCATCGGCTTCGTCACCGAGGCGCCAGCGAAGTAGCAAAGAGGCCCGAACGGGCCGTGAGCGCACGTCAATAGAATCCGGCGGATGAACGAGAAATACGTCCCCGCCGAAGTCGAAGCCGCAGCGCAAGCCACGTGGCAAGCGGCCGACGCCTACCGCGTCACCGAAGACAAGCGCAAGAAAAAGTTCTACGCCTGCTCGATGCTGCCCTACCCGAGCGGCAGGCTGCACATGGGCCATGTGCGCAACTACACGATCAACGACATGCTCGCGCGCTACAAGCGCATGCAGGGCTTCAACGTGCTGATGCCGATGGGCTGGGACTCTTTCGGTTTGCCGGCGGAAAACGCCGCGATCAAAAACAAGGTGCCGCCGGCGAAGTGGACCCGCGAGAACATTCCCGTGATGAAGGCGCAGTGCCAAGCGCTCGGCCTGGCCATCGACTGGTCGCGCGAACTCTCGACCTGCGACCCCGAGTACTACAAATGGAACCAGTGGTTCTTCCTGAAGATGCTCGAGCAAGGCGTGGCCTACCGCAAGACGCAGATCGTCAACTGGGACCCGGTCGATCAGACCGTGCTGGCCAACGAGCAGGTGATCGACGGCCATGGCTGGCGCAGCGGCGCCCCGGTGGAAAAGCGCGAGATCCCCGGCTACTACCTGAACATCACCAAGTACGCCGAGGAGCTGCTCGACTTCACGCTGCACAAGCTGCCCGGTTGGAGCGAGCGCCTGCGCCTGATCCAGGAGAACTGGATCGGTAAGAGCACCGGCGTCAACTTCGGCTTTCCGTATTCGATCGACGGCCAGGAGGCGCTGCTGCGCGTGTACACGACACGTGCCGACACGATCATGGGCGTGACCTTTGTCGCCATCGCCGCCGAGCACCCGCTGGCCACGCGGCTGGCGCAAGACCAGCCCGCGTTGAAACCCTTCATCGACAAGTGCAGACAAGGTTCGGTGATGGAAGCGGACATGGCGACGATGGAGAAGGAGGGTATGCCCACCGGCTTTCACGTCACCCACCCGCTGACCGGCGCCAAGGTCGAGGTCTGGATCGGCAACTATGTGCTGATGGCCTATGGCGAAGGCGCCGTGATGGGCGTGCCCGCGCACGACGAGCGCGACTTCGCGTTTGCGAAGAAGTACAAGCTGCCGATCCCGCAGGTGATTGCCGTCGAGGGCAAGACGTTCTCGACCGACGCTTGGGCAGAGTGGTACGCCGACAAGCAGCGCGGCGTCTGCGTCAACTCCGGCAAGTACGACGGCCTGGCCTACGAAGCCGCCACCGACGCCATCGCCGCCGACCTCAAAGCCAAGCAGCTCGGCGACAAGCAGGTGCAGTACCGCTTGCGCGACTGGGGCATCAGCCGCCAGCGCTACTGGGGCACACCGATCCCGATCATCCACTGCGATGCCTGCGGCGTCGTGCCGGTACCCGAGAAGGACCTGCCCGTCGTGCTGCCCGAGCATCTGATTCCCGACGGCAGCGGCAGCCCCCTGGCCAAGTACGAGCCGTTCCTGAAGTGCACCTGCCCGAAGTGCGGCAAGCCGGCGCGGCGCGAGACCGACACGATGGACACCTTCGTCGATAGCGCCTGGTACTACATGCGCTACGCGTCGCCCGATGCGCCGACGATGGTCGATGCGCGCAACGACTACTGGATGCCGATGGACCAGTACATCGGCGGCATCGAGCATGCCGTGCTGCACTTGCTCTACGCGCGCTTCTGGACCAAGGTCATGCGCGACATGGGCCTGCTGCACTTCGACGAGCCGTTCTCGAAGCTGATGAACCACGGCATGCTGCTCAACCACATCTACTACACGCGCAACGACAAGGGCGGCAAGGAGTTCGTGCCGCCGCCGGAAGTCAAGCCGACGCTCGACGCGCACGGCCACATCGTCGGCGGCATCGCCGCTGACGGTGCGACCCTCGAGTACGGCGGCGTCGGCAAGATGGGCAAGACCGAGCGCAACGGCGTCGATCCGCAAGACCTGATCGACAAGTACGGCGCCGACACCGCGCGCCTGTTCGTCATGTTCGTCGGCGGGCCGGAAGATGCCTCGGTGTGGTCGGACACCGGCGTCGAAGGCTCGTCGCGCTTTCTGCGCCGCGTCTGGCAGTTCTCCGCGCGCCATGCCGACACGCTACGCGGCGCACGCGACAACGTCGCCGAACTGGGCGCACCGGCAAAGACCTTGCGCCGCGACATTCACGGCGTGCTCAAGCAAGTCGCTTTCGACTACGAGCGCATGCAGTACAACACCATCGTCTCGGGTTCGATGAAGCTGTTGAATGCGCTCGAAGACTTCAAGCCCGATGGTTCGGCCGGCGACGCCGCCGTGCTGCGCGAGGGCGTCTCGGTGCTGCTGCGTGCGCTTTACCCGGCGTGCCCGCACATCACGCAGGTGTTGTGGCAAGAGCTGGGGTTCGACAAGACCGCCGGCGCGCTGCTCGACGCGCGCATGCCCGCCGTCGATGAGTCGGCGCTGGTGCAAGATGAAATCGAGCTCGTGCTGCAAGTCAACGGCAAGACGCGCGGCGCAATCCGCGTGCCGGCCATAGCCGACAAGGCGACGATCGAAGCGGCGGCAACCGCCGCGCCCGAAGTCGCCAAGTTCGGCGAAGGCAAGCCGGTACGCAAGATCGTCGTCGTGCCGGGGCGCCTGGTCAACGTGGTCGTCGCTTGATGCAACGTCGCGTCGTCCTGATCGCCGCCGCCCTCGCCGGCTGCGGCTTCCAGCTGCGCCAGACGCCGCCGCTGCCGATGCGCTCGATCGCGCTCGTCGGCTTCGGCAAGACCTCGGCCCTGGCCGTGGCGCTGAAGCTGGAGTTGGAGCGTGCCGGCGTGGCGCTGCGCGACAACCCGGCGCAAGCCGAGGCCGTGTTCGACGCGCTCGGCGATGCGCGCGAGAAGACGGTCGCCGCGTCCACCGCCGCCGGCCAGGTGCGCGAGGTGCAGTTGCGCGTGCGCCTGCGCTTTCGCGTCGCCACGCCGGCGGGGCAGTTGCTGCTGCCGGCGTCGGACCTGCTGTTGACGCGCGACATGAGCTACAACGAAACGGCGGCGCTGGCCAAGCAGCAGGAAGAGTTGCTGCTGTACCGCGCGATGGAAGACGACATCGTGGCGCAGGTGTTGCGGCGTCTCGCGTCGGTGAAGCTCGGCGCATGAACCTGCGGCCCGATCAACTCGCCGCGCACCTCGCCAAAGGCGTCCAGCCGCTGTACACGATCCACGGCGACGAGCCGCTGCTGGCGCAGGAAGCCGGCGACGCGATTCGCGCCGCGGCGCGCGCCGCCGGCTACAACGAACGCAAGGTCTTCACGGTCGGCAACGCGGCGCATTTCGATTGGGCCGGCTTCGTCGGCGCGTCGCAGGCGATGAGCCTGTTTGCCGAGCGCCAATTGATCGAGCTGCGCATCCCCAACGGCAAGCCGGGCAAGGACGGCTCAGAGGCCCTGCAACGTTATTGCGAAGGCGTGAACGATGATGTGGTGACGCTGATCCATTTGCCCAAGCTCGATTGGCAGCAGATGAAGAGCGGCTGGTTTACCGCGCTCGACCAGGCCGGCGTGATGCTCAAGGTCGATGCCGTGGCGCGCAACGAGCTGCCGGCGTGGCTGGCGCGCCGGCTGTCGGCGCAAGGCCAGCGCGTGGCCGACGGCGAAGACGGCCAGCGCACGCTGACGTTCTTCGCCGACCGCGTCGAAGGCAACCTGCTCGCCGCGCACCAGGAGCTGCAGAAGTTGGCGTTGCTGCATCCGCAAGGCGTGCTCACCTTCGAGCAGATCGAAGCCGCGGTGCTCAACGTCGCCCGCTTCGACGTCTTCAAGCTCGGCGAAGCGGTGCTCGCCGGCCAGGTCAACCGCGCGCTGCGGATGCTGGAAGGCCTGCAGGCCGAAGGCGAGGCCGCCGTGCTGGTGCACTGGACGCTGGCCGAAGACATCCGCGCGTTGAAGCGCATCAAGGACGCGATGGCCGACGGCAAGCCGCTGCCGATGGCGCTCAAGGAAGCGCGCGCCTGGGGCATGAAGGAGCGTTTGTTCGAACGCGTGCTGCCGGCACTGGCCGACCACCAACTCGCTCACCTGGTGCAAGCCGCCAGCGTCTGCGATGGCGTCATCAAGGGCTTGAAGCACCCGGACTGGCCGCTCGATCCGTGGGGCGCGCTGAAGCGCCTGATGCTGTTGGTGATGCAGCAGGTG
>CAWFJZ010000038.1:0-6310 GCA_963816315.1 uncultured beta proteobacterium
TGATCATCGTCACGGCGAAGCAGAACATTTTCTGCGTCGGGTACTTCTTCAGCATCCAGACGATGAAGCCGGTGGCGACGAGGCCCAGGCCGATGAAGAACCAGCGCTGCCAGCCTGCCGCGCCGGCCAAGAACGAGAACGCAGCGCCGGTGTTGTGATGGCGCGCCAGGTTGAAGAACGAGGTGACCGGCCGTGTGTCGCCGAGCTGAAAGCTGCCGAGGATCAGCGTCTTCGTCGCCTGGTCGAGCACGATCACGAGCACGGCGATCGCCAGCCAGGTCCACAGGCGCGGGGCAGGGGTGATGGGCATGGGCAGCGGGCGGGGGCTATTCGTTGGGGCCGGCGATTATCGCCACGACCGTTGCCGTGCGTGTCGCGATGCAACGGTTTGGGCGTTGTTCACGCAACGCGGCGCTGCCTGGCCTTTGGTCTGGCGACATGGCGTCGCCGATCGCGCAAACTACGGCATCGATCGGCGACCGACCACGGTGCCGACAACCAACGAGCAAACGAATGACGCGATCCTCAGACACCCAAGTTGCCGCCCCGGCCCTCGGCCCGGCCAGCGATCGGCCGCCGGTCGGCCGCTTCTTCATGGCGTTCTGCGCGCTGCTCGCGCTGGCACTCGGCCTGGCCGTGCTGTCGGAGGCCGGTGCAGCGACCGATGCCCATCAGCAGGCCGGCGGCGAGTCGCACGCCGAGGCCCGCGCCGAGCCGGCGCAGTCCGGCCGCTGAGACGGCCGGTCCTTCAAGCCACCGTCCTCGTTTCGCCGCCGCCATAGAGGTTGCTCGTGCAGCGCCCGCACAGCGCCGGGTGGCGGCTGTCGTGGCCAACGTCGTCGCGCCAGTGCCAGCAGCGTTCGCACTTCGTGGCCGTCGAAGGTTCGACCGCGACGGCGAGCGCCGCGCCGAGGGCGACGCGGGCCACCGAGGTGATGAAGACGAACTTCAGCTCGTCGCCGAGCGATGCCAGCAGCGCGTGATCTTCGGCGTTGGCCGTGACGGTGACGTTGGCTTGAAGCGACGAGCCGACGGCGCCTGCGGCGCGCACCGCTTCGATCGCCTTGTTGACCTCGTCGCGGATGGCGCGCAGGCGTTGCCACTTGGCGAGCAGCGCGGCATCCAGCGCGTCGAACGGCGTGAAGGTCTCGGTGAAGATCGACACCGATTTGCCGGGCGCCAGGATCGGCCACGCCTCTTCGGCGGTGAACGACAGGAACGGCGCCATCCAGCGCAGCATCGCGTGCGTGATCTGCCAGAGCGCGGTCTGCGCGCTGCGCCGCGCGATGGACTTCGGCGCGGTGGTGTACAGGCGATCCTTCAGCGCGTCGAGATAAAACGCGCCCAGGTCTTCGCTGCAGAAGAGCTGCAGCTTGGCGACGACGGGGTGGAACTCGAAGCGCGCGTAGTGGGCCAGGATGTCGGCTTGCAGCTCGGCCGCGCGCGACAGCGCCCAGCGGTCGATCTCCAGCAGCTCGCCGGGTGCGACGCTGTCGGTGGCGGCATCGAAGTCGGCGATGTTGGCGAGCAGAAAGCGCAGCGTGTTGCGGATGCGGCGATAGCTGTCCACCACCCGTGCCAGGATGGTCTTGTCGATCGCCGGGTCGTTGGCGTAGTCGGTCGAAGCGCACCACAGGCGCAGGATTTCGGCGCCGGGGTCTTTGGCGGCGGTCTTGATGTCGATGATGTTGCCGAGCGACTTGCTCATCTTGCGGCCCTGGCCATCGACGGTGAAGCCGTGCGTCAGCAGGCCGCGGTACGGCGCGCGGCCATAGAGCGCGCAGCCCAGCAACAGGGAAGAGTGGAACCAGCCGCGGTGCTGGTCGTGGCCTTCGCAGTAGAGGTCGGCCTCGGGGCCGCTCTCGTGGTGACCGTGATCGCCCGGCGGGCCCGCGTGCGAGCCGCGCAGCACGTGAAAGAACGTCGAGCCCGAGTCGAACCAGACTTCGAGGATGTCGTTGCTCTTGGTGTAGTGCACTGCGTCTTGCGCGCCGAGGATTTGCTCGGCCGTGGCGCGGCTCCACGCTTCGACGCCGCCTTCGGCGACGAGCGCGACGGCGCGGTCGAGGATCGCCATCGTGTCCGGGTGCAGCTCGCCCGTTTCCTTGTGCAGGAAAAACGGCAGCGGCACGCCCCAGTTGCGCTGGCGGCTGATGCACCAGTCGGGGCGGTTGGCGATCATGTCGCGCAGGCGGGCCTTGCCGTTCTCGGGGTAAAAGCTCGTCGCTTCGATGGCGTCCAGCGCCATCCGGCGCAGCGTCTGCGGCGCCTTGTCCTTCGTGAACACGCCATCGCCCTCGTCCATGCGGATGAACCACTGCGCCGCGGCACGGTAGATCACCGGCGTCTTGTGGCGCCAGCAATGCGGGTAGCTGTGCGTGATGGCGCTGAGTGGCGAAGAGGCGGCCGGCGTCTCGCAGCGTGTCGATGATGTGCGGCACCGCCTTCCAGATGTTCTGGCCGTGAAAGAGCGGGAAGTCCTGCGCGTAGTAGCCATGCGCACCGACCGGGTTCAGGATCTCATCGACCTTCATGCCGTGTGCCACGCACGAGTTGAAGTCATCGACGCCGTAGGCCGGTGATGAGTGCACGACGCCGGTGCCGTCGTCGGCCGTGGCGTAGTCGGCGAGATAGACCGGCGAGAGGCGGTCGTAGCCGGCATCGACATGCGCCAGCGGATGGCGGAAGGCGATGCCGCCCAGTCGCTCGCCCTTCGTCGTGGCGATGACCTGGCCTTGCAAGCCGTAGCGCTGCAGACACGGCAGGACCAGCGACGCGGCCAGCAGCAGGTTGCCGCGCTCGGTGTGCACCAGCGCGTAGTCGAGCTCGGGGTTCAGGTTCAGCGCCTGGTTGGCGGGAATCGTCCACGCCGTTGTCGTCCAGATCACCGCGAACGATTCGCCAACGAGTTCTGTCAAGCCGAACGCCGCGGCCAGCTTGTCCGGCTCGGCGCACAAGAAGCCGACATCGACCGTCTGGCTTTTCTTGTCGGCGTACTCGATCTCGAACTCGGCGAGTGATGACGCGCAATCGAAACACCAGTACACCGGCTTCAAGCCGCGATAGACGAAGCCGCGCTCAATGACCCGCTTCAATGCGCGCAGCTCGCCGGCCTCGTTGGCAAAGTCCATCGTCTTGTACGGGTGCTCCCACAGGCCGAGCACGCCCAGGCGCTGCCGGTCGGCCTTCTGTTGCGCGATCTGTTCGCCCGCATAGGCGCGGCTCCTGGCCTGCATCTCGTCGCGCGACAGGTTGCGGCCATGCGCCTTCTCGATCGCGTTTTCGATCGGCAGGCCGTGGCAATCCCAACCGGGGATGAAGCGCGCGTCGAAGCCGGCGAGCTGCTTCGACTTGACGACCATGTCCTTCAACACGTTGTTGATGGCATGGCCGACGTGCAGCACGCCGTTGGCGTAAGGCGGGCCGTCGTGCAGCACGAACAGCGGCGCACCGTGGCGCGCATCGCGCAGGCGTTGGTACAGCCCTTGGTCGTTCCACTGCGCGATCCAGCCCGGCTCGCGCTTGGGCAGATCGCCGCGCATCGGGAACGGCGTGTCGGGCAGGTTGAGGGTCTTGCGGTAGTCGGTGGGGTCGCTCATGGCATGAGGGCGCGCGACTTGGGCCGGGCGCAAAGGCTGGAAGGGTCGAACAGTCGATACCTGAAGCTACACACGCGGCGCGGCGCTTCAGACCGGCTTCAGCACACAGCGCTAAATTCGATCGCGAGTGGTCTGGCGTCGCGTGGCGGCGAACCAGGACGGCCAAACAAGCAAAGAGAATGAAGCGACCATGCGCAGATTGTATCGGGCAGGTGCCGCCGCCCTGATCGCCGCGGGGCTGGGTGCGGCTCACGCGCAGAGCAACGTGTCCACACAGCCCGAAACGCCGGCGCAGGGCGAGCCGGCTGCGCCACTCGCAGCCGCTGCGTCAGCGCCGGCCGTGCCGAAGTTCGAGGGCGCGCTGGGCCTGGTGCTGGCCTACAAGCCGGCCTTCAGCGGTTCGTCGGATCGAAAGATCTCGCCGAACCTGGCGGGCTTCATTCGTTATGGGCGCATCACGCTCACCGGCTCCGGCGGCTTCACGACGCAGCGTCAGGACGATGTCGAGCGCGGGCTCGACGCCGAGCTGCTGCGCCGCGACCGCGTGCGCGTCAACCTGTCCTTCCGTTATGACCAAGGGCGCAGCGAAAGCGACAGCGATCAGCTGCGCGGCATGGGCAACATCAAAGCCACCGTGCGCACGCGCCTGGGCTTGCGCTGGCAGCCGGCGCCGCAATGGTCGCTGTCGCTGGCCAGCAGCCTCGACGCGCTCGGCAACGGCGGTGGCTACACCGTGGAGGCCAACGTCTCGCGCAGCTTCATCCTCGATGCACGGCAACGCGTGAGCCTGAGTGCGGGCCTGACCGGCGCCGGCGACCGCTACTTGCAGACCTGGTACGGCGTCACTGCCGAGCAGTCGGCGCGATCGGGCTATCCCGTGTACAAGCCGAGCGAAGGCCTGCGCGACGTGCACACCGGCGTCACCTGGCGCATCGAGGTCAACCCGCAGTGGGCCGGCTTTGCGGCGCTCGGCGCAACGCGCCTGCTCGGTCCGGCAGCCGACAGCCCACTGACCAGTCAGGTCAACAGCTATTCGATTTCAGCCGGCATCGCGCGCCGGTTCTGATCCATCGGCTGGTCGGCGCTGCCACCACGCCTGTGCCGCCGCGGTGTCGTCGGCGATGCCCTGTCGCAGCTCATCGAGCGACGCGTAGCGCCGCTCTTCGTGCAGCCAGTGCAGCAACTCGACGCGGATCAAGCGGCCATAGCCGGCTTCGCTGCCGAGCGCGGCCGGCCAGTCGAGCACATGCGTCTCGAGCAGCACGCGGCCGCTGTCATCGACGGTCGGCCGCCGGCCGAGGCTGGCCACGCCGCGCAGCGGCCCGTCACCGAGGCCGTGCACGCGGACGACGAAGATGCCCGAGGCGGCGGGCTTGGCATGCGCGAAGCGCAGGTTCAGCGTGCGAAAGCCGAGCTCGCGGCCGAGCTTGGCGCCGTGCAGCACATGGCCGCTGATGCTGTACGGCCGGCCCAGCAATGCGGCGGCACGGTCCATGTCGCCGCCGGCCAGCGCTGCGCGCACGGCCGAGCTGGACACGCGCAGGCCGTGCACTTCGTAGCTCTGCATGCGCGCCACGTCGAAGCCGTGCAACGCGCCGGCGGCGTCGAGCATCGCGTAGTCGCCGGCGCGTTTGGCGCCGAAGCGGAAGTCGTCGCCGACCAGCACGTAGCGCGCGCCGAAGCCGGCGACGAGCACGTCTTCGACGAAGGCTGCGGGCGTGTGCGACGCCAGCGCGGCGTCGAAGGGCAGCACCACCGTCTGGTCGATGCCGCAGCGTTCGAGTTCGGCCAGCTTGTCGCGCAGCGTGGCCACACGCGCCGGTGCGCTGTCGGCCTGGCCTGCACGCCGGGCAAAGAAGTCGCGCGGGTGCGGCTCGAAGGTCAGCACGGAGCACGGCACGCCGCGGTGCTGCGCCTCGTTGTTGAGCAGCGCCAGCATCGCCTGATGGCCGCGATGCACACCGTCGAAATTGCCGATCGTCAGCGCGCAAGGGCGCGCAAGGCCGGGGTGGCGAAGGCCGCGGAAGACTCGCATCGCGCGCATTATCCGGCGCTGTGGCCGGATCAATGTCTGACGAGCGGCATCAATCCGGTGTCGAATGCGGCTTGCGCTTGCGGCTCGTGCAACTCCACCAGCAAACACTCGAGCAGGGCCTCGGCCTGCTCGGGCGTCAACGGCCGCGAGAGGTGGAAGCCCTGGCCATGCTCGCAGCCGAGCTCGCGCAGTTGCGCCAGTTGCGACACCGACTCGATGCCTTCGGCAACGACCGACTTGCCCAGCGTGGCGCCGAGCGAGACGATGGCGCGCACGATCTCGGCGTCTTTGGAGCCGGCGCGGCGCATGCCGTGCACGAACGAGCGGTCGATCTTCAGGCTGTCGATCGGCAGCGACGACAGGTAGGCCAGCGACGAGTAGCCGGTGCCGAAGTCGTCGATCGCCAGCGACACGCCGAGCTTGCGCAGCGCTTCGAGCGTCGCCAGCGCCGAGTCGATGCGCTTCATCAGGATGTTTTCGGTCAGCTCCAGCGTCAGCAGGCGCGGATTGAAGCGGCTGCTGGCCAGTGCATGTTCGATGCGCTCGGACAGCGCGCTGTGCGCGAGGTCGCTGCCCGAGAGGTTGACCTGCAGCTTCAGGTCGGCCAGCGCCGGGTCGATGGCGTGCCACTGGGCCATCTGGCGTGCAGGCCTGTTTGAGCACGAAGTCGGTCAAC
>CAWFJZ010000039.1:0-248995 GCA_963816315.1 uncultured beta proteobacterium
AGCGAGTCGCTGCCGTTGCGGCGGAAGGCGATCCACAGCAGCAGCAAAACAAGAACGCCCAGCAGGACGAGCTGGGCGTAGGCAATCCAATCGGGCATGACGGCATTGTGCAGGCTCGTTCGCGAAACCTGGCGCTACGGTTGCTTGAACCGAGCTTCCAGTGCTGCGATCGCGGCGCGCGCGGTGACGATCGGAATGCCTTCATGCTGCCCAAGCACCAGCAAATCCTTGTCGCCGGAAACGATCAACTCGGCCTGTGCTGCAAGGCCCAGAGCGAGCACCGCGTCATCGTCCGGATCGCGACAAACGGCCTGCGCCAGGGGTTGCGCCTCGACGATCTGCACGATCGAGACGTAGTCCAGCAGCACCTCCTCAGCGCTGCGCCCAATCACCGCCAACCGCCCAGCCAACGTCGGCCGCGAAAGGACATCAGCCAACTCTTCCAGCAACACGGCACTGGCGTAGAGCTGAATGCTCGGCGCCTGTCGAATGGCCAGCAGCAGTTCATAGGGAGTGCCGCGCCACAGCAGCGCGGACGTGACGATGTTGGTGTCGAGAACGACGCGCATCAGCGCGATTGCCGCCGTGCTTAAGCCGACTTCCGTGCGCGACGCTCGGCGCGCGCCGCGGCGATCTCCGCGGCAATTTCGTCCTCGCTCATCGGCGGCCGGCCGGCCGCTTCCAACGCCGGCGCGATGGCCAGCAAGCGGTCGAGCGCCGCGTTCTTCTTCGACCTGGCGGAAAGGAATTCAACGAAGTCCTCGACCTCGGCCACCTGTTGCGGCGAGAGGGATCGGATCTTCGACAGCAAAGCTTGTTCGACGGTGGCGTTCATGATGCGAGGCTCCAACCTGGCTCAGATGCCGCCATTATCGGCTGATGCCCTCCGCATCGCTCCCTGACCACGAGAGCACCGCCGTATCCGGCCTCAAGCCGGCAAGAAATCCAACGGCCAGGTGGTGACCATCTCGGCCACATCCTTCGCCCCAAAGTCCAGCGTGCGAATGCGCGCCAGGATCTTGGCTTCGAGGTCGGGCGTCTTCAGCTCGCTCGAAATCACGCGCGCACTGATCACCTCGCCCGACGGCGAAATCTTCAGCTCGACGACGACCTTGCCTTGCAGCGACGCGTCTTCGCGCAGCGCGCGGTTGTAGATCGAGTACAGCGAGCCCTTGCTGCGCTCCAGCACGATCTTGATGTCTTCGAGCGAGCGCGAGGCCTTGCCGCTGCCGCCCTTGGCGATGCTGCCGCCGTTGCGCGCGCCGTCGCCGCTGCCCAGGCCGACTCCGTTGCCCTTGCCGCCACCACCGCCGCCGCCCGGGCCGCCACCACCGCCACCGCCCGCCGCGCCTTCTACGAGCGTGGTCGCGCGGCCCGCGAGGCCACCGCCTCCGGTATTGCGGCTGTAGGCGGCGGTGTTGATACCGCCGCTGCCTCCCTGAGCATTCGAGGTGATCATCGAGCGAATCGGGATGCCGGCTTCGTTGCCCGCACCCACGCCGACGCCGACACCGGTGCCCACACCCGGGCCCTGCTTGATGTCGGTCTGCAGTTGTACGGCGACGGGCGCGCCGCGCAGCTCGTTCAATTCCTTGCTCGACGCGAGCAGGCCGATGCCGGCCACGCGCTTGCGCGCCGCATCGACTTCACCCGGCGGCTTGCCTTCGATGGGGTTGCGCGCTTCGGGCACCTTGGCGCCCTTGGCGGCTTCTTGCCGCGGCTCGGGGCGCTTGGGCTCGGCCGTTGCGGTCTTCTCGGCCGGCTTCGTCGGCTCGGCGACGCGATCTTCTTTCTTCGCCTGCGGCGGCGGCGCCACCGGCTTGGGAATCGGCAGCACTTCGCGTTCGAGCAGCAGCTTGGCCAGACGCGGCGGCGCTTCCTGCGCGACGCGCGATTCCTTCGGCCGTGGCATCAGGATGAAGATCAGGCACGCCAGCAGCACGACGCTCAAGATGTTGCGCAGGTAGCGGCGAAAGCGCTTCTCGTCTTCAGGCGAGTACGCCCAGCGCGAAGTACGGCGTGCGGAAACTGAAAGTGCCGCGGCGCTCATGCTTTCACGTCCTTCTTCGTCACCGCAAACGACACGTCGCTGAAGTCAGCACGCGCCGCCGTCGCCATCACCTTGCGCAGCAGCGCATACGGAATGTCGCGGTCGCCCATGATCGTCACCGCGCGGCCCTGCGCCTTGTTTTCTTCGCGCACGACCTTCTTGCTCGCATGCAGCGCGAGTTCGGCCTTCAACGGCGCGATCTCGTCGCCGGCCGTGGCCAGCGCTTCGTTGACGGTAGTGATCTTGCGGCCATCGACCAGGATGTCCTGGCCGGCGACGACGATGATCACCGTCTCGCGCGGCGTCTTGTCGGCGCTCGACTCGGGCAGCTTCACCGCCTTGGTCGAGGTCAGGATCTCGACCCCCGTGGCCGAAGACAACAGGAAGAACAGCAGGATCGTGAAGATGTCGATCAGCGACACCAGGTTCATGTCCATCGACATCTTGTTGCGCGACTTGCGCTCGGCGCGCTTCTGCAATCCGGTGAGCTTCATGTCTTCTTCACCAGCGGCGCGTCGCCGATCGAGATGTCCGGGAACATCGGCGTCGCCGAGCCCTTGCCGACCTTCGGCGCCGGCTTCTCGCGCACCGCATCCATCACATCGACCAGCACTTCATACGACGTGTCGGGCTGCGCGAGCACCGTCGCGTTGCCCTGCTTCGGAAAGCGCGTCTTCAACTGCTCGACGATCTGCGCCAGCGCGGCCGTGTCGTAAGCCTTGTTCTGGTTCGGAATGCGCGCGATCAGGCCACCGATCTTGTCGCCGACTTCGAGCGCATCGGGGCGGATCACGACTTCGAGCTTCAGCTCATCGACCTTCAACTGCTCGACGCCCGAGTTCTGCGCCGGCAGCGACAGCTCGATCACCGACAGGCGCGTGAACACCGCCGTCGAGAGCAGAAACGGCACGAGCACGACGATCAGGTTGATGAACGCCGTGACGTCCAGCTCGGCCGTGTGTTTGCGGATGCGGCGCGATCGCATGGCAGCTCCTTGTTGGATGCAACGGCGATCAGCGGCTCGTGGATTGCTCGGCCTTCAGGCGCTGCGTCACGTTCAGAAAGCTGATCTTCGCGGCTTCGAGGCCATCGACGATCTCGCTCGTGCGCGCTTGCAGAAAAGAGTGGATCAGCAGGAACGGAATCGCGATCGCCAGCGCGAACGCGGTGTTGTTCATCGCGATCGAGATCGACGCCGACAGCAGCTCGGCCTTCTCCGCCGGGTTGACCTGCGCCACCGCCGTGAAGCCCTTGATCAGGCCGATGATGGTGCCGAGCAGGCCCACGAGCGTGATCACGGATGCGAACGTGGCGATGTAGTGCGTGCGCTTCTCCAGGCGCGGCACGATTTCCATCATGCCCTCTTCCATCGCCGCGTCGATGTCTTCGCGGCGGCCCGGGCTCTGCATGCGGTTCAGGCCGTTGGCAACGATCTTGCCGACGGCGGCGTCGGAGCTCGACGCCATCTGCTGCACTTCCTTCAGCTTGCCGTTCTGCAGGTGCGGCTGGATCTTGTCCCACAGCGCGCGATTCTGCGAACGCGCCTTGGCCAGGAAGACGAAGCGCTCGATCGCAATCGCCAGGCCGATCGCGGCGATCAGGATGCTGGGGTAGATGGCCAGGCCGCTGTCCTGGAAGAACTTGATGGCGAATTCGAAGATGTTCATGAGAGGGTCCTGACTTGCTTACTTGGGGGGCGTTTTGGCTTGCGCTTCGATCTGTCCGTGGTAGTTCACCTGGCGGCGAAACACATCACGATCGACGGGCGCCAGCGCTTCGTCGAGCACGGACTGCAATGGTCGTCCCGCCAGTTCTCCAGGCAAGGGCTTTTTCCACGGCACGATGTACAGAACTTTTGGTAACTCGCGATTGCCGATGATCTGCGTGCGGTCGATGTCGGCGCGGTCTTGTGCGAAGGCACTGCTGGCGACGCACAACGTCGTCAATGCAAGGAGGCGTTTGTTCATCGTCATTCCTTCTTGCTCACCTTGACGTCGGCTTGCGCCACGCTGGCCGGCTTGCGGTTCTTCAGATCAGCGACCCACTTGCCCACCGCCGCATCACCCGCCGGCGACAGCGCCAGATAGCGCTCGTAGTGCACCAGCGCCAGCGGCGCATCGCCGAGGTAGAGGTCGAGCAGCACGCCGAGATTCAGGTGCGCGTCGGCGTGGTTGTCGTCGAGCGCAATCGCCTGCTCGTAGGCTTCGCGCGCCTTGTTGAACTGGCCCTTGTGGCGGTAGCTGACGCCGAGCTGGTTGTGGAACACGGGCTGCTTCGGACTCACCTTCACCGCCTGTTCGAGCGCAGCGATGGATTCGTCATGCTTGCCGGCGTTGCGCAGGATCAGGCCGAGGTTGGCGTGCGCGCCGCCGAGTTCGGGGTACTTGGCGATGACGTCGCGAAAGCCACGCTCGGCTTCGGCCGTGCGGCCGGCGCGCAAATGCGCGCGTGCGGCGTCGAAGGCGGCTTGCGCCTGCGGATTGACCGGCGCTTCGGTCACCACCGGCACCGCAGCGACGACGGTGTTGACCGCCTGCTGCACCGCCTCGACCGGCTTCTTCATGACCTCGGGCGCGCTGGCGCAGGCGCCGAGCGCAGCCAGCAAAGCCAGCGTGATGGCGTGCTCAGCGAATCTCATTGATCACTCCTTCCGAGCGTTCCGCTCGCGCATAGCGCCCGGGCTTCAACGCGCGCAGCGCCGCAAAACTCTTCTGCACCCACTCGTCGTAAAAACCCTTGGCGGTGCGCTTGGCGTTAACCTCGTGCAGCTCGATCGCCTTCTCCTCGAACGGGAAGGCCTGCTCTTCGAGCAGCACGTTGTACTGCTCGAGTTCGAGCTTCTTCAGGCCCTTCGGCCGCTGCGAGTTCAGCATCGCCTTGCCGAAGTCCTGGTACAGCGCGGCGGTGTGGAAGGTCGCGGCGGTGGAGACATCGGCCACGCCGTACTCGGCGGCGGCGGCATAACCGCGCAGCGCCTCTTCGAACTTGGCCTTCTTCGTCTTCAGGCTCTTTTGCAGCGGCTCGACAAGGGCGACCTTCTTGTACTCATCGACCGCCGGTTGCGCGAGGGCGAGTGCCGCCATCGCGCCGAGGAACTTCGTGCGCTCGGTGCGCGCAGCACCACCGCGTTGATCGGCGGCGAAGATCTCGCGCTGCAGCTCGAACTCGCGCCTCGCATTGCCGTCGGCCTTGGCCATCACCGCGAGGCGATGACGTGTTTCGATGGCGCGCTCTAACGGCTCCGGATACTGCTTCAGGTAGCGCTCGTAGGCCTTGGCCGACGCCACGCGGTTGTTGCCCTTGCCATGCAGCTCGGCGGCTTGCCACAGCGCTTCTTGCGACAGCTTCGGGTCTTTGCCGCTGGCGGCCACGCGCTCGAACTCGCCCGCGGCTTCGCTCCAGCGGCCCTTCTCGAGGTACGCCACCGCGAGCTTGCTCGACACGTCCTCGACCAGCGGGTGCTTCGGGAAGCGCTGGCGGAAGTCTTCGAGCGTCTTGGCGGCGTTGTCCCAATCCTTCAGGGCGATCATCGCCGCCGCCGCGTCGTACTGCGCACTCGCATGGATCGCAGAGCCCGGCGCGACCGCAGCTACACGCGTGAAGTGGCCGACGGCGTCTTGCGCCTTGCCGGACTTCTGCGCCGCTTCGCCCTGTTTGTAGATCGACGCCGCCTGGCGCTCGACCAACTCGCCGCGCGACTTGTCGTTGGCCGGCGTCAGCGCGAGCAATTCGCCGTAGCGCTTCTCGGCACGATCGAAGGCGCCGCCCTCGAACGCGGTGTTCGCGAGCACCGTCGTCGCCACGCGCTTCTGCTCGGGCGTCGCCGGCGGGTCGAGCGCCAGCACGCGCTCGGCAACGCTCTGCGCTTGCTCGATGTCTTTGAGCGCATACAAACGATCCGCCGCATTGGTCAGCACCGTTGCCACGCGCGGATCCTTGCCGAAGGCGTCGGCAAAGCGCAGCGAACTCCGCACGCCGGCCATCTGCAGCTTTGGCTTGTCGGCCGCTGCGGCGCGCTTGTCTTGTTCCGCGTAGGCGAGCAACGCGGCATAGCCGGCATCGGCACTCTTGTCGTGCAACGGATACGAGTACGCGGTCTTCTCGTACTCGACCGAGGCTTCGGCAAAGCGCGAGTCTTCGTACAGCAGCTCGCCGAGCAGGAAGTGGTTGCGCGCGGTGTCGGGCTCGCCGGGGAAGCCGGTGATGATGTCGCGGTACCAGCGCACCGCTTCCTGGTAGTCGCTCGTCGCCTTGGTCTTCTGCGCGCTGGCGTGGTAGTGGCGCGCGAGTTCGGACAAGCGCGTCTTCACGAGAGGCTGCGCCTTGTTCCAGCCCTCGGGGTTGGCCTTGCGGAACTCGCTGGCCACACCGTAGCGGCCGACGTATTCCTTCTTCGCGTCGAGGGCGAGGTTGGCAAAGCCACCCCCTTCGTAGATGTCGATCACGCGCGCCGCCAGCACCGGCGCCTGCGCATGCATCGGCTGCTTGCGCACGAACGCGCCGAAGGTGTCGGCCGCGTCTTTCACGCGCTCCTGCTTGATGTAGAGCTCGCCGAGTTGTTGATAGACGCGGAACTCGTAAGTTCGGCGCGCGTCGCTCTTCGTGTAGGCGCCGATCGACTCGGCGCCTTGCAGGTTGGCCAGAGACAGGCTCATCACGCGGAAGGTGTCTTCGACGAGCTCGCGGTCGCCGCGCGACAGGTCTTTCAAGTTCTCCAGCGGTTCGTCGCCGCGGCCGGCCAGCTTGCCGTCGAGCACGCCGAAGAACGATTGCAGACCGTCTTCGAGCTTGGCCTGCTTGAAGCGCGACCAGCCCTGCATGTACAGCGCGCGGTCGCGGTAGGCCGTCTGGCTGTTCATCGCGAGAACCGCGTTGTAGGCCTGCTCGGACGCGGGATAGGTCTTCAACGTGAACAGCAGTTCGCCGCGGCGGAACTGCGCTTCTTCGAGCGTGGCGGTGTTCGGGTACGACGCGACCAGGCGGTCGAGCGTCTTCAGCGCGCTTTCCAACTCGCCGCTCTGCTCCTGCGCGCGCGCCAACTGGTACAGCACGCGGTCATTGCCGGGGTCGCCTGGGTAGGTCTTCAGGTAGTCCTGGTAGCGCGTGACGGCGGCCTTGTAGTCGGGTGCCGCGCCGTTGGTGTTGATGGCGCTGCGGTTGTCGGCTGCCACCATTTCAAGATCACCCAAACGCCGCATGGCTTCGGCGCGTTGCGGTGCGAGTTCCGCTTTCGGCGTGCTGTCGAGAAACTTGCGGTACGCGGCAATCGCCTGCGTCTCGTCGCTCTGCACGCGGCGATCCTTGTCCACCGGCACGCTGCGCTGCGACAGCGTGGCGAGCGTCGGCGCATCGTCGCCCGGTGGCGGCTTGTTGCTGGCACAGGCCGCAAGGCATGCCAGCGCCATCAAGGAAAGGCTAACGGCGCTGCGCATCACCGCTCTCCTTCACGTTCGTCGCCAGGCTGGCGCGGTCGTACAACTGCGCCAGTGCGAAACGCGCCTGCGTCTGGTACTCCGCCAGCCGCTGCTTGCGCGCCCGCCAGCTCGGCCACCGCAATGTTCTGCACGGCGTCTTGCTGATCCTTCGTCGCCGAGGCCACGCGCGGGATCAGCAGATTGATCTGCGCTTCGAGCGCGTCGATGCGTTGGGCAAAACGCTCGAAGCGCTGCGGCTCTTCGCGCTGTGCCTTGGCCAGCCGCGCTTCGCGGGCCTGCGCCTCTTCGAGGCCGCGGTCGCCGTCGCGCAACGCCTTCTTCGCCTGCCACAGCCGGTCCGGCCATTGGCTCGACAGCTCCCACGCCAACGCGCCAGACAGCAGGCGCACCTTGTCGGCCAGGCGCGCGACTTCTGGATCCTTGGCATTGGCTTGCATCGCGGCCTGCACATCGGCCAGGCGTTGCAGCAACGCGTCCTGGCGCTGATCGCTGAACGAAATGACGTCGCCCTCGCGCTCGACGCGGTCGAGCTCGGCGGCCAGCGAGGCGCGGTTCTTCTGCGCTTTGTCGAGGTCGGCGACCGATCCCTTCTCGCCGCTCACCGTTTGCGGCAGACGTTGTTCGAAGGCCTTGCGGCGCTCGGCCAGCATGTCGCGGTACGCCACCAGGCTGTCGCGCCACTGCGCGAGGTTGTTGCCGAGGAAGACGAGGTCGCGGTAGTTCTTGAACGACTCCTGGAATTCGTGCTGCGCCAGCACCTGCGTCAGGTGGCCGGCATGCGGCATCTCGGGCAGCTCGGTCAGGTTCCAGAACCAGCCCATCTCGCTGCCGGGGTTCTTGGCATTCAGGCCGGCGATCAGTTTGCCGCTCTGAATGGCGGCGATCGACTCTTTGAGCGAGCCCTGCTCGGTGTCGAACTGCGAAACCGCTTGTTGGTAGCCGTCGAGCGATTGGCCGTAGGCGCCGAGTTCGGCATACGCGTACGGCAGCGCGATCTTGGCTTCGAGCACCGCCGAATCGCTGACGCTGCGGCTCGCCAGTTCAGTCCACGGCACGAGCGCCTGCTCGTGCTGCTTCGCGTTGGCTGCGGCCCAGCCGAAGCCGAGCAGCGCCTTGTTGGCTTGCAGGCTTTGCAGGCGTACACGTTGCAAGACCGCGCGTGCGTCGTCACTGCGGCCGTCTTGCAATGCAGAGAAGCCGAGCGCGACGTTGGCGCGATCGCGCAAGCTGCGCTGTTCTTCGTTCGCGCCGGGCATGCGGCCGACTTCGTCAAGCAACGCACTGCCGCTGCCCACGTCGCCGCTCTTGACCAGCGCCACGCCGAGGTTGAAGCGCGCGAAGAGGCTGGCCTGCGTCGTCGGCGCCATGCCGCGCAACACGGTCGCCGCGCCGTTAAAGTCCTGACGCGCCATCAGCAGGTTCGCATGCAGCAGGCCGCGATCTTCTTCGAGGCCCTCCGGCAGCTTGCCCTCGATCTTGGCGATCGCTTCTTCCGCATCTTTGGGCAGGCCACGCTGCCAGCGGATCTTCGCCAGGTAGTACCAGGCGCGGTCGCGCACGGAAGGCGGCGCGCCGCGCTCGATCAGTTGCGCAAAGATCTGTCCAGCCTCGCGGTGCATGCCGTACGACAGCAGCAGGCCGCCACGCAGGATTTCGCTGTCGTCGTCATGCGGCGCCAGGCGCGTGAAGTGTTGCGACACCATCAGCGACGTGACGGCGCTGAAGTACTTGTCCTGGTAGAAGTGGAACAGCGTGTCGCCGTAGTGCGGCGCGGTCACAGGTTTCTTGGCAGGCTCCGCCGGCTCGGCCGCATGAACCGAGCCGATCGCCAGCGCGATCAGCGTGAGAGCGAGTCGAAAGCGCACGACAGCCCTTACCAGACCTTGACTTCGAACTCGGGCTGGAGTTTCCCCGCCGAGTCCTTGATGCGCAGCTCGATGTACTTCGGCTCGGTGCCCTTGTCGAACTTGATCGTTGTGCCGCGCTTGTAGTCGCGGTCGTGCGGGCCCTTGCCGGTGAACGTGGCGACGATCTCGTGCGTGCCGCTGCGCAGGTTGCCGATAAACGCGCGCTGCACGCCGCCGCGGTGCAAGGCCTGCACTTCGAGCGGGGTGTAGAGGTAGTTCGTGACCTGCTTGTCGTCGAGCTTGATCTGCACCGAGTCGAGCTCGAACAGCTTGCCGACGTCCATCGACACGAACAGCGCCACCTGCGTGCTCGCCGGGAACAGCAGCTCCTCTTCGAGCACCAGCAGGTCGCGGTTGAGCTTGATGACATCGGTCTTCAAGTCCTGCACGCGGTTGTCGAGACTGGCGGCATTGGCGGCGGGCTGCTTCTGCTGCGCCTGTGCGGCCAGCGCGAAGAAGCTCGCCGCCAGCGCGATCAGCAAGGTGATGAAGGTCTTGAACATGGTCGTTCTCTTTCAGTAATTCGCCGTCACGTACAGCTGCAGCACGCTCGCGTTCAGGCTGTAGGCGCCGCCGCTGCGCAGGTCGGTGTAGTCGCTGTAGCGATAGCGCAGCAGTTCGAGCGCGCCGTTGAACTTGACTTCGTACTGCCCCGGCACCTTGCGCCAGGTGTAGGCGACCTTGCCGCCGAGCGTGTTGCCGTTGTAGGTGCCGAGCTGGCGGTTGCGCGTGACATACGTGTTCTGCACCTGCGCGTCGTCGCTGTAGAACGAGGCCTTGCCTTGCCGGTAGTGGCGCAGGAAGCCGTCGAGCAGGAAAGACTCGCCGACGTAACGGCTGTAGCCGCCTTCGATGGTGTGCGAGGTGACGTCCCAGTTGTCCCAGAAGTAGCGGTACGAAACGCGCATCGCATCGCGTGAGCCGAGGTCGCCGATCGCGCGCAGGTTGAGCGCGCGCGAGCTGCGCGTGCGCGGCACGTTCTCCGGCACCGCGGCGCCGAAGACGCGCGCGGCGCGGTACGGGTTGCCGAGATAGCCGCTGTCGGCCACGGCTTCGATGTTGGCGCTGGCCAGCCACTTCGGCGTGAGGATCTGCGTCACGCCGACGCGGTACTGCCAATGTTTGGCCTGGTCGAAGAAGCCGATCGTCTTCTGGCCGACCTTGTCGGCGCCGCGGGTGAAACCGAGGTTGACCGTCGTCATGCCGCCGAAGGTTTCCTGCGACACATCGACCGAGAACGCATCGGCCTTGTAGTCGGGCTCGTTGCTGCGCGTCAGGCCAAGCGTGATGTTGGCGTCGCGCACCGCGTACTCGAGGCCGAGGCCGAACTCGTTGCGGCGCTCCTTGTACGGGCTGGCCGTCGTGACCACATCGACCGACGCGTTGCTGACCGCATCGACATAGACCTGGCCGGTCAGCGAGACCTTGTCGGCGATGCTTTTGCGCACGAGGAAGGCCGGGCCGTCGGACGTGAGGCCGCCGCCACCGTAGCGGTGGTACATCGCTTCGGCGCGGTCGGGCGGCAGCGGCGCGGCTTTCGCAGCGTGCATCGAGAAAACACCGCCGAGCAGCGTACCCAGCGCGTGCAGCAGGCGCGACAGCAACTTACTTGCAGCCACAACCGCCTCCCTGCACGCCGTTGGCGCCACGCGCGCCTTCGCGGATGTCGCGCACATGCTGGCTGTTCTTCGACGCCAGCAGGTCGCCCTGCCACTGCATGATCGGGTCGGCGAGGCGCTCGCGCTCGTAGGGCTTGACCCAGGGCTCGAGGGTCGAGCAACCGCTGCACAGCGCCGCGATGCCGAGGACAAAAGCAAGACAGCGCTTCATCATGTTCACTCTTTCAACAGTGCGCGCACCTGCTGCTCGTAGAGCGCTTCGACGCCTTCCTTGTAGCCGCGGTGCAGGTGGCGCACGCGACCGTCGCGGTCGATCAGCACGGTGGCCGGCATCGCATTCAGGTCGTACGAGCCGACGACTTCCTTCTTCGAATCGAGCAGCACCGGGAACGTCAGCCCGAGCTTGCCGGCCAGCGCTTTCGCCGCGCCTGGGTCTTCATCGATGTTCACGCCCAGCAGCAGGAAGCCCGAGCCGCGGTACTTGTCGTGCAGGCGCGCCAGGTGCGGCAGCTCGACGCGGCACGGGCCGCACCACGTCGCCCAGAAGTTCACCATGACGACGCGGCCGCGCTGCTCGCCCAGGCGCAGGTTGGGCCCGTCGATCTGGCGCAGCGTGAAGTCGGGCGCCTGCGCATTCGGCGCGGCCTTGGCATGCGCGGCGCCGGCGGCGGCGAGCATCGCGAGTGCGATCAGATGGCGTCGTTCGATCATGTGTCCTGCTCCCTCATTGCGTTGTTCTAGAAGTACCAGGCGAAGCCGGTGGTCAGCTCCAGGTTGTGCATGGTCTGGCGCCGGCCGATCAGGTCGAGCGAGAAGACGTGGTCGCGCAGCTCGACATGCAGCCCCACACGGTCGGTTGGCAGTACGCGCATGCCGAGGCCGAAGTTGAACGTCGAGCTGCGGCGCTCCGCGATCTTGGTGCTGCCGATGCCCCCCAGCAGGTACAGCGACGTCGCCATGGCGCGGTTGCGGCCGATGAAGACTTCGCCCGGCAGCACGTTCCAGCCGGCCGTGACGTTGTAGTAGGTGAGCTTTTCTTCGGGCTGCGCAAACAGGCCGCCGGCGCGACCCACGCGGTAGAACTCGTCGTTGACTTTCGTCTGCGCGAGGTTGGCCTGGACGAAAAAGTCTTCGGTGATGTGGTAGCCCAGGCGCAGGCCATAGACCGCGTGCGCGCCGAAGGTCTCGGCGGAGTACACGCCGCCGATGAGGCCGACCTCGATGTCCTTCGACGGAAACTTGGGCAGCTTCATCTCGCGGCGCTCGACCTGCGGCACGACGACCTGTTCGTTGGCGGGTTGCGTCGATTGGGCGAACGCCGAAGCACCGATGAGCGTGGCGATGAGCGTGAGCGTCTTTTTCATTTTGTGCATGCCTCTCTTTGGAGGTCAGTAGAAGAAGAAGGAAAGGCCGGCCGAGACCGCGCGGAACTCCTGGCTGCGTTGGTCGGAGACGAAGGCCGTGTAGAGCGTGTAGTCGGCGCGCAGCACGAAGCGCTCGCTCAGGTAGAAGCGCACGCCGACGGTGGCGTTGGCCAGATTCGCATCGGTGTCGGTGGCGCCGACGAGCGACTGGTTCGGGAAGTTGCGAAAGCGCCCGATGCCGATGCCGAGAAACGGCGACAGGCGCTGGTCGCTCCACGGCTCGGCGAGCAGGTTGCCGTACCACATGTCGGTGCCGGAGAACACGCCCTGCACTTGCGCGATCGTGCCTTCGAAGCTGAGCGCGTCGGAGAGGCGGTAGCTGCCCCAGAGTTTTTGCATCGGCTCGCCGCCGAAGCGGCCATACGCCGCGCCAATCTGCACGCGGCGCGACAGGTAGTCGTCGAGCGCGGTGTCGCGGAAGGTCTTGGCCACGCCCGCTTCGGTCAGCGTCGTCGCGAGCTGACGGCGGTGCACCCAGCCGGTTTTCTCGTTACCGGTGTCGCTGGCCGTGCGGACCTTGTACCAATCGGTGGCGCGCAGCTCGATGATGACGAACTCATGGCGCTCGGCGACATGGTGCACCGGAAAGCCGCGGCCGGGGCCGGTGCGCATCTCCAGGTACGGGTCGGCCACCTTCACGCGCTCGGAGACTTGCGCGTGTGCGGTGCCGAAAGCGAAGAGCGAGAGCAGCAGTGACAGCAGTGCCGTCACCGTCAGTTTTATTGCGTGTTGCATGTACCAGTGGCGGGGTCCGCGGGCGTGAACATCGAGGCCGAGGCGGTGCTGAATTCGTCCTGGCCTTGCGGCATCGCCTTGCTGATCCAGTAGGCGATGAGCTTCGCTTCGGGCGTATCGGCATTGGCAAAGATCTGGCCGCCGCCGTGCAGCACGCCTTGCACCAGCGGCTTGCTGAGCATCTTGCTGCTGGCCGGCGAGCCGACCACCGACGAGCCCTGCGCCGAATAAAAGTTGCGGTACATCTCGCTCTGACGCGCAACGTCGGGCGATGTGGTGGCCAGATCGACCGCCGGCGGCGCTCTCGCGCATGCGAAACGCGCCGCCGGTGCCGTTGACGTTGTCGTGGCAGCCCGATGCAGCGCAACTGCCGGTGCCGCCCGCGGGCAGCGACAACTGCGCGATCAGCACCGGGTTGACGCACTTCTGGAAATAGACGAACGACAGGTTCTGCCCGCCGCCGCCCGGCGTGTTGACCACGTCGGGCGGGTTGCCGCCGCCGCATGCGATGAGCATGGCGGCAGCAACAGTGGCGGTGAAACCTGACTTCGTCATCGAGCGCATCCTGAGGTGATCCAGTTGGCGATCGCGGTGTATCCCGCGCTTCCCGCCGGCAACGCACCACTCGGATGCGGCGTGGTGGAGGGTCGCACGATGAGTGCGTTGCTGTTCAGCGTGCAGGTGTCCGAGATCATCGACAGCGTGACGTTGTAGTCACCCATCGGGCTTCCGGTGAGCACGAAGCGGCTCTTTGCAAAGCTGCCTCCCGTGCTCGCCGCGCCCGAGCTGCCGGCCGGTTGGTGGCAGCCCGCGCACTGCGCCTTCAACACCGGGTGCACCGTGCTGTCGAAGGTGGCGCGCGACAACGCGGTGACGCGCTTGGCCGGGCTGTTGCTCGCCATCACGTTGTTGAAGTACTGGCCGCCGAGGTCCATCCACTCGGTGACGACGCGGCGCTCGGCCGCGGTCAGCAGCGCGGCATGATCGTTGGCCGGTGTCGGGAACGCGGTGCGCGCTTCGGCGCTGGCCTTCAACGTTTCGCCGTAGAGGATTTCGCCGAGGCGGCTCGACCGTGTCATGCCGTCGGCGCCGTTCACCATCGTCTCCACCAAAGCCGGGCCGCGCACGACCTCGAGCTCGCCGTCACGCAGGCGCGTCACGGGCTGACCGTTGACGATCAGCGGATCGCCGAGCAGCAATTCTTGGTACGACGTCATGCGGCCGGTGCCGGAGATCGTGGCGCTGAGATCGAGGCGCGCATTGCCCGCCGCGTGGCAGCCGATGCAGTTGCGATCCCAGATCGGCTGGATGTGATCGGGGTAGTTGAGGATGCCGTTGACGGGCGCGGTGCCCGCGGGCAGGCCGGCGTAGCTGATCGCGATCGAATCGCGCGCGGTGACGCCGGCGCGCGTGGTGTCGGCCCACTGATCGACGAATGCCATGTCGGCCATCAATTGCAGCGCGGCAGGATCGACCTTGGTGCGCGTCGCCGCCATCGTCTCGCCGCTGGCGTGCGCGCTGGCCAGCGCGGGCTTCAACGCCGCAGGCAGCGTGTTGGTCTGCGCCGCGTCGTTGATCGACGCGCCGCGGCGCGGGCTGTGGCAGCCGTCGCAGGTGCGGCGCTCGCCCGGCCGCACCTGAATCCAGTTCAGGTGCGTCTGCAATGCGCGGCCCTTGGCATCGACGATGGCCAGCGCCAACGGCGTGTCGGCCGGCACTTCGAGCTTGAACGAACCATCGGGCTCCACGGGCGCGTAGCCGAGGATCTGCTGCGGCTCGAAGTCGGTCTCGCCGATCGCCTCGCGCATGCCGCTCATGCCCTCCTGCGGCGCCATCGCGCGGATCGCGCGCACGAAGCGCGCCGGCGCACAGTGGTACTCGGCCGTGGCCGGGTCTTTCATCTTGCCGATGTCGGCGATCATCGTGCGCGTGTCGTCGGCATGCGTGGCCGCGGTTTGCGCGATGCCGCGATCGCAGCCGGCCGGCAGATCTCCCGGCACGAGCACCGCTTCGCCCATGCGGTTCAGGCCGTCGGTGTCGTAGATGCTGCGCACGGCGATCGTCGCCTTGTTGTCTCTGGCCAGCGCGGCATCGATTTCGCTCGCCGCGGCCACGGCCGGCTCGGCTCGCGCCTGGATCGCCACCGGGTCGGTGTACATGAAGCCCGTCGGCGGCGCAGCCACGATCAGCCACGTCTGCGCGTTCGGGTCGTACATGTAGATCGAATAGATCGGCGGCACGTTGTCCTGGATCGTGTCGGCCGCCTCCTGCTCCATCGTGCGCTCGCTGTTCAGGCGCGTGATCTCGGCGGCGGTCAGGCGCGCGCACGGCACGATCACGCCGTCCTTCGTCACCTCGCAGGTTCGGAAGGCGACGAGCACGCGGTCGGTGCCGTCCCACAACGGGTACGGCGTCGTCGCGCGGCCGACGAGCGAGAGGCCGCGGCCGTCGGGGATCTCGCGGTCGGTCAGGTGCTTCTGGCCGACGGCCTGCGGGCTGACGCTCTTGTTGGCCGGCGTGTTGTTCTCGGAGAAGTTCTCGGCGTCGATCAACATCAACGCGCCGCCCTCCTTGGTGCCCGACAGCGACATCAGCGACGACGCGATCTGGCCCTTGTACTTGCCCTGCGGGTCCATCTCGCGCGGATGCAGAAAGCTGTTGCCCGGGCTGTGCGCGCCGTAGCGCACGAACATGTTGGTGCCGTCGGGTCGGCTGGTGAAGATGGCGAAGCGGTTGCGCGGGCCGACATGTTCCCAGCGCGAGAACATGATGTCGCCGTTGGCCTTGACCACCGGGTTGCGGTCATGGCTCTGGTTGACAGAGATCTGCGTGATGTCGCTGCCGTCGGCCTTCATCGTGTGCAGGTTGAGCACGCGCTCGCGCTCGTACTCATCGACCGCGAATACGTCTTCGCCGTTGATCTGCACCTTGGTCTTGGTCTGGCGGTTCGAGCTGAAGACGAAGCCACCGCCCGCGGGCAGGTACGCCGGATCGACGTCGTCGCTGGCGGTCGAGGCGGTGATGCGGCGCAGCGTGCCGCCTTGCAAGCCGCCGGCCGTCATGTCGTATTCCCAGATGTTCCACTTGCCCGTGCACGCCGGCGCGCCGTCGATCGTCGAGGTGTTCGTTGTCGGGCAGGTCAGCGCGAAGACGATCTTCTTGCCGTCGTAGCTGACCTCGGGGTCGGAGACATCGCCTTTGCCCTGCGTGATCGACGCGGTGGCGTTGAACTCGCGCGCGCTCGGCGACGACTTCTCGCGCAGCATCAGGTCGCCGCCGGGCGCCGTCGGCGTGCCGTCGGTCGGGTTCATCGTGATCGTGTTGGCGCGCTTGGCATAAGCGATCGACACGTCGCCGTTGACGGCCACCGTGTCGCTGCTGCTCGCGCTGCCGCTGCCGCAGGCGCTCGCCAGCAGCAGCGTAGCCGTGGCCAAGGCACAGAGTGCGAAGGCCTTCCACTGTCTCGTCGTCTTCATGATGAACCCCCTGTGCACGTGGTGTTTATCGATGCCGTGCGGGCGTGCGCCCCGCCGACATTCCGCTCGAAAAATGAAGGTTGCCCGCGGCATCGACGACGATCGCATCGACACCTTCGAGCGACTCGATCAACTCCAGGCCGCGCTGCACGCCGAGCACGAACACGGTCTTCGACAGCGCTTCGCAGGTCAGGCCGTCGGGCGCCAGCACGGTGACGCTGCGCACCGACGACGGCGAGACGCCGGTGGCGGGATCGACGATGTGGTGATGGCGCACGCCGTTCTTCTCGAAGAAGCGCTCGTAGTCGCCCGAGGTGGAAATGGCGGTGTCTTCGAGCGGCAGCAGCGCCGCCAGGCCGTCAGCCTGGCGCGGATCGCGCACGCCGATCGTCCACGGCCGGCCGCGCTTGTCGCCGATGACGCGGCTGTCTCCGCCTGCTGCCACATGCGCGTGGTGGATGCCGTGGCGCATCAGGATCGCGGCGGCGTTGTCCACCGCATGGCCCTTGGCAAAACCGCCGAGGTCGATGCGCATGCCGGGCCGCGCGAACCTGACGCTGCGCGTGCGCGCGTCGAGCTCGAGATTTTTCCAGCCGATGGCAGCACGCCCTTGTTCGAGCGCAGTGTCAGTCGGCACGACACCGTCGCGGTAGTCGTACAGGCAACCGGCGCTGGCGTAGGTGATGTCGAACGCGCCATTCGAGAACTGCGAGAAGCGTTGCGCCTGCACCAGCAGCAGGAACATCTCGTTGCTCAGCGGCACCGGCGCGTTCGCGGCGTCGCGGTTGATGATCGACAGCTCCGAATCGGCCTTGTGCGGGCTCATCGTGCGGTCGATGCGGTGCATCTCGGCCATCACCTCGTCGATCGCCGTGTTGCCGCGCGCCGCGTCTTCGCACCACAGCTCGACGCGGATCGCGGTGCCCATCGCCACGTCGTCGCGCGCCAGCCAGACGCCGGGCTCTTCCCTGACCAAGTGCAACGGCGCCGGTGCGCTGAGCGCGCCGGCTGTCGTCGTGGCCATGGCTTTGGACCAGTCCCAGAGATCTCGTACGGGGCTTCGCACCGAATGCTTCCTCATGTGGTCGGCATGCGCTCTCGCGCACACCGTCGTTGCCGCGCATCTTCCGGGCGTGTCACCGTGCGAACGGGTGAACTTGTTGGCACTCGGCGCGGCGTTTACCTCCTGTCGCCAATCACCCGGCCTGTCATCGCCTCAGAAGTGCGGGACAGATGCGAGCAAGTCTTTCGACTGTTTGCATTCGCAACCGCAGCACGCAGGTTCGAGAACTATTTGGATAGCGTGACAATGGGTGTCATGACCGCGAGCGCACACCGATGAGCTTCAGCGACAGCGACTGGACGCGCGATCCCCCCTGCGCCCGCGCATGCCGGCGCCGCAGCGACGCGTGTTGATCCTGACCATCGCCATCGCCGTCAGCTGCACGGCGCTGGCGGTCGCGGTCTATGGCATCGAACAGCTGCTCGATGCGTCGTCGCGCAGCGAGGAACTGAAGCGCATCGGCGACGTGGAGCCGGTGGTGTCACCGATCGGCGCCGGTGTTGTTGCACCGCCGCCATTGGTGCCGGCGATCGAGGCAACGCCGGCGGCCGTCACGGCAGCCTCGTCGCCGGTCGCGGCCGCGGCCTCCGCAACGCCATCCGATGCGCTGCAACTCTTGGCCCTCGAGGCCGAGATGCGCCAGCGCGCCCGCGAGTCGGCACAGCAGGCCGCCGTCGAAGCCGCGCGGCGCAAGGAGCGGGCTTGGCAGCGCTTCTACCAACGGCCCGACTTCTGTGCCGACAACCCGACGGCAGCGTTGATGGTGCAGTGCGCGAACCAGTACATCCGTGCGCGCAAGGAGTTCGAGGAGCGCTACGGCGCGGGGCGGCTGTAGCCGGTCGACGTTCCTTGCGGGGCGAGCGCCGGGCCGCTCCCAAGCGGCCCCGACCCGGGGTGGCAGCGGTAGTCCGCTGCCGGGGGTTGTCAGTTACTCCAGCAGCCCCGCCATTTCGAGCCCCTGCCGTCCTTCGGGGTGCCGGCAGTCGATGGCTTCGAATTCGTTGATCTTGTCGATCTCGGTGCCCATCGCGATGTTGGTCACCTTCTCCAGGATCACTTCGACGACGACCGGCACGCGGTACTTCCTGGCCATCGCCTGCGCCTCGACCATCGCCGCCTCGATCTTCTCCGGATCCGTCACACGCAGCGACTTGCAGCCCAGACCTTGCACGACGGCTTGGTGATCGACGCCATAACTCTTCAGCGCGCCGTCTTCGACGTTCTGGTTCTCGAACGCGAGCTGCACGCAGAAGTCCATCTCGAAGCCGCGCTGCGACTGCCGGATCAGGCCGAGGTAGCTGTTGTTGACCAGCACCTGCACGTAAGGCAGGCGGAACTGCGCGCCGACCGCGAGTTCTTCGATCAGGAACTGGAAGTCGTAGTCGCCGGAGAGACCCACCACCGTGCGCGTGGGATCGGCAGCCACCACACCGAGCGCGGCCGGAATCGTCCAGCCGAGCGGCCCAGCCTGACCGCAGTTGATCCACTGCCGCGGGCCATAGACGTTCAGGAACTGCGCGCCGGCAATCTGCGACAGGCCGATCGTCGTCACGTAGATGGTGTCGCGCGGGAAGACCTTGTTCATCTCTTCGTACACGCGCAACGGCTTGATCGGCGTCTCGGTGTAATGCGTCTTGCGGTGCATGAGGCGCTTGCGCTCGGCGCAGCGGCTGGACCAATCGCTGAAGTCCTTCAACTTCTGCGCGGCCTTGCGCTCTTTCGCGACCTGCACGAACAACTCCAACGCCGCCTTGGCGTCGCTGACGATGCCGAGTTCCGGGTTGAACACACGCCCGATCTGCGTCGGCTCGATATCGACGTGCACGAACGTGCGGCCCTTGCAATAGACTTCGGGCGATCCGGTGTGGCGATTCGCCCAGCGGTTGCCGATGCCGAGCACGAAGTCCGATGCCAGCATGGTCGCGTTGCCGTAGCGGTGGCTGGTTTGCAGGCCCACCATGCCGGCCATCAGCGGGTGGTCGTCGGGGATGGTGCCCCAGCCCATCAGCGTCGGGATCACCGGCACGCCGGTCAGCTCGGCAAACTCGACGAGCAGGTCCGACGCATCGGCGTTGATGATGCCGCCGCCGGCGACGATCAACGGTTTCTCGGCAGCGGCCAGCATGTCGAGCGCACGTTCGATCTGCTTGCGCGACGCGGCGGGCTTATAGACCGGCAGCGGCTCGTAGGTCTCGATGTCGAACTCGATCTCGGCCATCTGCACGTCGAACGGCAGGTCGATCAGCACCGGGCCGGGCCGGCCGCTGCGCATCAGATGAAAGGCCTGCTGAAACGCGCGCGGCACCTGCGCCGGCTCGCGCACGGTGACGCTCCACTTGGTCACCGGCTTGCTGATCGACTCGATGTCCACCGCCTGAAAGTCTTCTTTGTACAGCCGCGCCCGCGGCGCCTGGCCGGTGATGCACAGGATCGGAATGCTGTCGGCGATCGCCGAGTACAGGCCGGTGATCATGTCGGTGCCCGCCGGGCCCGAGGTGCCGATGCAGACGCCGATGTTGCCGGCCTTGGCGCGCGTGTAGCCCTCGGCCATGTGCGACGCGCCCTCGACGTGGCGCGCCAGGATGTGCGCGATCGACTCACGCTCGCGCATCGCCGCGTACAGCGGGTTGATGGCGGCGCCCGGCACGCCGAAGGCTTGCGTGATGCCTTCTTTTTCCATCACCAGCACGGCGGCCATCGCGGCCTTCATCTTTGCCATGTTCGTCTCCTGATTGCTTGCAGTCGATGGTGGGCGCATCGCGCCGGCAGCGCAAGGCAAACGGGGCGATAACAGCTATTCCGCCGCGGAATGCCCCGCGTGCAAGAAGCGCCGCACGCGCTCGTCGGCCGTCAAGCCGATGCCGCGCTGCAAGGCCATGTCGGCTTCGGCTGTTCGGCCGGCGCGGCGCAGCAGGTGAGCACGCGCCACCCAGTACGGCTGATGCGAAGCGACGCTCTGCAGAGGCAGCGCACCCAGCAGCGCCAACGCCGCCTCGCCCTGCCCCGCTTCACACAACGCCACCGACTGCCCGATGCGCGCGCCGATGCTGCCCTGCTGCACCACCAACAGCGCGTACAGCTCGGCGATCGCGGCCCACGGCGTCAGCCCCGTGAACGCGCGCTGGTTGTGCGCCGACTGGATCGCGGCCTCGATCTGAAACGGCCCCGGCCGCCGCAACGAGGCCGCGCGGCGCAGCGCCTGCTCGGCCTGGATCATCGGCTCGCGCTGCCACAGCGCGGTGTCCTGCCGCATCAACGGTGTGAAACCACCGTCAGCCCCGAACTGCGCCGGCCGCCGCGCTTCGGCGTGCAGCATCAACGACAGCAGGCCCAGGGCCTCGGCATCGTCGGGCTGCAGTTGCACCACCAGCCGCGCCAGGAACAGCGCCTCGTCGCACAAACCGCTCTCGGCCTCGGGGGCGGGCGAGGCCGGGTCGCTGCCGATCGTGTAGGCGCCGTAGAGCGCTTCGAGCAGCGCCGCGATGCGCTGCGGCAGTTCGTCGGCTTCGGGCGTTTCGAACGCAATGCCGGCGCTGCGGATCTTCGCCTTGGCGCGCACCAGGCGCTGCGCCATCGCGGCCGGCGCTTCGAGAAACGCGCGCGCGATCGTCTTCGCATCGAGGCCGAGCACGGCCTGCAACATCAGCGGCGCATGCTCGCGCGCGGCCAGCGCCGGGTGCACGCAGGCGCACATCAGTTGCAGGCGGCGGTCAGGGATGCTCGGCATGGCCGCCATGGCGGGCTCTTCATCGAACAAGGCCAGCACCTCGGGCGCCTGTTCCACTTTGCGGTGGCGGTGCTGCTGCAGCAGCACGCGCTTGGCCGCGGTGAGCAACCAGGCGTCGGGTGCGCTCGGCACGCCGTCGCGCGGCCAGTGCGTGAGCGCGGCAACGAAGGCTTCGGCCAGCGCATCTTCAGCCGCGGCCAGATCGCGCCACTGCCAGGCGAGGTACGCCACCAGCCGTCCGTAGGCGTCGCGCGCAGCGCGTTCGGCCTCAGGCCAGCCGGCGGGTGGCGTGTCGGTCATCGAGCCGCGGGTTGCGGTGGCAAAACCGGCCGCACTTCGGTATGCCCGGCCGACGAGTTCGGCGCGCGTGCCGCCCATTCGAGCGCGGTGTCCAGCGATGGCACGTCGATGATGAAGTAGCCGCCGAGGTGCTCGCGCGTATCGGCAAACGGCCCGTCCTGCACTTGGCGCTTGCCGCCGGCCACGCGCACCGTGGTCGCGGTGCGGGCGGGCTCCAGGCCGTGGCCGTTCTTGACGCAGCCGCTGGCATGCATCGCGCCGACATAGGCTTGCCACGCGCCCCAGTAAGCCGGTGCCTGGGCCGGGTCGTCACGGCGGCCGGATTCAGCGGCGGTCTCGAAGAACATCAGCATGTATTCCATGGGTAGCTCGCTTTCGGAAGTGATGAGAGTTTGACAAGAAAAGGACGAGAGGCATTGACCGCCTCCCTTTGCAGATGCGCGAGCCGGCGCGCGATCGACAACGGAGCGCAGAAATATTCCGGCAGCCGCTACATTCCTTCGCATGGACACCGTCACCGGCCTGCGCCTGTTCATCCGCGTGGTGGAGACCGGCAGCTTTTCCAAAGCCAGCGCCGATCTGGGCATCACCCAGCCCACCGCCACCAAGGCCGTGGCCGCCATCGAACAACGCCTGGGCGCGCGGCTCTTGCACCGCTCGACACGCGGCGCCACGCCGACCGAAGTCGGCACGCTGTACTACGAGAAGTGCAAGCGCATCGCGCACGAACTCGACGAAGCCGACAACCTGGCCACGCTGATGCAAAGCGGCGTCGGCGGCACGCTGCGCATCTCCTGCTCGGTGGCGTTCGGCCGGCGCGTGCTGGTGCCGCTGGCCATCGCCTACATGCGCGAGCACCCGGGCTTGACGGTGGATCTGTCGTTCGACGACCGCTACGTCAACATGGTCGAACAAGGCATGGACCTGGCGGTGCGCATGGGGCGCCTGGCCGACTCGACGCTCGGCTCACGCTACCTCGGCCGCAACCCTTGGGTGATGGTCGCCGCGCCGTCGTACCTGAAAGCGCGCGGCACGCCGAAGCAACCCGCGGAGTTGGCCAAGCACGCCTGCCTGATTTACAGCACCGTGCAGGGTGACGACCGCTGGATGCTCACGGGCCCTGACAGCAACGAGCAGGTGGTGCCGGTGCGCGGCCCGCTGCGCTCGAACAACCTCTCCGCCGTGCTCGCCGCTGCGCGCGAGGGTTTGGGCATCGCCATACTGCCCTGGTACGTGGCGCGCGAATCGGTGAACGATGGCAGCGTGAAGCCGATCCTCGAACGCCACACGCTGCCGACGCAGGAGATCCACGCCGTGTTCCCGTCGCCGAAGCTGGTGCCGGGCAAGGTGTCGGCGTTCATCGAACACCTCAAGGCAACGCTCGAAGGGGCGTGGTGGGAGCGCAAGACCATCGAGCACGATCCGCAAGCCGCGCTCGACCGCGTCCGGCAGCACCACGCGGCCGATCCCTCCTACGCCGCGCCGGCGCGGCTGATCGCCGCAGAAGAGGCAGCGCACACGCGCAGCGATCCGATCGAGGGCCGCATGGTCGCCGACCGCAGCACGGCGCCCCGCCGCGACGCCGGGAGCCGCTCGCGCAAGCGCAACAGCCGCTGGCCGCTGCCTTGATGGGCACGACGATGACAGGCTTCGTGCGTGCCGCGGCCGAAGAAAAGGCGCAATCGCTGATCGACCGCGAGACGCGCCTGACGCTTTCCGGGCGCGACTTCGCTGCCTTCGCGCGCGCACTCGATGGCGCCTTCGCCCCCAACGCAAAGCTGAAGCAAGCCCTGACGCAGGCCCGACGCAAGGTGCGGCGGGCTTGAACAACGCCCGGCATCAGCACTGCCTACGCGCTGGCGGGCACCGCCGCGCCGTCCACGATCCTCGGCTGCTACACGCTCAGTGCTGCCGAGGTCGAAGCCGAGTCACTGACCGACGCTGACGCTCTATCTACCGCTTGGAAAGTAGGCAGGAATGCTGTGCTCTCGTGGATCGTCGTGGGACTGCAGGTCCTACCCCAGCTCGAAGCTCGTCACGCCGAACAGCCGTTGCATCGGCAGCGCAGGCACCGGGCCCGTGACCATGCGCGTGGTCTCGAACACGGGCGCCAGGCCCTGCGCGCGCACCAAGGCCAGCGCCAGCGGGTTGCACGACGGGATGTCGATCTGCACCGTCGCGCCCTGCGGCGCGTGCGACACGAGCGCGTGGTAGAGCTGCTCGGCGCCTTGCGCATCGTTGGCGAACAGCGGGCCGATCTTGTGGCCCGAGCGGCAGGGCCGGATCACGCCGTAGCCGGCGAGCCGGCCATCGCGCCGCACGGCCAACGCGGTGCTGCCGCGCTGCGCGACCCAATGCCGCGTGAACGTGCGGCGGTCGTCGGCGAAGAACGCCGCGTCGTAGTCCAGCACGTCTTGCAGCGCAAGTCATGCAGCGGCACGACCGCCGCGCTGCGCTGCGCGCGAGCCTGCGCGGCGCCCTCGTAGCGCACGTTGTTCCAGGCCAGCTCGAAGCCGCTCTTGCGGTAGTTGTCCTGCTGCGCCAGCACGCCATCGAGGCCGACCACGCGGCCGTTGAAGCGCCGCATGGCGGCCTGCCACAGCGCCAGCCCATGACCCTGCCCGCGAAACGGCGGCCGCACGATGTAGAAGCCGAGAAAGCCGAAGCCGGCGCCGTAGCGCACCGCCGAGACCATGCCCACCGGCTCGCCGTTCAGCCACGCGCCGAGAAAGCCCTCGGGGTCGGTGGCGTGAAACGTGTCTGCATCGTGCAGGCCCGGGTTCCAACCCTCCTGCGCCGCCCACTCGATGCCGAGATCGAGTTCGGCGCGGGTCATGGGGCGGACATGCAGGGCCGGCATGCGGGGCTGTCTCGGCGCCACGCGCACGCTCACCAGCGCGGCGGCCGCTTGTCGATGAAGGCCTGCACGCCTTCCTGCGCCGCCTCGTCCATCATGTTGCAGGCCATCGTGGTGCCCGCGTCCGCGTACGCCGCCTCGATCGGCTTTTCGAGCTGGCGGTAGAACAGGCCCTTGCCGGCAGCGATGGCCACGCGTGGCTTGGCGACGATCGCGGCGACCAGGCGCTCGACCTCGGCATCGAGCGCTTCCGGGTCGGCAACACGATTGACCAGCCCCTTGTCCCGCGCCTCGTCGGCGGAGATGAAGTCGCCCGTCACCAGCATCTCGAACGCCGCCTTGCGGCCGAGGTTGCGCGACAGCGCCACGCTCGGCGTCGAGCAGAACAGGCCGACGTTGATGCCGCTGACCGCAAACCGCGCGTCGCTCGACGCCACCGCCAGGTCACACATCGCCACCAGCTGACAGCCGGCCGCCGTGGCGGTGCCTTGCACCCGCGCGATCACCGGCAGCGGCAGGCGCTGGATCGTCATCATCATGCGGCCGCACTGCGCGAACAGGCGCTCGTAGTGGTCGAGCGAGGGCGCGGCGCGCATCTCTTTCAGATCGTGGCCGGCGCAGAAGGCCTTGCCGGCAGCGGCGATGACGACGACGCGCGCCGTGCCATCGGCCATCACCGCATCGAGCGCGGCCTGCAACGCGTCGAGCATGCCTTCCGACAACGCGTTGTAGGCCTGCGGCCGGTTGAGCGTCAGCGTGACGACACCCCGCGCGTCCGCGTGCTGCAGTAACAAGGGTTCGTTTGCCATCGTCTTGTCCTCGACTCGATCGCCGACGCGCTCTTGGCATGATCGCGCCCACCGGCATCGAGGCACTTTAGCGTGCCCGCCGCTGATCGGAGCGGTCAGGCCGGCATTGCCGCCGGCGCATACAGCAAGGCCGGCACCTGCTCCGGCCGCAACGGCCGCGACAGCAAATAGCCCTGCCCTGCAGGCACACCGAGCCGGCGCAATGTGGCCAACTGCTGTGCCGTCTCGATGCCTTCGGCGACCACGTTCTTGCCCAACGCCTGGCCCAGCGTCAACACCGCGCGCACGATTTCGACGTACTCGGCGCCGCCGTCCATGGCCGCGACGAAGGAGCGGTCGATCTTCAGGCAGTCCACCGGCAGCGTGCCGAGGTAGGCCAGCGACGAGTAGCCGGTGCCGAAGTCGTCGATCGCCAATCGCACGCCCACCGCGCGCAAACGCGCGATGGCATCGCGCACCATGTCCAGGCGGTTCATCAGCACGGTCTCGGTGATCTCGAGCGTCAGCCGGCCCGACGCCACGCCGTGGCGGTGCAGCACGCGCAGCACACGCTCGACGAAGTCGGGCTGCGCGAGATCGCGGCCCGAGATGTTGACGCTGATGCCCAGGTGGGCCATGTGCGGCGCCGCGCGGTGCCAGGCGGCGAGCTGTTCGACCGCCTTTTCGATCACCCACGCCGTCAGCGCTTCGATGTGTCCGGCCTCTTCGGCCAGGGCGATGAACACCGCGGGGCTGACCGCGCCGCGCGTCGGATGCTGCCAGCGCGCCAGCGCTTCGAAGCCGACCAGGCGGTACGGCTCGAGGTCGAACAGCGGCTGGTAGGAGAGCGACAGTTCGCCCTCGCCGATGGCGTGGCGCAAGTCGGCTTCGAGGGCCAGCTTGTCGGCAATGCGCTCGTGCATCGTGCGGTCGAAGACGGCAACGCGGTTGCGCCCGCCGGCCTTGGCCTCGTACATCGCCAGGTCGGCGTCGCGCAGCAACTCGTCCACGGTGCGGTAGCCGAGGTCGCTGAAGGTGACGCCGACGCTGGCCGACGGAATGATTTCGGTGCCGCCGATCGGCAGCGGTTGCGACAGCGCGTGCAGGATGCGCTCGGCGAGCACCGTGCCGTCGTCGCTGTCGTGCAGGTCGTGCAGCAGCACGGCGAACTCGTCGCCGCCGAGGCGCGCCACCACTTCCCTTCTGCGCAGGCAGTGCTGGATGCGCCGGCCGACTTCACGCAGCAACTCGTTGCCGTAAAAGTGGCCGAGGCTGTCGTTGACGACCTTGAAGCGGTCGAGGTCGAGGAACATCACCGCGAAGCGCATGCCGGGATCGCTGCGGCTGGCTTCGACGGCCTTGGCGAGTTCGGCGTGAAAGTAGGCGCGGTTGGGCAACTCGGTCAGGCTGTCGTGATACGCGATGTGCTGCAGCTGAGCCTCGGCGAGCTGGCGCGACGTGATGTTCTGCACCTGGTAGATCAGGCCGTCTTCAGCGCTGCCGGGGTCGTTGTAGCGGCCGCAGTGCAGGGCCACCCAGAGCTCGCCGCCGTCGCCGGCCGTGCAACGCAACTCGACCGCATCGGTCGCGCCGCCGCGGCGCTCGGTCACGTGGCGCGACTGGCGTTCGAACAGCGCGGCGTCGCTGGGGCGCAGCATCTCGACGAAGCGCTGCCCGGCCAGCGCCGCCTCGTCATGGGCCAGCAATTCGCACAGGGACTGGTTGACGCGCACGATGCGGCCGCGCGCATCGACGATCGCCATGCCGATCGCGGCATGGGTGAAGGCCGCGGCGAAGCGCAACTGGTTCTGCTCGGCCTCGCGCTGCGCTTGCGAAACACGTGTCTCCTGCGCGTGATGCTCGGCTTCGTTGTGCGCGATCGAGACGCGCAGCAGCGCGACCACGCCCAACGCCGCCAGCGCCACCGCGCCGACGGTGGCCAGGCCATGCTCGCTCGCATTGAGCTGCACGATGCCGGCCACGAGCGCGGCCGTCAGGTAGATGCCCGCCAGCCAGCTGAAGCTGCTGAACCATTGGCGCAGGTCGGGCCAGCGCCCCTTCTTCAGCGTGACCGTGGCCATCAGCGCGAAGGTCGGCAGCACGAAGGGCACGAAGGCCACCGGCAGCAGCACGATCAGCTTGGCCGTCGGTGCCTTCAATCCCAAGCCAACGACCAGCGGCCACAGCGCTTCGAACAGCGCGCCGCAAACGGCCATGCTCGCCATGCCTGCGGCGGGGGTGCTGATGCGGCTCGACAAGCGCTTGCTGCCGCGCCACGCGCCGATCGCGCCTTCGAGGCCCACGGCCAGCACGGCGGCCGGCGGCCCGAGCACCGACAACATCAGGAACACGAACACGTCGGCGGCGCCGATCGAATACTTGGTGCGCGGGATCTGCACCGGGAACCAGGCCGCGACGGCGACGAACAGCAGCGCCACCAGCGTGTGCAGCCGATCCGGCGCTGCCGGAGACAGCATCGCCACGAGCGCGGCGATCAGCGCCAGCGCGCCGGCCAGCGCAATCGCCAGCCACATGCGCATCGCCGCCGGCGAGTAGTCGTGAAAGTGCTTCAACAAGAAACGCTGCCGCCAGCCCGGCGCCGTTGCGGGCGTGCTCGGGTCCGGCGGGTGCGCTTCAGTCACCGTAGAAGCTGCGATCGGCCGTGCCTGCCGCATCGCCGGTGGACTCGCGAAGGATGAAGCCTTCGTTGAGGATGAAGCCTTCGCGCAGGATGAAGCCTTCGTTGAGGATGAAACCCTCGTTGAGGATGAAGCCTTCGTTCAGGATGAAACCTTCGTTGAGGATGAAGCCTTCATTGAGGATGAAACCCTCGTTGAGGATGAAGCCTTCGTTCAGGATGAAACCCTGGCTGAGCGTGAAGCCGTCGGCCCGGATGGCGTTGTCGCCGAACGAGAAGCCGAGGCCCAGCGTGTAGCCCGTGCCGGCATCGGAGCGGGCAACGAGCGTGGCCACGGGTGTCATCAGCGCCGCGGCGCCTTTCGAGAGGGACAGTGCCACGCCGTCGAGCAAGCGCACACCCGGGGTGAGCAGCGCTTGCGCGCTCGCATTGCGCTCGACGATCGCGCTGGGCACGGTGTTCGCCGGGATGCGATCCGAACCCGGCAAGTAGATGATCGTGCTGCGCAGTGCGTAGTGCCGCGCCCAGGTCAGCGCCGGATCCCAGATCGGTTGGAACGAGTTGAACAACGCATCGCCGCGCACGAGGTGCGTGCCGCCGGCGTACGCGATGCGGCTCCATGTCACTGTCTTGCCGCCGATGGTGGACGCCGCCACGGGCAGTGTCATGCCGGTGGCAAGCAGCTTGTCGCCGGGTTTGATCGTGCCCGCGGCCACGGCTGGCGCGATGTCGGTGCGCAGCGCCTTGGCCAGGCGCACCGCGCCTTCGAGGTTGAGCAGCCCGGTGCCCTGCTGCAGCAGGTTGGCTTTGGCCAGCGGCGTGGCCGTGTACTGCAGGATCGCCTTGACCAGCGGCGGCGTCAGTCCCGGATTGGCCTGCAGCAGCACCGCCGCGGCGCCAGCCACTGCGGGAGCGGCGACCGAGGTGCCGCTGAGCGTCATCAGCGTCTGGCCCGGCGCCTGCGATGCGCCGGCCACCTGGGTCAGCTACCGGATAGGTTCTCGCCAGCAGGTTCATGCCGGCCGCCGTAGCGCTGGCATCGGCGCCCGACGCCGTGAGCACCTTGTTGCCCGGCGCCACCAGGTCGGGTTTGATCAGGTTGTCGGTCCAGCGGTTGCCGTTCGCGAAGGTGAAGCTGCCGCGAGTCGGGCCGCGCGAGCTGAAGGTCGTCACCACGTCGTCGGCGCGGTCGGCGGTACCGGCCATGTTGTCGGCGCCGACGGTGATCACCGAGGGCTCGTGCCCCGGCGATGAGACCGTGCCGTAAACCTCGCGGCCGCTGGCGTCCTTGCCGGCGTTGCCGGCCGAGACCACGACGACGATGCCGGCAGCCACCGCGCTGCGCGCGGCCCGCGCCAGCGGATCGACCAGGAACGAGTCGGTGGATGCCGCGCCCAGGCTCATGTTCATGACGCGAATGTTGGCGAGCTTCGAGCGCTGGATCACCCAGTCGATGCCGGCCAGCACGTCGGCCAGGTTGCCGACACCTCTCTCGTCGAGCACGCGCACGTCGTACAGATCGGCGCCGGTGGCGATGCCGCTCGAGTCGGGAGCCTGATAGGCGCCCGCGCCCGCGGCAACCGCGGCGACTGCAGTGCCGTGGCCGTAGGCGTCCGGCTCCTTCGCGAACAGCGGTGCCGTGGCGCCACCAGTCCAGGTGAAGTAGGCCGCCGTCAGCGACTTGATCATCGGGCTGTGGTCGCGGCCGCCCGTCCAGCCGCCGTCGATGAACGTCATCCGCCCCATGGCCACGAAGTCCACTGCCGCGCGCACGCGCGACTTGCCGTCGGCGCCGAGCAGGTTGCGGTGTCGGAAGTCGATGCCGGAGTCGAGCACGGCAATGCCGACGCCGCGGCCGTCGAGCGCGGCCGAGGTGCCCGCGCCGGGCAGCGCATCGCCCGCGCCGCTGGCCATCTGGGTCAGGCTCGCCTGGCGTTGCGTGGCGCGGTTCGGCGCGATCGCCAGCACGTCGCCGCGCTCGGCCAACGCGGCGAGCGCGGACGCCGGCAGCATCGCCGACAAGGCCCGCACCGAGACGTAGTTGTAGAAGACCGAGCCGCCGCGGGCGAGCACGTCGGCGCGCAACGACGCGAGCTCCGCGTCCGCGCTGATGCCGACGATGAGCACCTTGACCAGCACCTGCCCGTTCGACGATTTGGCCCAAGCTGCATCCAGCGGCAGTGTGCCCGGCGACGCGACGAGCGGGAGCAGATCGCTCGACAGCTTGTCGAGGTAGCTCGCTGCCGGCGCTGCGCTGGCGACCTTGGCGGTCGTCGGCGCCGCCTTCTTGGCCGCCAGTGCCGGCGACATCGTGCCCAGCGTCAGCAGCAGCGCCGCGGCCAAGGCGCCGAGTTGCCATCGAAGCGAGGACTTGTGGCCGTCCTTCGTCGTCGTGTCCATGGATCACTCCCTCGCTTGTCGTTGTTGGCGCAGCGTCATCACAGAGCCGCGCGATGGTTGCAATCATCTCAACTTGTTTCAGGTTTGGGCAGGGTCTGGGCCTCGCAGCGTGATGTTTGCCGCGTGCGCTTTGCGCGAGCACGGGGCACTCTTTGCGTACTCGGTCACGCGGCGAAAAACTTGAGCGCGGCGTTCGTGATGCAGTGCGCAGACGCGCGCTGCCGACAGGCTCTACCGCGGCGCCAACGTCCGCGCCGGGTCGGGCCGGTGGCCGGCGAGCGCTCGGCGCACGCCGGCGCGCAGCACGCGCACGTCCACCGGCTTGATCCAGTATTCGAAGGCGCCCAGGCTCATCGCCTTGATGACGTCCATCGTCAACTCGTCGCCAGTGAGGATCGTCACGCGCAGGCGGCGCGCCGCGATGTCTTCGCTGATCTGGCGCACGACCTCGAGGCCGGAGATGTCGGGCAGGTGCATGTCGAGCAGCACGAAGTCGGGGTGCTCGCTGCGCACCAGGCGCACGCCGTCGAACCCGGTCGTGGCGCGGATCAACTGCACGCCGGGAAAACTCGCCAGGCCGCCCTCGACCATGACGTAGTTGACGTCCACGTCTTCGACGTACAGCACCTTGCCGTGCAGCTCGGCATCGAGAGGATCGGGCGTGGAGGGGGATGACATCGCAGGCTGTTTGACGAGGCCGAACATCCGGTCGGGGCCTGGATGATAGGCACTTCGACCGCAGAAATGCGCCTTTGTCCAGAGCCATTGGCCGACGAACGCAAAGTTGAGTTCGACTTCGGCCCCCTCAGGTCTCTGCGTCGAGAAGCGCCCTCAACTGCCTGCCGGCGGCTGCCACAGCTCGACGCGGTTGCCCTCCGGGTCCATGGCCTTGAAGAACACGCCGCCGATGCCGGTGACTCGTTGCATGGTGCTCGGCCTTTCTTCGCCGTGCCGGGACGCCGGCGATTCAACACCCGCCGCGCGCCGTTGTCACGCGCTTTGCGGTGGCGGCTTCGCCTTGTCGCTCCACAGCACGCCCCCCGTGGCCCAATCGTGGCGCGCCACGTCGCTGAAGATCACATCGACGCCATCGGCGCTGCCGCCGAGCACGCGCACGCAGGCCGCGGTGATCTCCTGCGCCAGCGCGCGCTTCATCTCGACGCTGCGGCCTTCGAAGAGTTCGACGTGGATGGTGGGCATTGCAGTTCTCCTTCAATCTCGGAAGCCGGGGCAAAGGCGGTCGGCGCGGCGCAGCAGCGCGGGCCATTCGACGTCGCCGTCCCATTCGCGGCCGTCGCCGACCCATTGTGCGTGCGTCAGCGCGGCGAGTTCGTTGCCGACACGCGCTATGCGCTCACCCACCGCCGCCATCGCGCGCAGTTGGGCCTGCGCGGCGCGTTCGAGCACGTGCATCAGCATGAAGGCTTCGGCCACGGTGCGGCCGACGGTGAGCACACCGTGGTTGTCGAGAATCAGGCCGTCGAGTGCGCCGAGGTTGTTGACCAGACGCTGCTGTTCGTCGGCGCCGAGCGCCAGGCCTTCATAGGCGTGGCGGCCGATCCTGCCGTGCAGGCGCATCGCCCACTGCGACGTCGGCAGCAGGCCCTCGGGCAGCATCGACAGCGCCACGCCCCACGGCGTGTGCAGGTGGATCACGCACTCGGCCTCTGGCCGCGCGGCGTGCACCGCGCCATGGATCGCAAAGCCGCTCGGGTTGACGGCGCGGGCGCTGCCATCGACGACGCGACCCTGCACATCGACCTTGACCAGCGACGATGCGCAGACCTCGTCGAAGGACAGGCCGAACTCGTTGAGCAGATACACGCCCGGCTCGCCGGGCACGCTCGCCGAGAGGTGCGTATAGACCGTGTCGTCCCAACCGTTGAGTGCGCTCAAGCGGTATGCGGCGGCAAGGTCGATGCGGACCTCGCGTTCGCTGCGCGGCGGCCTTGCCATCATTTCAGTTCAGCGGCGCACCGGCGTCGAACCAGCGCTTGATCAACGCGCGCTCGTCGTCGGTGATCTGCGTGGCGTTGTTCATCGGCATCAGCTTCAACACGCAGACCTGTTGATAAACGTTCTGCGCATGCTGCTGGATCAACTCCGGCGTGTGCAGCGCCACGTTCTTCTGCTGCACGGCGGCGTTGTGGCAGAGCACGCAGCGTTGCTCGATGACGGCGCGCACGTCGGCAAAGCGCGCCGGCGCCGCGGCGGCCGAAGCGGTTGGCGCCACGGGCGCCAGCGCGACCGCCAGACCGATGACGAGCAGCACGCCCGCACCGGCAAACTCCCACGGCGCGCGCCGCCCCGCGATGTGCGCCTTGTGCCGGGCGACGAAGCTGTGGCGGATGAGCGCGCCGGCCAGCATCAACACCACCAGCACGATCCAGTTGTGCCTGCCCTGGTAGAGCCAGCCGTAATGATTCGACAGCATCGCCACCAGCACCGGCAGCGTGAAGTAGGTGTTGTGCACGCTGCGCTGCTTGCCGCGTTGGCCGTGCACCGGATCGACCGGCTGGCCCGCCTGCATGGCGGCCACCACCTTGCGCTGGCCCGGAATGATCCAGAAGAAGACGTTGGCGCTCATCGCCGTGGCCACCATCGCACCGACGAGCAGGAAGGCCGCGCGGCCGGCGAAGAGCTGGCAGGCCAGCCACGAGGCGAAGACGATGCACAACGCCACTGCCGCGCCGACGATGCGCTCGCCGTGCTCACCCTGGCCGAGCGTGCGGCAGATGGCGTCGTAGAGCAGCCAGAACACGGCCAGGAAGGCGAGTGCGGCCGCTGCGGCGCCGGCCGGCGTCCAGGCGTAGAGCGATTTGTCGATGAGGAAGGTGCCGGCGTTCCACAGGTAGAGCACGACCAACAGCGCAAAGCCCGACAGCCAGGTGCTGTAGGCCTCCCAATAGAACCAATGCAACGTGGTGTGGATCTTCTTCGGCGCCAGCATGTACTTCTGCGGGTTGTAGAAGCCGCCGCCGTGCACCGCCCACAGCGCGCCATCGACCCCCTTCTCGAGCAGATCGGGCGACTGCGGCTTGATCAGGTTGTTGTCGAGCCAGACGAAGTAGAAGCTCGAGCCGATCCAGGCGATGGCCGTGATGACGTGCAGCCAGCGCAGCAGCAGGTTGGCCCATTCGAGAAGGTAGCCCTCCACTCGTCAGAGGGCGCAAGCGCGAGCGGCACGCTTGGCCGCCTCGCACGCCAGCAGGATGCGCTCCGGCGTCGCCGGTGCATCCATCTGCACGGGCGCCTGGTGATCCGCGCTCGCGCTGACCGCATCCTTCAACGCGAAGAAGGCCGACAGTGCCAGCATCAGCGGCGGCTCGCCGACGGCCTTGCTGCGGTACGGCGTCGGCTTGACGTTCTCGCCGTCGAACAGCGAGACCTTGAAGTGCGCCGGCACGTCGCTGGCCACCGGGATCTTGTAGGTCGATGGGCCGTGCGTGAGCAGCTTGCCGTTGCGGTCCCAGCGGCACTCTTCCATCGTCAGCCAGCCCATGCCTTGCACGTACGCGCCTTCGATCTGGCCTCGGTCGATCGCAGGGTTGATGCTGCGGCCGACGTCGTGAACGATGTCCACGGCCTTGAGCCACCACTCGCCGGTGGTCGTGTCGATCTCGACCTCGTTGACGGCCGCGCCGTAGCAGAAGTAGTAGAACGCGCGGCCTTGCAGCTTGGCCATGTCGTAGCCGATCTCGGGCGTCTTGTAGAAGCCGGTGGCCGACAGGCTGATGCGTTCGAGCCAGGCCTTCTTGACCACCTCGGCCCACGCGACTTGTTTGCCGTGCGCATGGGCGGCGCCGCCTTCGAAGCGCACGTCGGCGGCGGCGCAGCCGAGCAGCAGCGCGGCGGCCGGCGCCAGCCGCTCGCGCAACTGATCGCAGGCATGGTTGATCGCCGCGCCGTTGATGTCGGCGCCGGAAGAGGCCGCGGTGGCGCTCGCGTTCGGCACCTTCTGCGTGTCGGTCGCCGTGACGCGCACCAGCTCCACCGGCACGCCCAGGCCGTCGGCCGCGACCTGCTGCATCTTCGTGTTCAGGCCCTGGCCCATCTCGGTGCCGCCGTGGCTGACGGCGATCGTGCCGTCCTGAAAAACCAGCACCTGCGCGCCGCCCTGATTCAACATCGTCGCCGTGAACGAGATGCCGAACTTCAGCGGCACGATCGCCAGGCCGCGCTTCTTCGTCCTGTGTTTGGCGTTGAAGGCGTTCACTTCGGCGCGCCGCGCGCGGTAGCCGGATTCGGCTTCGAGCTGATCGAGCACCTTGTCGCCGATCCAGTCTTCGATGCGCTGGCCGAAGTGCGTCGTCATCGTCGCCTCGTCGGCGCTCTCGCGGTAAAGGTTGGCGCGGCGCACGTCGAGCGGGTCGCGGCCGAGGTGCTTGGCGATCGCTTCGATCACGGTCTCGATGCCGAACATGCCCTGCGGCCCACCGAAGCCGCGGAAGGCGGTGGCCGACTGCATGTGCGTCTTGCAGCGGTGGCTCGTGACCTTGAGGTTCGGCAACTGGTAGCAGTTGTCGATGTGCAGCACTGCGCGGTCGTTCACCGGGCCGGAAAAATCGACGCTGTAGCCGCAACGCGAGGCCAGCGTGACGTCGAGTCCTGCGATGCGGCCACTGTCGTCGAAGCCAACGTCGTAGTCGATGCGGAAGTCGTGCCGCTTGCCGGTGATCATCATGTCGTCGTCGCGGTTGGCGCGCAGCTTGACCGGCCGCTTCAGCTTGAACGCTGCCAGTGCCGCGCTCTGGCTGAAGATGCTGGCGTTGCCTTCCTTGCCGCCGAAGCCGCCGCCCATGCGCCGGCAGATGACTTCGATGTCGTGCGTGCCGAGGTTGAGCGCCGCCGCGGCCTCGCGCTGATTGCCGTCGGGGTGCTGCGTGCTGACGTAGAGCGTCAACTGCCCGTCTTCGCGCGGCACGGCGTAGGTGATCTGGCCTTCGAGATAGAACTGCTCCTGCTGACCGCATTCGGTGCGACCTTGCAGGCGGTGCTGGGCGCTGGCGATGGCGCCTGCCGCGTCGCCGCAGGTGAGCGTCTTCGTCGGCAGCACGAAGGCCTGCGCAGCGAGCGCCTCGTCGATCGTCAGGATCGGCTTCAAGGGCTTGACGTTGACGACGGCCTTCTTCGCCGCTTCGCGCGCGTAGAGCATGTCCCAGGCGACGACCAGCGCGATCGGCTGGCCGAGGAACTGCACGGTCTTGTCGGCGAGAAAAGGGTCGTCGTGCACGATCGGGCCGCAGTTGTTTTCGCCGGGGATGTCCTTTGCGGTGAAGACGGCCACGACGCCATGCTGCGCCAGCAGCGCGGCGCGGTCGATGCCCTCGCCGATCAGCTCGCCATGCGCGACCGGCAACGTCACCAGCGCGGCGTACAAGGTGCCGCGCTGCTCGGGAATGTCGTCGGTGTAGATCGCCTGGCCGGTGACATGCAGCCGCGCCGATTCGTGCGGCAGCTCCTTGCCTTGCGCGGCGGCGATCGCCGTCAGTTGGGCGATGGTGTTCGGTGCGTTCATGCGTTCACCTCGTCGTGCTGGCCGATGAAGCCGAGCACCAGGTTGCGCGCCACCAGCGCGCGATACGTCCACGTGGCGCGCAGACCATCGCGCGCGGTGAAGCTGGCGGTGATCGCAGCGTCGAGCGCATCGGCGCTGACCGCCTGCGCCGTCTTGCCTTCGAGCAGCGCTTCGAGCTGCGGTGCGCGTGCGGGAAACGGCGTCAGGCCGTTGTAGGCCAGGCGCACGTCGCGCATCGTGCCGCTGTCGTCGCGCCAGCACATCGCGGCGCAGGTGGCGGAGATGTCCTGGTCGAAGCGCTTGCTGATCTTGTGGGCTTTGAAGACACGGCCCTGCAGGCGCGGCACGTCGATCGTCTCGAGGTACTCGCCGGGCTGCAGCACGCTCTTCTTCTGGCCGCTGTAGAACGATTCGAGCACCACGCGCCGCGTCTCGTCCTTGCCTTTGGGGCCGCGCTTGCGCAACACCAGCGTCGTGCCGAGCGCGATCAGGCACGGCATCGAGTCTCCTATCGGCGAGCCGTTGGCGATGTTGCCCCCCAGCGTGGCCGTGGCGCGGATCGGCGGCGAGCCGAAGCGGCGCAGCACTTCGGCAAAGTCGGGCAACTCGTGCGCGATCAGCGGTAGGGCCTCGTCGAGCGGCACCGCTGCGCCGATGCGCCACGCCGCTGCCGTGGTCTCGACGCGCCGCAACTCGGCCACGCCGCCGACATACGCGATGTGCTGCGGCCGCTCGAAGCGCTTGTTCACCGCCAGGCCGAACTCGGTGCTGCCGGCCAGCACATAGGCTTGCGGATGCTCGGCCAGATACGCCGACAGCTCGGTGGCACTGCAAGGCGAGACGAACTCGCTGCCCTTTCGCGTGCGCACGACGGGCGTCACCATCAGCTCGCCGTCGAGGTTGTAGGCGGGCGCCGTAGGCCGCGCGATCTGCTTGACCAACGCGAGCTCATGGGCGCTTTGCAGCGAGCGCGCCGCCGCGGGCGCCGCACAGGCGCGCGTGGCCGCTTCGACGATCGGCTTGTAGCCGGTGCAGCGGCACAGGTTGCCCGACAGCGCGTCGTTGATCTGCGCGCGCGTCGGATTCGCGCAGCGCTCGGCCAGCGCGGCCGTGCTCATCACAAAGCCGGGCGTGCAGAAGCCGCATTGCGAGGCGTGGCAATCGACGAACGCCTGCTGGGCTGGGTGCAGCCGACCGTCGGTGCCAGCTAGGCTCTCGACCGTCTTCACCGCCTTGCCGTCGATCGCCGGCAGCATTTGCATGCAACTGTTGACCGGCTTCCAGTTGACGCGCGCGCCGTCCTGCGAGGCCTGCCCGATCAGCACCACGCAGGCGCCGCAGTCGCCTTCGGCGCAGCCTTCCTTGGTGCCGGTGCGGTGCAGCTTCTCGCGCAGGTGGTCGAGCAGCGTCGTCGTGCGGCGCTCGCCGCGCGCCTCGTGGATCTGTCCGTCGAGGACGAAGCGAACGGCGTAGATGTCGTCTGTGGTGCTCATGGTGCGGGTGGCGCCGCGACCAGACGCGGCGATGGCCGCATTGTCCTACTTCAGATCGGCGGCCTTGATGGCCGGTTGCCAATCATTGACTTGCCTGGCGACGAAGGCGGTGAACTCGTCGGAGCCGGCCTTGGTGGCGGTGATGCCAAGCTCCTCGAAGCGCTTGACGATGGCCGGGTCGGCGACGATGGCGGCGATCGCCGCCGTCAGTTTGTCGGTCACTTCCTTCGGCAAACCCGCTGGGCCGCTGACGCCGAAGTAGTTCTCGGCCACCAGTTGCGGCAGGCCGAGCTCGGTGACGCTGGGCACGTCGGGCAGCAGCGGCGAGCGTGTCTTCGTCGTCACCGCCAGGCCCTTGATCTGGCCGCTCTTGACCATCGGCACGAAAGCGGTGATGACGTCGATGCCCACCGGAATCTGGCCGGCGATGAGATCGGTCGTCATCGGCGCGCCGCCCTTGTACGGGATGTGCGTCATCTTGATCGACAGCGCCGCCTTGGCCATCTCGCCGACGATGTGGCCGATCGAGCCCGGGCCGCCGGAGCCGAAGGTCTCGACCTTGGTCAGCTCCTTCAACGTCGCCGGCCCGCTCTTCGGATTGGCCATGATCAGCACCGGCGCCACGCCGAGCATCGCCACATGCGTGAACTGCTTGACCGGGTCGTACGGTTTGACGGGCACCGTGAACGGGCCGATCAACGTCGGCGTGCTGTTGGACAGCATCAGTGTGTAGCCATCCGGTGCGGAGCGCACCACATCGAGGCCGCCGATGGTGCCGCCGGCGCCGGGTTTGTTATCGACGACGACCGTCTGCCCGAGCGCCTTGCCCAGCGGCTCGGCGATGGCGCGGGCGACGATGTCGCTGGCGCCACCGGCGGCGAAGGTGACAACCATGCGGATCGGCTTTTCGGGCCAGGCGGCGTGGGCGATGAGCGGCATGGCGATGGCGGCGGCGATGACGGTGCGGCGAAGGATCATGGCGGTCTCCGGTTTGTCGTGGCTTGCTGTTTGCAATCGCTGTGCCTGCATGCCGCTGCGTGCTGCATGGCTCCCTCTCCCGCAGCGCGGGAGAGGGAGCGGGCCGCACGCCGAAGCGCGTTTCATCAACTTCCTCTGTAAGTGCTGTAGCTCCACGGGCTCACCAGCAAGGGCACGTGGTAATGCGCGCTCGCGTCGGCAGTGCCGAAGTCCAACGTCACGACATCGAGGAACGGCGGGTCGGGCAGATCGACGCCGCGCGCGCGGAAGTAAGCCGCGACCCCGAAGACGAGCCGGTAGCGGCCGGGCACGAGCGCGCCGTCTGCGATCAGCGGCCCGCCTTGCGCGCGCCCATCGACGGTCGTGAGGCCGCCGGCGATGCGGCGCTGCGGCGCGCCGGCGGCGTCGAGCGCCCACAGCGCGTACTCCATGCCGGCCGCAGGCGTGCCATGCACCGTGTCGAGAACATGCGTGGTCAGGCCCATGGCGGCGATTGTGGCGCGTCTAAACTGGCCCGGCCATGACGACAACCCGCTACCCCCGCGACCTTGCCGGCCACGGCCGCCAGCCGCCGCACGCGCGCTGGCCGAACGGCGCGCGTGTCGCTTTGCAGTTCGTCCTCAACTTCGAAGAAGGCGGTGAAAACTCGGTGCTGCATGGCGATGCCGGCAGCGAACAGTTTCTCTCCGAGATGTTCAACCCGCCGGCGTTCGCCGCGCGGCACCTGAGCATGGAAAGCATCTACGAGTACGGCTCGCGCGTCGGCGTCTGGCGCATCCTGCGCGAGTTCGAGCGGCGGCAGTTGCCGCTGACGATCTTCGGCGTCGGCATGGCGCTCGAACGCTGCCCCGAGGTCACGGCGGCGTTCACCGAACTCGGCCACGAGATCGCGTGCCACGGCTGGCGCTGGATCTCGTACCAGGGCATCGACGAGGCGACGGAGCGCGAGCACATGCGGCGCGGCATGGAGATCATCCAGCGCATGACGGGCGGCAGAGCGCTCGGCTGGTACACCGGCCGCGACAGCCCCAACACGCGCCGCCTGGTCGCCGACTTCGGCGGCTTCGAGTACGACAGCGACTGCTACGGCGACGACCTGCCGTTCTGGCTGCAGGTCAAGAAGAGCGACGGCGCGACGGCGCCGCACCTCGTCGTGCCCTACACGCTCGACTGCAACGACATGCGCTTTGCGCTGCCGCAGGGCTTCTCGCATGGCGACGAATTCTTCAACCATCTGCGCGACGCCTTCGACGTGCACTACGCCGAAGGCGACGAACGCCCTTCGATGATGAGCGTCGGCATGCACTGCCGCCTGCTCGGCCGGCCCGGCCGCATGCGCGCGCTGCAACGCTTTCTCGACCATGTGCAGCAGCATGACCGCGTCTGGATCGCACGGCGCATCGACATCGCGCGGCATTGGAAGGCGACGCATCCGTTCGATGCCGCGACGGCGTTCTTGTGGGAGTGAGTCCGATGCTGACGCTGCAACAACTCAACGCCGCCACCGTCGCGGAATTCACTGCGTTGCTCGACGGCACGTACGAACACTCGCCGTGGATCGCCGAACGCGCCGCGGCATCGCGGCCGTTCAGCAGCCTGGCTGAACTCAAGCTGGCGCTCGTGCAAGTCGTGCGCGAGTGCGGCGACGACGCGCAACTCAAGCTGATCCGCGCCCACCCGGAACTCGCCGGCAAGGCGATGGTGGCCAAGACGCTGACGGCCGAATCGACGCACGAACAAGGCAAGGCCGGCCTGGCCGACTGCACGCCGCAGGAGTTCGCCAGGATTGCGCAGCTGAACGCCGACTACAACGCGAAGTTCGGCTTTCCCTTCATCCTCGCCGTGCGCGGACCGCGCGGGCTCGGTCTGTCCAAGGCCGAGATCATCGCCACGTTCGAGCGCCGCCTGCATCATCACCCGGACTACGAACGCGCCGAGTGCCTGCGCAACATCCACCGCATCGCCGAACTTCGCCTGGACGACAAGTTCAGCGTCGAGCCCAGGCTCGGCAACCAGGTCTGGGACTGGGCCGAGCAACTGTCCGTGCACAGCGATCCGGGTTACGCCGAGCGCGGTGAGCTCACGGTGACCTATCTCACCGACGCGCACCGAGCGGTCGCACGACAGCTCGCGCAGTGGATGCGCGCCGACTGCGGCTTCGACGAGGTGCAGATCGATGCGGTGGGCAACGTCGTCGGCGTCTATCACGGCAGCGACCGCGATGCGAAACGCCTGCTGACGGGAAGCCACTACGACACGGTGCGCAACGGCGGCAAGTACGACGGCCGCCTGGGCATCCTGGCGCCGATGGCCTGCGTGCGCGAGCTGCAGCGCGCCGGGCGCCGGCTGCCGTTCGGCATCGAGGTCGTCGCCTTCGCCGAAGAAGAAGGCCAGCGCTACAAGGCGGTCTTCCTCGGTTCGGGCGCGCTGACCGGCCACTTCGACCACGCCTGGCTCGAGCAGAAAGATGCCGACGGCGTGTCGATGCGCGAGGCGATGGTCCATGCCGGCCTGCGCATCGACGACATCGCCAGGTCGAAGCGCGATGCCTCGAAGTACCTCGGCTTCGTCGAAGTGCACATCGAACAAGGCCCGGTGTTGAGCGAGATGGACCTGCCGCTGGGCATCGTGACCTCGATCAACGGCAGCGTGCGTTATCTCGGCGAGATCGTCGGCATGGCCAGCCACGCCGGCACGACACCGATGGACCGGCGCCGCGATGCCGCCGCCGCCGCGGCAGAACTCGTGCTGTTCGCCGAGCAGCGCGCGGCCGCCGTGCCGCACCTCGTTGCCACCGTCGGCATGCTCGAAGTGCCGAGCGGCTCGATCAACGTCGTGCCCGGGCGTTGCAGGTTCAGCCTCGACCTACGAGCCACCACCAACGACGTACGCGACGCCTGTGCCGCCGATGTGCGCGCCGAGTTGGCTGCGATCTGCGAGCGGCGCGGCTTGCGCTTCACGCTCGAAGAAACGATGCGCGCCGCTGCCGCGCCGAGCGCACCCGAGTGGCAGCAACGCTGGGAACGCGCGGTTGCAGCGCTCGGACTGCCGCTGCACCGCATGCCCAGCGGCGCCGGCCACGACGCGATGAAGCTGCACCAGATGATGCCGCAGGCGATGCTGTTCATGCGCGGCGGCAACGCCGGCATCAGCCACAACCCGTTGGAGTCGATCAGCAACGACGACACCGAGCTGTGCGTGCGCGCCTTTCAGAACCTGCTCGAGCAACTGTGATGACCATCGAAACCTACGCCGCCCTCGACCAGTGGATCGACGCGCACTTCGACGAACAGGTGCGCTTCCTGCAAGCACTCGTGCGCGTGCCGACCGACACACCGCCCGGCAACAACGCGCCGCATGCGCTGCGCACCGCGGCGCTGCTCAAAGACTTCGGCTTCGACGCCGAGCAGCATGCGGTGCCGGCGACCGACGTACAGGCAGCCGGCCTGCGGTCGATCACCAACCTCGTCGTGCGCCGCCGCTACGGTGACGGCCCCACGATCGGCCTGAACGCACACGGCAACGTCGTGCCGCCCGGCGAAGGCTGGACGCACGATCCGTACGGCGGCGAGGTCGAAGGCGGCAAGTTGTACGGCCGCGCCTCGGCGGTCAGCAAGAGCGATTTCGCGACCTACACCTTCGCCACGCGCGCCATCGAATCGCTGAAGGCGACACTGCGCGGCAGCGTCGAGCTCTACTTCACCTACGACGAGGAGTTCGGCGGCGAGCTCGGCCCCGGCTGGCTGCTGCAACACGGCCTCGTCCAACCCGACCTGCTGATCGCGGCGGGTTTCAGCTACCAGGTGATCACCGGCCACAACGGCTGCCTGCAAATGGAAGTCACGGTGCACGGCAGGATGGGCCACGCAGCGGTGCCGCACACCGCGGTCGATGCGCTGCAGGCGGCGACGCTGATCCTGAACGCGCTGTACCGACAGAACACGCTCTACGAGAACATCACGAGCAACGTCAAGGGCATCACGCACCCGTACCTCAACGTCGGCGAGATCCACGGCGGCACCAACACCAACGTCGTGCCCGGCAAGGTGGTGTTGAAGCTCGACCGCCGCATGATCCCCGAAGAGAACCCGGCCGAGGTCGAAGCGACGCTGCGCGGCGTGATCGGCGATGCCGCGCAGAACTCACCCGGCATCACGATCGACATCAAACGCCTGCTGCTGGCCAACGCCTTGAAGCCGCTGCCCGGCAATGCACCGCTCGTGCAAGCCTTGTGCGCGCACGCGAGCGCGGTCTTCGGCCAAGCGATCGAAGCCAGCGGCACCCCGCTGTACACCGACGCCCGCCTGTTCAGCGAGCGCGGCATCCCGGCCGTGCTCTACGGCTGCGGCCCGCGCACGGTGCTGGAGAGCAACGCCAAGCGCGCCGACGAGCACATCGAGCTCGACGACTTGCGCCGCGCGACCAAGGTGGTGGCACGCGCGCTGGCGGACTTGTTGAGCTGAAGAGGCTGCGCCGGCCGAGCACCGGGCGTCGTTGAGGCTCGGAAGACGCTACAGCCGCCAGACGCGCAGACCCGCCTGGCGCAACTCGTCGCCGGGCCAGCGCGACTTGACGTCGATGAAGCAGCCGCCGCGGATCGCCTTGCGGCCGAGGTCGTCGGCGTCGCGCTCGGCAAACACGCTGTGGGCCACGGCGGCGACGATCGCGTCGGCGCGCGGCAAGTCCTCCCACGGCAGCAGCGCCACGCCGTACTCGCGCTGCGCTTCTTCGGCGTCGGCCCACGGGTCGTGCACGAAGACTTCGACGCCGTAGCTCTTCAACTCGCTGATGATGTCGCCGACCTTGCTGTTGCGCAGGTCGGGGCAGTTCTCCTTGAAGGTCAGGCCGAGCACGTTGACCTTGGCGCCGCGCACGTAGCTGCCGCCGGCGATCATCTGCTTGATGGTCTGCTCGGCGATGTACTTGCCCATGCCGTCGTTGATGCGCCGCCCGGCGGTGATGACCTGCGGGTGGTAGCCGAGCATCTCGGCCTTGTGCGTCAGGTAGTACGGATCGACGCCGATGCAGTGGCCGCCGACCAGGCCGGGCGAGAAGCGCAGGAAGTTCCACTTCGTGCCCGCCGCTTCGAGCACTTCGGCGGTGTCGATGCCGACCTTGTCGAAGATGATCGCCAGCTCGTTCATCAGCGCGATGTTGAGGTCGCGCTGCGTGTTCTCGATCACCTTGCAGGCTTCGGCTGCCTTGATGCTCGTGCAGCGGTGCACGCCCGGTTGCACGATGCGCTCGTAGAGCGCGGCGACGCGGTCGAGCGTTTCGGGCGTGTCGCCGGAGACGACCTTGACCACGTTGGTCAGCCTGTGCTCGCGGTCGCCGGGGTTGATGCGCTCGGGGCTGTAGCCGACGAAGAAGTCTTCTTTCCAGCGCCCGCCCGAGGCGCGCTCGAGCTCGGGGATGCAGACCTCTTCGGTGGCGCCGGGATAGACCGTCGATTCATAAACGACCGTGGCCCCCGGCTTCATGTTGGCGCCGATCAGCGGCTCGCGCTTTTCAGCGGGCCGAGGTCGGGGATGCGCGCCATGTCCACCGGCGTCGGCACGGCGACGATGATCACGTCGGCGGCGTTGAGGCACTGGGCATCGGCGCTGTACTCGGCATGCGCAGCGGCGCGCATGTCGGCGTCGGCGATCTCGCGCGACGGATCGCTGCCGGCCTGGCATCTGGCGACTTTGGCGGCGTCGATGTCGAAGCCGATCGTGCGCAGGCTCTTGCCGAATTCGACGACGAGCGGCAGGCCGACATAGCCCAAACCAACAACAGCGACAACGGCGGAACGGTGGTCATGATGTTCATTCAATTCATGCGGCGCGCGAAAACGGGATCGCTGCGCCGTGGTGTTGCCGGTACCACTGAACAAAACGCGCGAGGCCTTTGTCCAGCGGCACGAAGCGGTGTGCTCGGCCGATCAGCGTGTTCAGGCGCGTCACGTCGGCGCAGGTGTCGGTCACGTCGCCGGGCTGCATCGGCTTCATCTCCAGGCGCGCCGACAGGCCGATCGCGGCTTGCAGCTCGGCGATGAACTCCATCAGCGGCACGGGAGCCTGGCCGCCGATGTTGAGCACGCGCGCGCCGTCATCGGCGGGCGGTTGGTCGAGCACTGCGAGCACACCGGCCGTGATGTCGTCGATGTAGGTGAAGTCGCGCTGCATGCGGCCGTGGTTGAAGACCTCGATCGGCTCGCCGGCGAGGATCGCCCGCGTGAACTTCCAGTACGCCATGTCGGGCCGGCCCCAGGGGCCATAGACGGTGAAGAAGCGCAGGCCCGAACACGGCAGGCCGTAGAGGTGGCTGTAGCTGTGCGCCATCAGCTCGTTGGCCTTCTTCGTCGCCGCATACAGGCTCACCGGGTGATCCACCGGGTCGTCTTCGGCGAACGGCAGCTTGGTGTTGCCGCCATAGACGCTGGAGCTGCTGGCATAGACCAGGTGTCGGGTCTTGCGGGCGCGGCAGCCTTCGAGCACGTTGAGAAAGCCCACGAGGTTGGCCTGTGCGTAGGCGTGCGGGTGCGTCACCGAATAGCGCACGCCGGCTTGCGCCGCCAGGTGGACGACGCGCGTGAAGCCGCCGCGCTCGAACAGCGCCTGCACGGCGGCGCTGTCGGCGATGTCGAGGCGCTCGAACGCAAAACCCGCTGGGCCTTGAAGCTGCGCCAGGCGCGCCCGCTTCAGCGCCGGGTCGTAGTAGTCGTTCAGGTTGTCGATGCCGAGCACCTCGTCGCCTCGCGCCAGCAGCGCGCGGCAGACGTGCATGCCGATGAAGCCGGCGGCGCCGGTGACGAGGGTCTTCATCAGGCCGCCAGCGCGAACTTCGTTTCTGGTGCGCGCGCCGACGCACCGCGACCGATCGGGTGGTACTCGATGCCGGCCTCGCGCAGCAGCGCCGGATCGAACAGGTTGCGGCCGTCGATCACCACCGGCTCGCGCAACGCGGCGCGCACGCGCGCGAAGTCCGGGCTGCGGTAGGCCTTCCACTCGGTGACCAGCAGCAGCGCATCGGCGCCGTCGAGCGCCACCATCGGCGTCGCTGCGAATTCGAGCGCGGGCACATCGGCCAGCACCTCGCGCGCCGCCTTCATCGCTTCCGGGTCGTGAGCGACGATGCGTGCACCGCGCCGCGCCAGCTCGCGCACGATCACCAGCGACGGCGCTTCGCGCAGGTCATCGGTGTCGGGCTTGAAGGCCAGGCCCCACAGCGCGAAACACTTGCCGGAGAGATCGGCGCCGAAGCGTGCGACCACACGATCGACCAGCACCTGCTTCTGCCGTTCGTTGGCGCGCTCCACGGCGGCCAGCACGTGCAGCGGCTCGCCGACGTCGGCGGCGCTGGCCAGCAGCGCCTTCACGTCCTTCGGAAAACACGAGCCGCCGTAGCCGCAGCCGGCGTAGAGAAACTGCGCGCCGATGCGCGGGTCGCTGCCGATGCCGCGCCGCACCTGTTCGATATCGGCGCCGAGCTTTTCGGCCAGCAGCGCCATCTCGTTCATGAAGCTGATGCGCGTGGCCAGCATCGCGTTGGCGGCGTACTTGGTGAGTTCGGCCGAGCGCACGTCCATCAACACCAGCTTGTCGCGCTGGCGCTGGAACGGCGCATACAAGGCCCGCATGAGCAGCGCCGCGCGCTCGTCATCGACACCGACGACGATGCGGTCCGGGCGCATGAAGTCTTCGACCGCCGCGCCTTCCTTCAGGAACTCCGGGTTCGAGACCACCGAGAACGGCACGCGCACCGCGCGCTCGGCGAGCGCAGCGTCGATCGCGTCGCGCACGGCATCGGCCGTGCCCACCGGCACGGTGCTCTTGTCGATGACCAGCTTGTAGTCGCTCATGTGCTCGCCGATCGAGCGCGCCGCCGCGAGCACATGCTGCATGTCGGCCGAGCCGTCTTCGCCCGGCGGCGTGCCGACGGCGATGAACTGCATCGTGCCGAAGCGCACGCCCTCTTTGACGTCGGTGGAAAAGTGCAGCCGCCCTTCGGCGACGTTGCGCAGCACGATCTCTTTCAAGCCCGGCTCGAAGATCGGCAGCTCGCCGCGCGCCAGGCGCTCGATCTTGCCGGCATCGACATCGATGCACAGCACGTCGTTGCCCATTTCGGCAAAGCAGGCGCCGGTGACGAGACCGACATAGCCGGTGCCGACGACGGTGAGTTTCATGCGGTCTTTCCTTTTGCGCTGGTCACGCTCTGAGAGAGCACGCAGCGCGCGCGCAGATACATGAACTGCGCACGCCGGCACCGCGGGGCGCCGTCAGCGAGCCATCAGCGCGGCGTGATCCGCAAAGGCGTCATGGCGGCGTCGGCCGGGCCGGGTCCGTCGATGACGGCAGCCAGGACCACGATCAGCGCCTCCAGCTCGGGCAGGTGCGCCACGCTGCGCTGCAGCGCGCCGTCCCAGCCGGTCTGTTGCTGGCGGTAGAAGCGCCAGCAGCGGGTGACGAACTCGACCAGCGCGTACCAGCGCAGGTGATCGGTGCGCACTTTCCAGCTCACCTGGGCGCTGTAGGCCTCCGTCAGGCCCAGCGCCAGGCACTGCACGAACGCCGGGTCGAAGGGCTGGAACAGCAGCGCGACGATGAACTCCGCCAGGTCGCGCTCCGGGTCGCCGACGGCGAACGAGTCGAAGTCGAAGACGTACACATCATCACCGCAGGCCAGCATCTGGTCGATGTGAAAGTCGCCATGCAGGGCGTGGCGCACGCCGGCGCTTTGCGCCAACAGCGCGGCCAGGCTCTGCACCGGCGCGGCCAGCAGCGCCAGCGGCGCTGCGCACGGCGGGCAGGCGCGGCTGAGCTTGCCGATCTTCTTGAGGCAGTCGGCCAGCAGCTCGGCCTGGCTGATCTCTCGCAGCGCGCCGAGCTCGTGCAGGTCGCTGGCGTGCACGGCGGCCAGACAGCGGCTCACCTGGCCGAGCAGGCGCCGGTGGTTGGCGGGCTCCATCACCTGCGCCAGCGGCAAGCCTTCGATGCCGAGCGACCAAACGGTCTTGATCGTCTCGTCGTAGCCCAGCGGTTGGCAGATCGCAAAAGCCGCCTCGCGCCAGTAGTGCAGTTGCCGTGCATAGACCCTGCTGCCGCGGTCGTCGCTGTAGGTCTTGCCGTAGATCACGAGCTGCTGCACCTCGCCCGGTGCTTGCGCGTCGTGCCACTGCAGCCGGTAGCGCGTGGTGCAGCACTTCTCGGGCTGGTAGTGCACCGGCTCGACGACGAGCTGCGCCAGCTCTGCCTGAACCCCAGGCGGCAGCAGCGCGGCCAACGGCAAGTGCTGCTTCACGCGCTGTTCGACCACGGCGCCGGGCAGGTGGCGGATCGACGGATCGTGAGGAAAGCGCCAGACGATCATGTCCAGTCCCGCCAGGTGCATCACCGCCGGCAGCACCTGCCCATCATCCGCAGCGGTCTCGCCCAACGCCTGCCAGGCAGCATGGCTGCGGCCTGCCAGATAGACCTTGGCGTAGAAGATCGTGCTGTCGGCGCCACCCTCCAGCCCGAGCCGCCAGCACACCGACAGCGTCGATTTGGGCCAGGAGGCGGGATTGGCGTAGGTCTTGTACAGGCTGTCGATCACCGTGCACGTGGCGAGCGTGACCGCTTGGCCGAACAGCGCCTGGCTGCAGCTCTGCAGCAGATCGCGCGCACGCTGCGCATCGGTGTATGCGGCGAACACGCCCGGGTCCATCATCGGCTCCAGACGTCGCCGATCCGCGCTGCCGTGGCATCGGCCTGTCCCAACGTGCCCAACGCGAAGTTGTCCTCGATCGTGCGCAACAGGTTGTAGTGGCTGACGGGCTGCTCGGAAACGTAGCCCTTCCGAACCGCGTCGCCGAGGAACACGGTGAAGACGTTGTTGCGCTTCTTCGAGTCCGACTCATCGAAGGTGACGACGATCAGCGTGTCCTTCATGACCTGCGGATCGTTCAACAGCGGCTCGAGAAAGCGCTGCAGCCACTGCGCAGCAAAGGCCAGATCGGTGTCATGGCCGTTGTTGCGGTTGTCGGGCGAGTAGAGCGCGTAGTGCGGCAGGCGCTGCGCATCGAGCTGGCCGGCATCGACGATGTTCGCGCAGCGCCGCGGGTCGCCGTGCACGGATCGGAAACTGATGAAGGGCACGTGCTTTCTCACGTAGTCGCCGCGCACGCCGTCGCGGAAACAGTCGCCGGGAAAGCCCTGCGCATACTGTTTCCAGCTCAAGCCCTTGGCCTCCAGCAGGTCGGCGATGCTCGCTCCCGCAACATCGGCCACCTCGTTGTCGACGACACCGAAGTTCTGCCCCGCCACCATCGCCAGATAGTTCGGCTGCGATGGTTTGAACAAGGTGCCGTAGTGGGAGAACGTCGCTCCGCGCGCCGCCAGCCGCTTCAGGTAGTCGTTCTGCAGCGCCGCTTCATAGGCTTCGTTCTCGAGCACGACGATCAGCACATGTTCGAACCACTGGCCGCGCCTGGCCTCGGTGGGCCGCTGCGCCTGCGCCTGCGCGCCGCCGGCAGCCATGAGGCCGAGACCCACGGCGAGCGCCGCCAACGCGCCGCGACGGGCAGCCGATGTCTTCATGCAGTCCTCCCCTTGGCCTCGGCGCGCGCGCCGGGCCCGATCTTTTCGAGGTAATCCCACAACACATCCGCCGCCTGCGGCAGGCAGCGAAAGCTGGGGAACGGATTGACGTCGATCAGCACCCGCTCGCCGGGCCGGCCGACGAAGTCGAGGCCGTAGATCTCGAGCCCGGTCCGCCGGCCGACGGTGCGCGCGGCCTCGGCCAACCCGGGCTCCATCGTCACGGCCTGGCGGCGTCCGGCCGGCGCCTCGCGCGCGGCCGGATCGGTGTCCCGCTCCTCGACCAGAAAGGCCTCGCCGGCGATGCAATAGACCTTGCAGACGACGCCGTCGCCGGCCATCCACTCCTGATAGAAGTAGCGCTCGCAGTCGATGGGCTCGGGGGCCCGGTTGAAGACGCGCAATTCACGCGGCGCCGAGGCCGCGTTCGGCTTGCGCACGATCGGCAACGTCAATTGCCCGACCTCGGCCGCCGTCGCGGCGCTGCGCGGCAAGCGCACGCCGCCGGCGCGCAGCAGCGCGTCGAGTTGCGAGCGCTCGCCGCAGGCCAGGCCGGCTTCGCGCCGATTGACCGCGCGCACGCCTTGCGCTTCGATCTTGTGCCAGACCTCGCGGTCATCGACATGGCTTTTCAGGCAGACAAGATCGACGCGCGCCAGATCGGCGGCGAGGAACGACGGCTTGTCGTGCCATCGCACGTCGTGGCCGCGCACCGCGCCGACGGCGAGGAAACGGCGCAGCACCGGCTCATCGGCGTGCCGGTCTTTGGCCAAGAGCACGACCTGCATCAGAAATTGACCGAGACGACGAACTCGACGGAGCGCGCCGGATCGCGCTGCTCGCGGGCGAACGCCGCGCCGGGCTTGAAGTGCGAGGCCTTGAAGAGGAATTCGACGCGCTTGCTTTCGCGCACCGCCACGAGCAGGTCGATCTCGCGGCCGAGCGAACGGTTGGCGCCCTGCGGGTCGGCGGACAGGCGCGCGCCGCGAACCGACTCGGCCGCGCGCACCTGACGCAAGCGGTGCGCGACCAGCTCGATCGAGGTGTTGTCGAGAACTCGCACGCCGGCGCCGAGCGTGGCCACCGACAGGTTGGCCAGTTCCGGCTGCAGCAGCTCGCCGTAACGCTGCCAGCGCTTGACACCGGCAAAGCGCGCCTTGTTCTCCTGCAACCCGGTCTGGCGAAAGCCGCTCGAACCGCGCGCGTAGCCGACGGTGAGCGACGGCCGCAGCGGCAACGCCAGCGTGCCGGTGGCGCCGATGTCGAAAGCGTTGCCGCTGACCTTGCGCCGTTGCGTGGCGCCGGCGATGAAGCTGCCGTTGTCCTGCTCCTCGAAAGGGGTCAGGCGCTCGCGGCCCGACAGCAGCGCCGTGTCGGCCCAATACGCCAGACGCGGGCCGCTGCCGAAGCGCCACTCGCCGCTGGCGCGCAGGCCGACCCAGCGCGCGCGCAGGTCGCTCGGGTCGGTGCGGTCTTCGTTGGCGAACACCGCGCCGGCGGCCGGCCGCGACGAGGCATCGCCTTGCACCAGCCAGAAGGCGTCGAGCGCATGGCGCTCGGCCCACGGCCACGTGGCTTGGCCGAACCAGCGCGTGACGCCGCGCTGTTCCGAGGCCACACCGCTGTCGGCCGACGACTTGCGGGCCAGCTCGCGCGCCAGGCCGGTGTCCAGGCGCCAACCGCTGCCGGCATGACGCAGGCGCACCGCATCGAGGTCTTCGTCCCACCACCAGGCGCGGCGGTCGAGCAGCTCGACGCGGCCGACCTGCAGCGCCCACGGGGTGCCGAAGAGGCGCTCGCGCTGCCACCACATCTGGCCGCGTTCGAGCGAGCGGTTGACTTCACGGCCGTCGCCCTGCGTGCGCCGCGTTTCGTGCAGGCCTTTGATCTGCGCGAAGGCTTGCGTACGCTCGTCGATCAGCGCGCGCGCTTCGAGCTTGATCTCATGCCCGCGCACGCGGCGGTCGCGGGCATCGGCGTTGTCGAGGTCGAAGTTGTCGCGGCGCTCGTCGGTGTACTCCCAAGCGCCGCCGAGCTGCACCGGCTTGCCGAACAGATCGACCGTCAGCGGCTGCTCGGGGCGGCTTTCGTCGCGGCGCGGCGCTTCGGGTGCGCTGGTCTGCGCCGGGCAGGCCAGCGCCATCACGGCAAGCAGCGCCGGCGTCAGGCGGTGGTAGTGCATGTGGTCGATCGTTGGGTTGAGTTCGTCGTCGGGGCGAGCAGCTCGCGCATCGCGCGCCAGCGCACGCGCGGGTGTGCGGCCATCGTGGCCAGCAGGGTTTCGAGCAGCGCCAGCTCTTCGGCCGTCATCACGGCGTGGTGCAGCATCAGGCCGAGGGGCTGGCCATCGGCGGCGCGCTCGCGCAGCGCGCGCGCGAGGTCCGCAGCCACGGCCGGCGCGCCGCCGTCGCGCCAGTGTTTGCTCCAATCGCTATCGACCGCGATCTCCTGCAGCGCGTGCTGCACCGGCCTGGCGCCGCGGTCGCGCGACAGCGCGGCCAAGCCTAGGTCGGCGAGCAGCATCGGCGTGGCCTCGCTGCAGCGGTTCCACGGCGGCGTGAAGATCGGCAACAGCAGCTCGCCGAAGTGGTCGCGCAAGCGGGCCAGCCCCCACGCCAGGTCGGCGTGCTGGGCCGCGATGTCGCGCGAGGCGCCGAACTCGCATTTGCGGCCTGCGGTCTCGTGGTTGAGATGGGTGCTGCCGTGCTGGTGAACGCCGAGCAGCGCCGGCGCGGCGGCGATGCGCTCGCGCAGGAAGCGCGCCAGGCCGCTGCCGACCGCGCCCGGGATCGCCGCCAGGTCGATCGGCGCGCCGCAGCGCTGGGTGACGTCGAGCAACGCCAACAGATCGGCGTCGTTCCAGCCGGCGTCGTCGTCGCGGATGAAGACATCGACGCGCGCCGGCAGCGCGTCGAGCACCGGCATCATCAGATCGCGCATGAGCGCGCACGGCCGCTCCGAAGCGCTCATACCGGAGCGCGCAAGCGCGCAGGTTTGTCCATTGAGGGCTCCTCGTGCGTGCGGCGCGTTGCCAGTTGCACCAACAGATCGGCGCTGCGCTCGGCGCCCTCCTGCGCCAAGGCAGACGGCTGCGGCGAAAAGTGCAGCAGGTGTTCGATGCCGACGGCGAGCGACTCGCCGCCGAGGGCCGTGTTCTCGTCGAAGCACAGCACCGCGCCGAGTGCGGCCAGGCGCTGCGCGCGATGCCGCTGCTCGTTCTCGGTGACGGTGCCGTAGGGCACGACGAGCGCCGGCACTTCCGAGACCACCAGGTCGAGCGCGGTGTTGTAGCCGCACTGGCTGATCGACGCACGCGCGGCGCGCATCTCGGCCGCGAGGTCGCTGACATGGCGCAGCAGCGTCACGCCGGGCAGCGGCGCGGCGAGCGCTTGCAACGCCTGCCATTGCGGCTCGGGCAGGAACGGGCCGGCGACGATGCGCAGCGGCTGTTGCGTCAGCCGGTGAGCGTCGATCGCGGCGCGGAACAGCGCGTCGCCGACGATGCCGCCGCCCGCCGACACCAGCAGGTGCTCGCCGCGCGGCGCACCGGACATCGGCGCGCGTTGCGGCACGACGAAGCCGCTGTGCCAGACCGGCGTGCGCATCGGCCGGCGTCGGCTTGAAGCTGTCCTGCAGTTTGGCGAACGCCGGGTCCGAGTGCACGATCACCGCATCGAAATAACGGTCCACGAGCCAACGCGCACGGTCGTCGTGGTGTTGCTGATCGGGCCGCACATCGACCAGGATGTCGCGCAGGCTGCAGGCCACTTTGGCGCCGTGCTGCCGCGCGGCGCGGATCATCGGCAGGATCTCGTTGGCGAACTTCTTGCGGCCGAAGGGGAACAGCTCGACCAGCAGCACGGCCGGCTTCGTGCCCGCCACGGCCTGGTCGATCAGGCGCTTGCGCTGCTCGCGCGCCGCCTGCACGTCGAAGCCGGCGTCGCGGCTGACCACCGTGTGGCCGTCGTCCATGCCCAGCGGCGGCAAGTCGATGCACTCGACGCCGTCGGGCACCGCGATGCCGTCGGGCAAGCGGCCGCCGTTGAGGAAGACGACGCGAAAGCGTTCGCGCAAGGCGCGTGCGAGCGCAAAGCTGCGCGTCAGGTGGCCGATGCCCAGCGAATGCTGGCAGTAGAAGAGCAAGGTCTCAGTGGCGCCCGGCCGCCCGAAGCCACTGAGAGCCCCCTCGGGGGGTAGCGAACGAAGTGAGCTTGGGGGCTTCATGTCACGCATGGCGATGTCCGACGAGGGTGATGGGGGCGGTCGCGTGGGGCGGCGGCGGTGCGATGCGCCCGCCATCGAGCGTGATCACGCGGTCGTAGTGGTCGAGCGACGCCTGGTCGTGCGTGATGACGATCAGCGTGCGGCCTTTGTGCACGCGCGCCACCGCTTGGTGAATCAGCTGCGCCGAGCGCGGATCGACCGCGGCCGTCGGCTCGTCCATCAGCAGGATCGCCGGCTCCTTGACCAGCGCGCGCGCCAGGCACAGGCGCTGCCGCTGGCCGCCCGAGAGCGTGGCCGCGCGTTCGCCGAGCTCGGTGTCGTAAGCCAAGGGCAGATCGATGATGAACTCGTGTGCGCGCGCGGCGCGGGCCGCGGCTTCGAGCTGCTCCATCGACGCGTCGGGCTTGCCGTAGAGGATGTTCTCGCGCACCGAGACCGCAAACAGCATCGGCTCCTGCGGCACCACGCCCATCGCGCGGCGCAGGCTGGCCCGCGTGTAGCGGCGGACGTCGATGCCGTCGATCAGGATGCGGCCGGCGCTCGGCTCGGCCAGGCGCAGCAACAGGTTCATCAGCGTCGATTTGCCCGCGCCCGACGGGCCGATCAACGCCACGCGCTCGCCGGCGGCGATGCGCAGGTTGACGTTGTGCAACAGCGGCTTGGCGGGGCTGTAGCCGAAGCTGATGTTCTCGAACGTGATCTCGCCGATGGTGTGCGTCAACTCGATCGCACCCGGTTCGTCGTCGGCATCAGGCTCGATGTCGAGGATCTGCGCCACACGCTCGGCGCTGACCGCCGCGCGCGAGAACTTGCCGGCGAGCCGGCCGAGATCGCGCACCGGCTTGTACAGCGCATCGACATAGGTGATGAAGACCAACAACTCGCCCGGCGTCAGCCGCGCCGCCAGCACCTCGCGCACGCCGAGCAGCACGGTGATCGCGGTGCCGACGGCGCTGATGACGGCGATCGCCTTGACGATGGCGCCGTTGGTGCGCGCGCTTTTCATGCCGCTGTCGTAGTTGGCTTCGATCTCGCGGCGAAAGCGCTGCTCTTCTTCCTCGTGGCGGCCGAAGGCCTGCACCAGCGCGATCTGGCTCAGCACCTCGTTCAGGCGCGAGGCCATGCGGCCTTCGTTCTTGCGCTGCACTCGCGCGGCGTCCTTGACGCGGCGGTTGAGGAAGACGATCACACCCAGCAGTGGCGGCAGCGTGGCGATGACGACCAGCGCGAGATGCCAGTTGAGGATGAACATCACGACCAGCATCGCCGCCAGCGTCACGACGTGGCGGCCGAAGGTCAGCAGCCAGTCGGCGAACATGTCGCGCAGCAGGTTGGTGTCGCCGGCGACCTTGGTGATCAGCTCGCCGACGCGGCCGGCGCGGTGGTGGGCCAGCGACAGGCGCTGCAGGTGCGCGAACAGCTCGCCGCGCAGCCGCCAGGTGATGCGGTGGCCGATGCGCGCGCTGGTGTAGAGCTGCAGATACGACAGCGCGCCGGAAGCCAGCGCGATGGCCGCGATCGAGACCGCGCAGGCCACCAGTGCCGGCCACGCGCCGAGGTCGAGCAGCGGCTGCAGCGGCGCCAGCAACGGCGGCAGCGGCTTGGCGAGCAGGATGTGATCGAAGATCACCTTCAGCGGCCACGGCACGAGCACGTCGCACAGCACGACACCGGCCAGCGCGACGGCGGCCAGCACGAGCGCAACGCGCTGCTCGGCCAGGCAACTGCGGATCAGAGTGCGAAAGCGTGATGTCATCGGGGCACCCTTCGGCCTTCGGCCTGTCCCGCCGAGCGGGAGCGTTCACACTTGGGGCGGCCCGGCGTGTTCACACGCAAATCTCCGCATCGATCTGCGTGGCCAGCGCATGCGCACGTTCGAGCCGGCGCTGCACCTGGCTGCGCCAGTCGTCGATCTGGAAGATGAAGGCGCGGCTGGCCTGCAGCAACTGCTGCACCGCCATGTGCCAGCGCAGGCGCTGGCGGCAGAAATGTTGCGGTGCGACTTGCGCATACGCACCCAGCCACAGCGCCGCGAACTGGGCGCCGATCGCACCGGCCGGCAGCTTGACGATGAATTCGGCCAGGTCTTCCATCGGGTCGCCGAGCGCGAACTCGTCGAAGTCGAAGAGCACGATGCGCCGGCCGTCGAACCAGACCTGGTCGGGATGGAAGTCGCCGTGGATCAGCGCCGGCGCGTGCGCCGGCAGGTGCGCGGCGGCGTGCACGATCGCGTTGGCGGTGGCATCGGCGCAGCTCGGTCAGCTCGGGCAGCGCGCGGCCGATCTTGTTGCGGCGGCGGCGCACTTCGGCCAGCCAATGCTCGCGGTCGCGCGGCGCCGGGCCGGCCAGCTCGATCGGCGCCGCATGCACGGTGGCGATGGCGTGGGCCAGCGGCAGCACCCATTCGCCGCTCGGTTGACCAGAGATCGGCCATTGCAGCAGCGGCGTGCCCTGCGCCGCTTCCTGCCACAGCGTGCGGCCATCGACGCTGCATTGCAGCGGCCGTGCCACCAGCGGCGCCTTTGCGTCTTGCTGCGCACGCTGCCACATCCAGGCGAAGCGGCGATGGACCGTCAGACCGCGCGTGTCGCAGAAGGTCTTGCCGTAGATCACGCGGCCATCGGCATGCGTGTAGCGCAGCGTCGCGCGGCGCTCGGGTTCGTAGCGCGGCATCTGCACATCGGCCGCCGGCACGCCCCAGAACGGCTCGGCGGTCTGCGGCGACAACAGGTGCGCGAGCTGCGGCAGGCCGGGGTCTGACGGCCAGCGCCACAACAGCAGATCGAGCGCGGGCACGTGCCAAGCGTCGGCGCCGAGCGCAGCGTGCGCGCTCGCGCCGGCGCGATAGACCTTGCCGTAGAAGCGCTGCGCCGCCGCGCCGGCGATGTCCACTTCGAAGCAGAACTTCAGCGGGTTCGGATCGCGCTGCAGCGACGAGCTGCGGTGCGCCTTGGTGATGCGCAGCGCGTCGATCGTGCCCTGCGCGGCAAGCACGGGTTGCAGATGGGCGCGCAGCGCCTCGCTGTCGAGACAGGTGTCGATGGCGCGGTTGATGTCGGGCATCAGCACGTTTCGACCTCGCGAGTACCGACCAGGTCGGCCGCCAGCGCCACCAGCCGCGGCGCCAGCGCAAAGCGGCCGGGCTTGAGATTGATGACGCAGCGCCACGCCCGTTGCGTCAGCAGGCTCCACGCCGTGGCCCAGCGCAGCGCGCGTGGATCGGGTCGCGTGCCGCCGGCATCGACATAGGCATCGATCAGCGCACACCACGCGCGCTTGTCGCGCTCGGCGCGCGCGCCAGCCAGCAGCGCGTGGTACATCGCGTCGGCCACCCAGGCACCGAGTTCGAGCAGCGCCGGGCCGCGGTGCAGGCTGTCGAGATCGATCAGCGACACCCGCGGCCTGCCGCCCTGCTCGACGACGAGGATGTTGCGCGCGTGCAGGTCGCCGTGCAGCGTCGCCATCGGCAAGCCGTCGAGGGCATGCCAGCCGCCGTCGATGCGCCTGCGCGGCACGGTGCAGCGGCTCGTCGCCGAGCACCGGCGCCAGGCGTTGCACGACATGCGCCAGCTGGGTGCGCATGCCAGCCAACGTCGTCTCGCGCGGCGTTTGCAGCGGCGTGCCGTGCAGCGCTGCGATCTGCTCGCCCAGCGGTTCGGCGCAGGCGGCCACCGCGGCGCCCATGTCGTGCAGCGGCCGGCCGGGCAAGCCCTCCTGCCAGTACAGCTCGGTGGGCGCGTGCCAGAGCAGCGCGCGCGGCGTGTGCAGCCGGCCCTCGCGCCAGGCCGCAGCGTTCTGCAGTTGCGCCAGCAAGTCATGCGCGGTGGCGCCGTCGGGCTCGCGGCTGGTCTTGGCATAGACGCGCTGCGTGCGCGTGGCGCCGCCGTTGTCGCGCCATTGCAGATCGACGCGCGCGCACAGGCGATGCTCGGGCACGTACTGCACGATGTCGAGGTCGATGCCGACGTCGGCGCCGCCGGGCACACCGAGCAGCGGCAACAGGGCCGGCAGCGCCTCGGTGCGCAGGCGGTGCTCGCAAGCCAGCAGGCGCGGCGCGCGCAGCTTGGCGTCGTTGGGCCACCACCAGGTCAGCATGTCCAGCGCGGGAAGCCAGCGCAACGCCGGGCCGGCGGGCGACGCGGCCAGCGCCGCGGCGCTGGCTTGCACGGTGCGCTTGGCGCCGTCGCCGCTGCACAGGCGCGCCGCCACATGCTGCGCGATGGTGCGCTGCTGCGGGTCGCGCAACATCAGGCGGTAGGCCAGCGTGGCGTTGCGGCCCGGTCGGTACTTGACGCGCTCGACGCTGCAGGTCTCGACACGCATGCCGTGCGGGCGCAGCACGTCGGCGAAGACCTCGGCCATCGCCGCGCCGTCGAGCGCGAGCGAGAGTTGCGGCATCGCGGCGTCTTGCGGCAACGAAACGTTCACGTGTGCCCCCGACGCGCTGCGCGCGGTCCCCCCGAGGGGGAGCATTCGCGCTTGGGACGGCCCGGCGCGCTCACGTGTGCCCCCAACGCGCTGCGCGCGGTCCCCCCGAGGGGGAGCATTCGCGCTTGGGACGGCCCGGCGCGCTCATGGCATGGCCAACGCCACATCGCCATCGGGCGTGCGCAGCGACGCGCCGCGATGCGAGATGGCGCGCAGCAGGCGGCCGTCGTGCGCCTGCCGCCAATGCAGCCAGCGTCCGCTGAACTGCCAGTCGCCGATGCGCCAGTGGCCCTGGCTGCGCACACCGCGGGCGTGGAACCAGCCGTCGAGCGACGTCGCCGTTTCGATCTGCAGCGCATGGGTCTGCAAGCCAGCGTCGCCGTGCACCGGCATGTCGGCCACGCGCAGATGCGGTGTGCCCTGGCCATGCGGCAGCAGCACGGTGTCGAAGTCGGCGTCGCACGCGTGCGTCAGTGTGCGCAAGGCCGGTGCCTCCTGTTTGTGGCCGTAGCTCGCCGACACCCACGAGCCTTCGACCTGCACGCGCTGCCCTGCGCGATGCGGCTGCGCGACGACGAGGCCGGGGCTGTGCAGGAGCGTGAAGGCCTGTTCGCCATGCAGCCGCGTCTGGCCAAGTGCTGTGGCGCCGAGCTGGAAGTTCAGCAGGTAGTCGTGCGCGGTCGGCGCGCGCAGCCAGTCGCTGACGATCCAGTAGCTGCGATCGACGAAGACGATGCAGCGCTCGATGCATCGCGTCGTACTCGTGGCTCGCGCAGCGGCCGTGCAGCAGGTCGAGTTGCGTGCCGCCGAAGGCTTCGCTCAGCGTCGTCTCGGGCGCCGGCCCGCTGATCTTGTGCCGCACCGAGCCGTGAGCGTGGCGCGACGCTTCCTTGATCGCCTTGGGCACGTAGCGCGTCTGGTTCAGGCCATCGACGCCCACCGTGTTGTGCGCGGCGGTGCTGCGAAAGTGCACGCGCCAGTTGCGGTCATCGTCGAGAGCTTCGCTGTACGTGTAGCGGCCCGGATCGACGATCAGCGCACGGCCGTTCGCGGCGAGCTCGAACGACAGCGCATCGAAGTGGCCGTGATTGCCTTCGCCGAGCGGGCCGCAGTCGAACACCAGGTGCTGCGCGCCGGCGCTGTGCCAATCGCTGCGCAGCACGTGGTAGCCGCCGAGCGGGAAATGGGCGACGCGCTGGCGCGGCGGCGTGCCTTGCCTGCCGCCGGTGGCGACGAACTGCATGTCGCCGCGGTCGAACAGCGCCGCGCCTTGCGCCAGCAGCGGCAGAAAGCTGCGCACGTCGCCGTCGGACAAGCTCGGCATGCTGCCGCTCGGCTGGTGCACATGCAGGCTGAACTCGAGCGCGGCTTCGAGCGCACGATCGAACTCGCACGGCACGCCGTAGCCGTTGTCGGCGGCCAGGCGTCGCACCTGCAGCCAGTTGCGCACGGCCAGGTGGTGGTAGTCGGTGGAAAGCTCGCAATGCACGCCGTCGGGCAGCAGATCGGCGCGCACGTTGGCCAGGGTTTCGTGCAGCGCCAGCTCGCGCCAGGCCGCCGCGCGTTCGAACTCGGGGAAGACGACGCCGGCCAGGAAGATCGCCAGCAACTCGAGCGTGCGGTGGTTGCGCTTGGGCGTCAGGTTGGTGCACAGGAATTCGACTTGCGCGTGGATCGAGTGCAGCAGGCGGCGCAGGAAGGCGGCGTCGATCGGCGCGGGATGCGCGGTGTTGAGCAGGATCGCGTGCAGGCTGTAGATCCAGTTCTGCACGCGCCGGCCGGTGACGTCGGCGGCAATGAAGCCGACCGGCGTTTGCGCCATCCAGCCGTCGATCAGTTGCGTCCAGCGCTGCACCGCGCGCGCATCGCCTTCGCGCTGCCACGCTTGCGCGAAGCCGACGGCGTAGTAGAACTTGTGCAGCAGGATGTGCCACTCGACATCGCGGCTCGGATTCGTCAGCCAGTCGATCGGCTGCGGCAGCGCATGCACCTCGCCGTTGAACTCGAAGCGGCCGGCCATGATGCCGGCCATGCGCTGCGGCGCGACCTCGTCGGCGTCGATCACCGGCTCGAAGCGGATGCCGCGCTCGCTGCGAAAGTGCGCGAGCAGCGCGGCATCGTCGAGTGCGTTCCAAGGTGCACGCAGCAGTGCGTCGTTGAGGGTCGAGCGCGCGTGGCTCGGCGCGCAGGGCATGGTGACGTCCATCAGGTCGTGGCTTCCCGCGAAGAAGCCACCGTCAACGCGCCCTGCGAGCGCCGAATCTGTTCGAGGAAGAGATCGCGCAGCGCAACCGTCGTGCGGCGCGAATCGAAGCGCTCGCAAATGCGCTCGCGCGCGGCTCGCGCCAGGTTGGCGTGCAACGTGGCATCGCCGAGCAGACACTGCACCGCGTCGGCCAGCGACGCCGCGCTGCCGGAGGCGAGCAGGCCGTGCACGCCGTCGTCGATCATTTCCGGGATGCCGGAGATCGGCGTGCTGACCACCGGCACACCCATCGCCATCGCTTCGGCGAGCACGTTGGGGAAACCGTCGCGGTCGCCGTCTTCCATGATGCGGCACGGCAGCACGAACGCTCGGGCGCCGCGGTAGATCCGGCGCAGGTGATCCTGCGTCACGGGGCCGTGCAGTTGCACGCGGTCGGCGACGTTCAGCTCGGCGATCTGCGCGCGCAGCGCCGGCCCGGCGCTGCCGTCTTCGCCGACGATGAGGCAGCGGAAGGCCACGCCGCGCCGCTTGAGCAGCGCGCAAGCGGCGATCAGTTGGTCGAAACCCTTCTTCTCGACGAGGCGGCCCACGGCCAGCAGCAGCGGCGCTTCGGCCGATGCCACCGCCGGCTGCGGCGAGAACCACTGCGTGTCGAGCCCGTGGTAGATCGCATGCACGTCGTCGGGCCGCGGGTGGCGCGCGCGCAGCACGTGGGCGTTGGCGCAGGTGCAGGTGGCGACGAAACGCGCTGCGCCCATCTTGCGTTCGAGCAGGCGGCCCGGGTTGAGCTCGGCCTGGTAGATGTCCTTGGCATGCGCGGTGAACGAAAACGGCAGGCCGGACAGGCGGCTGGCGAACCAGGTGATCGTCGCCACGCCGTGGCAGAAGTGGCCATGCAGGTGCGAGACATCGCCTTCGCGCCGCACGGCGTTCGCGATCCAGCCGGCTTGCAGGAACTCCTTGATGAAGACTTTCTTCAGCGACCACGGCGCCGGCCGGTGCTTCCAGGCCAGAGCGAGCGCACTGCCGAGCGTCGCCGCCCAAGTCAGCGGGCGGCGGCACAGCAGCGCCGCATGCGCGCCGGCGAAGGTCGGCAGGTTGTCGCGCAGCCAGCGCAAGAGCGTCGTGCCGGACAGCGAACTCGCGTCGGGCAAATAGACCAGCGGCGCGCGGATCGCAGCGACGACCGGGTGCACCACGGGCTCGCGCTCCTGCTTGACTGAGTACAGCCGCAACGGCGTGCCCAGGCGTTCGAGTTGGTGGATTTCGTGGGCGATGAAGGTTTCCGACAGGCGCGGAAAGCCGTTCATGACGTAGGCGACTTTGTTCATGGCACTTTGTTCATTGCATCAGGCCGCGGTGGCGCACTGCGCGCCGCAGACATGGGAGGTTTCGAGCAGTCCGGTGAGGACGCGCAGGTTGACGTCGTTGTCGAAGGCCTGGGCGACGGCGGCCCGCGCCGCCTGGCCGAAGGCCGCGGCTTGCGCCGGGTGCAGCAGCACGCGCTCGATCGCGTCGGCCAGCGCCAGCGGCGCATCGGCCTCGACGAGCAGGCCGTTGACGCCGTCGCGCACGACTTCGGGGATGCCGGAGACGCGCGAGGCGACGACGGGCAGCCCCATCGCCATCGCTTCGAGCAGCACGTTGGGGATGCCGTCGCGGTCGCCGTCGGCGGTGATGCGCGACGGCTGCACGAACACCGCGGCGCGCGCGTAGCGCTCGATGACCTGCTCGCGCGCCAGCTTGCCGGCCAGACGCACATGGCGGCCGAGGCCGGCGTTCTCGATGCGGTGCGCGAGCGCGTCGCGCTCTTCGCCGTAGCCGACGATGTCGCAGCGCACGCGGCAGCCGCGTTCGTGCAGCAGACGGCAGGCATCGATCAAGGTGTCCAGTCCTTTCTTGGCGCGAAGTCGGCCGACGGCGAGGATCAGCGGCGGCTCATGGGGCTCGGCCGCGACGCGGCGCGATGGATGAAAGACGCCGCCGTCGATGCCGTGATACATCAGCTTCACGTCGGCCTCGGGCGCGATCTCGGCCAACGCGTTGCAGTTGGCGCTGGTGCAGGTGACAGTGAACTGCGCGGCGTTCAGCTTGCGGCGCAGGTCAGCCGAGTCGGACAGGTAGATGTCCTTGGCATGCGCCGAAATCGAAAACGGGATGCCGGTCATGCGCGACGCGAGTTGCGCGATGTCGGCCGGCCGCGAGATGAAGTGCGTGTGCAGGTGGGCGACGCCATCCTGCTTCAACTGCGCGGCCAGCCAGCCGGCGCGCAGGAAGTCTTGCCAGCCGGCCGCGCCGCGCACGCCGGCTTCGAGCAGCGCCTGCGCATAACGCAGCGGCGCGGCCAGCGCGACGCGGGCGTGGCGCGCCAGCAGCTCGCGCCGGCGCGCCGCGGCGGGCACGCGCGCCAGCACCGAGCGCACGCGCGACTGCGCGCCATGGGTGATGTCGTCGGTCGGCTCGCCGAGCGCGTACAGGCGCAGATCGACCCCTTGCCGTTCGAGGCCGAGCACCTCTTCCAGGATGAAGGTCTCCGACAGCTTGGGCCAGGTGTTGACCAGAAAACCGAGCGGCGTCGAGGCGTTCATGGTGCGCCCCTCGCTCAGCACGACGCGGCCACGCGCAGTTCGGCGGCGCGACGCGGCGTCGCATGAACGCTTCGCACCGGCACGGCCGGCGCGGTCGCCAGCGGAGCGAGCCCCATCAGCGCGCGCAGCGCTTGCGTCACGCGCTCCAGGCCGTGCATCGACTTCAGGCGCGGCAAGGCCTCGCCGCGCGCCTGCGCATCGAACTGCGATTGCACGGCGCGCATCAGCGCCGCCGGTGTCGCGGCGTGCGGGTGCAGCATCTTCAGCAGGCCGTGTTCGGCCATGCGCTCGGCGCGCAGCAGTTGCTCGTGGCCGGGCTCGGTGCGCGGCACGATGACGGCGCGGCGGCCGCTGGTCAGCAACTCGCAAACGGTGTTGTAGCCGCCCATGGTGAGCGCGACGTCGGCCGCGCCGATCAGCGACATCATGTCGTCACAGAAGGTCTGCATGCTGACCTGGGGAAGTGCGCGCGCTAGCGCTTCGAGACCTTCTCGTTCGGCCTGCGGCATCTCGGGGCCGAAGACGATGTGCGTGCGCGGCCGCTGCGCCGCCGGCGTCTGCGCCAGGCCTTCGAGGCAGGTCGCCACCAAACGCCGGCCGTCTTCGCCGCCACCGGGCGTGACCAGCAGCAGGCGCTCGTGCGCGCTGACGCCGAGCGCGGCGCGCACCTCGTTGCGCGTGCGCTGCGCCGGCTCGCGCGCGATGTAGCCGCAGAAGCGCACCTTGGCCGCGGCAAATGGCGGGAAGGCGTATTCGCGCCGCAGGTCGAAGATGTCCGGGCTGCCGACGACGAGCACCTCGTCGTAGTAGGCCTCGATGGCTTCGAAGCAGCCGTTCTTTTGCCAGACGCGGCGCGTCGCCTCGGCGCTGTCGAGGATGTCGCGCAGCAGCAGCACCAGACGTGGCCGGTGCACCGAGCGCGGCAGCGCTTCGAAGGCGCCGACGAGTTCGTCTTCGACGCCGAACGGCTTCTTGTCCACCAGCACGATGTCGGGCTGGAAGTCGGCGATCGCGCTCTTGATCAGGTTGGCGCGCAGCCGCACGGTCTGCTGCAGATCGAGCGGCAGCGAACGCGCGCTGTAGCGGCCGCTCGTGTCGCGCGCCAGGCAGGGCAGCTTGACGTAGTCGATGCGCGCCGGGATGCGAAACGCATGCAGCATCGGCGAGCCGGTGAGCACCAGCACCGAGACCTCAGGCGAGGTCTGCACAAGGTGGCGGGCCACCTCCAGCATGCGGCGGATGTTGCCGAGGCCGAAGGTATCGTGCGAATAGATGAGAACTCTTTTCACTGCATGCGCCTTTTTGGTCTGTTGAGTCGCTGCCCAACAAGCGCAAGCGCTGTGCCACGCAAAAAAGCCCGCTAAGTCCTTGATTTAAATAGATGACGACGTTCTATTACAAATTGGTGATGGTGGGGCCTGTGCGATATGCCCCAGAATACTTGGGCAAAATGTCCCAAATTAAGCCCACCCCCGAAGCGGCTTCGCCGCCTCCCCCTCAAGAGGGGGCACCGCTGGCGGACCGGCAGAGCCGGATCCGCGGCGGTCGCTTGGAAAGGCGCGGCGTCCTCGTGCTGGTAAGCAAGAATCTCGATGACTGTCTCGCTCGCTTCAACCTCAGCCGCTGGTTCGCGCTCACCGCGTTGGCTTCGATCGCGGCGTTGGCGACGGTGATCGGGCTGTTGCTGAACAACTTCTTGAGCGAGCGCATGCTGGCGCAGGAGGCGTCGCTGACGCAGGAGTTCGTCAACAGCCTGCTGCTGGTCGAGACCTCGCTCGTGCGCTACACGACGGATCCGGCCTTGCGTGGCGGTGGCCAGGCACCGGAGTCGGTCGAGCACCTGACGCGCATCCCCGACGTGCTGCGCACCAACCTGTACGACCGCGAGCAGAAGCTGATCTGGTCGAGCGACCCGTCGATGATCGGCCGCAAGTTCGACCGCAACCCCGAACTCGAACGCGCGCTGGCCGGCGAAGTCGTCGCCGAGCGCGAAGAACATGAGGACGATGGCCAGGGCAAGGCCGAGCACCAGTCGCTGCCCGGGCGCAACGACATGTTCGTCGAGATCTACGTGCCGGTGCGAGACGCCACCGGCGGCCCGGTGGTCGGCGCGATCGAGTTCTACAAGCGGCCGCAGGCCCTGTCGCGCGCGCTGGCCGAGTTGCGCCTGTACATCGCGCTCGGTGCGCTGCTTGGCGGCGCGCTGCTGTACGCCGCGCTGTACAGCCTGGTGCGGCGCGGCGACCTGACGATCCGCGCGCAGCAGCGCCAGCTCGTCGATCAGGCCACGCTGGCCGCGCTCGGCGAGATGAGCGGCGCCGTCGCGCACGGCATCCGCAACCCGCTGGCCTCGATCCGCAGCTCGGCGGAATTGATGCAGGACGGCCCGGACGAGGCCTCGCGAGGCGCCGCGCAGGACATCGTCGCGCAGTCGGATCGCCTCGAAGCCTGGGTGCGCGAACTGCTGTCGTACACGCAGCCGCTCGACGAGCCGGCCGCGCCGGTGATGCTCGGGCCGCTGGTCAAGCGCTGCCTCGATGACTTCAGACTCGAATTCGAGCGCCGGAAAATCGATGCGCACAACGGCGTGCCGAGCGATCTGCCCGCGGTGCGCGGCGACGCGATGCTGCTGGCGCAAGTCATGCGCACCCTGCTCTCCAACGCCGCCGAAGCGCAGGCCGCGCCGGGCGGACGCATCGACGTGCAGGCGCATGCCGAAGGCGGGCGCGGCGGCACGGTGCGGCTCGAAGTGCGCGACAGCGGCCCCGGCATGAGCGCCGAACAACTGGCCCGCGTCGGCCGGCCGTTCTACACCACCAAGGCGCGCGGCCTCGGCGTCGGCTCTGGCGATGGCCAAGCGCGTCGTCGAGCGCGCCGGCGGCGAGCTGGAAATCGACAGCGCGCCCGGGTCGCGGCACCACCGTGCGGCTGGTGCTGGCCGTGGCTTGAAGACATGACTGCGGTGCTCATCATCGAAGACGAAGAGGTGCTCGGCCGCAACATGCTGCTGTACCTGCAGCGCGCCGGCTTCGACGCGCAACTCGCCGCGACGGCGATGGAAGGCCTGGCGCTGTATGAGTCGATGCAGCCCGACGTCGTCGTGCTCGACTACCACCTGCCCGACCTCGACGGCTTGCAGGCGCTGGAGCGCATCCGCGCGCTCGATGCGCAGGCGCGCGTGATCATGCTCACCGGCCACGGCAGCGTCGAGCTGGCCGTGCAGGCGATGCGCGCCGGCAGCCTCGACTTCCTGACCAAGCCGGTCAGCCTCGGCACCTTGAAAGTGCGCCTCGAACAGGCGGTGGGCCAGGCGCGCAAGGACAGCGCGCTGCACTACTACCGCGAGCGCGATGCGCAGACGGCGCTCATGCCCGGCCTGATCGGCGAGTCGCCGCCGATGCTGGCGCTGCGGCGCACGCTGTCGCAACTGCTCGCCGCCGAAGCGCAGTTGCGCGACGCCGACGCGCCGGCGGTGCTGGTGCTCGGCGAAACCGGCGCCGGCAAGGAAGTGGTGGCGCGCGCGCTGCACGACGGCGGGCCGCGGCGCGACAAGCCGTTCGTCGAGCTGAACTGCGCCGCGCTGCCGGCGACGCTGCTCGAATCCGAGCTCTTCGGCCACGAGCGCGGCGCTTTCACCGACGCTCGCGAACGCAAGCTCGGCCTGGTCGAGACGGCCGAGGGCGGCACGCTGTTCCTGGACGAGATCGGCGACATGGACATCGCGCTGCAGTCCAAACTGCTGAAGCTGCTCGAAGAAAAAACCGTGCGCCGCCTGGGCAGCGTGCGCGAGCAGAAAGTCAGCGTGCGCGTGGTCGCGGCCACGCACCAGCCGCTCGAAGCGCTGGTGCAACAGGGGCGCTTCAGGGCCGATCTGTACTACCGGCTGTGCGTCGTGCAACTGCAATTGCCGGCGCTGCGCGAGCGCGGCGACGACATCCTGCTGCTGGCGCGGCATTTCATCGCCTTGCACGCCGCGCGTTATGGCAAGGCCGCGCCGGCGCTGACGCGAGAGGCCGAAGCGGCCGTGCTGTCGCACCCGTGGCCGGGCAACGTGCGCGAACTGCGCAACGTGCTCGAACAGGCGGTGCTGCTGAACAACAGCAAGGCGATCGATGCCGCGCAACTCGGCTTGGTGGCGACAGCGCCGGCGCGGGCCGTGGACAGCGCTGCGCCAGCGTCCGCGTCGCTGCCCGAGATCGAGCGCCAGGCGCTGCTGCAGGCGCTGCAAAGCAACGGCTGGAACGTCAGCCGCGCCGCACGCGCGCTCGGCATCTCGCGCGACACGCTGCGCTACCGCATCGACAAGCATGGCCTGGCGGCCGACGCCGTGACCGGCTTTGCGGATTCGCAACGATGACGCGCTCGCGTGCTGCAACGACACACGAGTGCGCACGGAGGTCGGCGTCTGCTGGCGGCCCTTGAAGGCGATTTGCGAGCGTCTGCAAATACGCTGCCGCTGCGAGTGTGCGCAAGCAAGGCATGGGGCCGGCCGGCGCTGGCGTGCGGATGCGACGCCCCGCAGCGCGGGGTGCGCTGCGGTACTCGCGCTGGGGTCGCGCCGCAAAACTCGCTTCACTCGCTGCGCTCGTTGCGCTCGGACAGTTGCGGCGAGTCAGTCTACGAAGCGCGCGAGTACGCGCGCCGACCCCAGGACTGCGTTCCTCGCCGTCGCAAACGCAGCCCCAGCGCCGGCCGGCCCCAAGCCTTGCGGGAACGATCGTTCTGGGGGGAGGGTGAGTGGCAACGCGCGGGCATCGAGCCCGCGAGTTGCCGCGCGCCGCAGGCGCGCGTCTGGGCGAGAGCCGGGCTCGATGCCCGGCTTGCGACCTTCCCCCAACAAAGAACAGGTGCTGCCTCGCGAAGCCGTGGGCGGTGTGCGGTGGCGCGCCTGTGCGGCGGCGAGGAGCACAGGGTTTCGGTCGGCGCGCGTACTCGCGCGCTTCGTGAGCTGACTCGCCGCAGTCTGTTCGAGCGCAACGAGCGCAGCGAGTGAAGCGAGTTATGCGGCGCGACCGAAACCCGAGCACCGCAGCGCAGTCGGCGCGCCTTTGGCGCCGACCGACGCACCGGCGCGCCACCGCGCACCCGACCACGGCTTTGCGCCCGCCTGCACGTCAACCAAGCGGAACTTCGAATACCGCAATGGGCCGATAACCGGCGGTCGCGCCAGCCGTTGCATGTCTGGCTGCCATTGACATGGACTCGCCCAACCCCGTGCCAGCCACGCTGTCGCGCGCTGTCGAGCGTGTGCTGACCGCCCTGTTTCGCGTGCTGCTGCGCCACGGCATGTCGTACACCGCGTTCGAGGGCATCGCCCGGCGCGTCTATGTCGATGTGGCGCTGCGCGAATTCACGATCCCCGGCAAGAAGCCGTCGATCTCGCGGGCGTCGATCCTGTCGGGCCTGACGCGCAAGGAGGTGCAGCGCCTGGTGGCCGAGATCGGGGCCGGCGCGCCGCAGCGCAAAGCAGCAGCCGCGACAACCGCGCCGTGCGCGTGCTGACCGCGTGGACGCGCGATGCCGACTTCCAGGACGAGCAAGGCCAGCCGCGCGTGCTCGACCCGAGCGACGGCGCCAGCGGCTTTGCCGCCCTGGTGCGGCGCTACAGCGGCGACATGCCGGTGCGCGCGGTGCTCGACGAATTGCTGCGCGTCGGCGCGGTCCAGCGGCTCGCCGACGGCGGCCTGCAGCTCGTGCAGCGCGCCTTCGTGCCCCGCGGCGCCGCCGACAAGATCGACGTGCTCGGCAGCGAAGTCGCCGACCTCGTGCGCACCATCGACCACAACATCGCGCAGGGCGACGCCGATCCGCGCTTTCAACGCCGCGTCATGTATCACGACGTGCCGCCGAGCCTCATAGCCGAGTTCCGCAAGATCAGCGCCACGCAAGCGATGGCGCTGCTGGTGAAACTGGACGGCTGGCTGGCGGCCAAAACCGCTGCGGCGGAGGCGGCGCCGAAAACGACCAACGAGCCGCTCGTGCGACTGGGCATGGGCATCCATTATTTCGAGGAGCGCGCGCAAGCGCAGTCCAACAACAACGAAGGACCGCAACCATGAACCGACGGACCCTGAAACGCTGGCTGCAGTGCGCGCCGCTGGCTCTGGCCCTGGCCGCCTGCGGCGGTGGCGGCGGCGGCAGCAGCGACAGCGGCGGTGGCATCGACGGCACCGGCGGCGGCGGCATCGACGGCACCGGCATGGCCTTCGGCACGATCACCGGCTTCGGCAGCGTGTTCGTCAACGGCATCGAGTTCAGCACCAGCAGCAGCACGATCAAGCTCGACGACAGCAACGTCACGCAAGCCGAACTGCGCGTCGGCATGGTGGTGCGCGTCGATGGCTCGATCGACAACAAGCAGGCCGCGACGATCACCGTCGATGACGCCGTCAAGGGCCGCGTCGAGCAGGTCCTCGATGCCAGCCGCCTCGTCGTCATGGGCCAGATCGTGCTGATCGACAACCAGACGCGTGTTGCCAATGGCGCGCCGTCGATCAACGACTACGTCGAAGTGCACGGCCTGCCGTCCGCCGATGGCGTCGTCACGGCCGGCTACATCGAACGCAAGGCGACGCCGGCCACACCGCCGTTCGCCGTCAAGGGCTTCGTCAAGAACCACGACACCGCCGCCAAGACCTTCGCCGTCGGTGCGCTGACGGTGAACTACAGCGGCGCCGCGATCAACGACATGCCCGCAGGCTCGTGGAACGGCCTGGTGATCGATGCCAAGGGCAGCACCTGCGCCGGCCAGCCGGTGTGCGGCACGCTGACGGCGAGCAAGGTCGAACCCGGCGGCGCCGTGGTGGCCAACATCGCCAAGGCCGAGGTCGAAGGCTTCGTCTCGAGCGTCACCGCCAACGGCTTCGTCATCGGCTCGCAGACGGTCGCCACCAGCGCCGGCACCGTGTTCGAAGGCGGCGTCGCGGCCGACATCGTCGTCGGCTCGAAGGTCGAAGCCGAGGGCCCGATCAGCAACGGCGTGTTGAACGCGGTCAAGGTCTCGTTCCGCGACAGCGTGCGCTTCGAAGCCGACGTGGCCAGCGTCAACACCAGCGCCGGCACACTGACGCTGGCCGGTCTGCCCGGCATCACGGTGCAAGTCAACGCGCTGACCGAGTTCAAGAACGGCGGCTCGCTCGCCGGCTTGGCGGCCCCGAACCACGTGCGCATCAAAGCCCGGCCCGGCGCGAACAACAGCGTGCTCGCGCTCGAACTCGAAGTGCGTTCGACGAGCAGCGATTCGCGGCTGATCCTGCAAGGCCCCGTCGGCAGCGTCAACGGCACGACGAGCCTGGCCATCCTCGGCGTGACCGTGGACACGACGACGATTGCCGAGAGCGAGTTCAAGAACCACAGCGACGCCTCGATCGGCCGCGCCGCGTTCTTCGCCGCGGCCACGCCGGGCACGATCGTCAAGGCGCGCGCCGACCGCCGCAGCGGAGCGAACGTGTGGGACCAGATCGAACTCGAAGACTGACGCGCGGCTGCGTTGGATGAACATGTCACGCTGCGGCGTGACATTTGTCCGTGGTTGTCGATGGGCCGGACTGCAGTTCCGGCGCGGCGGGCCTATAACCTCAGAGGTCCCCAACAACGAACGACATCTCCATGCTGCGACGGCTGTTTCGCGCGGCCGCCTGGCTCGCCCTGACGGCCGTTCTGCCTGCTCACGCGATCGACTACGGCGACAGCCTGCACCTGCATGGCTACGGCGACCTGGCACAGACCTGGTCGAACGTCGATGCGAGCGGCGAGCGGCGCGGTGCACGCCTGACGAGCTACAGCGCCTCGCTGGTCGGCACCTGGGACTTGAGCGAGCGCACCAGCATCTGGGCGCAAATCTTCCAGAGCAACGAACCGGCGCGGCCGCGCATCGACTGGGCCTATGTCGATCACCGCGCCGCCAACGGCCTGCGCTGGCGCGCCGGCCAGGTGCGGCTGCCGTTCGGCCTGCACAACGAGTTCCGCGATGTGCAGGCGCTGCGGCCGGGAGCGACGCTGCCGATGGTCTATGACGAAGAGCTCGGCATCGTCGATGAATCGTTCTACGGCGGCTCACTGGAATCGGAACACCGCTTCGGCAGCAGCGCGCTGTCGTACGAAATCTATGCCGCCGGCGCGCTGCTGCCGGGCGGCGACCGCACGTCGTACGGCCGCGCCATCGGCGGCCGCGCGATCTTCGACACGCCGCTGTCCGGCTTGTCGCTGCGCACCTCGGCCTACAGTGCACGCCTGGACCCGGAGCGCGACGGCGCGCGTCTGACCAAACGCGCGACCGCGTTGTCGCTGCGCTGGGAACAGGGGCCGTGGGACGTGCAGGCCGAGACCTCGCGCGCCTATCGCTACGACCATGCGATCCGCGCGCATTACCTGCAAGGCTCGTGGCAGCCGTTGGACGCGTGGGAGCTGATGGCCCGCGTCGAGCGCGCCGTCACCGACAGCGCGCAGTCCGGCGACGGCGCGTTCACGGAAAACCGCCGCGTGCTCGGCCTGGCCTGGCGCGCCAACCACAACTTCGGCGTGCGGCTCGAACACCGCTGGCACCGCGGTTATGGCCTGGCGGTGACACACGAACTGCTGGAACCCGGCGAAGGCCGCGCCCGCTCGCAGTCGTCGGTGCTCAGCATCAACTACCAGTTCTGAAGGGAGCACAAGACATGTTCTCCCGCCTCACCCTCACGGTCTTTACCGTCTTGGCTCTGCTCTTTTCGGCCGCGGCTCGCGCCGACGACATCGTCGTCATCGTCAACAAGGACAACCCGAACGCGGTCGATCTGGCCTACGTCGCTCGCATCTACACCGGCGCGGCGATGCGCTGGCCCGACGGCTCGCCGGTGTTCGCGCTCGACCAGGCCGAAGACAGCGTGGCGCGCGCGCAGTTCGCCAGCGCCGTGGTCGGCCGCAGCGTGCCGGCGCTGCGCGGCATCTGGTCGCAGAACATCTTTGCCGGCAAGGGCCTGCCGCCGAAGGTGGCCTCGCCCGACTCGGAGATGAAGCGCCTGGTGGCGCAGAACCGGCATGCGGTCGGCTACGTGCTGTCGTCGCAGGTCGATGACAGCGTCCGAGTCGTCGGACGGTGAGCACGAGCGCCCAGCCGCTCCGAAGCGAGTGCTCCAACCCTCTCGGAGGGTCCGCGCGCAGCGCGGGGGTGTCCCAATGAGCGCGAGCGCCCGGCCGCTCCGAAGCGAGTGCTCCAACCCTCTCGGAGGGTCCGCGCGCAGCGCGGGGGTGTCCCAATGAGCCCGCCGGCCGCACACGCGACGACCTGGCACGACGAATCGCGCCTGGCGCGGACCATCACCTGGATGGCGGCGTCGATCGCGCTCGTCGTCGCGCTGGCGGCGCCGCTCGGCTACCTCTGGCTGACCTACAGCGGCGAGGCCAAGGAAGCGACGATCGCGGCGCGCCTGCACGCGGCGTTCGTCACGCAGGTGGTGTCGTCGAGCAGCAACTGGCAGCGCGACGTCGCCGGCCTGATCGAGGCCGACCTCGCGCCCGGCGCCTTGCCCGAGCAACGTTCGATCCTCGATCTCTCGCACGCCGAAGTCGCGCGCAGCGGCGCCGATGTCGCATCGCCGACGCTGCAGCGCCAGGCGCCTCTGCTCGGCCGCGAAGGCCCGGTCGGCACGGTCAAGGTGACGCGCTCGCTGCGGCCGGTGCTGTGGTTGATGCTGCTCGTCGGCGTGCTGTCGTCGGCGCTCGGCGGCGCCATCTTCGCCACGCTGCGCGTGCTGCCGCTGCGCGCGTTGAAGCGCACGCTGCAAGCGCTCGAACTCGAGCAGGGGCGCGCGCGGCGCGAGGCCGAGCAGCGTCTGTCCATCGTCTTCGACAACTCGGTCGAAGGCATCATCACGCTGCTGCCCAGCGGCGTCGTGCTGACCTGCAACGACGCCGCGGCGCGGCTGTTCGACGAGTCGCCGTCGTCGCTGGTCGGCCGCCGGCTGGTCGAGCTGATCGGCCCGCCGGCGGTGCACGACGTCAACGCGCCGTTCACCGTCGGCCACTTCGAGTCGGTCGGCAAGCGGCGCGGCGGCGAGGGTTTTCCGGTGGACATGACGGTCAGCGAAACGCGGTTGACCGGCGAGGTGCAGCTGATCGCGATCGTGCGCGACATCACCGAGCGCAAGCAGACGCAGGAGCGCCTGTCGCACCTGGCCAACTTCGACGCGCTGACCGGCCTGCCCAACCGGCGCCTGTTCCGCGAGCGCCTCGAACAGGCGATGGAGCGCGCGCGGCGCAGCGGCGCGCAGATGGCGCTGATGTTCCTCGACCTCGATCGCTTCAAGGACATCAACGACAGCCTCGGCCACGATGTCGGCGACCGCCTGCTGCGCCATGTGGCGCACACGTTGAGCCACGGCGTGCGCCGTGCGGCCGCCGCCGACGCCGCCGAGCCGGTGACGGTGGCGCGCCTGGGCGGCGACGAGTTCACGCTGATCGTCGAAGGCCTGGCCGGCGCCGAAGACGCCGCGCTGGTCGCGCGCCGCATCCTCGAACGCCTGCACGAACCGTTTCGCTGCGACGGCTCGGAGATCTTCGCGTCGGCGAGCATCGGCATCACGCTCTACCCGCGCGATGCGACCGACCTCGATGCGCTGATCCGCCACGCCGACCTGGCGATGTACCGCGCCAAGGAACTGGGCCGCAACACCTTCCACTTCTTCACCGAAGAGCTCAACAACGAGCTGAGCGAGCGCCTGTCGCTGGAGATGAACCTGCGCCATGCGCTCGAGCGCGACGAGTTCGCGCTCGTCTATCAGCCCAAGGCCAGCCTGCGCAATGGCCGGGTCACCGGCGTCGAGGCGCTGCTGCGCTGGCAGCGGCCGGGCCACGACATGATCGGCCCCGACCGTTTCATCCCGGTGCTCGAAGAGACCGGGCTCATCCTGCCGGTCGGCGCCTGGGTGCTCGAACAAGCCTGCCGGCCAACTGGCGGCGTGGGACCGCGAGGGCCTGCCGCCGCTGAAGATGGCGGTCAACCTGTCGCCGCGGCAGTTCGCGCAGCGCGACCTGCCGCAACTGGTCGAGCGCGCGCTGCGCGACGCCGGCATCGCGCCGCAGCGCCTCGAACTCGAACTCACCGAGAGCCTGCTGATGAACGACGAGACGGCGACGCTGGCGATGCTGGCGGCGCTGCGCACGATGGGCGTGGGCATCGCCATCGACGACTTCGGCACGGGGCATTCGTCGCTGGCGTATCTGAAGCGCTTCGACGTCGAGACGCTGAAGATCGACCGCACCTTCGTCCGCGACACGCCGGACGATCCGGAAGACAACGCCATCACCAGCGCCGTCATCGCGCTCGGCCACAGCCTGGGGCTGTCGGTGGTGGCCGAGGGCGTCGAGAACCTGGCGCAGAGCGAGTTCCTGCGCGACCTCGGCTGCGACGAGATCCAGGGCTACCTGCTCAGCCGGCCGATGGCGCCGGCACAATTGCCCGGCTGGCTGGCGAACTACCGCGAGCATGTGGCCACGCGGCTGGGCAGCGGCTTCAGCGATGACCGCGAAGAACTGCCGGGCCGCAGCGCCACCGTGTCGCCGCTGCGCCGCCCCGAACGCAAAGCCTGACCGACTCGGCAGCGCGATGTATCGCGCGCCGGCCTGGCTGCTCTTGCTGGACATGGGCTCGAACGCCCGTCTGCCAATGAGGCACTGTCATGAAGACATCGACCACCACCGACCGCACCGCGTACGAGTTGCGCTTTGCCTCGATGTTCGACCCCGGCCGCGGCTACAGCCTTTCCATGCGACGCCGCCGGCTGCGTCGAGCTCGACGCGCTGAGCGAGCAGGCACGCCACAGCTACCTCTATGCACGCGCGCTCGTCGGCCGCGATCTCGCGGCGCCGCAGGTGCAGCCGCTGGTCCACTGAGCGCGATGACGACGCTGTACCTGGCACGCCACGGCCAGAGCGAGTGGAACAACCAGGGCCGCGTCACCGGCCAGCTCGATCCGGGCCTGTCGGCGACGGGCCGCGAGCAGAGCCAGGGGCTCGCCCTTTGTCTGCGCGGCCAGGCGCTCGATGCGATCTACAGCAGCGCCTTGCAGCGCACGCGGGCCACCGCCGAACCCGCCGCAGCCGCCATCGGCTTGCCGATCACGCCCTTGGCGGCTTTCGACGAAATCCATGCCGGCGTCTTGCAGGGCCGTTTTCGCGACGAGCGCGATGCCGAAGCGCAGGCGCTGTGGGCGCGCTGGAAAGCCGATCTCTGGGGCGCGTGCATTCCGGGTGGCGAGCGCTTCGACGAGTTCACGCGGCGCGTCGGCGCGGCGCTGCAGGACATCCTGCGCCGCCACGAGGGCCAGCACGTGCTGCTCGTCGGCCACAGCGCCACCAACCGCGTCATCCTCGGCACCCTGCTCGGCTGGCCGCGCGAGCGCTGGCATGAGCTGCGCCCGCGCAACAAGTACCTCTACCGCCTGCAACTCGGCGCAGCCGAGCCCGACATCGCCACCTACACCTTGAGCGGCAAGAAAACCGGCCGCTGCGAGGCCGGCTTCATCAGCTGACGAAGCGCGCCAGCAGGTTGCGCGTGATCTGCTGCGCGGCTGGGCAGAGCCGCGACGTGCGCAGCCGCGGCGCGTTGAAGTCATCGAGTCCCCACGCCCATTGGATCGAGCCGGTGGCGAAGACCAGCGCGCCGCTGCCGGCTGTGTAGAGGGTCATGTGGGCGACGCCCTGCTTCTGCGGATCGTTCAATGCCGTCCACGGCGATGCGGCAAGGATCTGCACCGCCGCGGGCCCGCGCCCTTGCACCGTATCGACCTCGTAGCCGAGCAGGCCGCGCAACGTCGCGCCGTTGTCGAGCCCCGTGCCGTCGAACAGCCAGTGCGCGGCGTTGGCGACGACGATGTCGCCATCGACCGGGTCGCCGGCGTACATGACGCCGATCAACTGCTCTTCGGGCCGATCGACTTCGGCGCTGCGCCACTTGTCGGTGACGCGTGAACGGTCGCTGTCGAACAACGGGTCGCGCTTGGCCTTCTTGTGGCAGACGATGATGCGATCGGCGCTGCCCGAGGCGGCGCTCGGCTCGAGGCGAATCTGCCAGTACGCGCTGTTGGCCGAAAAGAAGCCGAGGTGCACGCCGGCATCGCGCGCCGCTTCGACGTGGTCGCGCATCGGCGCCGTCCAGTACTCGTCGTGGCCGACCGAGAGCAACGCCTTGTGGCGCCGCAGCAGCCCGGGCCGCGCATGCGTGTCGAGGTTGGTGCAGTAGGCCACGTCGTGGCCCTCGCGTTCGAGCCAGCGCACCATGTTGCAGTCCCAGCCGGCGTTGCACGGGCCGTAGGTGGCGGGATGCGGCTGCAGGTTGGCCAGGAACTCGCCGGCGCCCATGCCGAACGCGGCGGCCGGGTTCTGCGCGTTGGCGGCGTACGGCCGGTTGAACGAGACCTTGGCCGCGCGCTGATGTTCTGTGCTGCCCCAGTGGTAGAGCGACTTGCCGCCCCAAGGGTTGTAGGCCTGGTAGGTGGTGACGCTCAACTGGAACAGCAGCCCGGCCGAGCGCTCGTCGTCGCGGACGACGAAGAGGATGTAGCTCTGCGCGCCGCTGTCGCTGGCGGTCAGTCGCGCGAGATGGACGCCGCTGGTCCATTCATCGCTGGTCACGAGGTGATGCGGATCGCTCCACGCGCAATCGACGAGACCGGTGTCGGCCTCCATCACCGGCTCGGCCTGCACCCTGCCCTCGATCGACAGCGGACCGAAGACGCGGCGCGCACCGAGACCCTGGTACCAGCCGATGCGAAAGACGTCGAGCGTCAAGGCCGGCGCGCGCGTGTTGACGTAGAGCGCGATCGTGCCGCCGCGGGCGACGCTGGTGGCCGACGCGTAGCCTTCGATCTCGCGCGCCGTGGCCGGACGGTCGAGCCGCCAATCGGCCGTGCCCGCTCGCGCGTTCTCGACGACAACCGGGTTGCTCACGCGTCGATCGCGGCCAGGATGCGCTCGCTGGTAACGCGTGCGCCATCGACCGCGATAGCGAGCGACGGATACGACGCCGCCAGCGCCAGGCCGATCCGGGCCCGCAGGCGTTCAGCGCTCAAGTCTTCGTGGCGCAGTTCGTGCACGAAGCCTTTGGCGGCGAACTTGGCGATGCGGATGCCCTGCTCCGGGTTGGCCTGGTACGGGTAGGCCAGCGCCGGCGTGCGGGTGCTGATGACATCGAGCAAAGTGTTGTCGCCGCCCATGCTGATCGACAGCGCGCTCGTCATCAGGCGCTGCTGGAAGTCGGGCAGGAAGGGCGCGATCTCGACGTTGGCGCTGCGCACCGTGGCCCGCAGCGCGTCGATCTCGGCGGCGCTCGTGCGCGAACCGGCAGGCGAGCAGGAAGGTGAAGTCGGGCATCAGCGCCGCGGCGCCGATGGCCGCATCGATCAACTCGCGGCCGACGTTGCCGCCGCCCTGGCTGACGAGGATCTGATTCGTGCGCGGCGGCCGCAGCGCGGGCAACGGCGGCGCGATGCAGCCCGTGTAGCACAGGCGGTCGGCGATCTCGTGCGCCAGCGAGAAGGTGTCGTCGAAGCGGATGATCTGCGGATCGCCGCGCACGAAGACGGTGTGGATGTGCTTCTTCACCGACGCCACCATGCGCCACTCTTTCTCCACCGCGCGCGGCACCAGCACGTCGCGCACCGAGGTGAAGATCGGCAGCGGCCCGCTGCGCTCGCGCAGCGCGTCGAACAGCGCCGCGATCTCGCCCTTGAAGCGGCGCCGGCCGAAGGGCCAGAACTCGACGACGAGGGCGTCGTAGCGGCCGCGCAGGAAGCTTTCGATCGCTCGCGCGCGCTCGGGCCAGACCTCGTCGGCAGCGCGCTGCTCGTCGGGATCGACGAAGCCGCCGCTGCCCGCGTCGTGCAGCAGCGTCGGCAGCTTGAGGCGGCGAAAGCGCGTGTGCTCGAGCACGCTGTGCGTGTCCAGGCCGCCCTGGATCAGATCGACTTCGGCGTGTTGCAGCAGCAGGTCGATGATGCGCAGGCTGCTCGTCAGGTGGCCGATGCCGACCAGGCTCTGGCAGTAATACAGGATCCGTTTCACAACTTTAGAGAGCGGCGGATCGATAGGCTGATACGTCGGTTTGCAGCCGTTCTCGCCGCTGCACGCAAAGACAAAGGCCGGTGACGCAGGACGCGCACACCGGCCTGTCTGCGATCAGTGCAGACGTGTCGTCAGGGGCAAGGCGTCTTGGCCGGCATGACGTTGAGCAGCGCCGCTTCGGCGTCGATCTGGCGCTGGTCGTCGGTGCCGCACAGCGACGCGCTGATGCGTTCGAGCCGCCGCACGATGTCCTTGGCGGACAACCCCGGCTCGCGCGACTTCAACAGCGCCGCGGCACCGGCAGCCAGCGGCGCGGCCATCGAGGTGCCGCTCCACGTCGCGTAACGGCCGCCGACCATCGTGCTGGTGATGCCCTCGCCCGGCGCGGCCACATCGACCCAGGAGCCGAAGTTGGCGAACGTGGCCAAGCGGCGCTGCGCAGTGCTCGCCGTCACCGGCAGCAGGCCGTAGGCGCCTTCGGCCGCCGGGTACTGGCGGATGTCTTCGCTGCCGTCGTTGCCGGCCGCGGCGACCACGACGGCACCGCCGAAACCGTCGCAGCGCTGGCGGTCGAGGTTGTACGACGGATCGGTGAAGGTGTTGGCCGGATCGGTCGGCGCGGGAATCGCGCAGGCCACGAGCTTCATGACGTCGTCGAACAGATGGGTGCGGTTGACGCTGCCCAGGCTCATGTTGATGACCTGCACGCCATCGTCGGTGGCCGGGTTGCGGTCGGGATCGATGGCATGCAGCATCGCTTCGGCCAGCACCCAGGCGTTGCCCATGCCCTGCGCATCGAGCACGCGCAGCGGCATGATCGTGGCCGCCGGTGCGGCCAGCGCCACCAGGCCGGTGACATGCGTGCCGTGGCCGAACGGGCTGCCTGGCGCGAAGACCTCGCTCGGATCGAAGTCGCCATCGACGAAGTCGTAGCCCGGCAGGAGCTTGCCGGCCAGCGCCGGATGCTTGGCATCGACGCCGGTGTCGAGCACCGCCACGCGCACGCCGGCGCCTTGCGACAGCGCGTGCGCCTGCGGCAGGCGCATGGCCTGCGGTGCCCATTGCGCGGCGTAGGCGGTGGGGGTGCCGACGGTCCAGGCGCTGTTCTTTCGCGCCTCGGGGCTGCTGTGAATGGCGTTGGCTTCGGCCTCGAATACCGTCGGTTCGAGTTCGAGCGCGGCGATCACGGCCTGCGTGTCCGCGGCACCGATCACCGACAGGCGGTAGATCGGCCGGCTGCCGAACTGGCTGCGCAGGCTGAGCGAGTACTTGAGCAACAGCGGTTGCAGGTCCGCCGTGCTGCGCAGACGCACCAAGACCTCGCCGGCCACCTCGGGGTCCGCTGGGGCCCTGTCCTTGGCCAGCGCCGGCAAGCCGACGGTCAGCGGCAGAGCGATCAGCGCCGCGCCAAAAGCGCGGGCGGCGCGCGAAGACCAGGGTTGCTTTTTGTTCATGGCAGATACCACCTAGGTTTGCGGGTCATAGGCGGAGGCGTCAGCCGCTGGCCTGATACATCGAAGTTGTCACCAGCCGCCATAGAGCGTGAACGCAGCCCAGTACAACGGGTGCGGATGCTCGCGTCTGACGGCGCGCTGGGCCTCGCCCAGCGCCGCGGCCGGCGCTTGCCCGCGCCGCAATGCGCCGTAAAAGTGAGCCATGAAGCCGGCCGTGACAGCGTCGTCCACCGGCCACAGGCTGGCCAGCACGCGCGACGCGCCGGCGATCAGGAAGGCCCGCACCAGGCCGACCATCTCGTCGCCGCTGCCGGTATCGGCCAGGCCGGTTTCGCAACCGCTCAGGACCACGGTGGCCGGCGCCAGGCCGAGCCGCTCGACCAGATCGACCGAAAGCACGCCGTCGTGCAGGTGCAGTGCCGAGAACCGCGGGTTGTCGCTGCGAAACTGGGCATGGCAGGCCAGATGGATGACGTCGGCGTCGCCGGCGTGGGCGCGCAGCATCTCGATGGTCGCGCGCTTGCCGATGAAGGCACGCTCGCCGCCGAACAGATCGGCGACGAAGCGGGCTTCCTGCGCCGCATGCGGCAGTTGCGAAGACTCGCCGAGCACCAACGCACGCGTTGCCGTGGCCGGCTGGCGGACCAGGCCGCGCAGCGCCAGCCGGGCGCTCGGCGCCACGGCCAGCTCGTGGCGCTCGGCGACGCAGCACTCACCATCGTCGAGCGCGGCGAACGGCAGCGCGCCGAGTTGCGCATGCGGCACGATCAGCACGCGCCGAAACGGCGCCAGCGCCGGCGCCAGCGGTTGCCACACCAGCGCGTGCAACTGGCGCAGCCGCGCCCGCGCGCGCTCGGTCAGGTGCGCCAGGTGCTGCGCCACCGGCGCGGCGCCGTGGCGCAAGGTTTCGATCTGGAAGCGCACCGAACGCAGCGCACCCTGCACCTCGGACCAGCGCGCGACCTGGCGCTGCAGCACCACGCCGCTGCGATCTACGACGCAGGCAAACAGCTCGTCGTCTTGCACGCCGTACTCGACCAGCACGCCATCGTCACCGAGCCGCTGTTGCAGCTCGGCCAGGTCAACCTCGTCATCGCCGGCTGCGAGCGAGTGCGCCGGCGCGGCCAGGCGTTCGCGCCGTGCCTGCTCCATCAACGCATGCTCGGTGCGGCGCAACTCGTCGGTCAGCGCGGCCACGGAGTCGCCTTCTTCCTGCGACCGCTGCACCTTTCGGTAGAGCCAGTTCAGGCGTTCGCGCAAGCGTTGCGTGCTCGCGGAATCGGCGCCATCGCCGCCTTGCGCAACGCGCTCGCCGAGCGCGCGAGCGCGAAATCGGTCGAGCTGGCTCAGCACTTCGGCGGCGCGCTCGGGACCAGGCTGCTGTGCGTGCGCTTCGATCGTCAGCCGCAGCAGTTCCTGGTACGGCCGCAGGTGGTCGCTGAGGAAGGCGCTGCGCATCGCGTCGTCGGGCAGCGCGCGGCGCTGGTCTTCGAACAGCGCGACCGCGGCGTCGAAGGTGCTGCGCGCCGCTGCCGCGTCGCCGATGGCCTGAGCAGCCATGCCCTGGCCGGTGAGACACCGCACCTGCGCCGGAAGCAAGCGCAGCTCGCTCGCCTTCACCAAGGTGGCGTCGAACAACGCACGCGCCTGCTCGACGCTGCCGGCACGCAGCAAAGCATGCGCGCGCACGATGTCGGCGCGCGAGCGGCCTTCGGCCAGGCCCGCGGCGTCGAAGCCGCGACCGGCTTGCGCGGCCAGGGTGAGCGCGGCGCCGGCATCGTCGCCGGCCAGCGCCAGCTCGGCCCGCGCCAGCGTGACCGCCGACTCACCAACGCCGAGCTCGTGCGCGGCGAACAAGGCCGCCGCACGCTCGAAGGAATCGGCAGCCGCCGCTGGCTGCGCCAGCAGTGCCTGCGCGCGGCCACGCTGCGCCAGCGCCCAGCCCTCTTCGTCGGGCATTTCGAGCGCGCGAAAGCGCGACACCGATTGTTCGAACAGCGCCAGCGCCTCGGGCAGCAGACGCAGTTCGAGGTACGCGTCTGCCAGCTGCTTCTCGGTGACAGCGAGGTACTGCGGCAATGCCAGCTGCTCGTAGCGCCGGCGTGCACCCTCGAAGCCCGCCAGCGCCTCGCCGTATTGGCCGCGCGCGAGCTGAAGCAGCGCCACCGCCTCCTCAACCATCGCCTGCAACACCGGGAAGGCGTGCGTGGCGGCGCGCATGCCGGCACGTGCGTAGATGCGCAGCGCTTCGTCGAAGTCGCCGAGCGATGTAAGCGCATCGGCCATGTTGATGTCGGCCGTGATCGAACGCTCGTGGTCGCCGACGCGTGCAAACAGCACCGACGCTTCGCGCGAGTAGCGCGCGGCGTCCGCATAAGCGCCGCGACGCCCATGCAGCGCGCCCAGGTTGAGACTGACCTTGCCGGCCGCACGGACATCGCCGAGCGCCACGAACTCGCGCTGCGCGCGCTCGGCGCACTCGATCGCCGCGTCGTACTGGCCGAGCATCGACAGCGCAATGATCTTCGCGACCTGCGTCTCGGCGGCGTGGCCGGGTTGATCGAGTTTGCGGAACGCATCGGCCGCGCTGTCGAAGGCGAGCACGGCATCGGCCATGCGGCCGGCGGTGACATGCGCAATGCCGCCCGCCCAATCGGCCAGCGCGCCGATCTCGCGTTGAACCAGCGGTTCAGCGGCGGTGCGCTCGTCGTCGTGGAGCAGGCGCAAAGCCTTGGTCGCTTGCACGGCGCGCTGGGGCTCGCTGCTCCACGCCACGTACCACTCGTCCTTGAGCGCCCAGGCGATGGCGCGCCGCTCGCTTGCGACCAAGGGCTCGCGCGGCAGCACGCCAGTCTCGATCAGCGCGCGTGCCAACTCGGCCGGCGATCGGGCGGAGGCGGTCACGACAGGCACGGTTTCAGCCGTGGCGCTCACCCACTTCGATCGGCGGCAGCACGATCTCGTCGCTGCCCATGCGCAGCGTCAGGCGGTAGGTGCCGCTGTGCACATCGTCGAGGCGGAATTCGCCGAGCTCGTCGATGGCGGCGGTGCGCCGGCCTTCGCCCTGGCCGGCCTGCGGCGTGAGCTCGACGCGACCCGTTTCGTCGGGGCCGAGGATCTGCCCGGCGAGTGCGAAGTGGGCTTCGGCCGGCGTGATGCGCAAATCGATGTCGCGGCCCATGGCGCTGAACAGCAGATGGCGGGTCTCGGACGGCAGCGCGCGCATGCCGAAGGCCAGCGGCGCACCGGCCCAGCTGTCGAAGCGCAGCGCCGCGGCGAGCAGGCGCGTCGCAGCGCGGGCGACGCCGCCGGGGGTTTCGCTGCGCGGCGACAGGTCCTCGGCCGCGCGGATCCAATCACGGGGGGCGTCAGGCATGGCGGCGGCTCGCGGCAGCAACGAAGCAAGATCTTCGTCGGTCAGTTGATCGTCGGTCTTCATGGCACGGGGGCTCGATGGACAGTGAGCCATAGAGCCCGTAAGTGCGCAAGAAATACATGGTGGGTTGCCGTCCGTGATTTCAGGCCATCAGCCGGCGCAGCTTGGCCAGACAGCGCGCGCGCGTCGGGCCGATGCTGCCGATCGACATGCCCATCTGCCGCGCCACTTCGTCGTACGGGACTTTCTCGTCATCGGCGCGAAACAGCAGCAGCAGCAGTTTGCGGCTGCGCTCGTCGAGGCGGTCGAGCCCATGGCGCAGGCGGTCGAGTTGCTGCAGCTGGTCGAGGGCGTCGCCGGGCCGCGGCGCGCCGTCGGCGAAGTCCCAGTCGGCACCCTCGTCGTCATCGTCGTCGCGCGACATCGACACCGTGCGCCGGCTGCGCCGCAGTTGCAGCAGCGCCTCGCGCTTGGCGGTGACGGCGATCCAGCCTTGCAGACGCTCGGGATCGACGATGCGCGGCAGGTGCTGCACGAGACGCGCGAACACGGTCTGGAAGACATCGGCGGCGCTGTGCTCGTCCAGGCCCAGGCGCGTCACGATGGCATAGACCAGGCGCTGATGGCGCTTGACCAGCGCCGCCCAGGCCGCGCTGTCGCCATTGCGGCAACGCGCCACCAGCGCGGCGTCTTCGGCCCCTAGGCGGGCGAGTTCGGGGCGGGCGGGTTCGGTTCGAGTGAGCGTTTCCATGGCGTCATCAGCGCAAAGCCCATGCCACCCGAGGCGCGGCGCCAAGTGCTTGATTGCACGCACTTTTTTCTGCCTTTGCGGGAATGGTGTCGGGGCCACTTGGGGCATATGCCCCGCCCGGCCGGCCGGCTTGCCCCAACTTGCCGGTGCCGGCGGCGGCGCACAGAATCGCCTGCCGCAACAAGGGACTTCCGTGTGAGCCAAGCCATTCTGGTGATCGAAGACGAGGCCATCCTGGCCAAGAACATCGCGGTGTACCTGGAGCGCGCCGGCTACGAAGCGCGGACGGCCGAATCGGCCGAAGCCGGGCTGGCGATGCAGGAAGAATTCAAACCCGACGCGGTGGTGCTCGATTTCAACCTGCCGGGCATGGATGGCCTGCAAGCCTTGACACGCATCCTCGCCATCGACGCGGCGACGCGCGTGGTCATGATTACCGGCCACGGCAACGTGGAGCTCGCGGTGCAGGCGATGAAGGCCGGCGCCTTCGACTTCATCAGCAAGCCGGTGGTGTTGTCGAAGCTGCGCCTGGTGCTCGAAAAAGCCTTCGGCGACACGCGCCGCGACAGCACGCTGGCTTACTACCAGAAGCGCGACGCCGAGGCCACGGCGGCCGGCGGGCTGCTCGGCGAATCGCCGCCGATGCGCGCCTTGAAGGGCAAGCTGCAGCAACTGCTGCGCGCCGAGGCGCAGATGCGCGACGGCGATCCGCCGGCCGTGCTGGTGCTGGGCGAAACCGGCAGCGGCAAGGAAGTGGTGGCGCGCGCGCTGCACTACAACGGCCCGCGCCGCGACAAGCCGTTCGTCGAACTCAACTGTGCCGCGATGCCGACGCACCTGCTCGAGTCGGAGCTGTTCGGCCATGAGCGCGGCGCGTTCACCGACGCGCGCGAGCGCAAGCTGGGCCTGGTCGAAACCGCCGAGGGCGGCACCTTGTTCTTGGACGAGATCGGCGACATGGACCCGTCGCTGCAAGCCAAGCTGTTGAAGCTGCTCGAAGAAAAAACCGTGCGCCGCATCGGCAGCGTGCGCGAGCAGAAGGTCAACGTGCGCATCGTCGCCGCCACGCACCGCCCGCTCGAAGCGCTGATCGAGGAGAAGCGCTTTCGCGCCGACCTGTATTACCGGCTGCGCGTCGTCCAGCTGCAATTGGCGCCGCTGCGCGAACGCGGCGACGACATCCTGCTGCTGGCGCAGCACTTCCTGCAGCAGCACGCGCAGCGTTACGGCAGCGCCACGCCGGCGCTGTCCGGGGACGCCGCGCAAGCGCTGGTGCAGCACCGCTGGCCGGGCAACGTGCGCGAGCTGCGCAACGTGCTCGAGCAGGCGGTGCTGCTGCATCCGGGGCAGACGATCCTGGCCGAGCATCTGGCGCTGTCGCGGATGACGCACACCGTGGCCGCCGCCGCCGCGCCGCCGGCTGGCGCCGAAGCCTCGCTGCCGGAGGTGGAGCGGCGGGCGCTGCTGCAGGCTCTCGAAAGCAACGCCTGGAACGTCAGCCGCGCCGCACGCGCGCTCGGCATCTCGCGCGACACGCTGCGCTATCGCATCGAGAAGTTCGAACTCGGCGCGCCGGAGCGCTGACCAGCTGGCTAGCCGCAATACGGTTCAGTTAAGACCGTTCGCCCTGAGCCTGTCGAAGGGCCGGTTCGCATGGCACCAGGGCTTCGACAGGCTCAGCCCGAACGGGTTCTTGGTTCAAATGGTTAACTGAACGGTATTGCAGCTACCCGAACCACTTCTGCACGTCGATCGACGAGCGGTGTCCGACGTCTTGCGCGTGTTCGCCGAGCCAGAGGTCCGCGCGCTCGCGGCCCTGGTCGCGCAGCAGCTCGAGAAACGGCGCGTGCGCGAGCGCCTTGGTGTCGGTGCGCTCCAGGCTGGTGAGCTCGCAGACGTCGATCATGTGCACGCGCATCGAGCGCAGCTTCGATTCGAGCGTGCCGTTGTTGCCCGGCGACCGATCCGAGAACTCCGCCGCGCGGGCGAAGGTCTGCATCTCGCGCATGAAGGTGGCGTTGAACGCGAGTTCGGTGATGCGCTCGTCGATTTCCTTGACGGTGCGCGGCGCATCGTCGCGCCGCAGCGGGCTGAGCAGCACGAGCAGCACGTCCTGCGCGTCGCACTCGTAGAACAGCGGGAACACCGCAGGGTTGGCGGAGTAGCCGCCGTCCCAGTACGGCTCGCCCTCGATGTCCACCGGGTGATGGATCTTCGGCAGGCACGCCGAGGCCATCAGCACGTCGGCCGTCAGCTCGTGCTCGCGAAAGATGCGCAGCTTGCCGGTGTTGGCCTGCGTGGCCGCAACGAACAGCTTGAACGGGCTGCGCTCGCGCAAGGCCTCGAAATCCACCAGCCGCGCCAGCAGATCGCGCAACGGGTTCAGCTCGAGCGGGTTGATCTGCGCCGGCGCGAACTGGCCGGCCCAACTCGCCAGCAGCTTGCTGGTGGCCGACAGCTGGATCGATTCGCCGTGGCCCTGCACCACCATGCCGGGCGGCATCAGCTTGCCGACCTCGGACCAGAAAGCGGCCAAGGCTTCGCGCGCCCCGGCGCGACCGCCTTTCAACCAACCGTCGGCCAGCACCACGGCGTTCATCGCGCCGGCGCTGCTGCCGCTCAGGCCCTCGAACTCCAGGTTGGCATCGTCGAGCAAACGGTCGAGCACGCCCCAGGTGAAGGCGCCGTGGGCGCCGCCGCCTTGCAGGGCGAGGTTGAGGCGACGCGAGCTGTCGTTCGCCGACTCGGCGGCGATGTCGATTTCCAGCGGGGCCGAGGTGGCCGTTCTGCGAATGGCGTCCATGCAGAGAATCCTTTCCATTGTGCAGTGCAGCAATTCTACTTGAGTTCCAGTTTGAGATTTGTGCACGCTGTAAATTAGTACTTACCCGTAAACTTGGCACCTGTCCATCCAAGGAGCGCTTCATGTTGTTTGCCTTGACGTCCGTTGCATTGCTCGGCGTGGTCGCGATCTCGCGCTCGATGTACGTCGGTGCGATCACCGAGCTGAACCTGCACTGACCTGTGCCGCCGATCGCGCAGCGCCTGCGCGACGACGCCGCCCACGTGGCACCGCTCACGCGTACTTGAGCTCGCCCGTCTTGCCGCGGAACACCCAGTACGAGAACACGGTGTAGCCGGCGATCGCCGGCACCGAGATGCACACGCCGATCAGGATCACCTTCAGCGCCGCGGGGCTGCTGGCGGCCTGCCAGATCGTCAGCCGGTCGATGACGACGAACGGATAGATGCTGTAGGCCAGGCCGAGAAAGCCGAGCACGAAGACGCCGATCAGCAGCACGAACGGCAGCCAGCACAGCGGCGCCGCGCACATGCCGCGTGTTGCAGCAGCGCGCGCACCGCCAGCAGCGCCACGCCCGTCGTCAGCGGAATCGCCATCAGCGCGATCACCTCGGGCAGCGAGAACCAGCGCTCGCGCACCGTGGCGCTGATCCACGGCGTGGCCATCGAGATCAGCACCAGGCCGCCGACCATCGGCGCCCAGGCGGTGCGCGCCCACTCGATCGCGCGCTCGCTGCAGCTCGCCTTCGGTCTTCATGATCAGCCATGCGGCGCCGAGCAGCACATAGGCCATCGGCAACGCCAGCGCGATCGCGGCGGCGAACAGCGGGTAGTTCCAGCCGCTGCCGAAGCCACTGACGTAGCGCCCGAGCATCCAGCCCTGCGACATCGACGGCGATCGTCGAGCCGGCGAAGAACAGGCGGTCCCACGTCGTCTTGTGCGTGTCGCTGCGCCTTGACGCGAAAGTCGAAGGCCACGCCGCGCAGCATCAGGCCGACCAGCATCAGCGTCGACCGGCAGGTACAGCTCGCCGAGCACGACGCCATGCGCTTTCGGAAACGCCACCAGCAGGATGCCGATGCCGAGCACGAGCCAGGTTTCGTTGGCGTCCCAGAACGGGCCGATCGAGGCGATCAGCACGTCCTTCTCGGCCGCCGTGGCGCGGTGCATCAGCATGCCGACGCCGAGGTCGTAGCCGTCGCTGATGACGTAGAGCAGCATCGACACGCCCATCAGCGCCATGAAGATCACGGGCAGCGCCGCGTCGAAGGCTCATCCAGCGTCATGCACGGCTCCCCGGTGCCGGCTTGAGCGGCCGGCGCGGCCATCGCGCTCGCCGTGATCGCGCCGGCCGGCGTGGCGGCGCGGTCGGCCGCTTCGTCCTGCAACACCTGCTCGGTCTTCTCGGCCATGTACTTGAGCACGCCGACGTAGGCCACCATCAGCGCCAGGTACAGCGTGACGTAGAGCGCCAGCGACAGCGCGATCGTCGGCGCCGGCAACGCTCGAGGCCACGTCGGCCGTGCGCACCAGGCCGAAGACGACGAACGGCTGGCGGCCGATCTCGGTCACGTACCAGCCGGCGACGGTGGCCACCCAGCCGGAGAACGTCATGCCGGCGAGCCACCACAGCAAGCGCCGCGGCAGCGCGCTCGGCCTGCCATCCCGCGCGCCGGTACAGCCACCAGCCGACCCAGCTCGTGGCCAGCATCAGCATGCCCATGCCGACCATGATGCGAAAGGCGAAGAACAGCGGCAGCGCGGGCGGATGCGCGTTCGGAAAATCGTTGAGGCCCTTGATCTCGCCGTCGAAGTCGTGCGTGAGGATCAAGCTGGCCAGGCGCGGCACCGCGATCTCGAAATGATTGGTGCGTGCCTTGTCGTCGGGCACCGCGAACAGCAGCAGCGGCGCGCCGCGCTCGGTGTCCCACACGCCTTCCATCGCCGCGATCTTCTGCGGCTGGTGCTTGAGCGTGTTCAGGCCGTGCATGTCGCCGACGAAGATCTGCAGCGGGATCAGCAGCGCCGCCAGCGTGAGGCCCACGCGCAGCGTGCGCGGCGCCGACAGCGGCGCCGCGTTCTTGCAGCAACTGCCATGCCGACAGGCCGGCGAGCAAGAAGGCGCAGGTCAACGCCGACGCCAGCAGCATGTGCGTGAAGCGGTACGGGAACGACGGGTTGAAGATCACCTCGAACCAGCTCGTGACGACGTAGCGCGCCATCGACGATCTCGTAGCCCGCGGGCGTCTGCATCCACGAGTTGAGCGCGAGGATCCAGAACGCGGAGAGGCGTGGTGCCGAAGGCGACGAAGAAGGTCGCCATCAAGTGCACCCGCTCGCTGACCTTGCCGTGACCGAACAGCATGATGCCGAGAAAGCCGGCTTCGAGGAAGAACGCGGTCAGCACCTCGAAGCCGAGCAGCGGGCCGGCGATGTCGCCCACGCGCTCCATGAAGCCCGGCCAGTTGGTGCCGAACTGGAAGCTCATCGTGATGCCGCTGACGACGCCGAGCGCGAACGTCAGCGCGAAGACCTTGGTCCAGAAGCGGTAGGCGTTGAGCCAGGCCTGCTGCTCGTCGCCCGGCCCTGCCCGCAGGTAGCGCCAGCGAAAGAACATCAGCAGCCAGCCGAGCGCGATGCTGATGGTGGGGAACAGGATGTGGAAGGTGATGTTGGCGGCGAACTGCATGCGCGCCAGGATCAGGGCATCCATGATCGTGTCATCCCTTCTTGCGTGCTTTCGTCGGCGCGGCCTTGGGTGCCGCCGTGCCCTGCGGCTGCAGCGCATCGGACATGCCGATCAGCACGCCGCTGACCAGCGCCGCGTAGCTCTCCATCAGCGCCTGCGCATTGCGCATACCGGCGCTGCGCCCCTCGCGCAGCGCCGTCTGCGCCTGGGCAGTGAGCTCCTCGATGCTCGATGCGGCCTGCAGGCCGGTGCGCGGTGCCCTTCATCTTCATCGCCGTCGAGCACCTGCTTCCACGGCCCCTGCAAGGCCGCTCGGCGCTCTTGGCGCTGCTGCCGATGGCCTTGAAGAACATGTCCTCCATCTTCTCGAGGTTGGCCATCGCGCTCTTCATCTGCTTGTCCTGCAGGCCGATGCCCTGATCGACGAACTGCTGCAGCGCCTTGCGATTGCGCCTCGCACCGTCTGCAGCAGCGGCCGCGTCCATGCCGGCGAAGGCCTTGGCCGAGCAGCGCCTTCGCACATCGACGCTCGGCAAGCCGCTCTTGGCCGCGCCGGCGGAGGCGGCGTCGGTCACCGTCTTGAGCACCTTGCGGATGTTGTCCAGCGTCAGCTCGCGGCCCTGCAGCGCTTTGAGCGTCGCCTCGCTGACGGCCTTGCGCAGCGCCTCGCCCTGCTTGGCGGTGGCCTGCGCGAACTGGTCGACCAGCGCGCTCGCGTCGATGCCGGACTTGATCATGTTGGTTGTCTCCTGGTGTCGTGTTGTTGTCGAGCCCACGCTACTGCATGTGCTGGCCGCCGTTGATGGCGATGTTGGCGCCGGTGACGAAGGCCGCTTCTTCCGACGCCAGATAGATGATCAGGCCCGCCACCTCCTCGGGCTTGCCGAGGCGGCCGACCGGGATGTGCGGCAGGATCTTGGTGTCGAGCACTTCCTTCGGAATCGCCGTGACCATCTTGGTGCCGATGTAGCCCGGCGAGATGGTGTTGACGGTGACGCCCTTCTTCGCCACTTCGAGCGCCAGCGCCTTGGTGAAGCCGTGCACGCCGGCCTTGGCGGCCGAGTAGTTGGTCTGGCCGAACGCGCCCTTGCTGCCGTTGACCGACGACACGTTGATGATGCGGCCCCAGCCGCGCTCGACCATGCCGTCGGCGACCTGCTTGGTCATGTTGAACAGGCTGTCGAGGTTGGTGCGCATCACCGCGTCCCAGTTGACCTTGTCCATCTTCTTGAACGTCATGTCGCGCGTGATGCCGGCGTTGTTGACCAGCACGTCGACCGCGCCGACCTTGGCTCTGCACCTCGGCCACGGCCTTGGTGCAGGAGTCGAAGTCGGCCACGTCGCAGGCCACGGCCAGGATGTCGTAGCCGTTGCTTCTTCATGCCCGCCACCCATTCGGCGTGTTTCGTGTTGCCGGGCGAGTAGGTGACGACCACCTTGTAGCCCGCATCGGCCATCTTGGTCGAGATCGTCTCGCCCAGGCCGCCCATGCCGCCGGTGACCAGAACCACTCGTTGCTTGTCATGCTGCTCATTGCCGTTCCTTCGAAGTGATGAGTGAAGCTGATAGATCAGCGTTCGACGCCAGCGCCACGCCCATGCCGCCGCCGATGCACAGCGAGGCAAGGCCCTTCTTGGCGTTGCGCCGGATCATTTCGTGGATCAGCGTCACCAGGATGCGGCAGCCCGAGGCGCCGATCGGGTGGCCGATGGCGATCGCGCCGCCGTTGACGTTGACCTTGCTCGTGTCCCAGCCCATTTCCTTGTTGACCGCGCAGGCCTGCGCGGCGAAGGCTTCGTTGATCTCCATCAGGTCGAGGTCTTGCGGCTTCCAGCCGGCGCTTCTGCAGCGCCTTGCTGCGAGGCGGGCACCGGGCCCATGCCCATGATCGACGGGTCCAGGCCGGCGGTGGCGTAGCTGGCGATGCGCGCCAGCGGCTTCAGGCCGAGCTGCTGCGCCTTCTTGGCGCTCATCACGACCACGGCCGCCGCGCCGTCGTTCAGGCCCGAGGCGTTGCCGGCGGTCACGCTGCCGGCCTTGTCGAACGCCGGGCGCAGGCCGGCCAGGCCTTCGGCGCTGGTCTTGCGGTTGATGAACTCGTCGGCGGCGAAGACGATCGGGTCGCCCTTCTTCTGCGCGATGCTGAAGGGCACGATCTCGTCCTTGAACTTGCCGGCTTCCTGCGCGGCCGCGGCCTTCTGCTGCGAGGCCAGCGCCAGCGCGTCCTGCTGCTCGCGCGTGATGTCGTACTTCTTGGCCACGTTCTCGGCGGTGATGCCCATGTGGTACTGGTTGTACACGTCCCACAGGCCGTCGACGATCATGGTGTCGACCATCTTCCAGTCGCCCATGCGCGGGCCGTCGCGCGAGCCGGCAGCACGTGCGGCGACAGGCTCATGCTCTCCTGGCCGCCGGCGATGACGATTTCGCTGTCGCCGTCGCGGATGGCCTGCGCGGCGAGCATCACGGCCTTCAGGCCCGAGCCGCAGACGTCGTTGATGGTCAGCGCCGGCACGCCTTGCGGCAGGCCGCACTTGATGACGCTCTGGCGCGCCGGGTTCTGCCCGCCGCCGGCGGTGAGCACCTGGCCGAGGATGACTTCGTTGATCTGCTCGCCGGCGAGCTTGGCGCGCTTCAGCAGCTCCTGGATCACGGCGGCGCCGAGCTCCGGCGCCGGGGTCTTGGCGAGCGTGCCGCCGAACTTGCCGACCGCCGTGCGGGCGGCGGCGACGATGACGATGTCTTCCTGGGCCATGAGGATCTCCTTCGGATAGAAAACGGGTCAGTGCAGCTTCACATGCGGCTCGGTGCGCCGCACGATCAGCCGTGCCAGCGTGTCGAGCGCCACCTTCGCCGAAGCCGTGCAGCGCGAGCTCGTGCATCTTGTAGAGCGACAGGTACATCATGCGCGCGAACAGGCCTTCGATCATCAGGCTGCCGCCGATCAGGCCGCCCATCATGTTGCCGACGGTGCTGTACTCGCCCAGCGAGACCAGCGAGCCGAAGTCGCGGTAGCGGTAGTCCTTGCAGCGGCTTGCCGGCAAGGCGGCGCTTGATCTGCGCCGTGACATGTGCGAGGCCTGCTGGTGCGCGGCCTGCGCGCGCGGCGGCACGAAGCCGCCCTTGCCGTGGTTGGCCTGCGGCCAGGCGCAGGCGGCGCAATCGCCGATCGCGAAGATGTCGTCGTCGCGCGTGGTCTGCAGCGTCGGCTGCACCACCAGCTGGTTGATGCGGTTGGTCTCCAGGCCGGCGATGTCCTTCAGGAAGTCCGGCGCCTTGACGCCCGCGGCCCAGACGATCAGCTCGGCCGGCAGCAGGCGGCCGTCGGCCAGCTGCACGCCGCCGGCCTGCACCTCGGCCACCTTGGCGTTGGTGTGCACCTCGACGCCGAGTTCGCGCAGCAGCTTCTCGGTGGCCTGCGACAAGCCGCTCCGGCAACGCCGGCAGCACGCGCGGCGCGGCTTCGATGACGCTGACCTTGATGTCCTTGTCGGCATCGACGCGGTCGAGGCCGTAGGCCACCATCTCGCGCGTGGTGCGGTGCAGCTCGGCCGCGAGCTCGACGCCGGTGGCGCCGGCGCCGATGATCGCCACGTGCAGCTGCTCGGGCCGCAGCGGCGCCGCTCTGCGCATGCGCGCGGATGCAGGCGTTGACCATGCGCGCATGGAAGCGCTGCGCATCGGCCGGCGTCTCGAGCTTCATCGCGTGCTCGCCCACACCGGGCGTGCCGAAGTCGTTGCTCTGGCTGCCGATGGCGATCACCAGCGTGTCGTAGCCGAATGCTGCGCTGCGGCGTCACCTGCTCGCCTTCGTCGTCGATGTAGGGCGCCACCTGCACCTCGCGGCGCTCGCGGTCGAGGCCCGATCATCGCGCCGACGCGGTAGCGGAAGTGGTGCCAGTGCGACTGCGCCAGGTAGCCGACCTCGTGCGCGCTCATGTCCATGCTGCCGGCGGCGATCTCGTGCAGCTTGGGCTTCCAGACATGGGTGCGCGTGCGGTCGATCAGCGTGATGTCGGCCTTGCCGCGGCGGCCAAGCGTGTCGCCCAGCGCGCGTGGCGAGTTCGAGCCCGCCGGCGCCGCCGCCGACGATGACGACGCGGTGGCTGCTGCTCTGCGCTCATGCCGACTCCCTTGGCCGCGCGCCGCTGCTGATCGACATCGACCACCGCCAGCGCCGTCATGTTGACGATGCGCCGCACCGTCGACGAGGGCGCCAGGATGTGCACCGGCAACGCCGCGCCGAGCAGGATGCCGCCGACCGTGATGCCGTTGCCGGCCGCGATGCGCAGCAGGTTGTAGGCGATGTTGGCGGCGTCCACGTTGGGCATCACCAGCACGTTGGCTTCGCCGCCGAGCGACGCGGTCGGCGCTCTCGCGTTCGAGGATCGAGCTCGACAGCGCCGCGTCGCCGCGCATCTCGCCGGCGATCGGCAGCGTCGGGTCGAGCGCCTTGGCCAGCGCCACGGCCTGGCGCATCTTCAGCGCCGACGGCGCATCCGACGCGCCGAAGTTGGAGTGCGACAGCAGCGCCACCCGCGGCTCGACGCCGAAGCGGCGCACCTCGGCGGCCGCGAGCACCGCGATCTCGGCCACCTGCTCGGCGCTGGGGTCGAGGTTGATCTGCGTGTCGCAGATGAACAGTTGGCGCTCGGGCAGGATCAGCATCTGCATCGTCGCCAAAGTCTTGACGCCCGCGCGCGGGCCGATCACGTCGCGCACCGGATCGACATGCGTCGCGTAACGGCCGAGCGTGCCGCACAGCAGCGCGTCGATGCGGCCGGCGCGCAGCATCACCGCGCCGAGCAGCGTGCTCTGCTGCCGCACCACCGAGCGCGCGTACTCGCGCGACATGCCGCGCCCTGCCCGCTTGCGTCATGTAGTCCTCGGCCGCCTGGCCGACCGTCGACAGCGTCCGTCGGGTCGATGCATTCGCAGTCCTTGCCGAGCGCCAGGCGCAGGCCGTACTCGGCCATGCGCTGCCGAATCACCGCGCTGACGCCCGATCAGCATCGGCCGCGCCAGCCCTTCGTCGACCACCACCTGCGCCGCGCGCAGCACGCGCTCGTCTTCGCCTTCGGCATAGGCCACGCGCGGCAGGCGCGCTTGCGCGGCCACGCGCGCGGCAGCGAACACCGGCTGCATCGCGCTGCCGGTCTGGTAGACGAACTGCTTCAGGCGCTGACGGTAGGCCGCCATGTCGGCGATCGGCCGCGCGGCCACGCCGCTGTCCGGCGGCGGCCTGCGCCACCGCCGGCGCCAGCACTTCGATCAGGCGCGGATCGAAGGGCTTGGGGATCAGGTACTCGCGCGCCGAAGCGCAGCCCGCGCAGCGCCGTAGGCCTGCGCCACCACGTCGGGGATCTCGGCATGCGCCAGCGCGGCGATCGCGCGCACCGCGGCCAGCTTCATCGCCTCGTTGATCGTCGTCGCGCCGCAGTCGAGCGCACCGCGGAAGATGAAGGGGAAGCACAGCACGTTGTTGACCTGGTTCGGATAGTCCGAGCGGCCGGTGCCGATGATCGCGTCGGGCCGCACCGCGAGCGCTTCGTCCGGCGAGATTTCCGGCGTCGGGTTGGCCATCGCCAGGATGATCGGGTCGCGCGCCATGCCCTTGACCATCTCGGGCTTGAGCACACCGCCGGCCGACAGGCCGAGGAAGATGTCGGCACCGGGCATCACGTCGGCCAGCGTGCGCGCTGACGTGTCGCGTGCATAGCGCGCCTTGTTCTCGTCCATCTGCTCCTGTGCGGCCGACATAGACCACGCCGTGGATGTCGGTGACGAGGATGTTCTCGCGCCGCAGGCCGAGGCTGACGATCAGGTCGAGGCAGGCCAGCGCCGCGGCGCCGGCGCCGCGAGACCACCAGCTTCACTTCGGCGATGTCCTTGCCGGCATGCTTCGAGCGCATTCAGGATCGCGGCCGCGGCGACGATCGCGGTGCCATGCTGGTCGTCGTGGAAGACCGGGATCTTCATGCGCTCGCGCAGCTTCTTCTCGATGTAGAAGCACTCGGGCGCCTTGATGTCCTCGAGGTTGATGCCGCCGAAGGTGGGCTCCATGCGCGCGATGGTGTCGATCAGCGCATCGGGGTCGGTCTCGGTCGAGTTCGATGTCGAAGACGTCGATGCCGGCGAACTTCTTGAACAGGCAGCGCCTTGCCTTCCATCACCGGCTTGCCGGCCAGCGCGCCGATGTTGCCCAGGCCGAGCACCGCCGTGCCGTTGGTGATGACGGCCACCAGGTTGCCGCGCGAGGTCAGGTTCATCGCCTCGCGCCGGGTCGCGCACGATCTCCATGCAGGCGTCGGCCACGCCCGGCGAGTAGGCGAGCGCCAGATCGCGCTGCGTGGCCATCGCCTTGGTCGGGGTGACGGAAATCTTGCCCGGCGTCGGGTAGCGGTGGTAGTCGAGCGCCGCGTCGCGCAGGTCTTTTTCGGCCATGGTGGTTGTCTCCGCGTGTCGATCAGGCCGCTGCCAGGTCCTTGCGCAGCAACTCCAGAAAGCGCTGCGGCTCGTCGGCATGCACCCAGTGGCCCGCACTGTCGATCACGTCGATTCTGGTCTTCGGGAACATCGGCTGGAAGTCGCGGCCGTCGCGGTGCTCGACATAGTCGGAACGGCCGCCGGCGATCACATTCACCGGCCCCTTGAACTGCAGGCCGCGCAGCTCGCTCGGAAAGTCGCTCAGCTGGTGGATCGACGCGGCGATGCCGGCGAGGTTGATGCGCCAGTCGAAATGCGAGTTGCGCGACACCAGGTTCTGCATCAGGAACGGCACCACGCTCGGCATCGGGCACCACGGTCGCCAGGCGCTGCTGGATTTCGCTGCGGCTGCCGGCAGCGAGCATGTCGATGCTGCGCATCGCCTCGGCAAACAGCGACAGGCGATCGGCATAGGCCACCGGCGCGATATCGACCAGGATCAATCGGCCGACTGCCTTGGGATGCAGCAGCGCCAGCGCCATCGCCGTCTTGCCGCCCATGCTGTGGCCCATCACCGCCGGTTGCTTCAACCCTTCGCGCTCGATCACGCGCAGCACATCGCCGGCCATCTCGGCATAGGCCATCGAATCGGCCCACGGCGAGCGCCGTGGTTGCGCAGGTCGACGCACAGCACGCGGTGCGTGGCCGACAGTTCGCGCGCCACGCTGCGCCAGTTGCCGCCCGAGCCGAACAGGCCGTGCAGGATCAGCAGCGGTGGGCCGCTGCCGGTGGTGGTGAACGCGAGGTCGATCGCCAAGCGCTGCTCACTGCTTCTTCTTCTGCGGCGGCAGGTCGGTGCAATGGCCCTCGAAGACTTCGGCGGTCATGCCGATCGACTCGCCCAGGGTCGGGTGCGGGTGGATCGTCTTGCCGATGTCGGCCGGCTCGCAGCCCATCTCGACCGCCAGGCAGACCTCGCTGATCAGGTCGCCGGCATGCGTGCCGACGATGCCGCCGCCGATCACGCGGTGCGTGGCCTCGTCGAAGATCAGCTTGGTGAAGCCCTCGTCGCGGCCGTTGGCGATCGCGCGGCCCGACGCCGCCCACGGGAACACCGCCTTGCCGAACTTGATGCCCTGCGGCCTTGCACTCCTCCTCGGTCTTGCCGGCCCAGGCGACCTCGGGGTCGGTGTAGGCCACCGACGGGATCTGGCGCGCGTCGAAGAAGCTCGCTTCGCCATGCGCCGCTTCGGCCGCCACATGCGCCTCGTGCACCGCCTTGTGCGCCAGCATCGGCTGGCCGACGATGTCGCCGATGGCGTAGATGTGCGGCACGTTGGTGCGCATCTGCTTGTCGACGTTGATGAAGCCGCGGTCGGTGACGGCCACGCCGGCCTTCTCGGCGCCGATCTTCTTGCCGTTGGGGCTGCGGCCGACGGCGACCAGCACCAGGTCATAGACCTGCGGCTCCTTCGGCGCCTTCTCGCCCTCGAAGCTGACCTCGATGCCGGCCTTCGTCGCCTTCGCGCCGACGGTCTTGGTCTTCAGCATCACGTTGTCGAAGCGGTGCGCGTTCATCTTGTCCCACACCTTGACCAGGTCGCGGTCGGCGCCCTGCATCAGGCCGTCGAGCATCTCGACCACGTCGATGCGCGTGCCGAGCGTCGAATAGACCGTCGCCATCTCCAGGCCGATGATGCCGCCGCCGACGACCAGCATGCGCTTCGGGATCGCCTTCAGCAGCAGCGCGCCGGTGCTGAATCGACGACGCGCTCGTCCTCGGGCATGAACGGCAGCTTCACCGCCTGGCTGCCGGCGGCGATGATCGCCTTGGCGAACTTGACCACCTTCTTCTTGCCGTCGGCCGCCGACCACTTCGAGGTGATGCGGATCGAGGAAGCTGCCCACACCCGTCAGCACCTCGACCTTGCGCGCCTTGGCCATGCCGGCCAGGCCGCCGGTGAGCTTCTTGACGACGCCGTCCTTGAAGCCGCGCAGCTTGTCGATGTCGATCTCCGGCGCGCCGTACCTGATGCCGTGGTCGGGCAGGTGCTTGACTTCGTCCATCACCGACGCGGTGTGCAGCAGCGCCTTCGACGGGATGCAGCCGACGTTCAGGCACACGCCGCCGAGCGTGGCGTAGCGCTCGACGAGCACGGTCTTCATGCCGATGTCGGCGCTGCGGAAGGCGGCGGAGTAGCCGCCGGGGCCGGCGCCGAGCACGACCATCTCGCATTCGACGTCGGCCTTGCCGCTGTAGGTGGCGGCGCCGGGGATCGGCGCGGCCTCCGTTCGCCCTGAGCTTGTCGAAGGGCTGGGCGGCGCACGCGGGGCTTCGACAGGCTCAGCCCGAACGGGCGCGGCCGCCTCGACCATCAGCAGCACCGAGCCTTCGCTGACCTTGTCGTTGACCTTGACCTTGATCTCCTTGACGACGCCGGCATGCGTCGAAGGAATCTCCATCGAGGCCTTGTCCGACTCGACCATCACCAGGCCGGTATCGACCGCGATCGTCTCGCCGACCTTGACCATCACCTCGATGACGGCGACGTCCTTGAAGTCGCCGATGTCGGGGACCTTGACTTCCACGTTGTGCCATGACTGCCGGCCTCTTCAGAACATGATGCGCCGCATGTCGGCGAGCAGGTTGGCGAAGTGCACGTTGAAGCGCGCCGCGGCGGCGCCGTCGATCACGCGGTGGTCCCACGACAGCGACAGCGGCAGCGTCAGGCGCCACGTCGAGGTCTTGCCGTCGCTCGAATGCTGCTTCCAGTAGCTCTTGCACACGCCCATGATCGCGACCTCGGGCGCGTTGATGATCGGCGTGAAGTAGATGCCGCCGATGCCGCCGAGCGAGCAGATCGTGAACGTGCCGCCCTGCATCTGGTCGGGCTTCAGCTTGCCGTCGCGCGCCAGCTTGGCGAGGTCGCCCATCTCCTTGGCGATCTCGGGGATGCGTCTTCTTGTCGCAGTCGCGGATCACCGGCACCACCAGGCCGTTCGGCGTGTCGGCGGCGAAGCCGATGTGCCAGTACTTCTTCAGCACCAGCGCGTCGCCGTCGAGGCTGGCGTTGAACTCGGGGAACTTCTTCAGCGTGGCCACCGCCGCCTTCATCATGAAGGGCAGCATGCTGACCTTGACGCCGCTCTTTTCCAGCTCCTTGTTCATCTGCACGCGGAACTGCTCGAGGTCGGTGATGTCGGCCTCGTCGTGCGTCGTGACATGCGGGATGACGACCCAGTTGCGGTGCAGGTTGGCGGCCGAGATCTTCTTGATGCGCGACAGTTCCTTGCGCTCGATCGGGTCCGAACTTGGCGAAGTCGACCTTCGGCCACGGCAGCAGGTCGAGGCCGCCGCCACCGCCCGCCGGCTGCCGCCGCTTTTGCAGCCGGTGCTGCTGCCGCGCCGCCGCCCTTGGCGAAGGCTTCCACGTCCTCGCGCACGATGCGGCCGTGCGCGCCCGTGCCCTTGACCTTGCCGAGATCGACGCCCAGTCTCGCGCGCCAGCTTGCGCACCGCCGGGCCGGCGTAGGCGAGCGCGAACGCGGCTTCGTCGATGCCGCCGCCTGCTTGCCCGCCTCTCCCGCTGCCGCGGGAGAGGGCTGGGGCGGGGGTGCTGCCGCGGGCGCAGCCGCCGCCACCGGCGCGCTGCCCGTGGCCAGCGCCATGATCACGCTGCCCTCGCTGACCTTGTCGCCGACCTTGACGTTGATCGCCTGCACCACACCGGGCAGCGGCGCCGGCACGTCCATCGTCGCCTTGTCCGATTCGAGCGAGATCAGCGGCGTCTTCGGCCTTCACCGTGTCGCCGACCTTGACGAAGACCTCGATCACCGGCACGTCCTTGAAGTCGCCGATGTCGGGCACGCGCACCTCGGCCACGCCGGCCGGCGCGCTGACCGGCGACGGCGGCGCGCTGACGCTCGGCTTGGCCGCTTCGGCCGGCGCGGCAGCTCGCCGCGCCGTCGCCCGCGAACTGCATGATCACGCTGCCCTCGCTGACCTTGTCGCCGACCTTGACCGCGATCGCCTTCACCACGCCGCCGCGCGGCGCCGGCACGTCCATCGTCGCCTTGTCGGATTCGAGCGAGACGCAGCGGGTCTTCGGCCTTCACCGTGTCGCCCACCTTGACGAAGATCTCGATGACCGGCACGTCCTTGAAGTCGCCGATGTCGGGCACCTTGATGTCGATTGTTGCTCATGGTGTGCCTCCTCGTCAGACGGTCCACGGCGCGGCGCGCTCGGTGTCCAGCTCGTATTTCGCGATCGCCTCGGCGACGACGCTGGGCTTGATCGAGCCTTCGTCGGCCAGCGCCTTCAGCGCCGCCACCGACGACGTAGTAGCGATCGACCTCGAAGAAGCGGCGCAGCTTGACGCGGTAGTCGCTGCGGCCGAAGCCGTCGGTGCCGAGCACGACATAGCGCCGGCCAGCGGCCTGCACGTACTCGCGCACCTGGTCGGCGTAGTTGCGCATGTAGTCGGTCGAGGCGATGACCGGGCCTTCGCTGGCCATCGAGGCAGGTCTCGACCCAGCTCTTGCGCCGCGTCTTGCGTCGGGTGCAGCAGGTTCCAGCGCTCGGCGGCCATGCCGTCGCGGCGCAGCTCGTTGTAGCTGGTGGCGCTCCAGAGGTCGGCGGTGACGCCGAAGTCGGCCTTCAGCAGGTCGGCCGCCGCCATCACCTCGCGCAGGATGGTGCCGCTGCCCATCAGCTGCACGCGCATGCCCTTCTTGGCGGCCTTGCCGCCGTCCTTCAGCTTGTACAGGCCCTTCAGGATGCCCTGCTCCGCGCCCTCGCCCGCATCGGCCAGGCCCGGGTGCGGGTAGTTCTCGTTCATCAGCGTGACGTAGTAGTACACGTCCTCCTGCTGCCTCGTACATGCGGCGCATGCCGTCGCGGATGATCGTCACCACCTCGTAGGCGAAGGTCGGGTCGTAGGAGATGCAGTTCGGAATCGTCCCCGCGATGATGTGGCTGTGGCCGTCTTCGTGCTGCAGGCCCTCGCCGTTCAGCGTCGTGCGGCCGGCGGTGCCGCCGAGCAGGAAGCCGCGCGCGCGCATGTCGCCGGCCAGCCAGGCCAGGTCGCCGACGCGCTGCAGGCCGAACATCGAGTAGTAGATGTAGAACGGGATCATCGGCACGTTGTTCGTGCTGTACGACGTGGCCGCGACGATCCAGCTCGACATCGCGCCGCCTTCGTTGATGCCCTCCTGCAGCACCTGGCCGTCCTTCGACTCGCGGTAGTACATCAGCTGGTCGGCGTCCTGCGGCTTGTAGAGCTGGCCCACCGACGAGTAGATGCCGAGCTGCCGGAACATGCCTTCCATGCCGAAGGTGCGCGACTCGTCGGGCACGATCGGCACGACGTGCTTGCCGATGTTCTTGTCGCGCACCAGCGTGCCGAGCATCTGCACGAAGGCCATCGTGGTGCTGATCTCGCGCTCGCCGCTGCTGTCGAGCAGGCGCTGGAACGTCGACAGCGGCGGGATCGTCAGCGACGCCGACTTGCGCCGCCGCTGCGGCAGGTAGCCGCCGAGCGCCGCGCGGCGCGCGTGCAGGTACTTCATCTCCGGGCTGTCGGCGGCCAGCTTGACGAAAGGCACCTTGGCCAGATCGTCGTCGGACACCGGAATCTGGAAGCGGTCGCGGAAGCCGCGCAGCGCATCGGCCGTCATCTTCTTGGCCTGGTGCGAAATCATCTGGCCTTCGCCCGATTCGCCCATGCCGTAGCCCTTGACCGTCTTCGGCAGGATCAGCGTCGGCTGGCCCTTGTGCTTGACCGCCGCGCGTGTAGGCCGCGAACACCTTCTCCGGGTCGTGGCCGCCGCGCGTGAGGTTCCAGATCTCGTCGTCGCTCATGTCGGCGACCAGCGCCTTCAGCTCGTCGTACTTGCCGAAGAAATGCTCGCGCACGTAGGCGCCGCTCTTGCTCTTGAAGTCCTGGTACTCGCCGTCGACGCACTCTTCCATGCGCTTCAGCAGCAGGCCGTTCTTGTCCTTGGCCAGCAGCTTGTCCCAGCCGCTGCCCCACAGCACCTTGATGACGTTCCAGCCGGCGCCGCGGAACACGCCTTCCAGCTCCTGCACGATCTTGCCGTTGCCGCGCACCGGGCCGTCGAGCCGCTGCAGGTTGCAGTTGATGACGAAGATCAGGTTGTCGAGGCCCTCGCGGCCGGCGAGCGAAATCGCGCCGAGCGACTCGGGCTCGTCCATCTCGCCGTCGCCCATGAAGGCCCAGACCTTGCGCTGCGACGGTCTCGGCCAGGCCGCGGCCCTTGCAGGTACTTGAGGAAGCGCGCCTGGTAGATCGCCATCAGCGGGCCCAGGCCCATCGACACGGTGGGGAACTGCCAGAAGTCGGGCATCAGCCACGGATGCGGGTACGACGACATGCCCTTGCCGCCGGTCTCCTGCCGGTAGTTCAGCAACTGCTCTTCGGTCAGCCGGCCTTCGAGAAACGCGCGCGCGTAGATGCCCGGCGAGCTGTGGCCCTGGATGAACAGCAGGTCGCCGCCATGCGTGTCGGTCGGCGCATGCCAGAAGTGGCCGAAGCCGATGTCGTAGAGCGTGGCGGCGGACTGGAAGCTGGCGATGTGGCCGCCGAGCTCCGAGCTTTCCTTGTTGGCGCGCAGGATGATCGCCAGCGCGTTCCAGCGGATGATCGAGCGCAGCCGGTGCTCGATCGCGCGGTCGCCGGGCGACTTGGCTTCCTGCTCGGGCGGGATGGTGTTGCGGTACGGCGTGGTCGGCAGGAACGGCGGCATCGAGTTCGTGCGCAGCGCCTCTTCGCGCAGCTTGGCGAGCAGGAACTGCGTGCGTTCGATGCCGCGGTGCGCCTGCACCGCCTTCAGCGAATCCAGCCACTCGCTGGTTTCGGTGGTGTCGCTGTCGTTCTTCAGGTCCATGAGCGTCTCCTGGCGGGCCGTGCCCGTGGTCATACTGGTCAGACCAAGCGGGTGTCGAGCGTATGCTCACGCCCGTTCCACTTCCATGAGGGTCAGCCCGGGGGGCCGAAATGAAAACCGATCGACGTTTCAGTGCCGTCACCGCGCCGCGCCGGCAACGCCTGTCGCACAGCATCACGGAACAGATCGAGCGCCTGATCGTCGAGGGCCAGCTGAAGCCCGGCGACGCGCTGCCGTCCGAACGCGATCTCGCCACGCGCATGGGTGTGTCGCGGCCGTCGCTGCGCGAAGGCCTGCTGGTGCTGGAAAGCCGCGGCCTGGTGCAGGCGCGGCGCGGCGGCGGCTTCGGCGTCACCGACGTCACCGGGCCGACCATCACCGACCCGCTGGTGCACCTGCTGCAGCGCCACCCTTCGACGATCGACGACGTGCTCGAACTGCGCCACGGCCTGGAATGCGTGGCCGCCTACTTCGCCGCGATCCGCGCCACCGATGCCGACGCCAAGCGCCTGCGCGACATGTCCAAGGCGATGAAGCGGCGCCGCGCCGTGCGCGACCCGCACGAAGACGCCGACCTCGACGTGGACTTTCACATGGCGATCGCCGAGGCCTCGCACAACGTGGCGCTGGTTCACGTGATGCGCGGCCTCTTCAACCTGATGCGCAGCAACATGATGCGTTCGCGCGAAGTGCTCTACCGCCAGCCCGACAACGTGGTGTTGCTCGACGAGCAGCACGCCGCCATCGTCAAGGCCATCGTGGCGCGCGACCACGACGCGGCGCGCGCGGCGGCCAACCTGCACCTGAGCTTCATCCAGGCCAGCCTGCGTGAGATCGGCGCGCCGGCCAAGAAACGCGTTCGGCGCAAGGCCTAGCGCGAACATTTACCCCGCCGCGTTCAACTGCTGCTCGAGCTGGTGCAGCGTGCGGTAGCACGGCAGCACCTGCTGCACGCTCGAATTGGGCTCTCGGCCTTCGCGGATGGCGGCGAAGAACTCGCGGTCCTGCAGCTCGATGCCGTTCATCGACACATCGACCTTGCTGACATCGATCTTCTCGTCCTTGCCGTTGAACAGATCGTCGTAGCGCGCGAGGTAGGTGCCGCGTGTCGCCGATGTAGCGGAAGAACGTGCCCAGCGGGCCGTCGTTGTTGAAGCTGAGAGCGAGAGCGTGCAGATCGCGCCGGTGCTGGCCTTGAGCTGGATGCTCATGTCCATCGCGATGCCGAGGTTCGGATGGATCGGCCCCTGCACCGCGTTCGCCTGCACGATCTCGCCGCCGCTCTGGTAGCGGAACAGATCGACCGTGTGCGCCGCGTGGTGCCACAGCAGGTGGTCGGTCCAGCTTCGGGCCTGTCCGAGCGCGTTCATGTTCGTGCGCCGGAAGAAGTAGGTCTGCACGTCCATCTGCTGGATGTTGAATTCCTTGGCGACGATGCGCTTGTGCACCCACTGGTGGCTCGGGTTGAAGCGCCGCGTGTGGCCGACCATCGCCACCTTGCCGGTCTTCTTCTGCAGCGCCAGCACTTCTTCCGCGCCCTTGAGCGTGTCGGCCAGCGGGATCTCGACCTGCACATGCTTGCCGGCCTTCAGGCAGGCGATCGTCTGGTCGGCGTGCATCTGCGTCGGCGTGCACAGGATGACGGCGTCGAGCTCCTCGAGCGCCAGGCTTTCGGCGAGGTCGGTGCCGGCATGGGCGATGCCGTATTGCTTGGCCACTTCTTTGGTCTTGTCGAGGTCGCGGCCGATCACCGAGATGACCTCGACATCCTTGATGTTCTTGATGCCGTCGAGGTGCTTGATGCCGAAGGCGCCGGCGCCGATGAGGGCCGCTTTGATGGTCATGGTGCCTCATGAGCTTCTCCAGGATGCAGGTGGCCCACGGCGGTGTTCTGACGCGGGCACATGTGATAGAACGGTGGCCACTGCCGTGTTGCTGGCCGGGACATGGCGATGCGCGACCTGGCCTTGCCGCCTTGGATATCGGCCATCGCGCCGCGCGCGATCAGCCACATCACGAGCTCGATGCCTTCGCTGCCCGCCTCGCGCACGTACTCGATGTGCGGCACCTCGGCGAGTTTTGCCGGCTCGGCGATCAGGCGGTCGAGGAACTTGTTGTCCCACTCGGCATTGATGAGGCCGGCGCGCGGGCCTTGCAGTTGATGCGACATGCCGCCCGTGCCCCAGATCTGCACCTTCAGCGGTTCGTCGTAGCTCTCGATCGCGCGGCGGATCGCCTGGCCGAGCATGAAGCAGCGCTTGCCCGACGGCACCGGGTACTGCACCACGTTGACTGCGAAGGGGATGACCGGGCACGGCCAGGCTTGCGGCGTGCCGCACATCAAATTGAGCGGCACCGTGAGCCCGTGATCGACGTCCATCTTGTTGACGATGGTCAGATCGAAGTCGTCCTGGATCACGCTTTGCGCGATGTGCGAGGCCAGCTCCGGGTGGCCGATCACGGTGGGCACCGGGCGCGGGCCATAGCCTTCGTCAGCGGGCTGGAACTCGGCGGCGCAGCCGATCGCGAAGGTGGGGATCATCTCCAACGAGAACGCGGTGGCGTGGTCGTTATAGACGAGGAAGATCACGTCGGGCTTGTTGGCCTTCATCCACTGCTTGGAGAAGTCGTAGCCCTTGAACAGCGGCACCCAATACGGCTCTTCGGTCTTGCCCAGATCGATGGCTGCGCCGATGGCCGGCACGTGCGATGTATAGACGGAGGCGGTGATCTTGGCCATGGTCATTTCCTTCCCGCAGCGCCCTGCGGCTGGCGGTGCGCCTGTGCGTCGCCGTCCTCACCCACCACGCGGTTGCCCTCGACCGAACGGCCGCCCTTCATCATCATGTCGCGGTACTCGGCTTCGGTCATGCCGGTCATGCTGCCGGCCATCTGCTGGAAGCTCTTGCCGTCGGTGGCGCCGATCTTGGCCAGGAAGTAGATGTTGCCGCCCAGGCCGATGCAGCGGTTGAGGTCGCGCGCCAGCACCGCCTGCTTCTGGTCCTCGGTCATCGGCCATTCGTCGAGGTACGCGCGCTCGTCGGCCTTGAAGCGTGCGCGGTTGTCGGCCTTCATCAGCGACATGCAGAACTGGTTCAGGTGGTAGCCGCTTGCGCGACTGTTCGGCGTCGAAGATGGTCGTGCCGGGGACGTCGAGATAGGGTTTGTTCGAATGACATCAGCGTTGCTCCGGCCAGTACAGGCGCATCGGGTTGTCGACCAGCAGCTTGCGCTGCAGCTCGGGCGTCGTCGCGATGTGCGGGATGAAGTCGACCAGCAGGCCGTCGTCGGGCATGTGGTCCTTCAGGTTCGGGTGCGGCCAGTCGGTGCCCCACAGCACGCGGTCGGGGAAGCGTCTCGACGATGCGCTTGGCGAACGGGACCACGTCGCGGTAGGCGTTGCGCTCGCCGTTGAGCGCCTTGCGGGCCGGTGACCGAGAGGCGCTCGGGGCAGCTCACCTTGCTCCACACGTTGGCGTGCTCGCGCATGAACTTCACGAACAGCGCGAACTCGGGGCCGTCGACCGGCTTGCTCACGTCGGGGCGGCCCATGTGATCGACGACGACGGTGGTCGGCAGGCGCGGTGAAGAAGTCCCACAGCTCGGGCAGGTCCACCGCTTCGAAGTAGATGACGACGTGCCAGCCGAGCTGGGCGATGCGCCCGGCGATCTCCATCAGCTCGTCCTTGGGCGTGAAGTCCACCAGCCGCTTGACGAAGTTGAAGCGCACGCCGCGCACGCCGGCGTCGTGCATCGACTGCAGCTCGTTGTCGCTGACGCTGCGCTTGACGGTGGCGACGCCGCGCGCCTTGCCGTTGGAGTGACGCAGCGCATCGACCATCGCGCGGTTGTCGGCGCCGTGGCAGGTGGCCTGCACGACCACGTTGCGCGCGAAGCCGAGGTGGTCGCGCAGGGCGTAGAGCTGCGCCTTGCTCGCGTCGCACGGCGTGTACTTGCGCTCGGGGGCGTAGGGGAACTGCGCGCCGGGGCCGAACACGTGGCAGTGCGCGTCCACGCTGCCGGCGGGCAGCTTGAAGGCGGGCTTGCGTCGGGCCGGCGTACCAGTCGAGCCAGCCGGGGGTCTTGGTGAATTGCTCCATCGCGTGTGCTCCTCAGTCGATGTACTTGAGCCCGGCCTTCTCGAGCGGCTCGCGCATCTTGTACATGTCCAGGCCGAGCACGCCGGCGGCGAGCTTGTCGCGCTTCTCGCCTTCGTTGGCCTCGCGCGCCACCGCCGCGTCGAGCGTCTTTTGCGCGATCGCGCGCGGCACGCAGACCACGCCGTCGTCGTCGGCCACGATCACGTCGCCGGGGTGCACCAGCGCGCCGGCGCAGACCACCGGGATGTTGACCGAGCCGAGCGTGGCCTTGACCGTGCCCTTGGCGCTGATCGCTCTGCTCCACACCGGGAAGCGCATCTCGGTCAGCGTCTTCACGTCGCGCACGCCGCCGTCGATGACCAGCGCGCGTGCGCCGCGGGCCTGGAACGAGGTGGCCAGCAGGTCGCCGAAGAAGCCGTCGGTGTTGTCGGTCGTGAGCCCCGCCACGACGATGTCGCCCGGCTTGATCTGCTCGGCCGCCACATGCAGCATCCAGTTGTCGCCCGGCTGCAGCAGCACGGTGACTGCCGTGCCCGAGACTTGCGCGCCGGCGTAGATCGGCCGCATGTAGGTCTTCATCAGGCCGACGCGGCCCATCGCCTCGTGCACGGTGGAAGCGCCGAGCGCGGCGAGCTTGGCGGCCACTTGCGCATCGGCGCGCTGGATGTTGCGATAGACAACGCCTAGTTCATACATGGTTCATTTCCCCTTCTGCTTGAGCGCCTGTGTCGAGACGCGGGAACACGCGCCGCGCATTGCCTTCATAAACCTTGTGCCGGTCGCTGCCGACGACGATCGTCGAGGCTTCGATGTAGCGCTTGGTGTCGTCGTAGTAGTGCCCGGTCTCGGGGTCGATGCCGCGCACCGCGCCGATCATCTCGCTGGCGAACAGGATGTTGTCGATCGGGATCACCTTGGTCAGCAGGTCGATGCCCGGCTGGTGATAGACGCAGGTGTCGAAGTAGATGTTGTTCAGCAGGTGGTCCTTGAGCAGCGGCTTCTTCAGCTCCTGCGCCAGGCCGCGGAAGCGCCCCCAGTGGTAGGGCACCGCGCCGCCGCCGTGCGGGATGATGAAGCGCAGCGTCGGGAAGTCCTTGAACAGGTCGCCGGTCAGGCACTGCATGAAGGCCGTCGTGTCGGCGTTGAGGTAATGCGCGCCGGTGGTGTGGAAGCACGGGTTGCAGCTCGTGCTGACGTGGACCATCGCCGGAATGTCGTACTCGACCATCTTTTCGTAGATCGGGTACCAGTGCTGGTCGGTCAGCGGCGGCGAGTTCCAGAGGCCGCCCGACGGGTCGGGGTTCAGGTTGATGCCGACGTTGCCGTACTGCTCGACGCACTTCACCAGCTCCGGGATGCAGGTCTTGGGGTCCACGCCGGGCGACTGCGGCAGCATCGCGGCGGGGATGAAGTGGTCGGGGAAGAGTTGCGAGACGCGATAGCAGAGTTCGTTGCAGATCGCGGCCCAGGTGGACGAGACCTCGAAGTCGCCGATGTGATGCGCCATGAAGCTGGCGCGCGGGCTGAAGATGGTGAGGTCGCTGCCGCGCTCGCGCATCAGCTTCAGCTGATTGGCCTCGATCGTTTCGCGCAGCTCGTCGTCGGAGATCACCAAACTTTCCGACCCGGGGCTTCGCCCCGGGATCGTAGATGCCCGCGATCTGCTGGTTGCGCCAGGCTTCCAGCGCTTTCGGCGCCGTCGTGTAGTGGCCGTGGCAGTCGATGATCATTTTTCAAAGGCTCCTGGAGGTGTTGCGCGACATGCGCCATTCGGTCAGCGCGGCCAGACGCACGGGCGCGTTGGTCGAACCGTAGAGATCGTAGCCGCCCCGGCGCTCGATGAACTCGAACTCGAAGCGGTCTTCGAACGGCGCCGAATAGGCATGCAGGAATTCGCCCTTCGCGTCGCGCTCGTAGAGCACGCCGGCGCTGCGCAAGCGATCGAGAAACGCAGGCTCCAGGTCGTACTTGGCGGCCAGATCTTCGTAGTAGTTGTCGGGCACCGGCAGCAGCGGCGCGCCGTGCTGGCGCAAGGACGACACCCACTTCACCACGTCGTCCACCGCGATGGCCACCTGCTGCACGCCGGCGCCGCCGTAGCGCGAGACCGAGCGCGAGACCACCGTGTTGTCGCGCTCGGAGACCATCAGCGAGGTGCGGATCGCCTTGTCGGCCGACTCGATCTCGCGGCTGCGGATCACGCCGTAAGGGTCGTGCAGCACGACGCTGCGCTGCGCCTGCAGGCCGAGCACCGCGCGCTCGAACAGCAGCCACGGCTCGATCTGCCCGCCGGGCACCGACATAGACGATGTGGTCGATGCGCGCCGAACCGGCACGCGCCGCGCTGCGCGCAGCATCGCTCGTCGATCTCGAAATCGGCCTCGAAGAGCGGCCGGCCATTGAGCGAGTTCGGTGGCGGATCGCAGAAGTACAGCCGGCTGCCGTCGGGCGCGCTCACCGCGGGGATCGACAGCTCGCCCGGCCCCACTTCGCCCGCCACGCGCGAGCAGCCCAACGCCTCGGCGCGCGCCATCGCCTGCTGCGCATCGGCGGTGGTCAGCGCCAGCGCGCAGGCCGAGGTGCCGTGCAGATCGAAGAAACTGCGCGCGAACGAATCCTGTTCGAGGTTGAGCACCACGCGCACATCGCCCAGCGCATAGAGATCGACCTCCTTCGAACGGTGGCGGCCCACGCGCACGAAGCCCAGGCTCGTCAGCAGAAACGACAGCCGAGTCGCGGTAGCCGGGTCGGCCGCGAACTCGATGAACGACCAGCCCGTGAGCACGGGCGGTGGCGGCGGCGCGAACAGCGGCACGCGGTACGGCGGCTCCTCGGGATCGTGCGTCAGGCGCACCTGCTCTTCGAGCCACAGCAGCGAACGCATCGCATCGACGGCGTGCGAGCGCGCCGGCGCCGAGCGGAACTCGTCGTTGAAGATTTCGAGCGAGATGGTGCCGTCGTAACCCGTGTCGAGCACTGCGCGCAGGAAGCCGGTGACGTCGAACTCGCCTTGGCCCGGGAAGCAGCGGTAGTGGCGGCTGTGCGTAAGCACGTCGGTGTTGACCCACGGCGCGTCGGCGAGCTGCACGTAGAAAATGCGCTCGCCCGGCAGTTTGGCGATCGGCCGCGGGTCGTCGCGCAGCGACAAGGTGTGAAAGCTGTCGAGCGCGAGACCGAGGCTCGGATGATTCACGCGCTCGACCACCGCCCAGGCCTGCGCGCACAGGTTGACTTTGCTGCCCCACGCCAGCGCCTCGTAGGCGCAGCGCATGCGGCGTGTGCGCGCCAGTTCCGCCAGGCCAGAGAACTGATCGGCCAGCCGCTGCACATCGCCCGATGCATCGGGCTGCACGCTGGAGCACACCAGGATCAGCTCGGTGCCCAACTCGTCCATCACGTCGAACTTGCGCTGCAGACGGTCGAGGCTGCGCTGCACTTGCGCGTCGGTGGCGGCGTCGAAATCGCGGAACGGCTGGAACATGTCGATCGCCAGGCCGAGATCGGCGCAGATCGCGCGCACCTCGCGCGGCTTGCCCGAGAACTGCAGCAGGTCGTTCTCGAAGATCTCCACACCGTCGAAGCCGGCCGCGGCAATGGCCTGCAGCTTCTCGCGCAGCATGCCCGACAGCGAGACGGTCGCGATGGAACGGCGCATGAAAGATCTCAGTAGCTCAGCTGGGCAACGTCGCGCAGGTTCTCCGGCGTAGTGGCCGGAAAGCCGAAGTACTCCAGGTAGGCCGGGATCTGCTCGAACAGCATGTCGGTGCCGACCTGAAAGCGGCAACCGCGCGCCTGCGCGGCCTTCAAGAAGCCCGTCATCTCGGCCTTCATCACCACCTCGCCGACGAAGGCCTCGGCCGCGATGCGCGACACGTCCGTCGGCATCGCATCGCCGTCGTTCATGCCCATCGGCGTGGCGTTGACCACGATGTCGTAGCCTTGCGGATCGTTGCGCCCGGTCGCGATCTCGAGCTCCGGATAGTGCGCCACCAAACGCTGGCCGAGCGACAGCGACGGCTCGGCACGTGCATCGAAGAGGCCGATCGCACCGACGCCCGCGGCAGCCAGCGACGCCGCGATCGCCGAGCCGACCCCGCCGCAGCCGACGACGAAAGCGCGTGCGCCGTCGAGCTTGCAGCCCTTGCGGCGCAAGCCGCGGACAAAACCTTCGCCGTCGAACATGTCGCCCTGCAACCGGCCGTCCGGCGCGCGCCGCACCGCGTTGCACGAGCCGGCGATCTTCACCGTCGGCGTGGCCTCGTCGAGCAGCGCCACGGTGCTGACCTTGTGCGGCATCGTGATCAGCGCGCCGCGGATGTTCTCGAGCGTGAACACGGCCTTGAGCAGCGTCGGATAGTTCTCGGCAAGGCAGCCCATCGGCACCACCACCGCGTCGATGCCCGCCTGCTCGAAGTACGGGTTGTAGATCATCGGCGACTTGAAGGTGTGCGTCGGCCAGCCGATGTGCGCGACGAGCGCGGTGGTGCCTCGGATCATGGTGTCAGGCCTTGGCGAGCTGCCCGTCGCTGATCGTCTTTTCGCGCAGGCGCTCGTACTCGGGCTTCGGCACCGGCACCGCGTTCGGGTTGCCGAGGTCGTTCATGTGGATGCGGTAGGTTTCGCGGGCGCTGAAGCCGGCGATCGCCGCGATCACCGTGACGCCGAGCGTGATGGCGCCGATCGTCGTCGGAATGTCGGCCGCACCCGGAGGCGCCACGGTGGCGAACAGCGCCGGCAGCAGCGCGGTGACGACGGTGCCGAGGTTCTGCGAGATCGCCATCGCCGAGACGCGGGTGCGGGTCGGGAACAGTTCGGGGTAGAAGCTCGGGAACACGGCGTTGTAGCCCTGGTAGACCACGCCCCACATGAGCAGCGACATGACGATCGCCAGCGGCACGCTGTGGATGCTGATGGCGTAGAGATAGCCGAACGACATCAGCCCCGACAGCAGCGCGCCGACGATGATCGGCGGCTTGCGGCCGATCTTGTCGGACAGGTTGCCGACGAAGGGGATCACGATCACCGCCAGGATGTTGCCCAGCACCGGGATCCACAGGTACACGTCCTTGCTGAAGCCGATGCCGTAGGCCGGCTGCACCGCGTAGGCGGCGCCGAAGATCGACGTCACCACCGGGATGACGTTCATCAGCGCCATGCAGATCACGCGCAGCATGTCGCGCCAGCTCTCGGTGATGGCCTGGATCATCGGCGCCTTCGGCACCTCGCCATGCTGCGCCTCTTCGGCGAACGCCGGCGTCTCATCGACCTCGCGGCGGATGATGTAGCCGGCGACGATGACGATGAAGCTGAGCAGGAACGGGATGCGCCAGCCCCAGCTGTTGAAGGCCTCGGTCGGCATGTAGTGCGCCAGCGGCAGGAACACCGCCGCGGCCATGATCTGCCCGGCCTGCACGCCCTGCAGCGTGAAGCTGGCGAAGAAGCCGCGGCGGCCGAACGGCGCATGTTCGAGGATCATCGAACTGGCGCCGGAAATTTCGCCGGCGACCGCGAAGCCCTGGATCAGCCGCAGCGCGACCAGCAGCGCCGGTGCCAGCAGGCCGACCTGGTCATAGGTCGGCAGCAGGCCGACGGCCACGGTCGAGAAACCCATCAGGAACATGCAGATGATGAGCACGTTCTTGCGCCCATGCGTGTCGCCCCAGTGGCCGAGGAAGAAGGCGCCGATCGGCCGCGCCACATAGCCGACGCCGTAGGTGGCGAGCGACGCGACGATGGCCGTCTTCGGGTCGCCCTTGGGAAAGAAGATCTGCGGAAAGATCAGCGACGCCGCGGTGGCGTAGATGAAGAAGTCGTAGTACTCCAGCGCCGAGCCGATCCAGCCGCTGGCCGTGGCCTTCTTCGTCTGGTGCCGGCCTTGAGGCTCGTGTTCAGTCGCGCTTGCCATGCCTGTCTCCTTGCCGTTTAGAGATGATTGCACCGAGCGCCGAAGATATCGACTGCCATGCCGGAGTCATTGCCATTTTGGGAATGCGGCTTGTCTTGGCGTGCATCACCCGGGATAGCCCTCATCACGCCATTTGTGCGCGCCATGCCGTCGGCGCAGCACCGTAGTGCGCGTGGAAGGCGCGGCTGAAGTGCGCTGCGTCGGCGAAGCCGCAGTGGTCGGCAATGCGCGCGATCGACGCCTCGCGCCAGTCCGGATCGCGCAACAGCGCAGCGGCCCGCGCCAACTTGGCCTGCGCAATGAACGCATGCGGTGTCATCCCGCCAGGGACGAACAAGTTGTACAGGCTGCGCCGTGAAATGTCGAAAGCCGCCGCAACGCGTTTGGCGCACAGCGCCTTGTCGCCGAGCCGGTCCATCACATAGAGCTGCACCTGCGCCAGATCAACCGCGCGCCGCGCCGGAATCGGCAGCTTGCGATCGATCAACTCCATCTGCAAGGCATGGTCGATCAACGCCACCACGGCATCGTGCAAGGCGCGTTCGCTGCGGCCATCCATCGGCGTGCGGTCGCGCAGCAGCGTCCCCAAGACCGAACTCGCAATGCGTGTCGGCCCGCTAGACGTGAGCGCCATCCCGGCCATGGCGTCCAGGGCCCCGAGCCAGCCGGCGCATCGCGACCGCGGCACGAGCATGAGCAGGCAGCGTGCGTCGTGGCTGAACTCGATCATGTAGTCGCGGCCCGCGTCCAACACCATCCATGCGCCAGCTTCCAGCGTCGCGCCATGGTGTCCCTGGCGGCTGCGGCAGCGGCCCGCCTGCTGCCACAGCACCTGCACGAGATCGGCGCCGCCTTGCGCGATCTCGTCGGCGCGTCGCGACCAGCTCGACGCGTCCGCCCGCAGGTCGGCGACGGTGCTGTCAGCCATCATCGCGACAACGATGCTGCACTTGAAGGCCACGGCGTCGGCCGGGCCGCAATGCAGCGGCAGCAGATGCTCGCGCAGGCCGGACGCGGACGCGTCGCGTCCGACGAAGTGGGCTTCGCGGGCGCGCGCGGGGGTTGCAGCGGGCTGCAACGCAACCTCCGGTGCGCGGGTGAGCGGTTCGACTCCATGCATGCCGTGGACTCCTGAAGTGCTGGCTTCAATGTAGTCATCGGACCGGGTTTGCCCCAGCGCTGTTGGGCCCCAAGTGATCGATGATCGATCGGACGCGATCGGTTATCGATCGTAATCAGGGTTCTCACTGATTCATGCCCAATCCATGCCCACCGCGCCCCGAACCCCGATCGACCGCGCCCTGCTCATCGAAGGCCTCGGCAAGGGCCTGCGCGTGATCGAGTCGTTCAGCGACGAGCACGCCCGCATGACGGCCACCGAGGCCGGCGAGCGCGCCGGCCTGACGCGCACGGCGGCGCGGCGCTACCTGATGAGCCTGGTGCACTTCGGCTACGCCGACACCGACGGCAAGCTGTACTGGCTGCTGCCGAGCGTGCTGCGCCTGGGCCAGGGCTATCTTGAATCGGCGCGCCTGCCGCGCCAGGCGCAGCCCTTCTTGCAGCGCATGTCGATGCAGACGGGAGAGACGGCCAACCTGAGCGCGCTCGACGGGCACGAGGTGGTCTATCTCGCACGCAGCAACTCGCCGCGCGTCGTCTCGATCGGCTTTCACGTCGGCGCGCGGGTGCCGGCGCACGTGGTCTCACCCGGCTGCGCGATCCTGTCCACCTTCACCAAGGGCAAGCTCGACGTCTGGCTGGCCGAGCACGCCTTCGGCAAGTTCACGCCGCAGACCGTGACCGAAGCAGGCCGCTACCGCGAAGACGTGCAGCGGGCGCGTGAGCTGGGCTATTGGGCCGTGCAGCAGCACGTCAATGTCGGCCTCGGCGGGCTGGCGGTCGCGGTGGCCGACCGCAAGGGTCAATGCGTCGGCGCCTTGAGCATGACGTTCCAGACCCAGGCCTACCCACGCGAGAGTTTTCTCGTCAAGCTGCTGCCGGCGCTGCAGGAAGCGGCCCAGGCGATTCGCGCCGTGGCATGAGCGCGCCGGGCCGCCCCAAGCGCGAATGCTCCCCCTCGGGGGGACCGCGCGCAGCGCGTTGGGGGCACACATGAGCGTATCGCCGGGCTGGCCGTCGATTGCTGATACCGTCACAGCCCATGGCCGTCTCCGTCTTCGACCTCTTCAAGATCGGCATCGGGCCGAGCAGCTCGCACACCGTCGGGCCGATGCGCGCGGCGCGCATGTTCGCGCTGCGGCTCGACCACGACGGCGTGCTGCCGCAAGTGGCGCGCGTGCAATCGCAGCTCTACGGCTCGCTCGGCGCCACCGGCAAGGGCCATGGCAGCGACAAGGCGGTGCTGCTCGGGCTGGCGGGGCATGAGCCGGACACGGTCGATGTCGATGCGGTGCCTGCGCTGGTGGCAGCGCTGCGCGAGCGCCTCGATCTGCTCGGCCGGCACGGCGTCGCCTTCAACGAACGCGACGACCTCGTCTTCCACCGCCGCGAAACGCTGCCCTTCCATGCCAACGGCATGCGCTTCACGGCCTTCGACGGCGGCGGCGCGGAGCTCGCCAACCGCGTGTACTACTCGGTCGGCGGCGGCTTTGTCGTCAGCGACGAGGTCGCCGCCGACGGCACGAAGCAGAAGGCCATCGTGCCCGACACCACCGTGCTGCCGCACCCGTTCAACAGCGGCGACCGGCTGCTCGAGATCACGCAAGAACAGCAGTGCAGCATCGCCGAAGTGGTGCGCCGCAACGAACGCCATTGGCGAGGCGACGCCGAGATCGACGCCGGCCTGATGAAGATCTGGGCTGTGATGCAGGCCTGCGTCAAACGCGGCTGTGCCACCGACGGCATCCTGCCCGGCGGCTTCAAGGTCAAGCGGCGCGCGGCCGAGCTGTACCGCGCGCTGACCTCGAAGCCCGAGGAAGCATTGAAGGATCCGCTGCAGGTGATGGACTGGATCAACCTGTACGCACTCGCAGTCAATGAAGAGAACGCCGCCGGCGGGCGCGTCGTCACCGCGCCGACCAACGGCGCCGCGGGCATCGTGCCCGCCGTGCTGCACTACTACACGCGCTTCGTGCCCGGCGCGAGCGAACAAGGGCGTGATCGACTTTCTGCTCACGGCCGCCGCGATCGGCATCCTCTACAAGGAAAACGCCAGCATCAGCGGCGCCGAGGTCGGCTGCCAGGGCGAAGTCGGCGTCGCCTGCAGCATGGCGGCGGGAGCCCTCTGCGCGGTGATGGGCGGCACGCCGGCGCAAGCCGAGAACGCGGCCGAGATCGGCATGGAGCACCACTTGGGGCTGACCTGCGATCCGGTCGGCGGGCTGGTGCAGATTCCCTGCATCGAGCGCAACGCGATCGCTTCGGTGAAGGCCATCAACGCCTCGCGCATGGCGCTGCGCGGCGACGGCACACACTTCGTCTCGCTCGACAAGGTGATCAAGACGATGCGCGAGACCGGTGCCGACATGCAGACGAAATACAAGGAGACGGCGCGCGGCGGGCTGGCCGTCAACATCGTCGAGTGTTGAGCATCAGCAGTAGCGGTTGATCAGGTTCTCGAGGTACTCCTGACGCCCGGACACCGGTGGCTGGTCGATGTTGCGCTCGAGCGCGTGGTCGGCCACTGCGGCCAGGCTGCTCTTGCCGTCCAGCACCTCGCGCGCCCACGGCTGCTGCCAGCCGGCATAACGCTCGGCCACGAACCTGCCCATGGCGCCGTCGTTGATCAGCTTCTCGGCATTGAGCAGCGAGCGCGCGCAGACGTCGGCGCCGCCGATGTGCGCGTGGAACATGTCCACCGGGTCGAGTGACTGGCGGCGCGCCTTGGCATCGAAGTTCAGGCCGCCATGCGTGAAGCCGCCGCCTTGCAGGATGTAGTAGAGGGCCAGCGTCGTTTCGGGCACGCTGTTCGGGAACTGGTCGGTGTCCCAGCCGCACTGCATGTCGCCGCGGTTGGCGTCGATCGAGCCGAAGATGCCTAAAGCGTTGGCCAGCGCGATCTCATGCTCGAAGCTGTGGCCGGCGAGCGTGGCGTGGTTGGCCTCGATGTTGACCTTGACTTCTTTCTCGAGGCCCCACTGCTGCAGCATGCCGAACACGGTGGCGACGTTGAAGTCGTACTGGTGCTTGCTCGGCTCGCGCGGCTTGGGCTCGATCATCACGAAGCCCGGCAGGCCGATCTTGTGTTTGTATTCGACGACCATTTGCAGAAAGCGGCCGAACTGTTTTCCTTCATGCTTCAGGTCGGTGTTGAGCAGCGTCTCGTAGCCTTCGCGGCCGCCCCAGAGCACGTAGTTGATGCCGCCGAGCGCTTTCGTCGCGTTCATCGCTTCGCGCACTTGCAGCGCCGCGAGCGCAAAGATTTCAGGGTCGGGGTTGGTCGCCGCGCCGCTCATGAAGCGGCGGTGGCTGAACGCATTGGCCGTGCCCCAGAGCAGCTTGATGCCGGTGTCGGCCTGCTTGCGGCCCAGCACCTCGACCATCGCCTTCAGGTTCTCCGCGCTCTCGCGCGGCGTCGCGCCTTCGGGCGCCACATCGCGATCATGAAAGCTGTAATACGGCAGGCCGAGTTTGCTCATGAACGAGAACGCGGCGTCGGCCTTGGCGCGCGCGCCGGCCATCGGGTCGGTCGCGCCGAGCTTCTGCCACGGGCGCTGCAGCGTGCCGTCGTAGCCGAAGGGATCGAAACCGTTCCAGCAGAAGTTGTGCCAGTAGCAGACCGCCATGCGCAGGTGGTCCTTCATCGGCTTGCCGAGCACGATGCGATCGGCCTGGTACCAGCGATAAGCCAACGGATTGTTCGTCTCCGGGCCTTCGTACTGGATCGGGGCGATGTCGTGGAAGTAGTCGCTCATGGCTGAGTTCCTTTGGCGGAAGAGGAGAACACCGGGCGCAAGGCCTGGTACGCGGATCGGTAGCTGGCCAGGCGTCGTTCGAGTGCGGCCGACGGATGTGGTTCGAGGCGGTGCAGCGTGGTCGGCGCGCGGCAGATCTCGGCGATGCGCGCGGCGTTGATGTCACCGAGGCCGAGCGCGGCCAAACGCGCTGCGCCGAGCGCGCCGCCAACGCTGCTCGCTTCGCCGATCAACACGCGCACTTGCAGCGCGTCGGCCACCAGTTGCGCCCAGAGTGTGCTGCGCGAGCCGCCACCGACGAGCTGCACTTCGTCGATGCGCGAGCCGGCGCGGCGCATCGCATCGAGGCCGTCTCGCAGGCCGAAGCTGACGCCTTCGATCACGCTCCACGCCAGGTGCGGCGCTTCGTGTGCGTTACGCAGACCGAGGAAGACGCCGCTCGCAGACGCATCGTTGTGCGGCGTGCGCTCGCCGGAGAGATAGGGCAGGAAGATCGGCGCGGCATCGCGCACGGCGGCGCTCAGCGTTTGCGCTTTCGCCAGCAACTCGCCTTCGTTCGCGTGGCCGGTCGCGCGCGTCACCCAGGTCAGCGCGCTCGCCGCCGACAGCATCACCGCCATCTGGTGCCACACCCCCGGCAGCGCATGGCAGAACGCGTGCACCGCCTCATCGACGTTGGGGCGGTGCCGGTCGGTCACCGAGAACAGCACGCCGCTGGTGCCGAGCGAGACAAAACTGTCGCCGGGTTTCACGGCGCCGATGCCGATCGCACTCGCCGCGTTGTCGCCCGCGCCGCCGACGACGGGGATGCCGGCGGTCAGTCCCAACGCGCGCGCTGCGCCGGCCGTGAGCGTGCCGCCGACCTGCGGGCCTTCGATCAGCGACGGCATGTGCGCGCGTGTCAGGCCGGTGGCGGCAAGCAAGGCGTCGGACCAGTCGCGCTTGGCCACGTCGAGCCACAAGGTGCCAGCGGCATCCGACATCTCGGAGAACTTCGTGCCGGTGAGCTGCAACCGCAACCAGTCCTTCGGCAGCAGCACGGTGGCGACGCGCTCGAAGATGTCAGGCTCGTGCCGGCGCAGCCAGAGCAGCTTCGGCGCGGTGAAGCCGGGCATCGCCAGGTTGCCGGCAATGTCGTGCAGCGCCGGGCAGTCGCGCGTCAACGCGTCGCATTGCGCGGCGCTGCGCGTGTCGTTCCACAAGATGCAGGGCCGCAGCACGTGGTCGGCGGCGTCGAGCAATGTCGCCCCGTGCATCTGCCCCGACAGGCCGATCGCCCGCACGCCGGCCAGAGCCTGCGGCGCCGTCGCCTTGAGTTGCGCGCAGGCCACGATCGTGGCCTGCCACCAGTCTTGCGCATCCTGCTCGGCCCAGCCGGGATGCGGTTGTCGCCACGTCAGCGGCGCACCGGCGGTGGCGAGCACGGCGCCGCCGGCGCCCATCACCAACGCCTTCAATTCAGAAGTGCCGAGATCGAGGCCGAGCGTGTTCATCAGGCAACCTCCGTGCACCGAAGACCGTCGGCACGGCCTGGGCTTCGCCTACCCAGGCTCACCCCGTCGAACGAGTCGAGGCGGAACCGTCGTTTGCCGGGGTCCGGTCGATGACGGCGTTGCGACGGCCGATCAATTCGACCGCCGCGCCGGCCAGCTGCCGCAGGCAGTCCAGTTGGTCAGGCGACAGTGGCCTCGGCCGAATGTCATACGCGCACAGCGTTCCAACGGTCTGGCCGCGCACGGTCAGACGCGCCGCGGCATAGAACCGAATGAACGGCCAGCCCAACACCAGCGGGTTCAACTCGAACCGAGGGTCGAGCAGCGTGTCTTCGGCAACGATCAGGTCGCTGCTCGTGTTGAAGAAGGCCTCGCAAAACGAGGTCACCGCGGGCGACTGCGTTTGCTGGATGCCGACGCAGGACTTGAACCAGTCACGCTCGGCGTCGAGCAGATTGACCATCGTGATCGGAACGGCCAATGTGGTGGCCAGCAAGCGCGTGATGTCGTCGTACGCGCGTTCCGGACCCGAATCGAGAATCAAGGCTCGACGCAGCACTTCCAGCCGAGAGTTGTCGAGTCTCATCGTCCGCGACGCCGCCGATCAAGCACGCACTTGGCGGCTCATCACCGACTGACCTTGGCTCAGCACCGCCATGCCGCTTTGGCTGAGTTCCATGAGGAACTCGGTGTAGTTCTTCAGCATCCCCTGCATCACCTGCGCGAAGGCGCCGGACTGCATGAGCTTCATCGCCGACTCGCTGGCCTGCTGGAAAAACTGGCTCGCGTTCGCGCTGGCCTGGGCGGTGATCTCGGGAGGCGTCGAGAAACGGGTGAGCAGATCCATGTTGGCCTGCACCAGGTTGACGAAGGGTTGCAACTGGGCCTGTACGAGGTTGTCTTGCATGGGGGTTCCTGTGATGGCGAGAGGCCGACGTTGAACGACGTGCAAGACGGCAGACCCGTGCGGACAGTATGGCAGGTTGCTCGTCCCTGCTGACCGATGTGTGCAATAGAGTGCAATCCTGCGAACGGATCGTTCGCCGGATCGAGGCCCGCGCTCCAGCTCTTGTCGCTGAACGGCGGGTTGGCGACCATTCGCGGCTCTGTTCAGGACATGGTGCCCACGATGGCTTCCATCTCCTTTTCACCAAAGCCGCGCATCGTCGTCGTCCGAAGGTTGCCCTGGACCGCCAGGGCGAGCGTGGCCTTCGTCAGGGTCTCATCGTCGGGCGCATCCACCGTCAACACGACGTCGTACGGGCCCAGCGTGAAGAACCACTCGCGCGCGTTGACGCCCATCGCGGCGAACGCTTCGCGTGCGGCGCGTGAGCGCTTGACGGTGTTCTTCACGTCTCGAACACCCTGATCGGTCCAATTGCCCAGCAAAACATACTTGCCCATGTCCATGCTCCTCGCAACGAGAGATGAATTCGCTGCCGGCATCGTCGCCATGACCGGCAGCGCAAGAAACCCCAATCGTCTGGCGCGCATCGTGTCATGGCGCCAGTCCCACGCGGTGCAGGTCATCATGCGCGACGGCCGATGCCCGGCCGTCGGCCAATTTCGCGGGCATGAGCATGGACGCTTCGGGCGCGGTCTTCAGCGATGCTGGAACACGGGCTTGCGCTTGGCGAGGAAGGCGGCCATGCCCTCGCGCTGATCCACCGTGCCGAACAAGGAATGAAAGAGCAGTCGCTCGAACCGCACGCCTTCGGCGAGCGGCCCCTCGAACGCACGATTCACAGCCTGCTTGGCCATCATCACGCTGGGCAAGCTCAAGCCGCAGATCACCGCGGCGGCGGCGAGCGCCTCTTCCATCAGCTTGTCCGGCGCCACGACGCGCGAGACGAGCCCGGCGCGTTCGGCCTCGGCCGCATCGATCATGCGCGACGTCAGCACCATGTCCATCGCCTTGGCCTTGCCCACGGCCCTGGGCAGCCGCTGCGTGCCCCCTGCGCCGGGGACGACGCCGAGCTTGATCTCCGGTTGCCCGAACCTGGCGGTTTCCGCAGCGATGATGAAGTCGCACATCATCGCCAGCTCGCAACCCCCGCCGAGCGCAAAGCCGGCGACGGCGGCGATCACCGGCTTGCGGATGGTCGTCACCGTCTCCCAATTGCGCGTGATGTAGCCGGCCTTGTAGCACTGCATGTAGTCGAAGTCCGCCATGGCCGCGATGTCGGCGCCGGCGGCGAAGGCCTTCTCGCTGCCGGTGACGATGATGCAGCCGATGCCGTCGTCGGCGTCGTAGGCTTTCAGCGCCGCGCTCAGGTCGTCCATCAGCGCGTCGCTCAGCGCGTTGAGCTGCTTCGGACGGTTCAGCGTGATGACGCCGGTGCGCAGGGCGCCATCGCCATGCTCGGCGGTCAGGATGTTCTCGTAGTCCATCGGACGTCTCCAGCGGGGTTGGGGTTGGCGGGCGCTTCAGCCGACCGAGAGCTTGGCGTCGCGAGCCGCGTCCGCCTTGCCTGCGTTTGCCGCCAATGTCCGCGGCCTTCCCTGATCGTCGATGGCCACATAGGTCAGATTCGCCTCCGTCACCTTCACGACCTGCACGTCGGCCGGGTTGCGTTCAGCAAAGACCTCCACGCGCACCGTGACCGATGTATTGCCGATCCGCAGCACGTGGGCGTAGAAGCTCAGAAGATCGCCGATCGATACCGGCTGCTTGAAGATGAATTCATTCACCGCGACGGTCGCGACGCGGCCTTTGGCCAGGCGTGCGGCCAACACGCCGCCGGCGATGTCAACCTGGGCCATGATCCAGCCACCGAAGATGTCGCCGTTGGCGTTGACGTCGGCCGGCATCGGCATCACGCGCATCACCAGTTCCTGGTCGGTGTGCGAGGTTGTCATTGCGCCCGAACCTTCACGTAGCGGCCGGGGGCCGGTTCGATCGGTTTGTATTTCGAGTTGCCGAGCCGCTTGCGAGACGCAACGGGTTTGCCTGACTTCGGCGACAACCACTTCATCCAGTGCGTCCACCAGCTGCCCGGCGTTTCTGCGGCGCTGGCAAGCCACGCTTGCGCATCGTCGCCCTGCTTGCCGCCGGTCCAGTAGCTGCGTTTGTTCTTCGACGCCGGGTTGATGACGCCGGCGATGTGGCCGCTGGCGCCGAGTACGAACTGCGACTTGCCGCCGACGAGCTGCGTCGTCTGGTAGGCCGAGCGCCACGGCACGATGTGGTCTTCTTGCGTCGCCAGCACGTAGCTCGGCATGTCGATGTCGCCCAGATCGACCGGTGTGTCGCACATCGTCAACTTGCCCGGCACGCGCAGGTTGTTCTCGAGGTACATGTTGCGCAGGTACCAGGCATACATCGGGCCGGGCAGGTTGGTGGCGTCGGCGTTCCAGTACAGCAGGTCGAAGGCCTCGGGCGACTTGCCCTTGAGGTAGTTGTTGATCACGTTCGGCCAGATCAGGTCGTTGGCGCGCAGGGTCTGGAAGACAAAGCCGAGTTCGCTGCCGGGGTAGATGCCGCCCTGTCCGATCGCCTGTTCGCGTTGCGCGACCCCCTGTTCATCGATGAACACGGCCAGATCACCGGGCTCGCGGAAATCGAGCATGGTGGTGAGCAGCGTCAGGCTGGCGACCGACTCGTCACCCTGCGCGCGCATCACGGCCAGCGCCGAAGACAAGATCGTGCCGCCAACGCACCAACCGACCGCGTTGACCTTGTCGGCGCCGCTGACGGCGAGCGCCACCTCGATGGCCTTCATCGCGCCCTGTGCCAGATAGTCGTCCCACGTGACATGGCCGCAGCTCGCGTCGGGATTGCGCCAGGACACCAGGAACACGGTCTGACCTTGCTCGACCGCGAAGCGCACGAAGGAGTTCTCGGGCTGCAGGTCGAGGATGTAGAACTTGTTGATGCAGGGCGGCACGATGACCAGCGGGCGGCTCGCCACCCGATCGGTCAGCGGCGCGTACTGGATCAACTGGAACAAGTCGTTCTCGAAGATCACCGCGCCTTCGGACACCGCCACGTTCTTGCCGACCTCGAAGGCCGACTCGTCGGTGATCGTGAGACCGCCCTTGCGCATGTCGGCCAGCAGGTTGTCGAAGCCCGCCTTCACGCTTTCGCCCTTGGATTCGAACGCGGCCTTGAGCACGTCCGGGTTCATCGCGGCAAAGTTGGTCGGGCTCATCGCATCGACGAACTGGCGCGCGTAGAAGCGCAGCTTGTGCTTGGTCGCGTCGTCGAGGTCGGCGGCTTCCACGACATCGCTGACCAGCCTCGAGTTGAGCAGATAGCCCTGCTTCAACAGGCTGTACGCCGGGTTGTCGCGCCACTCGGCGGCGTTGAAGCGCCTGTCGCCGCGCTCGGGCGCGACCAGGGGTTCCGCGCCCGCGCCGCCAGTCATCATGCGTGCCCACAGCGCGAGTTGCTGCTGGAAATAGTTCAGCTGCAGTTCTGCCAACGGCGCTGCACGGGCGGGCGAGGCAGATGGCTCGCTCGACCCGAGCGGAGGGCGTCAGCGCTTGCAGCAGGCTCTGCCCGGCCTTGAAGAACCCTTGGACATACTCGTCCGGCATGTTGAACGGCGAATTCATCGTCGGCTCCGAGAGAAAGATGGCCTACTTCAACTTCATCATCTTCTTGACCTCATCCAGGTGCTCGGTGCCACGCTGAGTGATCTTGGCCATCGCCTCGGTTTGCGATTGGCGAGCGATCTCCGCCAGATCCTTCATGTCGCCCAGCACTTTTTCGTAGGCCTTGCGCGCGAGCTCACCCTGCTTGCCCGGATCGCCCACGCCAATGCCGCCGGCCGCACCCTTCACGGCCGCCTGGATGTCCGCCATCGCGGTCCGCAGCAGCTCGCCCTGCTTGTTCGCCAGCGCCTGCATGCCTTCATAGATCGCCTTGTTGGCCTGGACCAGCGCGTCGATGTCCTTGCGACGAGCGTCCAAGATCTCTTTCGTATCGACACCGGGCAGCTTGAATTGCTCGAACATCTTCGTCAGGTTGTCGACGGCATTCGACATGTCCATTGCGGGCTGATTCTTTGTTGCCATGGTTTATCTCCAGTTGGGTTTTCGGTTGGGGAAAGGGTTCGCTAGACGCGGCTCGTCGAACGGGTTTCTCGGGAAGTGGGCATCACCAGCGCATCGCCTTCGATCACCACCTTGCCTGCGACGGTGCACACGGTGGTGAGCGCCACGCGGCGCTTCTCGGGAAACAGCTCCTTGACGGTGACGGTGGCATGCACGGTATCACCGGGGCGCACCGGCGCCTTGAAGCGCAGGTTCTGGCCGAGATAGACCGTGCCGGGTCCGGGCAGCCGGCCGGCGATCGCCGCCGAGATCACGCTGGCCGTCAACATGCCGTGCGCGATGCGGCCCTTGAACTGCGTCGTCTGCGCGAACTCTTCGTTGATGTGCATGGCGTTGTTGTCGCCCGACGCACTGGCGAACAGCACGATGTCGGCCTCGGTGATCGTCTTGGAAAAGGTCGCGCTCATGCCCGATTTCAGATCTTCGATGTCGTAGCCGTCGAGTTCGTTCATGAATTCTCCAAAGGGGGTGGGGTGGGAGCGACGGTCTCAGCCGAAGCGGGATAGAGCCAGGGCACCAAAGCCGGCATGACCAGCCACATCAGGCCGCCACCGGTTGAACGCCTGGCTGCGGCTGCGACTGCGCCTGTACTTGCGGGTTGCGAAACGCCTGCGCGCGCTGTTCGCGCAATGTCTTCGCCTCGGCAACGCTCTTTTCCTTGACGTGTCCGTAGCCGCGAATCTCGTCAGGCACGCTGGCCAGCGCCACCGCCGCGGCATGGTTGACGGGGTTCAGCGCTGCGCAGATGCCGTCGAGTTCCTTGATGTAGTCCTCGATCATCTGGCGCTCGTGGCGGCGCTCCTCGGTCTTGCCGAAGAAGTCGAGACCGCCGCCGCGCAGGCCCTTGAACTTCTTCATCCAGCCGAAGGCACTGCGCATCCAGGGACCGAACTGCTGCTTGATCAAGTGGCCGGTGACCGGGTCGCGCTTGGAGATGGTCGGCGGCGCGAGGTTGTACTTGACTGTGTAGCCATGCTTGAACATCGCGTCGAGCTGGGCCGTGAAAGCGGGGTCGGTGTGCAGCCGCGCGACCTCGTACTCGTCCTTGTAGGCCATCAGCTTGTAGAGGTAGCGCGCCGCGGCCTCCGCCAGTCCTGTCTTGCCGGGAACGGCTCGCGCCTCGGTGGCGACGACGCGCTTGATCACGTCGGCGTAGCGCTTGGCATAGCCCTCGTCCTGGTAGTCGATCAGGTCGGGCACGCGCACTTCGAGCAAGCGCTTCGTTTCGCCTTGCGCGCCGACCGCATCGACGATCGCGCGCGCAGCGGCCGACAGTGTTGGCTTCTCGACCTTCGGCGTGTACTTCGCGATCTCGGCTTCGACGAAAGCACGATCGACCACGGTCATGCGACCCCAGCGGAACGCGGCCACGCTCTGCTCGACACCGACGCCCGAGTTCTTGATCGCGGTCTCGATCGACTCGGCCTTCAAGGGAATGGTGCCGGCCTGGAAGGCCACGCCGACCATGAAGTTGTTGGTCGCCATCGCGTCGCCGAACAGGCCCTCGGCCATCGCCTGCCCATCGACGAAGACGTTGTGCTCCTTGCGCGTGACGCGGTCGATGCCGTCGGTGAGCGAGCTCACGATCGGGAAGAAGTTCTTCCGGTTGGAGACCATCTGCCCGGTCGGCGTCTGCGTGGTGTTGACCACGGCGATCGTGCGTTCGGGCAGGCACTTGTCCAGGTTCTTCGGATCCGTCGCGTTGAGGATGTCGAAGCCCAGGTACAGGTCGGTGCGGCCGTCGGAGATCTTGTTCGAGCCGCTGAACGGTTCGTTCGTGATCTTGATGTCGGAGATGACCGCGCCGCCCTTTTGCGCCAGACCCGTCTGGTCGAGCCCGATGACGTGCTTGCCTTCGAGCCGAGCCGCGTTGGCGATGGTGGCGACAACCGTCACCGAGCCGGTGCCGCCGATGCCCATGACGTGGATGCCGAAGCCGAAACTCGAATCGACCTTCGACACCGGGATGGGCAGTTCGCGCTCGAGCGCCGGAATGCGGCCCTTCTTCTTTTTCTTCTTGCCATCGTCGCCGGCTGCCGGCTCCGGGTTCGGCGTGATCGTCAGGAACGAGGGGCAGAAGCCCTTGACGCAGGAGAAGTCCTTGTTGCACGAAGACTGGTGGATGCGCGTCTTGCGGCCGAACTCGGTGGCCACCGGCTCGACGCTCATGCAGTTGCTCTTGACGCCGCAGTCGCCGCAGCCTTCGCAGACACGTTCGTTGATGACGGTGACTTCGACCGGCTCCTCGGCCTTGCCGCGGCTGCGCGCGCGGCGCAGTTCGGCGGCGCATTCCTGGTCGTGCACCAGCACCGTGGTGCCGGGGATCTCGGCCAGCACGCGCTGGGCCTCGTCGAGCCGGTCGCGGTGCCAGACCTCGGTGGCGCCGGGCAGGCCGCTGATGGTCTCGGGGCGGTCGCTGGTGACGATGACCTTCTTCACGCCGTTGGCCAGCAGGTCCGACACCAGGTTCGCGAGCGGCTCTTCGCCCATGATCTGCTGGCCGCCGGTCATCGAGGTGTGCGCGTTGCGCAGCACCTTGAAGGTGATGTTGGCGTTGTTGGCGGCGCAGTAGCGGATCGCCAGGCTGCCGGAGTGCGCGTAGGTGCCATCGCCCATGTTCTGGAAGATGTGCTTGGTGTCGGTGAACGGCGCCATGCCGATCCACTGCGCGCCCTCGGCGCCCATGTGCGTGCCCATCACGACGTTGCGGCCCATCCACATCGCCATCGTGTGGCAGCCGATGCCGGCCGAGACGATCGAACCATCGGGCGCTGTGGTCGAGCTGTTGTGCGGGCAGCCCGAGCAGTACCACGCGGTGCGCGTCGCCGTCGGCAGCTTGGTGCGGACGTGGATCTCGTCGAGCCGCGCCAGCCAGGCCTCGGCCGACTCGATGCGCGCCTTCTGCGACAGGCGCTTGGTCAGCGCACGGCCGATCACGTCGGACTCGAACTCGCCGTAGTGCGGCAGCAGCTCCTTCTCTTGCTCATCGAACTTGCCGACGATGCGCGGCGCGTTGGCCATGCCGTAGAGCACGTTCTTGGCGAACATCTCGAGGAAGGGGCGCTTCTCCTCGATGACGAAGATCTCTTCCAGCCCGCGCGCGAAGTCGCGCACGATCTGCGGCTCCATCGGGAACAGCATGCCCATCTTCAGGATGCGGATGCCGTAGCGGCGCAGCGCCGCATCGTCGAGGCCGAGCTCGAGGAAACACTGGCGCAGGTCGTTGTAGGTCTTGCCGGCGGTGATGATGCCCAGCCACGCGTCGGGGTTCTCGAAGACGACGTTGTTGAGCTTGTTGGCCGCGGCGTAGCGCTTGGCCACCTCGAGCCGGCGCGTGTAGAGCGACTGCTCCATCTCGAGCGCCTCGGCGCGCACGTTCATGCCGAGGTTCATGCGTCGGCGCGAAGGCCTTGCCGTCGAACATCAGGTCGGGCGTGACGAAGTTCAGCCGCTTCGGATCGACGTTGGCCGTGCCGCTGCCGTCGGCCACGTTGGTGACGATCTTCAGGCCGACCCACAGCCCCGACAGGCGCGACATCATGTAGCCGTGCAGGCCGAGGTCGAGGATCTCCTGCACGTTGCCCGGGTACAGCGACGGGATGCCGACGTGCATCAGCATCGGCTCGGACTGGCTGCACAGCGACGAGCTCTTGCAGCTCGGGTCATCGCCGGCCACCGCGAGCACGCCGCCGTTCTTGCCGATGCCGGTGTAGTTGGCGTGCTTCAACGCATCGCCGCTGCGGTCCACACCCGGCGCCTTGCCGTACCACAGGCCGGTGACGCCGTCGAACTTCTGCTTGCCGACCGTGTGCAGCATCTGCGTGCCCCACACCGCGGTGGCCGCAAGGTCCTCGTTGAGGCCATCGACGAAGTGGATGTTCCTCGACAGCAGCGTCTTCGCGTTCTTGAGGAACGCCGCATCGAGCATGCCCACCGGTGAGCCGCGGTAGCCCGAGATGAACATGCCGGTCTTCAGGCCGCGGCGTTCGTCGGCACGGGACTGGTCGAGCACCAGTCGAACCAGCGCGTCGATGCCGCCGATGTTGATCGTGCCTTCTTCCTGGTTGAAGGCGTTGGGGGCGTCTTGCTTGTCGTGTACTTTGGCTGTCATGAGCGATTCCTTCGTGGGCCGGCTAGCGGCCGAGCGACTTCGCTGAGACTCCCGCGATGCCCCAGTTTTCTTTCGGCACGTCGTGAATCCAGACGCGCACGTTTTCCTTCGGCGCGCCGACCGCCTCGACCAGCGCCTGCGTCACCTTCTCGATGACGGCGCGCTTTTGCTCCTCGGTGCGGCCTTCGAGGATGTAGATCTGTGCAAATGGCATGGCGTACCTCTCTAGAGTTTCCAGACGGCCTTGAGCCAGAACGAGCTGCCCTCGGGACGGAACTCGGCCTGGGTTTCCTTCAACCACCGCGCCTCGATCGAGACGGCGCTTCCTTGATAGCGCAGCGCAGGCCCGACCGCGAAGACTCGACCCTTGAATCCGTCGGGTCCGACCTGGTTGCCGTTCTGCTTGTCGGCCGTGAACTGGTGCAGCAAGAAGCCTTGCAGGCCGAGCTGCCACTGCGGGTTCAGGTTCCAGCCGACGTTGTAGTCGGCATGCAGGTATTGACCGGACTTGTAGTCGGTGTCGCGGTTCTTCGAGTTGATGCTGTAGGTGATCTTCGATGAGACGTTGATGCCGGATTCGCCCAGGTACGAGAACGCGAAGATCGGGCGCAGGGTGTAGTAGTTGTTGCCGACGTTGGCGAGGCGGTCGGCGTCGTAGGCGCCCGTCGGGAAGGCGACGGCGATCGCGGCGACGGTGTGCCATCGCGGCCCGTGCCAAGCCACCATCGGCGCGAGTTCCAGGTCGCCGATGCCGCTGCGGCTGTCACTCGTTCCGGCGGCATCGACCTTCAGGTCAACCAAGGGCAGGATGCCGTAGAAACCGAGTTGCCCGCCCAGCAGGCTCTGTGCGGTCATGTGAACGATGCGCGGTGCCAGCGCCGTGGCGCGCACCTTGAAGCCCGGCACCAGTTCGTTGCCGTTGCCATCGTTGAAGCGGTTGGCGCGGTAGTGGTTCAGGTAAGCGACCGCGTAGGTGCCCGGCGGCGGCAACGCGCCCGCAAGAAAGCCTTCGGCGCCCAGCCCCGGGCTGGCGCCGCCGTTCTCGGTCGCGAAAGCGGGCGCCCCGGCGGCGCCGGCAATGACGAGGGCTGCTGCCAGTCTGGCCGATGATCTGATTCGGTTCATGTTGTTCTCTCTGATGTGTTCTGCGTGAGACTCAGTCGCTGGAGCGGCACGACGCGCGCGGCGAATCGCCCGTGGCGCACGACGCGGGCATAGAAGTAGGCGTTGCGGTCGGCTTCGGCCAGTGCATCGAGATTCACTTGCCCGGATGCGTCGCACGGGATGTCGATCACGCGCTCGTCCTCGACCAGCGGCTCGAAGCGCAGCAAGAAACCCGGGGAGTCGCAGCACTGCACGGCATCAACCTCGCGTCTCGCTCAGACGAAACGCATCGACACCGAGCCGAGATCCTGGAATCGCACCAGCACGTTGTCGCCCGGATTGACCAGCAGGGCCTCGGTCACGCCGCCGGTCATGATGAAAGTGCCGGCCGGGATGTGCTGATCGCGCTCGCCCAGGTGATTGGCCATCATCGCCACGGCGGCCAGCGGGTTGCCGAGCACGGCCGCACCCGCGGCCATCGACTTGATCTCGCCGTTGATCTCGAGCACGACGCCGAGCGTGCGCAGGTCGAGATCGGTCAGGTCGCGCGGCCGACCGCCGATGACGAAGCGCGACGACGAGGTGTTGTCGGCGATCACGCTCTTCAGGTCGAACTTGAAGTCGCGGTAGCGGCTGTCGATGACCTCTACCGCCGGGATCACGAAATCGGTGGCTGCCATCACGGCGGCGACGTTGCAGCCGGGGCCCTTCAGCGGCGCCTTGGTGACGATGCAGATCTCCGCCTCCACCTTCGGGTGGATCAGCTCGCTGTGCTTGATCTCGCCGCCGTCGGGCCGCGCCATGTAGTCGCTGACGAAGCCGAACACCGGCGTTTCGACGCCCATCTGCTTCATCTTCGCGAACGAGGTGAGACCTGCCTTCAGGCCGACGGTCTTGTTGCCGCGCGCTTCCTTGCGGCGCTTGATCTCGTCCTGGATCGCATAGGCGTCGTCCCAATCCATCTTCGGGTAGTCGCCGGTGATCATGGTCACGTCGCGCACCTGCAGCTCGGCGTTCTCGAGATGCTCGGCAAGGGCAAGAATGGTTTTTTGATCGAGGTTCATGAGGGTCTCTCTTGTCGATTTCAGATGAAGCGCACTGAGGTGCCACCGAGGCCACCGACATCGCAGCGCAGGCTGTCGCCGGCCTTGACCGGCACGAGCGGCGACTGCGATCCGGACAGGATCACTTCGCCGGCCTTCAGGCCGATGCCCAGACGACCGAGCGTGTTGGCGAGCCAGGCCACCGCATTGGCCGGCGAGCCCTGCACGGCGGCGCCGGTCGAGGTGCTGATGACCTCGCCGTTCTTCTCCAGCACCATGCCGGCCAGCGCCAGGTCGAGCTGGCGCGGGCTCTTGCGCACGCCGCCGAGCGTGAGCACGCCGCACGAGGCGTTGTCGGCGACGGTGTCCTGGATCTTGATCTTCCAGTCGCGGATGCGCGAATCGACGATCTCGAAGCACGGCACGACGAAGTCGGTGGCGCGCAGCACGTCGGCGGCGGTGACGCCGGGGCCCATCAGATCGCTCTTCAGCACGAAGGCGACCTCGGCCTCGGCCTTGGGCGCGATCATCGAATCGGCGCGGATCGCGTCGCCCTCGTTGAAGACCATGCCCGAGGTCATCTGGCCGAAGTCCGGCTGGTTGACCTTCAGCATGTCCATCACGACCTTGCTCGTGACGCCGATCTTCTTGCCGACGATCGTCTCGCCGGCATCGAGCCGGCGCTGGATCATGCGCAGCTGGATCTGGTAGGCGTCTTCGATCGTGATCGAAGGCTCGCGGTCGGTCAGCGGATCGACCGGCTTGCGCTCGAGCAGCGCGGTGTAGAGCTCGTCGCCGTAGTGTTGAATCTTGGCTTTGTCCATGGTGTCGGGCCTGGTGGGTTTAAGAAGCGTCGGCCTCGGCGAGAAAGTCGCCGACCAGCCGGTTGAAACGGGCGTTGTGTTCGATCTGGGTCCAATGGCCGCAATGGCCGAAGACGTGCAGTTGCGCATTCGGAATCCACTGCGCCAGCGTCAGCGAGTTCGACAGCGGAATCACCCGGTCTTCGCGGCCGTGGATGACCAGCGTCTCGTGCGGCAGCGCGCGAATGTCGGCCTCGGCGCTGGCCATGGCGTCCACCCAGCGTTGGCGCGGCGCCGGGAACATCTCGGCATACGACTCGTGAAAGCCGGGCCGCACGCTGGCCTCGTAGCGCATGCGGGCCAGTTCGTCGTTCACCAGCGATCGGTCGTGCGCGAAGATGTCGAGAAGAGTGCGCATGGTCTCGAGCGACGGCTGGTAGCCCCACACGGCGTCGAGCCCCGGCGTGATCGCAAACGGCACGCCGACCGAACCCATCAGCACCAGCCGCCGCACGCGCTGCGGGGAATGGATCGCCAAGGCCAGCGCCAGCGCGCCGCCGAACGAATTGCCGACGACGTCGGCCTGGTCGAACCCGTAGGCGTCGATCACGTACAGCGCCTGCCGCACCCAGGCGTCCATGCCGTAGCGCATGCCGGCGGGCCGGTCGGTGTAGCCGAAGCCCACCATGTCGGGCGCGATGACACGCCGCCGCTCGGCCAGCACGGGCAGCACCAGGCGCCAGTTGGCCCAGGCGCTGACACCAGGGCCGGAGCCGTGGATCAGCAGCACCGGCGCGCCGCGGCCCGCATCGTGCACGTTCGTCTCGAACGTGCCGGTGCGGATGCGTTCGCCGATCTCTGGGTTGGAAGTCATGGTCCGCCTCCGGATGGGTGAGTCAGTACTTGACCATCACGTTGCGCAGTTCGGTGTAGAACTCCAGCGAGTGCAGGCCACCTTCACGGCCGATGCCCGACTGCTTGGAGCCGCCGAACGGCGTGCGCAGGTCGCGCAGGAACCAGCTGTTGACCCAGCACAGGCCGACCTCGATGGCCGACGCCAAGCGCATCGCGCGGCCGATGTCTTGCGTGTGGATCGAGGTCGCCAAGCCGTAGCGGTTGGCGTTGACCTTGTCCAGCACTTCTTCTTCGGTGTCGAAGGGGCTGATGTGGCAGCAGGGGCCGAAGATTTCCTCGGTGACGACGGTCGCGGTCTCGGGCAGACCGGTCCAGATCGTCGGCTGTATCCAGCAGCCGTCTTTCAGCTCGGCCGGCATGTCGGGGATGCCGCCACCGGTGACGATGTTGGCGCCTTCGTCCTTGGCCTTCTGGTACATGCCCAGAACCTTCTTCTGGTGGATCTTGCTGACCAGCGGGCCGATCTTGGTGTCCTTGTCGAACGGGCGGCCGGGCTTCATCGTTTCGGCCTGCACCTTCAGCGCGGCGACGAACTTGTCGAAGATCGGGCGCTGCACGTACACGCGCTCGGTGCCCAGGCAGACCTGGCCGGCGTTCTCGAAGCACGAGCGCGTCACGGTGGCGACGGCGTTGTCGAAATCGCAGTCGGCGAACACGACCGCGGCGTTCTTGCCGCCGAGTTCCAAAGACACCGGGCGGATGCCGTCGGCGCCGGCCTTCATGATCGCGGTGCCGGTCTTGGTCTCGCCGGTGAAGGTGATGCCGTTGACGTCCTTGTGCGAGGTCAGGAACGAGCCGGCGGAATCGACGCCGAAGCCGTTGACGACGTTGTAGACGCCCTTCGGGATGCCGACCTTGTTCATCACCTCGCCGAGCATCGTCGCCGTGCTCGGCGTGGCTTCGGAGGGCTTGACGACGACCGTGTTGCCGCACGCCATCGCCGGCCCGCACTTCCACGTCATCAGCAGCAGCGGCAGGTTCCACGGGCAGATGATCGCGATCACGCCGCGCGGCACGCGCACGCCGTAGCTGCGCGCGGTCTTGCCGTCGGGCGTGCGCATCTCGAACGACTCGGTCGAGGCGTTCTTGATCGTGTCGGTGAAGATCTTGAAGTTGGCCGCGCCGCGCGGAATGTCGACGTGCGAGGCCAGGTGCGCGGGCTTGCCGGTGTCGGCGATCTCGGCCTGCAGAAAGTCGTCGAAGCGGCGGTTGATCTCGTCGACCAGCGCGTCGAGCATGTTGCAGCGCTCGACCACCGACAGCTTGCCCCACGGGCCCGTGCAGCGCGGCCTTGCGCCGCCGCCACCGCGGCATCCACCTCGGGCTTGCCGGCCTCGTGCACCATGCCGATCAGCGAGTTGTCGACCGGGTTGCGCTTCTCGTAGGTCTTGCCGCTGACGTTCTTGACGTACTCGCCGTTGATGAAATTCAGAATGTCTTTGCTCATGGCTTTAAGTCCTTTCAGATGTCCAGTCCGATTGCGCTCAGGCCCGCCCTGGCGCAGGTTTCGTCTTCAAGCTCGGAGCCGCCGGAGACGCCGATGCCGCCGATCAAGCGGCCCTCGTGGCGCATCGGCAAGCCGCCGCCGAAGCACACCATGCGCGGGCGCATCGGAATGCCTGATCGCACCGCCGGCGAATGCGTTGCCAGGGCCTCCGTCCAGGCTGACGTGGGCAGACCGAAGCCCGCCGCTGTGTAGGCCTTGTCGATCGCGATCTCGATCGAGTGCAGGAAAGCGCCGGGCATGCGCAGGAACGCCGCCAGGTTGCCGCCCGAATCGGCGACGGCGATGTTTATCTTGATGCCGGCCTCGTCGGCGCAGCGGGCCGCCGCCGCAACCGCTGCGGCGGCCGCTTCCCAATGCACCACGTCCTGTGCGACGGCGATCTTCATCTCGGTGCCCGCCCGGCCGCCCGAAGGGCACCGACGCCCCCTCGGGGGGCAGCGAACGAAGTGAGCGTGGGGGCCTTCATGTGAACACCGAGAGGAAGGCTTCGTTCAGCGTGCGGTCGTGATAGAAGATGGCCGGGCCCAGCGTCTCGTCGTACCAGGTGATCGTGGGCTTGTCGGGGTAGTGGATGTAGCCGCCGGCGAAGACCTCGTTGCGGTTGCCCGAGGGGTCGAAGAAGTACACCGTCTCGCCGCGCGTGATGCCGTGGCGCGTCGGGCCGATGTCGATCGAGGTCTTGGTGCGCGACAGGATGTCGGCCGCACGCAGCACCTTCTCCCAGCTGCCGAGCTCGAACGACGCGTGGTGGAACTTGCCCTTGACCGGCTGGCGGATGAAGGCCACGTCGTGCGCCTTGTTCGAACAGGTCAGGAACGCACCGATCATGAATTTCGGGTCCGCCTTGGTGACGATCTTCTCGGCCAGGCTGAAGCCCAGCACCTCGCGAAACAGCTTGACGGTGCCGTCGAGGTCGTCCCCGTAGAGCAGGCAATGGTCGTAGCGCGACGGCGCAATGCCCTTGAGCCCATCGGGCCAGGGGTCGGGGTTGACGTTGGCGCCGTCGGTGCCGCAGTTGTTGCCGACCTGCTCCTTCTCGGCATACAGCTCCATCAGGTGGCCAGTCGGAATCGTGAAGCGGAAACGCTCGCCGGTCTTCGGATGCTCGCCTTCCGGAATCCACTCCAGGTCAGTGCACAGCTTGGACTTCTCGATGTCGGCGGCAAGCTTCTTGAGCGTTGCCGTGGAATCGACCTTCCAGCCCATGTAGTCCATGCCGGCCTCGTCGGCCTCGCGCAGCACCACGCTGTGGTGATCGTGTTCGTCCCAGGCCTTGAGGAAGACGCGGCCCTTCTTGTCGCGCGCTGTTTCGATCAGTCCGAGGACCTCGGTGTAGTGTTTCAGTGCAGGCGCCATTTCGAGCACGCGGATCGCCACATGCCCTGGGCGCAGAACGCCGGTGATTGCCATTCAAGTCTCCTTGTCGGGTTGAGAAACGGGCGCTGGTCTCGTGAAATCGAGACTGAAAGACGCACTCATGCGGACCGTGCCTGCGCCCCAGACTCGGCCCAACGCCTTGACGGTGATGTCGCCCTGCGGGTACAGCTTGCAGGCCAGCACGCAGCCATCGGCTTCTTCTGCCGCGCTCACCACCGCGCGGTTCATCTTCTTGGTGTGGAAGCTGCCGGAGGTGATTCGCACCTTGCAGGCGCCACAACCACCGTTGCGGCAGCCGACCGGAATGCCGTGGCAGCACGCCTGCTCCATCGCTGCGAGCGCATTGACTTCGTCGCCGCAGCGAAAGGTCTCGCCGGTGTTCACGATGGTGACCTGGTAAGGCATGCTCGGCTCTTCGGCTCTTTGCGCGTCAGATGTTCTTGAACAGCGGGCTGCGCGCCAGGGCGTGGGCACCATCGCCGGCGGTGATGAACTTCTCGATGTAGATGTCGCGCTCATAAAGGCGCCCCTGCATCAGCGTGCGGATGCAGGCTTCGATCATCACCGGCGGTCCGCACAGGTACGCCTTGTGGCCACGGAAGTCGTTGTTGAACAAGGCCTTGGCGGTCTCGTGAACGAAACCTGTGCTGCCGTCCCAGGCGCAGCCCTCGGTCGGCTCGTTCAGCGCCGGCACGTAGTTGAAGTTCGGGTGCCGCGACGCGAGTTCGACGAACTGGTCGTGGTAGTAGAGCTCGGCCCGGTTGCGGGCACCGTAGACCAGCGTGATCTTGCGCGAGTCGGCGTCGTTGTCGAGCATGTCAACGATCATCGAGCGCGGGCTCGACAGGCCCGAGCCGCCGGCCATGAAGATCACCGGCTGGGCATCGGACTTGCGCACGTAGAAGCGGCCGAGCGGCCCGGTCAACGTCACCGGGTCACCGCGCTTCAACTGCTGGTGGATGTAGGTCGTGCCCTTGCCGTTGGGGACCCGCCTCACGTTCAACTCGAGCAGTTGCCCCGATCCGGGCGGGTTCGCCAACGAGAACGCGCGCGGATGCTCCAGGCCTGGGAGTTGGAGATTCACGTACTGCCCGGCCTGGAACTCCATGCCGTCAACCTCGATGAAGACGCCCTTGATCGTCGGCGTCAGATCGACCAGATCGGCGACCTTGCCCGTGTAGTCCTTCAGCGGCAGGTGCCGGGCGTCGGGGTCCTCGTCGATGTCGGCCTCGATGACCATGTCCGACATCGGCACCGCGCAGCAGGCCAGGCAGCGCCCCTCTTCGCGCTCGACGTCCATCAGCGCAAAGGGAGAGGCGGCACCGTGATCGACCTCGCCATCCACCACCTGCACCTTGCAGGTCGCGCACAGGCCGTGGCAACAGGCGTGCGGCAGATAGATGCCGGCACGCAGCGACGCATCCAGAATCGTCTGGCCCTCGGCCACCTCGATGGTGTGGCCGAGCGGTTCGATCGTGACCTGATAGCTCATGGCAGCGCTCAGTGCAAACTCAGCTGAAACTGCCGGCGATGCCGTTCAGCCCCGGCGTGCGAAAGCGGATCAGCGCCTTGTGGCCGAGGCCGTTGTCGGCCAGGCTCTTTTTCCGGTCGGGCTTGAAAGGCTCGTTCGAGCGCAGCCACTCGACCTTGCTCCACTCGATCTTCGGCCAGTCTGGATGGGCCGCGAAGGCGGTGGTGGGCAGCACCTTGTCGATCAGGTCGCCGAACGGCATCGCCGGCGGCAGCGGCAGCGCGAGCGGCGCGCAGATCATGTTGTGCTGATCCCAGCCGATGTAGAGCAGCTGGTTGCCGTGGAACAGTTCGACGCGGTCCTTGACCTCGCCCACGTAGTCGGGACGGATGGCTTGTACGGGCATGTTGATCGCTCCTTCAGGCGGCCTTCTTGGCCGGGTCGTCCTTGACCGGTTCTTCCTTGGTCAGGCCCTTCCACTTCAGCCAGTTGGCCTCGTCGGGCGAGCCCACGTAGTCCATGTTGTCGCCGGGGCCGAAGTTGTAGTACTCGAGCACTGCGGCCAGCGGGTTGAAGTCCTTGACCGTCGGGTCGGTGCCCGGCTTGAAGCAGTTGCCCTGGTAGATCTGGTGCACCGGCAGCCAGGACTGCACGTACTTCTCAGGCTCGTGGTCGAAGATGTCCTTGCAGCCGTCGGAGCAGGTGTGGTACTTGTCGCCGTTGTATTCCGATTCGCGGTAGCAGGTCTTGGTCGGGTCGTCGGGCTCACTGAACAGAAGCGGGATCTGGCAGCACTGGCACAGCATCGGCAGGGTCGTGCTGTAGAAGCGCTTGCCCTCCTTCTCCTGTTCGCGGTAGTACTCGAAGCGCGGCCGGTAGTACTTGTCGAAGGTGTCAGGGTACTTCTGCGACATCCAGTCCATGTTCTCCTCGGTCGGGCACCACGGATTGAAGTTGGTTGCCGCCGAGTAGTTGTAGAAGGCGTTCCACGCCTCGGACGAGAGCCGGTCCGCGGCGGTGACCGTCTGCTCCCAGTACTTGGGCATGCGGATTCCGTAGCGACCGAGATCGTCGAACAGCGAGCCGCCGTTCTGCACGAAGTACATCTCCCAGGCTTCCTTCCACGACATCACTTTCTTCGGCACCATGAAGTCCAGCATCATCGACACCAGCGTCAGCAGGCGGTAGCCGCGCCAGAACCACTTGTCGATCCAGCGCTGCACGATCGGCACGTTGGCCGGGTCCTGCTCGAGCAGGAACTTGATGCACTCGATGCCGAGCGTCATGTGGCGCGATTCGTCGCTCTGCGCCGAGAAGCCGAAGGTCACCGTCGCCATGTCGCCGTTGTAGGCCGCGGCCGACATGAACGGCATGAAGATCAGGTTCGTCAGCACGTACTCGAAGGAAAACGAGATGGCGACGATGCCCTCGAACGGGCCGGCGGTCATCGCGTCTTCGAAGTAGGACTTGGGGACCGACAGGTACCACACGCGGTCGTGCATGTGGCGGGGGTCGTGCATGCCGTTGAAGTACTTGTTGTACTGGCTCATCGTGTGAATCTGCGTCTGCGCATGGCGCAACTCGTCGATCGACTGCATCTGCGCCGCGATCTGCGGCCCAACGCCGGCGAAATTGCGCCCGAGCATCGCGAACATGCGGTGCGCTGAATATTCCTCGGGCGAGATGCCGGTGAGGAACAGCTTCAGCGTGTTGACGTAGCGGCCGTCGCTGACGTTCATGTGGCCGTTGTTCTGCTGGAACGCGTCGATGATCGCGTAGAGCTTGCGCTCCTTCTCGGCCTGGTACTTCCAGTACGCGTCCATCGTCAGGCGGAACGGATCCTCCCACTTGTCCCAGTCGTGGATCTTGATGCCCTCGAACTTAAGCTGGTCGAACACCTTGTCCATCGGCTGGTAGGTGGTCTCCCAGCCCAGGCCGCGCGTCATCTGCGCGTACTTCTCCTTCAGGCTCAGCTTCTTGGCAGAGGATGCCGTGGTGGTGGTGGTGGTGGCTGCGGTCTTTTCCATCATGGTCTCCGTTCGTGTCTTGCGCGGTCCTGGATTCACTGCTTCCATTCGAGGATCAGTTCGTCCTCGGTCTCGTCGATGTTCCCGGCGAGCGAGATCAGGTTGACGTGGATCGACTGCAGGTCGAAGTCGACGCCGGTGATGTCCTCGACCGTCTCGCGCTTCAGCACGAGCCGCCCGGGCGAGTCGATCTTGACCATCGCCGGGTAGTGGCTGACCACCGCCTGCGGGTTGTCAATCTGGATCGCCTCGACAAGCGCTCGCGTCTCCTCGTTGGTTTGCAGCGCGAGGAAGACGTTGTTCTTGGCTTTGCTCATGGTGTGTCCCCTTCAGGCGTGCAGGCCGATCTTCGCGACGCGCGCGTGCAGCGCGGCCCGTGCCTCGTCGAGCGCGGCCTGCGCGTCCTCGAAGTACATCAGCTTGGCCAGCGGCGCCAGCGCCTCGGTTGCGCGTGCGGTCGCGTCGCGCGCCCAGCCCGACAGCAGGTGCTTGTTCTCCGGCGATTCGGCCGCCGCCGTCTTGACGAAGGCGTCGACCCACTTGAGGCTCTCGGCGTACCAGGCGTCCATGAACTCGGTCAGCATCGCCACCACCGAGCCGCCGGTCTGCGACAGCTCGCCGCCGAAGCGGCCGTAGACCAGCGGGTAGAGAAGCCCGTCCTGCACCAGGTTCTGCGCGACAAACAGCTCGAACCAGTCCTTGACGACGAAGTTGTCCTCGGCGAGCTTGCGCAGCGGCTGCCAGACCGGGTCGGCCATCCAGCTTTCCTTGGCCGCCGTCAGCGACTCGCCGGTGTTGCCGTCGATCAGCAGGCCGATGCGCGACAGGTACTGCGCGATGCCGAGCCGGTCCATCATCGCGAATGTCGTCGCGTTGGTGATCGCGGCGCCGAAGCCGTAGGCCGAGATGTAGCAGTTGTTCAGGTTGGCGGCGTACTCAAGGTGGCGCAGCGGCAGCATGATCGCCTTGATGCGCCGCGTCAGCCCCTTCGGCAGGCCGGCCAGCGCGCCGTGCTTCTCGACGAAGGCGAAATTGCTTTCCGCAGTCTCCTGCAGCTTGGCGCGATTGAGCACGTAGGTGCCGTAATAGAACTGGCGCGGATCCTTGAAGGTGTACCAGTCCTTCATGACGATCGCCGTGCGCCGCCGGTCGTACAGCTCATGCTCCGGATCCCACAGCGGGCGGTAGTGGAAGTTGCAGTCCGACTGCAGGTCGAACGTCGCTTCCTGGTAGCGCGACGCGGGCTTGTCGCCGCCGAGGCGGCGCGCCACGTTGCTGAACGTTTGCCGCACCGGCTCGATGGCCATGGTTTTGATTTCAACCGACATCGTCGTCTCCTTGGAGTGGCGGACAGAGATTGGGCCGCGAAGCGATGAGCTCCGCGTGGTTGTCGCGGCAGAACTCTCGGTAGGCATCGGCCGGCAGGATCAGTTCGACGGCCAATTCCGGATCGCCGATGGCGAACTCGAACTCGACGAAACCGTCGGCCCGCACCTGGGTCAGGCGCACGTAGCGCTTGGCCAGGTCGAAGGGCGGCGCGCTGTTCGGGGCTTCGCGTTGCGGCATGAGACTTCTCATTCAGCGCTGCAGCGCCGTCAGCACGGCCAGGCTCATCGCCTTGACCGAGGTCTTGATCGAGGGCTCGGGCACGGGCGCGAAGAACGGCGAGTGGTTGCCCGGCAAGGGCTTGCCACCGGGCTGTCGCGACGCCTCGACATCTTTCGGGTCATACACGCCGACGAGGAAGAACATCGCAGGCACCCCCGCGCCGGCGTACTCGGCGAAGTCTTCGCTGGGGGTGATCGGCGGCATGCGCTTGACCTTGGCGCCGAGCGAGGCCTTCAGCGTCGCCTCCGTGCGCTCGACCAGCGCCGCGTTGTTGATCACCGCATCGCCGCCGGCAATGATCTTCACCTCGGGCTCCGGCGCGCCACCCGCTGCCGCGGCGGCTTTGGCCGTACGCCGGATGCCGTCGTGCATCTTGGTGCGCACGCCCTGGTCGTAGCTGCGGATGGTGCCGCGCAGCGCGACGTTGTCCGGAATGATGTTGCCGCTGGTGCCGCCCTGAATCGCGCCGACGCTGAAGACACCGAACTGGAACGGATCCTTCTCGCGGCTGATCACGCCCTGCACATCGACGACGAAGCGCGACGCGATCAAGACCGGATCGATCGACTTGTCGGGGGCCGAGCCATGCGCGCCGCGGCCATGGAACACGGCCTCGAAGCCATCGGAGTTCGACGTCACGGCGCCGACGTTGAAGCCGACCTCGCCGTGGGCCATCGGCCAGGTGTGCAGCGCAAAGGCGAAGTCGGGTTTGCCGAAGCGCTTGAACAGGCCGTCGTCGAGCATCGCCTTGGCGCCGGCGAGCACTTCCTCGGCCGGCTGGGCGACGAACATCAGCGTGCCCTTCCAACGGTCCTTCAGGCCGACCAGGGTCTTGGCGGTGCCGACCCAGCTCGCCATGTGCAGGTCGTGGCCGCAGCTGTGGGCGACGAGGGTCTCCTTGCCGAGATAGGTCGTCTTCACCTTGCTCGCGTAGGCCAGGCCGGTCTTCTCCTCCATCGGCAGCGCATCGAGTTCGGTGCGCACCATGATGGTCGGCCCGGCGCCGTTGCGCAGCAGCCCGACGACGCCGGTTTTGCCGACGCCCTCGGTGACCTCGAAGCCCAGGTCGCGCAGCTCCTTGGCCAGCTTCTTGGCCGTCTGGGTCTCTTCGAACGCCAATTCGGGGCTGGCGTGGATGTCCTTGTACAAGCCTTCAACGCTGGCGTAGTGCCGCGCGATCTGGGCGTCCACGTCCTTGTCGAATCCGGTGGCCACGTTCGCCGACTGCGACAGCGCGCCGATCGGCATGAGCGTGAGGCCCGCCGCGACGCTCAGGCCAAGACAGAGACTGTGAACTCTCATGCCGCTACTTCCTGGCCATGGCGGCGCGGGCCGGCACGGGGTCGGGAAGCTCGGCGCTGACGTCTTCGTGATGCGCCGACGCCGAGCGGCTGTGGTTGATCATCGCCACCGCCACGGCGGCGATCACTGCCGGAATCGCGATCGCGATGAAGTTCTGCTGCAGCGGCAGGGCCATGCCGACCAGCGTGCCGATCACGATCGGCGCCAGGATGGCGCCGCTGCGGCCGACGCCCGACGCGAAGCCGATGCCGGTGGAGCGCACGGCCATCGGATAGAACTGCCCGACGTAGGCATAGGTCACGATCTGCGTGCCGATCGTCGAGGCGCCGGCCAGGCCGACGACGAAGAACAGCCACTCGGTCGGCATCTTGACGCCCAGCAGCACGATCGACACCGCGGCCAGCACGTACATCGAGAACAGCACCCACTTGATGTGGAACTTGTCCGCCAGCCAGCCGCCGCCGACCGCGCCGAGCATGGCGCCGAAGTTCAGCGTCAGCACGAAGGTCAGCGCCGAGCCCAGGCTGTAGCCCGCACTGGCCATCAGCTTGGTCAGCCACGAGCTGAGCGCATAGACCATGAACAGGCACATGAAGAAGGCGACCCAGAACATCACCGTGCTGAAGCCACGGCCTTCGTGGAACAGGTGGCCGATGGTTGCGTTGTCGGCCTTGTCTTCCGCGGGCAGCGCGAAATGGTCGCTGGCCGTGGGACGGAATCCTGGCTGAAGCCGCTCGACGGTCACCTTGAGTTCGTCATGGCGCCCCTGCTTGAGCAGGAAGGGCATCGACTCGGGCATCGACTTCAGGATGAACGGGATCAGCACGACCGGCAGCCCGGCCGCGAAGAACACCGACTGCCAGCCGTAGGTCTCGATCAGCCCCTTGCCGAGCACGGCCGCAAGCATGCCGCCGACCGCATAGCCGCTGAACATCAGCGTCACCATCGTCGCGCGAATCTTCTTCGGCGAGTACTCGGTCATCTGCGCGACGACGCAGGGCATCACGCCGCCGATGCCCAGGCCGGCGAGAAAGCGCGTCGCGCTGAACATCACCGGGTCCTTCGTCAAGCCAGCGGCCGCCGTGAACACGCTGAACAGCGCGATGCAGATCACGATCGCCCAGCGGCGGCCGATCTTGTCGGCGATGGTGCCGAGGAAGATCGCACCGAACATCATCCCGAACAACGCCGAGCTGACCATGAAGCCGGCCTTCGTTGCATCGACCCCCATCTCCTTCATGATCGACGGCAGCGCGATGCCGGCCACCGCCAGGTCATAGCCGTCGAAGATGATGATCAGGGCGCACCAGAAGAGCACCAGGCCGTGGAAGCCATTGAACTTGGCTTCGTCGGCAATTTTGTGAACGTCGATCTGTCGCATGAATGTGTCTCCTCGATGTGTCGTGGTCGTAGGCGCTTCAGCCGAGGTCTCCGCCACCCACCGGCAGCACGGAACCGGTGATGTAGGACGATTCGTCTGATGCGAAGAACAGGATCGGCGCGACCTGCTCCTCGATCGTTCCGTAGCGATGCATCAGGCTCGACTCCTTGGTCTGCTCGACGATGCCTTGGTACCAAGCCTTCTCCTTTGCGGTCGGCTTGGCGGTGTTGCGTGGCACTTTGCGCGGCGGCGCCTCGGTGCCGCCCGGCGCGGTCGCATTGATGCGAATGCCGTTGCCGGCCTGTTCCATCGCGATCGACGCGGTCAGCGCATTGACGCCGCCCTTGGCGGCCGCATAGGGCACGCGGTGGATGCTGCGTGTAGCGATCGACGAGACGTTGACGATCGTGCCCTTCTTCTTCTTCACCATGCAGGGCAGCACAGCGCGGCAGGACCACAGCGTCGGGAACAGCGAGCGCCGCACTTCTTTCTCGATCTCCTGCTCGCCGTACTGGTCGTAGGGCTTGGTCCAGATCGTGCCGCCGACGTTGTTGATCAACACATCGACGCGCTTGAAGCGTTTCAACGCTTCATCGACCATGCCCTGCGCACCGGCGAAGGTTTCGAGGTCGGCTTCGAACGCCGCCGCCTTGCCGCCTGCCGCGACGATCTCTTTGACGACATCGCGGACCAGTGGCGAGCGGTCCACCGCCAGCACGGTGCCGCCTTCGGCGCCCACGCCGAGCGCGACCCCGCGGCCGATGCCCTGAGCGGCACCGGTGACGATCACGACCTTCTGAGCAAATCGCTCGCCGCGGTCAGGTTTGCCCCCTTGACCCTGCGGGTCGTCCCCCCGGGGGGGAGCAAGCGCCTTCGGAGCGGCCGTGCGGCGCTTCACTTCGCCGCCTCGTTGGAAGACGAGAACTTCTCGAACAGGAAGTTCTTCGGCGTGACACCGGCGCCCGCAATCCACTTGCGCACGCCCTCGACCATCGGTGGCGGCCCGCACACGTACACATCGACATCACCGCTGTTGAGCTGCCCGGGCGACAGGTGATCCGTCACGTAGCCCAGCCGCGGGTGACCGCTCTCACGGTCCACCACCACGGTGAAGTACTCGAAGTTCGGCATCACCGATTTCAGTTCGGCCAGCGCACCCAGCTCGACCAGGTCGTCATTGGTGTTGACGCCGTAGGCCAGCAGGATCGGCTGGTCGGTCGGGTTGTCCTTGATCCACAGCAGCATCGACAGGAACGGCGCGAGGCCGGTGCCGCCGGCGAGCATCAGGATCGGCCGGATCGTCGGCCGCAGGTAGAAGCTGCCGTAGGGACCGGCGAACATCATGAAGTCGCCGGTGTTGGCCTTGCTGCGCATGTAGGTGCTCATCAGACCGTCGGGCACGTCGCGGATCAGGAACGACAGCTCGGTCTGGTTCGGCGCCGAGCTGAACGAGTAGGACCGCGTCTCCTTGCTGCCGGGCACCATCAGGTTCACGTACTGCCCGGGCAGGAACGACAGGGGCCGCTCGGCCTGCAGCGAGAACGTCACCGTGGTCGCCGAGTCGCGCGCGATCTTGGCAAGCTTGGCGCTGTGCGATCCGACCTCCGTCTTGCACGCCGCGGCGGACGCCGGCACGCGAATCACGCAGTCGGACTTCGGCCGCATCTGGCACGTCAGCACGTAGCCCTTGGCGGCTTCGTCGTCGGCGAGCGCGTCCTCGATGTACGCGCCCATCTCGTACTCGCCGCTCTCGCAGTGGCACTTGCAGGTGCCGCAGGCGCCGTCACGGCAATCGAGCGGAATGTTGATCTTGACGCGATAGGCCGCATCGCAGACCAACTCGTTGGCCTCGCACTGGATGATGCGGGTGACGCCGTCTTCGAATTGCAGCGCGATGTTGTAGGCCATGGCTGCGCCTTCAGATGTGATAGACGTCGAGCATGTGGTGGATGTAGTCGTTCTTGACCACCACGTACTTCTTCTTGATCAGGGGTTTCGCGCCGCTCGTGTCGAGCAGGTAGCGCGCGGTGCCGAAGTACACATCGACGATGTCGTAGCGGAAGCTGTGCGTCGTCCAGTTGAAGCACAGATCCACACGCGTCTCGTCCTGCGCCAGGACCTCGACGTTCGAGATCGCGCGGTTGTAGCGCGTGTCGGGTGTCGATGCGCTGGAGCGGTCGGTCTCGATGCGAAAGACGCGGTCCTCGAGCCCCTGCTTGTTCGGGTAGTAGATCAGCGAGACTTCGTTGCGCGGGTCGGTCGTGAGCTTGTCATCGTCGTCCCATGACGGCATGAAGTAGTCCACGTCGTCGGCGTAGCAGGCCAGCCAGTCGGCCCAGCGCTTCTCGGACTGTGCGCGCGCTTCCTGGTACAGGAAGGCTTGAATGGCGTCGTAGGACAGCATCACTTGCCTCCGTTCGCTTGCTCGGCCTTGAAGGCCTTCTTCATCGTTTGCAGCCAGTGCTCGTGCTGCCCGAGGTACAGGCCCTCGTCCTCGGTCTTGATGCAACTGAGCTCCGGCTTCAGGCCGATGAGGTCGGCATTGGCGTCCGGCCCCTTGATCCAATGCGTTGCACCGCGGCTCATGTCGTTCCACTTCACGGCGCGCGCTTCGTAGCCGAGTTGGCAGGAGCGGAATTCCTCGAGATCGTCGGGCGTGGCCATGCCGGTGGCGTTGAAGAAGTCTTCGTACTGGCGCAGCCGCCGCTCGCGCGCCTCGGCCGGTTCACCCTTCGGGGCGATGCAGTAGATCGTGACCTCGCTCTTGTTCACCGACAGCGGCCGGACGATGCGGATCTGCGAGCTGAACTGGTCCATCAGATAGACGTTCGGGTACAGGCACAGGTTGCGCGACTTGCGCAGCATCCAGTCGGCCTTGCCCTCGCCGAACTTCTCGACCCATTCCGCGCGCTTGGCGAACAGCGGCCGGTCTTCCGGGTTGGACCAGTTGGTCCACAGCACCATGTGGCCGTTCTTGAACGAATACGAGCCGCCGCCTTGCTTGGCCCAGGCGCCCGCGTTCATGGCCTTGACGTTGTCCACTTTGCCGTCGGCACCCCGGCGCGCGGTAGTGGCGGCGTAGTTCCAGTGCACCGCCGAGACGTGGTAGCCGTCGGCGCCGTTCTCGGCGGTCAGCTTCCAGTTGCCGTCGAAGGTGTAGGTCGATGCGCCGCGCAGCACCTCGATGCCATCGGGCGCCTGGTCGACCATCGTGTCGATGATCTTGGTCGTCTCGCCGAGGTGCTCCGACAGCGGTTGCACATCCGGGTTGACGCTGCCGAACAGGAAGCCGCGGTAGCTCTCGAAGGCGCCGAGCTTGACCAGATCGTGGCTGCCTTCGCAGTTGAAGCTCGGCGGATAGCCCGCCTCGGGACTCTGGTCCTTGACCTTGAGCAGCTTGCCGGTGTTGCTGAAGGTCCAGCCGTGGAACGGGCAGGTGAAGCTGGATTTGTTGCCCTTCTTGAACCGGCACAGCACCGCACCGCGGTGGGTGCAGGTGTTGGCCAGCGCGTTCAACTTGCCGTCCTTGCTGCGCGTGATGACCACCGGCTGGCGGCCGATGAAAACCGTGAGGAAATCATTGACGTTCGGGATCTGGCTCTCATGCGCCAGATAGACCCAGTTGCCTTCGAAGATGTATTTCAGTTCGAGCGCAAAGAGCTGCTCGTCGGTGAAGGCGGCCCGGTCCAGGCGGTGCAGATGCTTGGCGGGGTCGTCCTGCAGCATCGCTTCGAGTTTGGCGAGGCTGGCCGAGTTGTCTTGGTGGATCTGGATCACGCGGGTCTCCTTCAGGTCGGGTCAACGTCGGGGGTGGTCGGGTTCTGTGCGCAGTCGTGCCCGATCGCAGGACGAGTCAGACCACGCTGCAGACACGGGCTGCAGCGGCGGCAAGATCAAACGGACTGGTCGGGGCGTCGCCGAGCGGCGACCGCGCATCACGCCGCGCGGGGCGGCGGGGCTCGCAGCAAAGGCAGCAGGGTCATCGAGCTTGTCTCCTGTTGACGGACTTTCGGTCTCTACCTCTCGTCGCCAATTCTTGCGACACCCATGAGCATTTGGTCGATGCTGCTCGCGGCGGGTGCTGTGTTCGCATTTGCCGTGCCAACTCTTCGTGATCACAAGTGGCGCAATCAGCTTAGCCCTACGGTGGTCAAATGATTCAGTACAAACCCGAATCGCCCTGTCCTGGCCGCACCATCAGCGCGTGAAGCAAATGATGCAAAGGCGCGCGCCGAGCGTCATCACGATGCATCATCTGATCAATGGGCCGGACTTTCCTGCGGGACGCGACCTGCGGCATCTCGCTTCTGTCGCGAGGGAACCGCTGCGCTTGCTCGCACTGCGCAGCGGATGGCACGTTGCGTGCTCGCAATGACGGTGCGAAGAATCCAAAGGAGACAACGATGTTGATAAGCATCGACGGCCGCCCCGGTCGGTGGCCATGAAGAAATCCACATCGGGTTCACCCCATCACCCGAGCCAGCCGCTCATTCGCGTCAATCAGGCCGACGTTGACAAGGTGCGCTTTCCCGACCTGACGGACCTGATGGCACGCCTGCATTTTTCGACCAGCGACGGCCGCATCTGGCTCGACGAGCAACGCATGCTGCTCGTGCACGCCAAGGCGCTCGGCTCGATGCGGCGCGAGATGATCGAATCCCTGGGCATGGAGACGGCGCGCCGGTTGTTCACGCGCATGGGCTATCAGGCCGGCACCTACGACGCGCAGATGGCGCGCAAGGTGCGGTCCAAGACCTCGCTGAAGGACATGTTCGTGGTGGGTCCGCAGATGCACTGTCTGGAAGGCATCGGCCTGTCCGAGCCGGTACGGCTGGACTTCGACGTCGAGCGCGGCGAACACTACGGCGAGTTTCTCTGGACCCATCAGGTCGAGGACGAAGAGCATGTGCGGCACTTCCCGATCGGCACCGAGCCGTCCTGCTGGATGCAGGTCGGCTATGCGTCGGGCTACTCGTCGGAGTTCATGGGCCGGCAGATCCTCTACCGCGAGGTCGAGTGCCAATCGATGGGCCAGCCCGCCTGCCGCATCGTCGGCATGCCGGTCGAGGTATGGGGCAACGAAGGTGCGGAAGACCTGCAACACCTGATGCCCGCGGCGCTGCGCAGTGACGCGATGGCGGCGTCGGTGTCGGTCGCGCGCAAACCCGTGTTGGTAAGCGCGGACACGACGAATGCGGACCAACCGGTCGGCATCTCCCCGGGCTTCAACACCGTGCTGCACATGGTGCAGCGGGTCGCACCGACCAACGCGACCGTGTTGTTTCTCGGCGAGAGTGGTGTCGGCAAGGAGGTCTTCGCACGCATGCTGCATCGGCTGAGTTCGCGCAGCCAGAAGCCTTTCGTGGCGGTGAACTGCGCGGCCATTCCTGAAACACTGATCGAGTCGGAGTTGTTCGGCGCCGAACGCGGCGCCTACACCGGCGCCACGCACAGCCGGGCGGGACGCTTCGAGCGGGCCGACGGCGGCACGTTGTTCCTCGACGAGATCGGCACCCTGTCCCCCGGCGCCCAGGGCAATCTCTTGCGCGCCTTGCAGGAAGGCGAGATCGAGCGCCTCGGCGATTCTCATACCCGGCGCGTCGACGTTCGCGTCATCGCCGCGACGAACGTCGACCTTCGCGAGGAGGTCGCTGCGGGACGCTTCCGCGAGGACCTGTTCTTCCGCCTCAATGTCTTTCCGATCCGCGTCACGCCCGTGCGCGAACGGCGTGAGGACATTCCTTTGCTGATGACGCACTTTCTCGGCAAATTCAATCGGCTGCATGGCCGCCGCCTGACCGGCTTCACGCAGCGTGCGGTCGATGCCGTGATGTCCTACGACTGGCCGGGCAACATCCGCGAACTCGAAAACGTGATCGAGCGTGGCGTCATCCTGGCGGCCGAGAACTCGGTGATCGACGCTTCGCAGTTGTTCACCAGCGGTGAGCAATTCAACAGCCAGCAGTTCGCTGTCAGCCTGGACGGGGCGCTGATCCATGCGGACCAGCATCGGTTGCTCGAGGATCACCCGTGCGACCCGGAGATCGACCGCGTGTCCAAGCATGTCAACAATCTGCTGAATGGCATCGAGGACGACTCCAAGTTGTCGCTCGACGACATCGAGACCATGCTGCTCAGGCAGGCAATAACGCGTGCAAATGGCAATGTCGCTGCGGCGGCTCGCCTGCTCGGCATCACCCGCCCGCAGATGGTGTACCGGCTGAAGAGCCGGGGCATCCTCCATCATGGCGAGTGAGCGCCGCCGCGCGGGCTGGCCGCGCTGATGTTCTCCCACCTCGAGCGCCCTTCCCACCCGATCCCTCGCTGGCGCGAGGTGTGGGCCGAGTTCGGCCCGCGCTATGCCGCCAACGGCTTCATCGGCTGGGTGTTCTCGGCCACGGCGCCGGTGGCCATCATCCTCTCAGTGGGCACGCAAGGCGGGTTGAGCCAGGCGGAGCTGGCGTCGTGGGTCTTCGGCGTGTTCTTCATCAACGGACTGATCAGCATCCTGTTCAGTTGGCTGTACCGAGAGCCCCTGGCCTTCGCCTGGACCATTCCGGGCACCGTGCTCGTCGGGCCGGCACTGGCGCACTTGAGTTTTGCCGAAGTGCTCGGCGCCTATTACGCCACCGCTGCGTTGATGCTCGTGCTCGGCGCGACAGGCTGGGTCCGGCGCGCGATGCAGGCGCTGCCGATGCCCATCGTCATGGGCATGGTCGCCGGCGTGTTCCTGCGTTTCGGCCTCGACCTCGTGCGCTCCCTGCACAGCGATGTCTTGATCGCGGCACCGATGGTGGTTGCCTGGCTGCTGCTGACGGCGCAGCCCGCCCTGGGCCGGCGCATGCCGCCGTTGATCGGCGCGCTGCTGGTCGGCGGCCTGGCGACCGCGCTGCTCGGGCGCTTCGACGCATCGGCGCTGGGGGCGATCGAAATCGTGCGGCCGGTGGTGCAGGCGCCGGCGTGGTCGATGGCGGCGATGATCGAACTGGTGCTGCCGCTGGCGATCACCGTGCTGGTGGTGCAGAACGGCCAAGGCTTCGCCGTCTTGAAGGCGGCTCATCACCACCCGCCCATCGATGCCATCACGGTGGCCTGCGGCGTGGGCGCGCTGGCGAGCGCGGTGGTCGGCAGCGTCAGCACCTGCCTGACCGGCCCGACCAACGCCATCCTCACGTCCTCGGGCGACCGGTCGCGGCAATACACCGCCGGCATCTTCTTTGGTGTGCTGGGTGTCGTCTTCGGGCTGCTGTCGCCGGCGTTCACGCGCCTGATGCTGGCCGCGCCCAAGGCTTTCATCATGGCGCTGGCCGGGCTGGCGATGTTGCGCGTGCTGCAGGCCGCATTCGTGGCCTCCTTCAAGGACCGCTTCACGCTGGGCGCTCTGGTTGCCTTCCTCGTCACGGTCGCCGACCTCGGCCTTTGGAACATCGGCGCAGCGTTCTGGGGTTTGCTGGCGGGGTTCGCTGTCTCCGGGTTGCTGGAGCGGCGCGACTTCGTGAGCGCGGCAACGAGCGGCTGAATGCCTTCGATCCGCATCATGAGTCCGATCGCCGCGATGGCCGTCTGTCGCTGGCCGTCCCGGCAACAAGTTCTGGAGCGCGCAATCACGCCATGTTGAAGGATCCGCTGATTTCCATCGCCGACATTCTCGTTGTCGTCGAAGCCCTGGCCATACTCGCATTCGCAACGTCAGGCCTCTTGGAGGCCGCGCGCAAGGGGCTCGATGCCGTGGGCGTCTGCATGGTCGCCGGCCTCGCAGCCTTCGGCGGCGGCACGATGCGAGACATCCTGCTGGATCGCCGCCCTTTCTTCTGGGTCCAGCACGCCGGCTGGATGTGGGCGCTGCTGCTGCTCGGCGTCATCGCGATGTTCTTCATGCGTGCACGCCATTTCGCGCCGACCGAACGCGCGATGCAATGGCCGGATGCTGCCGGGCTGGGGCTCTTCACCGCAGGCGGCACGCAGATGGCGCTGTCGCACGGCATGCCGGCCATCGTCGCCGTGCTGATGGGCGTGATCACGGCGGTGTTCGGTGGCGTCCTGCGCGACATTGTCTGCAACGAAATCCCGAGCGCCTTCCGCGACCATCGGCCCTACGCCGTTTGTTCCTTCGCGGGCGGCTGGTTTCTTGTGGCTGCTCAGGCGCTTGAAGCGCCAGCGTGGATCGGGCTGCTGGGCGCCACCGTCGTGGCGGCGGGTCTGCGCGCATTGGCGTTGGCCACGGGCTTCAAACTGCCGATGTGGTCGCCGGAAGGCTCACCGCCCCCCTGACTGGACTCACCAAGATGAAAGACGATCTGATCGTTCAGCAACCCGCCCAGCCGAGGCAACTGGTGCTGCTGTTTCATGGTGTCGGCTCGAGGGCGTCCGACTTGCTGCCTCTGGGTCGCGCGTTGGCGCACCACGCGGCGCATGCGCTCATCGTCAGCGTGCAAGCGCCCGATGCGCAGGGATCGGGCTGGCAATGGTTCTCGGTGCAAGGCGTGACCGAAGCCAACCGCCCGGCCCGCGTGGCCGCGACGATGCCGCGCTTCGTTCAGGCGGTGCAGGAGTGGCAGCGGGCGAGCAGCATCGATGCGAGCGGCACGACGCTCATCGGCTTCTCGCAAGGCGCGATCATGGCGCTGGAGGCGACCCAACTCGACAGCTCACCTGCTGCTCGCGTGATCGCGCTGTCGGGCCGCTTCGCGCAGCCGCCCCGGGTGGCGCCGATGGGCACGCGCGTGCACCTGATGCACGGCGATGCCGACCCGATGATGCCGGTGCGCCTGGCCGTCGATGCGTCGGAGAAGTTGCGCTCGCTCGGTGGGCAGGCCAGCCTCGAGCGCTTTGCGGGACTGGGCCATGGCATCGACGCCCGCGTGCTGGACGCCGTCGTCGAGCGCATGCGCACTGTGTAGCGCCGGCAAAGCTGCCGGCGCCGGTCATGCGCCCGTGGTCGTCACTGTGATCGTGATCGACGCAAAGCCCAGGTGGTGCATGGTCTCGCGCACGATCAGCAAGGTGGCGGCGTAGCTCGCGCCCGCCGGCACACCGCTCGATGCGGCGGGGCGGCCTTGAACCACCGCGGCGAGCTGGTCGAACAGGTGCTCGACATCGTCCACGGCGAGGACGATGTCGCCGGCGCCGGCGCCGGCCCTGCCCGCAGCGGACGCCATCTCGCGAATCGCGCCGCCGGCGGCCACCAGCGCCGACGCGCGCGGCACGCGCAGGGCCAAGGGCATGACCGCGTCTTCGATCGCCGCGATGGCGTTCTCCAATTCAAGCGCTGTCGGCGGGTCATGGCGAAAAGGGCCGCGGCCGAGCTCGTGCGTGCCCACCGCCATCCTGGCGACCACGGGCTCGCCGCCGTCCGTACCCCAAACGAGTGCCGACTCGCCGACCCCCATGTGCAACAGCGTGACTGCCGCGTCGGCCGGACGCCGGCCTCGCACCACGCGATAGCGCCGGGCGAGATCAGCGTCGGAATCGTGCATGTGCGCAGCGTTCAGCGCGGCTCACGAGGTTTCAGCCTTTGGCGACTTCGTGTCCGGCCATCAGTTCCAGCGCCTTGACCAGCGCCGAATGGTCGAGGTCGGCCATGCCGTTGGCGGCGCAGGCCTGCATCAGTTGCGCGGCACCGGCTGTCTGCGGCAGCGCCACGCCCAGTTCGCGCGCACCTTGCAGCGCCAGGCCCAGGTCCTTCTGATGCAGCCGGATGCGAAAGCCCGGCTCGAAGGTCCGCTTGATCATGCGTTCGCCATGCACTTCGAGGATGCGGCTGGACGCAAAGCCGCCCATCAGCGCCTGGCGCACCTTGGCCGGATCGGCGCCGGCCTTGCTGGCAAACAGCAGCGCCTCGCCGACCGCGGCGATGTTGAGGGCGACGATGATCTGATTCGCCACCTTGGTGGTCTGGCCGTCGCCATTGCCGCCGACCAGGGTGATGTTCTTGCCCATCAGTTCGAGCAGCGGACGGACCTTGGCGAACACGGCCTCGTCGCCGCCGCACATGATGGTCAGCGAGGCCGCCTTGGCACCGACCTCGCCCCCTGAGACCGGCGCGTCGATGTAGTCGGCGCCGAGCGCATTGATCTTCTTCGCGAAGGCCTTGGTGGCGATCGGCGAGATGCTGCTCATGTCCACGACGATCTTGCGCGTGCCGCCGCCGGCCTTCAGCGCCGCGGCAATGCCGTTGGCGCCGAACAGCACCGCCTCGACGTCGGGCGTGTCGGGCACCATCGTGAAGACGATGTCGGCGTTGCGCGTCACCTCTTCGGCGCTCGCACACGCCTTGGCCGAAGTCGAGGCGATGCTGTCGGGCAGCTTGCCCACCGTGTTGACGAACAGTTGATGGCCGGCGTTGACGAGGTGCAGCGCCATCGGCGCGCCCATGATGCCCAGGCCGATGAAGCCGAGCTTGAGTGAGGGGTTGGTCATGGAGGAGCCTCTTTCTATTGCCTGATTTGGTTGATCGTTGGTGGGCCGCGATTTGCCGCCCGTTAAAGACTTGCGCCGATGCCGGCCACATGGGCGAAGCTGGTCCCGGGCTTCCACTTCCGCGCCAGCGCCTGGCCTGCCTGGAGGTCCTTGGCCGACATGCCCGTCTCCAGGGTTTTCAGCCTGGCAAGCGCGGCCGCATCGCCCTTCTCGGCGGACGCAGCGAACAGCACGTAGGCGAAAACAGGGTTCGGTCCGGCGCCACCCTGGCCTTTCTCATAGATCGCGCCGAGCGTGTTCATTGCTCCGACGTGACGCTGGTCTGCCGCCTTGCGCAGCCATTTCAGCGATTCGGCCGGATCCTTCTGGATGCCGAACGGGTCGCTATGCATCACGCTCAGGTTGAACTGCGCCGCCGCATCCCCTTGCGCGGCGGCCTTGCGCGTCCACTTCAGTGCCAGATCGTTGTTCTGGGAGACGCCCTCTCCTACCAGAGCAAAGGTAGCCCAGAGCGCCCTGCGCCGCGGCCAAACCCTGTTGCGCCGCCAAGTGGAACCAACGGGCGGCCTCCTTCTTGTCCGGCGGCAGACCCTGGCCCAGATTGGCCATCTTTCCGAGCCGATACTGGGCCTGCGCATGGCCTTGTTCCGCCAGCGGCAACAGCTCCTTTCGGGCTGCGGCGTAGTCCGCGCGGTCATGGGCAGCCAGGCCTTGCTTCAGCCCGGCATGCGCAGGGACCGCGGCGGCGATCAGCACGCTCAGCAGCAGGCTTTTCATCGTCGTTCGCGCTGCGCTGAGATGCCGTCGGATCGCTCAGTAGGTCAGGCCGTGGCCGAACTTGTAGAGCGCGCCGTCGGTCGTCTCGTCGAACCCGGGCAGGTCGGACTTCTGTTCCTGCACGGCCAGCATCGTCTTCGGCAGCGCGAACGGCAGCTTGCCTTGCGGCTTGAACTTGCCGGACAGCACCTCCAACATCGCCAGGTCGGTCACGCCGAAGGTCGCCAGGATCGCGCCCGCGTCCTTCAGCTTGCTGGCGTCGTCCATCACATAGGGCGCGCGGAAGTACACGCTCAGGACCACTTTTTTCGCGTCGCCGATCTCGGCCATGATGGCCTTGATGTCGGCCAGCGTCGGGTACATGGTGCGCGACTTGGCCGTTGCCATGCCGCTGAAGCTGATATCGCCGATTTCCCACGGCAGGGCGCCGCCGAAGATGGTGCCGGGGCCGGCGACGCCGTTGCCGAAGAACTCGCCGTCGGAGCAGACCGCGTTGACGGCCGGGAACATGCGGCAGGGGTCCTCGGCGCCCCAGGTATTGCCCGTCAGCGGGTTGATGTACAGCGGGTTGTCGCCGGTGTTGACGCTCTTGCTGTTGTACGGCAGAGCCACGTCCCGGACCAGCACGCGGATGACCGCCACATCGTGGCCGGCGGCGCTGGCGGTGCGGCTGCCGGTGGTGTAGTTGCCGTCGGTCACGGTGTAGCCGTAGCTTTCCACGTTGGCCTTGCTGAAGCCGATGGTGTAGATCTTGGCGCCGGCCTTGAGCGGCAGCACCTTGCTGTTGTCGGGCAGCGTGTCGTTCTTCAGCAGGACAACCGACTTCTTCTGTGCCTCGAGACCCTTGGCGATGTTCTCGGCCATGCCGATCGTGGCACCTGCCTTGCTCGCATCGACATAGGGGTTCTCGAACAAGCCGAGCTGGAACTGTTCCTTCAGCAGGCTCTTCACCGCCTGGTCAACGCGTTCCTTGGTGATCAGCCCTTGATCGAGCAGATCCTTGACCGTCTTGTTCGTCGCGAAGCCCGAGAGGGTGTCGGTGCCGCCGTTGATCGCCGCCGCCACGCGCTGCGGAATGGTCTTGTCCTCCAAGCCCCAGGCCATCGAGTTGATGATGCCGGTGTCGGAGTTGACATAGCCCTTGAAGCCGAGCTTGCCGCGCAACAGGTCGGTGACGATCGACTTCGAGAACGCAAAGCCCGTCAGCGGATAGGTGACGCCGTCGTGCGTCAGCGGGATCGGGTTCCTGCTCGCATCGCGCCCTGTCATGGGCACGCCGTAGTACGGCATGATCGACGACACGCCTGCGTCGATCGCCGCGACGAAGGGCTTCATGTGGTAGGCGAAGTTGTCGCTGTACTGCTGATACTTGCCGAAGGCGTAGTGCGGGTCCATGCCGAGTTCCTGCGGCCCGCCGCCCGGGAAGTGCTTCATGGTCAGGGCGATCCGGGTGGCGCGATTGACCGAGGTGCCGTCCTTGATCGTGGTGCCCTGCAGGCCCTGGACCAGCGACTTCATGATGTTGGCGTTGAGGTCGGCATCTTCCGTGAACGTCTCGTGTGCGCGGTACCAGCGCGGCTCGGTCAGCAGGTCGGCCATGTAGGTGTACGTGGCGCGGAAGCCGACCGCGTTGTACTCCTGACCCATCACTTCGGTGAAGGTCTTGATGATCGACATGTCGCCGGTCGTCGTCTTGCCTTCCTTCAGGAACTGCTCGCCGAGCGCGACGGCGGCCAGGCCGGCTTCCTTGGGGAACTGGCTGAAGGCGCCGGAGCCGGCGCCGATGCCCTGGCGCGGGTCGGTCTCGACGTGGTTGCGGGCGTTGTCCTTGAATACCAGCGGGATGCCGAGGCGGGTAGCTTCTGCAATCTCCTGCATGCCATTGGTGTACTTGGCCAATTGCTCAGGAGTCACAACAAAACCGCCACGAGAGCTCGATGCGATACCCGGAGTGCATGTGCTTGGAGTTGCTGCGGCTGTCGAGCGCAAGATGAAACGAGTCATCTTCTCGTTGACGATGTAGTTGGCCTGACCTTGAACTTGTTGTGGGGTTGCCGCATTGTTGGGAACGAGACCGGACAAAATTTCGCCGTTGCAGCCCGCGTTGTTGTCGTTGATCATCATCATGCCGACCTTCTCCGTGTCGGTCATCCGCGCGACGAGGTCGGCGATGCGCTCATCGACGGGCAGGCGCCAGTTTTCGTAAGGGTCAACCTTGCCGTTGCCGTTCAAATCCTTGAAGAACCGGCCGTGGTACTTCAGGATCGCCTTGCTGCGGGCGCCGAGCACCGGTGGGCGTTGCGTGTGCTCGGCGCTGACGCCGCCGCGATGGAGGGCTTGCTCGGTCGGGTCCGAGCTGTCGCCGCCGCCGCCGCCGCACGCAGCGAGCAGCAGGCCGCAGCCGAGCAGGCTGGCGGCAAGCGGGGTCAGGCGGGGTGTGTGGGTACGGGAGGTTGAGGTCGTCATGTCGGGTCCAATCAGTGATTACGGGTTGGTGGTTGCTTGTCTCATCGTCGTTTCCTTGCCCTCGACTTACTTGAACAACCCAGGCAGCCAGGTCGAGAACGCGGGCACGTAAGTGACGAGCGCCAGGCACAGGCCGAGCGCGCCGTAGAACGGCCAGATGCTTTTCATGACCTCGCCGACCGAGACGCCGCCGATCGCACAGCCGACGAACTGCACCGTGCCCACCGGCGGCGTGTTCAGGCCGAGCGCGCAGTTGATCAGCATCATCACGCCGAACTGCAGCGGGTCCATGCCGAACTGCTGCGCGATCGGCATGAAGATCGGCGTGCAGATCAGGATCGTCGGCGCCATGTCGAGGAAGGTGCCGAGCACGAACAGCAGGATGTTGATCAGCAGGAAGATGACCCACGGGCTGTCGGACACCGCCTTCATCAGCTCGCCGGTCTTCTGCGGCACTTCGTAGAGCGCGAGGAAGTAGCCGAACGCGGCCGAGATGCCGATCAGCAGCAGCACGACGCCGGTGGTCTTGCAGGCTTTCGCGCAGGCCTTGATGAAGTTGTGCCACGACAGGCTGCGGTAGATGAGCACGGTCATCGAGCAGCGCCCACGCCACCGCGATCGCCGCCGACTCGGTGGCGGTGAACGCTCCCGACAAGATGCCCACCAGGATGATCACGACCACCAACAACCCCGGCAGCGAAGCCGCGAAGGCCAGCCCCACCGCACCCCAACCGGGAAACGCGCCGCGCGTCGCGTAGCCGCGCTTCCTCGCCACGTAGTAGGCGGCGCCGAGGTTGCACAGCGTCAGGATCAGCGCCGGTACCACGCCGGCCAGGATCAGCCCGAGCACGCTCACCGAGGCCAGGCCGGACGTGGCGAGCGTGAACAGGATCAGGTTGTGCGAGGTCGGCATCAGCGCGCCGACGAGCGAAGCGTGGGTCGTGACGTTGACCGCGTAGTCGGCGTCGTAGCCCTCCTTCTTCATCAGCGGGATCATCACGCTGCCCATCGCGGACACGTCGGCCACCGGCGAGCCGACGATGCCGCCGAACAGCGTGCAGCCGAGCACGTTGCTCATGCCGAGGCCGCCGCGCACATGGCCGACCAGCGAGTTGGCGAAGCGCACGATGCGCTCGGCGATGCCGCCGTAGAGCATCAGCTCGCCGGCGAAGACGAAGAACGGAATGGCGAGGAAGGAGAACACCTGCATGCCGCCGACCATCTTCTGGAAGACGACGGCGAGCGGCAGCCCGGCGGCGAGGATGGTGGCGATCGACGACAGGCCGATCGCGAACGCGACCGGAACCCCAATGAGCAGCAGCAGCGTGAAGCTGACTGCGAGGACGGTCAGTTCCATGCCGGCACCACTTCCTTGCCCTGAATGTTGGCGATGATGTGTTCGATCGAGAACAGCACGATCAGCACGCCGGCGATGATCAGCGGCACGTAGTCGATGCCGTCGGTTACCGGCAGCATCGGCTTCTTCTCGTCCCACTTGGCCACGGCCCAGATCCAGCCGCCATAGACCATGAAGCCACCGAACAACGCAACCAGCGCGTGAATCAGGATTTCGATGCGTCGCTGCCAGGTCTCGGGCAGCAACGCCACCATCGACTCCAGCCCGATATGCCCCGCGTCACGCACGCCGACCGCGAGACCGAACGCGGTGACGAACAGCACCAGCAGCAGCGCCAGCGCTTCGGCCCAGGTCGGCGTGTCGTTCATGATGTAGCGGCCGAAGACCTGCCACTGCACGCACAGGATCACGCCGATCAAGCCGACGACGGCGAGCATCAGGCAGAGCTTGGACAGTCCGGCGCACAGGCGGGTGTACATGGCGAGCTCCCGAACGGAGGTGGAGGGGCTTTACTTGGTTTCTTGAGCAGCCTTGACCAGCCGCTTCATGTCCGGCGTGGTCATGAACTTCTCGTACACCGGCCCCATCACCGCCTGGAAGCTCTTCTTGTCCACCTCGACGATCTCGGCGCCCTGCGCCTTGACGTTGGCCAGCGACTTGGCTTCCTGCTCGTCCCACTTCTGGCGCTCGAAGGCCACGCTCTCCTTGGCCGCAGCGCGCACCATGGCCTGCTCTGCCGGCGGCAGCTTGTCGTAGATGATCTTGCTCATCACCAGGATTTCCGGCGCCATCGAGTGTTCGGTCTTCGAGTAGAACTTGACGGCCTCGACATGCTTGGCCGTGTCGAACGACGGGATGTTGTTCTCGGCCGCGTCGATCAGGCCGGTCTTGAGACCCGTATAGACCTCGCCATAGGGCATCGGCGAAGGATTGGCGCCCATCGCGCTGACCAGCGCCACCCACAGGTCGGATTGCTGCACGCGGATCTTCAAGCCCTTGGCGTCGGCCACGGTCTTGATCGGCTTCTTGGCGTAGATCGAGCGCGCGCCGCTGTCGTAGAAGGCCAGGCCGATGAAGCCGGCCGATTCGCAGCTCTTGAGAATCTCTTCGCCGACCGGGCCGTCGAGCGCCTTGCGCATCTGCGCGATGCTGTCGAACAGGAAGGGCATCGTCGGCACCTGCGTCAGCGGGCAGATCTGGTTCATCGGGCCGACGTTGACGCGCGTCAGGTCGAGCGCGCCGATCTTGACTTGGTCGATCGTCTCCTTCTCGCTGCCGAGCGCGCCCTTGTTGAAGACCTTGATCTTGTGCTTACCGCCGCTCTTGCTCTCGAGCAACTCGCTCATCTTCTTGACCGCCAACACCGTCGGGTAGTCGTCGGCGTTGTGCGTGTCGGCCGAGCGGAACTCGGTGGCTTGGGCGACGCTGCCGATGAAGGCCAACGCTGCGATGGCGATCGCTGCGGGCAAGTGAGCCGGTCGAATGTTCATGCTGTCTCCTTGGGTGTGAGGTGATGGCGCCCGCGTTCAGCGGATGCGCGCTTCGTTGGGGGTGAAATCGATCGTCACGAACGCGCCGCCCTGGTACTGCTGGGCAATCGGATCGAGCGGGTTCTTCTGCTGCAGGATCGCGGCGGCGTGGCTCTCGGCGTTCTGCTGGGGCTGGTAGCCGATGCTCTCAGCCGCATTCGGCGTCCAGTAGCTGCGGTCGTTGTCGGACACGCCCCACACGGCGAGGTAGCCGACCGCCGGGGCCTGGATGCAAGCCATCACCATCCGTACCGTGTCGCCGTGGCCGAACCAGGTGCTGAGATGGCGGAAGTTCGCTGGTTCCTTCTCGCAGCTACCGATGCGCAGCGCAATGCCCTCGATGCCGTGTTTGTCCCAGTACATGCGCGCCATCAATTCGCCCCAGGCTTTGGATAGGCCGTAGAAGCCGTCGGGACGGAACGGTGCATCGAGTTCGAGCTTGGCATCGACCGAGTGCATGCCGAAGGCGTGGTTCGAGCTGGCGAAGACGATGCGCCGCACCTTGTTGCGGCGCGCGCCTTCATAGACCTGGTGCAGCGCGACGAGGTTGTTCTCGATGATTTCCGGCAAGGGCTTCTCGACGCTCGTGCCGGCCAGGTGGATCAGCACATCGACGCCCTGCAGCAGACGATCGACCGTGGCCGGATCGCGCAGGTCGCCGTGCATCACGTCTTCGCCCGCGCGCAGCGGTACCAGCGGCGTCCTGCCGCCGGCGCTGCGAAGATCGACGCCAAGCTTGGGCAGCTCGACGCGCAGCATGCGGCCCATGTTGCCCGAGGCACCCGACAGCGCGACCTTGGTCATGGGCATCATCCTTGGTAGTAAGCGGCCGGGGCGCCGGCGACGCCGGGTTCGAGCATGAAGACGCCGCCGGCCTGCGGCGTGCGGGCCAGGTCTTCGGCCGAATAGTTCTCGCAGTGCGAGGTCACGTACATCGTGCGGCCGTCGGGCCCGCCGAAGCAAGGCATCGTCGGATGCTGGATCGGCATGTCAACGAAGCCGATCAGTTTGCCGCCGACGCTGAAGCGGTTGATCCGCCCTGCCCCGACGCCGCAGCTCCAATAGCAGCCCTCTTCGTCCGTCGCCCCGCCATCCGGGCGTCCCCACTCGGGCTGCATGCGCACGAAGACTTCACGCTCGCCGATGGCGCCTGTCTCGGCGTCGTATGTGTGACGAAAGATCGCCCCGCCACGCGAATCCGAGTGGTACATCGTGTCGCCGTCAGGGCTCCACGCCAGACCGTTGGAGACCTTGACCTCGCCCGACATGCGCGTGCAGCGGTGGTCGGCGTCGAGCCGGTACAGGCTGCCGATCGGCTGCTTGTCGGCGCGCTCGTCCATCGTGCCGGCCCAGAAACGCCCTTCCGGCGAAACCTTGCCGTCGTTGAGACGGTTGGTCTGCAAATCGGGTTCGGGGTGGCTCACAAAGGTCAGCGCTTCGGTCTGCAAATCGAAGAGATGGAAGCCAGTGCGCAACGCGACGACGAGCCCGCCGCTCTCGCGCAAGCCGATGCTGCCGACGGCCGCCGGCAAGGTCCACTGGCGGCGCGTTCCGGTCTCTGGCTGCCAGCAATGAACCACACCGTGCGGGATATCGACCCAGTACAGGGCCGCTTCGCGCGCCGACCACAGCGGCGATTCGCCGGTGGTGTTGCGTGCGTCGATGGCGCAATGCACGGCAATGGGCAGGCGTCGGCTCATCTCGTCACCACGACGCTTCAATACTGCGCGGCGATCGCCGCCGCACCCGGGCTGCGATATTTGTCGGCGAGCGCCTGCGTGCCCATGCGCAGTACACCCAGGTCGCTGCCGACGGCCACGCAGCTCGCACCCATTTCAAGATATCGCCTGGCGTCGGCCTCGACCGGCGAGAGGATGCCCACCGGCTTGCCGACTGGCCTTGGCCGCAGCGAACACCGCCGCCATCGCGGCCTGCACTTCGGGGTGGGTGGGGTTGCCGAGGTGGCCATACCCGGCCGCCAGATCCGACGGGCCGATGAACAGGCCATCGACACCATCGACCGCCGCGATTTCAGCGGCAGCGGCCACACCCGCGCGGCTCTCGATCTGCAGCATCACCGCGATGTTGTCGTTGACGATCTTGAAGTAGTCAGTGACGCTGCCATAGCGGTTGCTGCGCTGGGAGACCGAGACGCCGCGCACGCCCGCTGGCGGGTAGCGCGTCGCGGCCACCGCGCGCCGGGCCTCGTCGGCGCTCTCGAGGTAGGGAATCAGGAAGTTGTGGAAGCCCGCATCGAGCAGGCGCTTGATCTCGACGACGTCGTTCGACGATGGCCGCACGACCGGCGCGCTGGCGCTGTCCTTCAAGGCCATCAGTTGCGGAATCAGGCTGAGCACGTCGTTGGGCGCGTGTTCGGCGTCGAGCAGGATCCAGTCGAAGCCGGCCACGCCGAGCACTTCGGTGGTGATCGGGCTGCCCAGCGAGCACCAGCAGCCGATCAGTCGCTGGCCGGCGCGCAGGTTCTGGCGAAAGCTGTTCGGAAACGCGGTGTAGGGCGTGGTCATGGTTTGAATCCGATCAACGTGAAAGTCAGCGCACCAGGCAAGGCCGCTTCATCGGACAAGCGCGGGGCGCTTGGGATCGAACTTCCAGTTCGGGATCAGGTGCTGCATCGCCATCGCATCGTCGCGCGCACCCAGGCCGTGTTGCTTGTAGAGCTGATGCGCCTTCTCGACTTCGATCATGTCGAGCTCGATGCCCAGGCCCGGCTTCTTCGGCACCGAGACGAAGCCGCCCTTGATCTGCAAGGGCTCTTTCGTCAGGCGCTGCCCGTCCTGCCAGATCCAGTGCGTGTCGATCGCCGTCACCTTGCCCGGCGCCGCAGCGCCGACATGGGTGAACATCGCCAGCGAGACGTCGAAGTGGTTGTTCGAATGCGAGCCCCAGGTCAGGCCCCAGTCGCGGCAGGTCTGGGCCACCCGCACCGAGCCGGCCATGGTCCAGAAATGCGGGTCGGCGAGCGGAATGTCCACCGACTGCAGCGACAAGGCATGGCTCAACTGGCGCCAGTCGGTCGCGATCATGTTGGTGGCTGTCGGCAGCCCGGTGGCGCGGCGGAATTCGGCCATCACTTCGCGGCCCGAGAAACCGTCTTCGGCGCCACAAGGGTCTTCGGCGTAGGCCACCACGTCGCGGGCATCGCGCATCAGGCGGATGGCGTCCGTCAACAGCCAGCCGCCGTTCGGGTCGAGCGTGACGCGGGCCTGCGGAAAGCGTTCGTGCAGCGCGGTGACGGCAGCCACTTCGTCCTCGCCGCGCAGCACGCCGCCCTTCAACTTGAAATCGTTGAAGCCGTAGCGCTCGTAGGCGGCTTCGGCCAGCCGCACCACGGACTGCGGCGTCATTGCGACTTCGTGACGCACGCGCGACCAGGCATCCTTGGCGCCGGGGTCGGTGACGTAGGGCAGATCGGTCTTGGTGCGGTCGCCGATGAAAAACAGGTAGCCGAGCATCTCGACCTTGCTGCGTTGCTGGCCTTCGCCGAGCAATGCAGCGACCGGCACCTCGAGATGCTGACCGAGCAGGTCGAGCAACGCCGACTCGAGCGCAGTGACCGCATGGATCGCAATGCGCAGGTCGAAGGTCTGCAGCCCGCGCCCACCGGCATCGCGATCGGCGAACTTGGCCGTCGCCTGCTGCAGGATGCGCAGGTGGTCGCCGACCGCTCGGCCGACCAGCAACTCGCGTGCATCTTCGAGGGTCTGGCGGATCTTCTCGCCGCCCGGCACTTCGCCGACACCGGTGCGACCCGCGTTGTCGGTCAGGATCACGATGTTGCGCGTGAAGAACGGCCCATGGGCGCCGCTGAGGTTGAGCAGCATGCTGTCGCGCCCAGCGACGGGGATGACTTGAAGGCCGGTGATCAGCGGGGTGGGCATGAGGTGCTCCGGACGTTCAGTGTTGGGGGTCGTTTCTCATCACTTCAGCAGCCCCATTTGCCGCGCCTTGGCAACCGCGCCGGTGCGGTTGCGCACGTTCAACTTGCGATAGACGTGAACCAGGTGACCCTTGACCGTGCCCTCGGTGACTGCGAGCTGGTCGCCGATCTCCTTGTTGCTCAACCCGCGGCTGCAGCGCCCAAGCACTTCAACTTCGCGTGCGCTGAGAACGGTCTGGTTGTTTGCAGATGGCATGCTTGCTTCGATCTATCGCGTCGGCAATGGTGGTTTGCGGCGCAGGCGGCGGCATCTATCGAAAGTTATGTTTTCTGCGCCGCTAGGGAATCCACCGGGGCCATGAGATGGCCGCGAGCGCGCGCCTTGGCAACAGCGTCGAGCCGATTTCGCGCGTCCAGCTTTTCGTAGGTTCGATGCAGGTGCGACTTGATCGTGCCGACCGTGATCGACATCGACTGCGCGATCTGCTGATTCGAAAGCCCCGACGCGACCAACGTGAGGACATTGGATTCGGCATGGGTCAAGCGGTCGGGGAAGTCAGTCATGAGAACGCCTAATTGGTATCGTTAACATGAATTATTGTTAACGTTACCACGATGGTCGTCAACACCGCCGACATAAGTACAAACCCTAGACCGTGCGAGCGCTGCCTTCAGGCGCTGGCGCGCTCGACGATCGTGAAGCCGATGTCGATCACGCGCTCGGGCACGGCACGGCCTTCGACCCGATCGACGATGCAGCGTGCCGCCTCTTGGCCCATGCGGGTGCCGTCGATGCGCACCGTGGTCAGCGCGGGGTGCAGGTCGCGCGCGAAGTAGATGTCGCCGAAACCAATCACCGCCAGTCGTTCCGGCACCTTGATGCCCAGCACCAACGCCTCGGTCAGCAAACCCAAGGCCAGCAGGTCGGAGCTGCAGAACACCCCGTCGATGTCCGGCTGCTGCGTCAGTATCGAACGCAGCCCGCCGCGGCCACCGTCCATCATCGCGGGGGCCGAGACCTGATGCACAGCCGGCTTTGGCAAGTGCAGGCTGCGGGCCGCAGCAAGAAAGGCCGCGGTGCGCCGCCGCGAACGCTCGTCGTCGGCGCCAATCACCGCCAAGCGCCGCCGGCCGCCCGAATGGAGACGGCGGCACACAGCCTCGGCGACGGCGGTGTGCGAGAAGCCGACCAGCATGTCGATCGGGGTCGGCGTCAGGTCCCAGGTTTCGACCACAGGAATGCCGGCCACCATCAGCCTGCGCCGCGCCTCGTCCGAGTGGTTCACACCGGTCAGCACGATGCCGTCGGGACGTCGCCCGATGATGGCGCGCAGGAGTTCGTCTTCATGCGACTCGGCGTATCCGCTTTGTCCGAGCATCAACTGATAGCCGCGCTCGCCCAGGGCAACGATCAGTGCCTGGACGGTTTCGTTGAAGACCGGGCCCGTCAGCGTGGGAATCAGTGCGGCCACGAGACGGCTTTTGCTCGAGCGCAAGCCGCCAGCCAGCAGGTTAGGCACATAGCCGGTCTTGGCAATCGCCGCCTGCACCTTGGCCAAGGTCGCTTCGGGAACGGCCTCAGGTGTGTTGACCGCGCGCGAAACGGTCATCGCAGAGACGCCCGCAATCAGCGCGACATCGTGCACGGTCACGCTGGTGGAACGACGTTTCGAGCGCAGAGTTGAGCTCGTCGCTGACGCGGACTTTGCGGAAGGCATGCGCTCGATGTTACCGTTAACGCCGAGTCATGATGTGGTGGGGCGCTTCAGCACCAGGGTCAAGATGTCGTAGCTGGCGACCAGTTCGCCATCCTGGTTGGTGACTTGCACGTCCCACGCCACCACGCCTTGCGCGGGCTGGTCCTTCCTCGCGGGCCGGTCGATCTTGCGCTTGCAGGTCAGGCGCGCCTGGATCGTGTCGCCGATACCCACCGGCTTGATGAAACGCAGCGTGTCCAGCCCGTAGTTGGCGAGCACCGGCCCTTTCGCCGGCGACACGAACAGGCCCGCCGCTGCCGAGAGCACAAAGTAGCCATGCGCGATGCGCTTACCGAACGGCGTTTCCTTCGCGGCGATGTCGTCGAAGTGCATGTAGAAGAAGTCGCCCGAGATGCCGCCGAAGGCCACGATGTCGGCGTCGGTGACGGTGCGCCGATGCGTCAGCAGCGAGTCGCCGATGTTCAGCTCGTCGAACCACTTGCGGAATGGATGCAGGGCCTCTTCCTGGACCTTCGCGCCGCGCACGTACTCGCCCGTCACCGCCGCCAGCATCGTCGGCGAGCCCTGCACCGCGGTGCGCTGCAGGTAGTGCTTGACGGCGCGCAGGCCGCCGAGCTCCTCGCCGCCGCCGGCGCGCCCGGGGCCACCGTGCTTGAGCTGCGGCAGCGGTGAGCCGTGGCCGGTCGATTCGACCGCGGCCTCGCGGTCGAGGATGTGGATGCGGCCATGCCACGCCGCCGCGGCCGGCACCACGCGCGCGGCGATGCGCGGATCGCGCGTCACCAAGGTGCTGACCAGGCTGCCCTTGCCGCGCGCGGCCAGCGCGATCGCCTCGTCGATGTCGCCGTAGGGCATCAGCGTGCTGACCGGCCCGAAGGCTTCGATGTCGTGCACCGCGTCGGCGCGCGATGCGTCGCGGGCCAGCAGCAGAGTCGGTGAGAAGAACGCGCCTTCCGCTGTGCCGTCCCCTATGGGCGCGAACGACTTCTCCGCGCCGAACACCACCTCGCCGGCCTTGGCGAGCAGAGCGACGCGCTCGGCCACGTCGGCTTGCTGGGCGCGACTGGCCAGCGGTCCCATCTTCACGCCCTCGACCGACGGGTCTCCGACGACGACTTTCGCCAGCCTCGCCTTCAGCCGCTCTGCCACCGCCTCGAGATGCTGCCGCGGCACGATCGCGCGCCGGATCGCGGTGCACTTCTGCCCGGCCTTGCCCGTCATCTCGCGCGCCACCTCCTTGACGAAGAGATCGAACTCCTCGTCGTCGGGCGTCACGTCGGGCGCGAGGATGGCGCAGTTCAGCGAGTCGGCCTCGGCGTTGAACGGCACCGAGCGCGCAATCAGGTTGGCGTTGCCGCGCAGCTTGGCGGCGGTGTCGGCCGAGCCGGTGAAGGTGACGATGTCCTGCCCGCCCAAGCGGTCGAGCAGATCGCCGGTGCCGCCGATGACCAGTTGCAAGCTGCCCGGCGGCAGAAGTCCCGACTCGTGCATCAAACGCACCGCAGCTTCGGTCAGGTAGCTCGTTGCGGTGGCGGGTTTGGCGATGCACGGCATGCCGGCCAGGAAGGTCGGAGCGAACTTCTCCAACAGCCCCCAAATCGGGAAGTTGAAGGCATTGATGTGCACCGCGACGCCACCGCGCGGCACCAGGATGTGCGTGCCGGCGAAGCCGCCCTTCTTGCCCAGAGGCATGGCCGGACCTTCGTGCACGACGTTGCCCGAAGGCAATTCGCCGGCGCCGACTGAAGCGTATGCGAACAGCGTGCCCGCGCCGCCCTCGATGTCGACCCAGCCGTCGGCCCGGGTGGCACCGGTGTGCGCCGAAATCGGATAGAGCTTCTCTTTGTGTTCGATCAGGTACGACGCCAGTGCCTTCAGGCGTGCTGCACGTTGCTGGAAGTCGAGCGCCAGCAGCGCGGGGCCACCGGTGGTGCGTGCGTGGTGCAGGGCCTCGGCAAAGTCGATGCCTTCCGAATGCGTGTGATAAACGGTCTTGCCGTTGACCGCACTTTTGAGCGCAGCGGCGGCCGAGCGGCCGATCCAGCGGTCGGCGATCAGGCTCTGCAGGGTGGGGGCAGTGGTCATCAAAAAGCTCCTTGGTGGTCGAGGTCCTGACGTGGCACCGGTCAACCCCGTGCTGACCGCTTCGGCGTGGGCTGCGCCGACTGGCCCGTGATTGCATGTGCTGGCCGCAGTTGATCGTTTGAGGTAAGGCGACACCAACAGCCGGCGCGCCACGCTGTTGGTGGTCGCTCTTAACCAAAGGGTTAAGGCCTCACTGCTTGCGCCGGATGACAAACGCGTTTTCAGCTTGCTGGAAGCCGAGAGTAGGGTCGTAAGACATAGCGCCTGGAGCAGACAGCAGATGAGCGTCACTTCATCGCCAACGATCGCCTGTGTGCGTTGAATCAATTCTCGTCCGATTCGCAAGCCTTGGTAGTCCTTGTCGACCGCAAGATCGGATAGGTAGCAGCAATACGCATAGTCGGTAAGTGACCGGCTGAGTCCTACCAGTCCTCCTGATACCCATGCGGACAACGTCAAGCTCGGTGCGGCGAACATGCGGGCGATTCTGGGGAGATCGCTTGTCGGGCGCTTGATACCGGAGAGATCAAATACGCGAACCACGTCGATCGGGTCGAGTGGAAAGTTGTGACGGTATTCGACTGCTGGAGCTTCCATGTCGTATCGGTGTTGCATTGAAGCCAACGATCTCGTGCAACCGCACCTCGCCCGCGATCACCCAGGGGCCTCATAGGTCTCGCGCAGCGCATCCGGCTGCTTGACCCAGTTCGTCAATGAGCGCTGGCAGCAATACGCCGCGGGGCCGCCCTTCGCTCGGCAACAGCCTGCCAACGGCAGACGGCATAGCAGGTTGAACGGCACACCCGCAGCGTTCTCACGGAACACGGCAATCGCGTTGACCTCGATGGGCGCCGCCAAGGGCACCTCGAAGTGGCGCCGCGCTTGGGCCAATAGGCAGGCGTCCGCGCTTCGGCCCGCGTCGCTGAGCGTCATGTGAAAACGCCAACCATCGAAGACATGAGGGTAGCCCCAGCGCCGCAGAGCGGCCATACCGCCCGCATCTTCAACCGCTGCGCCGCGAGCCTCGAGTTCGGCCGGGCAAAGCGGCTTGCGAAAGGTGTCGAGTTCGCTCACGCAGGCATCGGCCAACGCCCGCAGCGGGTGCATGGGGGCGATCGCATCGAGCGGCCGCAGCGCGATGAACTCCGCCAGGCTCGACACGGCCAGACTCGGCAGCGCGAATGACTGCCGTGCCTGCGCGAACCGTTGCACCTGAGTCAGGAACGCCCCTTCGGACAGGCCCTCGCGCAGGCGCATCGGCGCCTTCAGCGTGGCATGAAAACCGTAGCGCCACGGCGCCGACGCGTAGGGCGGTGCACAGCCTGGGTCGGCGCTTTCGGGGTCGCGACCGAGCCAGGTGCAACCCGCCTGCCACAGCGGATGCTCGCGCACCGGAACCCAATAAATCGCGTAGCGGGGTATCGCGGGTTCGGTCAAGAAGTTGTCACGCAGTTTGCCGACACTGCTCGATCCTAGAACGGACCCGATGACATCGCCGTGACCCTTGCATCAGACACCGCTCGCCGCGCCTGGCTCGCCACACTGGCGCACGCGCCGCGCGCGGAGCTGCTCGGGCTGTCGGACGATGCCGTGGGACAGCACCTGTTCGAGACGTTGCGCGAACCCGAGGTCGGGTTGACGATGGTCCGTGCGCGCATCGACGCCACGGGCGATCGCTTCAATCTCGGCGAGGCGACGTTGACACGTTGCGTCGTGCGGCTGCGCCAGGGCGTGCCGACACCTTCGGTCGGTATCGGCTACTGCCTGGGCCGCGACGCACCGCGCGCGCGCCGCATGGCCGAGCTGGACGCGATGCTGCAGCAGCCGCTGCTTCACGAAGCGATCCAGCACGGCATCTTGCAGCCGCTCCTGGCGGAGGTCGGCGCCCGGCGTCGCGCCGAGACCGCGCGCACCGCAAGCCACCAAGGTGGACTTCTACACGCTCCAGCCGGAGCGGGCCTGATGAGCGCTGCGCTGGCCAACGTCGGCAGCGGCCTGCGCGATGCCGTGCACGGCACGCAAGCCTGCTTTCGTACCGCGCTGCAAGCCTTGTCGAATCCGGGGCGCCTCTGCGCCCTGCCCCGGGTGGCCACCGCCGGCTTGCAAGTGCCCGCAGCCTGTGAAGGCCGGGCGCCGATGGCCGAGGCCACGGCGGCGCTGTTGCTGACGCTGCTCGATGCCGAGTGCACGCTGCGCCTGCACGGCAGCCTGGCCAGCGACACGGCGCACGCCTGGCTGCGCTTTCACACCGGCGTGCGGCCGGCGCTGCCGGGCGAGAACGCTGCCTTCACGGTCGTGCGGGCGGCGGAAATGGCGCCGTCACAGTGGGAAGCGATCGATCTGGGCAGCGACGAGGCGCCGCAGCGCGGCGGCACGCTGATCATCGAAGTGCCGGCGCTCGCCGGCGCCGATGAGCCGCAGCGCATCGCAGCGACGACCCCGCGCGCGACGCTGGACTTGCGCGGGCCGGGCATCGAAGACGAGCGCCTGTTGGCCGTGTCGCATGTGCCAACGTCGTTCTGGCGCTACCGCATCGGCCTGTCGCCGCGCTTTCCGCAGGGCTTCGAGTTGTTCCTGGCCAGCGGCCGCTGGCTGGCCGCGCTGCCGCGCAGCACGCGCGTGGCGTTGGACCGCTGAGATGTACATCGCAGTCAAAGGCGGTGAGCGCGCGATCGAAGCCTCGCGTGCATTGCTCGCTGCCGCGCGGCGCGGCGACACGGCGCTACCCGAACTCGACGTCGCGCAAATCTCGAACCAACTTCGCCTGCTGGTCGCACGCGTGATGGCCGAGGGCTCGCTCTACGACCCGGAGCTCGCCGCACTCGCGCTCAAGCAGGCGATGGGCGACGCCACCGAAGCCGCGTTCCTGCTGCGCGCCTACCGCACGACGCTGCCGCGCCTGGCCTTCACCGAGCCGGTGCAGACCGGCGCGATGCGCCTGCAACGCCGCGTCTCGGCGATCTTCAAGGATCTGCCGGGCGGTCAACTGCTCGGGCCGACGTTCGACTACACGCAGCGCCTGCTCGACTTCTCGCTGCTGCGCAACGAGGCCACCCCCGCGCCAGCGATCACGCCGAGCGAAGCAAGCGCAGCACCCGCCGCGCCGCATGCCTTGCAAGGCCTGATCGACGAAGGCCTCGTCGAGCCGGGCACGCCGAGCCCCGGCGACCCGCCGCCGCTGGACATCACGCGCGACCCACCCGCCTATCCGCTGCCGCGCTGCGGCCGCCTGCAGATGCTGGCGCGCGCCGACGAGGGCTGGGTGCTCGGCCTGGGCTACTCGACGCAACGCGGCTACGCGCACTCGCATCCGTTCACCGGCGACATCCGCGTCGGCACGGTGGCCGTGGAGCTGATCCCCGACGAGCTCGACTTCCCCGTAGAGATCGGCGAGATCGAGCTCACCGAATGCCAGATGGTCCACCAGTTCGTCGGCAGCGCCACCGTGCCGCCGCAGTTCACGCGCGGCTACGGCCTGGTCTTCGGCCATGCCGAGCGCAAGGCGATGGCGATGTCGCTGGTCGATCGCGCGCTGCGCGCCGACGAGTTCGGCGAGCTGTGCACGAGCCCGGCGCAGCAGCAGGAGTTCGTCCTGCCGCAGGGCGACAGCGTCGAAGCGTCGGGTTTCGTGCAGCACCTGAAGCTGCCGCACTACGTGACCTTCGAGTCGGAGCTGCAGTTGATCCGCACGCTGCGCGCGCAGGTGCAGACGCAGGCCGAGCATGTCGCGCGTGAAGAAGCATTGGCGGTGACGCCATGACGACGACGTTCTGAAGGCTACAGCTTCGCGTATCTCGACGAGCGCACCAAACGCATGATCCGCCGCGCCATCCTGAAAGCCGTGGCCCTGCCCGGCCACCAGGTGCCGTTCGGCTCGCGCGAGATGCCGCTGGCCTACGGCTGGGGCACCGGCGGCATCCAGGTCACGGCGGCGGTGATCGGCCGCGACGATGTGTTGAAGGTCATCGACCAGGGCTCGGACGACACCACCAACGCCGTCAACATCCGCCAGTTCTTCGAGCGCACGACCGGCGTGACCAGCACCGAGCGCACGGCCGAGGCAACGCTGATCCAGACGCGGCACCGCATCCCCGAGCGGCCGTTGACCGAAGACCAGATCCTCGTCTATCAGGTGCCGCAGCCCGAGCCGCTGTACAAGTTGGAGCCGCGGCGCGCCGAAACGCAGAAGCTGCACGCAGCGCAGGAGTACGCGCTGATCAACGTCAAGCTCTACGAAGACGTGGCGCACTGGGGCCGCATCGATGCCAGCTACGACCATCCGGTGCGTATCGATGATCACTACGTGATGTCGCCCTCGCCGATCCCGAGCTTCGACAACCCGAAGATGGACCGCATGCCGGCGCTGCAACTCTTCGGCGCCGGCCGCGAGAAGCGCCTCTACGCGGTGCCGCCGTTCACCAGCGTTAAGAGCCTGGACTTCGAAGACCACCCGTTCGCGATTCCCAGGCAAGAACATGCCTGCACGCTGTGCGGCTGCACGACGAGCTTTCTCGACGAAGTGCTGCGCGACGGCGGCGAGCGCTTGTGGACCTGCTCCGACACCGACTGGTGCCGCGAGCAGCGCGAGGCGAGCGCGTGACGAGCCGCCACGACAGCGCGCTGCTGCGCATTCACGACCTCTCCTATCGCTTCGACGGCGCGCGCGACGGCGCCTTCGCCGTGCGTTCGGCGGCGCTCGACGTGCATGCCGGCGAGGTGATCGCCGTCGTCGGCGAATCGGGTTCCGGCAAGACGACGCTGCTGCGCTGCATCGCCGGCCGCCTGGCGCCGACGGCCGGCAGCGTGCACTACCGCGACGCCGCCGGCCACTGGCTCGACGTGCACGCGCTGTCCGAGCGCGAACGCCGCCTGCTCGCGCGCACCGAGTGGGGTTATGTCGAGCAGCAGGCCGGCGACGGGCTGCGACTGGACGTCAGCGCCGGCGCCAACGTCAGCGAGCGGCTGATGGGCCAGGGCATTCGCCACTACGGACGCTTGCGCACGCGGGCACAGCGCTGGATGCAGCGGGTGGAGCTCGACACCGCGCGCATCGACGACGCACCGCGCGACTTTTCCGGCGGCATGCGCCAGCGCCTGCAGATCGCGCGCAACCTGGTGACGCGGCCGCGCCTGGTGCTGATGGACGAGCCGACCTCGGGGCTCGACGTCTCGGTGCAGGCGAAGTTGCTCGACCTGATCCGCCTGCTCGTCGCGCGCATGCACCTCGCGGCCGTGATCGTGACGCACGACCTCGGCGTGGCGCGGCTGCTCGCGCACCGCACCGTCGTCATGCGCCACGGCGCGATCGTCGAGCAGGGCCTGACCGACCGCGTGCTCGACGACCCGCAGCACGCCTACACGCAACTGCTCGTCTCGTCGGTGGTGGCGCCATGAAGCGTGACGCGCAACCTGCCGAGCCGGTGCTGCGCGTCACGCGCCTGCACAAACGTTTCACGCTGCACCTGCGCGGCGGCGCCGAGCTGCAGGTGCTGCACGACGTCTCGCTCGACGTTGACGCCGGCGAATGCGTGGCCCTGGTCGGCCCGTCGGGCCAGGGCAAGAGCACGCTCATCAAGTGCCTCTACGGCAACTACGGCATCGACAGCGGCGCGGCGTGGCTGCAATCGCACCGCGGCGCGATCGAACTCGGCGCTGCGTCGCCGCAGCAACTGCGCGAACTGCGGCGCCGCGACATCGCCTACGTCAGCCAGTTCCTGCGTGCGCTGCCGCGCGTTTCGGCGCTCGACATCGTGGCCGAGCGCGCGCTCGAAGCGCAAGACGGCGATGGCGCTGCCGAAGCAATCGAAGACCTCGACGCCGAGCCGGCCGGCGCCGCGGCGGCGCGCGACGCCGCGGCGACACTGTTCGCGCGCCTGAACCTGCCGCAAGCCGCTGTGGTCGCTGCCGCCGGCCACGTTTTCCGGCGGCGAGCAGCAGCGCGTCAACATCGCGCGCGGCCTCGTCGTGCCGTCGCGCCTGTTGCTGCTCGATGAGCCGACGGCGTCGCTCGACGCGGCCAACCGGCGCGTCGTCATCGAGCTCATCGAGCAGGCGCGTGACCGCGGCGCGGCGGTGGTCGGCATCTTTCACGACGAAGAGGTGCGCGCCGCGGTGGCCACACGCTGCGTGCGCCTGACCGAGAGTGGCGTGCACGATGAAGCATGAACTCGTGCTGACGCACGCCCGCGTCGTGCTCGCCAACGAAGTGCTGAACGATGCCACCGTCGTCGTGCGCGACGGCTACATCGCCGACGTGAGCGAGTCGCCGAGCGCGCTGGCGCGGGCGCAGGACCTGCAAGGCGATTGGCTGCTGCCGGGCCTGGTGGAGGTGCACACCGACAACCTCGAGCGCCACGTGATGCCGCGGCCCAAGGTCACCTTTCCGATGGAAAGCGCGATGCAATCGCACGACGCCGAGATCGCCGCCGCCGGCATCACGACCGTGCTCGACGCGATCGGCGTCGGCGACCCCTACGGCGACGGCTTTCGCTCGCACGACCAGAGCGCGCTGCTGGCCGTGCTCGACCGCCTGGAGAGCGCCGGCGTGCTGCGCGCCGACCACCTGATCCACGTGCGCTGCGAGCTGCCGGCGGGCAACGCCCGCGAGCTGTTCGAGCCGTTTGCGGGGCACCGCCGCCTGGCGCTGATCTCGCTGATGGACCACACGCCGGGCCAGCGGCAATGGACGGACATCGATTTCGCGCGCATCTACTACACCGGCAAGAAGGGCTGGAGCGAGGCCCAGTTCGAGCGCGAACTTCAGCTCGCGCCGCAGCGCCAGGCCGAACATGCGCAGCCCAACCGCGACTGGTTCGCGCAGTTTCGCGCGCCAGCACCAAATCGCGCTGGCCACGCACGACGACACGACGCCGGCGCATGTCGATGAAGCGCTGGCCCTCGGCGCGTCGATGAGCGAGTTCCCGACGACGATGGCCGCCGCACGGCGCGCGCGCGAACAGGGCCTGGCGACGGTGGCCGGCGCGCCCAACGTCGTGCGCGGCGGCTCGCACTCGGGCAACGTCGCCGCGCTCGACCTGGCGCGCGAGGGCGTACTCGATGCGCTGTCGAGCGACTACGTGCCGTCGAGCCTGCTGCAGGCGGCGTGGCGGCTGCGCGAAGACGCCGGCTACTCGCCGAGCGAGGCCGTGGCGCTCGTCAGCTCGCGGCCCGCGCGCGCCTGCGGCCTGCACGACCGCGGCGAAATCCACCCCGGCCTGCGCGGCGACCTCGTGCGCGTGGTCAACCTCGGCAACGTGCCCGCAGTGCGCGAGGTGTGGCGCGCGGGGCGGCGCGTGGCTTGAGGCGGGGGTGAGGTCGGGCGGTCGCTCGAGTGCAGTCCCGCGTCTAACCCGCCCTTCGACAACTGCGAAATGGTTACCGATGAAGCAAGTCGGCCGCCGAACTTGCGCTTGTCCACATTCAGAATGCGTCGCACCTAGCAAGCAGTACGCGAGGAGCAGCTACGTGAATGCGAGAGTGCCTAGTGGGTTGGAAGTGCGGATACCTTCGAGGCTGCGCGTGGGATCGTCGGTCACGATGATCAGCCGCTCGGGAATGGGCTGCGAGCTGAAGGGCAATGCGGCGGTGGTGCTGGCCTGGGTCGTGCTGGAAGGCCGTGCGGATCGGCGGCGGATGTCGGCGCTGCTGTGGCCAGAGTCCGACCCCGCGCAGGCGCGCAGCAACCTGAGGGTGTTGACGCACCGCATCAACCAGCGGTTCGGCAGCGAGCTGCTGGTGGGAACAGAGCACCTGGAACTCGACGGGTCGCTGGCGCAAGTCGAGTTGCACGACGCCGATGCGGTGCTGGCCGCATTGGCGGCAGGCGGAGCCGCACGCTGCGAACTGCTGGCCGAAGCCGGCGTGGAGGCCCACGCGGGCGAGGATCTGCTTGCCTGGTTGGGGAGCGCGCGCAAGCGGCTGAAGCAAGCGCAACTCGCACAACTGGGCGAGGCATTGACCGAAGCGTTCGCCCTCGCGCGGCACGCTCGCGCCATGGCGCTGGCCAGAGCCTGCGTGCAACTCGATCCGTTGAGCGAGCATCAGCATCGGCGGCTGATGGAGGTGCTGGCGCGCGCAGGCGACCGCGCGGCGGCACTGTCCGCGTACGAGGACTGCAAAGCGCTGTTCAAGCAGCACCTGGGCGTGCTGCCCGGCGAGCAGACGCGCATGGTGCAGTTGCGCATTCTCCAGCAGCAGGCCTTGGGCGCCACTCAAGGAGGGCAGCCGTTGCCAGGGCCAGACGCCGAAGAGCCTACGACACCATCTGCTGCAGCGCGCCAGCCACTCGTCGAACGTGAAGCGGTGTTGGCCCAAGCACGGGCGGCGCTCGGGCAAGGCGTGCATGTGGTGGTGCAGGGTGAGCCTGGGGTGGGCAAGACGCGGCTGTTGCGTCGGCTGGCGGCGATGACTGAAGGTCAGACGGAGCATGTGGCGCTGCATGCTGCACTCGAACAGGAGCCGTATGCGGCGCTGGCGCAACTGCTGCAGGAGGTCCAGCCGCGGCGCAGGCCCCGCGTCGGCATGGCCGAGCAGGTCGAGCTGGCCCGCCTGGCGCCGTTGGCCTTTGCCGAGGTCAAGCCGAGCGAAGCGGCGCTGTCGGCGCCACGGCTGCACGCGGCGCTGCGGCACTGGTTCGCGCGCCTGGGCGATGCGGGGGTGCGGGTGCTGGTGCTGGACGATGTGCAGTACGCCGATGCGGCGTCGCAGGCGGCGTTTTCGTCCTTGCTGGAAAGCGCAGCCGTTGCCGGCGAACGCGCCCCGGCCCTGTTGATGGCGCACCGCAGCGCGGAGGTCCAGGCGGTGCTGGATAACGCGGTGACGCAGGCACAAGCGCAGCACAGGGCGCAGCGCATGGAGCTGCCCCGGCTGTCGCTGTCGGGCGTGCAGGCGCTACTGGCGGCGATGGATGCGGCGCCGCGCACGGACCAAGCCGGTGCGTTGGCGCAGCATCTGCACAAGCGCACGGGCGGCAACCCGCTGTTCGTGATCGAGCTGGCGCGACAAGCGCTGGAGCAGGGCGAAGCCTGCGGCACAGCCGATCTGCAGGCCCTGCTGGGCGCCAGGCTCCAGCGCTGCAGCGCGACCGCGCAGCAGCTGGCCGCGGTGGCTGCCGTGGCGCCCGAGCACTTCACGGTCGAGTTGGCCGCGGCGGTGTCGGAGCACACGGCGCTGGCGCTGATGCCCGCATGGCGCGAGCTGGAACAACGCGGGCTGTTCGCGGGGCAGGGGCTGGCACATGACCTGATCCAGGACGCTGTGCTGGCGGCACTGCCGCGGCCGATCCTGCGGGTGCTGCATGAGCAGGTTGCCCAGTACCTCGAAGGCCAGGGCATGCAGGGCACTTCGGTGCTGAGGCACTGGTTGGCTGCAGACGCCGCCGATCGCGCGCTGCCGCATGCGGTGCACCAGCTCTACAACGTCAGCGCCGCAGGGCTGCCCACCGCGCAGCAAGAGCTCGCGATGCTCGATCTGCTCGAACGCGCCAGCGACGAGGCACTGATGGCCCACCTGTGGCGTACGGCAGAGGTCGGCGACAGCGTGGGCGAGTTCGTGCCCGACGAGATCTGGTGCCGTGTTCGTGCATTGCGGGAGCGCGTGGATCGTCTGCCGGGGCGAACCGGCGCCGCGGCCTGGATCGCCTTCGAAACTGCGCGCAGTCGCAGGGTCATCGACTTGTCCCCCAAGGCCGCCTACGAAGTCCTGGAGCCCGCCGCCGCACGGATGCCGGAACGCGGCATCGAGCGCGCATTCGTGGAACACGAGCTGGCCGCGCACGCGGTCAGCCTGACCGGCATGCCACACGCGCACCTGCGCCGCGCCCGTCATGCGTTGGCAGGGCTGCCCGATGTGCCTTCGGTCAACCGCGTGCGCATGCAGAACGATCACCAGTTCGGCATCTACGTCAACCCGGTCGAGGGCATCAAGACCCAGGCTGCCCGCTGGCGATTCGCCCGGCAGCGGCAAGACATGGCCACCGTTGCCGACGCGTCTGCACTCATCGGCCGCCTGCAAGCGTTCCTCGGCAACGTCACGCGATCCATGAATCACTACGTCCGGGCGGCGCGGGTGCGATCGGCGGGCGGCGAAGACACCCAGCCCTTCGCGGATCCGTTGCTTGTCGGCAAGATTGCATTGAGTGCCGGGCACTACGCGCTGTCGCATCAACTGCTGATGTCCGTTGACGGCCAGATTGCGCGGCTGCAGCGCTTGATCTATCTGGCGCTACTCCACCTGCGCATGGGCAACCTGCGACAAGCCCAGGCACAGCTCGGCCAAGTCAGCCCCGAGGCGCTGCGCGAACACTTCGCCACCCAGGTCGTCCATGGGCACGCGCGTGCGGAGCTCGACCGGCTGGAAGGAAGCGACCCTTTGCCACGCCTACAGCAGCAGTTGGAATGGGCGCGGGAATTCGGAGTGAGCGGCGTCAACCTGGAGCTGTTGGCGTGGGAGATCACCCTGCACACCCAGCCCCTGGCCGAGCGGCTGGCTGGCGCCAACGCCTTGCTGGCACAACTGCGGCGCCACAACGTCGGCGGCTACAAACTGGCAAAACCCTTGCTCGAGATTGCCGAGGTCTGCGCGGAAGCCGAAGCCCCGCAGTGGGCCTCTGCGGCGGCCGAATCCGCCCGGCTGCTGCGGCGCGGCTGCACCAACGCCCTGCTCTATCTTCCCGAGGGACTTGTGCGCTGCGCACGGTTGATCCGGCGTCGCGATGCGCGCGAGGCCGACGCCCTGGTGCATGTGGCGCAGCGCTGGGTGCGCCACGCGCTGCAGCGCCTGCCGCCGGGGGCCGAAGAAGGCTTCACACGCCACGTGGTGGTGAACCGCCTGCTGCTGGACAGCGACGAACAAGCCGTTTATCTGCAGCCCCTGCGTTGACTGACGCGTGCGCCGACGGTGTGCATCCGAACGTGAGGCGTGCAAGCGGCTTGTGTGATGTGTTCGCAAGGCTGCGTTGAAGCGCTCGTGAAACGCCTGGCCCCAGAGACTGTTTGTCGGAGCTCGTGCCGCGAGCCCTGTCACAAGGAGTCTCCCGATGAAGCCCTCGCGCGTTCTTGCTGCCGCTGTGTGTGCCGCCATGTTGTGGCTGCCCCAGTGGGCGGCATCACAGACGGTCAGCAGTTTTACCGTCGTCAACGCCGACACCGGCGCTGACATCGCCACATTCGCGTCCAGCGGCTCGGTGTCCATCGCCAGCACGCCCAACATCAACGTTCGTGCGAACGCGAGCAACGTCAAGAGCGTGGTCTTCACCGACGGCAGCGCCAGCCGAACGGAGAACACCGCGCCCTACGCCTACAAGGGCAACAGCGGCCCGGTGTACGCCAAGTGGACGCCGGCCGCCGGCACCTACGTCATCAACGCCAAACCCTACGCGGGCAGCGGCGGCGCCGGCACGGCAGGTGCAACTGCAACGCTCACATTGACGGTTGTTGGCGCTTCGCCGCCGCCCCCACCACCGCCACCGCCAGTGGCCAACGACAAGCCCGCCACCCGCAACGAGGCCGCGCGCTTCCTGGCACAGGCCACCTTTGGACCCGTGGATGCCGACATCGACCGGCTGATGACCATCGGCTACTCGGCCTGGATCGACGAGCAGTTCGCGAAGCCACGCAGCGGCACGCACCAAGCGTTCTTCGAGACACTGAACGATGGCAACGACAAGGAGGTCGGGTCGGCCTTCTGGAAAAACGCGTTGACGGGGCAGGATCAGTTGCGCCTGCGCATGGCCTACGCGCTGTCGCAGATTTTCGTGATCTCTCTCGAAGACGGCGACGTGGACAACTACGACCGCGCGGTGGCCGCCTGGCTCGACATGTTGAACACGCACAGCTTCGGCAACTACCGAGACTTGCTGCAGAGCGTGTCGGTCAATCCGATGATGGGCCTGTACCTGACCCACATCGCCAACCAGAAGGCCGATGCTGCCACGGGCCGCGTGCCCGACGAAAACTACGCGCGCGAGGTGATGCAACTGTTCAGCATTGGCCTGGTGCATCTCAACCAAGACGGCACTCCGAGCACAGGCGGCGGCTCGGTGGGCGAAACCTACACGCCGGCCGATGTGTCGGGGCTTGCCAAGGTGTTCACCGGCTGGAGTTGGGCTTGCCCGGTTGCTTCCGACAAGGGTTGTTTCCTGCGCGGCAAGTCCAGCAACGGCAACCGGGAGTACGCCGACCGTGACTTGAGGTCGATGGTCCCCTACGACAACTACCACAGCATCGAAGCCAAGACCTTCCTCGACAAGACGATCGCGGCAGGGACCAGTGCTGGCGACAGCCTGCGCGTCGCGTTGGATCACCTGGCCGCGCATCCCAATGTCGGGCCATTCATCGGCCGCCAGTTGATCCAGCGCTTCACCACCAGCAACCCCAGCCCGGCCTACGTCGGCGCGGTGGCGAGCGCGTTCAACAACAACGGTTCGAACGTGCGGGGCGACTTCAAAGCGGTGCTCAAGGCGGTGCTGACGCACCCCGAGGCCCGTGTGGTGAGCGACACCTCAGGCAAGGTGCGCGAGCCGGTGCTGCGGCTGTCGGCTTTCATGCGTGCCTTTCCGCACCGCAGCGTTTCGGGCAACTTCGAGATTGAAATTACCAGCAACCCCGGCACGGCATTGGGCCAGGCAGCGCTGCATTCGCCTTCGGTGTTCAACTTCTACCGGCCTGGCTACGTGGCGCCGGGAACACAAAGCGCGGCGCGCAATTTGGTGGCGCCCGAGTTGCAAATCGTCAACGAGACCAGTGTCGCCGGCTACGTGAATTTCATGCGCGACAGCATCAGCGCAGGTGTTGGCTTTCCTGCCGGGGACGGCCTGAACCGGCGCGATCTGCAAGGCGACTACAGCGCCGAGCTGGCGCTGGCCGACAACGTGCCGGCGTTGGTGGACCGTGTGACGACTCGCCTGACCTATGGCGCGGTCGGTGCGGCACGCCGCACCGACATCATCAGCGCGGTCAGCAGCATTGCCATTCCCGGCGGCAGCAGCTCGCAGACACAGATCAACGCAGCCAAGCGCCAGCGGGTCAACACCGCCATCCTGCTGACGGTGGCCGCCCCCGAGTTCGTGGTCATCAAGTAATCAGGATTCGACAACCATGACACACCCCAAGATCATCTCCGGCGCGCCCGCGGTCCACCACCATGCGTCGCGCCGCCTCTTCATGCGCCAGGCCAGCGCGCTGTCGCTGGCGGCCGGCGCGGGCGCGCCGCTGGCGTTGAACCTGCTGGCGGCCGGCTCAGCCGCAGCACAGACTGCCAGCGACTACCGCGCGATCGTTTGCCTCTTCATGTTTGGCGGAAACGACGCCTTCAACATGGTGCTGCCGACCGACAGCGCCACGTGGACCGCCTACACCGCGATGCGCTCATCGATCGCGCTGTTGGAACAGGGCACGCCGCCCAACCTTGGCGCCAGCCCGGGCTCACCGGCGCGATTGGGGGGCGTGCTGCCGATTGCGCCCGTCAATTCGCAAGGCCGCACGTATGCGCTGCACCCGCTCATGAGCAAAATGCAATCGCTGTTCGACACCGATCGGCGCTTGGCCATCGTCCCCAACATCGGCCCGCTGGTGAAACCCACCACCAAGACGCAGTACGGGCAGGCTGCTCACCAGAAACCACCGCGCCTGTTCTCGCACAATGATCAGCAGAGCGTTTGGCAAACCATGATGCCCGAGGGGGCCACGCTCGGCTGGGGCGGGCGCATGGCCGACATGGTGGCTGGCGGCAACTCCCGGGCCGTGTTCACGGCGATCTCGGCGGCGGGCAGTGCGACGTGGTTGTCAGGCCAAAGCGTGCGCCAGTACCAGGTCAGCGCGTCCGGTGCGCTGCGCCTGGGGGCCGACAACAGCAACCTCGTCTATGGATCCAGCACGGTAGCCAATGCATTGGCAAGCATCGCCCGCAGCGCTCGGGGCGGTCATGTGCTCGAAGCCGATGTGGCCGCCATTGCCGACCGCTCGATTGCCTCTGAAGGCATCCTGCGCAGCGCGCTGCGCCCAGCCAGTGACCCTGCCTTCGGCACACCGCCGGCCGCCGGTGGCAGCTACAACCCCAGCAGTGACGCCAAGCTCCAGTACCTCAGTCCGTCCGACGGCCAGCCCGAGTTCAGCCCGCTGGCGCAGCAGCTGCAAATGGTGGCGCGCCTCGTCCAGGCCGGTGTGTCGGGCGCCACGGGCGTGCGGCGGCAGGTGTTCTTCGTCAGTCTGGGGGGCTTCGACACGCACAGCAACCAGAACACACAGCACACTGAACTGATGGCGCGGGTAGCGCACGCGATGCACTACTTCGACACCGCGTTGGGCGCCATCAACGCGCGCAACAACGTCACCACCTTCACCGCCAGTGACTTCGGCCGCACCTTCACCAGCAACGGCGACGGCACCGACCACGGCTGGGGCGCGCACCAGTTCGTGATGGGCGGTGCGGTAAAAGGCGGCGACCTTTACGGCAGCTTCCCCAGGTTGGTCGCCAGAAATTCGGGCACGGACGAATTCAACAGCCCCGATCAGCTACGCAACGGCGCCTTGTTGCCCACCACCTCGGTCGACCAGCTCGGGGCCACGCTCGGGCGCTGGTTCGGCCTCACGGACAGCCAGGCGCTGGAGGTGTTTCCGAATCTGGCCAACTTCAACACGGGGGTGCGCAATTTGGGTTTCATGACCTGAGGCGACGCCCAAGAGCCCGTCAAACGATCAGCGAACGCTGTTTCGTTGGTCGGGCTGATGACCGCTTTGCGTCGGTTGGCTGAACGATACGCGGCGGGGCACGTGGCTGTGCATTCATGCACGGCCACCGCTTCGAGAAACGGTATAAACTGTTTATACCGTTTACCGAGGAGCCGCTTCATGCCCACGAAGAAGACATTGCCCCGCGCGCCGGCGCGCAAGGCGCCGCGCTCGCCTGCGGTCAAGCGCGCACCCGCCGCAAAGGCTGCTGCCAAGACCGCCGTAATGCCCAAGGCCGTGAAGATGCCCCAGCCGGGCAAGGCGCCGAAAGCCGCCAAGGCCGACAAAGCGGGCAAGCCGCCCAAGCTGCACCGCAAGCCGGTGCGCGACAGCTTCACGATGCCCGAGGCCGACTTTGCGCTGATCGCCACGCTGAAGGCTCGCGCCTTGGCCGGTCAGCGCGAAAGCAAGAAGAGCGAGCTGCTGCGCGCCGGCCTGCACGCCTTGGCCGCGCTCAGCCCCGCCGAGCTGGTGGCCGCGCTCGGCCATCTCGACCCAGTAAAGGTCGGCCGGCCGAAGAAGACGCACTAGAGAAGGTATGAACGAACCCGACATGCCCGCTCGTCCCGCGCCAACGCGCACACTCGGCGTTGCAAATGCTCGCCGTAGCCCGAGCTACGGCTGTGCTTTGCGCCTTGATTGGGCGCGTTGGCGCGGCCCGCTCGGCCACGCCGGGCTCATTCACACCTTCTGACCATCTTCATGATCGACGGCACGCACGAGTGGTGGGCGCTGCTGCGCACGGTGGCGGCGCTCAACGCGCTGGCCTGGTTGTCGCTGGCCTGGTGGTCATGGCGCGTGCGCGCCGAGATGTCGCCGCCGGCCTGGCAACTGCGGCGCTGGCAGTTGTTGCTCTCGGCCGGCTACGTGCTCGGCTGCGCCTGGCGCTCGCTGCTGCCGGTGTACGACGTGCCGCGCCTGGTGATGGTGGACAGCTTCTGGTCGAGCGTCATCGTCGGCCGCAGCGTCGCCACCATGGCCGAGCTGTGCTTCGCCGCGCAGTGGGCGTTGCTGTTGCGCGCGCTGTCGGCCAGCGCGGGCAGCGCCACGGGCCTGGCGGTGTCGCGTGCGGTGCTGCCGCTGATCGTCACCGCCGAGACCTTTTCCTGGTACTCGGTGCTGACGACGTCCAACATCGGCCATGTCGTCGAAGAGAGCCTGTGGGGCCTGTGCGCCGTGCTGCTGGTGCTGAGCATCGTCGTCGCCTGGCCGCGGGTCGAGCGCACGCACCGGCCGCTGCTGGCCTTCGGCGGCGTGTCCGCGCTGGCCTACGCGATCTACATGTTCGGCGTCGATGTGCCGATGTACCTGTCGCGCTGGCTGGCCGACGAGGCCGCCGGTCGCGGCGCGCTCGGTGTGGCGCAAGGCTTCGTCGATGCCTCGACGCGCTGGGTCGTCTCGCACCGCTGGGAAGACTGGCGCGGCGAGTCGCTGTGGATGAGCCTGTACTTCAGCGTCGGCGTCTGGCTCAGCATGGCGCTCGTACTGGTTCCCAGGTTGCGCCGCCGTGGCGCTCAGCTCGACGTCGGACGCGCCGATGGCGATGCGCGTGTCGCGCCCGTCGCTGCGGCGCACGCTCTCAGCCAGCGACAGGTAGTAGCCGAGCGTCGGCGTGCGCCGGCCGGGTTGCTTGGCCAGATCGTCCCAGCGCCGCAGCGCCACCGCCTGCGCCGAGTGCGGCAGCGTCTCGAACAGGTGCAGCTCGTCGGGCGACATCGCGCCGCCCTGCAAACCAAGCGTGTGCATCGACGCCGGCGTCAGCGTGGCCGCGTATTTCGGATCGACGCTGACGAGGTAGCGCTTGGCCTGCACGTGCAGCCGGATCGGCTCGATCACCTCGGCGTCGAAGGCCGTGACCAGCAGGCCGAGCGCGCGCAGCTCGTGCACGTCGTCGATGGCATCGCTGCCGCGGGCCGGCGCGATGAAGTGGCCGATGTCGTGCAGCAGCGCGGCCACCACCAGCGGCGTCGGCGCCTCGGCCCATTCGGCGAGCTGCGCGCATTGCAGCGCGTGCTCGAGCGCCGTCACCGGCTCCTCGCGCAGGCCGTCGTAGGTGCTGTGGCCGTGCAGGTGGAACAGCTCGACGACCTGGTCGAGCACATCCATGCTGAGTGAGGTATCGATGTTCATACGAGTCGCTTTCTGAGTGAGGCCGAAGCCAGGTCGATCAAGGCCACCGAGACGACGAGCATCAGCAGCACCGCCGCCGTCTGCGCGTACTGGAAGCCGCGGATCACGTCCCACAACACCATGCCGATGCCGCCGGCGCCGACCATGCCCACCACCGAGGCCGAACGCACGTTCGATTCGAAGCGGTACAGCGCATACGACGACCACAGCGGCATCACCTGCGGGATCACGCCGTACAGCACCTCGGCCACCGGGTGCGCTCCTGTCGCGCGGATGCCTTCCACCGGCTGCGGGTCGATCGCTTCCACCGCTTCGGAGCACAGCTTGGCCAGCGTGCCCGTGGTGTGAATCCACAGCGCGAGCACGCCGGCAAACGGGCCCAGGCCGACGGCAACGACGAACAGCAGCGCGAACACCATCTCGTTGATGGCGCGGCAGGCGTCGAGGAAACGGCGGATCGGTTGATGCACCCACCACGGCGTCAGGTTGCCCGCGGCCAGCAGCGCCAGCGGAATCGAGCTGACGATCGCCAGTGCCGTGCCCCAGACCGCGATCTGCAGCGTGACGATCAGCTCCTGCAGATAGTGGCGCCAGTCGCGAAAGTCCGGCGGAAAAAAGCCGCTCGCGTACTGCGCCATGTTGTCCGCGTCGCGCAGCAGATCGAGCGGGCGCATGTCGGCGCCCTGCCAACTGCCGGCCAGCAGCGCGAGCACGAGGCCCCAGCCCAACAGCGGCCACCAGCCGGCCGACGGCGGGCGCAGCGCGGGCGTGGCGATTGTGTTCACACGCCGCCGATCATTTCGCGCTGGCGAGCTGGCGACTCAGATCGGCGAGCTTGCCGTCGATGTCCTGCAAGCGCTTGGCCTTTTCGTCGGCGGCCATGTTGGCATCGCCCTCGACCTTGCCGCGCTCGCGCGCCAGTTCCAACTGACGGATCGGCAGCAACTGGTTGTCGTTCGACGAGACGAAGCCGGCGAAGGTCAGCGTCTTCAGGATCTCTTTCTCGCGCTCGTCGCGGCCATAGGCCAGGAAGAAGTCGCGCACCTTCTGTTTGGTTGCGCTGTCGAGATCCTTGCGCCAGAGGAGCGGGTCGCTGGCGATCAGCGGCGAGCGCCAGACTTCGCGCAGCTCGGCGGCCTTGGCGGCGTCCTTGATCTTCATGCGGTCCACACCGTCGGACGACACGGTGGCCACATCGATCTGCTTGTTGACCACGGCCAGGATGTTGGTCTCGTGATTGGCACGCACCATGCGCTTGAAGTCGCGCGTCGCATCGACCTTGTTCTGCGCAAAGGCGTAGTAGCCCGGCACCAGCGCGCCGCTGGTCGAGTTCGGGTCGCCGAAGCCGAGCGTCAGGTTCGCGCGCGCCTTGAGCACATCGTCGAGCGTGCGGTACGGGCTGTCCTTGTGCACGACCATCAGACTCCAGTAGCCTTGCGCGCCATCGGCCTGCGTGACCTTGGCGAAGACCTCGCCGCTGGAACGATCGACCGCTTCCATGCCCGACTTGTTGCCCATCCACGCGACCTGCACCTTGTTGAAACGCATGCCTTCGACGACGCCGGCGTAGTCGGGCGCGAAGAAGGCGTTGACCTTCAGACCCGTGGCCTTCTGCATGTCGTCGAGCAGCGGCTGCCACGACGACTTCAGGTTGGCCGACGATTCGGTGGAGATGATGCCGAAGGCGATCTCCTTGACCTGCGCCTGCGCGGCGCCGAGCCACAGCGTGGTGGTGAGGGCGATGACGGAAAGCGATGTGCGTCGTTGCATGGGGTGCTCCTTGTGGGGGATGGATCAGGCGGCCCGCAATGCGGGGACCGCAGGCTGTCGGCTCGGCGCAGGCGCCGCGTCGTCTTCGTGCGGCGCCAGCAGCTCATTGGTCTGCTCGCCATAGAGCTCGGTCAGGCGCTGCGCGGTGAGTTCTTGGGTCGGCCCATCGAAGACGACCTCGCCGGCGCGCAACGCGACGGTGCGCGGGCAGTAGGCGAACGCAAACTGCACCTGATGCAGCGACACCAGCACGGTGACGCCGCCTTCGCGGTTCAACGTCGCCAACTGCTCCATCACGCGCCGGCATGAGGCCGGGTCGAGCGAGGCGATCGGCTCGTCGGCAAGCACGATCCGCGCGCCTTGCACCAGCGCACGCGCGATCGCCGCGCGCTGCTGCTGGCCGCCGGACAGCGTGGAGGCGCGCTGCCAGGCGCAAGCTTCGATGCCGACGCGCTGCAAGGCGTCGAAGGCCAGGCGGCGCTCGTCGTCGGTGAAGCGGCCCAGCGCCCAGCGCCACGCCGGCATGCGGTGCAGCGCGCCGGCCATCACATTGGTCATCACCGGCAGGCGATCGACGAGGTTGAACTGCTGGAAGATCATCGCCACCTGCGAGCGCGTGATGCGCACGTCGTCGGCCAGGCGGCCGTCGTTCTGCACTTCGCAGCCGAGCACCGAAACGCGGCCACCGCTGACGACGTCGCCTCGCTGCAGGCCGGCGATGTGACGCAGCAAGGTTGACTTGCCCGAGCCCGAGGCGCCGAGCAGCGCCACCATCTCGCCGGGCCGCGCGGTCAGCGACACCTTGCGCAGCGCGGCGCGCGCGCCGAAGTGCTTGCTCAACTTGTGGACCTCGATCGCCGCCGGAATCATCGTGCGCTCCTTGTGAAGCCGGCATCGTCGGCCCCTCGGATGACAGCGGCATGTCGGCGCGATGAACTTTGCGCCGCGGTTTTGTCACGCGCTGTTCATGCGCGGCGGCGATGCTCCGGCACGTGTTCATGCCGTGGAGGGCTGTCGATGAAAACGCGTGTCTCGATGATCCTGCTCGCCGCCGCGTCGGCGTTCAACGCCGCGGCCGAGACCACGCCGCCGCGCGAATTCCCGGCCGAGCTGCGCGGCCACGCGCTGCTGCCGGCCACGACCACCGTGGCGCCGCCGCGCGCAGCACCGGCGTCGCTCGCTACCTCGGGCAAATACACCGGCAAGGCCGGCGAGCGCGTCGAGACGCTCGGCTTGCTGCCCGGCAATTCGTTCCTCTCCGACAAGGCCGCACCGCGCGCCACGGGCCACACGCTGCCGATGCGCGGCCAGCCGGTGCAGGGCTTCTCGGGCATCAAGCCGGCCGGCGGCGGCGCGTACTGGGTGATCGCCGACAACGGCTTCGGCAGCAAGGCCAACTCGCCCGATGCGATGCTGGCGATGCACCGCGTGCGGCCCGATTGGAAGAGCGGCGCGGTCAGGCTGGAACGCACGGTGTTCTTCGCCGACCCGAATCGCAAGGTGCCGTTCCTGATCGTCAACGAAGGCACGAAGGAACGCTTGCTGACCGGCGCCGACTTCGACACCGAGTCGATGCAGATCGTCGGCGACACGGTCTGGCTCGGCGACGAGTTCGGCCCCTTCGTCGTCAGCGCCGATCTGCAGGGCCGCGTGACCGGCGTCTTCAACACGACAGCCGACGGCAAGCCAGTGCGCTCGCCCGACCATCCTTCGGTGGCGATGCCCGCAGTGCCCGGCGCGGTGAGCTTCGAAGCACGCCGCTCCCGCGGCTACGAGGGCATGGCGGCGAGCAAGGACGGGCGCTTCCTGTACCCGCTGCTCGAAGGCCCGCTGTGGCAGATCAATGACGGCAAGGGCGGCTGGGAGACGACCAAAGACGGTCGCGAAGTGCTGCGCATCTTGGAGTTCGACATCGCCGCGCGCGCCTTCACCAACCGCTCGTGGAAGTACGTGCTCGAAGCCAACGGCAACAACATCGGCGACTTCAACATGATCGATGCCGACACCGCGCTCGTCATCGAGCGCGACAACGGCGAGGGCGACCCGGCCGATGCCTGCAGCGGCGCTCCGCAGCCGAACTGCCAGAACGTGCCGGCGAAGTTCAAGCGCATCTACAAGATCGATCTGTCGCAGGCCGACACTGACGGCGTCGTGAAGAAGCTGGGCTACATCGACCTGATGAACATCGCCGATCCCAAGGGCATGGCGCGCCGCGGCGGCAAGGCCGGGCGCTTCACCTTTCCGTTCGTGACGATCGAAGACGTGGACGTCGTTGACGGCGAGCACATCATCGTCGCCAACGACAACAACTACCCGTACTCGATGGGCCGCGCGCTCGGCCGGCAGGACGACAACGAGTTCATCCTGCTGCATGTGCCGGAATTGTTGAAGGCGAAATAGCGCGTGCCGCCGCGCCTCGGTTTGTTGATCGGGGCGCAGTTTGCGTCGGCGCTGGCCGACAACGCGTTGCTGATCGTCGCCATCGCGCTGCTCGAGCAGCAAGGCCAGCCCGGCTGGTGGGCGCCGCTGTTGAAGTTCGGCTTCATCTTGAGCTACGTGCTGCTCGCGCCCTTCGTCGGGCCGGTGGCCGACGCCTTCCCGAAGGCGCGCGTGATGGCGGCGATGAACCTCGTCAAGGTGCTCGGTGTGTCGGCGCTGCTCGCCGGCCTGCACCCGGTGGCCGCGCTGGCCGTTGTCGGCTTCGGCGCGGCGGCGTATGCGCCGGCGAAGTATGGTCTGGTCACCGAACTCGTTGGGCCCGAAGGCCTGGTTGCCGCCAATGCGTGGCTCGAAGTCACCGTCGTCTGCGCGGTGTTGCTCGGCACCGTGCTCGGCGGCTTTCTGATCAGCCCGTGGGTGCTGGCCTGGTCGCAGCCGCTGCAAGGCTGGAGCAGCGCCGAGGCGCTGACGCTGTCGCTGCTGCTGCTGCTCGGCGTCTATGCGCTGGCCAGCGTGCTCAACCTCGGCGTGCCCGACAGCGGCGCACGCTACCCACGCACCGCCGTGCACCTGCGCGAACTGCTGCGCACCTTCGCGCAGGGCAACGTCACGCTGTGGCGCGACGCACAAGGCGGCCTGTCGCTCGCAGCGACGACGATCTTCTGGGGCGCCGGCGCGACGCTGCAGTTCGCGGTGCTGCGCTGGGCGGCCGATCTGCTCGGCCTGACGCTCGACCGCGCGGCGTATCTGCAGGCGGCGGTGGCCGTGGGCGTAGTCGTCGGCGCCGCGGCGGCCGGCCGCTGGGTGCCGCTGCGCCACGCGGAGCGCCTGCTGGCGATGGGCGTCGTTCTCGGCTTGCTGATTCCGCTCGTCGCTTCGGTGCGCAGCGTGGCGCTGGCGCTGCCGCTGCTCGCACTCGTCGGCGCCGTCGGCGGCTTCATGGTGGTGCCGCTCAACGCGCTGCTGCAGCACCGCGGCTTCGTGCTGCTGACCGCGGGGCGCTCGATCGCCGTGCAGGGCTTCAACGAAAACCTGAGCGTGCTGATGATGCTCGGCGGCTATGCGGCGCTGCAGGCGTGGCAGGTGCCGATCGCCGCCACGCTGTGCGGCCTCGGCCTGGCGGTGGCGGCGGCGCTCGGTGGGCTGATGATCGTTGCGCCGCGTCATCGGCCTGACATGCAGCGCGTCTAGGCTCCCCGGCTCCACGCTATGGGGGCCCGCTTGACACACGCCGACGAAGACCTGGTTCGCCGCATCCACGAGGACCTGCGTGACGACTTCGACGAAGAGCTGGAGCTCGAACTCGAAGACCGCAACGACGAGCGCATCGCCGGCGGCGGGGCCGCGCCGAGTACCGACCACGACGCTCGCCAACGCTACTTTCGCGAGCTGTTTCGCCTGCAGGCCGAACTGGTCAAGCTGCAAGACTGGGTCGTGGCAACGAAGCACAAGGTGGTGATCCTGTTCGAGGGCCGCGACGCCGCCGGCAAGGGCGGTGTCATCAAGCGCATCACGCAGCGCCTGAACCCGCGCGTGTGCCGCGTCGCGGCGCTGCCGGCGCCAAACGACCGCGAGCGCACGCAGTGGTACTTCCAGCGTTATGTCTCGCACCTGCCGGCCGGCGGCGAGATCGTGCTCTTCGACCGCAGTTGGTACAACCGCGCCGGCGTCGAGCGCGTGATGGAGTTTTGCAGCGACGAGCAGTACGAAGAGTTCTTTCGCTCGGCGCCGGAGTTCGAACGCATGCTCGTGCGCTCGGGCATCCAGCTCGTCAAGTACTGGTTCTCGATCAGCGACGACGAGCAGCGCATCCGCTTTCTCGGCCGCATCCACGACCCGCTCAAGCAATGGAAGCTGAGCCCGATGGACCTCGAATCGCGGCGGCGCTGGGAGGAATACACCAAGGCCAAGGAAGTGATGCTGGAGCGCACGCACATCGCCGAAGCGCCGTGGTGGGTGGTGAAGGCCGACGACAAGAAGAAGGCGCGGCTGAACTGCATCGCCCACCTGCTCGGCCAGGTGCCGTACCAGGAGGTCGAGCACCCGGCCATCGAGCTGCCGCCGCGGCAGCGGCGCGAGGACTACATGCGCCGGCCGGTGCCGCAGGATCTGTTCGTGCCCGAGCAGTATTGACCTTCGGGCTCAGGGCGCCAACACCGGCGCAGAGGCTCGCGGTGTCGTCATCGCCGATGGCGCCAGGCGGTTGCTGCCATGCGCCACTTCAAAGGCCACGGCGAAGGTTTCGATGTTGCTGATGCTGGCCACCGTGTCGATGTGCCACCACTCGCAGACCACACGCCCGCGCGTCACGTCGAGCAGCATGTAGCCGCGGCGGTTCAAGTCGATGTACTTGAAGTGCGGGTTGACGCTGCGCAGAAAGCGCGCGGTGTTGCCCTGCGGGTCGTCGAGGCCGGGTGAGCTGACCGACGTGCCGACGAACTCGACGGCGCGCGAGCCTTCGCCGGTGGAGGCGTCGTAGCCGCCGCCAGCAACGCTCGGGTTGTTCGGGTCCTGCGACAGATCGGCGGCCCACGAGCTGTGGATGTCGCCGGTAAGGATGACGCAGTTGTTCACCGCGGAGTTGTTGGCGTCGCCCTTGAGCACGCTTGTAGATGCGGTCGCGCGCCGGTTGGTAGCCGTCCCACTGATCGCTGTTGAAGAACAGCCCGCCGCCGGCCGACAGCGGCGCGCCCTGGGCCTTCAGCTGCGCGAACATCACGCCCTGCCCGATCAGCTTCCAGCGCGCGTCGGACTTGCGCAGGCGCTCGGCCAGCCACGCTTCCTGCGCGTCGCCGAGCAGCGTGCGCGCCGGGTTGTTGAACTCGCCGACCTGTGCGAACGCGTTGCCCAGGCCCGGCACGGGAATCGTCGCCGGCAGTTGCTGCGAGCGTGCGCTCAAGCGCTCTTCGAGCATCGCCAGATCGATCAAATCGCCGAAGGCGAACGCACGCTGGTTGCGGCGCGGCTCGTTGCGATCAGGCACGCGCACCGGCATCCACTCGTAGTAGGCCTGCAGGCCGACGTTGACACGATCGACCCACGCGCCCTCCGCGCCTTCGGTGTGGTTCTGCGCGCCACCCTGCCATGCGTCGTTGGTGATCTCGTGGTCGTCCCAGATGCAGATCATCGGATGCTGGCGGTGCACGGCCTGCGAGTCGGCGTCGCGCTTGTACTGCGCGTGGCGCGTGCGGTAGTCACTCAGCGTGACCATCTCGTTCGGCGGCTCGGGCGTGCGCAGGTTGCCGAACTGGTTCGGGCCGTACTCGTAGAGGTAGTCGCCGAGGTGGATCACGGCGTCGAGGTCGGCGCGCTCGGCGATGCGGCGGTAGGCGTTGAAGTAGCCCGCGGCGTGGTTCGAGCAACTGGCCACCGCCAGGCGCAGGCGCGGAGTCGCGCCCACGGGCAGCGTGCGCGTGCGACCGACGGGTGACTCGACGCCGCGCGATTCGAAGCGGTAGTAGTAGGTCGTGCCGGGGCGCAGGCCGGCGGCATCGACCTTGACGGTGTAGTCGCGATCGGGGCCGGTGCGCAGCTCGCCGCGTTCGACGACGTGGCGCAGGCGCGGGTCGGTGGCGACGACGTAGCGCACGGTCACGCGCTTGGCACGGCCTGCGCTCGGCGTGACGCGCGTCCACAAGATGACGCGCCGCGCCAGCGGATCGCCACTGGCCACGCCATGCTCGAAGCTGACGCCGCCACCGCGGCCCTTGTCGTCATCTTCATCGTCGTCCTCATCACGAGCCAGCGACAGCGTCGATGCCGTGGCCAGCGCCACGGCAGCCGAGCCGCTTTTGGTGAAGAAGCCACGCCGGCTGGTGCCCGACGGCAGGGGCTTGATGAAATTGGGGCGGCCCATGACTGAAGACTCCTTGTGTGGGGCGATGCGCCGTCGCGCAATGGTGGCGGGCGCGCGCAGCGAGTTTCATCGCGCTGTTTGACAGCTTGAAGTCGGCGCCTGTCCCGAACGGCACAGGCGCCGCGGCTGTCATCGGCACGTCATCGCAACCGGCAAACACTGCGACGCCGCCAAACAACACACCGCCCGAGGACCACATGCCCACACACCGCTCTCATCCGCCTCTGCGGCTACGCCGTTCTGGTGCTCGGCCTGGCTTTCGCCAATGCTGCGAGGGCCGATCAACAGACGACGACGACAACGACGACGATCAGAGCCCTATGCCATCGCGCTCTGGGGCGACCTGCCCTACTCGGCTGCGCAAGAGACCGTCGGCCTGCCCAACCTGATTGCCGACATGAACGCGCAGCGCCTGAAATTCAGCGTCCACAACGGCGACCTGAAGGCCGGCTCGGGCAGCCTGTGCGACGACAACCTGTACTACCGCTCGCTCGACTTCTTCAACGCCCTGCGCGCGCCGGCCATGTTCACGCCCGGCGACAACGACTGGACCGATTGCGACCGGCCCGCCAACGGCGGCTTCAATTCACGCGAGCGGCTCGATCGCGAGCGCCAGGTCTTCTTCTCCACCTGGTTCTCGCTCGGCCAGCGCAAGCTGCGGCAGGAGGTGCAGACCGAAGCGCTGTGCCTGGGCTTGAACGGCGCGGTGCCCTGCGTCGAGAACCGGCGCTGGACGGTCGGCCGCGTCACCTACGTCACGCTCAACGTACCGGGCTCGTGCAACAACCTCTGCGACACCGCCCCCGACGCGGCCGAGTTCGCGGCGCGCAACGCGGCCAACATCAAGTGGTTGCTGGAAACCTTCGCGATCGCGAAAGCGCGCAACGCGGCGGCGGTGATGATCATCTCGCAGGCCAACCCCGGCTGGGACCTGAGCGATCCGACGCGCGCCCCGCTGCGCAATGCCGCCACGCTGGCGCAGACCGACGGCGCGCCCGACGGCTACAAGGATTTCCTGATCGCGCTGCGCGACCAGGTCACCGCGTTCCGCAAGCCGGTGGCCTATGTGCATGGCGACTCGCACTACTACCGCGTCGACAAGCCGTTGCTGAACGCGGCCGGCCAACGCCTGGAGAACTTCACGCGCATCGAGACCTTCGGCAACAACGCCGCCAACGGCACCAACGACGTGCAGTGGGTCAAGGTCAACGTCGATGCGCGCAGTCGCGACGTCTTCTCGGTGCAGGCGATGATCGTGCCGGGCAATCGCGTGGCGGTGCCGGCGCCCTGACGCGCCGTCGGCGTCTGGCGCCGAGCCTGGTGTCAGGCTTCGGTGGCCGCATGGGTTCATCGAATGGCCGCTGCGGTCAACGACGACCGATGACTCGCTGGAAACAATGAGGAGACCCAACACACCATCGAGAAGCCCCCATGAACTCCATCGATCGACGTGCTTTCGTGCGCATGCTCTCCGCAGCATCTGCGCCACTGTTGCTGCCCGCCTGCGGTGGCGGCGACGACGAGTCCTCCGCGGCTCTCTATCCGCGCCTGGCCAGCGCCGACCCGCTGGGCTTTGTCGGCCATCTGCAAAACGGCGTCGAAGGTGCGTACGCGCCGGCATCAGCGGCAAGTTGCCGGCCGGCTTGCGCGGCACGTTCTACCGCAACGGCCCCGGCGTTTTCAGCCGCGGCGCCGAGCGCAAGGGCGCAATCACCGACGGCGACGGCATGATCCGCATGGTTCGCTTCGACGCCGGCCAGGTCGTCTATCGCAGCCGCCTCGTGCAAACCGACAAGCTGCGCGAAGAGCAGGCCGCCGGCAAGTTCGTGTACGGCACGTGGACCAGCCCGCTGCCACCGGACGGCACGCGAACGCAGAACGTCACCGAACCAGGCCGGCGTGACAACGGTGGTGCGCAACGGCAAGGTCTATGCGTTCGACGAAGGCCACGCGCCGTGGACGCTCGATCCGGTGACGCTCGAATCCATCGCCACCGACGACGTCGGCGTGACCAACCCCGAGCTGAAGGCGCACTTCCGCGTCGATGCGAAGACCGGCGAGTGGATCCTCTTCGACACCTTGTTCGACCCCGCCGCGCCTTCGCACTCGGCCTACATCGTCAGCGCCGACGGCGGCACGACCACGCGGCGCACCATCGCCGTCGGCGCCGACGTGCCGCTGTGCTACATCCACGACTTCTTCGTCACCGCATCGAGCGTGATGTTGCATCTGCAGCCGGCGATTCCTGACTTCGCCAAGCTCGAACAGGGCGTTCCGTTCGCACGCAGCCTGGAATGGAAGGCCGAACAAGGCACGAAGCTCGCGATCCTCGCGCGCGCCGGTGATGTCGAGCCCTTCATCGTCGAGACCGACAGCCGCTGGATGTGGCACTCGGTCAACGCCTACGACCGCGGCAATCAGATCGTCGCCGACTTCGTCGGCTACGACACGCCGGACCACTTCCTCGAAATCGGCGGCGCCGAGCCGGCCTGGTATGCGTACATGCAGGGCCGCGCCGGCAGCTACGCGAACCCCGGCAAGCTGCGCCGGCTGGTGATCGACAAGACGACGAAGCGCGCGCGCGAGGAAATCCTCGACAGCGGCAACAACGAGTTCCCTGTCGTGGATCGGCGTGTGCATTGCCACGAGCACCGCGACATCTACTTTCTGCAGGCGCCGGGGGCGGCGCTGTGGTGGTCGCGCATCGCGCGCTTCGACACGCGCAGCGGCGCGTCGGATGGCTACGACTTCGGACCCGGCTACTACTTGAACGAGCCATCGTTTGCTGCCGATGCAACGGCGCCGGTGAACCTGTCGGCACGCGACGTGGGTTGGTTGCTGGTGCCCGTGTTCGAGTTGGCCACCGGCGTCAGCTCACTGGCGATCTTCCGCGCCGACGCGCTCAGTGACGGCCCCATCGCCTCGGTGAGGCTGCGCACGCACGACCCGTTCGCGTTTCACGGCTGGTGGCAGCCGGCTTGAGGCAGTGTCAGCGCCGCGTCGCGCTGAACGGCTGCGCGAACCAGCGCCGCCAAGCGCGACTGAGCGCGCTGGCCTCGGAGAAGCCGAGCCGCAGCGCGATCTCCGACATCGAGTGTTGACCCTGCGCTGCCATCTCGACAGCGCGTTGACGGCGAATGTCATCGACCAAGGCGCGGTAGGTGCATCCGCCGCTTGCCAGCTCGCGGCGCAAGGTCCGCGGCGCGCGGCCGAGCACTGCGGCGACGGTGGACAGGTCGGCGTTGGCAGTCGGAAGGCGCCGCAAGATGGCGTCCTTGACCTCATCGAGCGAACCGCTAGGCGGCAGCAGCGCGAGCCGGCGCTCGGCCTCGCGTTCGATGAAGTCGCCAAGCGCCGGATCGACGCCGAGAGACCGGGTCATGCCCTGCGCAGCCCATTCGACACTGTCTTCGTTGGCCGCCCACTCGATCGCACAGCCGAAGAAGCGCGCGTGGGCCGTGCTGTCTGCCGGCGCACCGTGCATGAACGAGACACGGCGTGGGGTGGCGCCGGGCGCGATCGCCCGCAACACGGTGACATGCTCGGCAAGCACAACTTCATTTCTCACACGAACACCGAGCGTGCGCGATCCGGGGCAACTCCACACCCATCGCAAGATGCCTTGCTCGCGCTCGAGCACGATCCGCGCCGTCGTCGTCATCAGGCGCTGAAAGCGCACCGACCGTGCAAGCGCGTCGGCGACCGTCGGCGCGGTCTGGAGGGCCATGCCGTAGATGCCCATGTCGCGCGCACGAATCGTCGAACCAAAGTCGATCGGCAGCGACGGCCGGCGCAGCGCGCGCATCGCGGCTTCCAACGCGCCCACCAGCAGGCGCTCGCTGACCCGCTCGTCGGCCGCATCTTCCGGCGTCTGCGCAATGCGGTGCAAGCTGCGCGGCAGCCAAACCTTCTGCTGCGCGAGAAAGACTTTGAGGCGAAGCGCTTCTCCGCCGGCGACCATCGGCGCGTGCTGACGAGCGGATGTCGCCATGACCACGCCGGCCGAGCCCATCAAGCGCGGATCAACTGACCCAGTTCGCGGCGCGGCGACGGCCCAGCGACCGCAGCGCCATAGCCGACGCGCGCCAGCATCTGCACCGTGTTCGTCGCCGGATCGAAACCCAGCAGTCGATGCAAGGCGTCGTACTGCGGTTTGACTTCGACGAACTCTTGCAGCGCTTGCGACAGCGGATGCATGTCAACGCCCGCCGCGGTGGCCTGCAAATGCGCGCGCACGTAGGCACGACCGGCGGCCAGCTGCAGGCCGCGCGAGTTGCCCTTCGACGCCACCCAGAAATAGCCGCTGCCCGTCTCGAATGCGGCCCAGCGATCCATCACGCGCTCGAAGGCCTTGCTGCCGCGCCGCGGCACTTCGAAGCGGTCGAACATGCCCACGGCCGACAGCAGCCGCGGCATGCTGCCCATCAGCGAAATGCCGTCGCGGTTCTTCTCGATCTCATCGGGCCCGATGCGCATCAGATGCGCCGATTCGAGCCAGGTGCGATCGGTGATGCACTCGGTCTCGTACGACTCGCGGGTGAGCCGGCGCACCTGCGCCATCGGGCCGGCCTCGGTGATGGCACCGGCGAGCAGACCTCTTTCGGTGGCGGCGCCTTGCCATGCCGCCCACACCGGCGCCGGCACCGAGCGCGTGTTGTCGAACGCGCTCTTGTTGGTGTGGCGGCGGCGAATCTGTGCAAACAGCGCGTCCTTCGCCAGCGCCGCGTCGCGCTCGACCGCGAGGCGCGCAATCACGCGGTTGCCTGGCAGCTCGCGCGGGCCCGGCTCGCCAGCCGGGAACGGCTCGACGCGCACACGATAGCCGCGCTCGGCCGCGGCCATGACAGCGAGCTCGATGAAGGCGCCGCAGCCGATCAGGATCTGGCGGCCATACGGATCGGTTTGCGGCAACAGGCGTTCGCCGTCGCAGGTCATGGCGATTTCGCCTTCGCGCCGCAGATCGGCGATCCACGGCTGACGGTTGTGCGGGTTGGGTGCAAGCAATCCGTGGGCAAGCATCCAGCGCCGGATCTCGGTGTTGTCGCTCGCCGGCTGCCAGGCTCTGACGGCAGCGCTGGGATAGCCGGACGCGCAGCCGGCCAGCGGCGCCGCTGCGAGCACGAGGCCGCCGCCTGCCAGTGCGATGAAGCGTCGGCGTGGCACGACGGGCCGGGGAATTGTGGTGTTGCTCATGAGATTTCCTTGGGTGAATGGGATGGGAATGCGCGGGGCATGGCGGGCTGGACGAGCAGCCACCCTCCGAGCGCCCACATCCAAACCGACAGCGCCGTCACGGCCAGAGCGATCGGCACGTCGATCGGCAGCCCCATCGCGGGCAAGAAGAGCGCGAACAACGACAGCGCGGCAAAGACACCCAACGCCGTCAGCCAGTACGGCACCGACTTGGCTCGCCAAGCGCCGAGCGCCAACAGCAACACAGCCACCGCGGCGAACAACGCCACGCCGAGCAGCTCGCCGATGCCACCGCCATAACTGTTCAACGCCACGAAGACCTGTTCGATTGCGGCCTTGCCCGAGGCATCTGCCGCGGCGTGCGAACGCGACAGCTCCGGCATCACGGTGAGCCAGCGCAAGATGCCGATGCTGCGTGCCAGCACCGACAGTGCAGCAAACGCGACGACCAAGAGCACCAAGGTTCGGCTGAACCCGCCGAGCAGCCTGTATGCCGCCATCGCCAGGGCCGGCAAGAACAGCAGCGAGTAAGCCAGATAGACGCTGTAGCCCGTGGCGACTGCTGCCGCCGATGTGCGGATCGCCGTCAACTGCGTCGCCGCCGGTGCGTCTAGCGAGCCGGGCCAGCCGATGGCGGGGCCGAGAATTGGAAACGGCGCGAGCGACATCAGGCCGGTGAAGATCAACACCGTGCCGCTGGCGATGCTCGCGGCGCGCGTGTGTGTGGTGGTTGTGTTCATGAATCCTTGCGAGGTGAAGTGATGGAACGCCGGTGGCGCTCAATCGCGTGAATCGAGCAACCCCAGTCGGCGCAGCGCTGCCGTGGCCGCTTCCTCCAACCGGGTGTGCGGTTCGGCGCCGATCAGGCCGACGAGCTTGGTGTTGTCCAACGTGTGCGCGGTCTGCCACAGGTAGCGCAGCGAGAGCAGCGCTGCCCATGTCGGCACGACGAGCGCACCGATGCGAATGACGGGCCATGGCAGCTGCTTGAACTTCAGTGGTGATGCCGCCCTCACCCACTGCTGCGTGCGCGCGATCGGGGTCAACGCGCTCAACCAGTCCTGCCCGGTCAGGCTGTGGCCGGCAAAGTGCAGCACCTCGTAGCTCGGCAGCACGGCACGCTGCTGCGCCACGGCGACGAACGCTCGCGCGAGATCGGGCACGTAGGCCCAGGCGCCGAGCACGTTTCGTTCACCCAGGTAGGTGAGGTCGCCCTTGCGGATGTTCTTGACCATGACCTGATCGAAGACCGCGCCCTTGCCCGCACCGAAGAAGTTGCCCGCGCGGATGACCACGGCGCGAACGCCAGATCCTCGGACGCACAATTCCATGGCGACTCTGACTTGGCCCATGACGGTCTGCGCCAGCTGCGGCGTGTCTTCGTTCAACATGCTGGGCATGCCTTCGCCGAAGTTATAGACGTTGCCGGGAAACATGAGCGTGGCGTGCAGCGCGCGGGTCAAGGCGAGTGCGGCTTCCATCAGAGCCAGACCTTGCGCCTGCCACGCCGCAGTCGTGTAGGCCGGATTGAGCGCGTTGACGACGACATGAGCGCCCTTGGCCTGCACGGCGAGTACGTCGATGTCGTTCAGCTCGGCGGCGATCCAGCGAATCCGCTTCGCCGGATGTCCTTCCGTTGGTACGGCGGCGTTAGGCCGAATCTGCGCCAGGACATTCCATCCTCGCATCGGCAAAAGCCTGGGCTGCGGCCAAACCAAAGCGGCCGCGAGCGCCGAGGATCAGCACGGTCTGCTGCATGGTTTGCTTTCGAGTGCGTGGGTGATGCCTCCTCAGAAGCTGCGCCCCACGGCCAGCACCAAGCTGCTTTGATTGCGACTGCCGCGCAACCCGACGATGGGGCTGTCGGCGGCGTCGCCGACGAGGCGCGCCGCTTGCACCCGGCCGATCAACAGCCAGTCTTTCGACACCTCGTACGACGCGCCCAGCGCGAGCCCGACCTCATCAGCGCCGCGGTCGCCGACATAGCGCGGCAGGCCGGAGCGCGTGGCATTGTTCGCATCGACATCGAAATAGGTGCGCTGGTATTTGGCCGACGCCACGCCCAGATGCGTGCTCACGTTCAAGCGCAAGCCTGCTGCCGCTTGCCACTGGTAGCCCAGACTCGTCTGCGCATGGGCGCCGGCCTTGCCGCCCTGCAACTCCACACCGGCGGTGAGGCTGTCGCTGGCATCGACGAGGCCACGCCAGCTGTACTCACCGAAGACGCCAGCGCCCGCGCTGGCATCGATTGGACGCAGGCGCTTGATCACGGCGTCAGCCACGTCGTCGTCGCGCGCCGAGCGCAGGCTGAGCACGGGTCCCACGGCCCACGGCGAACCCGCGGGCAGCAGATTCCACTGCGCGCTGTTGCCCAGCAGGCGCAGTGTCGTCGAGCCGATGGCGAACCTGCCGATCAAGGCCGGCACGGCGCTGCGGTCCGACGAGCCCTCGAACTCGGGCACCACCGCCACGCCCAGCGCCAGGAAGTTGGGCGGCGCTTGTTTGTCGCTTTGCGCCCAGGCGGACGTGGTGCCGCATGTCAAAACAGCGCCTGCGAGCAGCGCCGCGATGGCCGTCGAGCCGGTGAAGGAAAGGTGTGAAGCGGGTCTCGTCATGGATTTCACTTTCAAGGTGGTGGGGATTTCGAAAGTGAATTCTGTGGAGCCGATCGGCGCGCGGGAACACGCTCGGCCGCATGGGGTACATGCAAAAATCAACCAATGCGCGCCGCTGTGTCATGTTCTGATTGCTCATGCTGAACGACTGGAACCTGTTGCGATCGTTTGTTGCGGTGGTGGAAACCGGCTCGCTCAGCCAAGCTGCTGCGCAGTTGGACATCACACAACCGAGCATCAGCCGGCACATGCGCGAGCTGGAGCGGCTGCTCGGCGAGACGCTGTTCGACCGTCGCCCCAGCGGCATGGTGGCGTTGGGCCGTGCGATGGCGCTGTACGACACGGTGCGCGGCATGCAGGATCTGGCGCGCAAAGCCGAGGGCCTGATGGGCGACGCGCCGCAAGCCATTACCGGCCTGGTGCGCATCACCACCAGCGTGCCGTTCGCCGTGCACGTGCTGCCGCCTTGGCTGGCGAGCCTGATGCACGAAGAGCCCGAGCTGGAGATCGAGCTGCGCGCGACGCAGGAGATCGAAAACCTGTTGCGCCGCGATGCCGACATTGCCGTTCGCTTCGCCCGCCCGCTTCAAGACGGCGTGATTGCGCAGCGCATCGGTGTCGTCTTTGTGGGTCTGTACGTCAGCAGCGAGTACCGCGAGCGCTTCGGCGTGCCCGCAACGTTGCAGGAAGCCACGTCACACCTGTTGATCGGCGGCAGCGATATTCCGACCCGCATGGGCCCGAGCGGCGCGCAACTGCCGCGCGACATCAACTTTCGTTTCCGCACCGAGTCGGAGCTGGCCCGCCTGACGGCGGTCGAGGCGGGCATGGGCATCGGCCCGGTACTGGTCAACATAGCGCAGACAAGGCCGAATCTGCACCGCGTGCTCGCCGACCAGGTGAGCATTGCATTGGAGATTTGGCTGTGCGGGCACGACGACCTTCGCCGCAGCGCGCGCCTTCGGCGCGTCTATGACTACTTGTGCGAACGGCTCATCGCCCAGTTCGGCGGCGCTGCCGATGAGCAGGCAAGTCCACGGCCTTGAACTCGCTCGGCGATCGGGCAGGGTTTAGCGGCCGGTGGCGCGGGAAGCGGAGGTTGCCAAGCGCAACCGCACCGCCAGACCGCGCGCATCAGGCCCGTCGAACAGCTCGAGACTTGCGCCGTGACGGTCTGCCACGGACTTGGCAATGGCCAGCCCCAATCCGCTGCCCGGCTGATCCTGCCCTGGCGCGCGATAGAAGCGGTCGAACACCCGCGCGCGCAACTCGGGCGCGATGCCGGGGCCTTCGTCGGTCACCTGGAGCTGCACCGTGTCGTGTTCGCGATGCACGCGCACGCGCACCGTACTGCCGGCCGGCGAGTACTTGATCGCGTTGCCGACCAGGTTGTCGATCAGCATGCGCAGCGACTCTTCATCGCCTTGCACGAGCGATCCGGGTTGCGACTCCAGTTCGAGTTCGACGCCTTTAGTCTTCGCCACCGATGCCAGCGGCGCCAGCGCGTCCTGAACCAGGGCCCCGATATCGACGTTCGTCAACGCGCGACGCGGTGGCGCCGCGTCACTGCGGGTCAGCGCGAGCAGTTGCACCACCAGCCGTCCGGCGCGGGCGTTGCTTCTGAGCAAGCCGTCGAGCAGCTCGCGGTCTTCGACGCCCAGCTTTCTCTCCTGCAAGGCTTCGGCATTGACCTGCATTGCCGCGATCGGCGTTCTCAGCTCGTGTGCGGCGTCAGCGATGAAGCTGCGCTCGCGCTCACGCGACAGGCGCAAGCGGTCAAGCAGTTGATCAACAGCGCGCGTCAGCGGGCTCAGTTCGCGATGCTTGGGCGTGAATCGCAGAGGCGACAGGTCGTCAGGGCCGCGCAACGCGATCTCGCTCGACACGCGCGCCCAGGGCCGCAACGCGAAACGAACCGACCACCAAGCCGGTAGCAGCAGCAGCGGCAGCGATATCAGCAGTGGCGTCACCAACCAAGCCCTCGACCACGGTGAGAGGCCGAACGCCTCGGCCGATGCCGGTGTCACCGCGGCAAAGCGCCATTGCTTGTCCACCGAGTCTTCGGCATAGCTGCGCCAGGGCAAGCCATTGACCACGACGTCCACCATGGCCCCGGTGGTTTCGAGCTTGAAGTCGGCCTGTGCGTCGCTGCTCTGGTAAACCAGTTGGCCGTTGCGCCACAGATAGAAGCGCGGCAATTGCAGCGCATGCAATGCGCTGTCGGGCGCCACGGTCGAGCGCTGAAACGTGTCGATGCGTTGCAGCGATTGGCGCAGTTGCTCGGGCTGGGATTCGAGCGCGGCGGCGATTTGCAGCACCACGCTTGCGCCCAGGCGCATTTGCTCCAGATCGTCGTCACTGGCCTGGGAGCTGAGCTCCATCGCGGCCAAACCCGCCAGCGCCGACCACAGCAAGGCCGCGGTGGCCATCTGGGCCAGCACCAGCCGGCGCACCAGAGAGGGTTGCAGCCAGCGCCGCAGTGCGGCCTTCATGGCTGCAATCCATTCGAGCTGGGGCTGCGGTCGATCACGTAGCCGACGCCGCGAACCGTGCGCACGTAGCCGTTGCCGATCTTCTTGCGCAGGTTGGAGATGTGCACGTCGAGCACATTGCTCTCGTTGTTCAAGCCGCCCGGCAGCACCTGTTCTTCGAGCACGCGCCGCGTGACCACGCGGTCGGCGCGCTTGACCAGCGTGCAAAGCAGCAGGAACTCGCTGCGCGAAAGCTCGACCGCTGCGCCATCGACGCTGGTGCGCATCGTCGCCTCATGCAGCACCAGGCCGCGCAGTTCCAGCGCGTCGCCATCGAAGCCGAAGCTGCGCCGCGCCAGCGCGCGGATGCGTGACAAGAGTTCGGCCAGCGCGAAGGGTTTGACGAGGTAGTCGTCGGCGCCGCCGTCCAGGCCGGCCAGCCGATCGTCGAGCGCGTCACGCGCGGTGAGCACGAGCACCGGCAGGGTCTTGCGGTCTTGACGCAGGCGTTTGAGCAGGGTCAGGCCATCGCCATCGGGCAGGCCGAGGTCGAGCAGCACGAGGTCGGTGAGGCTGTCTTCGAGTTCGTGCGTGGCCTCATCGAGCCGGCGCACCCAGATCACGCTGAAACCTTGATCGACGAGCGCGATGCGCACGCCGCTGCCGAGTTCGGGATCGTCTTCCACCAGCAGGATGTTCATGGATGTGTATTGGAGCGCAGCGAGCTAAAGAAAGCATGAAGCCGCGTCTTCAGGAACCCTTCACTTGTTCTTTGGATTCGGTTCAGGGCCGCTGACGACAGTGCATTCACTCGCTGCCCATCTCGATCACTCGGCAGCTTGTCCAGCGATCAACAACCGAAGCAAGGAATTCTCGTGAAGCACCGCAGTAACTCTCTGATCGCCGCCGTCGCCCTGGCGGCAGCTTCCTTCGGCGCCCACGCGGCCAAGGCCGACGACATCGCTGGGCCCTACGTTGGCGCCTCATTGGGAGCGAGCTACTTTGACACCCAGGGTGTCGCGGCATTGCCGGTGGGCAGCGACAAGGGGGGCGCGGCGGCCAGGGTCTATGGCGGCTACCAATTGAGCGAGAACTTTGGCGTGCAAGTGGGTTGGGTCACCCTCAGACGTCTCGAGGCCAACTACGTCGGCTCCGTCGGGACGATCAAACAAACCGCGTCGGGCCGTAGTCTGTACGTCGCCGGCACAGGGCGCCTGCCGCTGGGTGAGTCTTTCGCCCTCACCGGCAAGGCAGGCATCTCATTCGGCAAGGCCAGTGGCACGAATTCGTTGAGCGCCGCGGATTCACTGATCGGCAGCAAGCGGTCGCTGATGGTGGGCGTCGGCGGCGAGTACCGCTCAATCGCAGCGTGGCGTTGACGGTGGACTACGAGCGCTACGGCAAGTTGTCGAACAAGCTGAGGCAGCCGCCTTGTTCGCCGGCGCACGGCTCAGCTTCTGACCACACACGCAAATTTGGAGACTCCCATGACTCTTGCTCTGCCCTCGCGCATCGCATCCCTGTGCACCTGTCGGCGGCACTGACCTTGACGGCTTGTGGCGGAGATGACGATCCCCAACCCGCCGCGGCCGTCGATGCGCGCTCGACTCTGGCCTTCGGCCCTTGCGCTGTGCCCATCGCCGACCCGTCGGCGGTGTGCGGCACGCTCACCGTTGCGGAAGACCGCGACGACAAGACCAGCCGCCTGATCGGTTTGCCGTTCGCTCTTCTGCCAGCGAAGGCGACCGCGAAGGCAAACGACCCGGTCGTGATCTTCACCGGCGGCCCTGGCATCAGCCCATTGCGTGTCATCGGTGACATCCCGGCCGAGGACTTGCAGCAGTTCCCGCTGCGCCAGCAGCGCGACGTGATCGTGATGACGCAGCGCGGCACCGACCTGACCACGCCGCAGAGCCTGGACTGCAACGAGCTCGTACTCGACTTCGCCGGCGGTCAACGTTTTGCCTCGGAAGAAGCCGTCATCAACGCCGCCACCGCCTGCCGTGACCGGCTGGTGGCCGCGGGTGTCAAGCTCAGCAGCTACACAACGAAGGTGATCGCCCGAGACATGGAAGACCTGCGCGTGCTGCTCGGTGCCCAACGTGGCTTCAAGCAGTGGAACCTCGTCGGCTCGTCCTACGGCTCCAAGCTCGCGCAGGCCTATGTGCGCGACATGCCGCAGGGTGTGCGCAGCGTGGTCTATGACGGTCCGTTCCCTTTGGCGGAGCGGGACCTGTACTACGCCGGCCAACTCGACGCCCTGAGCAATGTCATCGAAGCGTGCAATGCGCAAGCCGACTGCGCTGCGGCCTACCCCGATCTGCGCAACCGATTCGCCAGTGCTATCGAGCGGCTCGAGACCACACCCGAGGTGGTGCGAGGCGTGCCCGTGCGCGGCCACGAACTGCTCAATGCCGTGCGCGGCGCGTTGGCCACCCCGCAAGCCGAGTACGGCAAGTTGCCGCTGTTCATGGACCGCATCGCCAAGGGTGATCTGGCCGGCGCCGACAGCGTGCTGCCGTTTGTCTTCAACCTCATCCTGGCGATCAATCCGGAAGGCATGTTCTATACCGTGTCCTGCACCGACGATGCGGGCTTGACCACGGCGTCGAGCAACGAGCTGCCGGCGGGTGGTGCAGGCTGGCCCGACGCCGTGCGGCGCCTGATCGCCAAGAACGGCACCGGCCTGCAAGCGCGCACCTGCCCGCTGTGGACGCAAGGGCAAACCTTGTCCGCGGACGTGCTGCGCCCGTTGCGCAGCGACATCCCCTCGCTCATCACCGTGGGCCAGTTCGACGGCTCGACACCCACCACCAGCGCCGACGCCCTGCTCGCCGGCCTCGGCCGCGCGCAGAAGGTGGTGTTCACGGGCCGTGGGCATGGCTTGCTCGAGAGCGACGCCTGCATGCTGCAGGTGGCGGCTTCTTTCCTCGACGACCCGACCCAGGTGCCCGACACATCCTGCATCGACACACCGGACAGCCTGCGCTTCACCACGCCCACCACCGTCAACGCTCAGACGCTGGCGTTGCAGAACCGCATCGCGGAGTTCCTGCGCTTGCAGCCGCTCGCGCCCAGCGTGATGGCGCAAGTTGAAGTCCCCGGCGCGGCGTTGTCCTGGTCGGGTGCCCGAGGCGTGGTGGACCGGACCACCGGCACCCAGGTCACGACACAGACAGCGTTTCGCATTGCATCGACCACCAAGACTTTCACGTCGGCGGCCATCCATCGTCTGGCCGAACAAGGCCTGCTCGGTCTGGACGATGCGATCTCCAAACATCTCGACCCGGCGACAACGCAGCTTCTGCGCGAGCGCGGCTACGAGACCGACAAGATGACCGTGGCGCACTTGCTGGCCCACACCTCGGGCCTGCCCGACCACGACGGCCCCCAGTACCAACAAGCCGTGCTGGCCGACGTGACCAAGCGCTGGACGCGGCGCGAGCAGTTGCTGTTTGGGCTCGACCGTTTTGCCAAGGCGGGTGCGCCGGGCGAGACCTTCGAATACTCCGACACCGGCTACATCCTGCTCGGCGAAATCATCGAGCGCAAGACGGGCACACACCTCGGCGCCGCGTATCGCAGCCTGCTCAGATTCGACGCTCTCGGCATAACATCGACCTGGATGGAAGCCTTCGAACCCGCGCCGCCCGCGCAGGCCAACTTTGCCCATGCCTATGCCAGCAACGGACTCGACTTGCGGATTGCCGACGCGACGGTGGACACCTGGGGCGGCGGCGGCCTGGTCTCCACCGTGGGTGACCTGACAACGTTCATCCGCGCCTTGCTCGAAGGGCGCGTGGTCTCACCCGCATCGCTGGTCTCGATGCAAACGCCGGCGACGATACCGATCATCGGACGTGGCATCTACTTGTCGTCGCTCGGCACGCAAAGCTGTTGGGGCCATGAGGGCTTCTGGGGCGTTGGCATGTACTACTGCCCCGAGTCGCGCATCAGCGTCTCGCTGGCGATCAACCTGGCGGTGCTCGGAGAGCCGGGCGAAAACTTCGATCCAACGCTGTTCAGTCCGGCGGCCTTGGCCGGCAGGCTGGTCGAGTTGGTTTCACGTTAGCGACGTGCGGCCGATCAGTCGTCATCGTCCTCGTCGTCCGCGTCGCCCACGTCGCCCACGTCGCTGCCGGCAACCTCGTACAGCGTCGTGCTGTGCGACACCTCATGGCTCACCGCCAGGAAGTGGCGGCCCTTGCGGCTGAAGGCCGTCAAGCCCTCGGGGCTGACATCGCCGGCGCCGACGATGAAGTCGATGAAGCGCACGTCGCGCGGGTTGCTGATGTCGAACATCGCGACCGCGCTGGTGGTGACGCGCTCCATGCCGATGAACGCGTAGGTCCGGCCGCCGATCTTGGCCAGCGCGACGCCCTCGGGCTCGACGCCTTTGTCATCGCTGCGGCTGTCGGCGTAGAGGCCGCGCTTGATCGCTTCGTCGTCGAGCAGATTGCCGCTGTCGTAAACGATCCGGCCGTCGAGGTCGCGGATCGAAAACGACCGCGCGCCGATGCCGACCAGGTCCGTGGCGGTGCTGTCGATGATCGAGATGTTGAGACGGCGCAGCTCGGTCGGCAGGACGTTGGGGAAGCGGCTGCCGGCGCGGGCGACGTCACTGTCGTCGTTGCGCGCATCGCCTTCGTTGGCCATCACCAGGTAGCGCTGGCCGTCGTTCGCGCGGTAGTTTGCGATCGCGTCCGGCTGGTACAAGCTGCGCACGGGCACCGGGCGCAGCAGCAGTTGACCGTCCTGGTCGCTCGGGTCGATTGCATTGGCATCGCTGTTGTAGCTCTTGGTGCCCAGCGGCAGGTAGCCGACGATCTTCGCGTCGTCGATGTCGAGCACGGCGATCGCATTGTTCTCCTGCAGCGTGATCCACGCCGTTTTGCCGTTGGGGCTGACGGTGGCGTACTCCGGTTCGATGTCAACGCTGGCCAGCTTGCCCGGGGCGATGCGCACGCCCATGGCACGCAGTGCATCGGTGCCGGCAACGTCAGCCGGGAAGCTCACCGTCGCTTCGACCTGCGGGCCATGGCGGCCGTGCAGTCGGACGATCGAGATCGAGCCGGGCGGGTCGATCTGGCTGGGCCCGGCGGGCAGACTGCGTTCACCCTCGTTGACGACGAGCAGCCGGCGGCCATCGGGCGTGAAGGCCACCATGTCGGGCGTCGCACCGACCTGCAGGGTCGTCATCAGCGCACGCGATTTGGCGTCGAACAGGCACAACCAGCCATCGACCTGGCCCACGGTCGCGTTGAAACTCGCGGCGACGAGGCCCTTGTGGATCGCAATCGAGTTCGGCGTGCCCACGTTCGGGCAGCTGATCGGCGCCGTCGCCGTGACGGCGCTGCCGTCCCAGGCCAGCACCTGAATGCCGGTACCGCCGATGACCCAGAGGTCGCCCGTGCGCCGGTCGTAGGCCGAGATCTCGGACGATTGGCCGGTCGTCATGTTGTCGTGCTGGAAACGCCAGACGGGGCTGGCGGTGATGGTTTGCGCCGTGGCCCAAATGGGCAGGCCAGCGGCCAGCGCGGCCACGGCCGCGAGCAAGTTGTGCTTCATGGAACAAGGAACTCCTGCAGGTTTCATAAACGAGGCTGAAAAAAAACGCGGCCCTGCGGCGCGTGCTGGGGCTTCGGCGCGCATCGCCCCACCACCGCTCAACTGCCGATCACGCCGCCATCGTTCTTGCGAATGACGACGGTTGCCGAGCGCGGCCGGCCGTCGGCGCGTTGATCGGGCCAGTTCGAAATGCGCCGCGGCTGCTCGGGCTCGCTGCGCTCGCTCGGGCTTTCGCCGGGGTGCTGGATGTTGATGAACATCGTCCTGCCGTCGGGCGTGGCGGTGGCCCCGGTGACCTCGCTTCCGGCGGGGCCAACGAGGAAGCGCCGGACCTCGCCGCTCTTCGGGTCGGCGGCGAGCATGGCGTTGTTGCCGAGCTTGGCCAGGTCGCCCTTGCCCATGGCCGACGTGCTCATGTCGCACTGGATCCACATCACGCCACGGCCATCGACCCAGAGGCCGTCGGGGCAGCCGAAGGCGTCGCCCTTGACGTTGCCCTTGGCGTCGGCACGCTCGTTGGCCGGGTCACCGGCGAGCACGAAGTGGTTCCAGTCGAAGCTCGTGCCGTCGAAGTCGCCGCTGTCTTTCCAGCGGATGATGTTGCCCATCGTGTTGTTGGCGCGCGGGTTGGCCGCATCGACGGCGGGCTGCTTGTCGCCACCGCGGTTGCTGTTGTTGGTCAGCGTGCAATAGACATAACCCTGCGCATCGACGGCGATCCATTCCGGACGGTCCATCTTCGTCGCGCCGAGCAGGTCGCTGGCCTGGCGTGTCTTGATCAGCACCTCGCCCTGGTCGGCAAAGCCGTTGGCCGCCGTCAGCGGACCCTGGCCCTGCGTGAGCGCGATCCAGCGGCCCTTGCCGCCGGCGTCGAACTTGGCGACGTAGAGCGTGCCGTGGTCGAGCAGCGTGGCGTTGGCGGCAAAACCGCCGGGTTTGATTTTGTCGCGGCTGACGAACTTGTAGATGTACTCGAAGCGCGCGTCTTCGCCCATGTACACCACCGCGCGGCCGTCTTTGGTGACGGCGGTGGTCGCGCCTTCATGCGCGGCACGGCCGAGCGCACTGCGCTTGATGGGCGTGCTGCTCGGGTTGAACGGGTCGATCTCGACGACCCATCCAAAGCGGTTCGGCTCGTTCGGATGTTTGGTCGCATCGAAGCGCTCGTCGTGCTCGTGCCAACGGTAGCCGCCGGCGCCGCCCTTGCGCAGGCCCCAGCGCTGCTCGTGCGGCGACAAGGTGTCGCCACCGTTGAAGTAAAAGATGAAGTTCTCTTCGCAGGTGAGGTAGGTACCCCAGGGCGTGATGCCCGAGGCGCAGTTGTTGAGCGTGCCGAGCACGCGCGTGCCGGTGGCATCCGCGGCGGTGCGCAGCAGCGCGTGGCCGGCGGCCGGGCCGCTGACCGCCATCGGCGTGTTGGCGGTGATGCGGCGCGCCCACGGCGAGGGTTTGACGAGCGACCAGCGGCCGTCTTTCTGCTCGACCTCGACGACGGAAACGCCATGCGCGGCCTGCGCCTTGCGCACCTTGTCGCGCGACCAGGTCTTCATGCCGTCGGCATGCAGCAGACCGTCGTCGACGTACTCGTGGTTCATCACCAACAAGCCCGAGGTCGAGCCGTTCTGCGCGAAGTAGTGGATGCCGTCGTGGTGCATGCCGAGCTGCGTTTCCTGCTCGGCGGCGCTGTTGCCGCCGTCCCACTTGAACGCCGCGTTCTCGCCCGACAGGCCCACCGGGTCGCCCCAGGGCGCGATGACCTGCGCGCTGTAGCCCTCGGGCACCGAGATCGCATCGGCGGTGCCGAGCGGCACGCTCTTGAAGCCGAGCAAGGCGCCGCCGCTGCCGGGTGTGGCGCATCCCGCGAGCGCGGCCATGCCCGACAGCGGCGCGAGAAAACCGGTGACGGTGGCACCCAGGCCACCGCGCAACAGCGTGCGCCGCGACGGGTCGCTCAACTCATGAAGGCTGGGGTTGGACGAGCGGTTGCTGTCCTCCATCGTCGAGAAGTCTTTGGCCATGCGCGCTCGGTGGGTTGATGACAAAACCATCGAGCTTTACCGAGCGACGTGACAGGCGCATGACAGCGCCTGCGCGGCCGCGCGTCGGCGCGGCCAGCACCGTCCGGCGCGCGTCACGCGCGCGTGATCAGCGCGCCGGCGTCGCCGACAAAGTCGCCCTGCGGCCCGGCCGCTGCGGCAGACGCGCCGTCGCACGCTTGGTCGATGGCCTGTGTCAACAGCGCTTCGAATCGGCGCACGACATCGGCCCAGCCATGCTCTTGCGCCGTGGCGCACGCAGCCGTGCCGAGTGCGCTGCGGCGCGGCGCATCGAGCGCCAGCGACAGCGCCTCGCGCGTGAAGTGCGCGCTGTCTTGCCCCGGCACCAGCACGCCGTTGCGGCCGGAGTGAATCAGTTGCCCGGCGGCGGCGCAGTCGAACGCCACCACCGGCAAACCGCTGGCCATGGCTTCGGCGGTGACATTGCCATAGGTTTCGGTGAGGCTCGGAAAAACGAACAGATCGGCCGACGCGTAATGCGCCGCCAGGTCCTCGCCGTGCCGCTGGCCGGCAAGAATCGCGTCCGGGCAGCGCGCCTGCAAGTCGGCGCGCATCGGCCCGTCGCCGACGAAGACCAGCCGGGCTTGCGGCGCCACGCCGACGAGCGCGGCATAGGCGTCGAGCACGGTCTTCAGGTTCTTCTCCGGCGCGAGGCGGCCGACGCAAACCATCACCGGCGCGTCCGGCGCCACGCCCCACGTTTTGCGCAACGCAACGCTTCGCCGTTGCGGCGCGAACAGCTGCGTGTCCACGCCACGGCCGACGACGGTCAGGCGCTCGAAGCCCAGGCGCGACAGTTGCGCGCGCAACGACTCGGTGGGCACCATCGTGCACGCCGCGCGGTTATGGAACTTGCGCAGGTAACCCATGATTGGCCGCGCCAGCCAGCCCAGTCGGTAGTGCTGGCCATAGGCATGAAAGTTGGTGCGGAAGTCCGATGTCACGGGCAGCTTCAGGTGCCGCGCGGCCTGCAGCGCCGACCAGCCGAGCGGCCCTTCGGTGGCGATGTGCACCACGTCGGGCCGGCGCAGCGACCACAGGTGAACCAGCGCGCGCTTGGACGGCACGCCCATGCGCAGGTTCGGATAGTTCGGGATCGGCCAGCCGCCGGTGAGGAACTCTTCGAAGCGCAAGCGTGCATCCGAGGGCGCGCTTTCTCGTTGACGCGGGCGTACCAGTTGCAGCTCGTGCTCGCGCGCGTGCAGGCCGGCGACGAGCCGCGCCAGCGATATCGCCACACCGTTGACCTCGGGCGGGTAGGTCTCGGTGACGACGGCGATGCGGTGCGAGCGCCGCCGCACCGGCAGCCGGTGAACCACGATGTCGCCCTGCAGATCGATCGTCATGGCGAGCATCTTCGGCAGCCTGCGCAACAGTTCGATGACAGTGGCGCCGACGCTGCGTCGTCACGACAGTTTCATGCGTGCTCTTCACCATCGCGTCACGCAGTGCCGGGGTGCGCTGCTTCACAGGAGCGTCATGAAAACTTCATTCCTGCACGAGTTGCACACGCAGCGCTGGGACGACCACCGCTACTACCACCACAGCCGTATCAACCAGAGCCTGCATCTGGTGAGCGCGATCAGCTTCGTCATCGCCTACGGCTTGCTGTTCGTCGATCCGGCGCTGGCGGCGATTCTCGCCTGGTGCGTGTCGATGACGACGCGCCAGGCCGGCCACTTTTTCTTCGAGCCGCGCGGCTACGACGAGGTGAACCAGGCCAGCGACGAGTTCAAGGAAGAGATCAAGGTCGGCTACAACATCGAGCGCAAGATCGTGCTGATGGCGGTGTGGGCGGCCATTCCGCTGGTGCTGTGGCTGGCGCCGTCGCTGTTCGGCGCCATCGAGCCTGCCGTCGGCTTCGGCGGCTTCCTGCACGACGTTGGCATGGCCTGGCTCGCGCTCGGCGTGGCCGGGCTGGTGTTCCGCGTCGGCCAGTTGTGGCTGGAGCAAGACCTGACCACCGGTATGGTGTGGCTGACGAAGATCCTGACCGACCCGTTCCACGACATCTGGCTCTATCACAAGGCGCCGCTGCACCTGCTGCGCGGCGAACTGATCGATCCGATGACGCATGCGCGCAAGCGCTGAGTCAGAACTTCAGGCGCAGCATCTCACCGAGGATGCTGCGCTTGATGGCCTTGGCCGTCAGCGCCGGCTCGCTCCACCACCAGCCGTCGGCCTGCATCTGCACGCAGGCCTCGACGAAACGGTCGGCCACGGCATCGAACTCGGCGTCGCCATAGTTCAGGCTGAAGATCAATCGCCCCGTGCCGACCCAGCTCAGTGCCAGGCCTTGCGCGCGCAGGTAGAACTGCAGCATCCAGTGGTAGCGGCCGGGTTGCGTGTAGAGCACGGTCCAGATCGAGGACAGGTTGGCCACCTGCACCGGCACGCCGGCTGACTGCGCAGCCGCTAGTTCAAGTGTTCGGCGCGCGCGTTCCAGCGGGCATCGAGGCCGTCGTACAGCGCCTTGACTTCAGGCGTTTGCAGCCGATCGAGAAACGCCGCCATCGCGCCCATCACATACGGGTGCGAGTTGAAGGTGCCGCGGGCAAAGCAGATGTCGGCCGGCCTCTCTTCGCGGAAACGCTTCATCAACTCGCGCTTGCCACAGACCACGCCCACCGGCAAGCCGCCGCCGAGCGTCTTGCCGTAGGTCACCATGTCGGCGCGCACGCCGAAATACTCCTGCGCGCCGCCGGGCGCCAGGCGGAAAGCCGACGAAGACCTCGTCGAAGATCAGCACGATGCCGCGCGCCGTGCAGACCTCGCGCAGGCGCTTCAGCCAGTCGGCATAGGCCTCGCGCTCGCCAGCGTCGAATCGGGCGCGGCGCGAGCCGTCGATCAGTTGCGCATCACCCGGCGCGTTGGCGTTCGGGTGCAGCGCCTGCAAGGGGTTGACGAGCACGCAGGCGATGTCGCGCCGCGTGCGCAGCACCTTGAGCGAGCGCTCGTCCATGTCGCGCAGCGTGTAGGTCTCGCGCGGCGGCAGCGGGTTGCCGGGGCCAGGCTGCACGTCTTCCCACCAGCCGTGGTAGGCGCCGCAAAAGCGCACCAGGTACTTGCGTTTGGTGTGATAGCGCGCCAGGCGCACGGCCTGCATCACCGCTTCGGTGCCCGACATGTGGAACGAGACTTCGTCGAGGCCGGAGATCTCTTTCAGGCGCTCGGCGTTGGCCAGCGTCATCAGGTGCAGGCTGCCGAGCACCGGGCCGAGGGCGCGCGCGCGTGCGGCGCCTTCGTCGATGCAGGCACGGTAGAAGTCGGTGCCGAAGACGTTGACGCCGTACGAGCCGGTGAGGTCGAAGAAGCGGTTGCCGTCGAGGTCTTCGACCATCACGCCGTCGGCCGCTTGCGCAAAGGCGCCGACACGCAGGCGCTGGCGCACCAGTGGCGCGTACTGGAACGGCACGCGGTAGCGGCCGGTGAATTGCAAGTCGGAGATCGCTTCACGCGCGCGTGCGGTCATGGCCGCGCTGACCGGATAGCGCTGCTCGAACACGGCCGACAGGCGATCGAAGGCAATGCGGCGCTGCTGAGCCACCGCTTCGGGCGCGCCGTCGCTGGCGAAGAAACGCGCCTCGTCGTAGGCGTAGCCGGGGATCAGCGCCGCCAGCCGTTTGGCCCAGCGCGAGTGGCCGGCCAGCGAGCGGTGCTTGGCACGCGAGAGTTCGAGGCGGCGCTTGGCCGCAGGCAACAGGGCCAGCGCACCGAGCGCGAGCGCCGCAGAGGCAAGGGTTTCATCCATGAGGCATAGATATGACAGAGGCAGTTGACAGTGGTGTGAATCCGGGCGCGCTGCGTCGCTTTTTCGCGCAGGAGGACTTGAACTTCCTGCTCACCAACCGCGTGCCGCGGATCGCACTGACGCGGTTGATGGGCCGCATCAGCCGCATCGAGAGCCCGCTGTTCACACGCGCGGCGATCGCAGTCTGGCGCCTGTTCACCGAGCTCGATCTGCGCGAAGCCAAGCAGCAGCGCTTCGCATCGATCCACGACTGCTTCACGCGCGAGCTGCGCGAGGGCGCGCGGCCGATCGACCCGCGGCCAGATGTGTTGACGAGCCCGTGCGATGCCATCGTCGGCGCGTGTGGCGTGGTCGAGCGCGGACAGGTCTTGCAGGCCAAGGGCATGCCGTATGCGCTGGCCGATCTGTTCGGCCCGACGCAGGACAGCGCCGGCTTCGAAGGCGGCACCTTCGTCACGCTGCGGCTCACGTCGGCGATGTACCACCGCTTCCACGCGCCGCACGATGGCACGGTGGAGCATGTGACTTACCTCAGCGGCGACACCTGGAACGTCAACCCGATCGCCCTGCAACGCGTCGAGCGCCTGTTCTGCCGCAACGAGCGCGCGCTGCTGCGCATGCGGCTGCACACGGGGCCCGTGATCGCCCTCGTGCCGGTGGCGGCCATCCTCGTCGCCAGCCTGCGCCTGCACTTCCTGCCCGGCGTGCCCTACCCGCGCCAGCGCGGCGCCAGCGAAACGCCGTGCGACGCACCGCACGCCAAGGGCCAGGAGATGGGCTGGTTCGAACACGGCTCGACGATCATCGTCTTCGCGCCGCCAGGGTTCGTCTTGTGCGACGGCATCGCGCCGGGTGTGCGCTTGTGCATGGGAGAGGCCCTGCTGCGTTTGCCGTCATGACGACGTCATGCGTGCTGGCCAGCATGGCCAATCCATGAAGACCATCGACCTTGTTTACTTCAACGCTGGCGGCGGCCACCGCGCCGCGGCGCAGGCGTTGCAGGCGGTGATCGAACAGCAGCGCTGGCCGTGGACGGTGCGCCTGATCGATCTGTCGCGCGTGCTCGATCCGCAGCAGGGATTTCGCCGCGTCATGGGCTTCGACCCCGAAGATTTCTACAACAAGCGGTTGCAGCGCGGCTGGACGATCGGCCTGGCGCAAGAGTTGAAGCTGCTGCAAGGCGCGATCCGTTTCGGCCATGCCTCGATGCTGCGCGTGCTGCAACACCATTGGGCACAAAGCGAGCCGGATCTCGTCGCCTCGCTGGTGCCGAACTTCAACCGCGTGCTCTGCGAATCGGTGGCCAGCGCGCTGCCGGGCGTACCCTTCGTCACCGTGATGACCGACATGGCCGACCACCCGCCGCATTTCTGGATCGAACCCGATCAGGCGCAGACCATCGTCTGCGGCAGCGCGCGCGCGTTGGCCCAGGCGCGCGCGGCGGGCTATTCAGAAGAACAACTGGCGCTGACATCGGGCATGGTGCTCAAGCCGACGTTCTACGACCTGCCGCCGATCAACCGCGCGACGCGGCGCATGGCCCTCGGGCTCGATCCGCTGCGGCCGACGGGCGTGGTGATGTTCGGCGGCCAGGGCTCGCAGCAGATGCTGCGCATCGCGCGCGACCTGGACGACGTGCAGTTGATCCTGATGTGCGGCCGCAACGCGCCGCTCGCCAAGCAATGCCGCACGCTGCACCGCTCGGCCAAACACGCCGTCGTCGGCTTCACCGATGAAGTGGCCGACGTGATGCGCCTGGCCGACTTCTTCATCGGCAAGCCGGGGCCCGGTGCGATCAGCGAAGCGGTGCAGCTCGGCCTGCCGGTGATCACGATCAGGAACGCGTGGACGATGCCGCAGGAGCGCTACAACGCGCAGTGGGTGCGCGAGCAGGGTGTGGGGATCGTCGTCTCGTCGCTGTCGCAACTGCCCGCGGCGGCGCTGCGCATGATCGAAGGGTTGAACGAGTTCCACGCAGCCACGGCGCGCATCGACAACCGTGCGGTGTTCGAAGTGCCCGAGCTGCTGGCTAATCTGTTGCAGCCGCAGCCGGCCTTGCAGCGCTGGCGCTACGGCGAACCGGCGGCGCGCAGCAGCACGGTGGCGCGCAGCGCGGTTTCGTAGATCGCGTCGAGCGGCATCGGCGGCGAGGCCGGCTCGGCGCCCTCGCCCAGCTTGTCGCCGAGCCATCGCCGCAGCGCGCTCACCGTCACCAAGCGGTCGGCGCCGTCGTCGCCGGCCAGCGCAACGCCGATGACGCGGCCCGCCCCGTCGAACACCGCGCCGCCGCGCGCCGCATCGGCCAGGTCGATGCCCAAGCCTTGCGCGCCGACAAAACCGTTGCGCAGGCGCGGCCACGGCGACCCGACGGCGGCACCGGCAACGGCATGCGCGGGCGAGCCGGGGAAGGCATCGCGCGCCGCCCAGGTCAGGCGCGGCGCATCGGCCGGCACGCTCGTCAGGCGCAGCATCGCCAGGCCGAGCGCGTCGTCGCGCTGCACGAGCTGCGCGGCGAGCGCGCGGCCGTGCGCGTCGTGCAGTTCGATGGTGGCGACATCACGCAGCGCGCGCAAAGGCAGCAGCGCATGACGGCCGCCATCGATCAGCACGCCGGTGGCGAGCACGCCGGTCGTCAGGGCGATCGGCGCCGCATCGGCGGGCCGCACGCGCGCGGCCAACGCGCTGTGGCCGCCGGCCTCGAGCAGTTGCGCATACAGGCGCGCGCCTTCGGGCGCACCGGGATGCGCCTGCGCGGTGTGCGCGGCGAAGGCGAGCGCGCGGCGGTAGTGGCCGCCGAGCATCAGGCTGCGCACGATGCCGGCCTCGATGTCGGCCGCGTGCTCCTGCGCCGCCGCGGCCTCATAGTCGCGCAGCGCCGCGGCGGCGTCACCTCGCGCCAGCGCGTCGGCCGCGCGCTGCACCAGCGCCTCGCGCGGCGCAGGGCGTGCCGTCTGCGCGCGTGCGCTGCCGAACAGCGCGACGACGAGCGCCGCGGTGGCCGTGACGGCAAAGACGGCGCGGCGCCAACGGCTCATCAGTTGACGCGCGCGATGCGCGGCTTCTGCAGCGTGATCGCCGCCGGGTCGTAGGCAGGCAACGCAGGCAACTTGAAGCCGGCCAGGTAGGCCGTGAGCGCATCGATGTCCTGCGCCCCGCCGAGCCGGTCGCTGCCGTTGTTCAGCGTCGTGAAGCCGTCGCCGCCGGTGGCCAGGAAGCTGTTGACGGTGACGCGGTAGGTCTTCGCCGCGTTCACCACCGCGCCGGTGGCATCGACGATCTGATCGATCACCGCGCCGTTCGCATTGACCAGCCGCAGGTCGCTGATGCGTGTGTCGCAGGTCTTGGCCGCATCCCACTGGACCTTGAGGCCGACGGCCGGGATCAGCAGGCGCTGCGTGACCTGGCCGCGGCAACCGACGAACTGTTGTTCGAGCAGGTTCTTCAAGGTCTTGCGCGGTGAGCGTCATCGTCACCAGGCTGTTGCCGAAGGGCTGCACGGTGAAGGCCTCGCCGTAGGTGACGTTGCCGTCGCCCTCACCCGCCGCGCTGCCGGCGAAGGTGAAGTCCGCGCGCACGCCGCCGGGGTTCATGAAGGCGATGGTGGCGGCGCCGAAGTTCGCCGTCGCGGTAGCGGCGAGTTGCGAGTCGGCGATCAGCTCGCCGGCCGGCATGTTGCCGGCCGCGTCGGCGCTGCGCGCCAGCGTGGACGTGACCGAGCCGATGACGGCGTTGGCGATCGGCGAGACCAGGCCGTTGTACGCCGGCGACGAGGTTGCGCAGCGCCGGGTCGGCGTCGATCGCGGCGTTGATGTCGGCGTCGCTGCGATCGACCAGGCGGTTGGTCGCCGCGACCGTGGTGATGTCGCGCGTGCGCCGGTCGAGCGTGACGTCGATGTCGGTCAGGACGCGGCCGAACGCGCTGGCGCTGGTCACCGGGATCAGTCGGCCCGTCGCGTTCGGCAGGCCGGTCGGGCGCGGCGTGCGCGTGACCACTCCAGCCGCGCTCGTCACGTCGACCGTGCCGGCCGAGCAGTTGTAGGCCGCGTGCGTGTGGCCGCTGATGACGAGGTCCACCGCGTCGTCCAGGCGCGCGGTGATCTTGGCCAGGTCGGAGCCGGCGAGGTTGCCGTCGCAGCCGTTGATGTCGGACAAGCCGCTGCTCTGGAAGCCGCCCTGGTGCACGAGCACGACGATGGCTTCGACGCCGCGGCGGCGCAGCTTGGGCACCAGCGCATTGACGGTGTCGGCCTCGTCGCGGAACTCGAGCCCGGCCACGCCGGCCGGCGTGACGATGGTCGGTGTGGCTTTCAAGGTCATGCCGATGAAGGCGACCTTGACGCCGCGGAAGGACTTGATGCCCACTGGCGGCAGACAGCGTCTTGCCGCTGGCGGTGGAGACCACGTTGGCCGACAGCCACTGGAACTGCGCGCCCTCGAACGGCGTCGGCGTGTTGACCATGGCGCCTTGGCAACTGCCGGGATCGGGCGCGCCGTTGGCGATCTTGCAGCCGCCTTGCTGCAAGCGCAGCAGCTCGGCGCTGCCCTTGTCGAACTCGTGGTTGCCGACGGCATTGAAGTCCAGGCCGATGCGGTTCATCACCTCGACCGTCGGCTCATCGAAGAACAGCGCCGAAATCAGCGGCGAGGCGCCGATGAAGTCGCCAGCGCCGACGACGACGTTGTGCTTGTTCTGCGCTTTCAGTCGCTTCACATAGGCGCCGACGTATTCCGCGCCGCCGACGGCCGGGCGCTGCGCCGCCGGGATGCTCAGGTTCTCGCCGAAGGTGCCGGGCGACTGCAGGTTGCCGTGGAAATCGTTCAGGCCGACGATCTTCACGGTGAGCGTGCGCGGCCCGTGCTTGTCGTTGTCGTCGTCGCGATCGCCCTTGTCGTGTGCCGCTGCGGCGAGCGCGGCGGCGGCGCAGCAGAGGGCGACGAGGGTGCGGGTCAGCAGGGCAATCGGCAAGCGCATCGGGGCCTCCAGCGGTGTCGGGCTGTACAGGTTCGCAGCGCTTGGCGACAGCGCTGTGACAGCGGTTCGTGGTGTCGGGTTTGCCCCTTCATCGTGCAATAAAACGGGCTTCGGCTTACGGCCCGAAGGCGAAGTTGCGACGGTCTGCTAAAGAACCATTCGGGCTGAGCTTGTCGAAGCCCCTCGCGCCCCCGTTCGGGCTGAGCTTGTCGAAGGCCTGGGTGCGCCATGCAAAGGCCTTCGGCAGGCTCAGCTGGCCTTCGACAAGCTCAGGGCGAACGGGGGCGAGAGGAGCTTACAAGCGGGTGTGGGGAGCCGGACCGGTTCTGTCAACTGAGCCGCCTTCGGGCCGCAACCCGACGTCGACAACCTCATCAGCCTCCGCGCGGAGATAACGTCTTGCTGAACACCGACACGCCGCCGAGGTCGCGCAGATCGACCGTCATCTCGCCGCTGCGGCTGTCGATGTTGACCTCGCCGAAAAACTGTAGGCCGGCATAGGGCGACAGGTTCACCTGCCCCGGCGGCGGTGCCTTGAAGAACACGACCTGCGGGCCGAAGGTGGCGTCGAGCGTGTTCGGTCCGAAGCTGCCGGCATTCAGCGGGCCGGAGACGAATTCCCAGAAGCCGTCGAAGTCGTTGAACGCGGCGCTCTTCGGGTCGTAGTAGTGCGCGGCGCAGTAGTGCACGTCGGCGGTCAGCCAGACGACGTTGCGCACGCGCTCGCGCTTGATGAAGCGCAGCAGGTCGGCGATCTCCAACTCGCGGCCGAGCGGCGCGCCGGGGTTGTTGTTGGCGATGGCTTCCCAGCGCGGCACGCCGCCGGCGGTGTTGCCGTCGCCGACGTTCAGGCCGACGGGCATGTCGGCGGCGATCACCTTCCACAAGGCGCGCGAGTTCTCGAGGCCGCGCTTCAACCAGTCGAGCTGCTCGCGGCCGAGGAAGGCGGTGTCGGCGCCCGGCGCGGGCTGCAGGTTGTCGGTGTTAGGCCCGCGGTAGGAGCGCATGTCGATGACGAACACCTCGAGCAGCGGGCCGTACGAGAAGCGGCGATAGACGCGTTGCGACTCGCGCGCGTCGAACGGCCGCAGCGGCGCGTAGTCGAGAAAGGCGCGCGTGCCGCGGGCGATCAGCAGCGGCACGTTCTTTTCGGTGTAGCGCGCATCGGCCGAGAGGTCCTTGCTGTCCGACCAGTTGTTGGTGACCTCGTGGTCGTCCCACTGCCAGATCTGCGGCACCTCGGCGTTGAAGCGGCGCACGTTGTCGTCGATCAGGTTGTAGCGGTAGCGGCCGCGGAACTCATTCAATGTCTCGGCGACCTTGCTGACCTCGGGCGTGATCACGTTGACCCAGGGCTGCCCGTTTTCGGCGATGCGCGATTCGGGGATCGGCCCGTCGGCGTAGATGGTGTCGCCGCTGTGGATAAAAAAGCGCGGCTGGCGCTGGCGCATCGCCTCGTAGATCTTCATGCCGCCGAAGGCGCGGTTGATGCCCCAGCCCTGGCCCGCGGTGTCGCCGCCCCAGACGAAGCGCAGATCGCCGCCGCCGCGACGGCGCTCATCGTCGTCATTGCGCGACGAGGGCAACGTCACGAAGCGGCCGAGCACCGGCTCCGACAACGCACGCGTGTTGTGCAGCGACTGGAACGACACACGCACGAAGACCTCGCGGTTCTCGGGCAGGCCGGCGAGGTCTTGCTTCGCCGTGTAGTCGCCGTCTTCGAGCGCGTACGGCCCGACGATGCGCGTGGCCTGCGCGAACTGCGCATCGAGGCTCCACTCGACGACCAAACGCGACGGCCGGTCGCTGCGGCTCCACACCAGCACCGAGCCGCGCGACGGGTCGCCGAACTGCACGCCTTGCGCGGCGACGGGCCGGCTGGCATCGAGCGGCACGATCGCCGGCGCCGATTGCGCGGCCGCCCAGCGCGGCAAGGCGATCGCGCCGAGTGCGGCCGAGCCGGCCTGGATGAACTGGCGGCGGGCCTTCGGTGAAGAATCGATGGACATGGGGAGCGCTCCTGCTGCAAGACGTTGATGGGCCTCGGCAGCGTAGAAAGCACTCATGGCAAGGCCATGACGCTTCGATGTCAGCGGCTCAACGAAAAAGGATCGCTTCAGCAGCGCCCAGCACCGGCTGCGGCAGCGGCGTGGCCACGGGTTCGGCCAGTGGAGCAGCCTCGCGCACCGGCGCGGCCTGCGCGCTGCGGTCGATGATCTCCAGCCGGCCGTCGTGGTGCTCGACGAGAGCGGTCAGGCTCTCGACCCAATCGCCATCGTTGCAGTACAGCACGCCGTCGATATCGCGCATCTCGGCGTGATGGATGTGGCCGCAGACGACGCCATGCGCGCCGCGCTTCCTGGCCTCGCGCGCAACCGCGACTTCGAACTCGTTGACGTAGCTGACCGCGCGCTTGACCTTGTGCTTGAGGTAGCGCGACAGGCTCCAGTACGGCAGACCGAGCTTTGCGCGCACGTGGTTGAACCAGCGGTTGACCTTCAACGTGAACTCATAGGCCGCGTCGCCGGCGTAGGCCAGCCACTTGGCGCACTGGATCACGCCGTCGAAGAGGTCGCCATGCGTGATCCACAGCCGGCGGCCGTCGGCCAGCGTGTGCATGCAGTCTTCGACCACATCGACGCCGCCGAAGTTGTGCGAGACATAGCGGCGCGCGAACTCATCGTGGTTGCCGGGCACGAAAACAACGCGCGTGCCCTTGCGCGCCTTGCGCAACAGCTTCTGCACAACGTCGTTGTGCGATTGCGGCCAGTACCACGAGCGCCGCAGTTGCCAGCCGTCGATGATGTCGCCGACCAGGTACAGCGTCTGGCACTCCGTCGTGCGCAGGAAGTCGAGCAGCGCCACGGCTTGGCAGCCGGGCGTGCCCAGGTGCAGGTCGGAGATCCAGACGGTGCGCACGCGCAGCGTGGGCGGGCCGTCGTGCGGCTCCAGGTGCTCGGCAGCGGGCCTCATGACGGCGCATCGTGAGACCCTTGCATGACGCTGCCGTGAAAAGCCCGTGCGCCGCGCGGCGGCGGCGCAACAGTGCGCGCTGTTATGTCAGCGCAGGCGGCGGAAGCTCAGGTGGTCGATCAGCTGCTCGTCACCCAGGGCGTGGCTTTGCTCTTTGATGACCTCGATCAGGCCGCGCTCGGCCATGGCCTTCAATTCGCGCGCCGAAGCGTCGTAAACGAAGGGGTTTTCGAGTGCGCTGCCGGCTCGCGGCAGCTCGCACTCGACACCGAACGTGGAATCGACATAAAAAGACTGGGCCAATGTGCGCACGACGACTGCTCCAACGATTTGCCAGTATGAGCCGCTGTTTTTCTTGGCGGCTGCGGGTGCGGCGGTCGGCACGACCGTCGCGAGGCGCACTCTATGTCCTCGCAGGCATCGATGCCAGCCGTGTTTTCGCGCGTGAACCATGTCGTGCCCCGTCGTTCAACCGTTGACCATGCCAGAGCTCGAAATCAAGTTGCAGATCGCGCCGCCGCAGCTCGGTGCCGTGCAAGCCGCCATGCGGCGCGGAAGCTGTGCAACCACTCGCTTGCGCGCGCTGGTCTTCGATACACCCGGACACCATTTGGCGGCAGCCGGTTTTTCGCTTCGCGTGCGCCGCGAGGGCCGGCGTTGGGTGCAAGCGCTCAAGGGCCCCGGCGATGGCCTGCTGTCGCGCTTCGAGCACGAGGTGGCGCGCGGCAGTGGCAGCGCGGTGCCGGCACCCGATCTGGCGCTTCACAGCGCGGCGCCGGGCAGCGAGGCACTGCTGGCCGCACTCAGCGACGCGCTCGGCGCCGAGGCCGGCATGCTCATGCCCCTGTTCGAAGTCAACGTCGAACGCACGCACCGCCGCGTGCGGCACGACGGCGCGTCGATCGAGCTCGCGCTCGACGAAGGCTGGGTGCGCTGCGGCGCGTCTCGCGAGCGCGTCTGCGAGCTCGAGCTGGAACTCGAAACCGGCACCGTCGGCGCGCTGGTCAGTCTGACGCGGCGCTGGGCGCTGCGCCACGCGCTGTGGATCGACGTGCGCAGCAAGGCGCAACGCGGCTATCAGTTGCTGCAGGGCGATGCGGCAGCGCCGGCAATGCGCGGCGCGCCACCGGCCTTGTTGACATCGGTGTCGCCCGATGCGGCCCTGCGCGCCTGCGTCGGCGCCGCGTTGCGACAGATCCTGGCCAATGCGTCGGAGCTGGCCGCAGACCGCGGGGGCGCCGAACATGTGCATCAAGCGCGCATCGGCCTGCGCCGCCTGCTCAGCGTGCTGCGCGAGTTCGGCGCCTGGTCGGCCGATGTGCAAGCACAGTGGTCTGAAGACGCCGCGAGCCTGTTCAAGCAATTGGGTCAGGCACGCGACCGCGATGCGCTGTCGGCTTGGATCGAACCGCAACTGCAGGACGCCGGCGCGCCACCGCCACAGAGCGACACGTCGGCGCCGTCGTCGATGCCAACGTCGCTGTTCCGCTCGGCCGCAGCGACGCGCCTGTGGCTCGACCTGATGGCCTTCGCACACGGACAGGCCGCGCCCTTGGCGTCGGACATGCCGGCGCACCACGCCAGCGTGCCGGCCCTGGCCGCGCCCGCGCTGGCAAGCCTGCATCGGCGCGTGCGCCGCGCCGGCAAGGCGTTCGATGCGCAGGGCGATGCGCAGCGCCACCGCGCGCGCAAGCAGGCGAAGCGGCTGCGTTATTGCGCCGAGAGCTTGTCGTCGTTGTGGCCGGCCCGCGCGTGGCAGGCCTATGCGCAGCGCCTCAAGAACGCCCAGGACGCGTTGGGCCGGGTGCAGGACGCGTCGTTGGCGCAAGCCGTGTATTCGGCACAGGCCAGCACCGATCCGCACGCCTGGTTCGCATTGGGCTGGCTCGCAGCGCACCAGTCCGAGTGGTTGGCCGATGCCGGCCAAGCCCTGCGCGCGCTCGGCAAGCGGCCGAAGTTCATGCGCTGAATCAAACGACGATCGACGCAATGCGCGCAAAGGACCAGTACGCCGCCGTGATGCCTATCGCGTAGAGCACCGCGGTGCGCGCCTGCTGCGCCACGGGCAGCGCGCGCACCGCGCGATAGGCGCACCACGCGGCGGCCACCGTCATCAACTGCCCGATCTCGACGCCGACGTTGAAGGTCAGCAGCGCGATCCACAAGTGGTTGTCGGGCAGGCCGATGTCTTTCAACGCGCCCGCAAACCCGAGGCCATGGACGAGGCCGAAGAGAAAGGCCACCAGCGCCGGCCAGCGCCGCGCCAGCGTCGCGCGCTCGCGCAACGCTTCGCCGGCGACGAGCATGATCGACAGCACGATCGTCGCTTCCACCGGCGGCGGACGCAGCGTCAGCAGGCCGAGCGCGCTGCTGGCCAGCGTCAGGCTGTGGGCGAGCGTGAACGCGGTGATCGTCAGCAGCAGGCGGCGGTTGAAGCCGACCAGGAACAGCAGGCCGATGACGAACAGCAGGTGGTCGAAGCCGCCGAGGATGTGTTCGACGCCGAGCAGCGTGTAGGCCGACGCGATCTCGCCGCGGCCGCGGCGGTCATCCGACGCGCCGAAGAGCTGCACCTTCGGCTGGCCGGTGGTGATGGTGTACACGCGCGCCGGGCCGTCCTGCCAGTACACCTTGACCAGCGCCGCCGAGTAGCGCTTGCCGACGCCCTCGATCGCCAGCGTGCCCTGCAGGCCGGCGGCGCCGCAACGCAGCCGGTTCTGCTCGGCGCGGCAGCCTTCGGGCCACACGGGCGTCAGCTCTTCGGCCGGCGCGCGTTTTTCGCCGGCGGTCCACTGCCAGAGGAATTCGCCGCGCGAGATCTCGCGCAGCTCCATCTCGGCCATGCTGAGTTCGTGCGCCGCGGCAGCGCCGCAGAGCAAGCTCGCCACGGCCAGCAGCAGCCCGCGCAGCAAGCGCCTCATCGGCCCGCCCCTTCGACCTGCAGCGTGTATTTCTTGGCCAGCACGCGCACGGCCGACGTGCGCTGCTCGGACATCGTCGCGTCGGTCCAGTCCTGCAGCACGACGCCGCGCAGCGCCTCGAACGACGCCGGCCTGGCCGCGCTCACCGCGTCGAGCCGCATCGCGCGCCAGCCGTCGCGCGCACGGTGCGCACGCCATTCGCCCGGCGCCGAGGTTTCGAGCGCGCGCGCGAAGTCATCGCCATAGCCCTGCACGATGTTGTCGTGCGGCCGGCCTTTGAAGACACGCAGGCCGGCGCTGAGTTCGCCTGGCGTGCCCTTGTTCAGCGTGTCGACGAAGGTGCGCACGGCGGCTTCGCTGCTGTCGCCGGACAGCACCGCTTCCTGAAAGTCAAAACGCGCCGGCTCGTCGTACTTGCCGCGCCGCTGCTCGAACCATTGGCGCAGCGCCGCGTCATCGATCGCCGGCGGCGCGAGGTTGGCGTTGACGACGGACAGCGCCTTGAAGATCACGCGCTCGCGGATCGCGCTGTCGCCCTTGTCGACCTGCAGCGCCAGCCCTTCGCGGTACAGCACTTCGTTGTCGAGCCAGGTCTGGCGCAGCGCCTTCAGCTCATCGGCATTCGGCTCGCGTCCGCGCGCGCTCTTGAACAGCGTTCGCGCTTCGCTGTCCACTTCGGCGCTCATGACGATGACACGCGGGTCGTCGCTGCGGCCGACAACGGCGTGGTCGATGGCGAACAGCAGCGCGCCGAGCAGCACGAAGTGCAGCAGCGGCTCGCGCGACCACGCGGGCAGGCGAAGGCGCGCAGGCGCACGCGGCAGCTCGCGTGCAACGGCAGGCAAAGGCATCGGTATCGACATCGCTGGGGATCCCTTCTTGAAAACGTGCAAAGCGCCGCGCGTTGCCGCGCGGCGCTTTCGGTTGATGCCTGGCGTTTACTTGACGCCGGCAACCATCGTCCCGCCGCGCACCTGGATGTAGATCGGGTTGCTGTAGAACCAGAGGTCGGCCCATGCGGCGATGTCGTAGGCGACGTACTTGACGCCGCCGATCACCGGCAGGTGGTTCGGGCAGCCGTCGATCGCGGTGCCCGTGTAGGGCACGCCGTTGGCCGGCAGGTTGCTGCCGGTCACGGCGCAGGCGATCTTCAACGTGCCGGCATCGGTGGCTGTGGTCGTCGTCGCGTTGGTGTGGATGTCGGCCAGCGGGTTGCCGTTGGCGTCGGTCTCGAACGGCACGTTGGCCGGCAGGTTGCTGCCGCGCAGGCGCAGGTACTGCGAGGCCTTCACCGCGGGGATGCGAAAGCTCATCTTCTTGTACTCGCCGTCGCGGTGCAGCGCTTGCCAGGTGCTGCTGTTGAACATGCGCATCACGGCCGCTGTGGTGTTCTTCGCCGCAGCCGGCACGGTGGCGAGGTCCGGATTGGCCAGCCAGGTGCGCGGCCACTCGCCGGCGTAGTCCGGCGCGCCCGGCGTCTTGTAGCCCGAGACCATGCCGCGGATGACGTCGATGTGGTCGAGCACCGGCTTGTTGAGCGGCTGTGCAACGCCGACCTGAGCCAGCGACGGGTTGTCGAAGGTGTACGGCGCGTAGTTGGTGCCCGCGGGGTCGCGCACGGCGATCGCCACGATCACATCGGCGCCGGCCGGCACGACGAGCTTCTCGCCCATCGACGCGCAACCTTCTTCGTCCACGTCGGTGCCGCGGCGCGCGGCTTGCACGGCCTTGGCTTCGATTGACTCGACGCTGCGGCCATGACCATGACCGTGACGCTCGTCATCGTCGTCGCGGCCCTTGCCGGGCTTGGCGACGCAGGCGACGAAGGCCAAGCGGTCGATCAACTGACCCGACGTAGCGAAGTTGTTGCCGCTGCGCAGACCATCGACGATCGCTTGCGGACGCAGCTTGCGCTGTTCGTCGCCGCTGCGCACCATCGTGTAGTTGCGCTGGTACTCGCCGGGGAAGAAGTCCTGCGTCGAGCGGCGGTCGTCGGGGCCGAAGCTGCCGCGGTTGTGCCAGTCGGAGCTGGCGAAGAACCACCAGGCGCGGCCCTCGCCGAGCAGCGCGTCCCAGACGCCGCCGACCTGTGCGCCATAGACGCCCGTGCCGCCGTAGGTGGTGCCGCCGACCGAATCGACGAGCACGCCGCCGATGTTGTTGCGCCGCGGGAAGTACTCGCCGCGCTCCGACGACGCGCCGTGGCCGGGCTGCGTCTCGAAGCCGAACGCGACCTTGGGCGCGGCGTTGTTGAAGTTGCGCAGGTGCTCGATGTTGAAGCCGTTGTTGCCGTCCGGGTTGAACGGCCCGGCGCGCTCGACGTGCGCCGGCACGTAGTAGCTCTGCTCGGGGTGGTACTCGGCCATCCACTTCACTGCATCGACGGTCTTCAAGTGGCCACGGTTGCCGGTGCCCACGCCGGCAGCAGGAATGAGTTTTTTCGCCAGATCGTTCCAGCTCGGATCGGCGGCGTTCAGGCTGCCCGGCACTGAACAATCCCAGTTGTTGCCGACACCGCTGGTGGCCGTCGTGTTGCCGCGGCTGGTGTCGGCGGTGGCGCGGTCGAAGCAGTAGGTCCACTGCGACAGTGCGTTGGCGTTGCCGAGCGCGCTGTACGGCCCGGTGGCCGGCAGCGTGGCGCGGTCGATCGCCCGCGGCATCTGGCCGCTGATGACCGACATCGACGTGTGCTCGTGGCCGGCGACGACCGACTCCAAGCCCATGAACAGCGGCCGATCGAGGCGCGCGTTCAGGTACTCGAGCAGCGGGTACTGGAACTCCTGGATCGACTGCCAGCGCCACATCACCTGGTTCGGCGCGGTGCCAGAGACGACGCCCTTGGGTTGCACGGCGGGGTTGCTGTTCTGCCAGGTCGTGGTCGGCCCGAGCGGCGCGGCGGCGGGCGACACGACCAGCGGGTAGGCCGGCGTGGCCAGGCTCTCGTCTTCGGCCAGCGTGCAGTTGCGCGCGCCGCTGCCGCCGTGGCCGGCCTGCACGAACCAGTCGAGGCCGTAGGTGCCGTCGCTCTTGTCGGTGGACTTCTTCACCAGCTTCTGCATCGAGATCGATCCGTCCGAGCAGGTGGTGTGGTTGTGGAAATCACCGGCCACGTACTTGCCCTGGCGCTTGCCGTCGGCCGACGCGGCGGTCGGCACGGTGGCCAAGGTGGTGGCGCCGAGGGCGGCAACGGCTGCGACGGCCAGGCGGTGTTTGCTGAACGCGAAACTCATGCGGTGTGCTCCTGAGGGAATTGGTGTGATACGCCGAGGGGAGGCTTCGGCAAAGCGGTTGTGGGTCTGCTCCCGGTCACGCGAACGAGCGTAGGGGCGGCCTGTGACTGGGCAGTGACACCGCGCGCGCGGCCGCAGGTCGAACGGACGGCGCGCCGCCGCAGACTCAACCTGCTGCCGGGAAGTCAACGAGGAACGACGCCTTGAGCGGGCCGGCCTTGTCGAACAGCAGCGTCAGCGGGTACTCGCGCGCGAGTTGCAGCGGCTGCGTCAGGCCGACCAGGCGCAAGTGAGCGCCGCTCTCGGCGAGCGTGGTGTTCTGTCCGGCGGGAATCGCAATGCCGGGCGGCGATGCATCGTCGGCGCCGAACAGCTCGGCACCGCGCGCCAGCGGCGACATCGCGCCGACGAGGCGATCGCCCTGCGTCACGTCGATGAACGACATGCCGATGATCGCGAACGTCGCGCCCTCGGCCGAAGCGCGTGTCCACGGATGGACGACGGTCAGGTGCGGCAGGAAGTATTCGTGCGCGCGCAGCGGCGGCACGATCGTGCCCAGGCCCAACGCCGCTGCGGCGCGCATGACACCGCGCCTGCACATGACTGCACTCATGGGGGTTCTCCGTTCCAAAGATGACATTCAGGCCGGTTCATGGCAGGGGTTGAAGACGCGCCAGTTCGTCCTGCAGCACGCGCGCGGCCGCCGGATCGCTGCGCGCCAGCACAGCCGCCATGCGCTGCAACGGTTCGCGCGCCGGGCGGAAGTCGGCGCTGATGCGCAGCACCTCGAGCAACGGCTCGCGCACCTGCGCCAGCATCCGGCGCGGATCGCTCGATGCGCGCACCTGCTGGCCGACGTCGATGTAGCGCTGGCGCGCGCGCCAGTACGCGGCCAGACGCTCTTGCCACGCCGCATCTGCGCCGGCATCGAGCAATTCATGCGGGGCGATGCGCAGCTCGCGCAGCAATGCAGCCAGGCGCTGCGCAGGCTGCGAGTCCGGCGCGTAGGTGATGCGCGGCGCGCGGTAGGCGACCACCGGCCGGTCGTCGGTGTTGAGCGGCGCGTCGGCCGCAAAACGCGCCAGCGAAGACGGGCCGGCGACGAAGCTGCCGAGCAGCGCGAAGTCGTCGGGCAGGCCGAAGTCGGCGAGCGGCTGCGGCAACGCGGTGCGCGCCAGCCGCTGCCGCACCTCGCGCAAATCGAAACGCGCGCCGTCGCGCCGCGCCACGAGGCCGAGTACCGGCGTCTCGAGGCTGTTCGTCGCCAGCATCGCCCAGCCGTCGGGATAGACCGCGACGAACGAGCGCACGATGCTGCGCAGCGTGTCGATATCCAACTGATGCAACGGCAGCCACTGGCAAAACACGCCGCGCTCGGCCAGGCGATCACGCACCGCGGCGAAATGTTCGACCGTGTAGAGCGCACCCGAGCCGCTGCGCGCCGGATGAAAGTTGTCGGAGACGACGAGGTCGAAGCGCTGCGGGCTCGTCTTGACGAAGCGGCGCGCGTCGGCGGCGATCACATGCAACGACGCTGGCGCCCTGCCGCTGCCGACGGCCGATGTGAAGTGCTGCGAGGCTTCGATCACCTCCGGCAGCAACTCGACCGCGGTGACATGCAGCGTCGTCTCTTCGGCGGCCGACGCTGCGGTGACGCCGGTGCCCAGGCCGAGGAACAGCGCGCGCTGCGGCGCCGGGTGCAGCAGCAGCGGCAACAGCGCCTGCCGCGCATCGGCCAGCACGGTCGCGCTGCTGCCTTCCTGCTGGCGGTTGTTGATGCGCAGGCGCGCCACGCCCTCGGCGTCTTCGACCACGCTGACCGCAGCCATCGTGCCGTCGCGGTAGCTGAGCACGCGGCCGCCGTCGGGCACATCGATGAAGGCCAGCGCCGGCGCCCACAGCGCGAGCGCGGTGCTCGCGGCGGCCGTGATCCACCACGTCGGCGTGCGCCGCGCGCGCGGCCACGCCAGCGCCAGATAGCCCGCGGCCACCAACAACAACGCGTGACTTCGGCCCGAGCGCCGGCGCGAGCAGCACGCCGCAGACGAGCGGCGCCGCCGCGGCGCCGAGCGTGTTGAAAGCGAGCGCGCGGCCGAAACCGTGGCCGCTGTCTTGCGCCTGCGTGACGAGGTGGCTGAACAGCGCGCCCATGACGATCGTCGGCAGGCCGAACGCCGCCAGCGCCATCGCCGCCTCGCCGAGCAGCGCGGCCGGCATGCCGGCGCCGAGCGCTTCGTGCACGAAGCGCTGCACGTGCGGCGCACCCCACAGACAGGCGCTGCCGACGAGGCAGGCCGCGGCCTGCGCCACCAGCAGGCGATCTCGCAGACGCGCGGGCTCGCGCGCGCCGACGCCCCAGCGTTGATAGGCCGCGGCACCCAGCGCGCTGCCGACGAGATAGACCGCCAGCAGCAGCGCAAACGTATAGACCGTGTCCTCGGCCACCTGAGCGAGCACGCGCACGACGAGCACTTCGTAGCCGATGCCGAGCAGGCCGGTGAGCGCCAGCACGAACATCGCGCCATCGACACGCGGCTCTGCCCGCGGTGCCGGCGCGGCCGATGCTGCGGACAAGTTCAACGCCACCGCGGCGCAAAGCAAATTCAGCGCGGCGCACAACGCGCTGGTGCGCAGCAGCCCGAACTCGGGGATCAGCCAGAACGCGCAAGCCAGCACGCCGAGCATCGCGCCGAGCGTGTTGCCGGCATAAAGCAGCGCGATGCGCGGCGGGCCGGTGTGCAGGCGCGCCAGCACGCGCGCCATCGCCGGCAAGGTCGCGCCCATCGCCGCGGTGGCCGGCAACAGCACGACGAACGTGCCGACGAAGGCCACGCTCCATTGCCACGACGGATCGGGTTGCTCGCCGGTGAGCGCCAGCAGCGCCTGAGCGAGCGGTGCGAGCAGCAGCGCCAGCGCCAAGCTCCACAGCGCGATGGCGGCTTCGCAGGCCGCATACCAGCGCTCGGGCCGCGCGCTGCGCTCGATGTGCGGCGACAGCCACCACGCGCCGAGCGCCAGACCACCGAAGAAGGCCGTGACCACCGCCAGCACCGCTGCGGCTTCATGGCCGAGCCAGAGCGCGCTTTGTTGCGTCCAGACGATCTGATAACCCAGCCCGGCAAAGCCGGAGGCCAGCATCAGCGCCAGCGCTGCGGGGTGGCGCCAGGCCGCCGCGTCGTGCGGCGGCGTGCGAAGCGAGGTGGTGGATTCGGCGGACAAGCCCGCCAGCGTAGGCGCGGTCTTTGTCAGTTTGACGACAAGCCGGCCGTCAGCCGGAAAAGCGGATCTTGTAGCCCCAGGAATCGAGCTGCGTCGGGATCGCGTTGAAGGCCATCGTGATGCGGCGCGCGCCGGGGTTCGGCGGCACGGCGTGCATCAGGTAGCTGGGGAACAGCACCAGGTCACCCGGTTGCGGCTCCGGGCTGACCCACTTGTCGGCGCCGTACGGCCCAAGCTGGGCGTCGGCATGGTCGTTCTTGAACGCAAAGTCATGGCCGCCGGGCGACTTCATGAACACCGTGCATGCATCGGGGTGCGTCGGCGTCAGATAGACCACGCCCGAGGCGAAGCTGTTGGCATGGTTGTGCATCGCCTGGCGGCCGCCGCTGTCGAGCACGTTGACCCACATCTCCTTGATCGACCAGCCCAGGCGCTCGCCGAACATCAGCGCGCCGAACTCGACCAGCTTGGGCGTGATCAGCGATGCCGCTTCGACGAACAGCGGGCTGTCGGCGGGCTGCAGCATCTCGGTGTGCGAGAGGTTGCCCGACGAGTTGTTTTGCGTCTTCGGCCTGCGCCTCGAAATGCGCGACCAGGTTTTGCACCAGCGCCGGCCCGAGCGCGCCGCGCGCGCGCAGGAAGGGCGTGGGGAACAGGCCGATGACTTCATCCATCGCACCGATTCTCACCGCGCGCGTGCGAGAGGTCACCGTAAAACGGCGCCACAAATACAGAGGGTCAGCGGCTGCTCGCGCGCTGACCCCGATGAAGATTGGTGGGCCCTGAAGGATTCGAACCTTCGACCAACGGATTAAGAGTCCGAGACAGCCTGGGAAGAACCTTGTAAATCAACCACTTGCGACGCTTGCCACCACCCTTCCCAGGCACGTCCCGGCACAATCCCGTCACAGTCAAGGTTCGCGTGGCACAACGCCGACACAGTGACTCTGCGAGGCGCGCTTGACCGACTCGCGGCCCGACGGCTGAAGGGCGCGGACCGGACAGTCGCGACGAGTCACTTCCGACCCTGAAGGAATGGTGGAACTGAAGGACGCGACCGTCGGCAATGGGCGACGAAGGGAGTTTTGAGCGCTGGCGCGTGACAGCTCCCTTCGCTCCAATCGCGGTCAGTAATGCTACGCGCCGGATTGCTCAGTCCGACCCCGACGGAGCGCTACTGCCGGCAGAGCCCGCATCCATAGGTACGGCGGCTGTTCAGCCCGGCATCGCGGTGTAAAGCGCGCGGCCAAAACCGCGACGTTGCTCGGCCCATTCATAGCCGATAGCCGAGACACCGTCGAGCAGCGTGCAACTTCTTCACGCAATCGGTTCTCAAGTTCCGTGCGGGCACGCCGAGCGGCAAACAACACCCATCCGACCGAGAGATTTGTACGCCAAATGCGGCACGCGCCTCAGCCGATGCAGCCCCTGTATCACCATGTTTCTGAAATGCTTCGGCCATCGCGCAGAACCAGCCAAGCGCACACCGAACTCATCATGAAACTGCTGACCACTTTCATTGTCCTGATCGAGCGTTGCCGTCTGCGACGGCCTGCCGCCGCCAGCGTTGCCGCGCTTGCTTTGGTTGCGGGCCTGGGATTTCAAGCCGCCAACGCGCAGACCGCGCCGAACAAGGTCGCCGCTGACTTGCAGCAGGTCATCGCCGCGCCGACGACGCCGAAGAACAGCTGGACCAAGGACGTCAACGGCATCCGCATGGTCAAGGTGCTGATCATGAGCAGCAGCACCGACCCCGACCTGGTGGCGCTGCGCAGCGACGTGATGGCCAGGGGCGGTGCCGTTTACTTCCGCTATGTCTCGGTGCGTGCGCTGTCGGCGATGCTGCCGGCTTATCAGGTCGCGGCCATCGCAGCGCGCGCCGATGTGCAGGGCGTTTCGCCGAACCGCCTGACCGCGCGCACCGCCAGCTCGCTGGAGGCGATCACCGGCGTGCTGACCAGCAACGTGCGCACCTACAGCAGCACCACCGCCTACAGCGGCCTGGACGGCAGCGGTGTCGGCATCGCGGTGCTCGATTCGGGCATCGAGGAGCACCACAGCAACATGTTCGGCCTCGACGGCAAGAGCACCCGCGTCAAGGCCGCGGTCGATTTCCAGAAGGCAGGCGACGCGACCGCGGTCGGCGCCAAGGACTGGACGGCCGGCATCGACGCCTCGGCGTCGCTGTATCCGGGCAGCAAGACGATGGCGACCTACGAGTCGACGATCAACTCACTGGCCATCAACCGTCCCGACGTGTACGGCCACGGCAGCCATGTGGCGAGCATTGCCGCCGGCCGCGGCTACTACCAGGCCAACGACTCCACCGGCGTCGCGCCCAACGCCAACCTCTACGACGTGAAGGTGCTCGACGCCAACGGCTACGGCCAGGTGAGCGACGTGATCGCCGCGATCGACTGGGTGATCTACCACGCCAAGGAATACAACATCCGCGTGATGAACCTGAGCCTGGCGGCCGACTCCACCGAGACGTGGCAGACCGACCCGCTGGCGCGCGCCGCGCGCAGCGCGGTGGCTGCCGGCATCACGGTGGTGGTGGCCGCCGGCAACTTCGGCCAGGACACGAACGGCGCCGAGCGCTTCGGCACCATCAGCTCGCCCGGGCACGATCCGTCGGTGATCACTGTCGGCTCGGCCAACACCAAAGGCACGTCGGCGCGCAACGACGATACTGTCAACATGTTCAGCTCGCGCGGCCCGACCCGCGGCTCTTACATCGACGCAACCGGCGTGCGCCGCATCGACAACTTGCTCAAGCCCGACCTGGTCGCCCCGGGCAACAGAATCGTCGGTGCACTGGCCACCGACAAGGCCGGCGCCGGCGGCTCGTGGAACCTCCTGGCCAAGACCCACAGTGTGCTGTCGACCCCGTTCGGCGGCAGCGGCCAGAGCGGCAAGGTCTCGCTGATGAACCTGAGCGGCACCTCGGTCGCTGCCCCGGCCGTCGCCGGCACCGTGGCGCTGATGCTGCAGGCCAACCCGGGCCTGACGCCGCCGCTGATCAAGGCCATGCTGCAGTACTCGGCGCAGCCGATCGCCGGTGCCAACCTGCTGCAGCAGGGCGCGGGCCTGCTCAACATCGATGGCGCGGTGCAGCTTGCCAAGGCGGTGCGCACCGACGTCAAGAGCGCCGTCGAGGCCGGCACCCTGGCGTCCGGCGCCACGCTGCTGGCCGCCGGCAAGACCATGCCGGCCAAGACCTCGAAAGTCGGCGGCCAGACCTTCAACTGGAGCCGTATCGTGTATGCCGGCGGCAACCAGATCGTCAGCGGCGATGCCCTGTTCACCAAGTACCAGCCGATGTACGACCACCGACTGGTCTGGGCAGGCCAGGTCGCGCAGCGCCACACGGTCAGCTACTGGCCCGCCGCCACAGGCGTGCCGGCCAACACCTTCGTCAAGTCGATCACCTGGGCGCCGGCACCGAACCAGACGCTCGTCACCGCGGGGGTGGTGCAAGCCACGTCGCTGGCCGGCTTCAGCTCGCCGACCGGCAGAACCGGCGCCTTCATCCCGACGGCCACGCTGGCCGGCTGGCTGACCTCGGGCAGCGGCATCGTGCTCAGCGAAGGCATCGTGCTCAGCGAGCGCGTGGTGCTCAGCGAGCGCGTGGTCCTCAGCGAAGGCGTCGTCATCAGCGAGGGCGTGGTGATCAGTGAACGCGTCATCCTCAGCGAAGGCGTCGTCATCAGCGAGCGCGTGGTGTTGAGCGAGAGCGGCCAGACGGGCGTGAACTCGACGACCGACATGAGCCTGCTCGGCGAGCCCTGAGCGGCCGCTACGCTGACTGCACTTGCTTCGACTGCCTCGAACATCCGCCATGACGCCTGAGTTGCCCACCGCGGCCGCCGATTTGCGCGAGCCGTGGTGGCAGCGGCTGCACCGCGGCCTGATGCCCGACTACAACCGCAAGGCCACGATCTATTGGTGGGTGATGCTGCTGCTCGGCGCGGCCGTCGTCGTGCATGCGCTGGCAACCGTGCTGGCGCTGCCGGCAGACGCCTTGCTGCAGGTTGCCGCCATCGGCGCCGTCGCCCTGTTGGCCGGCTTGTTCCCGGTGCGCATTGCGCGCTCGAAGAACTCGTTCACGGCCGGCGAGGTCTTCATCTTTCTGCTGTTGTTCCTGCACGGCCCGGCCGCGGCGGCGCTGGTTGCGGCCGGCGAAGCGCTGATCGGCTCCTGGCGCACGTCCAAGCGCTGGACCAGCCGGCTGGTCAGCCCGGCCATGGGCTGCATCGCGATGTTCAGCGCCGGCTCGCTGCTCGAAGCCGGCATCGGGGCATCGCAAACGCTGGGCTTCTACAGCGCGGGCCTGCTGCTGCTCCTGGTGATGCTGTGCGCCGTGTTCGACTTCGTGCTCAACACGGCGCTGATCACTGCGGTGCCGTTCCTCAAACGCAACCAATGGCCGACGGCACGCGAGTTGTTCGGCAGATTCGGCTGGGTCGGCATCACCTTCGTCGGCAGCGCCTCGATCGCGTGCCTGCTGTTCCTGGCGTTCCAGCAATCGGGGCGCGGGGTGCTGATCGTGGGTGCACCGATCATCGCCATGATGCTCGCCACACTGCACTACTTCTTCCGCCAGCAGGAGGCCGACGAAGCAGTGCGCAAGAGCGCGCTCGAAGCGGCCGAGCGCGAAGCGGAACTGGTGGCCCGCCATGTGCGTGAGCTCGAGGCCAGCGAGGCCAAGCTGCAGCACATCGCCTTCCATGACGGTCTGACCGGGCTGCCCAACCGGCGCCTGTTCGAAGAGCACCTGAAAACGCTGTTCGACCGCTCGCGCGGCGATTCGCAGCACCAGTTCAGCGTCATGTTCCTGGACTTCGACCGCTTCAAACTCATCAACGACAGCCTCGGGCATGCCGTCGGCGACGAGTTCCTCGTCGCCGTGGCACAACGCATTGCCAACCACATGCGTCAGCACGACATCGTCGCCCGGCTGGGCGGCGACGAGTTCGCCATCCTGGCCGAGCACGTGAACGGCGAGCAATGCGCCGTGGCGCTGGCCGAGCGGCTGCTGGAGGCGCTGCGTCAGCCCTTCCACATCGACGGCCACGACATCGTCACCAGCGCCAGCATCGGCATCACCTTCAGCGGCAACCACTATGCGACGCCTGCCGAGATGCTGCGCGATGCCGACATCGCGATGTACAAGGCAAAGGCGGGCGGCAAGGCACGCTACGCGCTGTTCGATGCGGCGTTGCACACCGAGGTGGCGGATCGCCTGCGCATCGAGGGCGATCTGCGCCGTGCGCTGGACGAGAGCAGTCTGTCGGTGGCCTACCAGCCGCTGTTCGAGCTGGCGACCGGACGGGTCACCGGGTTCGAGGCCCTGGCGCGCTGGAACCACCCTTTGCTCGGAGTCATCAGCCCGGCGAAGTTCATTCCCGTGGCAGAGGACGCCGGCCTGGTGCGGCCGTTGACCGACTTCGTGCTGCGCTCGGCCTGCCGCCAGCTGCGGCAATGGCAGTCCCGCGACGCCCGCTTTGCGGACTTGACGATGCACGTCAATGTCTCGGGCGCCGACATCGCGCACACCGGCCTCGTCTCGCGCGTCAACAGCGCCATCGTCGAGTCGCGCCTGCAGGCGCAACACCTCACGCTCGAGCTGACCGAAAACATCCTCGTCGCGCGGCTGGAAGCCGCACTGCCGATGCTCAACGAACTGCGTCGGCTGGGGGTGGGTCTCGCCATCGACGATTTCGGCACCGGCTGTTCTTCCCTGCGACACCTGTCCACGCTGCCCGTGTGCAGCCTGAAGATCGACCGCGGCTTCGTCGCCGACATGAAGCCGGGGTCAAGCGAGGCGGCGGTCGTGCGCAGTGTCGTGCTGCTGGGCAACACCCTGGGCAAGTCGATCATCGCCGAGGGCATCGAAACGCCGGAACAACTGGCGCTGCTGCAAGCCATGGGGTGCAGGTCAGGCCAAGGATTTCTTCTGTCGCGCCCGCTCACCTGCGAGTTGGTCGACACCATGCTCGATGCTCTCGTTGCACGACCACACGACGCACTGGCGCCAAGCGCCTGCGAGCGCACGGCGATCCTGCACTGACTTGTCTTGGGAGCCCGCTGGGACAATCGACGGGTTCAGCGCGGTCTCGCAGTTCGCTGACGCACGGGCCTCGCGTCCGATCGCACGGGCCTCGCACGCAAACGTTCACTGCGCTCTCATCGCTGACCTTCAGCGAGCCGGACCCGGTGTCCGCAACGCGGCGAAATGTGAGCTCACGCGCGAGGGACAACGTGCGTCGCTTCATGGCCGAGTGCTCGCGTAGACAGATCGCTTTCTGCCCACGTCGACCTGCCCTCCTCCTCAATCAGGCTTGCCATCCGACGACGAAGCGATCGTTCCAACCTGCACGGCCCTTGATCTCCACTGCGTCATCGGAGTCGAACGATTGCTTGTGAGCGACGCCAATGTGATGTGCACAGAGCGGGCCTGCAAGACATGTCCGCGGAGCCGCCGTTCAAGGCGCCATTTCGACCGAGGCCGTGTGGGAACTCATGATGTTGAGCGCATTGGGTGGCCGGCGATCACTTGATCGACCAGAAGGCGATCAGGCAACACAGTAGTCGCGTGTAGCGCTTATGCGCGCCGTAGTGGTTGCGGCGGTGTTCGACGATTCGATGAGCATGAGAAGGGGCTCACGCCCCCGCCAGCTTCATCGCCTTCAGCGTTTTCTCGATACCTAGCAGCTCGATCAATCGCTTCAGGTTGTATGCCAGCACGTGCAAGCTGATTTCGGTGCGGCACATGCTGCAGCGTCTTCATCAGGAAGTGCGTCGAACCCATCCAGTGCTTCAGGGTTCCGAAGACATGCTCGACGGTGCGCCGTCGGATCTTCATCGCGTCGGGATTTCGATCCAGCCTACGCTGCATTGCGTCGAGCACGTCTTCATGCTCCCAGCGCTTGATCCGTCTGTAGGTGCCCGGCGTGCACTGCGTCCTGATGGGGCAGTCGCCACAGCCATACCTCGCGTAGCTGTGCATGATCATGCCGTCATCGACCATGTCTGAGCGTCGGCGCAGGACCTGGCCAGCAGGGCAGCGGTACTCATCGTCCTTGGGGATCGTAGACGAAGTCCGCCTTGCTGAACCGGCCGTCGGCCTTGCTCGATGAGGTCAAGGGCTTGGGCACGCAGCGTCTGCACGCCCGCCTTCTCGCGTCGAGGATCTCTTGGCCTTTGTAGTAGCCCCGGTCGGCGATCAACCCGATGCGCTTGCGCCCGAGAGCCTCCTGCGCTTTCTTGGCCATGGTCGACAGCTGCGGTGCGGTCGTGGCCGACGTTGAGCACCTCGTGCGCGACGATGAAGTGGTGCTTCGTGTCGGCGACGATCTGCACGTTGTAGCCCACGATGCCGGTGCCGCGGCCACTGGTGGCCATGGAGCGGGCGTCGGGGTCGGTCTGCGACAGCTGCTGTCGGGCTGCCGCGCAGTTGTTCCTCCACCAGACCAAGCTCGTGCATCTGGCGGCGCAGCCTGCTCAACTTGTCCTGCAGATGCGCTCGGTCTTGCGCCGGCAAGTCTTGCGGGCTGCGTGCGGTCGGCGGTGTCCAGCGCCTGCAGGTAGCGCTCGATGCTCTCCTGCGACCTGCTTCATGCGCTGCTGCAGCTTGTGCGGCGTGAAGTTGCGGTCGCGGTTGTTGACCGCCTTGAACTTGCTGCCGTCGACGGCCACGACGCCGTCGAGCAAGCAACTTGAGCTTGCGGCAGAGCACCACGAACTGGCGGCAGCACGTTGCGGATGCCCCGAGCCGTTGTCGCGCCGGAAGTCGGCGATGGTCTTGAAGTCCGGCGCCAGGCGACCGGTCAACCACATCAACTCGACATTGCGCTGGCACTCGCGCTCCAGGCGCCGACTGACTGTGCACGCGGTTGAGGTAGCCGTAGACGTAGATCTTGAGCAGCACGGACGGGTGGTACGACGGGCCGTCCTGTCGCCGCCGGTTCGCGCACCATCGAAGCCCAACGCCACGCAGATCGAGTTCTTCGATAAACGCGTCGACGACCCGCACCGGGTTGTCCTCGGCGACGTAGTCGTCCAGACACTCGGGCAGCAACGTGACCTGGCTCCGATCGTCGCCTTCGATGAATCGCTTCATGAGCACCCTCCAAAACAGGTTGCTTCAATTTAGGCGATCAAAGCGTTTTCACACAGGCTCGACCCTGAGCGGCTGCTGGCGTCCACGCGCGGCACCGTAGATGCGGACACTCGTTCGACGAGCGCGCTGCATCAATCCGCACTTCAAACGCCCGGGGACGTCTGCGGCTACTTGCTTTCCGCCCCGATCACCTCGCCAAAGCGCACCCACGTCTTGCCGTCGAACGCATCAGTTGCACCTGCTCGATCGGCTCGAAGTCGGTCGGCGCTGGTGTTGATCTTGATGCCGGGCAGCACGTGTCGGGAGTCGAAGTCCTTCAGGCTTGCGGCCTGCTTCATCACGTTCTCGCGCGTCAGGTCGTTGCCGCACTGCTTGAGCACCTGCACCAGCGCCTGCGCCGCCGTGTAGCCGTAGACATTGGTAGCATGTCGAGCAGGTTGCCGTCGGGGTAGTACTTCTTCATGAACGCGAGCCACTCCTGCATCGCAGGCGTCGTTCGTCCACTGCGGGTCGGTCGGATCCTTGATGTAAGCGGCCGAGATCAGGCCCGACCGCTTTCTCCAGGCCGGCCGGCGTCAGCACGCTGCCGACCGACGACGGAGACGTTGTTCAGGAAGTGCAGCGGCTTCCAGCCGATGTCGTAGGACCTTGCGGATCGCCTGCGCGGCGAACTTGGGCGTGGTGATGTTGAAGAACGTGTCTGCGCCCGAGGCCTGCAAGCTGCACGATCTGCGAATCGACCGTCGGGTCGGTCACTTCGTAGCTGACGCTCGGCGACGATCATCTTGGCCGCCTTGTCGCCCAGCCCGTCCTTCAAGCCCTTCAGGTAGTCCTTGCCGTAGTCGTCGTTCTGGTAGAGCACGCCGATCTTCGCGTCCGGTCTGTTCCTTCAGGATGTGCCTGGCGTAGATCTGCGTCTCGGTCTGGTAGCTGGGCTGCCAGCCCATGGTCCAGGGATAGTTCTGCGGATCGTTCCACTTGGTCGCGCCGCTCGCGAGAAACAGCTGCGGCACCTTCTTCGCGTTGAGGTACTTATGGATCGCCGTGTTGGTCGGCGTACCGAGTGGCTGAACACGAGCAGCACCTCGTCCTGCTCGACCAGCTTGCGCACCTGCTCGACCGTCTTGGGCGGGCTGTAGCCGTCGTCCAGGCTGATCAGGTTGATCTTGCGCCCGTTGATGCCGCCCTCGTCGTTGACCTTCTTGAAGTAGGCGGCCTCGGCCTTGCCGATCGTGCCGTACGCCGAGGCCGGGCCGCTGTAGGGCATGGTCTGGCCGATCTTGATTTCGGTGTCGGTGACGCCGGGGCCGTACTTCTTCTGCGCCAAGGCCGCGGGTGAGGAGAGCGCGAGGCTGGCGCACAGGATCAGGGGTTTGAGCCACATGTGGGTCTCCGGTGAGTTAGCGATTCTTGGACCGCGAGCGCTGGACAAGCAAGTCCGTCTCCCTACCTTGGCGTTGTCGGCCAGCGGGGGTTACTCGGTTGGCTCGGACCGGGTCTCTCGCACATTCAGCGTGTAGAACACGTCCAGCGAAAAGCCGGGAATCGAGCCGCGGAAGCTGAGATGGTGCTGCCCGACCGACAGCCCGCGCAGCAGCACGTAGTAGCCGTCGTCGACGGCTGGCGAGTACACGCGGCCTGCCACCAGACAAGGGATCCCGAAGGTGACGCTGAACAAGTCCTGCGGGGGTAGCGTGACGGCGAACGGGACGGAGCGCACGCGGCGCGGGCGGACCGGCCGGTTGTCGAGCAGCACCGACAAGCCGCTTGCGGCGTCAATGCCGGGCGCAACGAGTGCCCGCAATTCAGCCACCGACAGGTCACGGTTCTCCTGGAAGCACCCGGGGGAACTAAAGTTGACGCTGTTGACGACCGGGAAGAACAACGCCGTGCCTTCGGGCACGTCGCAAGTGCGCACCACGGGCGGGGGCGTCCCGCTTGCCGACACCGTCCCCGCGAGGAACCAGACGGCCCCGCGCTGACCGACCATGCAGTGACCTCCGGTGAGGTCGGGGAGCGGATTGGTCGCGGTGGGGATCGACAACGCCCATTGCCACCACTGGGCGCTGAGCTCGCGCAAGTACTCGCGGTCGTTGTCGGCGAGTGCCGGCACGGCGGTCGATCCGATCGCGGCGATTACCGCTGCAGTGAGAAAGTGGCGGTAGTGCTTCATCGATTTCCTCCTTCGGCGCGGACGGGGTGGCCGAGGGGAGGAGCCTGCGCCGGAAGGGCAGTCGTGTCCTTGAAGACGCCTGAATTTTGCTGAAACTCGGCTTGGGCGTGAGCCGCTAAAGCCGCGGTGGCAGCGCGACCGAGATGGCTTCATCCTCGGTCAACGCGCGGCCCTCGGCCAGAAGCCGATCAAACTCGTCTGCGCTCAACGCTGCGGCAACCATGGCGCGTGCCGCATCGTGGCAGCGGCGCTTCGTCACCGTGGACAACGTCGGTGGAGCGTTCGGATTCTCGATGTAGCCAATGATGCGCGCCGCATCGTCCATTCGCCGTTCGAGCGCCAGGAAGTAGGCAACGTAGGTGAACGCCCATTGTGCCGAACCGATGGCATGCCTGAGCTGCGGCACCCCGGATCGAAACAACGCCTCGGCCTCCTGCAGGCGTCCGAGGGCCGTAAGCGCTGCGCCCTGCCAGACCTGAAACATCGAACGGAACTTCGCAGGGAGCACCGCTCCGGAAGCGTCGAGGAGGTCCTGCGCTCGGCGAAAGGCGGCCTCGAAGTGGCTTTCGTCGTTGTCGATGCAGACAAGCATCATTTCGCACACCTGCGCGAAATGACCGTCCCCACCAGAACGCCGATGGAGGTCGAGCACGGCGTCGCAATGTCTGCGCGCCTCATCGAGCCGCTGCAAAGCGAAGTACGCGCGTTGTGCATGCCCATGCTCGATGGCCGCTCGGGTCCAGAGCGGCCAGGAGGGATCGAGGAGTTCCTGCGCTTGTGCCAGCGGAGCTTGCGCCGCAACTGAGTCACCGAGGTGGCTCAATTTCCACGAGGCGCTGAGAAGCGATCGAAACCGCCAATATCGATCCCCGAGACCGCGATACAGCTCCGCCGCTTCGAGGCCGGCCTGCGCTTGATGTTTCATGCCGACATGCAATCGGCATGTTCGACACCGCGAACCAGTACCGCGCAGCCAGCAGCGGCGGCGTCGACGGGTCGACCCAGGGTTCGACGACGCCGTAAAGCCGCTCGCCTTCATCACTGCAGGCTTGGGCATCCCACACCATGTCGCTTGCACCAGCCAGCGCAATCGCGATCTGGCGGTTTCCATGGGGTCCCGTGGCCCAGGCCGCAGCAGCCCGTACGTTGTCCAGATCAGGCGCCACGCGAAGCGTTCGCGCATTCGGCCCTTCCATCGGGTTACGCCCTACCAGGGCGTCGGCCATCACCTGCGCGTGCCGGCGTCGCAGCGCCTCCAGCACGCCGGCATCCGACAGCCGCTCCAGCGCGAACGCGCGGCTGCTCTCCAGCAGCCGATAGCGCGGCGCGTTACCCTCTTCCACGAGCACCAGCGACTTGTCGATCAGCGCCGCCAAATGGTCGAGCACCGCCCACTCATCGATCACCCCGTCGCAGGCGAGTTGCTGCGCGGCCTGCATTGAAAAGCTACCGACGAAAACGCCAAGCTGGTCGAACACCGTGCGCTCCTGCGGCGACAGCAGCGCATGACTCCACTGCAATGCGGCGCGCAGCGTCTGGTGCCGCGGCAGCGCGGTGCGCACGCCACCGGCGAGCAACTTGAGTTGTTCATCCAGCCGCTGGCGCAGGCCGAGCACACCGAGCAACGGCACGCGACCTGCGGCCAGCTCGATCGCCAACGGAATGCCATCCAGCCGCCGGCAAATGTCGACCACCGCTTCGGTGTTGTCAGCACTCAGAGCGAATCGCGGGTCGGCAGCCTGCGCGCGAGCGACGAAGAGTTCCACGGCGCCGTAGCTCGACGCCGCAGCGACTCCATTGGCCGCGGCAGGGAAGGCCAGCGGGTTCAACCGATCGACACGCTCCTCGCCGAGGTGCAGCGGCTCCTGGCTGGTGACCAGCAGCCGCACTTGCGGTGCACCGGCGAGGACCTTCGTCGCCAGTTCCACGATCGAGGGCAGCAGGTGCTCGCAATTGTCGAGCACCAGCAGCAACCGTTGTTCGCGCAGCACCGCGACCAGCGACGCAAGCGCCGCATCGCCCTTCGCGACGGCGTAGCCGAGCACTCGTGCCACCGTCGACACCACCAGCAGCGGATCGGCCAGCGGCGCCAGTTCGACCAACCATACGCCGTCGGCATAGCTGCCGCGCAAGGCATGCGCGACCGCTTGTGCGACACGCGTCTTGCCGATGCCTGCCGGGCCTACGACGCTGACGAGGCGGTGCTGTTCGAGCAGCCGGACAACCGCCTCGACGTTGTCACCGCGGCCATAGAGCGGCGGCAGTTGCGCCGCTAGGTTGCCCGGCGCAAGGCCGCTGCTCGTTTCGTCGCGACGGTCGGGCTCGGCGCGGCCCGGCTGCACGGCATCGCGCAGCAGCGTGAAGGTGTAGCCGCGCCCCGGTACGGTGGCGATCGCCTGCGGGCCCAGCACCTTGCGCAGCAGCGAGATCTGCACCTGAAGGTTGTTCTCCTCGACAACGACCTTCGGCCACACGAGATCGAGCAACTCGTTCTTTGACACCAGCTCGCCAGCGCGCTCGACCAAGGCCACCAGCAGGTCGAACGCCCGCGGCGTGACGGCTACCTCCTTGCCGTCGCGCCGCAGCGCGCGGCGGCCCGGCATGAGCTCAAAGCCTTCGAACTGATACGCCAGTGGCTGCATCGCAGCTCCCTCGCCTGTGCGGCGCTGCCAGTCTAACTTGGCGTGCTGCGCTGGCGCCAGCGTGCCCAGCCGGCGCGAATGGCGCCGTGGATGCCGCCCGGCATCACGAACACGCAGCCGATCAGGAAGACGCCGTAGATCGCCCACGGCGCGGCCTTGGAGATCTGGTCGGCCAGGTTGGGCACGAACTGGATGAACAGCGCGCCGTAGATCGCGCCGGGGATCGACGCCAGGCCGCCGACGACGATGCCGACCAGGAGAGTGATCGACAGGAAGATGGTGAAGCTGTCCGGCGCGACGAACTGCACCGCGATCGCGCCCAGCGCGCCGGCGACGCCGGTGTACATCGCGCTGACGCCGAAGGCGAGCGACTTGTAGAGCGCGCTGTCGACGCCCATCGCCTCGGCCGCGATCGGCTGGTCGCGGATCGCCACCAGCGCGCGGCCGACGCGGCCGCGCAGCAGGTTCCAGCCGAGCACGAACATCAGCACGCGTGACCGCCAGCGTGAAGAGGTACAGCCACTGGTCCGGCGTTGAGCGGCAGGCCGAACGGCGCGTCGGGCTTGACGATCACGATGCCCTGCACGCCGCCGGTCCAGTTCTCGAGGTGCTTGTACTTGAGCAGCTGCGGCATCGACACGCCGAGCGCGAAGGTGGCGAGCGCGAGGTACAGGCCCTCGAGCCGCAGCGCCGGCAGCCCGAACAGGAAGCCGACCACCAGGCACACCGCGCCGGCCACCGGCAGGTCGCCCAGTAGGGCACGCCGAACTTGTCCATCAGGATCGCCGCGGCGTAGGCGCCGATGGCGTAGAACGCGCCGTGGCCGAGCGAGATCTGGCCGTTGTAGCCGGTGAGCAGGTTGAGCCCAGCAGCGCGATGGCGTAGACCAGCACCAGCGTGAACTGGAACATGCGGTAGTCGCTGACGCAGCGAACGGCAGCGCGCAGGCGGCGACGAGCAGCAGCGCGAGCCGATCGACCGCAGCTCGGCGTGCAGCTTGCGCGCCATGCGGGCTCGCACGACGCGTGCCACGTCATACCCGCGTCACGTGCACCTTGCCGAACAAGCCCGAGGGCTTGACCAGCAGCACGCCGATGATCAGCACCAGCGCCACCGCGAGCTTGAGCTCGTTGCCGATCACGAAGGCGCCGAGCACGTTCTCCAGCACGCCGACCATGAAGCCGCCGAGCACCGCGCCGCCCGGGTTGTCGATGCCGCCGACCAGCGCGGCGGCAAACGCGTAGAGCAGGACGCCGCCCATCATGTTCGGGATCGAGAAAGACGATCGGCGCGACCATCATGCCGGCGACCGCGCCGATCGCGGCCGCCAGGCCCCAGCCGAGCGCCAGCATCCAGCCCACGCGGATGCCGACCAGCCGGCTCGAAACCGGGTTCTGCGCCGCGGCGCGCATCGCCAGGCCGAGCGGCGTGAAGCGGAAGAACGCGTACAGCAGCACCAGCACGACCAGCGTGACGCCGATCGCGCCCAGCTCGTGCGGCCGAAGAATGTATCTGCCGAACAGCGGCTCCGTCGGGAACGGGCTGGGGAAAGTCTTGATGGTGTAGCTGAAGATCCAGCCGGCGACGCTGTTGAGGATCACCAGCAGGCCGATGAACACGACCACCACCGCCAGCACCGGCGCGTTCTCCACCGGCCGGATGATGACGCGCTCGATCACCACGCCGAGCACGAAGGCGAACACCACCGTGAGCGAAGAAGGCCGCCCAGTACGGCACGCCGGCGTTGATCAGCGCCCAGGCGATGTAGGTGGAGAACATCGCCATCTCGCCCTGCGCGAAGTTCACCAGGTGCGTGGCCTGGTAGATCATCACCAGCGCCAGCGCGAGGCTGGCGTAGATGCCGCCGGTGGCGAGGCCGGCGAGCACCTGGTGCAGGAAGGCGTCCATCGCCTCAGTAGCCGAGGTAGGAGCGGCGCACCGCGTCGTTGCGCTTCATCTCGTCGGCGGTGCCCGAGAGCACGACGCGGCCGGTCTCGATCAGGTAGGCGTGGTCGGCGAGCTCGAGCGCCATCGCCGCGTTCTGCTCGACCAGCAGCATGCTGACGCGCTCGTTCTGGTTGATCGTGCGCAGGATGCCGAACAGCTCCTGCACGATCAGCGGCGCGAGGCCGAACGACGGCTCGTCCAGCAGCATCAGCCGCGGGCCGCAGCATCAGCGCGCGCGACACCGCCAGCATCTGCTGCTCGCCGCCCGACAGCGTGCCGGCCTGCTGCGCGCGGCGCTCCTTCAGGCGCGGGAAGTAGCCGTACACGCGCTCGAGGTCCGCCGTCGACGGCGGCGCGGTCCTTGCGCACGTAGGCGCCCAGGCGCAGGTTCTCCTCGGTGGTCAGGTTGACGAAGGTGCCGCGGCCGTCGGGCACGTGCGCGATGCCCAGGCGCACGATGTCCTCGGTGGCCATGCCGTCGATGCGCGCGCCGCCGAAGCGGATTTCGCCCTGCGTCTTGCACCATGCGCGCACAGCGCGCGCAGGGTGGTGGTCTTGCCGGCGCCGTTGGCGCCGAGCAGCGTCGTGATCGATGCCCTCCGGCCATCGCGAAGCTGATGCCGTGCAGCACGCGCGTCAGCCCGTAGGCGGCGTGCAGGCCGCTGAACTTCGAGCAGCGCGGTCATCACGTCGTGCACCCAGGTAGGCCTGCGATCACCTCCGGGTGCTGCTGCACCTCGGCCGGCGTGCCTTCGGCGATCTTCCTGCCGAAGTTCAGCGCCACCACGCGGTCCGAGATGCTCATCACCAGGCTCATGTGGTGCTCGACCAGCAGCACCGTCGAGCGCAGGCGGTCGCGGATGTCGCGGATCAGCGCGCCGAGCGCGTCGACTTCCTCGTGGTTCAGGCCGCTGGCCGGCTCGTCGAGCAGCAGCAGCTTCGGGTCGCTCGGCCAGCGCGCGCGCCAGTTCGACGCGCTTTTGCGTGCCGAAGGGCAGGTCGCGACCGGCGCTGCCGGCGACTGCGTCCAGCCCGAGCGAAGTGCACCAGCTCGCGCGCGCGCTCGGCGTGAGCGCGCTCCTCGCGCCGCGACACGCGGCAGGCGCAGCGCGTTGGCGAGGAAGCCGCTGCGCGGTGCGGCAGTGGCGCCCGACCATCACGTTGTCGAGCACCGTCATGGTGGCGAACAGCGCCAGGTTCTGGAACGTGCGGCCGATGCCGAGCGCGGCGATGCGGTGCTGCGGCAACGCCAGCAGCGAGCTTGCCGTCGAACAGGATGTCGCCGCTGTCGCACTCGTAGAGGCGCGACAGGCAGTTGAACAGCGTGGTCTTGCCGGCGCCGTTCGGGCCGATCAGGCCGACGATCTGGCCCGCGCTCGACGTCGAAGGAGACGCCGTCGAGCGCGACGATGCCGCCGAAGCGCACGCCGACGTCGCGCACGGCCAGCAGCGCTCTCTCATGATTTGCTTGTTTGGGTAGAAGCAATGTGGGTGGTCTCAAGCTAAAGCATGATGCACGAGTGTGCTGCACCGCAGGTACGCGGTCAAAGTCGATGCGGCCTTTCGAGGATCGGGTTTGCGGTGACGGTGCCGGCACGGGACACCGATCTTGATCTCGCCATGCCCGGCATGGGCAGTGGCCTCAGTTGTGCATCGAGAGTCGAATGGCTGGTTTCGGTGACGGTATGTCTCGCCACGGCGAGCGACCCCTCCTGGCCGAGAGCGACAGGAGAACGGTCGCTTTGTGCCCATGCGCCCTCGCCTGCCTCTGCGAGCGCGCTCACCAGCGACGTACAAACCGGCCGGTCGCGATCGCCACGACCTCGATCTCGCTGCCTCCAACGTTCACTTCAGTTCAAGGCCAGCGAGCGGTACGCCGAGCGGCACAGCAACACATGTCCGCGCAGCCGACGTTCACTGCATCAATCCGACCCCTTGCTGACGCACGAAGAAGCACCGCAAAGCGGTCCTTCACGAGCATCGCGATGTTCACAACGCCCTGAATTGGCAGGGTAGACCTTGCGCGTACACGCAGCGCTAGCGAGCGTTGCCAGAGACCAGGCGGTCGGTCGGGACGGTTGACCCAAGTTTCTTTTGCGTCAACAGCACGCCGTTGCGCACCGCCATCATCTCGGCCAGGATCGAGACCGCGATCTCGGGCGGCGTCTGCTGCCGAGTTGCAGGCCGACCGGGCCGTGCAGGCGCGCGATCTCGTCGGCGCTAGGTCGAACAGCGCCAGCCGCTCGCGGCGCGCGTCGTTGTTGCTCCGCGAGCCGAGCGCGCCGACGTAGAACGCCGGCGACTTCAGCGCTTCGAGCAGCGCCATGTCGTCGAGCTTGGGGTCGTGCGTCACCGCCACCACCGCGCTGTGCGGGTCGAGCTGCAGTTCGGTCACCACGTCGTCGGGCATCGTGCTTGCTGAACGTCGTGCCGGCGATGTCCCACGTCGGTGGTACTCCTCGCGCGGATCGCAGCAGATGACCTCGAAGTCGAGCGCCTGCGCCATCTGCGCGAGCAAGCGCGAGAGCTGCCCGGCGCCGATGATCAGCAGGCGCCAGCGCGGGCCGTACAGCGCGCGCAGCGTCGCGCCGTCGAACGCGAAGGCTTCGCCGCGCGACGCCGGCTCGATGCTCACGCTGACCCGTCTTCATGTCGAGCGGCGCGCGACGAGTTCGTGGCGCGCCGTGCGCGCAGCACCTCGTCGATCCACGCCGCATCGGTGAGCGGCTCGAGCACGAGCTGCAGGGTGCCGCCGCAGGGCAGGCCGAAGCGCGCGGCCTCCTCCTTGCGTGACGCCGTAGGTCACGAGCGACGGCGTGGCCACGCGTTCGCCCTCGCGCACGCGGTCGATCAGGTCGTCTTCGACGCAGCCGCCGGAGACCGAGCCGACCACCAGGCCATCGTCGCGCATCGCCAGCAACGCGCCCGGCGGCCGCGGCGCCGAGCCCCAGGTTTCGATCACGGTGACCAGCCACACGTCGTGGCCGGCGCGCTTCCAGTCGCGCGCCTGGCTCAGCACTTGAAGATCGAGACTGTCCATCACCTGCTCCTATCGACGCAGCCACCACCAAATCCAGCGAGCACGAGAACCGTGCCGGCGACCCACCACACCATTCGGCTCGGTGCGGCGCTGGCGCAGGCGGCGCACCGCCGCGACCACCCGCGGCGGGTTTCAAGCGTGCTTCAAAGGCATTGAAGAAGTCTTCGGTGATCTTGCCCGCTGCGGCGTCGATCAGCCGCGAGCCCACCTGCGCCATCTTGCCGCCGACCTGCGCCCGCGCGTGGTAGCGCAGGCGTGTCTGCTCGCCTTCTGCGGCCAGTGCCACGTCGGCCGAGCCCTTGCCAAGCCGGCGACGCCGCCCTGGCCGTCGAAGTGGATCGTGTAGCTGTTGGGCGGCTGCACGTCGGTCATCTGCAGCTTGCCTTTGAAGCGCGCACTGACCGGCCCGACCTTGACCGCGACCAGCGCTTCGTAGGCGTCTTCGCCGGTGCGCTCGATCGACTCGCAGCCGGCAATGCAGTCGCGCAGGATCGCGGGGTCGTTGAGCGCGCGCCAGGTCGTGTCGACCGAGGCCGGGATCAGGCGTTCGCCTTTGAGTTCCATGATGTGCTCAGTTCAGGTGTATGTGCTTCGGCGCTTGCCGCAGCGCGCGCCCCAGATCGGCCAGGCTGGCCAGGTTGTGCATCGGCAGAAAGCGATCGACATGCGGCAGCAGCGCCCGCACGCCCGCCGCCTTGGGCTCGAAGCCGTCGAAGCGCAGCAGCGGGTTGAGCCAGACGAGTTCGTGCGCAAAGCGCTGCAATTGCGCAGCGGAGGTGGAAAGTCCGCCCTGATCGTCGCGATCGAGGCCATCGGTGACCAGAGCACGGCGGCATTGCCGGCTGAGCACGCGCTGGCCCAGCGTCGATTGAATTCGTCCAGGCAACTGGCAATTCGCGTGCCGCCCTTCCAGTCGTGCACGTGGCCGTCGGCCGCCTTCAATGCCGCGGCGGGGAATCGCGGTTCTTGAGGCAGCGCGTAATGTCGG
>CAWFJZ010000040.1:0-92340 GCA_963816315.1 uncultured beta proteobacterium
GCGGCCTTCGCGCCGGATCGCTGCATGCTCGATATCGACCGGCGCATCGCTGGCCTCGCCTTCCGAGTTGTAGAGCTGCGCATGCTCGAAGATCACGACCGGGTCCGGGTCCTGCAGCGCCGGCCAGAGCATGCCGCGTGCATCGTCGATCGTCGCCGGCGCCAGCACCTTCAGGCCCGGCACATGCGCGTACCAGACTTCCAGGCTGTGTGAATGCTGGGCCGCGAGCTGCCGTCCGGCGCCTGTGGCCATGCGGATGACGACCGGCACCGAAAACTGCCCACCCGACATGTGGCGCAGCGCCGCCGCGGTGTTGACGATGGCGTCGAGCGCGAGCAGGCTGAAGTTGACCGTCATGATCTCGACGATCGGCCGCATGCCGCCGAGTGCGGCGCCGATGCCGGCGCCGACGAAGCCGAGCTCCGACAACGGCGTGTCGCGGATGCGGGCCTCGCCGAATTCTTCGAGCAGGCCCTTCGTCACCGCGTAGCTGCCGCCGTAGCGGCCAACGTCTTCGCCCATCACGAAGACGCGCGGATCGCGCTGCAGCGCCTCGCGGTGCGCGGCGCGCAGGGCTTCGCGGTAGGTGCTCGTGGGCATCAGCGCTTCACTTCGCGCGCGCGACGCTCGGCACGGCGGTGCTGCCGGCGGCGTTGAGGAACTCATCGACGAAGGCTTCGACATCGGCCCAGTCGGTGTACTCGTGGTCGGCGGCGGTGTCGGTCGTGCGGCCCTGGTGGCGCGCGATCGTCTTCATCATCATGCGTTTGAAGAAGTCGTAGCGGTGTAGAGCAGCGCGCCGTTGACCAGGCGCACGAGACGCGGCCTCAAGCCCGTGCGCTCGAGGAAATGGTCCGCGGCCTGTTGCGCATGCGCGCGCCCGCCGGCGTCGGCATGCACGGGGGCGAGGCTGACCGAGAAGAACGCGGTCGGCATCGCATTGAGCCACTCGAGGTTGCTCTCGACGAAATGCACAAGCGCACCCTGGTGCTTGTCGTAGTGCACCGAGCCGCCGATGAAGGCCGCCTGGCAGGCCGGGTTCACCGCCTCGGCAGCGGCCGACGCGGTGTCGATGACATCGACGCGGTGGCCGCGGATGCGCAGGCGCTCGGCGATGAACTCGGCGACCTTGCGCGTCTGGCCTTCAGTCGTGGCGTAGGCGACGAGGATGGGTTGCATGGTCTGCATCTCCTTGGGTTCAGGTGGCCTTCGGATCGGCTTCGATCAAACCGAAACGCAGGCCACCGGGTTCGGCGCAGGTGGCGTACCAGCCGATGCCGGGGACGGCCAAGCGCGGCTCGATCACGCTGCCGCCGGCTTGCGTCACGCGTGCCAGCGCGGCATCGAGGTCGGGCACCGGCACCGTGAGCGTCGCGTTCGGCAGGCCGCCCATGACCTCGGTGTCGGCGAGCGCGCCAATGCCGCCGTCGATGCCCGGTTCGTCCGCGGGGCCGGCCTGAATGCGGTAGTACTCGTAGGGCATCGGAAAGCGCTCGAAGCGCCAGCCGAGCGCGGCTTCGAAGAAGCGCCTCGCGGCGCCGAGGTCACGGACGGTGAGGTCGAAGTAGGTCGGTTTCATGCGTTGGCCTTGTCGTCGAAGTGGCGGCCGAGTTCGTAGGCGCGGTCCAGAAAGCCCGTGATCGCCTTCGCATCGGCGCCGTACACCGCATAGAAGTAGTCGTGTTGCACCTCGCGGATGCCGGGGAAGTGCAGCGCGAAGTCGTCGATCAGGCGTTTCATCGCGTCGCCGATACCGCCCGCATACGAGCGCTCGTCGAAGATCGTCGTGCTCATCACCAGCGCCTTGCGGTGGTGCAGCAGCGGCAGGCGGCCATCGACGTTGCCGCGCCAGCCCTCGGGCGACAGGCCGAAGGCGAAGCCGAGCGAGAACACACGCTCGATCCAGCCTTTGAGCATCGCCGGAAAGCCGACGAAGTAGACCGGCGCGATGAAGGCCAGCGCATCGGCGGCAGCGACGCGGCGCTGCTGCTCGGCAACGTCGGCCGGGCCGCCCGTGCCATGCAGCTTGCGCACGACGCCGCGCGGATCGAGCTTGCCGATCCAGCGGCGGACGAGCAAGCGTTGCAGCGGCCCGCGCGCGCGTTGGATCATCGACTCGGGCACGCGCATGCGCGCCAACACGTCGTCGGGCACGCTGTCGTCGATCCAGTTCGGGCCATCGCGGTCGCCGAGCACCGGGTTGAAGCCGATCGCATGCAGATCGACGATGTCGTTCGTGTGGCCGCCGTCGCGCAGGCCGGCGTCGAATTGTTCGAGCAGCGCATGGCAGAGCGAACGCGGGTTGTGGTGCGCGTAGATCGTCAGCACCTTCATGGCGTCACTCCGGCGGCCGTCACATCGCGCGCCAGATCGGCCACCGGCTCCCAGGTGCCGGCTTCGGCGAATGCCACGGCGGCGTTGACTTCGGCGATCGCTTCGCCATCGAGCTGTTCGAAGTCGGCCTCGGTCATCAGACCCGCGGCTTTGCACTTGTCGGTGAAGCTGTGGATCGGGCCATGCTGCTTCCAGCGCTCGACCTCGGCCTTGTCGCGGTAGAGCTCGGGGTCGAACATCGAATGGGCGCGGAAGCGGTAGGTGTGCAGCTCGAGGAAGAACGGCACACCCTCTTCGCGCACAAAGTCCAAGGCCTGGCGCGATGCGTCATGCACCGCGAGCACGTTCATGCCGTTGATGTGGCCGGTGGCGATGCCGTAGCCGGCGAGCTTTTTCGTCAGGTCGATCTGCGACTCGCTGCGCGCCAGCGCCGTGCCCATCGCGTACAGGTTGTTCTCGCAGACGAAAAGCACCGGCACGCGCCACAGCGCGGCCAGGTTCATCGACTCGTGGAACGCACCTTCGGCGACGGCGCCCTCGCCGAAGAAGCAGACGGTGACCGCGTCTTTGCGCGGCAGCAGTTTGTCGGCCAGCGCCAGCCCCACCGCCAGCGGCAGGCCGCCGCCGACGATCGCGTTGCCGCCGTAGAAACGCGTCGCGCGGTCGAACAGATGCATCGAGCCGCCGCGGCCGCGCGAGCAGCCTTCCTGCTTGCCGAACATCTCGGCCATGATCGAATTCATCGACACACCGCGCAGCAGCGCGTGGCCATGCTCGCGGTAGGTGGCGACGACGTTGTCTTGCGGCCTCAAGTTCGGCATCACGCCGGCCGCCACCGCTTCTTCGCCGATGTAGAGGTGCAGGAAGCCGCGGATCTTGGTTTCGCCATAGAGCTGTGCGCAGCGCTCCTCCATGCGGCGGATGCGCAGCATGTCGCGCACGCGCGCCAGGCAGAAGTCGCGGCCGTAGGCGCCGGGCTCGATCGCGTAGTGCAGCAGCGCTTCGGCGTCGTGGGTCATGACGTGGGCACTTCCAGCGTGGATAAGTCGCCTTCGGGCAGCCCCAACTCGCGCGCCTTCAGCAGCCGCCGCATGATCTTGCCGCTGCGCGTGCGCGGCAGCAGCGCGTGAACGCGATCTCCTTCGGCGCGACCGCGGGGCCGAGCCGGGTCCGCGCATGGGCGAGCAGCTCGCGTTTGAGTGTGTCGCTGGCCTCGAAGCCGGGGCGCAGCGTGACGAAGGCCTTGACGACTTCGCCGAGCAGCGCATCGGGCTTGCCGATCACGCCGGCCTCGACGACCGCCGGGTGCTCCATCAACGCGCTCTCGACTTCGAACGGCCCGATCAGATGGCCGGCCGACTTGATGACGTCGTCGGCGCGACCGACGAACCAGTAATAGCCATCGCCGTCGCGCCGCGCCAGGTCGCCGCTCAGGTACCACTCGCCGGCGAAGCATTTGCGGTAGCGCTCGTCTTCGTTCAGGTAGCCGCGAAACATCGACGGCCAGCCGCGCTTGCACGCCAGTTCGCCATCGACGCCGGGCTCGTCGATGACGCGCACGGCGCCGTCGGGCAAGCGTTCGACGATGGCGACCTCGACACCCGGCAGCGGCCGGCCCATCGAGCCCGGCTTGATGTCGAACGCCGGCGCGTTGGCGATCATGATGCCGCCGGTCTCGGTCTGCCACCAGTTGTCGTGGATCGGCAGGCCCAGCGCCTCTTGCCCCCACCACACCGCTTGCGGGTTCAGCGGCTCGCCGACGCTGGCGATGAAACGCAGCCTCGGGAACTGAAAACGCCGCGCCAGTTCGCTGCCGGCTTTCATCAGCATGCGGATCGCCGTCGGCGCCGTGTACCAGACGCTGACGCCATGCTGCTGCAGGATCGTGTACCAGCGTTCGGCGTCGAACTCGGCCTCATCGACGATCATCGTCACGCCGTGCAGCAGCGGCGCGATGACGCCGTAGGACATGCCGGTCACCCAGCCCGGGTCGGCGGTGCACCAGAAGACATCGTCGGCATGCAGGTCGAGCGCGTACAGGCCGGTGGCGTAATGCGTGACCACCGCTTCATGGACATGGATCGCGCCCTTCGGCCGGCCGGTGGTGCCGCTGGTGAAGTGCAGCAGCGCCATCTCGTCGGGGCGCGTGGCCACACACGCGAACTCGTCGGCGGCGTCGTTCATCAGCGCGCGCAAGTCGTGCGTGCCATCGGGCAGCGCAGCGCTGCCGTCACCGATCAGCAGCACCTGCTGCAGCGACTCGATCTGCGCGCGCACGGGATCCACCTTGCGCGTGTACAGCGCCGGCGTCGTCAGCAGCGCGCGGGCGCCGCCGAGGTTCATGCGCGTGGCGATCGGTTCGGGGCCGAAGGCCGGGAACAGCGGCGAGACGACGATACCGGCCTTGAACGCGCCGAGCACTGCCGCATACAACTCCGGCAGGCGCGGCGCGAGCACGAACAGGCGATCGCCGCGCACCAGGCCCAGGCGCGTGATCGCATTGGCAAATCGGTTGGCCAGTCGGCGCAGTTCGCCGTAGGTGATGCGGCGCTCAGAACCTTCGGCGCCGAGCCAATGCAGCGCCACATGGTCGGCGCGCCCTTCGCGCACCGGGCGGTCCAGGGCCTCGAAGCCGATGTTCAACGCGCCACCCGGCAGGCCCGCCAGGCGCGCTCGCATCGCCTCCCAGGACAAGGCCGCGTCGCCTTCGCGCCAATGCGGCGTCACGCTCAGCGAGCGCGGATCTTTGCGAATGCGCGACGGCCGATCACGCGCGGCGATGGCGGCGGGTGTCACGCGGCACGCTCCGGCTCACGGTTTTGGTTCGTCGCCGGCTTCGCTCGCCATGCGCTCATCGGCCGCCGCACGGTGCAGCTTGACCTGGCCGCGACGGCGGCGCACGTAGTCTTCCAGTTGCCGGTCGGCGGCGCCGAAGGCGCCGCGCACTGCGCGATGAATGTCTTCGTCGAGATGGTGCTGGCCGACGGCGATGTCGCCATCCGGCACACGCAAGGTGATGCGCACACGGTAGAGATGCCCGGTGCGGTGGCGGTTGGCCTCGGCCTCGACGACGACCTGGCAACTCGTCACGTCGGGCGTCCACAGGTCGAGCTTATCGGCGCGGCGTCGGATATCGGGCTCCACCGAGGGCAGAGGAACCATGTCGCGGAAGGTGATTTGCAGCGGCAGCTTCATGGCGGTTGAGAGTGGGTGCAGGCCATGATGGGTCGGCGCCTGCGCTGCGTGTTGACGGCGCTCAAGGACACAGGGATTCAGCGCACCAATACTGCGCCGATGGACACCCTTCATCGCCCGATCGTTGCGTTTTGCGCCGCCTTGGCCCTGCTCGTCGGCTGCCAGTCACCACCGACGCAGCGCGACACCGGCATGGTGATCGGCGGCATCCTCGGCGGCGTGCTCGGCCACGAGGTCGGCGGCGGCAGCGGCCGCACCGTGGCCACGATCGTCGGCACGCTGATCGGCGCATCGATCGGCGGCGCGATCGGCCACTCGATGGACGAGCAGGACCGCATCAAGACGGCGCACACGCTGGAGTCGGTGCGCACCGGCGTGTCTTCGCAATGGACCAACCCGGACACCGGCCACCGCTATGCGGTGACGCCGACGCGCACCTACGACGGCACGACCGGCCCCTGCCGCGAATACAACGTCGATGCGGTGATCGGCGGCAAGACCGAGAAGGTCCATGGCACGGCGTGCCGGCAAGCCGATGGCAGCTGGCGCACGTCGCCCTGAGGCCCGACGCCTGCATTGGCGCAACGCGGCAGAAACCTCACCTTGACGTTGCGCGTGCATGCTGTGGGCGCATGAACGACAAGCAACAGCAACAGGTCGATGCCTTGCTCGGCAGCGGTGGCGCGCAGCGGCGCTGGCGGCGCGCGCTGACGTGGACGCTGTCGGCGCTGCTGCTGGCCGGCGTCGCGGCCATGGCCTGGTGGTGGCAGCAGCGCGCCCAGCGCCATGACGCGCCGCGCTATGTCACCGAGCCGGCGGCGCGCGGCGATCTAGCGCTGCGCGTCTCGGCCAACGGCACGCTGCAGCCGACGCGCACGGTCAACGTCGGCAGCGAGCTGTCGGGCACGGTGGCGCGCGTGCTGGTCGATGTCAACGACCGCGTCGCCAAGGGCCAACTGCTCGTCGAGCTCGACACGGCCAAGCTGCGCGACCAGGTCTCGCGCTCGCAGGCCACGCTCTCCTCCGCAAGAGCACGCGTCGCGCAGGCCGCAGCCACGCGCGCCGAGAGCCTGCGCAAGCTCGAACGCCAGCGCGGCATCGAGCGCTTGTCCGAAGGCATGTTCCCGGCGCCGGCCGATCTGGACGCGGTGCAGTCGGCCTACGAGCGTGCGCTGGCCGACGAAGACGCGGCGCGCGCCGCAGTGGCCGATGCGCGCGCGGCGGCCAGCGTCGATGCGACCAACCTCGCCAAGGCCTCCATCCGCGCACCGACCGACGGCGTCGTGCTGGCGCGCAACGTCGATCCCGGCAACGCCGTCGCCGCGTCGCTGCAGGCGGTGACGCTGCTCGTGCTGGCTGAAGACCTGCGGCGCATGAAGCTGCAAGTCAACGTCGACGAGGCCGATGTCGGCCAGGTGCGCGAAGGCCAGAGCGCGAGCTTCACCGTCAGCGCGTATGCCAACCGCAGCTGGCCGGCGACGATCCGCCGCGTCGGTTTCGGCTCGACGACCAAGGACAACGTCGTCACCTACCTCGCCGAGTTGGACGTCGCCAACGACGATCTGAACCTGCGCCCCGGCATGAGCGCGGTGGCGACGATCGCTGCGGCCGAGCGCAAGGCCGTGCTGCTCGTGCCCAACACCGCGCTGCGCTTCACGCCGCTGGCAGCGACGACCGCGGCGTCGTCGTCGTCCGGCAGCATCGTCTCGCGCCTGGTGCCGCGCCCGCCGCTGGTCGGCGCGCCCAAACGCGCCGGCGCCAACGCCGCAGCGGCGCGCCAGGTCTGGGTGCTGCGTGACGGTGCGCCGGTGGCCGTGCCGGTGGTGCCGGGCCTCGGCGACGGGCGCCGCACCGAGATCGTCAGCGGCGCGTTGCGCGAGGGCGATGCGGTGATCGTCGAGCAAACCGCGGGCGGCGCATGAGCGAACGCGGCGAGCGCGGCGGCGCTGCCGGGCCGGCATCGTCGGAACGCCTGATTTCACTGCGCGGCGTCAGCAAGGTCTATGGCGCCGGCGCCACCGCGCTGCATGCGCTGTCCGGCATCGACCTGGAAATCGACGACGGCGAGTTCGTGGCCATCATGGGACCGAGCGGCTCGGGCAAATCGACGGCGATGAACATCATCGGTTGCCTCGACACGCCGACGCATGGCGAGTACCTGTTCCGCGGCGTGCATGTCGAGGGTCTGTCGCGCGACGAGCGCGCACGTTTGCGCCGGCGCCACCTCGGCTTCGTCTTCCAGGGCTTCAACCTGCTGCCGCGCACGTCGGCGCAGGAGAACGTCGAGCTGCCGCTGCTTTACCGCGGCGAGAGCGCGAAGGCGCGCCATGCGGCAGCGGCCGAGGCGCTGGCCTCGGTCGGCCTCGACGGCTGGGGCCACCACACGCCGGGCGAACTCTCGGGCGGGCAACAGCAGCGCGTGGCGATCGCGCGCGCGATCGTCACCAAGCCCACCGTGCTGCTCGCCGACGAACCCACGGGCAACCTCGACACGCAGCGCAGCCGCGAAATCATGGCGCTGCTCGCGGCGCTGAACCGCGAGCGCGGCATCACGGTGCTGATGGTCACGCACGAAGCCGAGATGGCGGCGTTTGCGCGCCGCATCGTCAAGTTCGTCGATGGGCGGATCGCGGCTGACGAGCGGGTGGCCGAGTGGGTGTGAAATGAAACTCGCACTCATGCCGCTGTCGGTTGTCGGCCCGAAGGCGAACTTCAAGGTCTGCAAAGAACCGTTCGGGCTGAGCCTGTCGAAGCCCCTCGCGCCCCCGTTCGGGCTGAGCTTGTCGAAGCCTTCGTGCCTCATGCCGAAGGCTTCGGCAGGCTCAGCCCGGCCCTTCGACAAGCTCAGGGCGAACGGGGGCGGAGAGCATGTCGATGCAAGCGGGAGTGGAAAGCCGACCGTCGTGAACAGCCTCTCAGGGCCGAGAGCCGAACTCCGCTTCGTGCGTCACCCGTCACGCCCAGCGCGATGGAGTCGCTGACATGTTGTGGAACTCGCTGCTCCTGGCGCTGCGCTCGATCCGGCGCAACCTGCTGCGCTCGTTTCTCACCGTGCTCGGCATCGTCATCGGCGTCTCCGCCGTGATCACGATGGTCACGCTCGGCCAGGGCGCCACGCAGGCGGTGCGCAACCAGATCGCCAGCCTGGGCAGCAACCTGTTGCAGGTGCGGCCGGGGCAGCGCCTCGGGCCGGGCTTCGGCGGCGCCGGCGTGCCCGGTTTCGTCGAAGCCGATCTCGACGCCATCGCCACGCAGATCGGCGGCGTGCGCGCGACAGCACCCGAGGTGCGCTCGGGCGTGAACGCGGTGGCCGGCGCGCGCAACTGGTCAACCAGCGTCGTCGGCACGACGGCCAGCTACTTCGACATCGGCAATTGGCGCCTCGCCGCCGGCCGCGTCTTCGAGCCGGGCGAAGAGCGCGCCGGCAGCGCCGTGTGCCTGATCGGCGCCACGGTGCGGCGCGAGCTGTTCGGCGCCGGCGCCGCGGCGCCGCTGGGCGAGGCCTTGCGCGTCAAGCAGTTCTCCTGCGAAGTGATCGGCGTGCTCGCCGGCAAAGGCCAGGGCGCGATGGGCTTGGATCAGGACGACATGGTCGTGCTGCCGCTGCGCACGGTGCAACGCCGCGTCACCGGCAGCACGCGCATCAACACGCTGCTGGTGTCGCTGCACGACGAGAGCGACGCCGCGCGTGTCATGCCCGCGCTGCGCGAGCTGCTGCGCGAGCGGCGCAAACTCGCCTTCGGCGAGGACGACAACTTCAACATCCTCGACACGCGCCAGATCGCCGAAACGCTGTCGGGCACCACGCAGATCATGACGGCGCTGCTCGGCGCGGTGGCCGCGGTGAGCCTGCTCGTCGGCGGCATCGGCATCATGAACATCATGCTCGTCAGCGTCACCGAGCGCACGCGCGAGATCGGCGTGCGGCTGGCGATCGGCGCGCTCGAAGGCGAAGTGCTGCTGCAGTTCCTGATCGAAGCGGTGGTGCTGGCGGCGGCCGGCGGCTTGGTCGGCGTGCTGCTCGCGCTCGGGGCGTCGCTGCTGCTGGCGCAGGCGATGCAACTGCCCTTTCTCTTCAACCCCGGCATCAACGCACTCGCACTCGCCTTCTCGGCAGCGATCGGCGTGATCTTCGGCTACTTCCCGGCGCGGCGCGCGGCGCGGCTCGATCCGATCGAGGCGCTGCGGCACGAGTGAGAGACGCAGCTTTTCGTTGAGTCGGCAAGGACGTTCCAAAAAACTCCAACTTTATGGCTCGCCCGCCGAACTCCTTGGGTTGACCACCCACTTTGCCCCCCGTCCCTTGCCCGTGGACGCGATCACGCCTTCGACCTTCATCGCCCGCAGCACCAGCCGCACCATGTCTCGGCTCACCCCTGGGCAAGCCTCTTCGATCTCCGAGATCGAAAACGGCAGCGTGCGCTGAAGCACCTGTGCGCGCACGCGCTCGCCCTTCGAGCCGCGGCCGCGCTCGATGTTGCCGACGCGCTCCTCGAACTCTTTGTAGGCGCGCAGCAGCGCGCCCCAGAAGTAGTCGAGCCACGGCGTGATGTCGTGGGCGCCCTCGTGCCAGCCCTGTGAGCTGGCTTCCAGGGTCTCGTAGTAGCTCTCTTTCGATTCTTCGAAGATGCGCTCCAGGCTGATGAAGCGGCCGACTGCATAGTCGAAGTGGTAGAGCAGTTGCAGCGTGAGCAGCCGCGCCATGCGGCCGTTGCCGTCGGGGAACGGGTGGATGCACAGGAAGTCGAGGATCACCAGCGGCACCAGCACCAGCGGGTCGGCCAGATGCTGGTCCAGCGCGCTGCGGTAGCGGGTGACCAGCTGTTGCATGGCCATCGGCGTGAGGTGCGCGGCCACCGGCGAGAAGCGCACCCGCGTGCGCCCATCCGGGTGCCGTTCAACGATGTCGTTGTTCGCCGCCTTCCAGCGGCCACCGGGCTGCGGCATGTAGCGGTAGAGCATGCCGTGCAGTTGGAGCACGGTGTTTTCCGTGAAGGGCATCTGCGCCGCGCTTTCGTGGATCAGCGCCAGCGCATCGCGGTAGCCCGCCACCTCCTGCTCCGAGCGGCTCTTGGGCGCTGCGTTCTTGAGCACCAAAGACTTGAGCCGGCCCGGCGCTACCACCACGCCTTCGAGGCGGTTGGACGACTCCGTCGATTCAACAACAGCCACCTGGCGCAGGCCCGTGAGGATCTCCGGCGCTTGCGCCACGTAGAGTTGTTGCTTGCCGCGGTACTCCCCGAGCGCGCGCAGAGATGCCACCTGCTGGGCGTCGAAGCGAAGGCGACCAAGGGAATCGGGCGTCAGGGAATGCATGGGCGGCAACCGTTGAATGGGGTAACGCCACCGTTTAATGGGGCAGTTTCGGCAATTATTACCCCATTTTGATCGCCCTTGCCCCCTTTCCGCAGCCCGCTGGCACCGGCGAAGTCAGGCCGCGCAGAAGAACTCAGCCCGCTGTAAAGACCTGCGCTCCATGGCCATCGACGACGCGCACCGCCACCGGGATGCCGCGGCGCACGCTCTCGGTGACGATGCAGAAGTCTTCGAACTGCGCCAGACAACGCTGCATGTGCTGCACGTCCTCGGCGGCTTCAGCCATCGTGATCGTCACGTCCAGGCGGCCGATGCGCAGCCGCCCCTTGTCGTTGCGCTCCAGCGTGCCATGGGCCTTTGTTTTCAGCGCACCGAGCGGCTGCTTGAACTTGCCGGCCAGACAGAAGACCAGGCTCGCCGACAGGCAGTTGGCGACCGCGGCGCCGATCAGGCGCGAGGCGTTCGGGCCCTTGTCGCCGCCGAGCGGCGGCGGTTCGTCGAGCAGCAGCTCGGCGAACTGCGGGTTGTCGAACTTCACCTTGAACTCGTAGCCCGAGAGCTGTTCGAGCTCGACATCGAAACCCAGTGATTCGCTCATCGCCTACACCTTGTCGAGCGCCTGCTTCAGCAAGCCGCGCACCTCGTTGGCGATCTCGGCCACGTCGGAGCGGCCGACCAAGGTCAGCACGGCGTTCGGGTCCATGACCTCGACGCGCACGCTGCCGCTCCTGTCCTGGCGGACAACGACGTTGCACGGCAGCAGCGCGCCGATCTGCGGCTCGGCGGCGATGGCGCGGCTGGCCAGCAGCGGGTTGCAGGCGCCGAGGATGCGGTACGGCGGCATCTCCAGGCCGAGCTTTTTCTTCATCGTCGCCTGCACGTCGATGTCGGTCAGCACGCCGAAGCCGACCTGCGCCAGCTCGGCGGTGATGCGCTGCACCGCAGCGTCGAAGGGCAGCGCGACGGTCTTGCCGAAGCTGTAGCGGGTGTCTGCGTCTTTCATTTCATCGTCTCCAATCGTTCGATGCCGAGCGCCTTCAGCACGATCTTTTCGTAGATCGGCTCGGCGCTGCCGGTCTTCATCTTGTGAATGAAATACTTCTCGAAGGCGAGCTTGGCCAGGTGCACCCACTTGCCCTTCTTCATCCAATTGACGTTGCGCGGCGGGATCTGCGGCAGCGCGACGAACGCAGCGCCGGTGTCGCCCATGTCGGCCAGGCAGATCGCGTTCCACGTCGCCTTGGCGTCGGCCGGCTGGCCGTTCAGGTCGGCAGCGATGTTGTGCACGATCGCGCTGACCATGGTCTCGATCATGTAGCCGGTCTTCGGTGCGCCGGTCGGCACCGGTGTGGCTTCGACCGGCGGGATCGCGACGCAGACACCGGCGGCAAAGATGTTCTTGTATTTCTTGCTGCGCTGGTGTTCGTCGATCAGCACGAAGCCGCGCGGGTTGCACAGGCCTTCGACCTGCGCGACGGCATCGACGCCCTTGAACGCCGGCAGCATCATCGAGTACGCGAACGGCAGCTCGTGGTTCTTCTTCGGCTGTCCGTGCTCGTCCATCTCGGTGACGAACATCTTGCCGGCCTCGACGCGCGTCACCTTGGCGTTGGTGATCCACTTGACGTCGATGCCGCGCAGCTCGCTCTCCAGCATCGACTTCGAATCGCCGACGCCGCCGAGGCCCAGGTGGCCGATGTAGGGCTCACTCGTCACGAAGGTGAGCGGCACCTTCTGGCGCAGCTTGCGGCGCTGCAAGTCCTTGCTGAAGATGAAGGCGAACTCGTAGGCCGGGCCGAAGCACGACGCGCCGGGCATCGCGCCGATGATCGCCGGTCCCGGCTGCTCGATGAACTTTTGGTAGGCGCCGAACGCGCGCTCGGCGTGCTCGCAGGTGCAGATCGACAGCGTGTGGCCGTCGGGGCCGGAGCCGGGCACCTCGTCGAAGGCGAGCTTGGGGCCGGTGGTGATGACCAGATGGTCGTACACCAAGCGCGCGCCATCGGCGAGTTCGAGCGCGTTGCCGGCCGCATCGATGCGCTGCACACGTTGCGCGACGAACTCGATGCCCTTCTTCTCCAGATGCGGCCGGATCGGAAAACTGACCTGCTCGCGGTCGCGCCAACCGACCGCGACCCAGGGGTTCGACGGCACGAACTGAAAGTCGGGCAGCGCGTTGACGACGGTGATGCGGTGCGAGCGCTCGAGCGCGGCGCGCAATTCATAAGCCGCCGGCAGGCCGCCGGTGCCGGCGCCGAGGATGACGATGTGGGCCATGTCAGGCCTCCTTTGCGGTCAAGAGTTGCTGCTGCAGCCAGCGCAGCAGGTCGTTGGCGCCGATCGCGCCCATGCGCCGCGCGACCTCTTGGCCGCGCATGTAGAGCACCAGCGTCGGGATGCTGCGGATGCGGCTGCGCACGCTGGCCTTCGGATTGGCGTCGGTCTCGACCTTGGCGAAACGCACGCGCGGCATCTGCGCGGCGGCCTGTTCGAACTGCGGCGCCATCATCTTGCAGGGGCCGCACCACTCGGCCCAGAAATCGACCAGCACCGGCAACTCGGTGCGGGTGGTGAACTTGTCGAACACGGCGTCGTTCAACACAACCGGCCGCGCCGCCATCAACTCGGCTTTGCACTGACCGCAGGTCGGCTCGCGGTCGAGGTGTTCTTCGGCGACGCGGTTGACCGTGCCGCAGGCGGCGCAGACAAAGTGCATGCTCAACTCCCTGCCCGCGCACCCAGCTTGCGCACGATGTTCTCCATCAGGCACCACTGGGTGAAGCCGCTTTGCAGCAGGTTGATGCCGACGAACGCCGTGAACGCGAGCCACCACAGGCTCTGGAAGATCGGGCTGCCGGGAATGCCGAGCGCCAGCGACAGCAGGATGAATGCACCGGCGGCGATGCGCACGATTTGCCAAGAGGTCATGTCGTTGCTCCTTGCAGCGATGAAGATTCAGATGCGGGCTTTGCGATCGCTTGCAAGCGATGCCGGTACGCCATGTAGTAGAGGACGGGGATGACGACCAGCGTCAGCAGCGTCGAGACGAAGATGCCGAAGACCAGCGAGATCGCCAAGCCGTTGAAGATCGGGTCGTCGAGGATGAAGAACGCGCCCGCCATCGCGGCCAGGCCGGTCAGCAGGATCGGTTGCGCACGCGCGATCGCGGCGCTGACGACGGCGCGCTCGAAGGCCATGCCCGCCCTCACCTGCAGATTGATGAAATCGACCAGCAGGATCGAGTTGCGCACGATGATCCCGGCCAGCGCGATCATGCCGATCATGCTGGTGGCGGTGTACTGCGCACCGAGGAGCGCGTGGCCCGGCATCACGCCGACGATGGTCAATGGAATCGGGGCCATGATGATGAGCGGCGTCAAGTACGAGCCGAATTGCGCAACGACGAGCAGGTAGATCAGCACCAGGCCGACCGCATAGGCCGCGCCCATGTCGCGGAAGGTCTCGTAGGTGATCTGCGACTCGCCGTCCCACTTGATCGAATAGCCGCGGTAGGGGTCGGTCGGCTGCGCGATGAAGTGCTCGGCCAGCGTGCCGCCGCCGGGCGTGGCGATCGACGCGATCGCGCCGCGCATCTTGAACATGCCGTAGAGCGGGCTGTCGCGCGAGCCGGCCATGTCGCCGACGACGTAGTTCACCGGCAGCAAATCCTTGTGATGAATCGGCTGCTCGCGCAGCGTGTCGCTCGCCGTCACCAGCTCGCGGATCGGCACCAGCTTGCCGGCCGCCGAGCGCACCGCGAGCGTCAGCAGCGCGTCGAGGTCGCCGTGGCGCTCGGGCGGCAGTTGCAGCACGGCCGCCGCGGGGTACTTGGTTTCATCGTGCAGGTAAGCCGTGGCCTCACCGGCGAGGCCGGCGCGCAGCGTTGTCACGATGGCCTGCTGCGGCACGCCGAGCATCGCGGCTTTGCGCCGATCGACGACGAGCAGCGTCTTCGGCGCGGCGGCGATCGACGAGTCATCGACATCGACGACGCCCGGCGTGCCCTCGAAGACCTTGCGCACCGCGCGCGCGACCTGCTGGCGGCCCGCGGCTTCTGGCCCGTAGATCTCGGCGACCAGCGGCGACAACACCGGCGGGCCCGGCGGCACTTCGACGACTTTCACGTTCGCGCCGTGGCGCGCGCCGATGGCCTGCAACGCGGGCCGCTCGCGTGTGGCGATGGCGTGGCTCTTCGCGTCGCGCAGCATGTTTATCGACCAGGTTGACCTGCAAGTCGCCAACCTCGCCGCCGCTCCTCAGGTAGTACTGGCGCACCAGGCCGTTGAAGTTGATCGGGCTCGCAGTACCGGCATAGGCTTGGTAGTCCGTCACCTCGGGCACGGTGGCGAGATGCGCGCCGAGCTCGTGCAGCACCGCGGCCGTGCGCTCGACCGGCGTGCCGGCGGGCATATCGACGATGACCTGGAACTCCGACTTGTTGTCGAAGGGCAGCATCTTCAGCAGCACGAGGCCGGTGGCCGGCAGCGCCAGCGAGATCAGGATCGCGATGGCGACGCCGAGGCCCAACCAGCGGCGGTTTTTCTTGCCGCGCTGCGCGTCGAGCAGCGGCGCGAAGACGCGCTCGAACAGCGGCGCCAAACGCGCGGACAAGCCGTGCACGCCGGCATGCGCCGGATCGGCCTTCAACCACAGCCGCGCCAGCCACGGCGTGACGACGAAGGCGATCGCCAGCGACAACAGCATGCCCAGGCTGGCGTTGATCGGGATCGGGCTCATGTACGGGCCCATCAGTCCGGAGACGAAGGCCATCGGCAGCAGCGCGGCGATCACGGTCAGCGTGGCCAGGATCGTCGGCCCGCCGACTTCATCGACGGCGACCGGGATCAACTCCACCAAAGGCACGCCGGGCTTCAAGGCCATGTGGCGGTGGATGTTCTCGACGACGACGATCGCGTCATCGACCAGGATGCCGATCGAGAAAATCAGCGCGAACAGCGAGACGCGGTTCAGCGTGAATCCCCACGCCCACGACGCGAACAGCGTGACGGTGAGGGTCAGCACCACCGCCGCGCCGACGATCGCCGCCTCGCGCCGGCCGAGCGCGAAGAAGACCAGCGCGACGACCGACGCGGTGGCGAACAGCAGCTTCTGGATCAGCTTGTTGGCCTTGTCGTTGGCCGAGGCGCCGTAGTTGCGCGTCACGGCCACCTGCACGTCCGCCGGCACGACGGTGTTGCGCAGCGTGTCGATGCGCGTCAGCACCGCGTCGGCGACGCGAATCGCGTTCTCGCCGGGCTTTTTCGTGACGGCGATCGTCACCGCGGGGTACTCGTTGCCGGCCGTGCCATGCCAGACGTAGCGCGACGGCACGAGCGGGCCGTCGATCACGTCGGCGACGTCGGACAGGAACACCGGCTTGCCGCCCGCCACGCCAACGACGAGTTCGCCGACTTCGCGAGCGCTGGTCATGAACGGCCCCGACTCGAGCGCCACCGCGCGGTTGCCTGCGATCAGGTCGCCGACCGGCGCGCCGAGGTTGGCCGACAGCAGCGCGTCGCGCAGGTCGGCGACCGTGACGCCGCTGCCGGCCAGGCGCGCCGGATCGATCTGCACGCGCACGCCGCGGCCGGGGCCGCCGATCGTGGTCACCTCGCGCGTGCCGGCGACACGCTTCAAGTCCGCTTCGACGCTGTGCGCCACGCGCTCCAGGTCATACGCACCGGCGCTCTGGCTGAACAGCGTCAGCGTGACGATCGGCACATCGTCGATGCCCTTCGGCTTGATGATCGGCGCGCCGACGCCGAGCCCCTGCGGCAGCCAATCGGCATTCGCGTTGACCGTGTCGTACAGCCGCACCAGCGCTTCGGTTCTCGCGACGCCGACCTTGAACTGCACCGTGATCACCGCCAGCCCCGGCCGCGACACCGACATCACATGCTCGGTGCCAGCGATCTGCGACAGCACCTGCTCGGCCGGGCCAGCGACCATCTGCTCCACGTCCTTCGCGCTCGCGCCGGGGAACGGGATCAGCACATTGGCCATCGTGACGTTGATCTGCGGCTCTTCCTCGCGCGGCGTCACGAAGACGGCAAACGCGCCGAGCAGCAGGCCAACGAGCGCCAGCAGCGGCGTGATCTGCGCGCTCTGGAAGTAGGCCGCGATGCGGCCCGAGATGCCGAGCTTCGCCGCGTTCATTTGGCCAATGCCGTCATCCGCGCCGCGGCTTGCGCATCGGTCGCGACGCGCTCGCCGGCGTTCAAGCCCGACAACACCTCGACCTGCGCGCCGTCGCTGCGGCCCAGGCGCACCTGGCGCAGCAGCGGCTTGTCGTTGGCGTCGAGCACATACAGACCCGTCATCTCGGCGCGGCGCACCACCGCCTGCGCCGGCACCCACGGGCTCGCCGCCGCGCTCGGCGACCGGCAGCCACAAGCGCGCGAACTGGCCCGGCATCGCGCCCGCCAGGCCGGGCGCCAAGTCGGCGCGCAAGGTCACCGTGTGCGTGGCCAGGTCGGCGGCCGGCAGCACCTGCACGCGCGCGGGGGTCTGCAAACGCTGCGCGGCGCTCGGCAACGACGGGATCTCGGCGCGCACGCTTGGCCCTCGCCGATCGACATCGCGGCCGATTGCGGCACCGCGGCGGCGACACGCAAGGCCGCGGGGTCGAACAGCGTGGCCAGCGCGCGGCCCGGCATCGCCATCTCGCCCAGCGTCACCGGCACCTCGGAGACCACGCCGGCATACGGTGCGTGCACGACATAAAAGCCGCTGGCCGTGCGCACCGCGCCGGCCTGCGCGAGTTGCGCCGCGGCCTGCGCCTGCGCAGCCTTGAACTCGGCTTCGGCGCGGTCCAGCGCGGCGGCGCTGATGAACTGGTCGGCGGCGAGCTGCTTCTGGCGCGCGAACTCCTTGGCCGCCACGTCCTGCGCCGCGCGCGCCGCGCGCACCTGCGCATCGCCGGCCGCGGCGTTCTGGTCGGCGGCGCGCGCATCCAGGCGCATCAGCACCTGGCCGGCACTCACGCGGTCCCCGGCCTTGACCTTCAACTCGACGACGGCGCCGCTGACCTGCGCCGCGATCACGGTCTGGCGCACGGCCTCGACGACGCCGTCATAGGCCGTCTGCGCGCCCTGCGGCGCCGGCCCGGCCGTCACCGTGGTCAGCTCGCCGGCCCACGACGCAGCGGGCACGAGCCACGCCGCGAGTGCCGCTGCGGCCAGCGGCCGGGTCCACGACGACATCTTCTTCATCCGCGACACCTCGGTGGTTGCGCGCTGCCGCCGGAATGGACAGCCTGCGCGATTGGCTTTATTATTTGCGCAATCACGCAATTATGCAAGTACATGATCAAACATGAACGCGAAGCCGGCGGCGGATTCGGGCATCATGGCGAACACGTCACCACCACCCTGCGCCCGCATGCAAAACCTCTCTGCCGAAGCCCTGGCCCAGGTGGCGGCCTATTTTCAGGCGCTCGCCGAGCCGGCGCGCTTGCGCTTGCTCAACCTGCTGCGCGGCAGCGAGCGCAGCGTCGGCGAATTGGCCGAAGCCACCGGCTACAGCGCCGCCAACGTCTCGCGGCACCTGGCGCTGCTGGCGCAGCACGGCCTGCTCTCGCGCGAGGTCCGCGGCACCAGCGTCTTCTACGCCATCGCCGACCCGGCGGTCTACGAGCTGTGCAACCTGGTCTGCGACAACCTGGCGCGTCGCTTCGAGCGCACCGCGCCGCAGCGCGCGGCGTTTGCGCCGGTGGCGCGGCGGCGGTTGGGCAAGGCGCGCTGAAGGCGCGTGCGATCGCCAAGGCCGCCTCGGCCCGCCGAGGTCTGGCAGCGCGAGTCACGCACTACGGTTGCATTTCTGGAGAGTGCCAGCGCCGCTCACAAGAACATCTTCAGCCGCTTGCGGTCGATCTCTTGCACCGTCCGCGCGCCCAACGCGGTCAGCGTCTGCGCCGCCTGCGGTGTCGCGATGTCGATGCCCAGCCCGGCGTCGGCGGGCCACTCGGCATCCAGCCGCAGGTAGCGCGCGCCGAGGCGGTCTTCCATCATCGCCTGCACATGCTGTTGCTGCACCGCGATCAGCGTCAGGATCAGCCGGCCGTCGGAGAGCCAGCCGACGGCGCCGGCCTCGGCGTCGATGCCTTCGGCCGGCTGATAGCCGACCGTCGCGGTGCCGATCGACAGCATGCGCACGCGCGCGACGTCGATGCCCACGAAGTGTTCGGCCTCGTGCAGCGCCACCTGGTCGGGCGCGACGGCGAACAGCCCGCCGTCGGCATACAGCGCGCCGCCGATCTCGACCGACGGAAAGTAGGCCGGCGCCGCGCAAGCCGCGAGCACGGCGTCCGCCACACGCACCTGCTCGTCGCCGCGCGAGGCTTCGCAATGCGGTGTCTTGAAGACTTTGGTCAGGCTGCGCGTGACGTTCACCGCCGGCAGCAACAGCGGATGCAGCGCCTGCGCGAACGTCGCGTCGCCCAGGCGCTCGGCGAGCGCTTCGCGCAGCACGTCGTGCTCGTACTTCGGGCCCAGCACCGAGCGGCTCAGGTCGAGCAGGCGGCCGACGGTGCCGCTCGGTTTGGCGCGCGGCGAGAACACTGCCGTGCCCTGCTCGACGAAGAAGCGCACCAGGTGCGACAGCGGCAACTCGAAGGCCACCGCCGCGGCGGTGATGCCGCCCACCGAGGTGCCTGCGATCAGATCGAAGCGGCGCCCGATCGGCTCGCCCGCCTCCTCTTCGAGTGCGGCCAGCACGGCCGCCGAGTACAGCCCGAGGTAGCCACCGCCGCTCAAGGCGAGGATGCGGTACGGCCCGTCGTTCACGGTTCTTCGAGATGCGGCGGCGATTGGCCCTCGGCCGGCTCGCCGGTTTCGGCGTCGATCCAATCGTTGACGCCGATCTCGCGCTCGGCCTCCTGCACGGTCGAACCTTCGCCCGGAGCCTCTTCGCTCCAGCGGTCGCGGTCGGCGAGCGCCGCCTCGCGCGACTCGAACGGGCCGAACTCGGCGTTGCGGTCGGGGCCGAGCCAGTAGTGGCCGTCGGGGTGTTCGGTGACAGCGTCGGTGTCGGTGGCGGCCGGTGACTCGGCAATCACCTTGGCCGCGCCTCGGCGGCGCAGCGGTGCCGGGCGGGGAGGTTTGGTGCTCATGAATGCACTGTCACGCGCAAACGGGCCGAATGCCTTGCGCCGCCTCAAGCCGACGTTGGCCAGCGCTCGAAGAAGAAGCGCACCATCTCGGCCGACGCGTCGGGGCCGTCGGGCTGGGTGAAGGAGCCCTTGGTGCTGCCGCCCGACCACGCATGCGCGCCGCCATGCACGAGCCACTGTTCGACCTGTGCCCGCCCCGCCGCGTCGCGGTACACGGTGCAGGTGCAGCCGCTGTGCGTCGTCGTCTCGCGCGACAGCGCCGCATCGGCGTGCGCGCCGAGGGCTTGGCCGACGATGGCGCCGGCGTTGGCCACCACCACCGTGTGGTCGCGGTCGCCGTGAAAGACGATCGTCGCCACGGCGGTCGGCGCCGCAGCGGCAGCGCCTGCCGGCGCAGCGCCGTGCATGGCCGCGAACGCCGACGCCACGTCGTGCGCGGCGCCCAGCGGCAGCCCCGAATGCGCACCGACGGCGGCAAAGACATCGGGGTACGCAGCGCCGAGGATCACGGCCATCGCCGCGCCTGCCGACAAGCCGGCGACGAAGACGCGGCGCGGGTCGATGCGGTGCTGCGCCGCCACGTCGCCGACGATCCCCGCCAGGATCGCCGGTTCGCCGCCGCCGCGGCCCTGGTGCGGCGCGGCAAACCAGTTCCAGCAATTCGAGCCATTGGCCGGGCGCGTCTGCTCCGGGTAGGCGACGAGAAAACCGTGCCGCTGCGCCAGCTCGTTCATCCGCGTGCCGGCAGCGAAGTCGTCCGGGTTCTGTTTGCAGCCGTGCAGCATCATCACCAGCGGCATCGGCTCGCCGGCATCCGCCCCGGCCGAACCCGGTGGGATGTAGAGCTTGTAGTTGCGGCTGCCGGCCGCGTTGCCGAAAGCGCGCGTGACGAAGTCGCCGGCGCAAGGGTCGTTCGCCGGTGCCGGATCGACGCGCTGTGGACGCAACGGCAGCGCGTCGGTCCAGTCGGAGACGACGCGGGGGGTCACCGCAGGCTCGGATGCAGCGGCTGGCGGCGATCGCTGTGCGATGCCCGCTGCAGCCAGGGCCCGGCGAATGGTTTCGGTGACGCCTTGCAAGGCTGGCGACCGAGGCTTGAGACCGGCGGACTTCAAGGCCCGATCGATCGTGTCGGTAATGCTGTCGATGCTCACGATGCCCTTTGATATTGCTGCGGTGCAGCATAACGCATCGACGCTGCTTCCAGTTCGGCGTCCCGTGCGCCAGCGCGGTGATCGCCGCGCTTTCCGCTTGTTCAGCCTCAACGCCGACAGCGCTGCGCCACGCCACACTGCGAGCCCTGTCTGAACGGAGTGGCTGGCATGGCGACGACGCGCAGGATGTTCAATGCCACCGCGCTCGCGGGTGGCTTCGGCCTGCAAGCCTGCTCGGTGTCCGGAGAAAGCTACGACGCCGCGGTGCAGCGCATCTGGCGTGTCGGCGATACCGCGACCGTGGCGCCGAGCGAGTCTGCAGCGCGAATTGGTACGCCTGGCCACGCTCGCACCGTCGAGCCACAACACGCAGTGCTGGCGTTTTGCGATCGGCTCGCCGCAGCGCATCACGATCCTGCCGGACACGGCGCGGCGCTGCCCTGCGGTCGATCCCGATGACCACCACCTCTACGTGTCGCTCGGCTGCGCGGCCGAGAACCTGGCGCAAGGCGCGCTCGCGCATGGGCTGAAGGCGCAAGCGGCTTTCGATGCGCAGCGCAACGCGATCGGCATCGCGCTCGAGCCGACGGCGGCGGTCATCACACCGTGGTTCAAGGCGATCGCCGAGCGCCAATGCACGCGCGGCGAATACGACGGCAAGCCGCTGTCGGCAGAGGACCTCGCAGCGCTGACCAGCGCCGCGGCCAGCGACAGCGTGGCGCTGACGCTGCTCACCGACAAGCCGGCCCTCGAACGCGTGCTCGAGTTCGTCGTGCAGGGCAACAGCGCGCAGATGAACGACCCGGCGTTCGTCAAGGAACTCAAAGCCTGGATCCGCTTCAGCAGCGGCGACGCGGTGCGTCTGGGCGATGGCCTGTACGCCGCGTCGTCGGGCAACCCGGCGCTGCCGTCGTGGCTCGGTCCGCTGATGTTCGATCTGGTCTTCAAACCGAAAGCCGAGAACGACAAATACGCCAAACACATCCGCAGCTCGGCGGGGGTTGCGATCTTCACCGCGAAGAAAGCCGACAAAGCGAACTGGGTCGAGGTCGGCCGCGCGTACGAGCGCTTTGCGTTGCAGTCGGCAGCGCTCGGCATCCGCAACGCGATGCTGAACCAGCCGGTCGAGGTGGCTTCGCTTCGCGAGCCGTTTGCGTCCGCGGTCGGCGTGGCCGGCCGGCGGCCGGACCTCGTCGTGCGCTTCGGCCGCGGGCCCAAGCTGCCGCCGTCGCTGCGCCGGCCGGTGGCGGCCGTGCTGGTGTGACGCCACGGCATGAAGTGGCTGCTGTCGCTCGTCGTCGTGGCCGGTCTGTGGATCGGCTGGCGCTTTCACGGCGACGTGCAAGCGGCCACGGCACGTGCGATGCAAGGCGGCACGGTGATCTCCACGCGTTGCGGCCCGATCGAATATGAAGAAGCGGGCCAAGGCGCACCGCTGCTGATGATCCACGGCTCCGGCGGCGGCCACGACCAGGGCATGCTGTTCGCGCGCGGCTTCGCCGCGCAGGGCATCCGTGTCATCGCGCCGTCGCGCTTCGGCTATCTCGGCACGCCGCTGCCGGCCGATGCCTCACCGCAAGCGCAAGCCGATGCGCATGCGTGCCTGCTCGATGCGCTGGGCATCCCGCGCGCGGCCGTGCTCGGCGCGTCGGCCGGTGCGCTGTCGGCCATGCAGATGGCGATCCGCCATCCGGATCGTGTCAGCGCGCTGGTGTTGCTCGTGCCACTGGCGTACAAGCCGGCCGCGAGCACCGACCCCGCGCCGTCGCCACTGGCCGAAAAACTCCTGCTGTCGCTGATCGGCTCCGACTTCGCGTACTGGAGTGCGATGCACGTCGCGCGCAGCCAGGTGATCGCGCGCGTGCTGGCGACACCGCCCGCGCTCGTCGCCGCCGCGAGCCCGGCCGAGCAGGCGCGTGTCAACGCGATGATCGACAGCATCCTGCCGCTGTCGTTGCGCGCCGACGGCCTGCGCAACGAAACCAGGATCGCCACGCATCTGCAGCCCTACGCACTGGAGTCGATCCGCGCACCGACGCTGCTGATCAGCGCCCGCGACGACGGCTACGGCACCTACGCCAGCGCCGAGTACACGGCGTCACGCATTGCCAACGCGAGGTTCATCGGCTTCGAACAAGGCGGCCATCTGTGGCTGGGGCACGACGACGAAGTGCATCGCGCGGTGGTGGCGCATGTGACCGCGCATGTCAACGCGCGCTGAAGCTGCGCAGCGTGAAGCGCCCGTAAACGAAGTCACCCTCGGGCCAATGCCAGGGGGCTTCGCCCGCGCTCGGTTGAGCTGAAGCAAGCGTGTATCAGGACTGGGCTTGGATACTCTGTGGTGGGTCGGCCGCCCCGTGCGCCAGACATTGCCAAAAGCCGGGCCACTGGCGAAAAACCATCCGGGAGAAACCATCTTGACCATCGCCCTTTGCAACACGACACCGCGCGCAACTCATCATCCACACACCCGGCTCACGGTCGCACTGCCGGTCGCAGCAGCGCTGCTGTCGGCGCTGGCCGCCGGCCCGGCCCGGGCGCAGAGCTATCCCGTTTACACCGTCACTTCGCTGCCCGGCGTCAGCGGCGTCACCGCCTTCAACGACAGCGGGCTGATCCTCGGCCGCGGCTTCGTGCCTTGCAGTGGTCAAGTTTGCACCCAGAGTGACGTGCCGGTGCTGTACGACACCCGCAGCGGCGCGATGACCGCGCTGGGCGGCGGCTTCGGCGTCGGCGCGCGGTTCGACGCGATCAACGCCAAGGGCCAGCTGGCCGGCAGCACCACGACGCAGGACGCCAGCGGCGCGGTGGTGCGCAGCGTGGTGATTCGCCAGGTCGATGGCGCGCTGACCACGCTGACGGCGCCGACGCTGTTGGCCACGCAGACCAGCGGTCTGCGCGCGCGCGGCTTCAACAGCGCCGGTCAGATCGCGCTGCAACATTCCGACGGGATCGACGCGCAGGGGCCGTTCTGCGGCAACTACCAGGGCTGGATCGGCAACGGCGCCAGCGCCGCGGGCTGGCAGCCGCTGGGGCCCGCCGGCACCGTGATGCACCTGACCGGCATCAACGCCGGCGGCGTGGGCGTGGGCGCGACGGTTGCCGCGGCCACCTGCGGCGGCACCGGCGGCGGCTTCCACGCCACGGCAGCCCAGCCCACCGGCGTGCTCATCGACCTGCACGGCAACATGCCCGGCAGCTTCAGCCGAGCCAACGCCATCAACGACCTGGGCTACGCGGTGGGCGACTACGACACCGGTGGCCGTACCCTGCCTGATCAATACAACCCTCAGGGCGTGCCGATCACGCGCGCCGCAGTTTGGAACACCGCGGCGCCGGTCTGGTTCGAACGTCGGCCCGGCTTCCAGCCTGAGTCGGCTGAATGCGGTCAACAACCGCGGCGAGGTGGTGGGCAGCGCTATCGGCGCCGTGACCGCCGGCCAGCCCTACCCCTACGCGGCAACCCGTGCCGTGGTGGGCAACCTGGCGACGAACTGGCCCATGGTCGACCTGAATACCCTGCTGGCCAACAACACCGCAGGCTGGGTGCTGGACAACGCCTTGGCCATCAACGCCGGCGGCCAGATCGTGGCGACCACCGGCAGCGGCTATGTGCTGCTGACACCGGTGACCGCGCCGGCCGACCCCTATGCCACCGTGCCCTCGGCACCGGCCAGCCTGGCCGCATCGCAGCTGACCTCCACGTCGGCCATGCTGACCTGGACCAACACGGCGCGCAATGCCACGCGGCTGGTCGTGGAGCGCTGCAAGGGCAACGGTTGCAGCAGCTTCGTCGCCATCGCAACGTTGCCCAGCGACAGCGCTCGCTTCAGCGACGCCACCCTGACGCGCCGCACCACGTACCGCTGGCGCGTGCGTGCCGGCAACGCCAAGGGGCATTCGACGGCGAGCAACACCGTGACCGCGACCACGCTGCGCTGAGTCACCACGCGGCGCCTCCGCTCGACAACCACCGGGAGACTGACATGCCAACCCGAATCACCTGCACTGATCATCGCAAGGTGGTCTCGATGACGATCGCCATCATCGCGCTGTCGATGCTGTTGGTGAGCACGGTCTTCGGCCGGCAAGACGATGATCTCGATGCCCAACTGGAGATTGCGCTGCGCAAAGCCGGCTTCACGGGCAGGATCGAATCAACGCTGCTGTCGAGGCTCGGACGGCCGATCGACGATCGCCTGGCCGACCTGGGCGGGAAGCTTTTCTTCGACCCGATCGTCGGTCTGCACGACGACAACGCCTGCGCAGGCTGTCACGCGCCCAGTGCCGGTTTCGGCGACACCCAGTCGATCGCGATCGGCGTTCAGAGCAATCGCATCGTCGGCCCCGGACGCGCAGGCCCGCGCAATCAGCGGCGCAGCCCCACGGTGGTGAACGCCGCGTTTTACCCGGCGTTGATGTGGAACGGCCGCTTCTCTGCGACTTCCGGCAACGCCTTCGACAACAGTGCGGGCTTCAGGTTTCCGGCCCCCGAAGGCACCACGAGGTTCCCGCCCAACGACGCGGTGGTCAAACACCTGCTGATCGCGCAGGCGCACATTCCGCCGACGGAATTGAACGAGGCTGCGGGCTTCAATGGCACCAAGGGCACGCTCGATCCGCGCTTCGACATCTTCGACGACGGCCGTGGCGGCGTCGTCCCCTTGCCCGACGCTTCCGGATTCCGCAACGATCCCATCCGCGCCGCCGTGGCCCAACGCCTCAACGGATCGACCGCGTATGCGGCGTTGTTCGCCGAGGCCTTCCCAGCCGTGCGAGGCGGTGCGCCGATCACGCCGCTGATGTTTGCGCAGGCGATTGCCGAGTTCGAGTTCACTTTGGTCAGGGCGGATGCCCCGATCGACCAGTTTGCGCGTGGCCATCGCGGCGCGATGAGCGCTTCCGAGAAGCGTGGTGCGCTGCTCTTCTTCGGCAAGGCCAACTGCGTGGCATGCCATGCGGTGGCGGGTGACTCCAACGAGATGTTCAGCGACTTCAAGAACCGGACCATCGGGGTGCCGCAGATCGCGCCGTTCTTCGGCCTCGGCAAGGGCAACACGATCTTCGACGGCCCGGGTGAGGACGAGGACTTCGGGCTGGAGCAGGTGAGCGCACAACCCGATGACCGCTACAAGTTCCGCACTTCGCCTTTGCGCAACGTGGCGCTCCAACCGAGCTTCTTCCACAACGGTGCATCCACCCGCCTGGACGATGCCATCCGGCACCACCTGGACGTGCCGGCATCTGCCCGCACCTACAACCCGAACAAGGCCGGCGTGGCGAAGGACCTCAGCCATCGCCAGGGGCCCAGCGCTGCGGTCCTGCGCGTGCTGGATCCCCTGCTGGCGATGCCGGCCCGCTTGAGCCAGAGCGAGTTCGACGATCTGCTGCGATTCGTCGCCGCCGGGCTGCTCGATCGACGCGCCCGAGCGCAATCCCTCTGCGAGTTGGTGCCTGGAACCTTGCCCAGCGGCATGCCGCCGCTCATATTCAAGGGCTGCGAAAAGTAGGTTCAGCGCAACGGGAGCCGGCACGCGAGGGCATCATGATCTTTGCCTGCGGCAAGGGCCATGGACTGTCGGCAGCCTCGCTACCCGGCTTGGTTGCGAGATGGCGTTGCGCGGCCGCTCTGCATCAACCTGGATGCGCCGACAGCGGCGCTGATCGTTGCCGCCAACCCACCGAGCGTTGCCGAGCGTGCCACCGCGACGCGCAAGCCCTGCGCGTCGGCGATGCGCCGCACGATCGACCAGCCGAGGCCGCTGCCGCTTTCCTGGTGCCCGAGGCCGCGCTGGAAACGTTGACCCAGTCGCTCGATCTGTTGCGCATCGAGACCCGGCCCGCTGTCTTCGATCGACAGCGTCACCTGTTGCAGCGTGGCGCGCAGCGTGACGTTGATGCGCGCGCCCGCCGGGCTGTAGCGCAGCGCGTTGTCGATCAGGTTGCGCACCAGGATCGCCAGCAGCGTTTCGTCGCCGCTGACGTGGCACTCGGCGTCGGCATCGAGTCCTAGGTCCTGCTGTTTGGCCAGGGCCTCGGGTGCGAGCTCGCCGACCACCCGGCGCGCCAGCGCGGCCAGGTCCACCGGCTGCATCGCCACCGCCGCGCCGGCCTCCAGGCGCGACAGCGTCAGCAACTGCTCGACCACGCGCGTCGCGCGGTCGCAGCCTTCGAGCGTGGCGGCCAGCGCGTGGCGGCGCGCCGTGTCGTCGCTTTCGGCGAGTGCGACCTGCGCCTGCGCGCGGATCGCGGCGATCGGCGTGCGCAGCTCGTGCGCGGCATCGGCAGTGAAGCGGCGCTCGGCGTGCACCATCGCGTCGATGCGGGCGAACAGTCCGTTCAAGGCATCGATCAGCGGCGCCACTTCGGCCGGTGCATCGTGCTGTTCGATCGGATTCAGCATGTTTGCGGAACGCGCCGACAACTGCGCGCCGAGTGCACGCAATGGCGTCAGGCCGCGGCGGATCGCCCACCACGACAGGAGCGCGAGCAACGGCAAGGCCAAGGCCAGCGGCCACAGCGTGCCCCACAGGGCCACGCGCACGATGCGCTCGCGCGCGTCGATGCGTTCGCCGACGAAGACGTGCACATCGTTCTGGCCGCCGCGCGCCGCGAACACGCGCCAGGCTACGGCGTCCAGGCGAGCGGTCGCGAATCCGGGTGGCGTTTGCAAACCCTGCGCGCCCAGCGGCTGCAAAGGCGCATCGGCCGAACGCAGCACCAACTGCCCCTCGTGAAAAACCTGGAACACCGCGCGCGGCGCGTAGCGGTGCAGCGCCGGCGCGTCGAGCGTGCGTTCGTCGTCATGCTCGAGCTCGCCGGTCTGCTGCACCACCAGCAGTGCGGCCGCCTGCGCGAGGTGCGCATCGAGCAGTTCGTCGAGTTCGTGGCGCACGTCGTACCAGGTCAACACCGCGGCGCCGAGCCACACCGCCGCCACGCCGGCGAGCAGCGCGGCGAGCAGCCGGGCTTGCAACGAGCGGCGCAACATCACGGCGCCGCTGCGTCGTCGCGCGGCAGCATGTAGCCGACCCCGCGCACCGTGCGGATCAGCTCCGCGCCGAGCTTGCGCCGCAGATGGTGCACGTGCACCTCGACCGCGTTGCTCTCGACCTCCTGGCCCCAGCCGTACAGGTGTTGCTCGAGCTGCTCGCGGCTCAGCACGCGGCCGGCGTTGAGCATGAGTGCGTGCAGCAGGTCGAACTCACGGGCGACCAATGGCACCTCGACGCCGCACTGAGTGACGCGGCGCGCGGCCGGATCGAGCACGACGCCTTGCGCCGCGAGCACGTCCTGCGGCTGGCCGTGCGCGCGGCGCACCAATGCGCGCAGCCGCGCCGCCAGCTCGTCCAGGTCCACGGGCTTGAGCACGTAGTCGTCGGCGCCGGTGTCGAGGGCGCGCACGCGCTCGGCGACGGCGTCGCGCGCGGTCAGCACCAGCACCGGCAGCGTCGTGCCGGCGCGGCGCACATCGGCCAGCACGTCGATGCCGTCCTTGCGCGGCAGGCCCAGGTCGAGCACCGCGGCGGCGTACGGGTCGGCGCGCAACTCGCGCTCGGCGACGATGCCGTCACGCACCCAATCGACGGTGAAGCCGCGCTGGCGCAGGCCGGCGCGCAGGCCGTCACCGAGCAGCGGGTCGTCTTCGACGAGCAGGATGCGCATCGCGCGCGCCGCGGCTCAATCGTCGTCGCGTTTGACGCGCGCGCCGTCGCGCTGCGGCCCCTGCTTCTCGACAGCGGCGGCCGAGCGGCCGTCCACCGGCGCGGCGCCGATCGGCGCCTGCCACTGCCACCACCAAAAGGCGAGCACCGCGGCGAGCATCAGCGCGGCGACGCTGCGCCACGCGTGCGTGATCGCGTCGCGCGGCGTGCCGGGCTTGCGGCCGCTGATCATTGCGCCGACCAGGTTCTCGCGGTGCAGCCAGCTCGACAGCGCGACCGCGGCCACATGCACGACCACCAGCCCCATCATCGCGTTGGCCGCGCCTTCGTGAAGTGACTCGGTCCAATCGCCCCCCACTTCGTTGTAGGCGGCCCAGCCGGTGACGCTGGCCAGCGCGATCAGCAGCAGCAGGCCGACGATCGCCAGCGCGCCGGCCGGGTTGTGGCCGACGTGATGCTCGGGCTGCCCACGCAGCAGGCTGCCGAGGTAGCGCAGCACCGCGCGCGGCCCGCGCACGAAGTCGGCAAAGCGCGCATGCCGGCTGCCGACGAAGCCCCAGACGATGCGAAACAGGAGCAGGCCGCCCATCGTGTAGCCGAGCGTGGCGTGCAGCAGCCGCCAGCGTTCGCTCTCGGCCGTGATCCACGCGCCAGCGAAGCTCAGCACGGTCAGCCAATGGAAGACGCGCACCGGCGCGTCCCACACCAGCACGCGGTTCGCACTCGGGGCCGAGACGATCGTCTCAGCGGGGGATGCGGATGTTGTGTTCACTGAAATCTCCTTGCTCGGCGCGGGTGTGGCAGGCCGCGCAGTTGGACGGACTCTTCACGCTCGGCCGCTGCCACGTTGCGGCAGCCACCTCGCGGTGTTCGCGCATGAACCACGGCGAGCGGGTGATGCGGTCTTCGGGCGGCAATGCGGCGTTGCCATGCGCCCTAGCGTCAATGGTGGCGTGGGCCTGCAACCATTCGCTGATCTGGCTCACCGTTGCTGCATCGAGCGACGCGTCGGTGCCGAAATGGCGCGGCAGATTGGTCATCAGGCGTTGCCACGACGCGGCGGGCAACATCCCCGGCGGGAAAGCGATATGGCACGACGAACACTCCTGCTTGTAGGCGGGCAGCAGCGGCAGGCGGGTGTTGGCGCGCGCGTCGTCGGCGAGTGCCGGCGCGGCGGCGTACTGCAGCGCCATCGCCGCGGTACACACCGCCGCCAGGCGCTGCCAGTGATGAAGGGCCATAGTGGTCGTCCTTTCAGGGTTGGAGCGTCAGCAGCCACGCCAGCACGTCGGCCTTCTCGGCAGCGCTGCATTCGCGGCCGAGCACGTCGTTGCAGTTGCGGCGAAACCATTTCTCGGTCCTGGCCGCGTCGGCGAAGCGCTCGGCATTGAAGGCCGGCGCCAGCGGCGCGATCGGCTTGCCGGTGCCGGCGTGCTGGCCGGTCTGCGTCGGTGTGGCGCCATGGCACGAGGCGCAGCTCCAGTCGCGGCCGTGTTTGTTGACGAACAGTTGCCGGCCGCGCTCGGCCGAGGGCGTGGCGGCGGCAAGGGCGCGATAGCCGGCAAGGGCGTCGGCGGCAGTCGCGGCTGACGCCAACGGCGCGGCGAGCAGCGCGGCCGCGGCGGCGAACCCGGCCGCAAAGCAAACAGTGATCGAGGCAGACGGCATGGTGAATCTCCTTGCTCACCATGCTCGGCGCCGCGCCTTATGCCCGTCTTAACGCGGCGCAGCGCGAGATCAGAAGACCTTAAGCCGCTGCGCCGACCATGATCCTGCGTCGCCAACGTGCAGGCGCATCGTCCAACCACAAGGAGCCCCCATGCACCCCGAACTCTCGACGTTCCTCAAGACCTTCGCCGGGGTCGTCCTGATGACGCTGGCGCCGGTGATCCTGACCGCCTTCGTGTCGATGCCCATTTCGTTGGGGCACCACCCCGGCGAGGCGATATCGGCGCAGGCCTCTGCATTGCGCACGCACTGAAGGCTTGCCGTGAAATTGAGCAGCCGCGCCCAGCGTGGCCGGTTTCCTCGACCTTCTGGGCTCACTTTGGGTCGAGAGCGCAGGTTGAACGTCGGCTGCGCGGACATCTCGGCGGTGTTGCCTCGGAGAATCGTTGGATGGCCGAACGCTGAAGCGATCGTTTGGGCCTTTTGGCGCCACCGTCCCGCGGCGTCAGTGCGCGATCAACGTTCCATTCGGAGCTTTGCACCAAGCCCTTCGACTGAGGGAACTTCGCAGGCACGTCCGTACACGATGTCGCGAGGTCAGCATCGACCCGACCACCTTGCATGGGGTCGGCAGGCTCATGCGCCGGGCGAATGGCCGGCCAAAACCTCACGCCAGCGCGGGCTCGCCGCCGCGCCGAAAATCGATCCTGTTGCCAACGAACCATCGCCGATGAAGTATCTGCACACCATGGTCCGAGTGACCGACCTCGAGGCATCGCTGCGCTTCTACCGCGACGCGCTCGGCCTCGTCTTGCTGCGGCGGCACGACGTGCCCGCTGGCCGTTTCACGCTCGCCTTCCTTGCCGCCCCGGGCCAGCCCGAAGCGCAGATCGAGCTCACCCACAACTGGGACCCCGAGGCCTACACCGGCGGCCGCAGCTTCGGCCACGTGGCGTATGCCGTGGACGATGGATCATGGTGACACCGCGCGACTGGCCGGCGCACCGCACGGTGGCGCGGCTGCCGGGCTCGCTGCCGATGGGCGGCGTGGTCGATGGCACGCCGATCCACGCCTTCGAGACGCCCGCGGCGGCGCTGATGTTCGCGCCCGACGCCGCGCTCGCGCCGACGCGCCACGACATCGAACTCGGCGGCCTGCTCGCCTTCGAGATCCGCCATTTGATCAGCGCCGACGAGGCCGATGCGATCGTCGAGGCCAGCGAGCGCTTCGGCTACCGCGACGAGGCGCCGGGCATCCAGACGCCGCCGGGCATGCGCATGAACAAGTCGGTGCACTGGGTGGCCGACCGCACGCTGCTCGACCCGCTGTACGAGCGCATGGCGGCGCTGCTGCCGCCGCACATCGACGGCCTGCGTCTGGTCCCGCGCCTGTCGCAGCGGCTGAACATGTACCGCTACGACGACGGCAACGTCTTCAACCGCCACACCGACGGCGACTGGCCGGGCTTCGGCCTCAGCGACGACCGGCGCGAGATGCTGCAATGGGCCGGGCCGCGCTCGTGCCTGACCATGCTGCTCTACCTCAACGGCCCCGAGGACGGCGTGCAAGGCGGCCAGACACGGCTGTTCCGCCCCGACGGCAGCGCCCACGACGTGACACCGGCCAAGGGCAGCGCGCTGTTCTTCCGCCACGGCTTCGGGCCGCACTCGGTGATGCACGTCGGCCGCCAGGTGCACGGGCCGGTGCCGAAGTACGTCGCGCGCATCAACGTGATGTACGCCGCGTAGCCGAGGGCGCGCGCAGCAGCGCGCGCGCGCCAGTCGCCTTGACCTGTGTCAAAGCGCGCCGGCGCCGATGGCCGAGCATCGGCGCACCCAACACGAGAGGGCGAACCATGTCCACGACGCGCAAACTCTCGCTCGGTCTGGCCGCGCTGTTGATCGTCGGCTTCGGCGTGCTGCTCTGGATGGGCGGCGAGATCCATCGCCAGGCGCCACCGATGCCGCAGGCCGTGGTCAGCGACAAGGGCGACACGTGGTTCGTTTTCCGGCTGTGGCTGCCGGCGCGGCGTGAGCCGGTGACGGTGGGGCCGACGGCGCCCGCGGCGCGGTGATTGAGTTCTATCCGCAGATCCGCGCTGTGCACATCGGCGCGGTGCTGTTCAGCGGTGCGCTGTTCGCATCACGCGGCATCGGCGCGCTGCTCGGTGCGCGCTGGCCGCAAGCGGTGACGGTACGCTGGCTCAGCATCGGCATCGACACGGTGCTGCTGACGGCGGCGCTGATGCTGCTGAACATCGTGCCCGCAGCGGTGTTCGCCAACCACTGGCTCGGCGTCAAGCTCGCCTTGCTGGTGGTCTATGTCGTGCTCGGCAGTTTTGCGTTGAAGCGTGCCCGCAGTGCACGTGCTCGCGTGATCTGTTTTGCGGCGGCGGTGCTGGTGTTCGTCGGCATGTTCGGCATTGCGCGCACGCACCAGCCGTTGGGCTGGTTCGCGCTGCGGTGAGTGGTATTGCCCCCTCTTCCGCACCCGAAGGCAAAGCCTTCGGCTTCGCGTGCGGGAGAGGGAGTAGAGATCAATGCGGCGCCACGGTGGTCCGTACCTGCTTCAAGAACTGCGGATCGACCGCGCCACTGGTCTTGTCGCTGCGCGCAACGATGCGACCTTCGGTATCGAGCAGCACCAGCACGCCGGTGTGGTTGACCTCGCCGCCCGCCAGCGGCCGGTAGCGCACGCCGAGCACGCCGGCGATCGCGCGCAGGTCCGCCGGTTGCGGCTGCACCAGGCTCCAGCGGGTGAGGTCGAGCTGGCGTTTGTCGGCCGTGGCTTTCAACGCGGCGGGGCCGTCGCGTTGCGGGTCGAGCGAGATCATCAACACGCCCAGGCGCTGGCGTTCATCGGGGCTGAGCTTGCGGTCGAGGTCCTGCACGGTGTCGATGATCGTCGGGCAGATGAAGCTGCACGAGGTGTAGAACATCACCACCACCTGCGCCCGGCCGCGCTTGTCGGCGAGTTGCAGCGCGCGGCCGGATTGATCGACCAGCGGCGCTTGCAGCGCATAGATCGAATCGCGCGGCAGCGGCGCGGCGAACGCGTTGGACGCGATCAGCAGCGCCAGCGACAGTGCTTTCATGCAATGCATGACGGTGTTCCTTTCAACGCGCACAACGGAAGCCGAGATTGGCCGTGGCATCGGCGCCGTCGAGCGACGACAGCATCGCCACGCGCATCAGCACGGCGTAGTTCTCGCGGTCGTTCACCGACAGCGCGCCGGCGCCGCAGAATTTGAGCCGGTCGGGGTCGCCCTGGTCGCGGTTGTCGGCCGAGACCAGCAGCGCGGAGAAGTCGTCCGTCCACTCCCAGACCAGGCCATGCAGATCGCGCACGCCGTAGGCGTTGGGGCGCTGCGTGCCGACCGTCGCCAGCGCGCGCTTCGACGGCTGCGAGTACCAGGCGAGGATGCGCTCGCGCCATGCCGGATCGGCGCGCGCATCGCGGCGCTGCTCGTCGGCCGCCGCTGCAACTTCCCACTGCGTCCAGGTCGGCAGGCGCGCGCCCTGCGCCTTGCAGTACGCGCTGGCGGCGAACCAGCTCACCCAGACCACGGGCTGCTGCGGCAACGCGTTGGCGCCGAGTTCGGTCGCGCTCTTCCAATGTGACAGATAGCGCTGCTCGGCGAACACACCACCCGCCACCGCGTCGCGCTGCCACTGCGGATGCGCGCGCACGAAGGCCAGGAAATCCGCATTCGTCACCGGCACGCTCATCAGCGCGAACGGCGCCACGCGCACGCGGCTGCCGCTGTCTTCGTACTTCAGCACCGAGTCGAACTCGCCGCCGGGCAGCTTGACGAACGTTGCGCCAGCGGCTTGCGCAAAACACACGCCGAGCGACAAGCCGAGCGCGACGATGCAGCGACGCATGGACATCAATGCCCCGCAGCCGCCACCGGCTTGGCCTTGCGGCGCTCGGCCACTTCGGCCTTGGTGATCTTGCCGCCGCCGTTGCCCCAGCTGCCCATGACGTAGGTCAGGATGTTGGCGACCTCGTCGTCGGTGAGCTGGTTCATCGGCGGCATCACCGAGTTGTAGTCCTGTCCGTTGACCTTGATCGGGCCGGTGAGCCCACCGAGCACGGCGTCGATGGCGCGCTTCGGATTCGCGGCCAGCCAGTCGGACTTGGCCAGCGGCGGGAACACGCCGGGCAGGCCGGCGCCGTTCGGCTGATGGCAGGTCGAGCAGGTGCCGGCAAACAGCGCCTGGCCGGCCTTGATCTGCTCTTCGGTCGTCAACGCGCCGCTCTTGGCAGCCTGCGCCGCGGCGGTCACCGCAGCGAGATTCGGCAGCGCGCGGTCGCCGAGATAAACCTCATCGACTTCCTTGCCCGAGTAGATGGCCTTGTTCTCCGGGCCCTCGACCTTCAGGATCGCCAGCGCGCCCTTGTTGAAGGCGCGGAAGATCGAGTGATCGACGAGCACGTAGCTGCCCGGCACTTCGAGATGGAACTCCATCATCGCCGCGCCGCCGGCGGGGATCAGCGTCGTCTGCACGTTCTCCTGGAACTTGTTGCCGCCTTCGAACCACACCTTGTCGAAGATCTCGCCGATGACGTGAAAGCTCGACACCAGGTTCGGCCCGCCGTTGCCGACGTACAGCCGCACCGTCTCGCCGGTCTTCGCGGTGATCGCCTTGTCGCCGGTCATCGAGCCTTCGCTGCCGTTGAAGAGCACGTAGGTCGCGTTTTCGTCGATCGCCTTCTGCATGTCGAACGGCTGCGCGCCCTTCTCGCGGTACTTGCCCATGGTGTAGAAGTCGCCCTGCATCACGTAGTACTCGCGATCGACCTTCGGCAAGCCGCCCGGCGGCTCGACCAGGATCAGGCCGTACATGCCGTTGGCCACGTGCATGCCCACCGGCGCGGTCGCGCAGTGATAGACATACAGACCGGCGTTGAGCGCCTTGAACGTGAACTGCGATCGATGCCCCGGCGCGGTGAAGCTCGACGCCGCGCCGCCGCCGGGGCCGGTGACGCCGTGCAGGTCGATGTTGTGCGGCATCTTCGAATCCGGCGCGTTCTTCAGGTGGAACTCGACCGTGTCGCCCTGGCGCACGCGGATGAAGCTGCCCGGCACCGTGCCGCCGAAGGTCCAGAAGGTGTAGCTCACGCCTTCGGAGATCGGCATCTCCTTCTCCACCACTTCGAGCTCGACGATCACCTTGGCCGGCGCACTGCGTCCCGTGGCCGGCGGCACCTTCGGCGGGCTCGTCAACAGCGCCTTCACCGGCTCGCCTTGCGGCGGGCCGAAATCGCCGGTGGCAGCGGCGCTGGCAGGGACGGCCGATATCGCAACGGGTGGCGCCGGGTTCTCACGCCGCGAACAGCCGGCCGTGAAGACCGCAACGCTCAGACACAGCAGCGCGGCAAGTCGGCTCATGGGGATCTCCTCTTTGCAGTTGTTGGTGCCGCGCAGCTTGCGTCGCCGGCGGCGTGCGCGGCTTGCGCGAAGTCAAGCGGCGATCAAGGCGTCGGCCGCCCCGGCCCTTGCGTGCCTTCGGCGCGCGCCGACAGATAGGCGTAGAGGTCGGTGATGTGCGCATTGACGCGCGGCTCGCCCTGCCATGCCGGCATCGCCAGGTCGCCCTGTTGGCGGCGCATCACTTCGTCGATCAGCGCTTCGCGCGCCGCGCTCTCGCTGCCGGCGCGCGCTGCGGGCAGGCTCCAGTCATAGCGGTAGAGCACGACGTTGACGAAGCGGCGCGCGCCCATCTCGCGCACCCGCGGCAGCAGGTCGGGGCCGCGTGCGGTGCCATTGGCCGCGGGGCCATGACAGACCGCGCACTTGTCCTGAAAGACGCGCCAACCGGTATACACCGAGCCCGCAGGCCGGGCTTGCTGCGCCATCTCCTGCGCCGGTTGCGTGTTCTGCACTTCGAGCGCGCACGCACTGGCCAGCAGCGCCGATGCAACGGCCAAGGACCAGCGTCGTGTCGTCATCACGGTCTCCACGGCGGCAGGCAAGAAGACCGCCGATCGAACGGTAGGCGTTGCGCAGGGCCCCGTGTTGAGCGCGATCAAAGGGGTCGCGCGCGACGCGTTCACCATCACCTGCCCGGCTCTCGACTGTGAAAGGACTGCGATGAACACCCCGACGACGACCACCCCTTCGACACCGACCGACGACCGCATGGCGCAGCACCTGCGCACGCTGGCCGATGAAGCCGAGGCGCTGCTCAAGGACACGGCGCGCGCCGGCGACGAAAAGATGGCGGCGACGCGCGAACGTCTGCGCGGCGAGCTCGTGCACCTGCGCGAGCGCCTGACCGATCTGCAGGCGCAGGCCGGCACGCAACTCCAGAGCGCTGCGCATCGAAGCGATGCGGCAGTGCACGCGCATCCGTACACCGCCATCGGCGTGGCCGCCGCGATCGGGCTGCTCGTCGGCGTGCTGATCGGCCGACGCTAGATGGATGCTGTGCAACATTCAGGCGGCTCGGTGCGCGGCATCGCGGCGACGCTGGTCGAGATGCTGCACACGCGCCTCGAACTCGCCGGCACCGAGTTGGCCGAGGAGCGGTTGCGCGTGGCGCAACAGGCGCTGGCAACGGCCGTGGCGCTGTTCTGCCTCGGCGCCGGGCTGGTGCTCGCGGTGCTGGCCGTGGCCTGGTGGGCCGGGCCGGAGCATGCCGCGGCGGTGCTCGGCGCCGCCGCGCTGCTCTTGCTCGGCGCGGCCGCCGGCGCGATGGCCTGGTGGCGGCGCCTCGTCGCGCAGCGGCCGGCGCTGCTGCAAGAGACGCTGCTGCAGTTGCGCGCCGATGCACAGGCGCTCGCGCCCGATCGCGCCCCGTGACGCAACGCCAGGAGCTCGCGGCGCGCCGGCGCCTGCTCGCCGCCAACGCAACGCTGCAGCGCCTGCGCCTGGCGCATGACGTGCTCGCGCTGCGGCAAGCCTGCCGGCCCGTGCAGTGGCTGCCGTCGGCGGTGCGGCTGCTGCGCGGCCTGGCGCTGTGGCGCGCCGCCCGTGCACTGCGGCGGCGTTGACGGCCCCGGCACCTCCGGCCCCGGCACAATGTCGCCGTGGCCACCCCCGCACACATCGCCGTCCTCGACGACGAAGCCGACATCACGCAACTGATCGCGCGTTATCTCGGCGCGCAGGGCTTTCGCGTCTCGCAGTTGCATCGCGGCGCCGAGTTGTCGCACCTGATGCGCGACGACCCACCCGCGCTGGTGCTGCTCGATCTCGGCCTGCCCGGCGAAGACGGGCTCGCCATCGCCCGCCAGTTGCGCGAACACCACCGCTGCGGGCTGGTCATCGTCAGCGGGCGGGGCGACGCGGTGGACAAGGTGGTGGGGCTGGAAATCGGCGCCGACGACTACGTCACCAAACCGTTCGACCTGCGCGAACTGCTGGCGCGCGTGCGCGCCGTGCTGCGTCGGCTCGAGCCGACGGAACACGACGTGGCGGCAGCGCCGAGCGGCTTTGCCTTCGCCGGCTTCACGCTCGATGCCGGCGCGCGGCGCGTCACCGACGCTGCTGGCGGCGAACTCGCGCTCACCGGCGGCGAGTTCGACCTGCTCGTCATCTTCTGCAAACATGCGGGCCGCGTGCTGTCGCGCGATTTGCTGCTCGATGCGACGCGTGGCCGCGAGGCCGGGCCGTTCGACCGCACGATCGACGTGCAGGTGGGCCGGCTGCGGCGCAAGCTCGAAGCGCAGGCCGGAGGGGCCACGCTGATCAAGTCGGTGCGCGGCGCGGGCTACCTGCTCGCGGTGCCGGTGCAAGTGGTATGACCTCGCTGCCGCTGCACGACGCGCTGTTCGACGCCTACCCCGACGCGGTGCTGCTGGTGGATAGCAGCGGGCGCATCGTGCGCGCCAACGGCGCTGCGAGCGCGCTGCTCGGCTACGACCACAGCGAGCTGACCGGCCTGGCAATCGAAGCGCTGGTGCCGGATGCGGCGCGTGCGCGTCACGTCGCCGATCGCCAGGGCTTCCAGCGCGCGCCGCGCAGCCGGCCGATGGGCACGCAGATGGACCTGGCCGCGCGCCGCCGCGACGGCAGCCAGGTGCTGGTGGAGATCGCGCTCAGCCCGTTGATCGCGGACGGCCAGCCTTACGTGCTGGCCGCCGTGCGCGGCATCGGCGACTACCCGCGCGTGCGCCAGGCGTTGCGGCGCGCGCGCCATGCCGAGTGCATCGCCACGATGGGCCGGTTGGCGGTGGACAGCCGCGACCCCGAGGCCGTGTTGCGCGCGCTGCCGCTGGCGGCCGCGGCAGCGTGCGGCGCGCAGGCCGGCGTGCTGCATGTGCAGGACGCCGACGGCCGCCGCGTGCGCCGCTTCGGCGACCCCGCGGCGCCGGCATTGGACGCGCAGGCGATCGCGCACGCGCGCGCCGAGCGCGGCGCCTCGGTGTGGCCCGGCTTCACGTGGCGCATCGCGCAGCCGATCGCCGACCGCGGGCGCGCGGCGGGCCTGCTCGAAGTGCACACGCGAGACACGCACGAGGCGCGTGCTTTCGACGCCGACGACGCGCGCTTCATCGAATCGCTGGCCAGCCTGGTGGCCACGGTGCTGCAGCGCGCCGCCAGCGAAGACGCGCTGCACCACGCGCAGCGGCTCGAAGCGGTAGGCCAGCTCACGGGCGGCATCGCGCACGACTTCAACAACCTGCTGACCATCGTCCACGGCAATCTGCAGGTGCTCGAGGACTGGCCTTCGGTGGCCGGCGACGACGGCGCACGCGAGTTGCTGAGTGCAGCGCAGCGCGCCACGCGCCGCGGCGCCGAGCTGACGGCCAAGCTGCTCGCCTTCTCGCGAAGGCAACGCCTGCAGCCGCTGCCGGTGTCGCTGCAGCGCTTTCTGCCGCCGCTGGCCGATCTGCTGCGGCGCACGCTCGATGCGCGCATCCGCATCGAGGTGGACATTGCCGCCGACACGCCCGAGTGCCTGGCCGACCGCGGGCAGCTCGAAGCGGCGCTGGTCAACATCGCCATCAACGCGCGCGACGCCATGCCCGACGGCGGCACGCTGGCGTTCACCGCCGCGCGCTGCGATACGCCGCCGGCGGAAGCCGACGCCCAGGTGTGGCACGGCGGCGGCGTGACGCTGGCCATCAGCGACAGCGGCGTGGGCATGAGCGAGGCCGTGCAGGCGCGCGCGTTCGAGCCCTTCTTCACCACCAAGGAAGCCGGCCGCGGCACCGGCCTCGGCCTGGCCACGGTGCACGGCTTCGCGCACCAGTCGGGCGGCGCGGTGGCGCTGCGCAGCGCGCCCGGTGCGGGCACGACGGTGACGCTGTACTTGCCGGCCGCGGCCGCCACGGTGCAGACGAGCGTCGAGGCGCCGGCGTCGCACGACGCGGCGCTGCCGCACGATCTGTCGGTGCTGCTGGTCGAAGACGAGCCCGACGTGCTGCGCGTCGTGCAGGCGTTTCTCGCCGGCTGGGGCTGCCGCGTGCACGCGTGTTCACACGCCCAGGCCGCGCTCGATGCGTTGGCGCAAGGCGAGCGCTTCGACCTGCTGCTGAGTGATGTCGCGCTCGGCCCCGGCTTGCGCGGCACCGAACTGGCGCAGCGCGCGCGAGCGCTCTGGCCCCAGTTGCCGGTGCTGCTGATGTCGGGCTACGTCGCCGAAGCCGATGCGCCGGCCGACGTTCCGCTGCTGCGCAAGCCGTTCACGCGCGAGCAGTTGGCGCAGGCGATGGCGGGTGTGCTTTCGCGCTGAGGTGAGCAACCGGCTCGGCGGGAGAGCGTCAACAACAGCCCACCATGCTGCGCCGCCATTGCCCGAGATAGGCGCCGTCTGGGGTAACCGGTTGCTGCAGGTCCGCGAACATTCGACGTTGCCTTTCGCCGCTCGCCGCGAACAGCGCCTGATAGGTCTGCTGATCGTCAATGCTCAGCGCCGGTAGTCCGGTGGTCCCGCTGTCGCCGACCGCACGAGGCGCGGCGCCCAGTGCGATCGTGCTGCCCAGCCCGGCATAGAGGCTGCGTTCACCAAATGCCTTTCGCAGTGCGGCGAAGGTCGGTTCGCCGGTGCAATGCCCTGGGGCGACATAGGCGACTTTGTAGGTATCGCGCAACGTCGTCACAAGGGTCCCGATGTCAGGGTCGTTGGCGACCACATAGTGAAAGCCCCCGGCGACGAAATGAATCTTCGGCTGGATCGCCGCGGCCGCCTTGACGATGTTGTCGATGCCCGTGTGCGAGCAGCCGACCACGATCACCATACCGTCGGGAGTCTCGATCGCCAACGAGAGTTCACGCAGTTCGAGCGTGCCGGGCTTGTCGGACACCAGCGAGATCAGATGAATCCCGGGCGCAATCACCGTTGGCTTGTCGATCAGCGTGATATTGGCCCCTGGCCATGCGCTGCCGAAGCGCATCACGTCGGGCGGTTTGCCGTCGTAGTAGCGCTGCTCGGCCGGCAGCGTCTGGTCCTTTCGATAGAAGGCGCTCGGCAGGTCTGCACCGTAAACGCCGAAACCCTCCTTGGGTGCGTAGATCATGACCTTCGGATTGACGCCGAGCAGGTAGCTCATGCCTCCCATATGGTCGCCGTGGCGATGCGACATCACGACGAAATCGAGGCGCGCCAGATCGACACGCTTGGCTGCCGCGTTCTTCGCCAACACCTCGGCGTTGTTGCCCGTGTCGAACAGGATGCGCTTGCCACCGAACTCGATGAAAGCGGCGTAACCCCAATCCTTGTGCAGCGTCGGATCGCGGCCGAAGGCGTCGTAGAGCACAGTCATCTGCGCTTTTGCGGGATCAGAACCCCCGCGGGTCTCAGGTGACGCACAACCGGCAAGCAGCAGAGGGGGCGCTATGAGGGTGGTGGCGATCAAGTCTCGACGCTTCATGATGGCTTCCTTTCACGCTGGAGTGCAGATCGGGCCTTCGGCGTTTGCAGACGCAGCCTCGCCAGCGTCAAGCACTGCGGATCAACCGCCCAGCGACCGCTCGAATCATTTGCTACTGCAACGTCGCCGCCGCCCCGTCATGCCCGACGAACTCCGCCAGCGCGCCCACGTCCGGAATCCGGATCTCGCGCCGCGCGCCATCGGCAAAGCCGATCAACTGCGCGCGCGCCAGGCGTGACAGCGCGCGGCTCACCGACTCGAGCGTGAGCCCGAGGTAGTTGCCGATCTCGGCGCGCGTCATGCGCAGGGTGATCTGGTCGTTGCGCAGGCCGCGGCGGTCGAGCGCGCTGGCCATCAGGCGCAGGAACTCGGCCACGCGCGCGTCGGCCGAGAGCGTGGTCAGCGCCATCAGCGCGTCGCGGTCGCGGCCGATGACGCGGCTCATCTCGCCGTGCAGCAGCGCCATCAGCGGCGGATGCTCGGCGCAGGCGGCCACCAGCGCGTCGTAGCGCAGCGCCCAGACCTCGCCGGTGTCGAGCGCCACGGCGTCGCAGCGAAAGCGTCCGCCAGCGATGCCGTCGAAGCCGATCCAGTCGCCGCGGAACAGCAGGCCGACCACCTGCGCCCGGCCGTCGGCCGCGCTGTTGACGACTTTGCAGCAGCCGGTGTTGAGGACATACAGGTGCGTGAACGCAGCGCCGCAGCGATAGACCGCATCGCCGGCGTGCACCACGCGGTGCTGCACCGGCACGCGCGCGGCCACCAGCGCCAGCATGTCGGTGATGCGTTGGCGTTCCTGGCGCGTCTCCTGGGCTTCGATCGAGTCGTGCTGGCTGTGCAAGGCGGTGGTCATCGCGGCTCCTTGAAGGGGTGACGCCAGTCTGCGAGCGCGCGGCGTGCGCCTCGCGACGCTGGCGTGACGCTCGGTGACGTTGTGTGAACCGCTCGTGAACGGCCCTGCCCGTTTGCGCCAGCGCAAGACGGTCTGCGCCTTGCGCGGCCAGCATGCAATGCCGTGAACACGCCGTTGCACCGCCATCTGCTGACCCTGGCGCCGCTCGACGACCCCACCGCTCGCGCGCTGCTGTCGGTCGCGCGCTCGCTGCGTCAAGCGGTGGGCGCGACGGCGCCGCTGCGCGGCAAGAACATCGCGCTGATGGGCGCCGCGCACGATGCCGGCCAGCTGTTGATCGACGCCGCCACGCTCCTCGGCGCCCGCGTGGCCCGCATCGAGCCGGCGCCGGCGTGGCTGCGCGGCGAAGCGCAGCCCGGCGCCGACACCGCGCGGCTGCTGCAGAACCTCTACGACGCGGTCGATTGCGAAGCGCTTCCGGCCGGCTTTGCGGAGCAACTGCAGTCGCTGCTCGAAGTGCCGGTGTACGACAGCCTGGCGCGCGAAGACCATCCGATCTTCGCGCTGCTCGCCGAGCTGGTGCCACCGGGGCACGCGCCGGTGGCGGCGGACCGCCGCGCGCTGGTGCAGGCGGCGCTCGTGAGCACGTTGTTGTGAGCGCGGACAGCGCTGCTCTGCTCGCACCGCAGTGCGGCTCGTGCGCCGTGCCGGCCAGCGCGCCCGCGGACGCTGCCGCGTCGCGCCGCGCCGAAGAGCGCCTGGCGTTGTGGCGACTGTTCGTCGCCGTGTTCTGCGCGATGCAGGTGATGATGCTGGCCACGCCGTCGTACGTCGCAGACGCCGGCACGCTGAGCGCCGATCTCGAGCAACTGCTCAACCGATCGGCGTGGATGCTGACGCTGCCGGTGCTGCTGTTCTCGGCGTCGCCGTTCTTCGCCTCGGCGTGGCGCAGCGCGCGCGCCGGGCGGCTGGGCATGGACGTGCCGGTGTCGCTCGGCATCGCGATCGCGTTCGTGGCGTCGAGCGGCGCGGCCTTCGATCCCGGTGGCGTGTTCGGCCGCGAGGTCTATTTCGATTCGCTGACGATGTTCGTCAGCTTCCTGCTCGCCGGGCGCTGGCTCGAAGCGCGGGCGCGGCATCGGGCGATCGAGACGGTGGAACGGCTCGCCTTCGGCGCGCCGGTGACGGCTTGGCGGCTGCGCGCCGATGGCGGCGTGGACGGCGTGAGCGCCGACGCGCTCGTGCCCGGCGACCGCGTGCGCGTGCCGGTGGGCGAGGCGTTCCCGGCCGACGGTTGCATCGAAGAAGGCACGAGCAGCGCCGACGAATCGCTGCTCACCGGAGAGTCGCAGCCGGTGGCCAAGGCGCCCGGAGATGCAGCCGTCGGCGGCAGCCTGAACCTCGGGCGCGCCGGTGGTGATGCGCACCCTGCGCGTCGGCGCCGACACGCGGGCCGCGCAGATCGCTGCGCTGATGCGCGAGGCGCTGACGCGGCGGCCCGAGGTGCTGCGCGTGGCCGACCGCATCGCCGCGCCGTTTCTCGCCGCGGTACTGCTGCTCGCCTTCGGCGCCGCGGCGTGGTGGTGGCCCGTCGATCCTTCGCGTGCGTTGTGGGTGGCGGTGTCGGTGCTCGTCGTCACCTGCCCCTGCGCGCTGTCGCTGGCCACGCCGTCGGCGCTGCTCGCCGCCACCTCGGGCCTGGCCAAGCGCGGCGTGCTGCTGCGGCGCATCGAGGCGATCGAATCGCTGGCGCGCGTGCGCCATGTGATGCTCGACAAGACCGGCACCGTCACCGAATCGCAGCCGGTGCTGCGCGATGCGCCGCCGATCGCAGACCTCGCCGCATCGCTGGCCGCCTGGTCCACGCATCCGCTGTCGCGCGCGCTGGTCGCCGCGCGGCCGCAGGCGCGTGCGGTGGCATGGCGCGACGTGCGCGAAGTGCCCGGCTGCGGGCTCGAAGGCACGGCGCCGCAAGGACAGCGTTTTCGGCTCGGCTCGGCGGCGTGGGTCGGCACCGAGCAACCGTGCGAACTGGCGTTCGGCGCGGCAGGCGAGGCGCCAACCGTGTTCGCCTTCGACGAAGCGCTACGACCCGACGCGGCCACAGCGCTGCGCGCGCTGCACGATGAAGGCATTGCGCTCACGCTGCTGTCCGGCGATTCGCAGCCGCGCGTCGCGCGACTGGCCGAACGGCTCGGACTGCCGCAGGCGATCGGCAGCGCGACGCCCGAACGCAAACTCGACGCGATGCGCCAGGCGCAATCGCGCGGCGACATCGTGGCGATGGTCGGCGACGGCGTCAACGACGCGCCGGTGCTGGCGCAGGCCGACGTGTCGTTCGCGATGCCGCAGGGCGCGCAGATCGCGCGCACGACGGCCGATGCGGTGTTGCTGTCGGGTCGCCTCGGCGACGTGGTGTCTTCGATCCGCCTCGCGCGTCGGACCGTGAGCGTGATGCGCCAGAACCTGGCCTGGGCCGCGCTCTACAACGCCGCCTGCGTGCCGCTGGCGATCACGGGCCACTTGCCGCCTTGGGCTGCGGGGCTGGGCATGGCCGCGAGCTCGCTGTTCGTCGTGCTCAACGCCTTGCGCCTGTCGAGGTGACTCGCGTGGACATCCTTTTTCTTCTCATCCCGATGTCCTCCGTGCTCGTGCTCGCGATCGTCGGCGTGTTCGCCTGGGCGCTCGCACGCGGCCAGTTCGACGACCTCGAAGAAGAAGGCGCGCGAATCCTTGACGAAACGCAAACCGCGACGGATGCCGCGCCCGAACAATCGCCCGAGCTTGTGCAAGGAGCGCGAGGTAAGAACGAATGAACAACACAGAAGCCGCTTACACCGATGACCCCGTGCGCGCGTTCGCACTCGCCGCGGTGCTGTGGGGCGTGGTCGGCATGCTGGTCGGCGTGATCATCGCCGCGCAACTCGCCTGGCCCGAACTCAACTTCGGCATCCCGTGGTTGTCGTACGGCCGCCTGCGCCCGCTGCACACCAACGCGGTGATCTTCGCCTTCGGCGGCTGCGCCCTCTTCGCCACCTCGTACCACGTGGTGCAGCGCACCTGCCAGACGCGCCTGTTCGCGCCCAAGCTGGCGATGTTCACCTTCTGGGGCTGGCAGGCGGTGATCGTGGCCGCGGCGATCACGCTGCCGCTGGGCATCACGCAGAGCAAGGAGTACGCCGAGCTCGAATGGCCGATCGACATCCTGATCGCCGTCGTCTGGGTCGCCTACGCGGTCGTCTTCTTCGGCACGCTGGGCATCCGCAAGGTGCGCCACATCTACGTCGCCAACTGGTTCTTCGGCGCCTTCATCCTCACCGTGGCGCTGCTGCACATCGTCAACAGTGCGGCGCTGCCGGTGAGCCTGACCAAGAGCTACAGCGCTTATGCCGGCGTGCAGGACGCGATGGTGCAGTGGTGGTACGGCCATAACGCAGTGGGCTTCTTCCTCACCGCGGGCTTCCTCGGGATGATGTACTACTACATCCCCAAGCAGGCCGAGCGGCCGGTGTATTCGTATCGTCTGTCGATCGTGCACTTCTGGGCCCTGATCTTCACCTACATGTGGGCGGGCCCGCACCACCTGCACTACACCGCGCTGCCCGACTGGGCGCAGTCGATCGGCATGCTGTTCTCGCTCGTGCTGCTGGCGCCGAGCTGGGGCGGCATGATCAACGGCATCATGACCCTCTCCGGCGCGTGGCACAAACTGCGCGACGACCCGATCCTCAAATTCATGATCGTCTCGCTCTCGTTCTACGGCATGAGCACGTTCGAGGGGCCGATGATGTCGATCAAGACGGTCAACGCGCTGAGTCACTACACCGACTGGACGGTGGGCCATGTGCACAGCGGCGCGCTCGGCTGGGTGGGCCTGATCTCGATGGGCTGCCTGTACCACCTGATCCCGCGCATGTGGGGCCGCACGCAGATGCACAGCGTGCGCGCGATCTCGCTGCACTTCTGGATCGCCACCGTCGGCATCGTGCTCTACATCGCCGCAATGTGGATCGCCGGCGTGATGCAGGGCCTGATGTGGCGCGCAGTCAACAGCGACGGCACCCTCGTCTATAGCTTCGTCGAAAGCGTCAAGGCCACCTATCCGTTCTACGTCGTGCGCCTGCTCGGCGGGCTGCTCTACCTGAGCGGCATGCTGCTGATGGCGTGGAACGTGGTGATGACGGTGCGTGCCGGCAAGCCCGAGCCGATGCGCGTGCCGGCGGTCGCCGTCGCGGCTTGAGGGAGAGACCACGATGACGACGAACACACCACCCCACCGGTCACGAGCGCATCGAGACCAGCAACTTTTTGCTGATCGTGCTGATCCTGATCACGGTGGCGATCGGCGGCCTGGTCGAGATCGTGCCGCTGTACTTCCAACGCTCGACCACGCAGCCGGCACCGGGCCTGAAGCCCTACACCGCCTTGCAGCTCGCCGGCCGCGACGTCTATGTGCGCGAGGGTTGCTACAACTGCCACTCGCAGATGATCCGGCCGTTCCGCGCCGAGACGCTGCGCTACGGGCCGTATTCCACCGCCGGCGAGTTCGTTTACGACCGGCCGTTCCAATGGGGCAGCAAGCGCACCGGCCCCGACCTGCACCGCGTCGGCGGGCGCTACAGCGACGAATGGCATCGCGTGCACCTGCTCAACCCGCGCGACCTGGTGCCCGAGTCGAACATGCCGGCGTACCCGTGGCTGGAGCGCGCAGCCGTCGATGCAGCCGTGATGCCGACCAAGCTGGCCGCCCTGCGCACGCTCGGCGCGCCGTACAGCGACGACGAGGTCAAGGGCAGCGCAGAAGCCGTCAAGGGCAAGAGCGAACTCGACGCGCTGGTGGCGTACCTGCAGGTGCTCGGCACTTCGATCAAGTGAGGCGGTGATGGATTTGAATGACCTGCGCAGCGCGATCACGCTGCTGTCCTTTGTGATGTTCATCGGCCTGGTGGCCTGGGCCTGGTCGGCACGGCGACACGAAGCCTTCGACGAAGCGGCGCGACTGCCGTTCGACGGCGAGGAGCAACTTTCATGAGCGACTTCTTCTCCGGCGGCTGGTCGATCGGCATCGCGATCGTCACGGTGGCGAGCCTGCTCGCCTGCCTGGCGCTGCTGATCATCGCCGCGCGCCGTCGCGTCGTGGCAGGCGTCACCGACAACAGCACCGGCCATGTCTGGGACGAAGACCTGCGCGAACTCAACAACCCGCTGCCGCGCTGGTGGATGGTGCTGTTCGTCATCACCGTCGTGTTCTCGTTCGCCTATCTCGCGCTCTACCCCGGGCTGGGCGCCTACGCGGGCACCTTTCAGTGGAGCAGCACGGGACAGTACGAAGCCGAGCAGGCCCGCGCGCGCGCCGAGATCGCGCCGCTGTACGCGCGCTTCGCGGCGATGGACGAAAAGCAGCTCGCTGCCGATACGCAGGCGATGGGCATCGGCGAGCGCCTGTTCATCAACAACTGCGCCGCCTGCCATGGCTCGGACGCGCGCGGCAGCAAGGGCTTCCCGAACCTGACCGACCGCGACTGGCTGTGGGGCGGCTCGTTCGACGACATCCGCAAGACCATCGCCGAAGGCCGCACCGGCGCGATGCCGCCGATGGCCGACGCGATCGGCGGCGGCGAGAACGTGCGCAACGTCGCGCACTATGTGCTGAGCCTGGCCGGCAGTCCGCACGACAACGTGGCCGCGCAGCTCGGCCGCAGCAAGTTCACGGCCTGCGCCGCCTGCCACGGCATCGACGGCAAGGGCAACACCGCCATGGGCGCGCCCAATCTCACCGACCAGGTCTGGCTGCACGGCTGGGGCGAAGAAGCGGTGGCCGCGATGGTCACCGGCGGCAAGACCAACATGATGCCGGCGCACGCGAGCCGGTTGACCGCCGAGCAGGTGCGCGTGCTCGCAGCGTATGTATGGCACCTGTCGAACTGACCCAGCGCGCTGCGCCCGAAGAACAGATCGTCTGGCTCTACGAGAAGCAGAAGAAGATCTATCCGCGCGCCGTCAGCGGCTGGTTCGCCGGCTGGCGCTGGGCGCTGGTGTGGGCGACACAGCTGTTCTTCTACGGCGTGCCGTGGCTCGAATGGAACGCGCGCCAGGCGGTGCTGTTCGATCTGGCCTCGCGGCGCTTCTACATCTTCGGGCTGGTGCTCTACCCGCAAGACTTCATCTACCTGACCGCACTGCTGGTGATCAGCGCTTACGCCCTCTTCCTGTTCACCGCGGTGGCCGGGCGCTTGTGGTGCGGCTACGCGTGTCCGCAGACCGTCTATACCGAAATCTTCCTGTGGATCGAGCGCCTGTTCGAAGGCGACCGCATGGCGCGCATGAAACGCGACGCCGCTGCGTGGAGCGCCGACAAGCTGCTGCGCAAGAGCGCCAAGCACGCCGCCTGGCTCGCGCTCGGCTTGTGGACCGGCTTCACCTTCGTCGGCTGGTTCACGCCGATCAAACAACTCTGGGCCGAAGCGTTCACGCTCGACTTCGGTCCGTGGGAGTGGTTCTGGGTCGTCTTCTACGGCTTGGCGACCTACGGCAACGCCGGCTTCCTGCGCGAGCAGGTGTGCAAGTACATGTGCCCGTACGCGCGCTTCCAGAGCGCGATGTTCGACCGCGACACGCTGATCGTCACCTATGACGCGCAGCGCGGCGAGCCGCGCGGCACGCGCGGTCGCTCGACCGACCTCAAGGCAGCCAACCTCGGCCACTGCATCGACTGCACGCTGTGCGTGCAGGTCTGCCCGACCGGCATCGACATCCGCCAGGGCCTGCAATACGAGTGCATCGGCTGCACCGCCTGCATCGACGTCTGCAACGGCGTGATGGACAAGATGCACTACCCGCGCGGCCTGATCCGCTACGACACCGAAAACGGCTTGGCGCAGCACCTGACGCGCCGCCAGCACTGGGCGCGCGTGCTGCGCCCGCGGGTGCTCATCTACAGCGCGATCCTGCTGGCGATCTGCGCCGGCTTCATCGCCAGCCTGGCGCTGCGCACGCCGTTCAAGGTGGATGTGGTGCGCGACCGCGCGTCGCTGGCGCGCATCGCGGGTGAAGGCCGCATCGAGAACGTCTATCGGCTGCAGGTGATGAATGCGAGCGAAGAGCCGCAACGCTATCGCATCGGCGTGCGCGGACTGGCCGGCGCGAGCGTCGCGGGCACGACCGAGGTCGATGTCGCCGGCGCTGCCGCGCGCTGGATGCCGATTGCAGTGCAACTGCCGCAGTCCGATGCGCGCGCCGCCGGCCCCGGCGCGCACCGCATCGAATTCGAGATCACGCAACTCGCGGCCGACGGCGCGGGCACGCGTCTGGCCGAGCGCACGACGTTCGTGGTTCCACGTTGAAAGGAAGCATTCGTGAGCAACTCATCCCTGCCCTGGTGGCGCTACGGCATGGTGTGGCTGGTGATCGGCGGCCCGGCCGCCGTGGTGATCGCCTGCATCGCCACGCTGGTGATCGCCGTCACGCATCCCGATCCGGTGCTGCCGACGGTGCAGATGCCGGCCCTGAAGGCGCGCAACCTCGGCGCCTCGAAATGATGCGCGACGCGCTGCAGATCGCATGGCCGGCCTTCCTGGCCGCGGCGCTGCTCGAACTGCTGGTGTTCGCGCATGTCGATCCGGCCGACGTGCACACACTGGCCGGCGCGCCGGTCGAGTTGTCGCGGCAGGCGGTCTATACGCTGTCGTTCTTCGGCTTCTGGGCGGTCTGCGCGGCGGCATGTGCGCTGTGCGTGTGGCTGCAGCGGCGGGTGACGACATGAACAACACGACGACCCCCAGCGCCTTCACGCCCGAGCTGCTGCAGCGGCTCGGCCCTTTCCTCGACCGCAACGGCCCGCGCTACACCTCGTACCCCACGGCCGACCGCCTGCACGATGGATTCACCGAGTCGCATTACCGCCTGGCATTGGCGGCACGCGGCGAGTTGTCGCGCCATCAAGCCGCGCCGCCGCTGGCGCTGTACGTGCACCTGCCGTTCTGCGAATCGGTGTGCTACTACTGCGCTTGCAACAAGGTGGTGACGCGCCACCATGAACGCTCCGCCGAGTACCTGGACGCGCTCGAACGCGAGGTGGCGCTGGTGGGGGCAGCGCTCGGCACGGGTGAACGCCAGCGCGTGACGCAGGTGCACTTCGGCGGCGGCACGCCCACCTTCCTCAGCGACGAGGAGTTGTCGCGGCTGTGGGGCGTGCTGGCGCGCGCGTTCGACATCGCGCGCGACGCCGAGTGCTCGATCGAGGTCGATCCGCGCACCGCCGATCCGGGGCGCCTGGCGCACCTGCGCGCGCTCGGCTTCAACCGCGTCAGCTTCGGCGTGCAGGACTTCGATGCCCAGGTGCAGCAGGCGGTGCACCGCGTGCAGCCGTTCGAGCAGGTGCGTGCGCTGATCGACAGTGCGCGCGAGTTCGGCTTCGAGTCGATCAATGCCGATCTGATCTACGGCCTGCCGCGGCAAACGGCGGCCAGTTTCGAGCGCACGATTGATTTGATGACCGCGCTGGCGCCCGACCGCATCGCGCTCTACGGCTACGCGCACCTGCCCGAGCGCTTCAAGCCGCAGCGCCGCATCGTCCCGGCCGAGCTGCCTGACGGCAGCGCGCGGCTGGCGATGCTCGGCCATGCGATCCGCTCGCTCGGCGCCGCGGGCTACGACTACATCGGCATGGACCACTTTGCGCTCGCGCACGACGCGCTGGCGGTGGCCAAGCGCGAGGGCCGCCTGCACCGCAACTTCCAGGGCTACACCACGCAACCGGAGTGCGACCTGATCGGCCTGGGCGTCTCGGCGATCGGCGGCGTCGGCGCCACGCTGGCGCAAAACGCGAAGACTCTCGACGGCTATTACGGCGCGCTGCAGGCCGGGCGTCTGGCCACCGAACGCGGGCGTGCGCTCGACAGCGACGACCTGCTGCGGCGCGCGATCGTGATGGGCCTGATGTGCCGCGGCCGGCTCGACTTTGCGCAGATCGAGGCCGAATTCGGCGTTGTGGTGCCGGCGCACTTCGGCGCCGAGCTGCAGCAGCTCGACGCGATGGCGCAGCGCGGCCTGCTGCGCCTCGACGATCGCGGCGCCCTGCTCACCGCCGACGGCTGGAGCGTCGTGCGCGCGGTGGCGATGGTGTTCGACCGCTATCTCGCCGGCACGCCGCCGCCGGCGGCCGGCGGGCGCTTCTCGCGCCTGGTGTGATGGCGCTGGACAGCGGTCATGCCGTCGTCGCCGCGGCGGCGCTGATGGGATTGGCGGGGCTGCCGCATTGCGCTGCGATGTGCGCCGCGCCTTGTGCAGCGCTCGCCGGCCGCGGCGCGGCATCGCAACCGCTGTTCCAGGCCGCGCGCGTGGCCGGTTATGCCGCCGCGGGTGCGCTGGCCGCGGCCAGCGTCGGCGCGTTGCGCGACGGCCTGGCGTGGACCGCGGCGCTGCATCCGCTGTGGACGCTGCTGCACATGGCCGCGCTCGTGCTCGGCGTGTGGCTGCTGTGGTGCGGGCGCTGGCCCGCCGCGCTGCAACGCGCGGCCTCGGCGTCGGCGCCGCTGCCCGGCGGCTGGCAACGCGTCGCCGGCCCGGTGCGCAGCGCGGGCGCCGGCGCACTGTGGATCGCGTGGCCCTGCGCGCTGTCGCAATCGGCGCTGCTGGTCAGCACGCTGGCCTCATCGCCACTGCAAGGTGCGGCGGCCATGGCGGCGTTCGCCGTCGCATCGTCGCCCGCGTTGTGGCTCGGGCCCGCGCTGCTGCGGCGTGTGAGCGGCCTGCGCAGCGACGGCGCGCTGGCGATGCGAGGCGCCGGCGCGCTGCTCGCGGCCGGCTCGGCCTGGGCGCTCGGCCACGGGCTGTGGCAGCGCGTGGCTGCGTGGTGCGCCTGAGCGCTAGAGGCCCTAGGCCGAACGGCGCCGGCGTGATGCGCAGGATGGTCGCGAACAGCGCTTCGTAAACCGCCTCGGGCGCCGAGCCGGTGAGCGCGTCGCGGTGGCTGCCGAAAGCGCGGTCGAGCACGCGCCAATCCTCCTCGCCGAACACGCGCTCGGCCAGCGGCAGGATTTCTTCTTCCTCGACACGCATGTGTTCGAGGTAGAACTTGACATAGCGCTCGAGCGCGTCCTCGAAGGCCTGGCGGCGCGATTCGCCGAGCAGCTCCCAAGCGGTCAGCAGGTGTTCGAGTTTGCGCATGCGCGCCTCGCCGCTCGCATGCTCGCCATCCAGGCGCCGCAGCGTCTCGTCGGCCTCTTGCGTGTACTCGCGCAGGCGCGGGAACAGCATCGTCGTTTCCTTGACGTGATGCAGCCGCTCCGGAAACTCATCGACGTAGAACAACATCGCGCGCAGCGCCCTGAACTCGGGAGCATGGTTGTGGCGGCGGGCCTCGTTGACCATCATCACCATCGTGCGCAGCACGGCGGCCAGCGCCTGGTGCTCGGTGCGGATGATGCGGGCGGTGGCAGAGCTGCTCATGGCCCATGCTCGCACCTCGTTCACGCCCAGGCCTTGAACTGCGTCAAGCGGCACGGCTCATCAGTTGCGCCGCGTCAAGGCTGCGCAACGCCGACGTCGTTCAGTCGAGGCCGCCGAAGAAAGCGCTGATCTCACCGGCCAGCGCCGCGGGCTGTTCAAGCGCGGCGAAGTGGCCGCCCTTGGCCATCACGCTCCAGCGACGGATGTCGGCGAAGGTGCGCGCCGCCGCCTCGCGCGGCGGGCGCAGGATCTCGTGCGGGAACTCGCAGTAGCCGGTGGGCACGGTGATCGGGCCGTCGATCGGCCAGGGCCCATGCGCTCGGGCGTAGTAAGGCCAGAACGAAGCGCCGATGCAGCGCGTGAACCAGTACAGGCTGATGTTGCCGAGCATCTCGTCCATCGACAGCGCGTGGCGGGGATCGCCGTCGTTGTCGGTCCAGGCGCGGTATTTCTCGGCGATCCACGCGGCCAGGCCGACGGGGGAGTCGGTGAGCGCGAAGGCCAGCGTCTGCGGCCGCGTGCCCTGCATCGCCTGGTAGCCGGTCTCCTCCTTCAGCCAAGCCTGCATCTCATCGACGTAGCGGCGCTCGGCGGGGCTGGGGTTGTTGAACATCGCCGCATCGCGCTTCAACGGCATCAGGTTCAGATGGATGCCGCTGACGTGATCGGCGCGATTCGCGCCCAGCCACGCGGTGACGAACGAGCCCCAGTCGCCGCCCTGAGCGCCGTAGCGCGCGTAGCCCAGGCGCTCGTGCATCAAGGTGTCGAAGATGGCGCCGATGTCGGCCAGCGCCTTGCGCGGCTGGTGCGGTTCGAACGACAGCGTGTAGCCGGGCAGCGACGGCACGACGAGGCTGAAGCCCTCGGCCGCCAGCAGCGGGATCAGCTTCATGAACTCGAGCACCGAGCCGGGCCAGCCGTGCGAGAGCAGCAGCGGCTTCGGGTTGGCGCCCGCGCCGCGCACGTGCAGGAAGTGGATGTCGATGCCGTCGATGCGCGTCTTCCACTGCGGCCAGGCGTTGAGCGCGGCTTCGGTGGCGCGCCAGTCGAAGCGCGTGCGCCAGTCGTGCACCAGCTCGCGCATGAAGGCGAGCGAGGTGCCGTAGGCCCACGGCTCGTCAGGCGCCTCGTCGGGCCACAGCGTGCGGTCCAGGCGCGCGTGCAGGTCGTCGATCGCCGACTGCGGCACGGCGAGCGTGAACGTGCGGATGTCGGTCATGAAAGTGGGCCTTCAAGGTCTGAGAAAACCCGTTCGGGCTGAGCCTGTCGAAGCCCTGGGCATATGGCACGAAGGCTTCGACAAGCTCAGCCCGAACGGTGACCAGGTTGCGTTCAAGTGAGCATGTCGGGCTGGGTCTTCAGCAACTGCTCCCAGATCGGCTGGAAGTGCAGCCAGCCGATGTACTCGCTGCCCACATGCTCGCGGCTGTAGCGCGCCTTGTCTTCGGGCACGAGCTGCGGCGTCTGGCCCGAGGCGTCGATCAACAGTTGCTGTTGGCAGCAGCGCTCCAAGGCCATGAACCAGAACGCCGCGGCCTCGATGCTGTGCCGGCTGGCCGTGATCAGGCCATGGTTCTGGTGGATCGCCGCCCTGACGCCCTTGAACGCCAAGGCGACCTTGTGGCCGGCATCGACTTCGACCGCCACCTTGCCGCCTTCGTCGGCGATCACCACATGGTCTTCGAAGAAGCAGGCCGCGTCCTGCGTGATCGGCGGCAGCGGCCGGCCGAGCGACGCATAGGCGCCGCCATACACGGTGTGCGCGTGGCACATGGCGACGATGTCGGCGTGGTGCTCGTGCACGGCGGCGTGCAGCACGAAGCCGGCGCGGTTGATCGCGTACTCGCCTTCCACCACCTGGCCGCTGTGGTCGGCCAGGATCAGGTTCGAACACTTGACCTGCGAGAAGTGCACCGCCATCGGGTTGGTCCAGTACAGATGCGGGCGCTCCGGGTCGCGCACCGTGAGGTGCCCGGCAAAGCCGTAGTCCAGGCCGTGCAGTGCGAAGGCACGACAGGCGGCGACCAGGCGCTCCTGGCGATGGCGGCGCTCGGCCGCGGGCGTGGCGAAGGTCGGCGTCTCGGGGAACTTCAGGCCCGGTTGTTCGGGCTGGTAGATCGATTCGCGCTTGCGGGTGTTGAGCATGGTGGACTCCTTTTTAGTTGACGATACGTTTCTCGCAGCACGCGGTGCTGGGTCTTGTTCGGCTCATGAGCGCCGCGCCTTTTCCGACTCGTCCCACGCCGTCAGCGCTTGCCGATCGGGCACCCAGCCCAGGCCCTTGCCGGCGTCGGAACTCAATGCGTCTTGCGTCGTCACGACGTCGATCAGCGCCGGTGCGTTGGCCAAGGCGTCGCGGATCGCACCTTCGAGCCGCGCCGGGTCGGTGACGCGCTCGGCGTGCAAGCCGAAGGCGCGCGCCATGCCGGCGTAGTCGCTCCAGGCCAGCGTGGTGCCGACGACGCGGCCGCCGTAGTTCATCTCCTGGTCGAGCCGCTCGATGTTCCACGCTGCGTTGTTGGAGACGATGAACACCGCCTTGGCGCCGTGGCGCTTGGCGCTGTCGATCTCCATCGCGTTGATGCCGAAGGCGCCGTCTCCCGTGATCGCGACCACCTGGCGCTCGGGATGCAGCAGCGCCGCGGCCACCGCGTAGGGCGTACCGACACCGAGGCAGCCGAACGCGCCGGCATCGAGATACGTTCGCGATTCGAGCCCCATGCGCGCGAAGCTGAGCAGGTCGCCGCCATCGGCGATCGTGATCGCGTCGGGTGCGAGCACCTTGCGCAGCGCGGCGAAGATGCGGTTCGGATGCAGGTGGCCGTCGCGGCCGGCGGGGGCCAGGGCCATCGCTTCGGCATGTTTCGCGGCGCGCTTGACGTGCTCCGCGCGCAGCGCATCGGTCCACGCGGTGTCGAGCGTGGGCGATGGCGCTTTCAATGCATCGGCGAGGGCCGCCATCGCCAACCCCGCGTCGGCCAACAACTCGACTTCGCCGCGCCGGTTGTCGCGCAGCTCATCGGCATGGTCGGCGATGCGGATGAACTTCGCCTGCTTGAACACGGCCGGCGAGCCGTAGCCCATCTGGTAGTCGAGCTTGCGGCCGACGACGAGCACGAGGTCGGCCTCCTGCATCGCCCGCGCGCGCACGGCGCCGACGACGCCGCGGTGCGCACCATCGACGAGGCCGCGGCTTTCCTGCGTGTCGAGGTACAGCGCACCGCTGGCGTCGAGCAGCCGCGTCAAGGCCTCGCCCGTGCCACGAGCGCCGCGTCCGGTGACGACGAGCGGCCGGCGCGCGGCGCGCAACAACGCGGCTGCCTGCATGACGAGCCCGCCGTCGGGCTGCGCGCGCGGGCGCGACGTTCGGCGCCATGTGCTCGGCGAGCACGCAGGCCGGATGCACCGTCTGCCGCAGCACGTCGGTCGGGATCTCGAGGTACACCGGCCCGGGCGCGCCGCCGTCGCCCTCGGCGATCGACCACGCCTTGTCGAGATCGCGCGCGATCTGCTCGGCCACGCGCAGCGTGCGCGCCTGGCGCGTCACCGGCGCCAGGATCGCCACATGGTCGATGCCCTGCAGCGGGCCGAGGTCGTCCTGCGGCACGGGAGGGCAGCCGCCGATCAGCAGCACCGGCACGCGCTCGAGATGCGCGTTGGTGATCGCCGTGACGCAGTTGGTGACGCCGGGGCCGGCGGTGGCCATGGCGATGGCCACGCCGCCGGAAAGCTGCGCATGCGCGTGCGCCATGTGCACGGCCGCGCCCTCGTCGCGCACATCGACGATGCGCACACCGAGCTGCGCCAGGTGGTCCCAGATCGGCTGGATGTGGCCGCCCTGCAAGCCGAAGATGCGATCGACGCCGCGGGCGACGAGAAAGCGCGCGACGAGTTCGGCGACGCTGCGGTGGGTGGGGGAGGCAGTTGGCATGATCGGTCTCCAGCCGGGGAATCACGGCTTTAGTATTCAGCGCCTCACCCGAGTGGTCAACTCGGCTGTTCTCATGGCACAAGGACAAGCGGCACCGTCGCGCCCACCGATTCGATCGCGCGATGGCTTTGCGCGGCGTCGGCCAGCGCGAACGTGCGTGCCGGCTTGACGCGGAGCCAGCCTTCTTGCAGCGCGCGGAAGACGTTGGCGGCCATCTCCTCGCGCTGCGCGGCCTCGCGCACGTGGTGGAAGATGATGGGTCGTGAAACGGTGTTGGAGCGCGCTGCCAGGCGCGACACCTCGAACGGCGGCACGGCGCCCGAGGCCTGGCCGAAGTTGACCAGGTGCCCGCAGTAGTCGAGGCAGTCGAGCGACGCCGAGAAACTGTCCTTGCCGACACCGTCGTAGGCCACCGCGACGCCGCGGCCCTGCGTCAGTTCACGCACGCGCAGGGCCACGTCCTCGCGCTTGAACTGGATGGTGTGGTGGCAGCCCGCCGCCGTGGCGACGGCGGCTTGTTCGTCGTCTGCCACGGTGCCGATGATCGTGGCGCCGATGTGCGCTGCCCACTGGCACAGGAGCTGGCCGACGCCTCCTGCGGCGGCTTGAACGAGGATCGACGAGCCGGGCATCACGCGATGCACCCGCCGCAGCAGCATCTCGACCGTCAAGCCGCGCAGCAAGGCGGAGGCTGCGACCTCGTCGCTCACGCCGGGCGGGACTTGCAGCAGTTGCGTTTCGTCAATCACGCGCTCCGACGCGTACACGCCGTACGAGCCGGTGACGTACGCCACCCGGTCGCCCACCTTCCAACGCGTCGAGCCCGCACCGCATGCCGTCACCACCCCTGCCGCCTCGATGCCGGGAATGCCGGGAAGTTGAAGCGTCTTGTACAGGCCCGAGCGGACATAGACGTCGTGGAAGTTGACGCCGATCCGCGTGTGCCGCAAGCGCACCTCGTGCGGCCCCGGCGATTGCACGCCAACCTCCTTCAACCGCAGGACCTCGGGTCCACCGTGCTGTTCGATCACGATCGCCTGTGCCATCGCGCAGTTCCTTTATCCGCGGGGACTTCTTCAGCGTTGCCCCAGGCATTCTGAAGTCGGACACGTCAGGGACATCCAGAGCGAACTCTGAATTCAACGTTCGGGCGGCGCCTTGCCTAGAATGTGCGCATGAAAGCCCTGGCCCTGACGCCCAACCTCGTCGAGCAGGTGCGCGACGCGATCCTGGGAGAGATCGCCTCCGGCCAGCTCGCGCAGGGCGAGCGCATCATCCAGGAGCAGATCGCCAAGACGCTGGGCGTCTCGCGCCAGCCGGTGCAGCAGGCGCTGCTGCTGCTGCGCACCGAGGGCGTGCTGCGCGACGCGCCGGGCCGCGGTCTGGTGGTCACTCCGCTGGAGCCTGACGAGGTCAAGCACATGTACGACATGCGCGCGGTGATCGAAGGCTTGGCCGGCCGCCTCGCCGCCGAGCACAACGCCGAGCGCGCTGCCAAGTTGGGCCCGGCCGTGATCGACGCCGGCCGCAAGGCGGTGGCCAGCGGTTCGGTGGCCAAGATGGTGGCCGCCGACCTGAAGTTCCACGCCTTCATCTATGGCCTGTCAGGCAACCCCTTGATCGCCCCGGCGATGGCCGCGCACTGGACGCACACGCAGCGCGTGATGGGCGAGGTGCTGATTCGCGACGAGACGCCGCGCGACATCTGGGACCAGCATGCCGCCATCCTCGACGCCATCGCGCGGGGTGCGCCGGATCAGGCCGAAAAGCTGGCGCGCAGACATATCGCACAAGCCGCCACCTTCATGGTGTCCAGGTTGCAAGGCGAAAGCAAGCCAGCGAAGCGTCGAGCAGTGCCGAGCTGAGGCGCCGGCCCGTAGAGTCGAGCGTCATGGCGCAGGAGAACTCCATGGCCGATCCGGCCGAAGAACACGACGCCCGCAGCGCAGCCGCCAAGCCGGCCCTGCCGGTCGATGACGAGCCGCGGTTCCCGGTCGTCGCGATCGGTGCCTCGGCGGGCGGCCTGGCGGCGCTGAGCCGATTCTTCGAGGCGATGCCGTCCGACGCGGGCTTCGGCTTCGTCGTCATCGTGCACCTGGCGCCGACGCATGCCAGCCACCTGCCCGAACTGCTGGCGCGCCACACCGCGATGCCGGTCACCCAGGTGCAGGACGCCGAGCCTGCGCGGCTGCAGCGCGATCATGTCCATGTGATCCCGCCGAACCACTCGCTCGAGCTGCGCGCCGGCCGCCTCTGCCTGGGCAAGGGCGAGCGGCTGCCGCAGATTCCGCTGCCGATCGACCGTTTCTTCCGCTCGCTCGCCGAGGACCGCCAGGAGCAAGCGATCTGCATCGTGTTGTCGGGCAGCGGCGCCGACGGCAGCCAGGGCTTGCGCAACGTCAAGGCCGAAGGCGGGCTGGTGCTGGCGCAAAGCCCCGAGACGGCCGAGCACGACGGCATGCCGCGCAGCGCCATCGCCACCGGCCTGGTTGACATCGTGCTGCCGGTCGAGCAGATGCCGCGCGCGCTGCTCGACTACGCGCGCCACGCGCTGCTGCTCGGCGCGCCGATCGCCGCCGACGCGCTGGCCGCGGCCGACGGCGAAGTGCTGGACGACATCCTGGCGCTGCTGCGGCTGCGCGCCGGGCACGACTTTCGCGGCTACAAGCAGGCGATGGTGATGCGCCGCGTGCGCCGGCGCATGGGCCTGGCGCGCAGCCACCGCCTGGCCGACTACCACGCCCTGCTGCGCGACTCGGCGCAGGAGGTCGGCACCCTGTGCAAGGACCTGCTGATCGGCGTCACGGCCTTCTTCCGCGAGCCCGAGGCCTGGGCCGCGCTGGAACACGAGGTGCTCGCGCCGCTGGTGCACGGCGCCAAACCCGACGCCGACTTCCGCATCTGGGTGCCGGCCTGCTCGACCGGTGAAGAGGCCTACACGGTGGGCATGCTGATGGCCGAGCAACTGGCGGCCCACGCGCACCGCGGCAAGGTGTCGATCTTCGCCACCGACGCCGACCGCGAGGCGCTGGACAGCGGCCGCAACGGACGCTTTGCGGAACAGATCGCCGCCACGCTCTCGCCCGAGCGGCTGGCGCGCTTCTTCACGCGCCAGGGCGAGCAGTTCGCGGTGCGCAAGGAGTTGCGCGAGATGGTCATCTTCGCGCCGCAGAACCTGCTGTTGGACCCGCCGTTCTCGCGCCTGGACCTGATCTGCTGCCGCAACCTGCTGATCTACCTCGAGCCCGCGCAGCAGCACAAGCTGATGCTGCTCTTTCACTTTGCGCTCAACCCGGGCGGCCTCTTGATGCTGGGCAAGTCGGAGGGCGTGGGCCATCAGCATGGACATCACGGGCTGTTCGAGCCGGCGGTCAAGCGCTGGCGCATCTTCCGCCGCATCGGGCCGGTGCACCGCGCGGCGATCGAGCTTGCGACCGGTGTGCGCGCCGGCGGCGGCGCCGTCGCGCGCGGCGCGGCGCGTGCGGTGCCGACCCGGCACGACGAGTTCGGTGAACTCGTGCGCCAACTGCTGCTCGCGCACCACGCACCGGCGGCGGTGCTGACCGACCGCGAACAGCACGTGCTCTACATCGCCGGCCAGACCGAGGACTTCCTGGTCCATCCGCGCGGCGCGCCGACCGACGACCTGCTCAGGGTCGTGCGCGAGGGCCTGCGCCTGAAGCTGCGCGCGCTGCTGCACAAGGCGGTCGAGGGGGCCACAGCGGTCAGCGGCGCCGCGCCGCTGACGCAGCACGGCAAGTCCGTGCGCGTCGAGATCGGCGTCATGCCGGTGCCCGAGGCAGCGTCGCGGGGCATGCTGCTCGTCACCTTCAGCAGCCGCCCCGGCGCCGTGCTGCCGCGAGCCGAAGGCGACGAGAACGCCGTGCGCCTGCTCGAGGACGAACTGCAGATCATGCGGCGCGACCTGCAGGGCGCGATCGAGGAGCTCGAGAGCACGAACGAGGAGATGAAGGTCGCCAACGAGGAGGCGATGTCGATGAACGAGGAGCTGCAGTCGGCCAACGAGGAACTCGAGACCTCGAAGGAAGAACTGCAGTCGTTGAACGAGGAGCTGACCACCGTCAACAGCCAGATGGAGGAGAAGGTCGTCGAGCTCGAAGCCGCGAACAACGACCTGACGAACCTGCTGACCAGCACCCACATGCCGACGCTGTTCCTCGACCGGGGCTTTCGCATCAAGCGCTTCACGCCGGCGCTGTCGCGGCTGTTCAGCCTGATCGCCTCGGACATCGACCGCCCCATCACCGACATCGCGAGCCGCTTTCCGATCGCCGAGTTGCTCGACGACGCCCGGCGCGTGCTCGACGCCCTGGTGCCGATCGAGCGCGAGATGCGCAGCGGCGACGAGCAGTACCTGCGCCGCGTGCTGCCCTACCGCACCCACGAGGACCACATCGAGGGCGTGGTCGTCACCTTCACCGACATCAGCGAGTTGCGCCGCACCACCGTCGAGTTGCAGCAAAGCCGGGAAACGGCGCGCGGCCAGGCCCAGGAAATCGACCTGTTGAACCCGTCCGGCCGCATCGGCCTGGCGCTGTTCGACCGTGCGCTGAACTGCGTGCGCATCAACGAGGTGCTGGCGGCGGCCTGGGACATCGAAGCGCTGCCCGCGGTCGGGCGTCCGATCGGCGAGGTGCTGCCGCCGTTGGCCGCGCCGCTCGTCGCCGAGTGCCGCCGCGTCTTCGCCAGCGGCGAGGCGGTGCTCGATCTCGAAGTGCTTGGGGCATCGGCCCGCGAGCCGGGCGTCGAACGGGTCTGGCTGACGAGCCTGCACCCGCTGAAGGACAGCCAGGGCATCGTCAATCGGGTCGGTGCCACGGTCGAGGAGCTGGACGGGGCCCAGCGCCGCAGCGAGGGCGAGATGCGGCGCCACCGGGCCCTGCAGCGCGCGGTCGATTCGTCGCGCGCCGGCATCGCGATCGCGCGCCCGAACTGCGAGATCGTCGAGGCCAACGACGCGCTGCTGCAGATGCTCGGCTACGAGCGCGACGACCTGCGCGCGGCGCCGCTCAACTGGCGCCAATTGACGCCGCCCGAAGATGCGACGGCGGACGACCGGAGCGCTGGCGACGCCGGCCCGCAGCGAACCATGCCGGGCCGGTCGAGAAGGTGCTGATGCGCAAGGACGGCAGCCGCGCGCCGGTGCTGGTGACGCGCACCGATCTCGACGCCGACAGTGGCCTGTGCCTGTGGCTGGTGGTGGATCTGTCGGCGAGCCGGCAGGCCGATGCGCGAGCGCTGCGGGCGGCACAGGACCTGACGGCGCAGATCGAGCAGGCGCGCGAGGAAGACCGGGCCCGCATCGCGCATGAGATCCACGACGAACTGGGCGCCGCGCTGACCGGGATCAGGATGCACTTCCAGGCCGCGCGGGCCGATGCCGCGGCGCGCGGGCAGGCGCTGCCGGCGGCGCTCGATGCGATGCCCGAACTGATCGACGGCGCCGGCAAGGCGATCAACCGCATCGTCGGCGACCTGCGGCCGAGCGTGCTCGATCATCTGGGCGTGTGGGCGGCGCTCGAGTGGTACGCCGAGCGCGTGCTGCCCGGCGCCGGCATCGGCTGGCGTGTCGAAATCGAGCCGGCGCTCGACCGCGCTCAGCATCGATCCGAGCGCGCGACAGCGATCTTCCGCATCGCCCAGGAAGCGCTGACCAATGTCGTGCGCCACGCCCAGGCACGGCAGGTGACGCTGCGTGCGGCGCTCGATGGCGCCACCGTGGTGCTCGAGGTTCACGACGACGGCCAGGGCATCGCCGCGCACCCGTCGCTCGATACCGCCGCGGGCGGCCTGATGGGCATGCGCGAACGCGCGCGCCGCCTCGGCGGCGAACTCGGCGTCAGCTCGGTGCCAACGCGCGGAACGACGGTGCTGCTGCGTCTGCCGCTGAAGGCATGAGGTGAAACGCCCTTTTGCTTTTGCGACTGTTTGCGGCCCGAAGGCGAACTTCAAGGTCTGCAAAGAACCGTTCGGGCTGAGCTTGTCGAAGCCCCTCTCGTCACCGTTCGGGCTGAGCCTGTCGGAGCCTTCGTGCCACATGCCAAAGGGCTTCGACAGGCTCAGCCTGGCCCTTCGACAAGCTCAGGGCGAACGGGGGGAGCGGAGCGCACAAGGGGCGTGGGAAGCCGACCGTCATCAACTTCCGCAACGGGCCGACAGCAGAAACGCGTTTCATGCACCGCGGGACGCGCGCTGCGCGGTGGAGCCACTGACATGGGCTCATCGCCAATCCGCGTCCTGCTGGTCGATGACCATTCGGTGGTGCGCGGGGGCGTGCGCCTGATGCTGGCCGCGGCGGCCGACATCCGCGTCGAAGCCGAGGCGGCCGACGCGGGCGCGGCGATGCAGGCGGTGCGACGTGGCGCCATCAACGTCGTCATCGCCGACATCAACCTGCCCGATCGCAACGGGCTCGAACTGCTCGGCATGATCAAGCGCGAAAGACCGGACTTGCCGGTGCTGATGCTGAGCATGTACACCGAGGACGCCTACGCCGTGCGCGCACTGCAGCTCGGCGCCGCCGGCTACCTGACCAAGAACGTCGAGGCCGAGGTGCTGGCCGGCGCAATCCGCAAGGCGGCCGCGGGCGGCACGTACGTGACGCCGCTGCTCGCCGAAAAGCTCGCCGCGGCGCTGCAGACGGGCGCGGGCCTGGCGCCGCACGAACGCCTGTCGGCGCGTGAGTTCGAAGTGCTGCGCCACATCGTCGCCGGTACCAGCCTGGTCGATGCCGCCGCGCAGATGCACCTGAGCCCGAAGACGGTCACGGCCTACCGGGCGCGCATCCTCGAGAAGACCGGCTTGCCGAACAACGCCGAGCTGATGCGCTACGCACTCGAACACAAACTGTTCGATTGATCCGCTGGCCGGCGCGCTGCGGGCGGCTGTAGGCGATCCCCTACGGTCTGCCGGGCAAACGCTGGCCGATGTCGAGGTCAACGCTGGTTTCGCGGTCGGCGGCGAAAGGGCACATTTCTATGCGTTCTGAATTCAGAATTCAACCATACCGAGCCGCCACCATGAAACCCTTGCCGTCGCAACCGAAGCTCACCGAACAGGTTTACGAAGCCATCGTCGCCGACATCGTCGAAGGCAAGCTGCGGCCCGGCGGGCGGATCATTCAGGAGGAGATTGCCGACCAGCTCGGCGTTTCCCGCCAGCCGGTTCAGCAGGCGCTGCTGCTGCTGCGCAACGAAAGGCTGTTGCACGACGGGCCGGGACGCGGCCTGATCGTGGCGCCGCTCGACCTCGCTCACGTGCGCCACATGTACGACGTGCGGGCGGTCCTCGAAGGACTCGCCTTCCGCAAGGCGGCCGTCATCAACAGCGAGCGCGCGCGCAGGCTGGGGCCGGCGTTGATCGACCGGGGGCGCGAAGCGGTCGTCCGCGGCTCGGTCGCGGAAATGGTCGCCGCGGACATGACGCTGCACAACTTCATCTACGAACTGGCGGACAACCCGCTGATCGGGCCGACCCTGCAGCCGCAGTGGACCTACACGCAACGCGTGATGGGCGAGGTTCTGATGCGCGACGAGACGCCGCGCAACATCTGGGATCAGCACCAACGAATGATCGACGCGGTGATTGCCGCCGACGGCGACGAAGCGGAGCGACTCGCGCGCGAGCACATCATGGAGTCGGCCGACTTCATGATCGCCCGGCTGCGAAACGGGCATCACGGCGCTGTCAACGGCGCCCTCCCCTCGTCGGCGCCGAACGGCATCTTCTCGTTGCCGTTGGCCGCAACAACTCACACGGCGACTTCGGTGCGCCGCATCAAGATATGAAGTTCCCGCCCGACGCCGGCCGATTGGCCGACTACCTGCGCGCGCACGGCCACGATGTGGACGGCGCGTTGACAACCACCGAGTTCACCGGCGGCCAGTCCAATCCGACCTACCGGCTCGAACGTCGGCAGCCGCCGTTACGTGCTGCGGCGCAAGCCCGACGGCATGCTGCTGCCGTCGGCACATGCGATCGAACGCGAGTACCGCGTCATGCAAGCACTTGGCCGGAAGCGGCGTGCCGGTGCCGCGGGTCCACCTGCTGTGCGAAGACGCGTCGGTGGTCGGCACGCCGTTCTACCTGATGGAGTTCGTCGAGGGCCGTGTCTTCCTCGATCCGACGCTGCCGGGTCTGCAGCCGGGCGAGCGGGCCGCGCTGTACGACGAGTTGAACCGCGTCATCGCGGCGCTGCATCACGTCGATGTGGCCGCGGTCGGCCTTGCCGACTTCGGCCGCCCCGGCCGCTACCTGGCGCGCCAGATCGAGCGCTGGACGCGGCAGTACCGGGCCAGCGAGACCGAGCGCATCGACGCGATGGAGCGCCTGATCGAATGGCTGCCGGCACACGTGCCCGCCGCCGACGAAACGACGCTCGTGCATGGCGATTACCGCATCGACAACGTGATCTTCCATCCGACCGAGCCGCGCATCATCGGCGTGCTCGACTGGGAGCTGTCCACGCTCGGCCATCCGTTGGCCGACTTCGCGTACCACTGCATGACCTGGCGCGTGAAGCCCGACGAGTTCCGCGGCATGAAGGGCCACGACCTGGATGCGCTCGGCATCCCGCAAGAGGCGCCCTACGTCGAGGCTTATCGCCAGCGCACCGGACGCGAGTCGCTGCCCGACTGGGACTACTACCTGGCGTTCAACATGTTCCGCATGTGCGCGATCCTGCAAGGCATCCTCGCCCGCGCCCGACAGGGCAACGCGACCAGCGCCCAGGCCGAGGCCACCGGCCGCATGGCACGGCCGATGGCCGAAGCCGGCTGGCGGCAGATCAACGCACTCTGAATTCATCGATGCCGGCGAGCGATCGGCACCCTACAGTCCGACGCCAGCACTGAGCGTCGCGGCATCGAGGCACGCCGTGCGCAACCAAGCAGCACCCTCGGGCTGTCGGGCAGCAGCGCCCGGCACGACAGGCCGATACAACGACGTGGCGCGCTTCGGATGGAGGCGTATCTTGACAACGGAATCATCCAATCAAGCGCCGCAGCGGCCGACGGCGTCGGCCGTGGCCGGCGCGCTCTTCCTGGCAACAGCGGCGGTGATGGTCGCCAGTTGCGCGACCGAGCAAACCAGGGCTTTCAAGGTCGAGGACAGCTCGTTCAGGTGCATTTCCGAGATGACGCCGGTGCGCCACTTTTTTGTTGACAACCTCGCCGGCAACCTCGCCGGCACGGTCAAGGTTGCCCAGGCCGGCAAGGGCGAGTACCCCGTCGGCTCGGTCGTGCAGTTGATCCCCAACGAGGTGATGGTGAAGATGCCCAAGGGCACCAGCCCGGCGACGAAGGACTGGGAGTTCATCTGGCTCAACGTTGACAAGAGCGGGCAGAAGATCGGCATTCGCGGTTTCAAAGAAGCGAACAACCGGTTCGGGTTGAACTGCTTCGACTGCCACGTCAAAGCCAAGCCCGAGTTCGATCTGGTCTGCGAAACGAGCAACGGCTGCGACCCGATCCCATTGACCAAGCCGATGTTCGGCGCGTTGCAGCGCACCGACCCGCGTTGCAAGGGCTCCGACAAGGTGAGCAAGGAAGACCAGGAGTCGCTGGCGCAGGTTCAAGAGGTGGTCAAAGCCCTGACCGCAGCGAAGAAACCCTAGTCCACTGCGTCAATGAAATGACACCCGCTGCCCACCCGATACGACGTGCGCTGCGGCGTTGCGAATGCTCGCGATGCCTACGGGCATCGCTGCGCTTCGCGCCTTGCATCGCACGCCGTCTCGGGCGTTCCTCGGGGTGCCATTCCACTGACGCAGTGGACTAGCCGCATGCCGGTGCGCTGCACCGGGCATGCGACCGATCGCCGGGCCGGCTTCCTGAAGGGGTGACCATGCAAGCAGCACCGACCATTTCCGAAACCTCGGCCGCGGCACTGGTCGCGAAGTTCCTCAAGGCGCGCGGCGTCGATCGCGTGTTCGCGCTGTGCGGCGGCCACATCATGCCGCTGTGGATGCGCATCGACGCCGAGGGCATCCGCTTGATCGACGTGCGCGACGAGCGCGCGGCGGTGTACATGGCGCACGCGCACGCCGAGATGACGGGCACGCTCGGCGTCGCGATGGTGACCGCCGGCCCCGGCGTTACGAATGCGATGACCGGCATCGCCAACGCCTATGTCGCAGAAGGCGCCGGTGCTTGTGTTGTCGGGCACGCCGCCGACGTACCAGGAGAACCGCGGCGCGCTGCAGGACATGATCCACACGGATTTCGTGCGCCCGCTGACGCGCTATGCGCGCACCGTGCGCCGGCCGGAGCTGGTGCTGCAGGAACTCGACGAAGCGGTCTCGCGCGCATTCGGGCATGGGCGGCGAGCCGGGGCCGGTGTACCTCGACTTCCCGGTCGATACGCTGCGCGGCGAGGTGCCGCGCGCGCTGGTGCTGCCCGAGCAGATGAGCGGCCGCCCGCGCGACCGCATGATGCCCGACCCCGCCGCGGTGCAGCGCGCGGTCGATGTGCTGCTCGCTGCCAAGCGGCCGTTGTTCATTTCGGGCCGCGGCGCGCGCGGCGCCGGGCCGCAGCTCGCGCAAGCTGCTCGATCGGCTCGATGCGCTGTACCTCGACACCGGCGAAAGCCGCGGCCTGGTGCCCGACAGCCATCGCGTCGGTCGTGGCCGCGATGCGCGGCTCGGTGATGACCGAGGCCGACCTCGTCGTCACCGTCGGCCGCCGCCTGGACTTCCAGCTCGCGTTCGGCTCCCCCGCGGTGTTCGGCGACGCGAAGTTCCTGCGCATCGCCGACGTGCTGGGCGAGTTGCGCGACAACCGGCGCGGTGCGGCGGAAGTGTTCGCCACGCCGTCGGCCGCGCTCGACGCGATCCTGGCCGCGACCGAAGGCCGCAAGGGCTCGGCCGACGCCGACTGGGGCCGCACGCGCCCGCACCAAGCACCTCGAGCGCGCGAACAAGCTGGCGGCGTCGCTGAAGACCGCGCCTGCGGGCAAGGACGGGCTGATGCATCCGAACCGCGTCGTCGCGGCGCTGCGCGACGCGCTGCCGGATGACGCGACGGTGGTCTGCGACGGCGGCGACTTCCTGAGCTTCGCGCGCGTCGGCCTGCCGGCGACGACCTACCTCGACCCGGGCTCGCTCGGCTGCATCGGCGTCGGCACGCCGTTCGGCATCGGCGCGAGCCTGGCGCGGCCCGACAAGGTGACGGTGGTCGCCACGGGAGACGGCTCGTTCGGCTTCAACGCGATGGAGATCGACACCGCGGCGCGGCACAAGGCGCCGGTGCTGATCGTCGTCGCCAACAACGGCTCGTGGGCGATCGAGGTGCGCGACCAGCTGGAGTCGTACGGCAAGGTCGTCGGCACGCGCTTGCAGTTCTCCGACTACGCGGCGATGGCGCGCGCCTTCGGCCTGCACGCCGAACGCGTCGAGCGCGCCGAGGATCTGCCGGCAGCGATCGAGCGCGCGCTCGCCAACCGCCCTGCCCTGCTCGACGTGCTGGTGACGCCGGAGGCGGTGTCGTCGGATGCGAAGTCCGGGCTGGCGTGGGTGCCCGACCTGCAGGCGCTCGGCACCTGGGACGAGGCTGAGCGCAAGTGGCGGGCTGCGTGATGGCGTTGCTCATCGGCGTTCCGAAGGAGACGGCCGCCGGCGAGAAGCGCGTCGCGACCGTGCCCGACGTGGTCGAGAAGCTGATCAAGCTCGGCTTCTCGGTGGCGGTGGAAAGCGGCGCGGGTGACGCGGCGAACTTCAGCGACGACGCCTACCGCGCCGCCGGTGCGCAGGTCGTTGCGACGGCGGCCGAACTCTGGGCCAAGAGCGACATCGTCTTCAAGGTGCGCGCGCCGAGCCCGCAGGAAGTGGCGCTGCTGCGCGAAGGCGGCACGCTGATCGGCTTCGTCTGGCCGGCGCAGAACCCCGAGCTGATGCAGCAACTGGCTGCCCGCAAGGCGACCGTGCTCGCCATCGACTCGCTGCCGCGCCAGCTCTCGCGCGCGCAGAAGATGGATGCGCTGACCTCGATGGCCGGCGTCAGCGGCTACCGCGCGGTGATCGAGGCCGCCAACGCCTTCGGCCGCTTCTTCAACGGCCAGATCACCGCGGCCGGAAAGATTCCGCCGGCCAAGGTCTTCATCGCCGGTGCCGGTGTCGCCGGCCTGGCCGCGATCGGCACGGCCGCGGGCCTGGGCGCGATCGTGCGCGCCAACGACACGCGCGCCGAGGTGGCCGACCAGGTCGTGTCGCTCGGCGGCGAGTTCGTCAAGGTCGATTACGAGGAAGAAGGCTCGGGCGGCGGCGGCTACGCCAAGGTGATGAGCGAAGGCTTCCAGCAGGCGCAGCGCGAGATGTACGCCAAGCAGGCGCAAGGACTGCGACATCATCATCACCACCGCGCTGATTCCGGGCAAGCCCGCGCCCAAGCTCATCACCGCCGAGATGGTGAAGAGCATGAAGCCGGGCAGCGTCATCGTCGACATGGCGGCCGAGCAAGGCGGCAACTGCGAGCTGACCGAGCCCGGCCAGGCCGTGGTCAAGCACGGCGTCACCATCGTCGGCTACACCGACCTGGCGAGCCGGCTGGCCAAGCAATCCTCGACGCTGTACTCGAACAACCTGCTGCGCCTGACCGAGGAACTGTGCAAGACCAAGGACGGCGTGATCGACGTCAACATGGAAGACGACGCGATCCGCGGCCTGACCGTCATCAAGGACGGCACCATCACGTGGCCGCCGCCGCCGCCCAAGCTGCCGGCGGTGGCGCCGCAGGCCAAGGCCGCCGCAGCGCCGATCGCCGCGCCGAAGAAGGGGCATGGTCACGGCAGCAGCGAGCCGATGTCGGCCCAGTCGCTGGCAACGGTCTTCGGCGTCGGCGCGCTCGCGTTCCTGCTGGTCGGCTTCTACGCGCCGGCCACGTTCCTGTCGCACTTCACCGTCTTCGTGCTGGCCTGCTTCGTCGGCTACATGGTGGTGTGGAACGTCACGCCGGCGCTGCACACGCCGCTGATGAGCGTGACCAACGCGATCTCGTCGATCATCGCCATCGGCGCGCTGGTGCAGATCGCGCCGCCGCTCGTCGGCGTGCGCGATCCGATCGGCCGACGCTGCTGATCCTCGGCCTGGCCGTGTTCGCGCTCGTGCTGACGGCGGTCAACATGTTCGGCGGCTTCGCGGTGACGCGGCGCATGCTGGCGATGTTCCGCAAGTAGGCGCACGACCATGACCGCAAGCCTGGCCACCGTCTCGTACATCGGCGCCACGATCCTCTTCATCCTCAGCCTGGGCGGGCTGTCGAATCCCGAGACCGCGCGCCGCGGCAACGTCTTCGGCATCGTCGGCATGGCGATCGCCGTGCTCGCCACCGTGCTCGGCCCGCGCGTCACGCCGGCCGGCTATGCGTGGATCATCGGCGCGCTCGTCGTCGGCGGCGCCGTCGGCCTGTTCGCGGCGAAGAAGGTGCAGATGACGCAGATGCCCGAGCTGGTCGCGTTGATGCACAGCCTGGTCGGCCTGGCGGCGTGCCTGGTCGGCTTCGCCAGCTATGTCGATACGTCCACCGTGTTCCCGACCGAAGCCGAGAAGTCGATCCACGAGATCGAGATCTACATCGGCATCCTGATCGGCGCCGTCACCTTCTCCGGTTCGTTGATCGCCTTCGGCAAGCTCTCGGCCCGCATCGGCGGCAAGCCCCTGCTGCTGCCCGGCCGGCACTGGATGAACCTGCTCGGCCTGCTGGTGGTGATCTGGTTCGGCCGCCAGTTCCTGCACGCCGACAGCGTGCAGGCCGGCATGGCCGCGCTCATTGTCATGACCGTCGTCGCGCTGCTGTTCGGCGTGCACATGGTGATGGCCATCGGCGGCGCCGACATGCCGGTGGTGGTGTCGATGCTCAACAGCTACTCGGGCTGGGCCGCGGCCGCCACCGGCTTCATGCTCGGCAACGATCTGCTGATCGTCGTCGGCGCGCTGGTCGGCTCGTCGGGCGCGATCCTGTCGTACATCATGTGCCGCGCGATGAACCGCAACTTCATCAGCGTCATCGCCGGCGGCTTCGGCACCGGCGGCGGAGCGCCTGCGGCGTCGGGCGGCGCGCAGCCGGCCGGCGAGGTGGTGCCGATCAGCGCGCTGGAAACCGCGGAGGCGCTGCGCGAGGCCAAGAACGTCGTCATCGTGCCCGGCTACGGCATGGCGGTGGCGCAGGCGCAGCACATGGTGTGCGACATCACCAAGTACCTGCGCGACAAGGGCGTCAACGTGCGCTTCGGCATCCACCCGGTGGCCGGCCGCATGCCCGGCCACATGAACGTGCTGCTGGCCGAAGCCAAGGTGCCCTACGACATCGTGCTCGAGATGGACGAGATCAACGAGGACTTCCCTGCCACCGACGTGTCGATGGTCATCGGCGCCAACGACATCGTCAACCCGGCCGCGCAGGAAGACCCGGCGAGCCCGATCGCCGGCATGCCGGTGCTCGAAGTGTGGAAGGCCAAGACCTCGATCGTCATGAAGCGCAGCATGGCGTCGGGCTACGCCGGCGTGGACAATCCGCTCTTCTACAAGGACAACAACCGCATGCTGTTCGGCGATGCCAAGAAGATGCTCGAAGAGGTGCGCGCCGCGCTGGTCGCCTCAGTCGGACCCCAGCCTCTCTCCCCGCGTCGCCAGTGGACGAAGCCTTCGTGCCGCACGCCAAAGGCTTCGACAGCAGGCCCTTCGCGACTGGGGACGGAGCGACAAGGGGCGGGGACAGTCAACAGCCGCCGGCGAGCAGAAACCAGACCAATGACATGAGCATCGAATTCGAGATCCCCGAAGACCTCGCCGCGCTGCAAGCGCGCGTGCGCGAGTTCGTTGCCAGGGACGTCATCCCGCTCGAAACCGATCCGCGACAGGGCGCGCACGGGCCCGAGGAAGGGCTGCGGCGCGAGCTGATCGCACGCGCCCGCGCGGCGGGGTTGCTGTCGCCGCATGTCGCGCCCGAATACGGCGGGCTCGGCCTGTCGCATCGCGGCCGCGCGATCGTGTTCGAGGAAGCCGGCTACTCATTGCTCGGGCCGATCGCGCTCAACATCTTCGCCCCCGACGAAGGCAACATGCACCTGCTCGAGGCCGTGGCGACGACAGCGCAGAAAGAGCGTTGGCTGCAGCCGCTCGCGGCCGGCGACATTCGCTCGTGCTTCTGCATGACCGAGCCACCGCCGGGCGCCGGATCGGACCCGTCGATGCTGAAGACGCAGGCCGTGCGAGACGGCGACGGCTGGCTGATCAGCGGCCTCAAGTGGTTCACCACCGGCGCCGACGGCGCGTCGCTGGCGATCATCATGGCCGACGTGCCCGGCGCCGGCGCGACGATGTTCCTGTCCGACATGCGCGCGCCCGGCATCACGGTCGAACGCAACCTCGACACGCTGGACCGCGGTTTCCCGGGCGGCCACGGTGTTGTGCGCTTCGACCGGCTGCGCGTGTCCGACGCCGACATCCTCGGCGAACTCGGTCAGGGCTTTCGCTACGCACAGGTGCGGCTGTCTCCCGCGCGTCTGACGCACTGCATGCGCTGGCTCGGCGCGGCGCGCAGGGCGCACGACATCGCAGTCGATTACGCGAGCCGGCGCCAAGCGTTCGGCAAGACCATCGGCGAGCACGAAGGCATCGGCTTCATGCTCGCCGACAACGAGATCGATCTGCACCTCTCGCGCCTGGTCGTCTGGCATTGCGCCTGGGTGCTCGACAAGGGCGAACTCGCGCTGGCCGAGTCGAGCCGCGCCAAGGTGACGGTCTCAGAAGCGGTGTGCCGCGTCGCCGACCGTTGCGTGCAGATTCTCGGCGGCCAGGGCGTCACCGGCGAGACCGTGGTGGCGCGCATCTTTGCCGACATGCGCGCCTTCCGCATCTACGACGGCCCGTCGGAGGTGCACCGCTGGAGCATGGCCAAGCGCATCCTGCGCGCGGCACGCGCCGCGGACTGACCGCGCCTACTTCAGCGTCAACACCCAGTCGGCAAGCGTCTTGGCCTGCTCGGGCGTCACGTCGTTGGCAGGCATCGGCACCTGACCCCACGCGCCGACGCCGCCTTTCTTTATCTTGTCGGCGAGCATCGCGGCGGCGTCCTTCTGACCGGCGTACTTGGCGGCTATTTCCTTCAACGCGGGACCGAGCACCTTCTCGCCCACGGCATGGCAGGCCAGGCAGTTCTTCGACTCCGCCAGTTTCTTGTCGGCCAGCGCCGGCAGCGCAGCGCAAGCCGCAAGCACAAGAATGGCAAGGTTCTTCATCGCAATCTCCTCTTACTCGGTTCGTTCCTTCAACCACTGCACGATCGATGGCGCGAGAACCTTCTGCGACTTGCCGCCGACGAAGGTGCCGATGTGGCCGCCCGGCACCGCGAGCTCGCTGTAGTCCTTGGTGCCGAACACCCCCTTCAGGCCGCGCGAGCAGGCGGTGGGAATGATCACGTCGCCGTCGGCATAGACGTTGAACACCGGCATCGTGACGTTGCGCAGATCGACGCGGCGGTTGCCGAGCATCAGCTCGTTCTTCACCAGCTTGTTGCCCTGGTACAGATCCTTGAACCACTGGCGCATCACTTCGCCGGGATGGCCCGGACGGTCGGCGATCCAGCGTTCCATGCGCAGGAAGCTGAGCAGCTTGGCCTCGTCGTCGAGGATCTCCACCAGCTCGGTCGTGTACTTCGTGACGTTGCCGATCGGGTTCATCATCAGGAACGAGAAACCGACCATCGCACCCGGCGCGCTGCCCATCGTATCGACCATCAGGTCGATGTCTTGCGGCGTCAGCGAGCGTGCCCACAGGTTCATGTAGCCGGCGCCATCTTCGGGGCTCTTCTTGTCGCCGTGAAAGTCGATCGGCGTCACCGTCAGCACCAGGTTGCGCACCTTCTTCGGATACAGCGCCGCGTAGCAGGTCGTGAACACGCCGCCCTGGCAGATGCCGAGCAGGTTGATCGCATCGACCCCGGCGCGCTGTCGAATCACATCGACGCAATCGTCGAGGTAGCCCGACACGTAGTCGTCGATCGTCAGCCAGCGCTGCGCGCGGCCGGGCAGGCCCCAATCGACCATGTACACGTCGAGCCCTTGCGCGAGCAGCTTGCGCACGAACGAGCGGTCTTCTTCGAGGTCGATCATCTGGTAGCGGCCGACGAGTGCGTACGCCAGCAGCACCGGCACCCGGGCCGGCTTGTCCACCACCGGCGTGTAGCGGTACAGGCGCACCATGTCCTGACGCCACACCTCTTCCTTCGGCGCGGTGGCGATCGCGAGCTGATCCTCGCTCAGTTCGGCCAGGCGCTTGCTGCCGCGAACGATCTTCTCGTTCCACTGCTGCATCTCGCGCAGCAGCGCATCTGGCGTGATGCGCATGGGCAGCGTGGGGCCGGCCTTGCCGTTGCCCTGTTTGGCGGTATCGCTCATGTCGAAGCGGCCTTTCGTGCGGCCTTGCGGGCGGCGGGAACCTTCGCGGCCGCCTTGCGCGCGGCGGGCTTCTTGGCAGGCGCGTTGCGAGCGGCACGCTGGCGCACCCCAGCCGGCAACGCCTCGACCTCGCTCGCCTGCGGTTTGCGCAGCCGGCGCAGTTCGCGTTTCAACTCCTGGATCTCGCGAAACGCCTCATCGACTTCGGCGCGCGTCGGCATGTTCAGCGCTTGGCTCGCGATCGCCACCACGCGCTGCTGCTGCGCGCGCGATCGCGTGGCGGTGCGCACCAAGCGCGCCGCCGCATCGAGCGCGCCCGGCGCCTGCATGTCGTTGTGCATCGACTCGTCGGCCACGCGAGCCCACAGCCGCACGAGGGTCTTGACGGAATCGACCCACTCGCCGCGCCGCCCCATGTTCGTCAACTGCGTCATCAACGCATCGTTGCCCTTGGCGAGTGCACCAGCGACAAGACCGAGATATTCGGCCTGGGCTTGGCGGTGCGCCATCGCTGCGGCCGCCATGTCGCGCAGCGCCTGCTGCAACTCGCGCGAACTGGCCAGGCCGAACGCGTCGGCGAGTCCGCCATAGGTTCGCTCGAGGTTCAGCGACAGCGGCTTCATCACTTCCGACAGCGCCGCCAGCGGCGCGCTCGCCCAGCCCGCACCGAGCGCACCGGCGAGGCCGGGCTGCCCCGACAGCGCCTGGCTCATCGTGCTCAGCCGGTCGGTCAGCTCGCCCATGCGGCCTTGCAGCGACTGCTCGAGCCAGTCGAACGCCTGGCCGGGATGGTTCTGCGCCAGCGCGTCGAACAGCGCTTCGTACAGCGGCTTGACCAGGCGCTGCGTCAGACCGAGCGCCTGCGACATCTGGCCCATCAACGGGCTGGTCTGCAACGGCGGCGCGCCGCCGTTCGACACCGGCGACCGCCGCGTGCTCACCGTTCGCCGGCGCCAGTGCCGACAGGAAGTTCGGCAGCGCGTCGAACCACCACCGATACAGCGGATCGGACCCCTCGGCCCAGGCCTGGAATGCGTGTTGTTGTTGTTGTCGTTCATGCGTTCACAACCCGCTGACGAGATGGCCCGCCGTCCACCGCGAGCACGGCGCCGGTCATGTGGCGGCCGGCGTCGCTGGCCAACAGCAGCAGCGGCCCGTCGAGGTCTTGGAGCTGGCCGAAGCGCCGCGTCGGGATGCGCGCGCGCAGCTTCTCGCCGGCCTCGCTCTCGAGGAACTCGCGGTTCAGATCGGTCGTCACGTAGCCGGGCAGGATGGCGTTGACGCGGATGCCGTAGCGCGCCAATTCGAGCGCCATCGCCTTGGTCGCCTGCACGAGCCCGGCCTTCGACACGGCGTACGGCGCCACGCCGCCGGCCACGCGCTCGCCGAGGATCGACGCGATGTTGATCAGGCTGCCCGGTTTTTTGGCCGCAACGAGACGCCGCGCCGCCTCCTGCGCCACCATCCAGCCACCCTTGAGGTTGGTGCCGACGACGGCATCCCAGTCCTCCTCGGTCTGCTGCAGCAGCGGCTTGGTGACGGTGACGCCGGCGTTGTTGATGACGATATCGGCCGGCCCGCCCATGCGGCGTTCGATCTCGTCGAAGCAGGCGGCAACGCTGGCGGCGCTGGTGACGTCGAGACTCACCGCGACGCCGCGTCCGGATGCCGACTCGATCTGCGTCAGCAGGTCGGCGAGCTTGTCGGTGCGCCGCGCCGCGATCGCAATCTCGGCGCCGGCTTGCGCGAGCGTCAACGCGAAACGCTGGCCGAGCCCGCTCGACGCGCCGGTGACGAGCGCGCGCCGCCCGTCGAGACGAAACAGCGATGCGATGCCATCCGCCATGATGGTCTCCTCTCGTCGCGGCGCTATCGGGCTAGGCGCCCGATGCAGCAAACTTGTCGCGCAAGGTGCGGTGCAGGATCTTGCCGGTGGCGGTGCGCGGCATCTCGGCATCGGCCATGAACACGATCTTGCGCGGGCGCTTGTAGCCGGCCAGCTTGTCTTTCGTGAACTCGACGATCTCGGCCTCGGTGGCCTTGGTCGCCTGCGAGTGGTCGTGCAGCACCACCACCGCGAGCACGGCCTCGCCCCATTTCTCGTGCGGCACGCCGATCACCGCCACGTCCTTCACCTCGCGATGCGATCCGAGCACCGCCTCCACCTCCGACGGGTAGATGTTCTCGCCGCCGCTGATGATCATGTTGCTCTTGCGATCGACGAGGTGGATGTAGCCGTCGGCGTCGCGCCGCGCCATGTCGCCCACCGAGCACCACTCGCCGCGGAAGGCCTCGGCGGTCTTCTCGGGGTTCTTCCAGTAGCCGTCGAAGACGTAGGCGGTGCGCGAGTACAGCTCGCCGACGTCGCCGTCGGGCACTTCGTTGCCGTCGGGGTCGAGGATCTTGATCGCGCCCGACCGGCCCATTCGCGGCCGACCGAGCCGAGCCGCTCGATCTGCTCGTCGGGCCGCAGCAGCGTCACCCAGCCCGCCTCGCTCGATCCGTAGAGCTCGAACAGGCGCGAGTTCTTGAAGTACTCCATGATCGCGAGCTTGGTGTCCTTGCGCGCCGGCGCCGACGAGATCAGCAGCTTGTCGACCGCGCTCACGTCGTACTTGGCCTTCACCGCGTCGGGCAGGCCGAGCATCATGATGTAGTGCGTCGGCACCAGCGACGTGAACGTGACCTTCTCGCGCGCCAGGGTGCCGATCAGCGCCTCGGGGTCGAAGCTCTTGTGGTCGTCCACCACCACCGGCGCGCCGGCGTACATGAAGGTCAGGCCGAAGTAGAGCGAGTTGGCGTGGCACATCGGCATCACCAGCAGCGCGGTGTCGCTCTTCGAGAAGCCGAACTCGAGCGCGGTGGCGAGTGCGATCAGCGCGTTGCCCTCGTGGTTGCGCACCGCGCCTTTGGGTTTGCCGGTGGTGCCCGAGGTGTACATCAGTGCGAACGGGTCTTCGGGCTTGACGCTGACCGCGGGCGTCGTGGCCGGGGCGGCGCCGATCAGCGCCTCATAGCCCTGCCAGCCCGCGGGCGTGGCGGCGCCGAAATGGATCAGGCAGCGCGGGTTCAGCGGGAGGTCGCCGCGGATCGCATCGACCTGAGCGCGCAGGTCGTCCTGCACGATCATCGCGCGCGCCTCGCTGTGCGAGACGATGTACGCGATCTCCGGGCCCATCAGGCGGAAGTTGATCGGCACCGCAACCAGGCCGGCGCGGGCGATGGCGACGTAGATCTCCATCCACTCGACGCAGTTGTAGGCCAGCAGCGCCACGCGGTCGCCCTTGGCCAGGCCCAGCGACAGCAGGCCGTTGGCGAGTTGCGAGGCGCGGGCGTCCCACGCCGCGAACGACAGCGAGCGCTTCGAGTCGCGCGTGCCGAGCTGGTTCGGCTGCAGGCGCGCGTGCGCGGCGATCACGTCGGATACCGAGAGCAGGTGGGACATCAGGCAACCTCCATGCTTCGCATTGCGGTATTGGCTACGACATCACAAGCGCTTTGCACAGTTGTGAGTCTTCGCCGCAACTGCGTTGTCGCCTTGGGAACGGCCCTGCGGCTCATGCGTCTCCTCCGCTTGGGTCGAGCTCACTTCGGCGCCCCAATGGAGGCGCGCAACAGCCAGAAATTCTAGGGCGAGCCGTGCCGCGCAGGCCATGTTGAATTCGGAGTGCACGCGAGCCGCACCCTGCCGCGCGAGCAGCCTTTTCGAATGCTGAATTCATTCGAGCCTTGTGCGCTTGACAAGAATAGAGTCTTTTTCCTGCTGCAGCCTGTCATGTCACGCCGCTTCAGTTGGAGTCTGGCCTGTCGGTTCTTCGATCGTCTTGTTCAAAAGGAGACAGTCGCATGGTGCGCAAGTTCGATAACTACATCGACGGCAAGTGGGTGCCGTCGAGCGGCGGGGCGATCGAGGTCACGAACCCGGCATCGCACGATCTGCTGGCGATGGTTCCGGATTCGTCCAAGGCCAACGTCGATGCCGCGGTCGCGGCGGCCACTCGCGCGCAGCGGGAGTGGGAGTCGCTGCCCGCCATCGTGCGCGCCAACCACCTGCGCGAGATCTCCGCCAAGCTGCGCGAGAACCGCGATCGCCTGGCCGAGACGATCACGCGCGAACAGGGCAAGGTGCTCGGCCTGGCCAAGGTCGAGGTCGAGTTCTGCGCCGCCTACATCGACTACATGGCCGAGTGGGCGCGGCGCATCGAAGGCGAGATCCTCAACAGTGACCGGCCGGGCGAAACGATTTACGTGCACCGCAAACCGATCGGCGTGGTTGCCGGCGTGCTGCCGTGGAACTTCCCGTTCTTCCTGGTCGCGCGCAAGATGGCTCCGGCGCTGGTGACCGGCAACACGATCGTCATCAAGTCGAGCGAAGAGACGCCGATCAACGCCTACGAGTTCGCCGAACTGGTGGCGCAGACCAGTCTGCCCAAAGGCGTGTTCAACGTGATCAGCGGCCGCGGTGCGAGCACCGGCGCGGCGCTGACGAGCCACAAGGACGTGGGCATCGTCAGCTTCACCGGCAGCGTCGATACCGGCGTGCGCATCATGCAGGCGGCAGCCGCGAACCTGACGCGGGTCAACCTCGAGCTCGGCGGCAAGGCGCCGGTGATCGTGCTCGCCGACTGCGACCTCGACGCCACCGCGAAGTTCGTCTATGACTCGCGTGTCATCAACTCCGGCCAGGCCTGCAACTGCGCCGAGCGCGTCTATGTCGATCGGCGCATCGTCGATCAGTTCGCCGAGAAGGTGAAGGCGCACATGGCGGGCACGAAGTTCGGCGACCCGATCGTCGATCCGTCAGTGGCGATGGGCCCGCTGATCAACAAGGCCGGCGTCGACAAGATCGCGGCGATGGTCGATAGCGCGAAGAAGGCCGGCGCGCAGGTGCTCACCGGCGGCAAGATCGCCGACGTGAAAAAGGGCTACCACTACGAGCCGACCGTGCTGCTCGGCTGCAGCAACGACATGGACGTGATGAAGAAGGAACTGTTCGGGCCGGTGCTGCCGATCCAGTCGGTGGACGGTCTCGACGAGGCGATCGCGCTGGCCAACAACTCCGAATACGGCCTCACGTCGTCGATCCACACGCGCGACTTGAACGCCGCGATGAAAGCGGTCAAGGAGTTGCGCTTCGGCGAGACCTACATCAACCGCGAACACTTCGAGGCGATGCAGGGCTTTCATGCCGGGCGGCGCAAATCGGGCATCGGCGGCGCCGACGGCAAGCACGGCTTGCTCGAGTACACCGAGACGCACGTCGTCTATCTGCAGACGCACTGACGAAATCGGCTTCGTCACCGCCGCGCGCGCCGCGGCGGCCGGCGCGGCACGGCAGCAGTACGCAGATGTCGAAACCGAAAAGGCAGTGAAATGCGCGAAGACCTCACCCCTCCCTGCGCTTGTGGCGGCGGCCACGCCGACACACCGATCAAGCGGCGGCAAGTGATCCGCATCAGCGCGGCCGCCGGCGCCGCCGTCGCGCTCGGCCCTCTGAGCGTCCCGCTGGCAGCCGCCAGGCCCGCGGCGGGCGACCTGTTCGTCGCCGACGATGTCGAGAAAGACCCGGTGGCGATCAAGGCGGCGGACCTGCAACCCGGCAAGCCGGTGCTGGCGTTCCCCTTCGACCCGGCATCAAAGCAGATCCGCAACGACTCGCGCCTGAACAAGGTGGTGCTGGTCAAGGTCGCCGAAGCCGACATGGACGCCGAGACCAAGGCGCGGGCCGCCGGCGGGGTGCTCGCCTTCTCAGCCATCTGCACGCACCAATCGTGCGAGGCCAAGAGCTGGTCGGCGGCGGACAAGGCGCTGACCTGCTTCTGCCATGCGAGCAAGTTCCTGGTGCTCGAAGGCGCGCGCGTCTCCGGCGGCCCAGCACCGCGGGCTTTGCCGATGCTGCCGCTGAAGCTGCAAGGCGATCAGCTGGCGGTGGCGGCTCCGTTCACCACGCCTCCGGGCGGCGCCACCAACTGACGCTGCGCCCCACCCCTTTCCTGCTGTTCAAAAACCAACCGATGGAGATGTTCACGTGAGCCGACTTCTCAAATCCCTTTGCGTCGCGTCTCTATTGGCGCCGATCGCCGCGGCGATCGCCGCGCCGCCTGCCTACACCCCGGTCACCGACGCCCGCCTGCAAAAGCCCGAGCCCGGGAACTGGCTGATGTACCGCGGCAACTACGCCGGCTGGGGCTACAGCCCGCTCGACAAGGTCAACACCGGCAACGTCGGCAAGCTGCAGCTGGCCTGGTCGTTCTCGACCGGTCAGGTGGATGGCCATCAGGCGCCGCCGATCGTCAACAACGGCTACATGTTCGTCTCGACGCCGGGCGCGCAGGTGATCGCGCTCGACGCGAAGACCGGCGAGCAGTTGTGGCGCTACAAGAAGGAGCTGCCGGCGGAGTTGATCCAGGTGCATCCGACCAACCGCGGCGTCGCGCTCTACGGCGACAAGGTCTATGTCGCCACGGTCGATGCGCAACTCGTCGCGCTTGACGCCAAGACCGGCAAGGTCGTCTGGACGAAGCCGGTCGGCGATTGGAAGGCGATCCAGTACATGACGCTCGCGCCGCTGGCGGCCAAGGGCAAGATTCTGGTCGGCTCTTCCGGCGGCGAGACCGGCGTGCGCGGTTTCATCGCCGCGTTGGATGCGGAAACCGGCAATGAGGTCTGGCGCACCTTCACCGTGCCGGCCCCCACCGAACCCGGCGGCGACACCTGGCCGGGCGAGACGTACAAGAACGGCGGCGCCAGCGTCTGGATCACCGGCAACTACGACCCCGAAACCAACCTCGCCTACTGGGGCACGGGCAACCCCGCGCCGTGGCAGAGCGAACTGCGCAAGGGCGACAACCTGTACTCCACGTCGGCGATTGCGCTCGACGTCGACACCGGCAAGATCAAGGGCCATCACCAGTACCACTGGAACGACGCCTGGGACTGGGACGAGGTGTCGGCGCCGATCCTGATCGACACCGAGATCAAGGGCAAGAAGACCAAGACCGTGGTCCACGCCGGACGCAACGGCTACCTCTGGGTGTTGGAGCGCACGGCCGACAAGATCAACTTCGTCGATGCCTGGCCGTTCGTGCACAACGACGTGTTCACCGGCATCGACAAGAAGACCGGCCGGCCGTCGTACGACGAGAGCAAGCGCCCCGGCATGACCAAGGCGGTGAAGTTCTGCCCGTCGCTGTGGGGCGGCAAGGATTGGCCGCCGGAAGCCTACAACCCGCAGACCGGGCTGTTCTACATCCCGGCCAACAACAACCTGTGCGCTGAATTGCCGAAGGCCGATCCGGCGACCCCGTACAAGAAGGGCGATCTGTACATCGGCTATCCGCTCGACGGCGTGCTCGGCAGCCTGCGTTTCGGCGACAAGCCGCCACAGACGATCGGCGAGTTGCAGGCGTGGGATATCAAGACCGGCAAGCAGGTTTGGGTGCACAAGTTCCCGACCGTGATCTGGGCGCCGCTGCTCACCACCGGCGGCAAGCTGGTGTTCACCGGCGGCGCCAACGACCGCATGTTCCGCGCCTTCGACGCGGCCAACGGCAAGGTGCTGTGGGAAACGCCGACGCCCTCGGGCGTGACCGGCGTGCCGACCTCGTTCGAGATCGACGGCGAGCAGTACATCGCCGTGCAGTCGGGCTGGGGCGTCGATGCCGAGCGCATGCAGGCCGGCATGGACTCGCTGGGCCGCAAGACGTTCGTGCCGCAGGGCGGCGCGGTCATGGTTTACAAGCTGGGCAAGTAACCCCGTTTGCACAAAAGAAAGCGCCCGGCGGGAGCCGGGCGCTTTCTCACTTGAGTGCGCTCTAAAAGACGTACGCGAAGCGCAGATTCAGGTTGTTGGACATGCCGCGGTTCTCGCCGCGGATCCCCCTCTCGTAGTGGATCGAGGTGTGCCCCTTTTCATGGGTGTACAGCATGGCGCCGAACGCCGCGCCCCACTCATGGTTGCCCGGGTTGCCGCCCTTGGCCTCGCCGCGCTCGTAGTCGATGCCGATGTAGGGCTCGATGAAGTCCGACACCTTGTAGCCGAGCCGGTTGTTGACGTAGATCGACCTTGCGCCCCTCGCGCCGCTCGAGCTCTTGCCCGGCAAGGTGGTGCCGATGTTGCCGGTCCAGTTCAACTTGTCGAACTGGCCATCCCAAAACACCGACGCGATGACGTTCCAGGCTCGGTTGCTCAACTCCCTTTCGCCGACCGGAATCTGGACGAAGAAAAAGTCTGAGCCGAGCGTCCAGTTCGGGGAAGGCTTGATCCACCAAGCCGGGCCGACGATCGGATCGGCAATGCCGGCAACGTCACCGGCTCCGTTACCGGCCTTGTCCCGGACACTGACCTTCGGAACGATCAGCTCCATCGCGATGCCGACGCCCGGGAACGCCTCCCAGAAGTGGACGAACTTCGACAGCGACACCAGCGATTCGACCTTGCCGACGCTGACCTTGTCTCCGTTCGAATCCCATGCCTTGGTCGTGTTCTGCAGCGTCGAGTACTCGACGTACACATTCCAAGGCTTCATGCCCTTCGGATCGGGCAACTGGTATTCACGCGAGCCGATGAATCCGCGGGTGATCTGCGCCTGCGCCGCCGGCACCGCAGCGATGCAGCACGCTGCAACCACCGCGGCTCGAAGGATCTTGGATCGGCCGTACTCGCATCGAAAGGGTTTGGTCATTTGCGTTCTTCCTGATAGGTTGGTGGGGCCAAGGGAACACAGGCGCGGCGTCAGCCAAAGCGCCGCACATTCTTCGGCGGCGCCCTGGCCCGTCCAAGCGGGGATTCCGAATTCAGAAGTACGGAAAGCGCGTGTTGCCAGCCCTGCATCCGGCTTGCAGCGTGTGATCGGATCGACATGGCGCGCCGCGGCGCCGATGGCTATATTCATCCGCACCGCGACCCACTGACACAGAGCGCGCAGCGCCCGACGCATGCAGCAGATCCTGCTCGTCACCGTTCCCTTCTTCGCGCTCGTGCTCTGCGGCTGGGCGGTCGCGCGCGTGCGGCTGCTGCCGCTGGAAGCGATTCCCGGCCTCAACGCTTTCGTGCTGTTCTTCGCGCTGCCGTGCATGCTGTACCGCTTCGCGGCGACGACGCCGATCGTGCGGCTGCTCGACCCGACGGTCTCGACGCTCTACCTGCTGTGCGCGCTGCTGATGGTGGCGCTGACGGTCGTCACCACGCGCCGCGGCGCCGTCGGCTGGAACGACGCGTCTTTCGGCGCCCTCGTCGCGGCGTTTCCGAACTCGGGCTTCATGGGCGTGCCGCTGCTCGTCGCGCTGCTGGGCCAACGCGCCGCCGGCCCGGCCATCGTCGCGCTGGCCATCGACATGGTTGTGACCTCGTCGCTGTGCATCGCGCTGTCGCGGCTGGACGGCGCCAACGCGCAAGGCGTCTCGGGCGCCGTCGGCAACGCGCTCGCGGGCATGCTGAAGAACCCGCTGCCCTGGTCGATCCTTCTCGGCTGCCTGACGGCGGCCACCGGCTTCGAGCTCTGGGAGCCGGCGCGCAACACCGTCGGCATGCTGGCCGATGGGGCGTCGCCGGTCGCGCTGTTCACGATCGGCGCGGTGCTCGCGCGGCCGCAGAAGTCGGCGGCCGCTGGCGGTCTGGGTGACGTGCCGCTGGTCGTGTTCTACAAGCTCGTCGTGCACCCGGCGCTGGTGCTGGGCATCGGCAAGCTGGCGCAGGCCATCGGCGTGCCGCTGGACGGTTTCGCGCTCACCGTGCTCGTGCTGGTCGCCGCGTTGCCCAGCGCGAGCAGCATTCCGATGCTCGCCGAGCGCTTCGGCGCCGATGCCGGCCGCATCGCACGCATCGTGCTCTTCGCCACTGCGGCGTCGTTCGTCAGCTTCTCTGCGGCAGTGGCTCTGCTGGTCTGAATGACACGCCGCCCTGCCCAACCACGACGCCGCGGGCAACCTCAAGTTCGCACTTGTATCGATTACGTCACTGCCTCGCTCTCAATAGGAGACCGAACCTGCCGATACCTCAGTTTGATCAGGCCATTTCTCACGCTTCCCAGTCTCACCTGCGGTGACCGACCGAACCACCGCCGATGCGCAAGGAAAATCTGGTTTGAAGCCGATCCCGCAGTTCGAATTCCAAGCCCTCTGTCCATAGGCAACCGGCACGCCCTGCATCGCGCACAACCACGTGTCAGGTCGTGCGGCAACCGGAGTCGGCCGAGAAAGGAAGTCTCATGAGCATGAATTCACCCCGCATTGGCCCGAGTCGGCGTTGGATGGCGGTCGCCTTCGCCAGCGTGGCCCTGTCGTTGTCTGGCGCGGTCCGTGCGGAACCCGAAGTCAAGATCGGCGGCACGGGCAACGCGCTGGGCGCCATGCGCCTGCTGGGCAGCGCGTTTGCCAAGCAGAACCCCGATACGCAAGTCGTGGTCTTGCCCAGCCTGGGCACCAGTGGCGCGATCAAGGCCGTTCCGAAGGGGGCCATCGACATCGGCCTTTCGTCGCGGCCGCTGACCGATGACGAAGCCAAGACCGGTGCGGTGGCGACCGAGTACGCCCGATCACCGCTGGTGTTCGCCGTGTCCGTGAAGACCAAGGCGACGAGCCTGACTTCGGACCAGGTGGTCGACATCTACAACGGCAAGCTGACGAACTGGCCCGACGGCGGCCAGATCCGACCGATCCTGCGCCAAGCAGGGGACGACAACACGCGTCAGGTCCGGCAAATCTCTGCAGCGCTCGACAAGGCCTTGTCTGTCGCGGAACAGCGACCGGGCATGCCGTTCGCGACCAACGACCAGGAGACCGCCGAAAAGCTCGAGAGCATCCCGGGCGCGTTGGGCGTGACGACGCTGTGCCTGATCAAGTCCGAGGATCGCACGCTGCGTGCGCTGACGCTGGACGGCGTCGAACCAACTGCCGCCAACGGCGCAGCAGGCAAATACCCGCACGTCAAGCGCCTCTACTACATCACCAAATCCGAGCCTTCAGCGGACGTGAAACGCTTCATTGCGTTCATGAACTCGCCCGCCGGGCGCGACATCCTGACGCGAACCGGGCACTGGATTCCCTGACGAGCGCCGCACCCGCATCGGTCCGCCGACATGGTCTTCACCGACGACAAGGTCACCAGCATCGTCAGCAGGGTCGCGCTGCTGGTGGCGCTCGTGGTCGGGTTCGCGCTGCCCTTGGGCTACGGCCTCATCGCCTACATCGATTTCAGCGCAGAGCTCGACTTCAAAGCCAAGGTCAAGGCCACGGCGTTCAGCGGCCTGATCACGACGAGCCCTGATGTCTGGATGTACGCCGAGAATCGCATGCAGGGCCTGTTGATGCGCGAACCGGTGCCGCTGGAAACCGAGGGCGTGTACGTCTATGACGATCGCGGCAACCTGGTGACGCAGGCCGGCAACGATCCGGCCCCACCGGTCCTGCGGCGTTCGCACGTGCTCTACGACGCCACGCGCATCGCCGGCCGCATCGAAGTCGGCAATTCCTTGCGCCCCGTGATCTGGGGCACCTTGGTCGCGGCCGCCATCGGCTTGCTGCTCGGCGCTTTGATCTTCATGCCGCTGCGCACGTTTCCGCTGCGCGCGCTGAGGCGGGCGACCGAAGCCTTGTTCGAGCAGAAGGAGCGCGCTGAAGTCACGCTGCACTCGATCGGGGACGCCGTGATCACGACCGACGCGCGCGCCAACGTGGAGTTCCTGAACCCGATGGCCGAGACGCTCTCGGGCTGGGCACTGGCCAAGGCCAAGGGCCGGCCCCTGTCGGACATCCTTCAGCTGGTCGACGCGATGACGGGCCAGCCCGTATCGAGCGCGATCGCCCAGGCTCTGGCTGAGAACCGCATCGTTTCCCTCGGGCGCGAGTGCGATCTCGTGCGGTCGGATGGCAGCAGGATCGGCATCGACGAGCGTGCGGCGCCGATCCACGACGCGGAAGGCCGCGTGACCGGAGGTGTCCTGATCCTGCGCGATGTCAGCACGGTGCGCGGCCAGGCGCGCCAGCGCACGTGGGAGGCCGCGCACGACAGTCTGACGGGGCTGCCCAACCGCCGGGAATTCGAGAGGCTGGTGGAGCTGGGCGCTGGCAGCGTCCGCGACGCGGGCAAGCAGCACGTCGTCTGCTACATGGACCTGGACCAGTTCAAGGTCGTCAACGACACCTGCGGTCACGCCGCCGGCGACGACCTGCTCAAGCGCGTCGCCGCGTTGCTGCATTCACGCATTCGGGAGTCCGATACGCTGGCGCGGCTGGGGGGCGACGAATTTGGGCTGCTGCTCGAAGGCTGCTCGCTCGATCGCGCGGAGCTCATTGGCGCGACCCTCCTCGCCGCCGTGCGGGACTTCCGGTTTCACTGGGAGGGCAAGGTGTTCAGCGTCGGCGTGAGCATCGGCCTGGCGACGGTCGATGGCGACGGCAGCGCGATCGAGAACCTCGGCACGGCGGACACCGCGTGCTACTGGGCCAAGGAACAAGGTCGAAACCGAGTCGTCGTCTATCGCCGGGGGGACGGTGACCTGGAGGCCCGGCGCCGCCAGGTGGGCTGGATCGCGCGCATCAACGCAGCACTGGCCGAAGACCGCTTCGTCCTCTATCGGCAGCAGTACCTGCCGCTCAGCCGCGCGGCCGACGGCGGCAGGCATCAGGAGGTGCTGCTGCGCATGGTGGACGAGGACGGGAGCCTGATTCAACCCGGCAGCTTCCTGCCCGCCGCAGAGCGCTACAACCTGATGCCCGCCATCGACCGTTGGGTGGTGCGCAAGGTCTTCGCCCACTATCGCGATCTGGCAGCGGCGCAAGGCGGCGGCCCGCTGACCTGCGCCATCAACCTTTCCGCGACCACGATCAATTCGGAGGGCTTTCTCGACTTCGTACGGCAGCAGGCGCGCGAATGGACATTGCCCGCCGGTTCGATCTGCTTCGAGATCACCGAATCCTCGGCCATCAACAATCTGCGCCATGCCATCGAGTTCATGCGCCAATGCAAGGCACTGGGCTTCTTATTCGCGCTGGATGACTTCGGCACCGGGATGAGTTCGTTCGGCTACCTCAAGGACCTGCCCGTCGATTACCTCAAGATCGATGGCAGCTTCGTCAAGAACCTGGTGCACAACGCTGTCGACAGGGCGATGACGGAAGCCATCAACCGGATCGGGCACATCATGGGCATCAAGACGGTTGCGGAGTACGCCGAGAACGAAGCGATCATCGACGAACTCCGGCGCATGGGTGTGGACTACGCCCAAGGCTATGGCGTTTGCAAGCCGACGCCCCTGCTCGAATCAAGCGTGACGCCGAAAGCCGCTGCGCTCGTTCGCGTCGTCGAGGCCAACGCCGCAGCGACTGCGAGCGGCTGGGAACCGGCCGGACTGTCCTTGCCCGAGCGCGCTACCGGGTAGTCATGGCAATCGGGGTAACGGCGGCAGCAGCAGTTGGGTCAGTGAAAACCGTTCGTACCGGCCTTTGCCGGGTCCGCAAGTCACCTGTCAGCGGTAGTCGTGCTCATGCGGATCCCTCGCGGCCAGCAACACGACATCAAGGTCGCGAATGGCGAAGAGCACTACACACCCGCCATGTCCGAATGGGACGATGAGCTCTCGAAATGCCTGCTGCTGCTCGGATCGACGACAGGTGTGCGGCGCGAAAGAGAGAGTCGATATGGCGCGCTCCATGGCGTCGCGGAATCGAAACAGGCAAGTGTCGTCAGGCGTATTGCTTGCAAGCTGCCTCTGGACGAAGTGCTCAAGACGCTCAATGGCGTGATCTCGGCTTCAGAGCCTCTCCACCACGGCCGCCGTTCACGGCCTCTCCCGCGCCGCAGTTAACCTGCGCCCCCATGGACTCCCTCATCGCAGCCGCTGGGCGCGCGCTGGCCGCGGGCGATGCGCTCAGCGCGCTCAAGCGCGTCGCGCTGCGCAACGACCCGCCGGCGCTGGCCTTGCGCGGCATCGCGATGGCGCAGCTCGGCGAGCTCACGCGTGCGCGCGAGTTGTTGCGGCGCGCGGCTCGCGGCTTCGGCGGCCACGAGGCGCTGGCGCGCGCACGCTGCGTCGTCGCCGAGGCCGAGGTGGCGCTGGCGATGCGCGACCTGGGCGGCTCGCCGCGCACGCTGCTGGCCGCGGCAGCCGCTCTCGATGCGCGCGCGGACCATGCCAACGCCACGCATGCGCGCCTGATCGCGGTGCGTCGGTTGCTGCTGCTCGGCCGCCTCGGCGAGGCCGCCGCGGCGCTCGCCGGCCTCGACACGCGCAGCCTCGCTTCGCCGTCACTCGTGGCGGTGGCCGAGCTGGCCATCGCCGAGGTCGCCATGCGCACGCTGCGCACGGCGGCGGCGCGCGATGCGCTGCAACGCGCGCAGGCAGCAGCCGAACGCGCACGCGTGCCCGCACTGATGGCCGAGGTGGCCGAGGCACAGGCCGCGCTCCTGCGCCCGGCCGCGCGGCGCTGGCAGGCCGGTGGCGTTGCGCCGCTGCACCTGGCCGACGTGGAAGCGCTGTTCGCTTCGGGCGCGCTGGTGGTCGATGCCTGCCGGCGCGGGCTGCGCCGCGGCGCCGAGTGCCGGCCGCTCGCGCGCCGGCCGCTGCTGTTCACGCTGTTCGCGCGCTGGCCGAAGGCTGGCCCGGCAACGTCGATCGTGACGCGCTGATCGCACGCGCGTTCCGCACCCTCCAGCCCGACGAGACACACCGCGCGCGCCTGCGCGTCGAGATCGGCCGGCTGCGTGCGCTCGTCGCGCCGCTGGCGCGCATCGAGGCGACCGAGCGCGGGTACGCGCTCGCAGCGCGCAGCGCGCAAGGTGTCGTCGTGCTCGTGCCGCCGATCGAGGGTGACGAGGCCTCGCTGCAGGCGCTGCTGGCCGACGGCGCGGCCTGGTCCACCTCGGCGCTCGCGCTCGCGCTGGGCGAGAGCCAGCGCACCGTGCAGCGCGCGCTCGCCGATCTGGAAGCAGCAGGCAAGGTGCGCTCGATCAGCCGCGCACGGGCGCAGCGCTGGATCGCGCCGCCGCTGACCGGATTCACGACGATCTTGTTACTCCCACCTTCGCTGCCGTTTGCCTAGAGTGCCCTCACGGCGCCGACATTCGTTCACGTCGGCGCCGCAAGCACTCAACGCAACACTCATTCGGAGATCAAGATGATGGACATCGTTCACAGAATCGGCATCAAGGCGCCCGCGGGCAAGGTCTATGCAGCGCTGGCGACGATCGACGGGCTGGCGGGCTGGTGGACCCGCGACACGAGCGGCAGCTCGAAGGCCGGCGGCCACGTCGCCTTTCGTTTCCACACCGCCGCGGGCGACGAGATCGGCGGCTTCGGCATGGACGTGCTCGAACTGGCGCCGGACCACAAGGTGCATTGGCAAGTCAAGGACGGGCCGGCGGAGTGGGTCGGCACCGGCATCGAGTTCGGGCTGTCGCAACAGGAGGGCTACACGATCGTGATGTTCGGCCACCGCCACTGGCGCGACGACGGCGGCGAGTTCATGGCCCACTGCAGCACCAAGTGGGCGACCTTCCTGCTGAGCCTGCGCGATCTCGTCGAGACCGGCCAGGGCCGGCCGTCGCCCAACGACCTCAAGATCAGCAACTGGCATTGAAGGTTGCAGCATGAACAAGAAGACTGCCGAGATCGTGCGCGAGTACGGCCCCTTTGCCGGCGCCGACAAGATCAATGGCATCACGCCGACGGCGAGCGCGTCTGGGCCGCCACGGGCGCGAAGCTGCTCGCCATCGATCCCGCAAGCGGCGCCGTCGCGCGCACGCTGGACGTGGCCTGCGACGCCGGCAGCGCATTCGACGGCACGCACCTCTACCAGATCGCCGAAGCACGCATCGACAAGATCGACCCCGCGAGCGGCCAGGTGCTGGCCTCGATCCCCGGCCCGGCCACGGCGGCGACTCGGGCCTGGCGTGGGCCGAAGGCAGCTGGGGTCGGGCAGTACCGCGACCGCAAGATTCACCGCATCGACCCGGCCACGGGCGCGATCTTGCGCACCATCGAGTCCAACCGCTTCGTCACCGGCGTGACCTGGGTCGATGGCGAGTTGTGGCACGGCACCTGGGACGGCGACGAGAGCGACATCCGTCGCATCGACCCGACAGCGGCGCCGTGCTCGAGCGGCTCCTGATGCCGCCGGGCACCGGCGTCGCGGCATGGAGTCCGACGGCGCCGGCCTTTTCTATTGCGGCGGCGGCCCGAGCGGCAAGGTGCGCGCGGTGCAGCGGCCGAAGAAGGAACCGTGACGGTACGCGAGATCAGCGTCGTTTGACGCCGCGCAAAGCCGGCGCTGCGACGGATGCGATGGTGCGCGCCATGACCGAGCCCGAGCGCGAGATCGCGTTGCGCCCGCTGCGTTTGTCCGACCCGCTGCGCTGGCTGGCGCTCGGCTGGCGCGACTTCCGCCGCGCGCCGGGCATCGGCCTGTTCTACGGCGCCGCCTTCATGGTCATGGGCTGGGCGCTGGCCAAGTGTATCGAAGCCGCGCCGGCCTATGTGCTGGCGCTGGCGGCGGGCTTTCTGCTGATGGGTCCGCTGCTCTGCCTCGGCCTTTACCACGTCAGCCGCGCGCTCGAACGCGGCGAGACGCCAAATTCGCCGCGTCGCTGCTCGCCTTCGAGTCGCGGCTCGGGCCGCTGGCGATCTTCGGCTTCGTGCTGCTGGTGCTGGAGATGCTGTGGGGCCGGGTCACGCTGGTCATCTTCGCGGTCAGCTTCGACGGCATGCCCGACTTCAAAGGCTCGCTGCTGGCGCTGCTCGACCCGGAGAACCTGACCTTCATCGTCGCCTGGCTCGCCGTCGGCGCCGTCTTCGCCGGGCTGATCTTTTCGGTCAGCGTGATCTCGATCCCGATGCTGCTCGACCGCCCGGTCGATGCCATCACCGCCGGCCTGACGAGCCTGCGCCTGGTGCTCTCGCAACCCGGCGTGATGATCGTCTGGGGCGCGCTGATCAGCGCGCTCATCGTCGCGGCGATGCTGCCGTGGTTCGCCGGGCTCGTGATCGTCGGGCCGATCGTCGGCCATGCGTCGTGGCACGCCTATCGCGCGGCGGTGGCGCCACCCGGCATGTAGTTGCGTTTTTGGTTAACTATTGCAATAATCAAGACGCTGCAACCGAGTGAGCCACCGATGAAACCCACCCCACCCGACTGGCCCCGCCTCTCCTCGAGCCTGTATTACCGCGATGCCGCAGCGGCGATCGACTGGCTGTGCCGCGCCTTCGGCTTCACGCTGCGCCTGAAGGTCGAAGGCGATGGCGGGCGCATCGAGCACAGCGAGCTGGAGTACGGCCAAGCCGTGGTATGGTGAGCCAGGAAGAAGCCGCCGACGCGGCGCCGCGCTTCGGGCAACGCAGCGTCAGCCCGCTGACCGCCGGCGCCAACACCCAGGGCCTGATGCTCTACGTGGACGATGTCGATGCGCATTGCGCACAGGCTCGCGCGCAGGGGGCCAGCATCGTCGCCGAGCCCGCGGTGCACGACTACGGCGAGGACTACTGGGCCGACCGCAGTTACGGCGCGGCCGACTGCGAGGGCCACTTCTGGTGGTTCTCGCAGCGCCTGCGCTCGCGGCAGTGAGCCCCTCCCCCCTCCAGGGGCTCACTCAAGGCCCGCGACGCCGCGGCGCTCGACGACGCACTGGCCGCGTTGGCCGACCCGACACGGCGCGCGGTGGTGGACCTGCTGCGACGCCGCGCCCACCGCGCCGGCGAACTGGCCGACGCGCTCGCGCTCAGCCCGCCGGCGTTGAGCCGCCACCTGCGCGTGTTGAAGCGCAGCGGCCTCGTCGCCGACGACGAGCCCGAGCACGACGCGCGCGTGCGCCTGTACCGCCTGCAGCCCGAGCGCTTTGCGCCGCTGGGGGACTGGGTGGGCGGCATCACCGCGCTGTGGACCGATCAGCTCGCCGCGTTCAAGGCCCATGCCGAACGCAAGGCGCGGCGCAGGTGATGCGCGGCGACCAGGCGCGCGCCAGCGTCGGCGTCGCGGTGCCGCCGCAGAAGCCTTCGACATCTTCACGCGCGAGATCGATCTCTGGTGGCGGCGCGGCCCGCGCTTTCGGCGCTGCGGCGGCGAGCGCGCGCTGATCGCGATCGAGCCGCGTCTGGGCGGGCGTGTGTTCGAGGCGGCAGGCGTTGACCTGCCGGCGCAGGAGATCGGCCGCGTGCTCGTCTGGCAACCGCCGCAACGGCTGGTGTTCGAGTGGCGCGGCGCCAACTTCGCGCCGCACGAATGCACCGAAGTCGAAGTGTTGTTCGAGCCGAGCGCGACCGGCACGCTGGTCACCGTCACGCACCGCGGCTGCGCCGGCTGCGCGGCGATCATCCGGTGCGCCACGGTCAGGAGGTGGTGCGCTTCATCGGCGAGATGGGCCGCTGGTGGGGCGGCCTGCTGTCGAGCTACCGCGTGACGGTGCACGACAGAGGACCCGGCCAGCGGTGAAGCGTCAAGAGG
>CAWFJZ010000041.1:0-19874 GCA_963816315.1 uncultured beta proteobacterium
GCGCGAAGACAGCGACGCCATCTACGCCTACATGATGAGCGTGACGCCGGCGGCCGTGCCGAGCAAGCCGCACGAGCTGAAGTTCCCGTACAACCAGCGCGAGCTGCTCGCCGGCTGGCGCACGCTGTACTTCAGCGCCGGCGAATACAAGAACGATCCCGCCAAGTCGGCCGAGTGGAACCGCGGCGCGTACCTCGTCGAAGGCCTGGGCCATTGCAACGCCTGCCATGCCACACGCAACATGCTCGGTGCAGTGAGCAAAGTCGATGACTACTCGGGCGGCCTGATCCCGCTGCAGAACTGGTACGCGCCGTCGCTGTCGTCGAGCCGCGAGGCCGGGCTCGGCGACTGGGAGATGAAGGACATCGTCGAGCTGCTGCGCACCGGCATCTCGCCACGCGGCGCGGCCGCCGGGCCGATGGCCGCGGTCGTGCAGTACTCGCTGCAGGAGATGACGCAGATCGATCTGCAGGCCATGGCGACGTATCTCAAAGCGCAGAGCGACATCAAGCCCGACGAGCCGTGGATCGCGCCGCATGCGGCGTCGAAGGCCGAGGTCGGCGCGATGCTGCAGGCCGGCGCCAAGATCTACAGCGACCGCTGCGCCTCGTGCCACATGGACAACGGCGAAGGCATCCCGCGCGTCTATCCGCCGTTGGCCAGGAACCAGGCGGTGCGGCTGCGCAACCCGATCAACGCCATCCGCATCGTCTTGAACGGCGGCTTCCCGCCGAGCACCGAAGGCAACCCGCGGCCCTACGGCATGCCGCCGTTCTACCAGGAGCTGAGTGACGAACAGGTGGCCGCGGTGGTGACGTACATCCGCCAGTCGTGGGGCAACACGGCGTCGCCGGTGTGGTCGGTGGATGTCGGCAAGTCGCGCGGGGTGCCGGCGGATTGAAGAAGGTGTGAACGCGCGGCGCTTGCGCGGCCCACGATGCTCTACGACCCGGCGCGCCACGAGGCACTGCAAGCGATCCCCTGGGACGAGGCCGGTGTTCGTGCGGCCATCGAATACATCGTGGCCGACACCGAGCGCCGCTTCTCGCCCGAGCGCTTGTGGCCGCTGCACCCGCGCGATGTCGAAGGCAACATGGACCCGGCGCAGCCGGCCACGGGCTTGTACTTCGGCGCCGCGGGCGTCATCTGGGCGTTGCGCTACCTGCAGTCGGTCGGCGCTGCGAAGCTGACGCGCCGCTACAGCAACGAGCTCGACACCTTGCTGCTGCGCAACCGCGCGGCGCTGAAGGCCTTCGGCGACGACGGCGAAGAGGCCTCGTACTTGATGGGCGACACGCCGATCCTGATGCTGGCCCAGGGCGATGCGCCCACCGCGTCACGCGACGACGCGCTGGCGGCGCTGATCGAAGGCAACCTCGACCACCCGGCACGCGAGCTGATGTGGGGCGCGCCGGGCACGCTGCTGGCCGCGCTGTTCCTGCACGAGCGCAACAGCAGCGACGCACGCTGGGCGGCGCTGTTTCGCGTCACCGTCGCAAAGCTGTGGACACAACTGCAATGGTCGGCCGAGCATGGGTGCGCGTACTGGACGCAAGACCTCTACGGCCGGCGATGCAACTACCTCGACGCCGTGCACGGCTTCGTCGCCACCGCGTCGCCGCTGATCCGTGGCCGTCATCTGCTCGACGCGCCGGCGTGGAACGACTGGCAGCAGTGCATCATCAACACCGTGCAGCGCACCGCCACCCGGGAAGGTGAACTGGCCAACTGGCGGCCCTTGCTCGACACGCCGGCCGGTCAGGCGCCGCGCCTGCTGATGCAGTTCTGCCACGGCGCGCCCGGCTTCGTCATCTGCCTGGCCGACATGCCCGGCGCGGAGCTGGATGCCCTGCTCATCGCGGCCGGCGAAGCGACATGGGCTGCAGGGCCGCTCGCCAAAGGCTCGAACCTCTGCCACGGCACCGGCGGCAACGGTTATGCGTTGCTGAAGTTGTTCGAGCGCACGGGCGACGCGCGGTGGCTCGAACGGGCACGCGCGTTTGCGATGCACGCCATTGCGCAGATGCAGGCCGACGAGCAGCAGGTCGGGCAACTGCGCTACTCGCTGTGGACCGGCGACCCGGGGTTGGCGATTTATCTTTGGGATTGCCTGCGCAGCCGCGCGGCGTTTCCGACGCTGGATGTGTTCTATAGCTGAGCGGCGGCAACGACTCAGTGCTTCTTCAAGTGCCCGTCGGTGCCGACCTCGACCACGGTGCCGGCGACCCACTTCGGATCGTTGGCGGCTTCGAACTTGCGCGTGCTGCCGTCTTTCATCGTCACCGTCGTGATCCAGACTCGCGTGCGCTTGACGCGCTTTTCGATCTCGTTGCCGAGCAAGCCGCCGACGGCCGCGCCGCCGACAGTGCCGATGGTGCTGTCGGTCGTCTTGTTGCCGACCACGCCGCCGGCCACCGCGCCGCCCACGGCGCCGACGCCGCTGGCCTTGCCTTTGCGCTTCTCGCTGCGCGTGCGTTCGACGACGGCGCAGTGGTCGCACAGCGTCGCCAGCCTGGCCTTCTGTTTCATGCCGGCGACGGCGGACTCGGCCTTGTCCATTGCAGAGGGCTTGTCGGCGGCCAACGCTGCCGGCGGCGTCAGCGCCAGCACTGCGGCGAGCATGAAAGCGTGAGGGGTCTGGGTCATCGTTGTCTCCCGGGTGGATGACGCAACGATCCTACGCCGATCAGGCGGCCCCTGGGCTCGCCTCCACCGCCTGCGGCACGGTGAAGCCGCCCTCGGCGACCATGTGCGAGAACAGGCCGCCGGCGCGGTCGAGTTCGGCAAAGGTGCCGTGCTCGACGATGCGGCCCTTGTCGAGCACGTAGATCGTGTCGGCGTTGGCGACGGTGGACAGCCGGTGCGCAATGATGAACGTGGTGCGGCCGCGGCGAAGCTGATCGAGCGCGCGCTTGATGCGCGCTTCGGTCTGCGCGTCGAGCGCGCTCGTCGCTTCGTCCAAGATCAGGATCGGCGCGTCTTTCAGCATCGCGCGCGCGATCGACAAGCGCTGGCGCTCGCCGCCCGAGAGCGACACGCCGCGCTCGCCGATGACGAAGTCGTAGCCGCCGGGTTTGGCGGCGATGAAGTCATGCGCTTCCGCCAGGCGGCAGGCTTCTTCGATCTCGGCCTGCGATGCGCCGGCGCGGCCGATGCCGACGTTCTCGGCGATCGAGCGATTGAACAAACCCGCGTCCTGGAACACGACCGCGATGTGGTGCCGCAGCGAGTCGAGCGTGATCGTGGCGATGTCGCGGCCATCGACGAGGATGCGGCCGTGCTCGGGCGCGCGCAGGCGCAGCAGCAGCGACAGCGTCGTCGTCTTGCCAGAGCCGCTCGGGCCGACGAGCGCCACGGTGGCGCCGGGCGCGGCGTCGAGCGTGATGCCGTACAGCCCCGGCGTCTTGTCGGCGAAGGTGAACGACACGTCGTCGTAGCGCACCGCGCCGGCGATGTGACGAACCGGCGTTGCATCGCGCGCATCGGCGATCAACGCCGGCTCGTCAAGCAGCGCGAAGTAGTTGCGCAGCGACGGCGCGCGCTGGTTGATGCTGATGACGAAGCCCGAAATCTGGTCGAGCTTGCCGATCAGCAGACCGGCGAAGCCGACGAAGGCGACGATCTGGCCGACCGTGAGTTCACCGCGCGAAGCCAGCAGCGCGCCGACGGCGAACACCGCCACCATCGTGATCGTCGCCGACGCGCGCTGCATCACCGTCAGGATGCCCCACCAGGTCAGCACCGGGTACTGCGCGCGCAGCAGCTCGCTCATCAGGTCGCGCATCGCCTCGGCCTCTGCGGCCAGGCGCGTGTAGCTCTGCACGATGGTGACGTTGCCGAGCACGTCGCCGACGCGGCCCGACACGTCGGCGTGATAGCGCTCGACCTGCGATTGCCCGGCGCGCGTCTTGCGAATGACGAGCAGGTTGATGAAGACATAAGCCACCGCCAGCACGGCCAGGATCAGCGCCATGCGCCAGTCCATGCTGATCGCCGTGGGCACGAGGAACAGCAGGCCTGTGATGGCGGTGAGCTGCTCGCGCATCACCGACAGCCAGAGGCCGAACAGACTGTCGGTGCCCGAGAGCACGGTGCGGATCACAGCGCCGGAGCCGCGCTCGGCGTGGAAGCCGAGCGGCAGCGCCATCGCGCGCTCGAACGCGGTGCCGATGGCGGCCAGGCGATGGCGGTGCGCGAGGCGATCGGAGATGACCGACACCGCGACGCCGGCTCCTATGCCGACGAGGCCGAGCGCCGCCCACAAGCCGATCAGCGCGAAGGCGCCCGTGCCTTTCGAGATGGCATCGACGACGCGGCCGAACAGCACCGGCTCCGCGAGTTGGATCAGGCCGATGGCGACGCTGGCGAAGGCCAGGATTCCCGCCAAGCCGCGCTCGTCGCCGAGCAGGGCCAACGCGCGGCGGTACAGCGCGGGGATCGTCATCGATGACGTGAAGCAGTCAGCCCAACAACGGCGCCAACGCGCGCTCGGCAGTCGCCTTGTTGAGTGCGTTGCGCTCGGCCCAATCCTGCAACTGGTCTTGCCCGATAGTGCCGACGTTGAAGTACGCGGCGTCCGGATGCGCGATGTAGAAACCGCTGACGCTCGACGCCGGCGTCATCGCCAGACTCTCCGTCAGCCCCATGCCGAGCTCGGCCACGCCGAGCGTGCGGAACAGCGCGCGCTTGGGTGTGTGGTCGGGGCACGCGGGGTAGCCGGGCGCGGGGCGGATGCCTTGGTATTTTTCGGCGATGAGGTCGGCGTTGGCCAGCGACTCGTCCGCCGCGTAGCCCCAGAACTCGGTGCGCACGCGCTGGTGAAGTCTCTCTGCGAACGCTTCGGCCAAACGATCGGCCAATGCCTTCAACATGATCGCTGAGTAGTCGTCGTGGTCGGCGAGAAACTGCGCTTCCTTCTTCTCCACGCCGTGGATGCTGACGGCGAACATGCCGGCGTAGTCGTTGCCCTCGGGACTCACGTAATCGGCGAGGCAGCGGTTGGGGCGCATCACACCATCGATGACCGGCCGCTCGGTCTGCAAGCGCAGGCCATGCCACGTCATCAGTGGCGTGCTGTTGCGGTACTCGTCACCGAAGAAGGCGATGTCGTCGTCGTTCATCTGCTGCGCGGCGTACAAGCCGATGGCACCATGCGCTTGCAGCCAACGGCCCTCGATCACGCGCTGCAAGAGGCGCTTGCCGTCGGACATGACGCGCGTGGCCTCGGCGCCAACGATCTCGTCGCGCAGAATTTCTGGAAACTTGCCCGCCAGATCCCAGGTCTGGAAAAACGGCGTCCAGTCGATGCAGGCCGCGATCTCGGTGAGGGCGTAGTTGCGGAAGACGCGGCGGCCGAGGAACTTGGGCTTGGTCGGCGTGTAGGCGGCCCAGTCGATCGGCGTCTTGTTCTTGCGCGCGTCGGCCAACGGCACGATCTTGGCCACCTTCTTGTTGGCATGCTGCTCGCGCACACGGTCGTAATCGGCCGTCATGTCGATGATGAATTTCGCCGCGCGCTCGTCACTCAGCAAGTCGCTGCACACGCCGACGCTGCGCGACGCATCGGGCACATAGACCACGGGCCCTTCGTAATGCGGCGCGATCTTGACGGCGGTGTGCACGCGGCTCGTCGTTGCGCCGCCGATCAGCAGCGGGATCTTCTTCATGCGGAACCACTCGTCGCGCTGCATCTCGGCGGCCACATGCTGCATCTCTTCGAGGCTCGGCGTGATCAGGCCCGACAGGCCGATGATGTCGGCGCCTTCGACCTTGGCTTTGGCGAGGATGTCCTGGCACGCCACCATCACGCCCATGTTGACGACTTCGAAGTTGTTGCACTGAAGCACGACGGTGACGATGTTCTTGCCGATGTCGTGCACGTCGCCCTTGACGGTGGCGATGACGATCTTGCCCTTGGCCTTGGCTTCACCGCCGGCATCGACCAGCGCTTTCTTCTCGGCCTCGATGTAGGGCAACAGATGCGCGACGGCCTGCTTCATCACGCGCGCGGACTTCACCACCTGCGGCAGGAACATCTTGCCCTGGCCGAACAGATCGCCGACGACGTTCATGCCGGCCATCAGCGGCCCTTCGATCACATGCAGCGGCCGTCCGCCGCGAGACAGCACGATCTGCCAGGCCTCTTCGGTGTCTTCGGTGATGAAGTCGGTGATGCCGTGGACCAGCGCATGCGACAGGCGTTGCTCGAACGTCCGCCGCGCGCCACGCCAGGCGCGCGCTGTCGTCCTTGCCGATGCTCTTGGCGCGGTCGGCGATCTCGATCAGGCGCTCGCCCGCGTCCTTGCGCCGATTCAAGACAACGTCTTCGACACGCTCCTTCAACTCCGCATCGAGATCGTCGTACACGCCGACCATGCCGGCGTTGACGATGCCCATGTCCATGCCGGCCTTGATGGCGTGGTAGAGGAACACGGTGTGAATCGCTTCGCGCACCGGGTCGTTGCCGCGAAACGAGAAGCTGACGTTGGAGACACCGCCGCTGACCTTCGCGCCCGGCAGGTTCTGCTTGATCCAGCGCGTGGCGTTGATGAAATCGACGGCGTAGTTGTCGTGCTCTTCGATGCCGGTGGCGATGGCAAAGATGTTTGGGTCGAAGATGATGTCTTCCGGCGGGAAGCCAACGTCATCGACCAGGATCTTGTAGGCGCGCGCGCAAATCTCCGTCTTGCGCTGGAAGGTGTCGGCCTGGCCTTTTTCATCGAAGGCCATGACGACGGTCGCAGCGCCGTAGCGCCGCACCAGCGTGGCCTGGCGGCGGAACTCGGCCTCGCCTTCTTTCATCGAGATCGAGTTGACGATGCCCTTGCCTTGAATGCATTGCAGCCCGGCTTCGATGACCGACCACTTCGACGAGTCGATCATCACCGGCACGCGCGCGATCTCGGGCTCGCCGGCCATCAGGTTCAGAAAGCGAACCATCGCCGCCTTCGAATCGAGCATCGCCTCGTCCATGTTCACGTCGATGATCTGCGCGCCGTTCTCGACCTGCTGCCGCGCCACGGCCAGCGCCTGTTCGAACTCGCCGCCGAGGATCATGCGTGCGAAGGCCTTGGAGCCGGTGACGTTGGTGCGCTCGCCGATGTTGACGAACAGCGAACCGGCGCCGATGGCGATCGGCTCCAGGCCCGAGAGGCGCAGCGGCGGCGGAAGGGGTGTTGTCTTGGCAGTCATCGTCGTGGGCATCCCGGCATCGACGAGCGCCGTTGCAAGCGCGGCAACCCACAACGAGGCCACCACGCCGTTTCGAGCCTGGCGGAAGCGGGCTCTACAGCCGCCCCGTTGCAACGCTCCTCGAAACGAGGGTGGATTTTAGTGGCCCCGTGCGAAGGCGTCTGCAAGCTCCGTTCACCAGCTCCGTTCGGGCTGAGCTTGTCGAAGCCCCTTGAGAGAACACGCGGCTACACGCACTACGCCGACACGGAACCACGCAGGAGAGCCATCATCGTGCCGCCGATCGAACGCGAAGGAATGCGGGTACTGAAAAAGCTCGGCCCCGAGCAGGCCGGCGCCATCAAGCTGGCGCGCCGCTACGGCGACGCGCTGATATGCGTGCGCTACCGCCGCAATGCCAATGGCAGCCACCGCTACACCACCGTCGAACTGATCGTGGACTGCGTGGCAGTCGTTGCCAGGAGCGGCAAGGCCGAGCGCATCGTCGACGTGCGCGTGGGTTTCTACGAAACGCGTTTGCGCGAGCACGTTCGCGACCGCGGCGCCAAGTGGGACGCTCCGGCACGTTTGTGGCGCATGCCGTTGCGGGCGGCCAAACGACTCGGCCTGCTCGACCGCGTCGTTCAGAACTGACCACTTGTGGAAGCCACATGTAGCCATTTCTGGCCAGCGATGGCAGCATGCGGCCAGAGGCGGCAGTTTTTAGCTGCCGTTCACAAACAAGTTAGGTTGCACATGCCGACGAAACGCACGTCCGCGAAACCGAAGGCCACGCCAAAGAAACCGCGGTTCAAGCATGTCGTGTGCAAGCCATGCTGGGAGTTGAAGTACTGCCCATATGGTCCGCTGGTCGAGTTCTTCCCGCTGATCCATGATGAAGACCCGATTCCAATTGCACAGGTCAAGCGGAGCTACAAGAGTTGGATCGATGCCGTCAAGTCTGGAGAGCTGAGGACGGAGCGAGAGATTTTCGAGGCGATTGAGAAGATTCTTTGCCTTCAGCCGAAGCGCTGGGAACGGATCAACCAGTTCCGCACTGCAGAGCTGAGTTGTTCGGTGTTTGGTCACATCTGCCCAGTCTTCTTCACTGCTGAACCATTCACCGAGACAAAGAGCGATGAGCGTGGCCTTGCGCCGAATACGGCAATGCCGTAGCATGCGGCATGCGCACGGTTGCCGAAACACCTGTCTTCGTCCGGTACGCCGCCGAAGTCTGGTCTGAGGCCGAGCGCCAAGAGTTCATCAACTTCATCGCCGCCAATCCGGAAGCCGGGGACATCATTCGTGAGTCCGGGGGTTGTCGCAAAGTCAGGTGGTCGAGGTCGGGTACGGGCAAGCGCGGCGGTGCGCGCGTCATGTACTTCCTGGCATCCGACGGTGCGGTGTGGCTGCTGATCGTTTACTCCAAAGCGAAGTTCGACAACTTGCCCGCGTCGTTCCTCGCGCAATTGAAGAAAGGGGTTGAAGATGCGATCTGAAGTTCAGAAGTTTCAGGCCGACCTGCTGGCTTCGGTCAAGCAAATGCGGCGCGGCCAAGCCGCTCGCGTCTCGAAGGTCAAGCTGCCCGCGGCAGCCGAGGCAAGAGCCAGTGTCGGCCTGTCGCAGCAAGAGTTCGCGCAACTGCTGGGGGTGTCGGCGCGAACGCTCCAAGACTGGGAGCAGGGGCGCCGGGAGCCCACGGGTGCCGCGCGCACACTGCTGAAGGTCGCTGTCAAGCATCCGAAGCTCTTGCGCGCGTTGGAAACGTGACGCCCAACCCGTCAATCGAGCGGACAGTTTCCGGCGTGCTTCGCACGCCTCTAGCTGCCGCTCATCTCCAACGTTAGGCGGCACCATGGAAGTCGCGCTCTCACTGGTGAGGCGAGCTGTGCATGCTGCTCCTCTACCCCAAGGCCGCGAAGGACAACATTCCGCCAAGGGTCTCTCAAAGAAATCCGCAAGGAGGTAGAAGATGGTCACCCGTAAAGAGGCATCCGCGCCGTCCTCAGGCGAAGTACTGGGCTTGAAACTGCTGCACTCCGTGCGCGAAATGAAGGCGCGCAACTTCGCGCGCGTCACGCAGGTCGCGCAGAACGAAGTGGTGGAGGCACGGCAGAACACGGGCATGTCGCAGGCCGAGTCCGCCTCCGCGCTGAGCATCTCCAAGCGCACGTTGCAAGAGTGGGAGCAAGGTCGCAGGTCTCCGTCGGGGGCAGCGCAAGCGCTCATTCGCATCGCTCGCAAGCATCCGAAGGTCGTGCGCGAGGCGCTGCGCTGAAGGTGCGGTCTAGAGCAGGGCCACCCGCAAAGCGCGCTGCCCTCGCATCCAACTTACTTCGTCGGTTTGCCGGTTGCCCGCTCGAAGGTCAAGAGGTCCTTTGCCTTCGAGTCGTGGATCAGCACCGCCAGCAACTTGGCGGGCTCCGTTGCGCTCGCGTTCTCGCTGACCGCGTGCAAGGTGCCGGGCCTCTCGGTCCAGCTTTCCCCGGCCTTGTAGATGCGCACCTCTCCAGTGTTCAACTTGCTGCGAATCGATCCTTCGAGCACATACGCGACGACAAAGGCTTTGCCGTGGCGATGCGAAGGCGTCTTGCCTGCGGGTGGGTAGGTCACGATCAAGGACGTGATGGACTTGCCGGGAACGTTGACTATCGGGTAGGCGTAAGCAGGCGCAACGGTCTCGCGCGGCGCATCGGCTGCAATCGCTGGCGCGCAGGCAACGAGCAGCAGGGCAAGGGCGAACTCGCGCTTGGGCATGGTGATCTCCTGAAACTCGGGCAGTTGAGCTGTTGGGCCACAGGCGGGCCGGCCCGCTTGCGAGCTCGGCGAGTCTATGGGTGGCGGTTCAGCACGGCAAGAGTTCGTGCCGCGGGTGCATTGACTCGCAGCGCGCGTTCGGCGTCCAATGCAAACCCGATTTTCAAGCGTCATCCGCTGCCCGAGCGCGTCGCCCCGGGCACATGACTCCCGCCACTACCAACCCGAGAGGTGAGACATGCATCAGAGTCGATTGCTTTCCATCACCGCCGCCGCGGCGCTGTTGTGCGCGGCCGCCACCACGTCGGCGCAGGAACCCGAACCGGGCTGGGCCAAGGGCCGGCCGAAGACCGACTCGGCGATGAAGATGGCGCCGGTGCCGGCGTTCCCGATTCCGACCGCCGCCGACCAGCTGCCGACGAAGAAGTTCAAGCTGCCGCCGGGCTTCAAGGTCGAGACCTGGGCCTCGGGCGTGCTCGACGCGCGCGAGATGCGCCAGGGCGACAAGGGCAACATCTTCGTCAGCACGCTGTTCGTCGGCAACAAGGTCTATGTGCTGCCCGAGAAGGCGGCGGGCGGCAAGCGCGAGCCCAAGGTCATCATCGACAAGACCGAGCAGGCCACGGGCATCGAGTTCCACAAGGGCACGCTGTTCTTCGCCACCAACAAGAAGATCGTGCGCTACGACAACGTCGAGGACAAGCTCGACAACATCGGCGAAGGCAAGGTGCTGACCGACAAGCTGCCGGGCGGCAGCGACCACAGCTGGAAGTTCCTGCGCATCCACAAGGACAAGCTCTACTACCCGATCGGCGCGCCGTGCAACATCTGCGATCCGGGCGAGTACGCAAAGATCTATCGCATGAACCTCGACGGCTCGGGCGTCGAGACCATCGCCTCGGGCGTGCGCAACACGGTCGGCTTCGACTTCGACCCGAAGACCGGCAACCTCTGGTTCACCGACAACGGCCGCGACTGGTTGAGCGAAGAGCTGCCCAACGACGAGCTCAACGTCGTCACAAAACCCGGCAAGCAGCATTTCGGCTACCCGTATTGCCATCAGGGCAGCATCCCCGACCCCGAGTTCGGCTGGGGCAAATCATGCGACGACTACCAAAAGCCTGCCGCGTTTCTCGGGCCACACGCCGGCTCGCTCGGCTTGAAGTTCTACACCGGCAAGATGTTCCCCGCGAAGTACCGGGGCGCGATGTTCATCGCCCGACACGGCCCGTGGAACCGCACCAAGAAGTACGCCGACGTGTCGGTGGCGTGGCCGGACGGCAAGGGCGGCGCGAAGGTCGAGCCGTTCATGACGGGCTTCGTCGAGAACAACGGCTACCTCGGCCGGCCGGTGGATTTTCTCGTCATGAAGGACGGCTCGCTGCTCGTCAGCGACGACCACGCCGGTGCGATCTACCGCATCAGCTACGGCGGGAAGTGACGTGATGGCCTGGCGACGCATCGCGGCATGGGCCGCGCTGGCGTCGCTCGCCGTGGCGGCGGGCTCATCTGCGCATGCGCAAGCGCAAGCGAAGAAAAAGCCCGCGGCCGGCGCGAGCGCCGCCGCAACGCCCGCCGCCACGGCCGGCGCCGCCGACTACGCGCAGCGCTTTGCCACCGTGTGCGCGGCCTGCCACGGCGCCAACGGCCGCAGCGACATGCCCGGCGTGCCGGTGCTCGCCGGCCAGCCGTCGCTGTACACGATCACGCAGCTGTTCCTGTTCCGCGAGGGCCGCCGCGACAACGAAGCGATGATCGCGCTGGCCAAGCCGATGAAAGACGCGGACCTGCGCGGCTTCTCCGACCACATCGGCACGCTGCCGCCCGTGCCCGCACCGGCGCCCGCCGCAGCGCCCGATGCGGCGCGCATGAGCAAGGGACGCGCGCTCGCGCAGCAGCACAAGTGCACCTTCTGCCATGGCGAAGACCTGTCGGGCGGCCAGCAGGTGCCGCGCATCGGCGGCCAGAAGGAAGACTACGTGCGCCGGACGCTGCAGGGCTTCAAGTCGGGCGACCGTCCGGGCTACACCCGTGCGATGACGGAAGCGTTGAGCCAGGTGCCGGCGGCGGACCTCGATGTGCTGGCCTATTACGTCGCCAACTTCACCGGCAAGTAGGGCATGGCCAGCGGGCAATGCAATTGCGGCGCGGTTCAGTTCGAGATCGACGCGGACCTCTCGGGCGTCTTCGTCTGCCACTGCTCGATCTGTCGCCGGTTCACGGGCAGCAACGGGATCGCGGTGGTACTCGTTGCGAACGAGCAGTTCCGGTGGCTGCGGGGAGAGGAGCGCATCGCCACGTGGAAGAAGCCGAACGCGAACTGGCAAGCGTGGTTCTGCAATGTCTGCGGCTCTCCGGTGCCCGGTGAGAACGATCCGACGAAGATGTACGTGCCTGCCGGCGCCATCACCCAGGGCGGTGACGCGCTCAAAGTCATTCACCACATCTGGGTGGGCTCGAAGGCCGGCTGGGACGAAATCGCAGACGCAGGGCAGCAACACACCGCGGCGTTTCGCAGCTGACACTTTGAATACGCGAAGACCATGAAGACGAAAGAACGCGAAGCGCTGCTGCAGGCACTGAAGTTGCGCTTCGAGAAGAACATGCGCCGGCATTCCGGCATCGCCTGGGCAGAGGTGCTCGCCAGGCTCGACGCGAATCCCGATGCGCTCACGTCACTGCAAGCGATGGAAGCCACGGGGGGTGAGCCGGACGTGATTGGCCGGGACAAGGTGTCCGGCCACTTCACCTTCTGCGACTGCGCCGCCGAAAGCCCCATCGGCCGCAGAAGCACCTGCTACGACGCCGACGCGCGCGAGTCCCGCAAAGAGAACAGGCCGGAGAACAGCGCGGTCGAAATGGCGGCGGCAATGGGCATCGAGCTGCTGACGGAGGAGCAGTACCGGGCGTTGCAGACGCTCGGCGAGTTCGATGCGAAGACGTCGAGCTGGATCGAGACGCCGCCGGACGTTCGAGCGCTCGGCGGCGCGCTCTTCTGCGATCGGCGCTACGGCAAGGTGTTCGTCTATCACAACGGCGCGCAGTCGTACTACGCGGCCAGAGGCTTTCGCGGATCGTTTCGAGTCTGAAAACCGCATGCCCCGCTACGTTGCCTTCCTTCGCGGCGTCAGCCCCGTGAACGCCAAGATGCCCGAATTGAAGCGTTGCTTCGAGCAGGCCGGGTTCACCAAGGTCAAGACGGTCTTGTCGAGCGGCAACGTGGTCTTCGATGCCCGCGCGTCGAAGGAGGACTCGCTGCAGCGCAAGGCCGAGGCGGCGATGCAGGCCGCGCTCGGCCGCTCGTTCCAGACCTTCGTGCGCCCGGCTGACATGCTGCAGACGATGCTGGCCGCAGACCCCTATGCGGCCTTCGAGTTGCCGCCGGGCGCCAAGCGCGTTGTGACCTTCCTGCGCGAACCGCAGGGCATCGCGATCAGCACGCCGATCGAGCGCGACGAGGCCCGCATCCTTCGCGCCGACGAACGCGAGGTCTTCTCGGCCTATGTGCCTGGCCCGCGCGGCCCGGTGTTCATGACGCTGCTCGAAAAGACCTTCGGCGCATCGATCACGACGCGCACCTGGGACACCGTCAGGGAGTGCGCTGCCGCCTGATAGATTCAGAGCCGACGCCGCCCGCCCTTGAAGGAAAGCCCCGAGGTCCCATCTGGCGGCCACGGGTAGCATTCGCCCCACTTCACCAAGAAGGAGATCACCGATGTCAGTGACCCGCTCTGCAATTTCCTGGCTCGCCGCGCTCGGCGCCGCGCTCACGCTTTCCGGCTGCGGCTACAACCAATTTCAAACGCTCGACGAAACCGTCAAGGGTTCGTGGGCCGAGGTGCTGAACCAGTACCAGCGCCGCGCCGATCTGATTCCGAACATCGTCGCCACCGTCAAAGGCGAAGCCAACTTCGAGCAGGAGACGCTGACGAAAGTGGTCGAGGCGCGCGCCAAGGCGACGTCGATGCAGGTCACGCCGGAGACGATCAACAACCCGGAAGCGTTTGCCAAGTTCCAGGCGGCGCAGGGCGAGTTGTCGAGCGCTTTGTGCCGCCTGCTGGTCGTCACCGAGAACTACCCGAGCCTAAAGGCCAATCAGGGCTTTCAGGATCTGCGCGTGCAATTGGAAGGCACCGAGAACCGCATCACCGTGGCGCGCAACAAGTACATCAAGACGGTGGCCGACTACAACACGCTGGCGCGCCAGTTCCCGACCAATTTGACGGCGATGATCTTCGGCTATGCGGTCAAGCCGAGCTTCACGGTGGCCAATGAAGCGCAGATCTCGACGCCGCCGCCGGTGAGCTTCGAAAAGCCAGCTTCCAAGTAAATGGCCCACCCCCGTAGCGCCTGCGGCGCTCCCCCTCAAGGGGGCACCGCCAGCGGCCTGGCAAAGCCAGTTCCGCGGCGGTCGCGCGGGCGAACCTGAGACGGCCCAATATGGTTCGGCTTCAGCGGCTGACGCTGCTGTTCGGCGCTGTGTTCATGCTGCTGTTTTGCAGCATCGCGCGCGCTCAACCGCTGGTGGCGGTGCCGCCGCTGTCGGAGCGCGTCATCGACCTGACGGGCACGCTCACGGCTGTCGAGTCGCAGAACCTGATCGCCAAGCTGGCGGCCTTCGAGGCCGAGGCCGGGCCGCAGATCGTCGTGCTGATGGTGCCGACGACGCAGCCGGAAGACATCGCGTCGTTTGCGCAGCGTGTCGGCGAGACGTGGAAGATCGGGCGGCGCGATGTCGGCGATGGCCTGCTGGTCATCGTTGCCAAGAACGACCGCAAGCTGTGGATCGCGCCGGCCAAGGCGCTCGAAGGCGCGGTGCCTGACCTCGCGGCGCGCAAGATCGTCGCCGAAACGATCACGCCGCGCTTCAAGCAGGGCGACTTTGCCGGCGGCATCGATGCCGGCGTCGATGCGTTGATCTCGCGCATCAAGGGCGAGAACCTGCCGGCGCCGACAGCGCGGGACCGCTCGCGCGGCGGCGGTGCCGGCGACTTCGGCTTTGCGCCGTTCGAATTGCTGTTGTTCGCTTTTGTCGCGCTGCCGATCCTGGCCACGGTGCTGCGCGGCATCTTCGGCCGCGGCCTCGGCTCGCTCGCCGCGGGCGCGGCCGGCGGCGGCATTGCCTGGTTCGTCACGCAGAGCCTCTTGTTCGCCGGCATCGGCGGCGTCATCGGCTTCGTGCTGGCGCTGCTCGGCGGATTTGGCTCGCGCTTCGCACGCACCAGCAGCCGCCACCACGGCGGCTGGGTGGGCGGCAGCGGCTGGACCGGCGGCATGGGCGGCGGTGGCGGCGGCGGCGGCGGCTTCAGCTCCGGCGGCGGTGGCGACTTCGGCGGCGGCGGCGCGGGAGGAGGCTGGTGATGAGTCGCCTGATGCGCATCCTCAAGCACCGCTCGTACGACGAGGCCGACGTGCGCCGCGTGCTCGACGACGCCGCGTTGAAGCGCCTCGAAGCCCGCGTGCACGACAGCGAGAAAAAGCACAGCGGCGAGATCCGCCTGTGCATCGAGGCCGGCCTGCCGACGTCGTACTTGTGGAAGCGCCTGTCGGTGCGCGACCGCGCGATCGCCATGTTCGGCAAGCTGCGCGTCTGGGACACCGAGCACAACAACGGCGTGCTGATCTACCTGCTGTACGCTGAACACGCGATCGAGATCGTCGCCGACCGCGGGCTCAAGGCGCGCGTGCCCGATGCGCAGTGGAAAACGATCGTCGAGCACATGCGCGAGCCGCTGCGCGCCGGCAAGTTCGAACAAGGCCTGGGTCTGGCGATCGACGCCGTCGAAGCGCTGCTCGAACAGCATTTCGCCGCAAGCGCAGGCGCAGCCAACCCGAACGAGCTGACGAACAAGCCCTGGATCGGTTGATTCACGGTGGCGCGCTAGGGCCTGTTAACGCTATCGGAGGGCTCGCCGATAGCGTTGACAGACCCTAGGCGATACAGTCGTTGGGCCGTGAATCCCAACACTTCGATGCCGTCCTGGTCCGGCCCACAAACCCACCAGACTCCCTTCTGGGCCTACACCGACGCGGCCGTCTATCAGCGCGAGCTCGAGCGCCTGTTCTACCGCGGCCACTGGTGTTATGTCGCGCTCGAAGCCGAGCTGCCGAAGGCTGGCGACTTCATCCGCACGGTGATCGGCGAGCGTTCGGTGATCGTCGTGCGCGATGCCGATGGCGACACGATCCACGTCGTCGAAAACGTCTGTGCGCACCGCGGCATGCGCTTCTGCCGCGAGCGCCACGGCAACAAGAAAGATTTCGTCTGCCCGTACCACCAGTGGAGCTACAGCCTCGCCGGCGATCTGCAAGGCGTGCCGCTGAAGCGCGGCGTGCGGCAAGACGGTGCATGGCAAGGCGGCATGCCGGCCGACTTCAAGAACAGCGAGCATGGCCTGACCAAGTTGCGCGTGGCGCGCCGCGGCGGTGTGGTCTTCGCGACCTTCGATGCCGAGGTCGAAGCGTTCGAAAGTTTTCTCGGCCCCGAAATGCTGCGCTGGTACGACCGCCTGTTCAACGGCCGCCAGTTGACGCTGCTCGGCCGCAGCCGCCAGCGCATCCCGGGCAACTGGAAGCTGATGCAGGAGAACATCAAGGACCCGTACCACCCGGGCTTGTTGCACACCTGGTTCGTCACCTTCGGCCTCTGGCGCGCCGACAACAAGTCGCAATTGCGCATGGACGCCAAGCACCGCCACGCGGCGATGATCTCCGAGCGCGGCGCGGCGAAGAGCGCGAATGCCGAAGTCACCTCGGGCGTGACCAGCTTCAAGGCGGCGATGGAGTTGAACGACGACCGCTTTCTCGACGTGGTGCCGGAAGCCTGGTGGGGCGGGCCGACCGCGGTGATGATGACGCTGTTCCCGAGCGTGATCTTCCAGCAGCAGGTCAACAGCGTGTCCACGCGCCACATCCAGCCGCGCGGCCCCGGCGAGTTCGATTTCGTGTGGACGCATTTCGGCTTCGAGGACGACACGGCGGAGATGACGCAGCGCCGATTGCGCCAGGCCAATCTGTTCGGGCCTGCGGGGTTCGTCTCGGCCGACGACGGCGAAGTCATCGAGTTCAGCCAGAACAATTTCGATGTCAACGACGCGCGCTCGACACTTGCCGAACTCGGCGGGCGCGAGGTCGGCGACACCGAGCACATGGTCACCGAGACGCTGATCCGCGGCATGTACTCGTACTGGCGCGAGGTGATGGCGTTGTGAGTTCTGAGCGCTTCCAGCAACTGCTCGCGCTCTACGCCGACTACGCAGCCGTGCTCGATGCCGGCGACTGGGAACGCTGGCCCGCGTTCTTCACCGCCGACTGCCGCTACCGCGTGCAGCCGCGCGAGAACTTCGATCAGGGCCTGCCGCTGTGCACGATGGCGTTCGAGAGCCAGGGCATGCTGCGCGACCGCGTCTACGGCATCTCGAACACGCTGTTCCACGAGCCGTATTACCAGCGCCATGTGATCGGCGTGCCGCGAGTGCTCGAAGAGCGCGGCGACACGATGAGGGCCGAAGCCAACTACGCGGTGTTTCGCACCAAGCCGAGCGAGCCGAGCACGGTGTTCAACGTCGGGCGCTATCTCGACACGATCGCCGCCACGCCTGATGGACTTCGCTTTGCCGACAAGCTCGTGGTCTTCGACAGCGAGCTGATTGCCAACTCACTCATCTATCCAATATGAGCAGCGCCGGGCCGCTCCCAAGCTGCTCGCGCCCCCTCGGGGGGCCTGCGCGCAGCGCCTTGGGGGCCTCATGACCTGGCTCGACGTTGCAGCACAAGACGATCTCTTCGAAGGTGCGTCGATCGCCGTCACACCGAACGGCCATGACATCTCGCTGCACTGCATCGATGGCGTGCCCTTCGCCACCGACAACGTCTGCACGCATGGCGCCGGCCGCTTGTGCGAAGGTTTCCTCGAAGGCCACGAGATCGAATGCCCGCTGCACCAGGGCCGCTTCGATGTGCGCAGCGGCGCGCCGACGTGCGAACCGGCCATGCAGCCGATCCGCGTTTATGCCGCGAAGATCGAACACGGGCGCGTCTGGATCGACGCGCCCGCGTGAGCGCTACGCCAACGCGGCGCCCAACTGATCGAGCGCCGCCTGCTCGTCCTTGCTGACCAGCGTGCCGCCGATGCCGAGGAAGCCGCCTTCCTTCGACGCCTCGGCCGCGGCCTTCGCCACGGCGAGGATCGTCGCCTTGTAGGCCGCGGCTTCGGCCGGCGACTTCGCGGCGACGGACGCCGCGCCGGCCTTGACGATGTCGAGCAGCTTGTCTTTCGTCGGCGCGAGTCCGCGCACCTGCTTCAGCATGTCGGTGTCGATGCCCGAACCGAACGCCGCGGCGAGCAGCGACGTGGGCTCGGCCTTGTGCGCCGCGCCCGCAAGCGCCTTGGTCGCGGCCTGCACTTCCTTGATCGAGCCGACCGGGCCCGACAAGTCGGAAGTCGCCACCATCATCAACGCCGCCGCAGGCGCGGCCTGCACGCGCGACCAGTCAGCGCCGTAGCCGTGAATCGTCGTCGCGGCCTTGTCGCCGGCCGCCACTGCGGCGCGCACCAGCGACACGTTCTCGGCGTTGGCCGGGTTGTCGAAGTACGCCGACTTCTCCTGCGCCAGCGCCGGCCCGATGTTGGCCGCGTTCAGGCCCTTGTCCTTGACCATCTTCGCCACCGCGCCGAGGGCGGCCGGCGCGACCAGGCTCAACAATGGCGCGACGTTGAAGCCGACCGCGCGCGAGATAGACGCGCCCACCGCGTTGATGCCGGGCCCGAGCAGCGACGAGAGGATGCCGCCGCCACCGCCGAGCGCGGAAGTGCCGCCGCCGCTGAACACGCCGCCGAGCAGACTCGACAACATACCGCCGCCGCCCTGCGGCAAGGCCTTCAACAACCCTTGCGCGCCGGCCGGTGTGCCGGCCATGCTCGACATGCCGTTGAGCAACAAGGGCCCTAGCGCGCCGAGGCCCTTGCCGACGGCACTGCTGTCCACACCGAGCGCCGGCGCGAGCTTGCCGATGACGTTCGGGCCGAATGACGACGCGATTGATTCGATGATCGAAGCCACGGTGGTACTCCTTCGAGAACTGAAACTGAAAAACGCACCGCCCGGTGCGCTCGGCCGCCGACTGTAGGCCGATGGCGGCGTGAAGTCGCTACGAAAGGAACACGGGCAGCAGGGACTTCAGATGGGCTGCAACTTGCCCTTGAACGACTCTTTCAACGGCCTGCCCGGCAATGGCGGAAAGACGATCTTCTCGTCGGGCACCTCGGTGTCGGGCAGGTGATCGAGCAGATGCCGGATCAGCTTCAAGCGGCCGATGCGCTGATCGTTGAAATCGACCAGCGTCCACGGTGCGCTCTTGGTGTGCGTGGCTTCGAGCATGGCCTCGCGCGCTTTCGTGTAGGCCGCGTATTTTTCGCGCGCCTTCAGGTCGATCGGCGAAAGCTTCCAGCGCTTCATCGGGTCTTCCAGGCGCTCCGCAAAACGCGCTTCCTGCTGCGCCTGATCGACGGTGAGCCAATACTTGAACAGCAGCACGCCGTCATCGACGAGCAGCTTCTCGAACGCCGGCGCCGCTTTGAGGAACGCCGCCGTTTCCTGCGGCGTGCAAAAGCCCATCACCGGCTCGACCCCCGCGCGGTTGTACCAACTGCGGTCGAAGAGCGCGATCTCGCCGGCCGCCGGCAGAAACGGCACATAACGCTGGAAGTACCACTGCGTGCGCTCGCGCTCGCTCGGTTTGCCGAGTGCGACGACATGGCACTGGCGCGGGTTCAGCGTCTCGGCTATTGCCGAGATGATGCCGCCCTTGCCCGCCGTGTCGCGGCCTTCGATGATGACCAGCAGGCGCTTGCCCTTGGCTTGCAGCCAACGCGCCATCTGGTTCAGCTCGAGCTGCATCGGTTCGAGCTGTTCGAGATAGTCCTTCTTCGACAGGCCGGAGTTGTT
>CAWFJZ010000042.1:0-24095 GCA_963816315.1 uncultured beta proteobacterium
CGCCGCGCCTGCTGATGCAGTTCTGCCACGGCGCGCCCGGCTTCGTCATCTGCCTGGCCGACATGCCCGGCGCGGAGCTGGATGCCCTGCTCATCGCGGCCGGCGAAGCGACATGGGCTGCAGGGCCGCTCGCCAAAGGCTCGAACCTCTGCCACGGCACCGGCGGCAACGGTTATGCGTTGCTGAAGTTGTTCGAGCGCACGGGCGACGCGCGGTGGCTCGAACGGGCACGCGCGTTTGCGATGCACGCCATTGCGCAGATGCAGGCCGACGAGCAGCAGGTCGGGCAACTGCGCTACTCGCTGTGGACCGGCGACCCGGGGTTGGCGATTTATCTTTGGGATTGCCTGCGCAGCCGCGCGGCGTTTCCGACGCTGGATGTGTTCTATAGCTGAGCGGCGGCAACGACTCAGTGCTTCTTCAAGTGCCCGTCGGTGCCGACCTCGACCACGGTGCCGGCGACCCACTTCGGATCGTTGGCGGCTTCGAACTTGCGCGTGCTGCCGTCTTTCATCGTCACCGTCGTGATCCAGACTCGCGTGCGCTTGACGCGCTTTTCGATCTCGTTGCCGAGCAAGCCGCCGACGGCCGCGCCGCCGACAGTGCCGATGGTGCTGTCGGTCGTCTTGTTGCCGACCACGCCGCCGGCCACCGCGCCGCCCACGGCGCCGACGCCGCTCGCCTTGCCTTTGCGCTTCTCGCTGCGCGTGCGTTCGACGACGGCGCAGTGGTCGCACAGCGTCGCCAGCCTGGCCTTCTGTTTCATGCCGGCGACGGCGGACTCGGCCTTGTCCATTGCAGAGGGCTTGTCGGCGGCCAACGCTGCCGGCGGCGTCAGCGCCAGCACTGCGGCGAGCATGAAAGCGTGAGGGGTCTGGGTCATCGTTGTCTCCCGGGTGGATGACGCAACGATCCTACGCCGATCAGGCGGCCCCTGGGCTCGCCTCCACCGCCTGCGGCACGGTGAAGCCGCCCTCGGCGACCATGTGCGAGAACAGGCCGCCGGCGCGGTCGAGTTCGGCAAAGGTGCCGTGCTCGACGATGCGGCCCTTGTCGAGCACGTAGATCGTGTCGGCGTTGGCGACGGTGGACAGCCGGTGCGCAATGATGAACGTGGTGCGGCCGCGGCGAAGCTGATCGAGCGCGCGCTTGATGCGCGCTTCGGTCTGCGCGTCGAGCGCGCTCGTCGCTTCGTCCAAGATCAGGATCGGCGCGTCTTTCAGCATCGCGCGCGCGATCGACAAGCGCTGGCGCTCGCCGCCCGAGAGCGACACGCCGCGCTCGCCGATGACGAAGTCGTAGCCGCCGGGTTTGGCGGCGATGAAGTCATGCGCTTCCGCCAGGCGGCAGGCTTCTTCGATCTCGGCCTGCGATGCGCCGGCGCGGCCGATGCCGACGTTCTCGGCGATCGAGCGATTGAACAAACCCGCATCCTGGAAGACGACGGCGATGTGGTGGCGCAGCGAGTCGAGCGTGATCGTCGCGATGTCGCGGCCATCGACGAGGATGCGGCCATGCTCGGGCGCGCGCAGTCGCAGCAGCAGCGACAGCGTCGTCGTCTTGCCTGAGCCGCTGGGGCCGACGAGCGCCACGGTGGCGCCGGGCGCGGCGTCGAGCGTGATGCCGTACAGCCCCGGCGTCTTGTCGGCGAAGGTGAACGACACGCCGTCGTAGCGCACCGCGCCGGCAACGTGACGCGCCGGCGTGGCATCGCGCGCGTCGGCAATCAGCGCCGGCTCGTCGAGCAGCGCAAAGTAGTTGCGCAGCGAGGGCGCGCGCTGGTTGATGCTGATGACGAAGCCCGAGATCTGGTCGAGCTTGCCGATCAGCAGCCCGGCGAAGCCCACGAAGGCGACGATCTGGCCGACCGTGAGTTCACCGCGTGCGGCGAGCAACGCGCCGACGGCGAACACCGCGACCATCGTGATCGTCGCCGACGCGCGCTGTATCACCGTCAGGATGCCCCACCAGGTCAGCACCGGGTACTGCGCGCGCAGCAGCTCGCTCATCAGGTCGCGCATCGCCTCGGCCTCTGCGGCCAGGCGCGTGTAGCTCTGCACGATGGTGACGTTGCCGAGCACGTCGCCGACGCGGCCCGACACGTCGGCGTGATAACGCTCGACCTGCGATTGCCCGGCGCGCGTCTTGCGAATGACGAGCAGGTTGATGAAGACATAAGCCACCGCCAGCACGGCCAGGATCAGCGCCATGCGCCAGTCCATGCTGATCGCCGTGGGCACGAGGAACAGCAGGCCGGTGATGGCGGTGAGCTGCTCGCGCATCACCGACAGCCAGAGGCCGAACAGGCTGTCGGTGCCCGAGAGCACGGTGCGGATCACGGCGCCCGAACCGCGCTCGGCGTGGAAGCCGAGCGGCAGCGCCATCGCGCGTTCGAACGCGGCGCCGATGGCGGCCAGGCGGTGGCGGTGCGCGAGGCGGTCGGAGATGACCGACACCGCGACACCCGCGCCGATGCCGACGAGGCCGAGCGCCGCCCACAGGCCGATCAGCGCGAAGGCGCCCGTGCCTTTCGAGATGGCATCGACGACGCGGCCGAACAGCACCGGCTCCGCGAGTTGGATCAGGCCGATGGCGACGCTGGCGAAGGCCAGGATTCCCGCCAAGCCGCGCTCGTCGCCGAGCAGGGCCAACGCGCGGCGATACAGCGCGGCGATCGTCATCGATGACGTGAGGCAGTCAGCCCAACAACGGCGCCAACGCGCGCTCGGCAGTCGCCTTGTCGAGCGCATTGCGCTCAGCCCAATCCTGCAACTGGTCCTGCCCGATGTTGCCGACGTTGAAATACGCGGCGTCGGGATGCGCGATGTAGAAGCCGGACACGCTCGACGCCGGCGTCATCGCCAGGCTTTCCGTCAGACCCATGCCGAGCTCGGCCACGCCGAGCGTGCGGAACAGCGCGCGCTTGGGCGTGTGGTCGGGGCACGCGGGGTAGCCGGGCGCGGGGCGGATGCCTTGGTACTTTTCGGCGATGAGGTCGGCGTTGGCGAGAGACTCGTCCGCCGCGTAGCCCCAGAACTCGGTGCGCACGCGCTGGTGAAGTCTCTCTGCGAACGCTTCGGCCAAACGATCGGCCAGCGCCTTCAACATGATCGCCGAGTAGTCGTCGTGGTCGGCGAGGAACTGCGCTTCTTTCTTCTCGACGCCGTGGATGCTGACGGCAAACATGCCGGCGTAGTCGTTGCCCTCGGGGCTCACGTAGTCGGCGAGGCAGCGGTTGGGGCGCATCACACCATCGATGACCGGCCGCTCGGTCTGCAAGCGCAGGCCATGCCACGTCATCAGTGGCGTGCTGTTGCGGTACTCGTCACCGAAGAAGGCGATGTCGTCGTCGTTCATCTGCTGCGCGGCGTACAAGCCGATGGCACCATGCGCTTGCAGCCAACGGCCCTCGATCACGCGCTGCAAGAGGCGCTTGCCGTCGGACATGACGCGCGTGGCCTCGGCGCCAACGATCTCGTCGCGCAGAATTTCTGGAAACTTGCCCGCCAGATCCCAGGTCTGGAAAAACGGCGTCCAGTCGATGCAGGCCGCGATCTCGGTGAGGTCGTAGTTGCGGAAGACGCGGCGGCCGAGGAACTTGGGCTTGGTCGGCGTGTAGGCGGCCCAGTCGATCGGCGTCTTGTTCTTGCGCGCGTCGGCCAACGGCACGATCTTGGCCACCTTCTTGTTGGCATGCTGCTCGCGCACACGGTCGTAATCGGCCGTCATGTCGATGATGAATTTCGCCGCGCGCTCGTCACTCAGCAAGTCGCTGCACACGCCGACGCTGCGCGACGCATCGGGCACATAGACCACGGGCCCTTCGTAATGCGGCGCGATCTTGACGGCGGTGTGCACGCGGCTCGTCGTTGCGCCGCCGATCAGCAGCGGGATCTTCTTCATGCGGAACCACTCGTCGCGCTGCATCTCGGCGGCCACATGCTGCATCTCTTCGAGGCTCGGCGTGATCAGGCCCGACAGGCCGATGATGTCGGCGCCTTCGACCTTGGCTTTGGCCAGGATGTCCTGGCACGGCACCATCACACCCATGTTGACGACTTCGAAGTTGTTGCACTGGAGCACGACGGTGACGATGTTCTTGCCGATGTCGTGCACGTCGCCCTGGACGGTGGCGATGACGATCTTGCCTTTGGCCTTGGCTTGCCCGCCGGCATCGACCAAAGCTTTTTTCTCGGCTTCGATGTAGGGCAACAGATGCGCCACGGCCTGCTTCATCACGCGCGCGGACTTCACCACCTGCGGCAGGAACATCTTGCCCTGGCCGAACAAGTCGCCGACGACGTTCATGCCGGCCATCAGCGGCCCTTCGATCACATGCAGCGGCCGGCCGCCGCGAGACAGCACGATCTGCCAGGCCTCTTCGGTGTCTTCGGTGATGAAGTCGGTGATGCCGTGGACCAGCGCATGCGACAGGCGTTGCTCGACGTCCGCCGCGCGCCACGCCAGACGCGCGCTGTCGTCCTTGCCGATGCTCTTGGCGCGGTCGGCGATCTCGATCAGGCGCTCGCCCGCGTCCTTGCGCCGATTCAAGACGACATCTTCGACACGCTCCTTCAACTCCGCATCGAGATCGTCGTACACGCCGACCATGCCGGCGTTGACGATGCCCATGTCCATGCCGGCCTTGATGGCGTGGTACAGGAACACGGTGTGGATCGCTTCGCGCACCGGGTCGTTGCCGCGAAACGAGAAGCTGACGTTGGAGACACCGCCGCTGACCTTCGCGCCCGGCAGGTTCTGCTTGATCCAGCGCGTGGCGTCGATGAAGTCCACCGCGTAGTTGTCGTGCTCTTCGATGCCGGTGGCGATGGCAAAAATGTTCGGGTCGAAGATGATGTCTTCCGGCGGGAAGCCAACGTCATCGACCAGGATCTTGTAGGCCCGCGCGCAAATCTCCGTCTTGCGCTGGAAGGTATCGGCCTGGCCTTTTTCATCGAAGGCCATGACGACTGTCGCAGCACCGTAGCGCCGCACCAGCGTAGCCTGACGCCGAAACTCGGCCTCGCCTTCCTTCATCGAGATCGAGTTGACGATGCCTTTGCCCTGGATGCATTGCAGCCCGGCTTCGATGACCGACCACTTCGACGAATCGATCATCACCGGCACGCGCGCGATCTCGGGCTCGCCGGCCATCAGGTTCAGAAAGCGCACCATCGCCGCTTTCGAATCCAGCATCGCCTCGTCCATGTTGACGTCGATGATCTGCGCGCCGTTTTCCACCTGCTGCCGCGCCACGGCGAGCGCTTGCTCGAACTCGCCGCCGAGGATCATGCGCGCGAAGGCCTTGGAGCCGGTGACATTGGTGCGCTCGCCGATGTTGACGAACAGCGAGCCAGCGCCGATGGCGATCGGCTCCAGGCCCGAGAGGCGCAGCGGCGGCGGAAGGGGTGTTGTCTTGGCAGTCATCGTCGTGGGCTTCCCGGCATCGACGAGCGCCGTTGCAAGCGCGGCAACCCACAACGAGGGCACCACGCCGTTTCGAGCCTGGCGGAAGCGGGCTCTACAGCCGCTCCGTTGCAACGCTCCTCGAAACGAAGACGGATTTTAGGGCCGTGCCTTCGAACGAGGGGAAAGCCCGGTGAGACGGCGAAGGCATGCAGCGCTATCGTTTCGCCGCGGCTGCACGTGGTGCGCCGACACAGAACCGAGGAGGAGAACCAACGTGCCGCCGATCGAACGCGAAGGAATGCGGGTACTGAAAAAGCTCGGCCCCGAGCAGGCCGGCGCCATCAAGCTGGCGCGCCGCTATGGCGACGCGCTCGTGTGCGTGCGCTACCGCCGCAACGCCAACGGCAGCCACCGTTACACCACAGTCGAACTGATCGTCGATTGCGTGGCAGTCGTTGCCAGAAACGGCAAGGCCGAGCGCATCGTCGGCGTGCGCGTGGGTTTCTACGAAACGCGTTTGCGCGAGCAGGTTCGCGACAGCGGCGCCAAGTGGGACGCTCCGGCACGTTTGTGGCGCATGCCGTTGCGGGCGGCCAAACGACTCGGCCTGCTCGACCGCGTGGTTCAGAACTGACCACTTGTGGAAGCCACAAGTAGCCATTTCTGGCCAGCGATGGCAGCATGCGACTAGAGGCGGCAGTTTTTGCCGTCGTAGATATCAAAGTTAGGCCGCAGAGAATACGCACGTGAAAGCGCGGTTGACTCCCAAGCAGAAGAAGCTCCTGAGCTACGCCAAAGACCGAAGGAACGTCTATGGCGAGCGCGGCGCGAACTCGCGCTTTGCAATTCGAGATGCAAAGACACTGGAGCGTCGGACGGAACGGCATGTTCTGAACAACGCGCTGAGAACCACGCAGAGCGAAAGTTCGGAAGAAGGCATGAGCACAGTGGAGAACAAGGCACTTGGAAATCCCGCTGTGCGCCGCAGCTTTCGCAAGCTCCCGGACGCGCCGCTTGGAGAGGTAGTTCAAGGCAAGCACGCACGTCGGGCTCGCATGGGAATGTCAAAGAACAAAAAGGTGGGGCAGTGAGCATGCGTCTGCGGCCTAACCCCTCCATCGAGCGGACGTCAAAAAGGCTGCGCCTTTTTGCCGCCGCTCATGTCGAACGTTAGGCCGCAGCAAGAATGCCGCACCTTGTCGCGTTCCTGCTTCTTGCCTGCGCTGCTGTCAGTTGGGGCGCATTCGGTGCGGGCTTGGGTTGGGTTTTCGTAGTACTTGCTGTGCTCGTCGAGGCGGGGGCCTGGTTTCTGCTGTTTCAGAAGCGAGGTGTCAAGAAGGAGGGCGAGCCTTGAACTACGCGCACCTGCAGGACCTGTTGCGCCAAGCAATAGTCCGTCGGTGCTCTCTAGCGGTCAGCGGCGTATGCGAAAGGGTGAACTGCGCAGCACTCGCGCAAGATGCACCGCGGGCTCTTGTGTGGTGTGTTGCCAGGCGCAAGAATGCGTGGCATGAGGTGTGTGTGCAAGTAGTGGGAATTGTGGAGCAGGCACGTGCTCGTGCAGCCACCCAGGCTGCGGCCTAACCCCTCCATCGAGCGGACGTTCAAAAAGGCTGCGCCTTTTTGCCGCCGCTCATGTCGAACGTTAGACGGCGCCAATACCATCGCCCCATGCGCCCAATCCCCGCGTCAATCGCAGCGTCCGTAGTTCGCGTCGCGTGTCTTGCGCCAGCATCGCGCCGGGCCGCCTGTCCGTTGGCAGTCGGCGCACCAATCGTTGTCCGCGCAGCAGCTTGCGCGAGCGCTGTGCCGGGCTGCCCGTCCGTTGGCGGGCAGCGCACCGCCGCGCAAGTGCCAAGGCAAACGCGAGCACTGCGCAAGCTCGCACGAGAGCAAAGACCAAGAGCCTGTGCGCAAGTGCGGCGCACTCGCAGGCGCGCGGCGTGCGTGCTGCTCGGCAGCGCTGTTGCGTGTGCGCCGGCCCTGCGAGTACGCAGCGCCTGTGCCGCATCTGTGCCGTGCAAAGGCCGGCATCGGCCTGCGGCCCATGCCGGCGGCGGTGTGGGTGGCGTTGGTGCTTCGCCAGCAGAGGGTGGCGCTGTGCTGTCTCACCAGCAACGCACAAACGCCATCGTGCAAGAGGCGCCGCTTGAAGTCAACTTTGAAGTGCAACACCGCCGGGACGAGCGAAGAAGACTTCGCTCGGAGTTTTGAAGCCCAGGCGCAGCCTGGGTCGGTTGTTCAGAGCTGCTGCGATGCGATTGCAGTGCGCCTGGTCGACGTGGCGCATGCACATGCCCTTGGGCAGGTACTGACGGATCAGGCCGTTGGTGTTCTCGTTGGTGCCGCGCTCCCACGAGTGATAGGGCGTGGCGAAGTAGAACGGCACGCCGTGCGCCTTCTCCACACGCTCGTAGTCGTGGAACTCGGTGCCGTTGTCCAGCGTGATCGTTCGCACCGCGTTGCGCAGCCTCGCGATCGCTGCGCTCAACGCTGCGGCGGCCTGCTCCTTGGTGCGCGCTATCAGCTTCTTGATGACCACGTAGCCGCTGACACGCTCGACCAGCGTGAGCACGCAGTGGCGCAGGTCGGCCCCCATGACCGTGTCGCCTTCCCAGTGCCCGAGCTGACGGCGGCGCTGCACGGCCGCCGGGCGCTGGCTGATGTGGCGCTTGCCGATGAGTCTTCCTCTGGTGGCGGGGCTGCCGCGGTGCTTGCGGCCGAACTTGCTCACAACGCGCAAGCAGCGCCAGAGCTGGCCGCCGGCACGCCGGTCGCGCCGCACGCGCCGGTAGATCGTCTCCTTGCTCATGCACGCCTGGCGCCGCAGCCGCGCGCGTCCGACGATCTGCTGCGGGCTCCACTTGCGCTCGAGCAGCCGCGCCACCCGGCTCCATTCTTGTTGGCTGTATTGGTCTTTCTTGCGGCTGCGCCGGCGCCGGGCCATCGCGTACTGCTGCGCCTTGTCGGCGCGATAGCAACCATCGTGCGCCGTGGCGTTGCGAACCCGCTCTCGGCTGATCGTCGAGACCGAGCGGTCCAGCACCTGCGCCACCGCGCGCAGGCTGCAGCCGTGCGCCGTCATGCGCGCAATGACGTATCTTTCGTCCTGGGTGAGTTGGCGATACCCCATGTCTGCGTCCCCTGACTTGCCGGTTGAGGAAGCGGGCAGTGTCGCCACTCCCCACCTCTTTGGAGACGGTGTTGCACTTACTTTGCCAAACCGCGACGCCTAACCCCTCCATCGAGCGGACAAACAACGGCGGGCAGCAATTGGCTGTTTTGCGAGCATCGCGCGCGCCGTTGTTTGCCGCTCATGTCGAACGTTAGCCGTCACATGCAGTCAAGCCAGGCGAACGGGAGTGCTGTGAAAGCGAGAGCCGTTCTTCGCGAATGCGCTGGTTGGCGAAGCGCTGTGGGTTCTCGGAAGGCTCAACTTGCGCAGCCGCTGTGCCAGGCCGTCCGTCCTGCGGCGGCCGGCGCACCAATCGTTAAAGCATCACCAGAGCAAAAGCCAGCATCGTGCCGGGCTGTCCGTCCTTCGGCGGCCAGCGCACCGGTGCGCAAGCGCGAGCAAGAGTTCGGCGGTCTGCGCGGCCAAGGTCAAGAATCTTCAACACGCAGGGCAAACAACACTCGCTCTTCGCCCCGGCCCTGCGAGTACGCAGCGCCTGCGCTGCTCCGTACTTTCGCTGCGGCCGGCATCGGCCATGCGGCCCATGCCGGCGGCAGTGTCGGTAGCATCCGCCGCATGCAAATGCTGCAAGCGCTGCGCAGTCGCAACCGCTGTGCGGAGCGCGAGAAAAACACCGTGACGGCTAACCCCTCCATCGAGCGGACAAACAACGGCTGGCGAGCTTGTGCTGTTTTGCGAGCAGTGCGCGGGCCGTTGTTTGCCGCCCGAGTACCGTTGTAGGTGCAACCCTGGCGCCGGAAACTAGGCGCCCCTAAACCATGAAAGGACCAAGTCTATGAAACGCCCCCATGCACTTGCAGCATTGGCCACGGCCATGGTCGCTCTTCTTGCGCTGAGCGGCAATGTGTCAGCGGCCAAAGATGAACAACCTCGGTGTACTGTTGCGACACTGAAGGGAAGTTTCGGATACACGGTGACGGGCGCGCTCGCAGCCGGGCCGACTCCTGGGCCGTTCGCAGCTGTCGGGCGCATAATTTTTGACGGTGCCGGAAACTTTCAAAACATCAGAACGATCAGTCGCAACGGAGCCATCACATCACGGGCCGAGGGTATCGGAACATACAGCGTAGAAACCGACTGCACCGGGGCCTTGACGTTCACCGATGGCGGCATAGTCACTCTAGGTACGGACATCGTCATCGATGCAGATGGCAATGAGTTCAGGATGATTGCAACGAGCCCAGGAACGGTTCTAACTATCTCGGCACGCAGGCAGTTTACTTCTCAAGGGAAGAAGTAGTTCTAAGCTAACCGTCCGTGGAACCGTTGCCAACTCCGGCGCTCTACGCGCGCTACTCAGTGGGCGTCTCGAGTGTCTGGCAGCGGCACCGTTGGAAAATCGTCTCTGCCGTGGCACTCATCTCGTTTGCACCGGCAGTGCTTGAATGTGTTCTCCCTCAAGTTGGTCATGCGCCGGGTCGAGCGCTCTTCGTGTTCATGTTCGCGTGGTTCATCGCACTCGCACCCACTGTCGCATTTCGGCGGCCGCTGCCTGCAAAGCCTTGGTCCAAGGGCTTCGCCCTCTCGGCATGGTCACGCGCGTTGGCCTGCTCTCTCTGGGCGGTAGGTTGCGTTTGGTTCGTGGTCACGGCGCTAGCAAGGTAGCGCGCTTCGTCCGGTACGCCGCCGAAGTCTGGTCTGAGGCCGAGCGCCAAGAGTTCATCAACTTCATCGCCGCCAATCCGGAAGCCGGGGACATCATTCGTGAGTCCGGGGGTTGTCGCAAGGTCAGGTGGTCGAGGTCGGGTACGGGCAAGCGCGGCGGTGCGCGCGTGATCTACTTCCTGGCATCGGACGGTGCGGTGTGGCTGCTGATCGTTTACTCCAAAGCGAAGTTCGACAACTTGCCCGCGTCGTTCCTCGCGCAACTGAAAAAAGGGGTTGAAGATGCGATCTGAAGTTCAGAAGTTTCAAGCCGACCTGCTGGCTTCGGTCAAGCAAATGCGGCGCGGCCAAGCCGCTCGCGTCTCGAAGGTCAAGCTGCCCGCGGCAGCCGAGGCAAGAGCCAGTGTCGGCCTGTCGCAGCAAGAGTTCGCGCAACTGCTGGGGGTGTCGGCGCGAACGCTCCAAGACTGGGAGCAGGGGCGCCGGGAGCCCACGGGTGCCGCGCGCACACTGCTGAAGGTCGCTGTCAAGCATCCGAAGCTTTTGCGCGCGTTGGAAACGTGACGCCCAACCCGTCGATCGAGAGGACAGTTTCCGGTCCTCAAGGAAATCCGCAAGGAGCTAGAAGATGGTCACCCGTAAAAGGCAGCCGCGCCGTCCTCAGGCGACGAACTGGGCTTGAGGCTGCTGCAGTCCGTGCGCCAAATGAAGGCGCGCAACTTCGCGCGCGTCACGCAGGTCGCGCAGAACGAAGTGGTGGAGGCACGGCAGAACACGGGCATGTCGCAGGCCGAGTTCGCCTCCGCGCTGAGCATCTCCAAGCGCACGTTGCAAGAGTGGGAGCAAGGTCGCAGGTCTCCGTCGGGGGCAGCGCAAGCGCTCATTCGCATCGCTCGCAAGCATCCAAAGGTCGTGCGCGAGGCGCTGCGCTGAAGGTGCGGTCTAGAGCAGGGCCAGCCGCAAAGCGCGCTGCCCTCGCATCCAACTTACTTCGTCGGTTTGCCGGTTGCCCGCTCAAAGGTCAAGAGGTCCTTTGCCTTCGAGTCGTGGATCAGCAGCGCAAGCAACTTGGCGGGCTCGGTTGCGCTGGCGTTCTCGCTGACCGCGTGCAAGGTGCCGGGCTTCTCGGTCCAGCTTTCGCCCGCCTTGTAGATGCGCTCCTGCCCGGTGTTCAACTTGCTGCGAATCGATCCTTCGAGCACATACGCGACGGCAAAGGCTTTGCCGTGGCGATGCGAAGGCGTCTTGCCTGCAGGTGGGTAGGTCACGATCAAGGACGTGATGGACTTGCCGGGAACGTTGACTATCGGGTAGGCGTAAGCAGGCGCAACGGTCTCGCGCGGCGCATCGGCTGCAATCGCTGGCGCGCAGGCAACGAACAGCAGGTCAAGGGCGAACTCGCGCTTGGGCATGGTGATCTCCTGAAACTCGGGCAGTTGAGCTGTTGGGCCACAGGCGGGCCGGCCCGTTTGCGAGCTCGGCGAGTCTATGGGTGGCGGTTCAACACGGCAAGAGTTCGTGCCGCGGGTGCATTGACTCGCAGCGCGCGTTCGGCGTCCAATGCAAACCCGATTTTCAAGCGTCATCCGCTGCCCGAGCGCGTCGCCCCGGGCACATGACTCCCGCCACTACCAACCCGAGAGGTGAGACATGCATCAGAGTCGATTGCTTTCCATCACCGCCGCCGCGGCGCTGTTGTGCGCGGCCGCCACCACGTCGGCGCAGGAACCCGAACCGGGCTGGGCCAAAGGCCGGCCGAAGACCGACTCGGCGATGAAGATGGCGCCGGTGCCGGCGTTCCCGATCCCGACCGCCGCCGACCAGCTGCCGACGAAGAAGTTCAAGCTGCCGCCGGGCTTCAAGGTCGAGACCTGGGCCTCGGGCGTGCTCGACGCGCGCGAGATGCGCCAGGGCGACAAGGGCAACATCTTCGTCAGCACGCTGTTCGTCGGCAACAAGGTCTATGTGCTGCCCGAGAAGGCGGCGGGCGGCAAGCGCGAGCCGAAGGTCATCATCGACAAGACCGAGCAGGCCACGGGCATCGAGTTCCACAAGGGCTCGCTGTTCTTCGCCACCAACAAGAAGATCGTGCGCTACGACAACGTCGAGGACAAGCTCGACAACATCGGCGAAGGCAAGGTGCTGACCGACAAGCTGCCGGGCGGCAGCGACCACAGCTGGAAGTTCCTGCGCATCCACAAGGACAAGCTCTACTACCCCATCGGCGCGCCGTGCAACATCTGCGATCCGGGCGAGTACGCAAAGATCTATCGCATGAACCTCGACGGCTCGGGCGTCGAGACCATCGCCTCGGGCGTGCGCAACACCGTCGGCTTCGACTTCGACCCGAAGACGGGCAACCTCTGGTTCACCGACAACGGCCGCGACTGGTTGAGCGAAGAGCTGCCCAACGACGAGCTCAACGTCGTCACGAAACCCGGCAAGCAGCATTTCGGCTACCCGTATTGCCATCAGGGCAGCATCCCCGACCCCGAGTTCGGCTGGGGCAAGTCGTGCGACGACTACCAGAAGCCCGCGGCGCTGTTCGGGCCGCACGCCGGCTCGCTCGGCTTGAAGTTCTACACCGGCAAGATGTTCCCCGCGAAGTACCAGGGCGCGATGTTCATCGCCCGCCACGGCCCGTGGAACCGCACCAAGAAGTACGCCGACGTGTCGGTGGCCTGGCCGGACGGCAAGGGCGGCGCGAAGGTCGAGCCGTTCATGACCGGCTTCGTCGAGAACAACGGCTACCTCGGCCGGCCGGTGGATTTTCTCGTCATGAAGGACGGCTCGCTGCTCGTCAGCGACGACCACGCCGGTGCGATCTACCGCATCAGCTACGGCGGGAAGTGACGTGATGGCCGGGCGACGCATCGCGGCATGGGCCGCGCTGGCGTCGCTCGCCGTGGCGGCGGGCTCATCTGCGCATGCGCAAGCGCAAGCGCAAGCGAAGAAAAAGCCCGCGGCCGGCGCGAGCGCCGCCGCAACGCCCGCCGCCACGGCCGGCGCCGCCGACTACGCGCAGCGCTTTGCCACCGTGTGCGCGGCCTGCCACGGCGCCAACGGCCGCAGCGACATGCCCGGCGTGCCGGTGCTCGCCGGCCAGCCGTCGCTGTACACGATCACGCAACTGTTCCTGTTCCGCGAGGGCCGCCGCGACAACGAAGCGATGATCGCGCTGGCCAAGCCGATGAAAGACGCAGACCTGCGCGGCTTCTCCGACCACATCGGCACGCTGCCGCCCGTGCCCGCACCGGCGCCCGCCGCAGCGCCCGATGCGGCGCGCATGAGCAAGGGGCGCGCGCTCGCGCAGCAGCACAAGTGCACCTTCTGCCACGGCGAAGACCTGTCGGGCGGCCAGCAGGTGCCGCGCATCGGCGGCCAGAAGGAAGACTACGTGCGCCGGACGCTGCAGGGCTTCAAGTCGGGCGACCGTCCGGGCTACACCCGCGCGATGACGGAAGCGTTGAGCCAGGTGCCGGCGGCGGACCTCGATGTGCTGGCCTATTACGTCGCCAACTTCACCGGCAAGTAGGGCATGGCCATCGGGCAATGCAATCGACGATGAAGACGAAAGAACGCGAAGCGCTGCTGCAGGCACTGAAGTTGCGCTTCGAGAAGAACATGCGCCGGCATTCCGGCATCGCCTGGGCAGAGGTGCTCGCCCGGCTCGACGCGAATCCCGATGCGCTCACGTCGCTGCAAGCGATGGAAGCCACGGGGGGTGAGCCGGACGTGATTGGCCGGGACAAGGTGTCCGGCCACTTCACCTTCTGCGACTGCGCCGCCGAAAGCCCCATCGGCCGCAGAAGCACCTGCTACGACGCCGACGCGCGCGAGTCCCGCAAAGAGAACAAGCCGGAGAACAGCGCGGGCGAAATGGCGGCGGCAATGGGCATCGACCTGTTGACGGAGGAGCAGTACCGCGTGTTGCAGACGCTTGGCGACTTCGATGCGAAGACGTCGAGCTGGATCGAGACGCCGCCTGACGTTCGAGCGCTCGGCGGCGCCCTCTTCTGCGATCGGCGCTACGGCAAGGTGTTCGTCTATCACAACGGCGCGCAGTCGTACTACGCGGCCAGAGGCTTTCGCGGATCGCTTCGGGTCTGATAGTTTAACGCTCTGCAAGAAAACCGCATGCCCCGCTACGTTGCCTTCCTTCGCGGCGTCAGCCCCGTGAACGCCAAGATGCCCGAATTGAAGCGTTGCTTCGAGCAGGCCGGGTTCACCGACGTCAAGACGGTCTTGTCGAGCGGCAACGTGGTCTTCGATGCCCGCGCGTCGAAGGAGGACTCGCTGCAGCGCAAGGCGGAGGCGGCGATGCAGGCTGCGCTCGGCCGCTCGTTCCAGACGTTCGTGCGCTCGGCGACCATGCTGCAGACGATGCTGGCCGCAGACCCCTATGCGGCCTTCGAGTTGCCGCCGGGTGCCAAGCGCGTTGTGACCTTTCTGCGCGAACCGCAGGGCATCGCGATCAGCACGCCGATCGAGCACGACGAAGCCCGCATCCTTCGCGCCGACGAACGCGAGGTCTTCTCGGCCTATGTGCCTGGCCCGCGCGGCCCGGTGTTCATGACGCTGCTCGAAAAGACCTTCGGCGCATCGATCACGACGCGCACCTGGGACACCGTCAGGAAGTGCGCTGCCGCCTGATAGATGCAGATTCGACGCCGCCCGCCCTTGAAGGTAAGCCCCAAGGTCACATATGGCGGCCACGGTTAGCATTCGCCCCACTTCACCAAGAAGGAGATCACCGATGTCAGTGACCCGCTCTGCAATTTCCTGGCTCGCCGCGCTCGGCGCCGCGCTCACGCTTTCCGGCTGCGGCTACAACCAATTTCAAACGCTCGACGAAACCGTCAAGGGCTCGTGGGCCGAGGTGCTGAACCAGTACCAGCGCCGCGCCGATCTGATTCCGAACATCGTCGCCACCGTCAAGGGCGAAGCCAATTTCGAGCAGGAGACGCTGACGAAAGTGGTCGAGGCGCGCGCCAAGGCGACGTCGATGCAGGTCACGCCGGAGACGATCAACAACCCGGAAGCGTTTGCCAAGTTCCAGGCGGCGCAGGGCGAGTTGTCGAGCGCTCTGAGCCGCCTGCTGGTCGTCACCGAGAACTACCCGAACCTGAAAGCCAATCAGGGCTTTCAGGATCTGCGCGTGCAATTGGAAGGCACCGAGAACCGCATCACCGTGGCGCGCAACAAGTACATCAAGACGGTGGCCGACTACAACACGCTGGCGCGCCAGTTCCCGACCAACCTGACGGCGATGATCTTCGGCTACGCGGTCAAGCCGAGCTTCACGGTGGCCAACGAAGCGCAGATCTCGACGCCGCCGCCGGTGAGCTTCGAAAAGCCAGCTTCCAAGTAAAGGCCCACCCATGCACGCGCTGCGGCAGCTCCGCAGGGGGCACCGCAGCGGGTGGCAAAGCCAGTGCGCGGCGGTGCGTGGGCGAACCTGAGACGGCGCAATATGGTTCGGCTCAGTGGCTGCTGCTGCTTCTCGCCGCGCACGGCGCTGGGTGCGTCGCGGCTCAACCGCTGGTGGCGGTGCCGCCGCTGTCGGAGCGCGTCATCGACCTGACGGGCACGCTCACGGCTGTCGAGTCGCAGAACCTGATCGCCAAGCTGGCGGCCTTCGAGGCCGAGGCCGGGCCGCAGATCGTCGTGCTGATGGTGCCGACGACGCAGCCCGAAGACATCGCGTCGTATGCGCAGCGTGTCGGCGAGACGTGGAAGATCGGGCGGCGCGATGTCGGCGATGGCCTGCTGGTCATCGTTGCCAAGAACGACCGCAAGCTGTGGATCGCGCCGGCCAAGGCGCTCGAAGGCGCGGTGCCTGACCTCGCGGCGCGCAAGATCGTCGCCGAGACGATCACGCCGCGCTTCAAGCAAGGCAACTTTGCCGGCGGCATCGATGCCGGCGTCGATGCGTTGATCTCGCGCATCAAGGGCGAGAACCTGCCGGCGCCGACGGCGCGGGACCGCTCGCGCGGCGGCGGTGCCGGCGACTTCGGCTTTGCGCCGTTCGAATTGCTGTTGTTCGCTTTTGTCGCGCTGCCGATCCTGGCCACGGTGCTGCGCGGCATCTTCGGCCGCGGCCTCGGCTCGCTCGCCGCGGGCGCGGCCGGCGGCGGCATTGCCTGGTTCGTCACGCAGAGCCTCTTGTTCGCCGGCATCGGCGGCGTCATCGGCTTCGTGCTGGCGCTGCTCGGCGGATTTGGCTCGCGCTTCGCACGCACCAGCAGCCGCCACCACGGCGGCTGGGTGGGCGGCAGCGGCTGGACCGGCGGCATGGGCGGCGGTGGCGGCGGCGGCGGCGGCTTCAGCTCCGGCGGCGGCGGCGACTTCGGCGGCGGCGGCGCGGGGGGAAGCTGGTGATGAGTCGCCTGATGCGCATCCTCAAGCACCGCTCGTACGACGAGGCCGACGTGCGCCGCGTGCTCGACGACGCCGCGTTGAAGCGCCTCGAAGCGCGCGTGCACGACAGCGAGAAAAAACACAGCGGCGAGATCCGCCTGTGCATCGAGGCCGGCCTGCCGACGTCGTACTTGTGGAAGCGCCTGTCGGTGCGCGACCGCGCGCTCGCCATGTTCGGCAAGCTGCGCGTCTGGGACACCGAGCACAACAACGGCGTGCTGATCTACCTGCTGTACGCCGAACACGCGATCGAGATCGTCGCCGACCGTGGGCTCACGGCGCGCGTGCCCGATGCGCAATGGAAAACGATCGTCGAGCACATGCGCGAGCCGTTGCGGGCCGGCAAGTTCGAACAAGGCTTGGGCGTCGCGATCGACGCCGTCGAAGCGCTGCTCGAACAGCATTTCGCCGCAAGCGCAGGTGCAGCCAACCCGAACGAGCTGACGAACAAGCCCTGGATCGGTTGATTCGCGGTGGCGCTAGGGTCTGTTAACGCTATCGGAGGGCTCGCCGATAGCGTTGACAGACCCTAGGCGATACAGTCGTTGGGCCGTGAATCCCAACACTTCGATGCCGTCCTGGTCCGGCCCACAAACACACCAGATTCCCTTCTGGGCCTACACCGACGCGGCCGTCTATCAGCGTGAGCTCGAGCGCCTGTTCTACCGCGGCCACTGGTGTTATGTCGCGCTCGAAGCCGAGCTGCCGAAGGCGGGCGACTTCATCCGCACGGTGATCGGCGAGCGTTCGGTGATCGTCGTGCGCGATGCCGATGGCGACACGATCCACGTCGTCGAAAACGTCTGTGCGCACCGCGGCATGCGCTTCTGCCGCGAGCGCCACGGCAACAAGAAAGATTTTGTCTGCCCGTACCACCAGTGGAGCTACAACCTCGCCGGCGATCTGCAAGGCGTGCCGCTGAAGCGCGGCGTGCGGCAAGACGGTGCATGGCAAGGCGGCATGCCGGCCGACTTCAAAAACAGCGAGCATGGCCTGACCAAGTTGCGCGTGGCGCGCCGCGGCGGTGTGGTCTTCGCGACCTTCGATGCCGAGGTCGAAGCGTTCGAAAGTTTTCTCGGCCCCGAAATGCTGCGCTGGTACGACCGCCTGTTCAACGGCCGCAAGTTGACGCTGCTCGGCCGCAGCCGCCAGCGCATCCCGGGCAACTGGAAGCTGATGCAGGAGAACATCAAGGACCCGTACCACCCGGGCTTGTTGCACACCTGGTTCGTCACCTTCGGCCTCTGGCGCGCCGACAACAAGTCGCAATTGCGCATGGACGCCAAGCACCGCCACGCGGCGATGATCTCCGAGCGCGGCGCGGCCAAGAGCACGAATGCGGACGTGACCTCGGGCGTGACCAGCTTCAAGGCGGCGATGGAGTTGAACGACGACCGCTTTCTCGACGTGGTGCCCGAAGCGTGGTGGGGCGGCCCGACCGCGGTGATGATGACGCTGTTCCCGAGCGTGATCTTCCAGCAGCAGGTCAACAGCGTGTCCACGCGCCACATCCAACCGCGCGGCCCCGGCGAGTTCGATTTCGTGTGGACGCATTTCGGCTTCGAGGACGACACGGCGGAGATGACGCAGCGCCGATTGCGCCAGGCCAATCTGTTCGGGCCTGCGGGGTTCGTCTCGGCCGACGACGGTGAAGTCATCGAGTTCAGCCAGAACAATTTTGACGTCAACGAGGCGCGCTCGACACTTGCCGAACTCGGCGGACGCGAGGTCGGCGACACCGAGCACATGGTCACCGAGACGCTGATCCGCGGCATGTACTCGTATTGGCGCGAGGTGATGGCGTTGTGAGTCCTGAGCGCTTCCAGCAACTCCTTGCGCTCTACGCCGACTACGCAGCCGTGCTCGATGCCGGCGACTGGGAACGCTGGCCCGCGTTCTTCACCGCCGACTGCCGCTACCGCGTGCAGCCGCGCGAGAATTTCGATCAGGGCCTGCCGCTGTGCACGATGGCGTTCGAGAGCCAGGGCATGCTGCGCGACCGCATTTACGGCATCTCGAACACGCTGTTCCACGAGCCGTATTACCAGCGCCATGTGATCGGCGTGCCGCGTGTGCTGGAAGAGCGCGGCGACACGATGAAGGCCGAAGCCAACTACGCGGTGTTTCGCACCAAGCCGAGCGAGCCGAGCACGGTGTTCAACGTCGGGCGGTATCTCGACACGATCGCCGCCACGCCTGATGGACTTCGCTTTGCCGACAAGCTCGTGATCTTCGACAGCGAGCTGATTGCCAACTCACTCATCTATCCAATATGAGCAGCGCCGGGCCGCTCCCAAGTTGTTCGCGCCCCCTCGGGGGGCCGGCGCGCAGCGCCTTGGGGGCCTCATGACCTGGCTCGACGTTGCAGCACAAGACGATCTCTTCGAAGGTGCGTCGATCGCCGTCACACCGAACGGCCATGACATCTCGCTGCACTGCATCGATGGCGTGCCCTTTGCCACCGACAACGTCTGCACGCATGGCGCCGGCCGCTTGTGCGAAGGTTTCCTCGAAGGCCACGAGATCGAATGCCCGCTGCACCAGGGCCGCTTCGATGTGCGCAGCGGCGCGCCGACGTGCGAACCGGCCGTGCAGCCGATCCGCGTTTATGCCGCGAAGATCGAACACGGGCGCGTCTGGATCGACGCGCCCGCGTGAGCGCTACGCCAACGCGGCGCCCAACTGATCGAGCGCCGCCTGCTCGTCCTTGCTGACCAGCGTGCCGCCGATGCCGAGGAAGCCGCCTTCCTTCGACGCTTCCGCCGCGGCTTTTGCCACGGCGAGGATCGTCGCCTTGTAGGCCGCGGCTTCGGCCGGCGACTTCGAGGCGACGGACGCCGCGCCGGCCTTGACGATGTCGAGCAGCTTGTCTTTCGTCGGCGCGAGTTCGCGCACCTGCTTCAGCATGTCGGTGTCGATGCCCGAACCGAACGCCGCGGCGAGCAGCGACGTGGGCTCGGCCTTGTGCGCGGCGCCGGCGAGCGCTTTCGTCGCGGCCTGCACTTCCTTGATCGAACCGACGGGGCCGGACAAGTCGGACGTCGCCACCATCATCAACGCCGCGGCCGGCGCGGCCTGCACGCGCGGCCAGTCCGCGCCGTAGCCGTGGATCGTCGTCGCGGCCTTGTCGCCCGCGGACACCGCAGCGCGCACCAGCGACACGTTCTCGGCGTTGGCCGGGTTGTCGAAGTACGCCGACTTCTCCTGCGCCAGCGCCGGCCCGATGTTGGCCGCGTTCAGACCCCTGTCCTTGACCATCTTCGCCACCGCGCCGAGGGCGGCCGGCGCGATCAGGCTCAACAATGGCGCGACGTTGAAGCCGACCGCGCGCGAGATCGACGCGCCCACCGCGTTGATGCCGGGCCCGAGCAATGACGAGAGGATGCCGCCACCCCCGCCGAGCGCGGAAGTGCCGCCGCCGCTGAACACGCCGCCGAGCAGGCTCGACAACATACCGCCGCCGCCCTGCGGCAACGCCTTCAACAACCCTTGCGCGCCGGCCGGTGTGCCGGCCATGCTCGACATGCCGTTGAGCAACAAGGGGCCTAGCGCGCCGAGGCCCTTGCCGACTGCACTGCTGTCCACACCGAGCGCCGGCGCGAGCTTGCCGATGACGTCCGGGCCGAATGACGACGCGATTGATTCGATGATCGAAGCCACGGTGGTACTCCTTCGAGAGCTGAGACTGCAAAAACGCACCGCCCGGTGCGCTCGGCCGCCGACTGTAGGCCGATGGCGGCGTGAAGTCGCTACGAAAGGAACACGGGCAGCAGGGACTTCAGACGGGCTTCAACTTGCCCTTGAACGACTCTTTCAACGGCTTGCCCGGCAGTGGCGGAAAGACGATCTTCTCGTCGGGCACCTCGGTGTCGGGCAGGTGATCGAGCAGATGCCGGATCAGCTTCAAGCGGCCGATGCGCTGATCGTTGAAATCGACCAGCGTCCACGGTGCACTCTTGGTGTGCGTGGCTTCGAGCATGGCCTCGCGCGCTTTCGTGTAGGCCGCGTATTTTTCGCGCGCCTTCAGGTCGATCGGCGAGAGCTTCCAGCGCTTCATCGGGTCTTCCAGGCGCTCCGCAAAACGCGCTTCCTGCTGCGCCTGATCGACGGTGAGCCAATACTTGAACAGCAGCACGCCGTCATCGACGAGCAGCTTCTCGAACGCCGGCGCCGCTTTGAGAAACGCCGCCGTTTCCTGCGGCGTGCAAAAGCCCATCACCGGCTCGACCCCCGCGCGGTTGTACCAACTGCGGTCGAACAGCGCGATCTCGCCGGCCGCCGGCAGAAACGGCACATAACGCTGGAAGTACCACTGCGTGCGCTCGCGCTCGCTCGGTTTGCCGAGTGCGACGACATGGCACTGGCGCGGGTTCAGCGTCTCGGCTATTGCCGAGATGACGCCGCCCTTGCCCGCCGTGTCGCGGCCTTCGATGATGACCAGCAGGCGCTTGCCCTTGGCTTGCAGCCAACGCGCCATCTGGTTCAGCTCAAGCTGCATCGGTTCGAGCTGTTCGAGATAGTCCTTCTTCGACAGGCCGGAGTTGTTCTTCATGCAACGCTCCTCTTGTGGATGACCTTCAACGCCTCGCGCACGGTCAATGGCGAAAGCTGGCGAGCGTACTCCCGGCAGAAGGCCTGCACTTCGTCGCGCGCCGCATACGAACGCTCGCGCAGCGCCCAGCCGATGCCTTTGCGGATGAAGAACTCGTTGGCGAACTTGCCGCTGCCGATCGACGGCAGGATGGTTTCGTAGAGCAGCACGGCGTCGAATGCGCGTGGCGTCCAGGCTGCGTTGGCACAGCATCGCGGCGCGGCGCAACCACAGGTCGTCGCCCTGGGCCCAGCGGCGCAGCCGCGGTTTCATCTCGCCAGGGTGGCGCTCGAGCAAGCGCGCCAACACGTTGCCCGAGATGTCATCGACGAGATCCCACCAGCGCTGCACTGATGATCATCTCTTCGACCGAGCGGCAGCAGATCGAGATTGACCAACTTCGGGTGCGCGCGTCCCAGCCGCGGCAGCTCCACCGCTGCATAGCGCTCCTCACGAAAGCGCGCACCGCGCCACAGCGTGCGCATCGTGCGCGCGAGCGCGGCGCTGTCTTGCGACGGATGCGCCTTCACCGCGTCGGCCGTGAGCCGGCGCCGCAACGGCGCGGCGATGCCGTAGAACGGCAGCGCCGACTTCATGTAGGCCTGCATCGGGATGGCTTGCGCGGCATCGGCATGCGCCGCGAACGCCGCGCGCAGAGCGGCGATCAACGGCTCATCGGTGCTCACGTGCCTTCGAAGAGTTGCACATGTGCCGTGCGCAGCTCGCGCTTCAACAGCTTGCCGCTCGGGTTCTTCGGCAGCGCCTCGACGAAGACCACGCGCTTGGGCGCCTTGAACGAAGCGAGGTGCAACGCGCAATGCGCCAGTAGTGCCGCCTCGTCGAGCGCCGATGCATCGGGCTTGCGCACGACGACCGCCACCACGGCCTCGATCCAGCGCGGGTGCGGCAGGCCGATGACCGCGACCTCGCTCGACACCGGCCAAGCGGTAGATCGCCTCTTCGACCTCGCGGCTGGCGACGTTCTCGCCGCCGCTCTTGATCATGTCTTTCTTGCGATCGACCACCGAGATGAAACCTTCGTCGTCGATCGTCGCCAGGTCGCCGGAATGGAACCAGCCGCCTTCGAACGCCGCCGCGGTGCGCTCGTCGTCGTGAAAGTAGCCCGACAGCAGCTCCGGGCTGCGGTGCACGATCTCGCCGATCTCGCCAGGCAGGACGTCGCGCATCGCGTCATCGACGACGCGCGCCTCGACATTGAGCACGGCGCGTGCCGCACGAGCCCGGCTTGCGCAATTGGTCCTCGGGGCCGAGCATCGTCGCCAGCGGCGCGATCTCGGTCTGGCCGTAGAGGTTCCACAAGCGCACCTTCGGCAGCCGCTCGGCCAATTCGCGCAGCACTGCCACCGGCATGATCGACGCGCCGTAGTAGCCTTGGCCAGGCTCGACAGATCGGTGCTGTCGAACAGCGGCGAGCGCAGCAGCGAGATCCACACCGTCGGCGGCGCGAAGAACGAGGTGATGCGGTGGCGCTCGATCAGCGGCAGCAGGTTGTCGGGCGTCGGCTTGGCGGTGATGACGTTCGACGAGCCGACATAGATCGCCGGGCCGAAGAAGACATCGAGCTGTGCGCAGTGGTACAGCGGCAGCGCGTGCAATGCAAAGTCTTCGTCAGCGACCTGTGCATCGACGACGCAGCTCAGCGTACTGCGACATCACCGCGTCATGCGTCAGCATCGCACCCTCGGCGCCGACTGGTGCCGCTGGTATAGACGATCTGCGCCACGTCGCTGCCGGACAGCGCGACCACGGCAAGGGCTCGGTGCAGGCCGCGACTCCATCGAGCGCGAGCATGCCGGCCGCTCGCGCACTCGGCCTCCTCCGACGGCAGCCACAACACTTGCTCGACGGCCGTCTCGCGCGCAGCCGCCGCCGCGCGAGACTCCAGCCGCTGTCGGTCGGCGAGCCACTTCGCGCCGGCGTGGCGCAATACGTACGCCGCCTCTCGCGCCTTCAACATAAAGTCATCGGCACCAGCACCGCGCCGAGGCGCGCCAGCGCGAAGCGCAGCGCGGCAAAGCCGTGCCAGTTGCGCGCCAGGATGGCGACGCGGTCGCCCTTGACAACGCCGCGCATGGCCGCCCCGCGGCGACGCGATCGGCGATGGCGTCGAACTCGGCATAACTCGATCACGTCTCGCCGCAGGCGATGGCGAATTTGCCTGGGTGGCGAGCGGCGTGCGGTGAACAGGTCGCCCAGCGTGTGGCGGCGCAGGAGGGTGGAATCGGTGTCCATGGGGCAGCGTGAGAGCCTGCGGCGGCGAGCGTGAACTCCGGGCCGGACCCGCATGGCGCGAAAGGCCCCGTCGCACACCGACACAAGGGCGCCGCACCAGAATCGATGACGACACCCCCACCGGCTCTGCCATGAGCGATCTGTCGCGACCCTCCGCATCATACGCTGCCCATCACAAAAAGATGCGCGGCTGCGCCAGCCCCGCGCTGGAGCTTACTCGCTGCCGACACCGAACGGCTCAAGGTCTCGATCGCGCTCGAAGAAACCGGCCCGCCTGATGAAAAGGCGCAATGCGTCAGCTTCGATATGAACGCATCAGCTCCGCGCCGATTCCTGTCCGCTGAACCGAACAACAGCATTCCCGGCGATCGTCGCATACCGAACGGCCCCGCGGAAGTCGCTCGGCGCCGCCTAGTCCGGCGCGATCCTCGTCGACCGGCAGCCGAAGACCGGCCAGTCCATGCCGGCCGAGCGAGAGTGAGCGCTATGAGACGCTGCAGTGGGTGACGCGGCAGATGGGCGGCGTCGGGCCGATGTTCGGCCAGCTCGGCTTCTCCTTCAAGTTCGCCGGCAAGGACGACGACGACAAGCGCCCGCGTCGACCGCTACGTGGCCGAGTCG
>CAWFJZ010000043.1:0-18978 GCA_963816315.1 uncultured beta proteobacterium
TCCTTCGCGTTTGGTCGGCTGCATGGTGGCTGCTCTCCCCCGTAGCTTTTTGTGTCGGCTTAGCTGCGTGCGGACGCGCGCTCTCGCCAAGGGGCTTCGACAAGCTCAGCCCGAACGGAGCTTGTGAATGGAGCTGCTGCGGATGCCTTTGCTCGGGGCCACTAAAATCCGCCCTCGTTTCGAGGAGCGTTGCAACGGGGCGGCTGTAGAGCCCGCTTCCGCCAGGCTCGAAACGGCGCGGCGGTCTCGTTTGGTTGCCGCGCTTGCAACGGCGCTCGTCGATGCCGGGAAGCCCACGACGATGACTGCCAAGACTGCACCCCTTACCGCCGCCGCTGCGCCTCTCCGGCCTGGAGCCGATCGCCATCGGCGCCGGCTCGCTGTTCGTCAACATCGGCGAGCGCACCAACGTCACCGGCTCCAAAGCCTTCGCGCGCATGATCCTCGGCGGCGAGTTCGAGCAAGCGCTCGCCGTGGCGCGGCAGCAGGTGGAAAACGGCGCGCAGATCATCGACGTCAACATGGACGAGGCGATGCTCGATTCGAAGGCGGCGATGGTGCGCTTTCTGAACCTGATGGCCGGCGAGCCCGAGATCGCGCGCGTGCCGGTGATGATCGACTCGTCGAAGTGGTCGGTCATCGAAGCCGGGCTGCAATGCATCCAGGGCAAGGGCATCGTCAACTCGATCTCGATGAAGGAAGGCGAGGCCGAGTTCCGCCGCCAGGCGACGCTGGTGCGCCGCTACGGCGCGGCCGCGGTCGTCATGGCCTTCGACGAAAAAGGCCAGGCCGACACCTTCGAGCGCAAGACCGAGATCTGCGCGCGGGCCTACAAGATCCTGGTCGATGAAGTCGGCTTCCCGCCGGAAGACATCATCTTCGACCCGAACATCTTTGCCATCGCCACCGGCATCGAAGAGCACGACAACTACGCGGTCGATTTCATCAAGGCCACGCGCTGGATCAAGCAGAACCTGCCGGGCGCGAAGGTCTCGCGGCGGCGTGTCGAACGTCAGCTTCTCGTTCCGCGGCAACGAGCCGGTGCGCGAAGCGATCCACACCGTGTTCCTCTACCACGCCATCAAGGCCGGCATGGACATGGGCATCGTCAACGCCGGCATGGTCGGCGTGTACGACGATCTCGATGCGGAGTTGAAGGAGCGCGTCGAAGACGTGGTGCTGAATCGGCGCAAGGACGCGGGCGAGCGCCTGATCGAAATCGCCGACCGCGCCAAGAGCGCCGGCAAGGACGACAGCGCGCGCCTGGCGTGGCGCGCGCAACCCGGTCAACGAGCGCCTGTCTCACGCGCTGGTGCACGGCATCACCGACTTCATCACCGAAGACACCGAAGAGTCGTGGCAGGCGATCCAGGCCACCGGCGGCCGGCCGCTGCACGTGATCGAAGGGCCGCTGATGGCGGGCATGAACGTCGTCGGCGACCTGTTCGGCCAGGGCAAGATGTTCCTGCCGCAGGTGGTGAAGTCGCGCGCGCGTGATGAAGCAGGCCGTGGCGCACCTGCTGCCCTACATCGAGGCCGAGAAGAAAGCGCTGGTCGATGCCGGCGGCGAGGCCAAGGCCAAGGGCAAGATCGTCATCGCCACCGTCAAGGGCGACGTGCACGACATCGGCAAGAACATCGTCACCGTCGTGCTCCAGTGCAACAACTTCGAAGTCGTCAACATGGGCGTGATGGTGCCGTGCCAGGACATCCTGGCCAAAGCCAAGGTCGAAGGCGCCGACATCATCGGCCTGTCGGGCCTGATCACGCCGAGCCTCGAAGAGATGCAGCATGTGGCCGCCGAGATGCAGCGCGACGAGTGGTTCCGCATCAAGAAGATTCCGCTGTTGATCGGCGGCGCGACGACGAGCCGCGTGCACACCGCCGTCAAGATCGCGCCGCATTACGAAGGGCCCGTGGTCTATGTGCCCGATGCGTCGCGCAGCGTCGGCGTGTGCAGCGACTTGCTGAGCGACGAGCGCGCGGCGAAGTTCATCACCGACATGACGGCCGACTACGACCGCGTGCGCGAGCAGCATGCGAACAAGAAGGTGGCCAAGATCGTGCCGCTCGGCACGACGCGCGCAAGAACAAGACGCCGATCGACTGGGCCGCCTACACGCCGACCAAGCCCAAGTTCCTCGGCCGCCGCGTCTTCCGCAACTACGACCTCGCCGAGATCGCGGCCTGCATCGACTGGACGCCGTTTTTCCAGACCTGGGATCTGGCGGGCAAGTTTCCGGAGATCCTGCGCGACGAGATCGTCGGCGCCGAAGCCACGCGCGTCATGTCCGACGGCAAGCGCCTGTTGCAGCGCGTGATCGAAGGCCGCTGGCTGCAAGCGCATGGCGCCATCGGCTTGTACGCGGCGCAGCAGATGAACGACGACGACATCGCCTTCTTCGGCGACGAGTACCGCAACAGCACGCCGCTGATGACGTGGCACGGCCTGCGCTTGCAGACCGAGCGGCCGGTCATCGACGGCGTGCCGCGGCCCAACCGCTGCCTCGCCGACTACGTGAGCCCGCAGGGCAACGACTACGCCGGCATGTTCGCCGTCAGCATCCACGGCGTCGAGAAGAAGGAAGCGCAGTTCCTCGCCGACCACGACGACTACTCGGCGATCATGTTGAAGGCGCTGGCCGATCGTTTGGCCGAAGCCTTCGCCGAGCGCTTGCACCAGCGCGTGCGCACCGAGTTCTGGGGCTATGCGGCGGACGAGTCGCTCGCCAACGCCGACCTCATCGCCGAGAAGTACCAAGGCATCCGCCCCGCGCCCGGCTACCCCGCGTGCCCCGACCACACGCCCAAGCGCGCGCTGTTCCGCACGCTCGGCGTGGCCGAACTCGGCATGGGCCTGACCGAAAGTCTGGCGATGACGCCGGCGTCGAGCGTCAGCGGCTTCTACATCGCGCATCCCGACGCCGCGTATTTCAACGTCGGCAACATCGGGCAGGACCAGTTGCAGGATTGGGCCGAGCGCAACGCGCTCGACAAGGCGACTGCCGAGCGCGCGTTGGCGCCGTTGCTGGGCTGACTGCCTCCGTCATCGATGACGATCGCCGCGCTGTACCGCCGCGCGTTGGCCCTGCTCGGCGACGAGCGCGGCTTGGCGGGCATGCTGGCCTTCGCCAGCGTCGCCATCGGCCTGATCCAGCTCGCCGAGCCGGTGCTGTTCGGCCGCGTCGTCGATGCCATCTCGAAAGGCACGGCGCCTTCCCGCTGATCGGCCTGTGGGCGGCGCTCGGCCTCGTCGGCATCGCCGCGGGTGTCGCGGTGTCCGTCATCTCCGACCGCCTCGCGCACCGCCATCGCCTGGCCGCCATCGGCGCCGCCTTCGAGCGCGCGATGGCGCTGCCGCTCGGCTTCCACGCCGAGCGCGGCTCCGGCGCCGTGATCCGCACCGTGCTCTCGGGCACCGACAGCCTGTTCGGCCTCTGGCTGTCGGTGATGCGCGAGCAGCTCACCGCCATCACCGGCCTGCTGTTCCTCGTGCCCACCGCGATCAGCATGGACTGGCGCATGGCGCTGATCCTGGCCGTGCTGGCGGTGGCTTATGTCTTCATCAACCTGCTCGTCATTCGCAAGACGCGCGCCGGGCAATCGCAGGTCGAGCGTTATCACGCCGACGTGTCGGGCCGCGTCGGCGACGTGCTCGGCAACGTCACCATCGTGCAGAGCTACACGCGCCTCGCCGCAGAAGCCGAGGCGATGCGCGACCTGATGGGCGAGCTGCTGCGCGCGCAGTACCCGGTGCTGACGTGGTGGGGCATCCTGACGGTGATCCAGCGCGCGTCGGCGACGATCACGATGGTCGCGGTGTTCGCCGTCGGCGCGCTGCTGGCCGCAGCGCGGTGAACTCACGGTCGGCCAGATCGTCGCCTTCGTCGGCTTCGCCGGGCTGCTGATCGGCAAGCTCGACCAGATCTCGGGCTTCGTCATCAGCATCAACCAGCGCGCGCCGTCGCTGCGCAACTACTTCGCGCTGCTCGACGAGCCGGCGCTGATTGCCGACGCGCGCGATGCCACGCCGGTGCGTCACGTCGCCGGCGCGGTGCGCTACGACGACGTGTCGTTCACCTTCGCCGACAAGACGCCGGGGCTGTACGGCATCACGCTCGACGCCGCGCCCGGCGCCACCGTGGCGCTCGTCGGCCCGAGCGGCTCAGGCAAGACGACGACGCTGTCGCTGCTGCTGCGCCTGCGCGCGCCCGAGCACGGCCGCATCCTCGTCGATGGCCGCGACATCGCGACGATCACGCTCGACTCGCTGCGCCACCACATCGCGGTCGTGTTCCAGGACGCGGGTTTGTTCAATCGCTCGATCGCCGAGAACGTCGGCATCGGCCGCGCCGGCGCATCGCAGGCCGAGATCGAAGAAGCCTGCCGCCTGGCGGAAGCGCATGACTTCATCGCCGCCAAGCCCGGCGGCTACGACTTCGTCATCGGCGAGCGCGGCGTGTCGCTCTCGGGCGGCGAGCGCCAGCGCTTGTCGATCGCGCGCGCGATTCTGAAAGACGCGCCGATCCTGATCTTGGACGAAGCGACGAGCGCGCTCGACGCGCAGACCGAAGCGCGCATCAAGCGCGCGCTCGATCAGCTTCGCCGCGGCCGCACCACGTTCATCATTGCGCACCGGCTGTCCACCGTCGCCAACGCCGACACGATCTACGTGCTCGACAAGGGCCGCATCGTCGAGCACGGCACCTTTGCCGAACTCGACCGCGCCGGCGGCCTGTTCTCGCACATGGTCGCCGAGGGCGGCTTCACCGTGCCGCAGGCGGTGGAGGCGAGCCCAGGGGCCGCCTGATCGGCGTAGGATCGTTGCGTCATCCACCCGGGAGACAACGATGACCCAGACCCCTCACGCTTTCATGCTCGCCGCAGTGCTGGCGCTGACGCCGCCGGCAGCGTTGGCCGCCGACAAGCCCTCTGCAATGGACAAGGCCGAGTCCGCCGTCGCCGGCATGAAACAGAAGGCCAGGCTGGCGACGCTGTGCGACCACTGCGCCGTCGTCGAACGCACGCGCAGCGAGAAGCGCAAAGGCAAGGCGAGCGGCGTCGGCGCCGTGGGCGGCGCGGTGGCCGGCGGCGTGGTCGGCAACAAGACGACCGACAGCACCATCGGCACTGTCGGCGGCGCGGCCGTCGGCGGCTTGCTCGGCAACGAGATCGAAAAGCGCGTCAAGCGCACGCGAGTCTGGATCACGACGGTGACGATGAAAGACGGCAGCACGCGCAAGTTCGAAGCCGCCAACGATCCGAAGTGGGTCGCCGGCACCGTGGTCGAGGTCGGCACCGACGGGCACTTGAAGAAGCACTGAGTCGTTGCCGCCGCTCAGCTATAGAACACATCCAGCGTCGGAAACGCCGCGCGGCTGCGCAGGCAATCCCAAAGATAAATCGCCAACCCCGGGTCGCCGGTCCACAGCGAGTAGCGCAGTTGCCCGACCTGCTGCTCGTCGGCCTGCATCTGCGCAATGGCGTGCATCGCAAACGCGCGTGCCCGTTCGAGCCACCGCGCGTCGCCCGTGCGCTCGAACAACTTCAGCAACGCATAACCGTTGCCGCCGGTGCCGTGGCAGAGGTTCGAGCCTTTGGCGAGCGGCCCTGCAGCCCATGTCGCTTCGCCGGCCGCGATGAGCAGGGCATCCAGCTCCGCGCCGGGCATGTCGGCCAGGCAGATGACGAAGCCGGGCGCGCCGTGGCAGAACTGCATCAGCAGGCGCGGCGCCGCCGCCCAGCGCGCGTCGCTGCTGTTGCGCTCGTGCAGCAACAGCGCGGCCAGCAGCGTGCCCGGCGCGCCCCACATCAGCTCGCGTGCCGGGTGGTCGAGGTTGCCTTCGATCAACGCCGCCAGCGCGTCGTCGCGTGACACGGTGGGCGCATCGCCCTGGGCCAGCATCAGGATCGGCGTGTCGCCCATCAAGTACGAGGCCTCGCCGTCGTCGCCGAGGCGCTGCGCCGTCCATGTTGCCTTCGACATCGCGCGGGTGCAGCGGCCACAAGCGCTCGGGCGAGAAGCGGCGCTCGGTGTCGGCCACGATGTGTTCGATGGCCGCACGAACACCGGCCTCGTCCCAGGGGATCGCTTGCAGGGCCTCGTGGCGCGCCGGGTCGTAGAGCATCGTGGGCCGCGCAAGCGCCGCGCGTTCACACCTTCTTCAATCCGCCGGCACCCCGCGCGACTTGCCGACATCCACCGACCACACCGGCGACGCCGTGTTGCCCCACGACTGGCGGATGTACGTCACCACCGCGGCCACCTGTTCGTCACTCAGCTCCTGGTAGAACGGCGGCATGCCATAGGGCCGCGGGTTGCCTTCGGTGCTCGGCGGAAAGCCGCCGTTCAAGACGATGCGGATGGCGTTGATCGGGTTGCGCAGCCGCACCGCCTGGTTTCTGGGCCAACGGCGGATAGACGCGCGCGATGCCTTCGCCGTTGTCCATGTGGCAGGAGGCGCAGCGGTCGCTGTAGATCTTGGCGCCGGCCTGCAGCATCGCGCCGACCTCGGCCTTCGACGCCGCATGCGGCGCGATCCACGGCTCGTCGGGCTTGATGTCGCTTTGCGCTTTGAGATACGTCGCCATGGCCTGCAGATCGACCTGCGTCATCTCCTGCAGCGAGTACTGCACGACAGCGGCCATCGGCCCGGTGGCCGCGCCGCGCGGCGAGATGCCGGTGCGCAGCAGCTCGACGATGTCCTTCATCTCCCAGTCGCCGAGCCCGGCCTCGCGGCTCGACGACAGCGACGGCGCGTACCAGTTCTGCAGCGGGATCAGGCCGCCCGAGTAGTCATCGACCTTGCTCACCGCACCGAGCATGTTGCGCGTGGCGTGGCAGGCGTTGCAATGGCCCAGGCCTTCGACGAGGTACGCGCCGCGGTTCCACTCGGCCGACTTGGCGGGGTCGTTCTTGTACTCGCCGGCGCTGAAGTACAGCGTGCGCCAGCCGGCGAGCAGCTCGCGCTGGTTGTACGGGAACTTCAGCTCGTGCGGCTTGCTCGGCACGGCCGCCGGCGTCACGCTCATCATGTAGGCGTAGATGGCGTCGCTGTCTTCGCGCGTGACCTTGGTGTAGTTGGTGTACGGGAACGCCGGGTAGAGGAACTGGCCGTCCTTGCCCTTGCCGTCGTGCATCGCGCGCCAGAAGTCGTCGGCCGTCCAGTTGCCGATGCCGTGCTGCTTGTCCGGCGTGATGTTGGGCGTGAACAGCGAGCCGAAGGGCGTGGCCATCTCGAGGCCGCCGGAAAAGTCGGGGCGGCCGCGCACCGTGTGGCAGGCCACACAGTCGCCGATCGCCGTCAGGTACTGGCCGCGCACGACCGGCTCGGGCCGCGAGTCCTTGGCCGGGGCAGCGGCCGCGGCCTTCGGCTGGTCGGGCTCGGTCTTCGAGCAGCCGGCCCATGCCAGCGCCATGCAGAGCAGCAACGCGCACGGCTTCATCGCGTGTTCTCCTTGTTCACTTCTTGACGTTGATGCCGCCGCATTCGAGCGGCAGCTTGGGCAGCGAGCCGGCCGCTGCGGGCTTCGGATCGGCCGGCAGCGGCTGGGCGACGAGGTAGGCCGTCACCGCGCCAACGTCTTCGGGCGTGAGCTTGGCGGCCACTTCGTGCATGCAGTCGGGCTTCATCGCGTGCCGCGTGCCGGCCTTCCAGGCGCCGAGCTGCGAGGTGATGTACGGCGGGTACAGGCCGATCAGGCCGGGGATCGCCGGCTCGACGCCGGTCAGCGTCTGCCCATGGCAGGCCGCGCACGACGGGATGCCGCGCGCCGCGTCGCCCTGATGGACCAGCCGCTCGCCGCGCGCCATCACTTCCGCGGGCGCACGCGGCGGCGGCGCCGTCAGCGGCGGCCGCAGGTTGGCGTAGTGGTCGGCGATCTCGCCCAGGTAGTTGTCGGAGAGGAAGGCCACCATGTAATTCATGATCGCCAGCTCGCGCCGCTTGTCGCGGAAGTTGACGAGCTGGTTGTAGAGGTAGCCCGCCGGCTTGCCGGCCAGGAGCGGGTAGTACTCGTTCTTGTTCTGCAGGCCCTCGCCGTTGTCGCCGTGGCAGGCGGCGCAGGCCTTCAAGCGCTGCGCGGTGGTGTTGGGCACCTTGTTCTGCGCCTGCACGGCGGCCGCCCACGACAGCAACACGATCAGGACCAGGCTCTTACTGCGCATGCATACCCCCGTCGTTGTCGCCGCAGGCGGCGCTGCGGCGCGCCGATCTTCCGCTGCGGCGAGGCGGTGCGTCAATCGGGGCGGGCTGCCGATTTCACCTGTAATGCGGCGCGGTGCGGCAGACATGCGCAAGGGGCCTGCGGCTGCCAAACTGGCGCCGACCATGAACGATCGTGCCCAGTTCCCGCGCCATGACGATGCCGTCGCCGTCGCCCCGACCCTCGCCCGCCGCGTGCTGCTGTGCGACGTCGAGCCGGCGACGGCGGCGCTGTTCGCCGAGTGGCTCGCCGCCGAGGGCCTGCGCGCCGACAGCGACGCGTCGGCTGCCGAGCCGCCGGCCGCGCTGATCTTGATCGAGCTGCCGTTCCCGCGCCAGGGCGGCCAGCAGCGCCTGCGCGAGCTGGCGCGCGCCTGGCCCGGCGTGCCGGTGATCGTGCTCTCGCCGACGCTGTTGCCCGGCGTCGCGGCGCAGGGCGGCGTGGCGCGCCAGCTCGGCGCCACGGCCGTGCTCGCCGCGCCGGTGGCGCGCGACACGCTGCGCGCGGCGGTGGCGCAGGCGCTGCAGCGCAGGCGCATGACGTGAAGCTGCACCCGCGCCTGGCCGCGCTGCCGGTGGACGCCTGGCCGGGCCGGCGCTTTGCCTGGCTCGGCGGCTTGTTCATCGCCGCCATCGCCGCGCTCGCGGCCTACGACATGTGGCGCGGCTACCAGGCCACGGTCGAAGAGACGCAGCGCGAGCTCTCGATCCAATCGCGCGTCATCGCCGAGCAGACCGCGCGCAGCGTGCAGGCGGTGGACGTGATGCTGCGCCACGTCGCCGCCGAGTACCGTCGCGGCCGCCTGACCAAGCTCGGGCCCGACGAGCTGCACGTCTATCTGCGCGACATCACCGTCGGCTTGAAGCAGATCGATGGCCTGGGCATGTTCGACGCTGCCGGCGAGCAGATCGCGGTGTCGTGGCCGGCGCCGCGCAAGGCGGTCAACATGTCGAAGCTGCCGCGCTTCCAGCAGTTGCGCGACGACCCGACGCAGGACTTCGTGATCTTCGAGGCCGCCCCCGCCGCGGGCGACGGTGTGGCGATCGTGCCCTTCGGCCGCCGCCTCGAAACGGCAGACGGCCAGTTTGCCGGTGTGGTCGCCGCGCGCGGCCGCGTCGATTACTTCGAGCAGTTCTATCGCGACGCTTATCCCGAGCCGAGCACGCGCGTTGCGCTGCTGCACCGCAACGCCACGCTGCTGGCGCGCCATCCGCCGTCGGCCGCCGCGCTCGGCCAGCGCTTTCCGGTGCTCGAGTCGCTGCTGCCCGCGCCTGACGGCAAGCCGGTGGCGTCGCGCGGCATCAGCCCGGTGGACGGCATCGACCGTTTCGCCGCCATCCGCCTCGTGCCCGACTATCCGCTGGTGGTGGTGGTGACGCGCGAGGCCTCGGCGGCGCTTGCGCCATGGCGCAGCCAGGCCATCGGCACGGCATGGCGCACGCTGGCGCTGGCCGCGCTGGCGGCGCTGCTGATCGCCACCGTGTGGCGCCAGCTCGCACGCCTGGGTGCCGCGCGCACCTCGCTGGCCGTGTCCGAGGAGCGCTACGCGCTGGCCGCCGCCGGCTCCGACACCGGCGTCTGGGACTGGGACCTGGTGGCTCGCAGCGCCTACGAGTCGCGCCGCGCGCGCGAGCTGCAAGGCCTGCCGCTCGAACCGGAGACACAGCCGCTCGACGCGCTGCAAGGCCTGCTGACCTACCACCCGGACGATGCGGCGCTGCGCGAGGCGGCAATGCAGGCGCACCTCGACGGCCAGACGCCGCACTACGAAGTCGAGTACCGCGTGCGGCGCAGCGATGGGCAGTACCGCTGGATCCACGTCCGTGCGCTGTGCACGCGCGCGGCCGACGGCACACCGCTGCGCATCGCCGGCTCGGTCACCGACATCGACGACCGCAAGCGCGCCGAGAGCGCGCTGCGCCAATCCGAAGAGCGCTACGCGCTGGCGATGACCGGCTCGAACGAAGGCCATTGGCTGTGGGACATGCCGGCAAAGCAGATCTACATCTCCGACAAGCTGGCCGAGCTGTTCGGCATCGCCGGCGGCGCGCAGACGCTGGCCGACAGCGACTACTTCGCGCGCCTGCCGCTGCACCCGGACGACCGCGAGCGCGTGCACCGCAACCGCAACGACCATGTGGCCGGCCTGACGCCGCGTCTGGACCACGAGTTCCGCATCGTCGTGCCTGCCAGCGGCGAGGTGCGCTGGGTGCACACGCGCGCGCAATGTTTTCGCGCCGACGACGGCACGCCGCTGCGCTTGGCGGGTTCGACGGTCGATGCCACGCAGCGCAAGCGTGCCGAAGAAGCGCTGCGCGCCAGCGAGCAGCGATTTGCCGATGCGGTGGCCGGCTCCGATGACGGCATCTGGGAGTGGGACTACACCACCGGCATGGCCTTCGGCTCCGAGCGCGGGCGCGTCATGCTCGGCTTGCCGCCAGGCGGCCCCGCAGTGCAGCGGATGGAGGACTTCTTCGCCGAGGTCGGCGAGCGCATCCACCCCGACGACGCGCCGCGCCGCACGCAGGCGATCGAAGACCACCTCGCCGGCCGCGCGCCGGCGTACGTCGGCGACTTCCGCATGCGCCAGCCCGACGGCAGTTGGCGCTGGATCCACATCCACGGCCGCTGCGTGCGCGACGCCGACGGCAAGCCGCTGCGCATGGCCGGCTCGGCCAGCGACATCGACGACCGCAAGCGCGCCGAAGAGGCGCTGCAGGAGAGCGAGGAGCGCTATGCGCTGGCGATGACCGGCTGGCGCGGCGGCCATTGGGTCTGGAACGAAGCCGACGACCGCCTCTTCGTCTCGGCCACCGTCAATGAACTGTTCGGCCTGCCGGCCAGTGCGCGAATCGGCACGCGCGCCGAGTTCCTGGCGCGCATCACCTTGCACCCGGACGACCGCGAGCGCGTGCTGCAGCTGATCGCGGCCCATGCCCGCGGCGACGGCGCGCGTCAGGACTACGAATGTCGCGTCGTGCTGCCCGACGGCAGCGTGCGCTGGATCCTCAACCGCGCGCAGCGCTTTCCGGGGCCGGACGGGCAGGGCACACGCGTGGCCGGCGTCATCATCGACATCACCGAGCGCAAGCAGGCAGAAGGCGAACGCCAGCGCTTGGAGGAGCAACTGCGCCAGGCGCAGAAGCTCGAAGCCATCGGCACGCTGGCCGGCGGCATCGCGCACGACTTCAACAACATCCTCTCGGCGATCCTCGGCTACGGCGAGCTGGCGCAGAAGGGCGCGGCCGAAGGCAGCGCGCAGCGGCGCCACCTCGACGCCTCGCTGGCGGCCGGGCAGCGCGCCAAGTCATTGGTCGAACGCATCCTCGCTTTTTCGCGCAGCGGCATGGGCGAGCGGGTGCCGGTGCATGTGCAGTCGGTGGTCGAAGAAGCGCTCGACGGCATCGCGGCCACGCTGCCGGCCGGCGTGACGCTCGAACGAAACCTCGCCGCAGGTGATGCCGGCGTGCTCGGCGATGCGACGCAGATCCACCAGGTGGTGATGAACCTGTGTGCCAACGCCGTGCAGGCGATGAAGTCCGAAGGCCGCCTCGTCGTCACGCTCGACACGCAGCGCCTTGCCGCGCCGCTGGCGGTGACGACGAGCACGCTGCCGGCGGGCGACATGCTGCGCCTGGCCGTGGCCGACAGCGGCTGCGGCATCGAGCCGCGGCTGTTGGAACGCATCTTCGATCCCTTCTTCACCACCAAGGAAGTCGGCGTCGGCACCGGCCTGGGCCTGTCGCTGGTGCACGGCATCGTCACCGACCTCGGCGGCGGCATCGACGTGCAAAGCCGCCCCGGCGAGGGCAGCACGTTCACGATCTACCTCCCTGCACACGGCGTCGTCCGTGCGCCCGCCGCCGACGCCGCAGTCGCCGACGACGCGCCGCGCGGCGACGGCCAGACCGTGCTGCTGGTCGATGACGAAGAGCCGCTGGTGCGCCTGGGTGAAGAGCTGCTGGCCGGGCTGGGCTACGAGCCGGTCGGCTTCGTCTCCAGCATTGCCGCGCTCGACGCGCTGCGCGCCGCGCCGGCGCGCTTCGACGCCGTGTTGTCCGACGAATCGATGCCCGCGCTGACCGGCCGCGAACTCGCGGCCGTTGCGCGCCGCCTGCGCCCCGGCCTGCCCGTCGTGCTGATGAGCGGCTACGTCAGCCCGGCGCTGCTGCAACAGGCGCGCGAGATCGGCGTGGCCGACGTGCTGTCCAAGCCGCTGGCCGGGCGCGAGATCGCGCGCGCGCTGGCGTCGGCCTTGCGTTCGAGTGGCACGTGAACGATGCTTGCATCTGCGTTCGGGCCGGGTCTGAATTGCCGTTCGGGCTGAGCCTGTCGAAGCCTTTGTCCCCATGAACCCGACCTGGCCCCACATCCTCGCCGTCGATGACGACCCATCGATCCGTGCGCTGCTCGCCGACTACCTGAGCGACAACGAACTGCGCGTCACCGCCGTGCAAGACGGCCGCACGATGGACGACGTGCTGGCCCGCGAGACGATCGACCTGGTGGTGCTCGACGTGCGCCTGCGCGCCGGCGAAGAAGACGGCCTGCAGATCGCGCGCCGCCTGCGCGAGACCTCGCCCGGTATGCCGATCCTGATGCTCACCGGACGCGCCGAAGAGGCCGACCGCGTGATGGGGCTCGAGCTCGGCGCCGACGACTACCTGACCAAGCCGTTCTCGAGCCGCGAGCTGCTGGCCCGCATCCGCGCGCTGCTGCGCCGCGCGCAGGCGCAGGCCAGCGTCGCCGATGCGATGAGCAAGGTGCGCGCGTACCGCTTCTCGGGCTGGGAGCTCAACGTCGGCCTGCGAAAACTGAAGAGCCCCGACGGCCGCGCCGTCGAACTGACCAACGGTGAATTCAGCCTGCTCGCCGCGTTTCTCTCGGCGCCGCAGCGCACGCTGACGCGCGATCAGTTGCTCGACCTCTCGCGGCTGCACAACGCCGAGGTCTATGACCGCTCGATCGACGTGCAGATTCTGCGGCTGCGAAGAAAGATCGAAGCCGACCCGGCGCAGCCTTGCTTCATCGTCACGCAGCGCGGCGCCGGCTATGTTTTCGGGGTGAGCGTGGAAGTCGTGCGGTAGCGCTGCGCGCCGCGAATCAAGCCAGCAACTCGATGGCGGGCGACAGTGCCGCGCAGCCTTCAAAGGTCTTTCAAGAATGTCAGGCTCGGCGAAAAGAAGTACTCGCCGCCTTTCATCTTCACAAAGCCCGAGAAGCTGACGTTGTTCGCGTTGCCCGCGGCCGGGTTGTCCCACTCCTTCGGCAGCTTCTGGTGGCTCGGGGTGGCGGGCCCCTGGCCGATCACCGGGTCGATGCCATGCGTTCCCGGCAACGGAAAGCCGCTGTTGTTGACCCAGGTCTGCTGCGTGAACTTGAACTGCTTGGCGATCAGGCTGTTGTAGGCCATGAACAGCAGGCCGACGCCGCCGGTCGGCAGCAGCGGCGCCACCTTGGCCGTGAATTCGGCCAGCGTCTCGGCCTCGGGCACTTCGTCGGGATGGAAGGCGCGCTTGGCGTCTTCATAAGGGATGCCGCGCCGCGGCATCAGGTGGCCGCGCTCCGCTGGCTCCGGTTCGGCCCCGCCGCTGCCGCGCGGGTTGCTCTTGCGGATGTGAGCATGAAACGGACAGCGCGTGCCGGCGTCGCCGGTGTAGTCGAAGTCATTCGGCGGCGCCTCGCCGCGCGCTTGCCTGGACAGCGTCACCGGCGTGCCGTCTTCGAAGCGGCCGACGATCATCGCGCCAGCCAGCTCACGGTCTTCGCCGGTCAGGCCCAGGATATCGGCGACCTGATGCTCGCGCTTCTTGAAGCCGCGCACATCCTGCTCGAGTTTGCGGAAGACGAAGAAGCTGCCGAAGCTGTTGGCGTCGGCCGTGCCCGGATCATCGACCAGCGCCGCGGCGAGCGTGAAGCCCGGATCCCAGCGCACGCGGCCGGCTTTCAGCGACTCCTCGTCGATGTCTTCCTGCAGCAGCAGCGGCTGGCTGCGGCCATCGACATAGCCGAAGTTCTCGATGCCGACGCCTGCGGCATTGAGCAGCGCCTTGCCGTGCTGGACATGGACGACCGTGGCGCCGGCATCGACGATCAACTCTTCCAGGGTGCGCGCCCATGCCGCCGTCTTGCTCTCGGTTTCGTCGGCGGCCAGCAGCACGCCGTGCAAGTCCTGCTGGAACGGCGCCTCCCACTGCGCCGTCGGCGGGTCATTGAGCGCGGCAAGGCTCGAGGCCGCTTTCATGCCGGCCTGGAAGTCGGCATCCGTCGGCGCGGCGGCGGCCATGCCGAGGGCGACGTAACCCTTGGCCGACAGCGCCAGGTGCGCAAACGGCGCACCGCCTTCGCCGGTGGTCTGCAGCTTCTCGGTGTCCTGCAACTGCCGGTGCGCGTTGGTCAGGTGGTGGTTCGCCAACTCGCGCAGCAAGCGCTTTGATTCGAGCGGCTTGGCCGGATCGAGCTTGAAAAAAATGTTGGCGGTGAACTTGCGGCCGTGACCCTTCAAGACATTGCCCTGCAGAGCTTGCAGCATGCGCTGCTCGTCGGGCGTCGCGTTTTTCCAGGACAGCGCGGCGTTGAGATTGATCGGCATGTGGCGGCCTCGGTGTGTTGAAACGGGCCCGATGGTTGAGCCGCGGTGCCGTGCGACACATCCCCAACCCAACGAATGGACTGCGCGTCTCCCTAGTTTCAAACGCAATGGCGAGTCCAACGCGCGAAACCGCAGCGCAACGGCGTGCGTCTGCAATAGCAGCTCTCCTGATTTGAAAGGCCCGTCCGATGAAACGCACCCGTTGCCTCGACAACCTCTTGCCGGTCGTCTTCGTAGCGTTCGCGCTGCTGTGCGGCGCATCGCTGTGGCAAGACCTTTGGCAACCGACCCCCACCTCCAACACCACCACGACCGCATGAAGATCACTCCACGCTTTTCGCTTCGCGCTGCCGGCGCGCTCACGCTCGCTGCCCTGCTCGCCCTGGCCGCCGGCTGCGCCAACAGGCCCGACGTGCGCACCGACCAGGACCCGACGGCGGAGTTGACGCACTACAAGACCTTCGCCTTCCGCGAGCCGGCCGCGACCGATCCGGCGCAGTACACCGACCTGCTGGCGGCGCGCCTGAAGCAGGCCACGCGAGCGCAGCTCGAGCGCGCGCACTACGTGTACAGCGAGCGCGATCCCGACCTGCACGTCAACCTGCGTTTGATCGTCAGCGAGAAGGTCGAGATCCGCTCGCTGCCGACGGCCCGCGTCGGCTGGCGGGGCTGGGGCCACAACAACAACATCGAAAGCATCGACTACCGGCAGGGCACGCTGGCCATCGATCTCGTCGATGCCAAGCGCAACGCGGTGCTGTGGCACGGCGTGGCCGAAGGCCGCCTCGACGCCAAGGCGATCGCGCAGCCCGGCCCGGCGATCGAGGCCGCGGTGGGCGAGGTCTTTGCGCGCTTCTCGCTCGTGGCGAGCCAGCCATGAAGCGCGCTGCCATCCTGGGCGCGGTCGTCCTCACGCTGGCGGTGCCCGCGTTGGCGGCGCCCGCCGCGCCCGTCGCCGACTGCGAGCAACTGCAAGCCGAGATCGCCCGCGTTGAACAGGCGCGGCGCAAGGCCGCCGACGATTCCGACAACGCCTGGAAGGCCGTCGTGCCCTTCGTCGTGCTGGCGCGCAAGGCCAGCGCGAAGGGCGCCGTGGGCGATGCCGACAAGCGCCTGGCCGAATTGAAGGCGCAAGCGACGCAACGCTGCCCGGTGCCCGGCGATGCGCAGTGAGCTGGCGGTGGAGCTGGAGTCGGAGCGCATCGACCGCGACCCGCGCATCGAGGAATACAAGTGCGTCTGCGCCTTCATGCGCCAGCACGCCACGCTGCGCTTCTACCAGCTCGCGCTGCTGCTCGGCACGACAGGCAGCATCGTCACCGCGCTGTCGTCGCAGGCCGTGCGTGCGAGTGCGATGCGCATCGACATGCTGAAGTGCGGCGGCTTGCTGGTCGCGCTGGCGCTGCTGGTCATGGAGTACCGCTCCTCGACCTACTGGCACAGCCTGCGCCAGCGCGGCAACGAGCTGGCCACCTCGCTCGCCTTCCACCGCTTCTCGGCCTCGTCGCGCTGGAGCCTGCTGACCACCAGCGGCGTCGGCTTCTATCTGCACGCGCTGATCGCGGCGCTGTGGTTGGCGAGCCTGTTCCTGCGACCCGATTTCAACTGACATCGCCGACGCAATTTCGCAAACCGCGCTGAAACCGTGCATCAACACACTGACGACTCACCTTCAACGCAACGAGGTCACGCTCATTGAAACCGAAGCCCCAAGCCACATTCGCACGACGACGAGATGAAGTCCTTCGCCGACGACCCCGACTTCGCGATCACCACGCCCTGGTCGCTCGACGAGCTCGACGGCTCGGCCGATCTCGGCTCGGTGCGCTCGGCCTGGGCCGGCAGCAGCGACGGCCTCGACTACTGACCAGATATCCGTTCGGGCTGAGCCCAGCAGCCGTTCGGGCCGAGCCCGCATACGTTCGGGCTGAGCTTGTCGAAGCCCAGCAAGCAGGCCCTTCGACAGGCTCAGGGCGAACGGGAGCAAAGCAATCTCTCTGACGTTCGGGCTGAGCCCAGCATCCGTTCGGGTGGAGCCGAACATCATCCGTTCGGGCTGAGCCTGTCGAAGCCCTGCGCCGCAAGCAGGCCCTTCGACAGGCTCAGGGCGAACGGGAGCAAAGCAATCTCTATGACAAGGAAACTCACCGCCATGAAATTCTCGACAACGATCCTCCTGACGTGCCTGTTCGGCGCGGCCGTTGCCCATGCCGACCCGGTGCTGCGTGCCCGCTCGGCCGGCACCTTCAACGGCAGCAACGTCGATGCCGCCGGCGCGCGCCGCCTGATCACCGACGGCAACGGCAACGTGGTCGCCAACGGCAACTCGGGCTTCAGCACCGCCAACGGCAGCACCGGCTCGACCAGCAAGCGCTTCACGCGCAACGCCGACGGCACGGCCTCGGGCGAGCGCAACACCACGGCCACCAACGCCAACACCGGCGTCACCTACAACGGCTCGACGACCTACACCAAGGGCGAGGGCGTCAGCCGCAGCGGCGGCTGCACCGACGCGTCGGGCAACAGCGTCACCTGCGGGTCGGCACGCTGATGGGCGCGCGCACCTCCTCCACGTGTGGCGCCGTGCCGCGCTGACGCTGTGTGCCGCGGCCGCGCTGTCGGCGCAGGCCACCACGGCGCCGATGCCGGTGATCTATCCCGCCAAGGGCCAGACCCCGGCGCAGATGGACCAGGACAAGTACGCCTGCTTCCAATGGGGCAAGGCGCAGTCGGGCTTCGATCCGATGGCGCCGGCGCCGCAGACGGCGAGCGCTTCGACAGGCTCAGCGCGAACGGAATCCAGCGCAATGAACGGCAGCATGGTCAAGGGCGCAGCAGGCGGCGCCGCGGTCGCCGAGTTGACGAACGGCAACGCCGGTAAAGGCGCGGCCGTCGGTGTGCTCGGGGCTGCGGTGCGCGACCAGATGAAGCAGCAGCAGCAGAACGCGCAGGCCTCGCAGCAACAGCAGCAGGCGCAGCAACAGGCACGTCAACAACAAGCGCAACAACGCGCCACCTTCGACCGCGCCTTCGGCGCCTGCCTCGAAGGCCGCGGCTACGTCGTCAAGTAGGAGCGATCACACGATGAACCGTCTGACCCTGGGCGCCCTGCTGGGCGCCAGCCTCGCCGCGGCCGCCTGCGCGCCGAAGCAAGACGCCGTACACGAAGACGTGCGCCCGGTGAAGAGCGCCGTCGTCGGTCAGAGCAACGGCTCGGTGGGCGCGAGCTACTCGGGCGAGGTCCGTGCGCGCTACGAAAGCAAGCTCGGCTTTCAGACCTCGGGCAAGGTGGTGGCGCGCCTGGTCGAGGTCGGCAGCCACGTCAAGCGCGGCCAGGTGCTGATGCGCCTGGACCCGGCGCAGGAGTCGCTGCACGTGGTGGCCGCGGTGGCCGATGTCGATGCGGCGCGGAGCCGCGTCGCGCAGAACCGCGTCGATCTGCAGCGCACCGAGCAGCTGCTCGGCCGCCAGTTCGCGTCGCAGGCCGAGGTCGATCAACAGAAGCTCGCGCTCGCGCAATCCGAGTCGCAGTTGAAGGCCGCGCTGGCGCAGCAGTCGATCAAGGTCAACCAGCGCGGCTACACCGACCTCGTCGCCGACCGCGACGGGCTGGTCACCGCGATCAGCGCCGAGGGCGGCCAGGTCGTCTCGCCCGGCCAGGCGGTGGTGACGGTGGCGGCCGACGGCGAGCGCGAGGTCGTGATCAGCATCGCCGAGTCGCGCGTCGATGAACTGCGGCGCGCCAAGACGCTGCAGGTCTCGGCCTGGGCGCGGCGCGGCAAGACCTACAGCGGCACGTTGCGTGAACTCGCCCCCGACACCGACAGCGTGACGCGCACCTACTCGGCGCGCATCGCGGTGAAAGACGCCGACGCCGGCCTGATGCTCGGCATGACGGCCTCGGTGTTCGCCGCCGACGTGGACGGTGAACGCGCGATCCGCCTGCCGCTGACCGCGGTGCTCGACAAGGGCGGCCAGCCGCTGGTGTGGGTGATCGACGAGAAGTCGGCGCAGGTGGCGGCGCGGCCGGTGACGCTGGGCAGCGCGCAAGACGACAGCGTGCTGATCGCCAGCGGCCTCACGGGCGGCGAGACGGTGGTGACGGCCGGCGTGCACATGCTGCATGCGGGGCAGAAGGTGAAGACGGTGGGCGCGGCGCAGGCGGTGGCGAAGGCGCGGTG
>CAWFJZ010000044.1:0-192209 GCA_963816315.1 uncultured beta proteobacterium
GCTTGCAGATGCGCAGCCTTTCCGGCCCGAAGGCGCCGGACAAGCCGGCCGACCCGATCATCGTGCACCCCGACGTGCGCAAGATGCTGCTCACCGCGCGCGCCTATGCCGAAGGTGCGCGGGCGCTGGCGCTGCACACGGTGCTGCTGCTCGACCAGGAGCTGGCCACCGACGATGACGAGCTGCGCAAACAATGCGCCGACGAGGTCGCGCTGCTGACCCCGGTGCTCAAAGCTTTCTTCACCGACAACGCCTGGCTCGCCACCTCGCACTGCATGCAGGTCTTCGGCGGCCACGGTTACATCGCCGAGTGGGGCATGGAGCAGTTCGTGCGCGATGCGCGCATCAACATGATCTACGAAGGCACGAACACGATTCAGTCGCTCGACCTGTTGGGCCGCAAGGTGCTCGGCGACAACGGCAAGAAGCTGAGGGCCTTCGGCCGGCGCATCATCGACTTCGTCGAGGAAGAGGGCGTCAACGAGAACATGCAGGAGTTCGTGAACCCGCTCGCCGATATCGGCGACAAGGTCACCAAGCTGACCACCGAGCTCGGCATGAAGGCGTTTCAGAACCCGGACGAAGTCGGCGCTGCGGCCGTGGACTACCTGCGTGTCGTCGGCCACCTGTGCTTCGCCTACTTCTTCGCCCGCTCGGCGAAGATCGCGCTGGCGAAGAAGGACTCGGGCGATCCGTTCTACACCGCCAAGTTGCACACTGCGCGCTTCTACTTTGCGAAGCTGCTGCCGGAGACGGCCGGCCTGATCCGCAGCGCGCGCGCGGGTGTGGCGCCGCTGATGGCGATGGAAGAAGCTCTGTTCTGAATTTCTGCAGGAGATGTCGATGAACCGATTCAATGTTCGCAAGGTCGCCGTGCTCGGCGCCGGCGTGATGGGCGCGCAGATCGCAGCGCATCTGGTCAATGTCAAGGTGCCGGTGGTGCTGTTCGATCTGCCCGCAAAAGAGGGGCCGAAGAACGGCATCGTGACGAAAGCGATCGATGGCCTGAAGAAGTTGAAGCCCGCGCCGCTCGGCGTGGCCGAAGACGCGGCGCTGATCCAGGCAGCGAACTACGAAGAGCATCTGGCGCTGCTCGGCGAATGCGATCTGGTGATCGAAGCGATCGCCGAGCGCATGGACTGGAAGCTCGACCTCTACAAAAGGATTGCACCGTTCGTGCCGGCGCATGCGATCGTCGCGTCGAACACTTCGGGCCTGTCGATCACCAAGCTGGCCGAAGCGCTGCCGGATGAAATCAAGCCGCGCTTTTGCGGCATCCATTTCTTCAACCCGCCGCGCTACATGGCGCTGGTCGAGTTGATCCCGACGCCGACAACGAAGCCCGACATCCTCGACCAGCTCGAAACCTTCGTCACCACCGCGCTCGGCAAGAGCGTCGTGCGCGCCAAGGACACGCCGAACTTCGTCGCCAACCGCGTCGGTATCGCCGGCATGCTGGCGACGATGATCGAAGCCGAGAAGTTCGGTTTGTCGTATGACGTCGTCGATGACCTCACCGGCAAGAAGATGGGTCGCGCGTCATCGGGCACCTTCCGCACCGCGGACGTGGTCGGCCTCGACACGATGGCGCACGTGATCAAGACATTGCAGGACAACCTGCAGAGCGATCCGTTCTACGCCAGCTACAAGACGCCGGCCGTGCTGGCCAAGCTGATCGAGCAGGGCGCGCTCGGCCAGAAGAGCGGCGCCGGTTTCTACAAGAAGGTCGGCAAGGACATCCTGCGCCTCGACCCGGCAACGGCGCAATACGTGCCGACGGGTGGCAAGGCCGAGCCGATCGTCGAGCGCATGTTGAAGAAAGCGCCGGCCGAGCGTTTGAAGCTGCTGCGCGAAAGCACGAACCCTCAAGCGCAGTTCGTGTGGGCGATCCTGCGCGACTCGTTCCACTACTGCGCGGTGCACCTGGCCGACATCGCCGACAGCGCGCGCGACATCGACTTTGCGATGCGCTGGGGCTTCGGCACCAAGCAAGGCCCGTTCGAACTCTGGCAGGCGGCCGGCTGGAAGCAGGTGGCGCAGTGGATCAAGGAAGACATCGATGCCGGCAAGACGTTGTCGAGCGCGCCGCTGCCGGCGTGGGTGTTCGATGGTCGCGAGGGGGTGCACACGAGCGACGGCTCCTGGAGCGCGTCGCAGAACAAGTATTTGCCCAAGAGCACGTTGCCGGTGTACGCGCGGCAGTCGTTCCCCGAAAGCGTCGGCGTTGGCGCCGAGCCGCTGAAGAGCGGCACTGAGGAGTTCAAGAACGAAGAGGTCCGCGTCTGGAGTGCGGACGGCGAAATCCTGATCGCCAGCATCACTGCCAAGCTGCACCTCATCAGCCCGACGGTTGCCGATGGGCTGCAAAAAGCGCTGGAGATCGCTGAAGCGAAGTACCAAGGACTCGTCATCTGGTCGCCCGACGACGTGTTCTCCGCCGGCGCCAACCTCGAAGCGTTGCTTCCGGTGTTCATGAAGTCGGGTGCGAAGGGCATCAAACCCGAGATGAAGAAGTTCCAGGACTTCATCCTGCGCCTGCGCTACGCCCAGGTGCCGAGCGTGGCCGCGGTGCGCGGCTTGGCGCTCGGCGGTGGCCTCGAACTCGCGGTTGGCTGCTCGCGTCGCGTCGCGCACATGGAAAGCTACATGGGTCTGGTCGAAGTCGGCGTCGGCCTCGTGCCGGGCGCCGGCGGCTTGGCCTACATCGCACGCCGCGCGGCCGAACTGGCGACGGCCTCCGGCGGCAGCGCCGACTTGTTCAGCTTCTTGAAGGAGCCGTTCACGAGCGCTGCCACCGCGCGCGTCGGCACCAGCGCGATCGAAAGCCGCAAGTTGGGCTGGCTGATCGACGGCGACGTGATCGTTGCGCACAAGGACGAGTTGCTGCACGTGGCGACCGCGCAGTGCAAGGCGATGGCCGCGAGCGGCTACCGCGCGCCGGCGCGCGCGCTGTTCCCCGCGGCTGGCCGCAACGCCATCGCGACGATCAAGGGCCAGCTTGCCAACCTGCGCGACGGCGGCTTCGCCAGCGCGCACGACTTCCACATCGCCACGTTGATCGCCGAAGTGGTCTGCGGCGGCGATGTCGATGCCGGCTCGCTGGTCAACGAGGAGTACCTGATGACCTTGGAACGCGACCGCTTCTGCGCGCTGCTCGAACATCCGAAGACGCAGGAACGCATCATGGGCATGCTGCAGACCGGCAAACCCGTCAGGAATTGACCACCCCCGAAGCGGCTTCGCCGCCTCCCCCGCGAGGGGGCGACGCCAGCGGCCCGGCAAAGCCGGATCCGCGGCGCCTGCTGAGACAACACTGCTGACCGATTGGAGTTCTGTGATGACCAAGCAAGTTCAAGACGCCTACATCGTTGCCGCCACGCGCACGCCGATCGGCAAGTCGGGTCGCGGTTACTTCAAGAACACGCGGCCCGACGATCTGCTCGTTGCTGCGGTGCGCAGCGCGCTCAAACAAACGCCCGGGCTCGATCCGAAGGCGATCGAAGACGCGATCATCGGCTGCTCGTTCCCGGAAGCCGAACAGGGCATCAACATGGCGCGCGCGGCGATGGTGATCGCCGGCCTGCCGCATTCGGTGGGCGGCGTCACGATCAACCGCTTCTGCGCCTCGGGCATCACCGCGGTGCAGATGGCGGCCGACCGCATCCGCGTCGGCGAGGCCGACGTGATGATCGCCGGCGGCGCCGAGAGCATGAGCATGGTGCCGATGGGCGGTAACAAGCCGAGCTTCAATCCGGAAGTGTTTGCGCGCGACGAGAACGTCGGCATCGCGTATGGCATGGGCCTCACCGCCGAGAAGGTCGCCGAGCAGTGGAAGGTGTCGCGCGAGAAGCAGGATGCGTTTGCGCTCGCGTCGCATCAGAAGGCGCTGGCCGCGATGGCAGCCGGCGAGTTCAACGACGAGATGACGCCGATCGACGTCATCGATCGTTTCCCGAACCTGGCCACGGGCGAAGTCAGCACCAAGACGCGCACGGTCAAGCTCGACGAAGGCGCGCGGCCCGACACCTCGCTCGAAGGCCTGGCCAAACTCAAACCGGTGTTTGCTGCCAAAGGCAGCGTCACGGCGGGCAACAGCTCGCAGACCAGCGACGGCGCCGGCGCATTGATCCTGGCCAGCGAAAAGGCCGTCAAGCAGTTCGACCTGAAGCCGCTGGCGCGCTTCGTCTCGTTCGCCGTGCGCGGCGTACCGCCCGAGATCATGGGCATCGGCCCGATCGAGGCGATTCCGGCGGCGCTGAAGGCGGCAGGCTTGAAGCTCGACGACATCGGCTGGTTCGAACTCAACGAGGCCTTTGCCGCACAAGCGCTCGCCGTCATCGAAACCTGCGGCCTCGACCCGTCGCGCGTCAACCCGATGGGTGGCGCGATCGCGCTCGGTCACCCGCTCGGCGCCACCGGCGCCATCCGCGCGGCGACGGTAATCCATGCGATGCGGCGCAAGAACCTCAAGTACGGCATGGTGACGATGTGCGTCGGCATGGGGCAGGGCGCGGCCGGCATCTTCGAGCGGGTCTGAGGCGATGCGCCGCCGCACGCTGATGCTGGCTGCTGCGTCGGCGCCGCTGGCCGCGTGCAGCGCCGCCGAGGTCAAGACCTTTCCGACGCTGGCCGCGGCATCGACGGCGATCGAATCGCTGGCGCGCGGCTACAAGCACAGCGGCACATGGACCCTGGCGCAGATGCTCAACCACGCGGCGCAGAGCATCGATTACTCGATCGACGGTTTTCCAGAACTGAAGTCAGCGTTGTTCCGCAAGGCTGTCGGCAGCGTTGCCTTCGCGGTCTTCGAGGCGCGCGGCAAGATGGGCCACACGCTCACCGAACCGATTCCCGGCGCGCCGGCGCTCGATGCACAAGCGCCTCTGGAGCCGGCGATCACGCGCGCGCTGGCCGCGCTGCGCCGCTTCGAAGCGCACAGCGGCGTGCTGGCGCCGCACTTTGCGTATGGTGAGCTCGACAAGGCGCAGTACACGCGCGCGCATCTGATGCACCTGGCCAACCACTGGTCCGAAGTGGCGCGGACTTGAAAAGGTGTCAGCCATGCAGTCGATCGAGCTGAACTCCGCCAACGGCGCGCGCATCGCCGCGCGCGGCATGTTGAAGCACCGCGACCGCATTGCCGGCTTGGTGTCCGTCGCCGCCGGCAGCGGCTACTGGCGCGACAACGCGCCTCGATTGAGAAGCCTGGTGCTGTACTTCTGGCATGTGCTCGTACCGCTGGCCACCTGGTCTTGCGGCTACTTCCCCGGCGCGCGATTGAAGAAAGTCGGCGACCTGCCGCGCGGCGTGATCCTGCAATGGCGGCGCTGGTGCCTGAACCCGCGCTACCACGTCGGCCACGAAGGCGAAGCCTTGCGCCGCCGATTCGCGGCCGCGAGCTTCCCGATCGTTGCGTTGTCGATGACCGACGACGAGCTGATGACCGAGCGCGGCACGCGCGTGCTGATCGACTGCTACGAAAACGCGCCGCGCGAGCTGCAGCGCATCGCGCCCGCGGATGCGGGCGCCAGGCGCATCGGCCACTTCGGCTTCTTCCGCGTGCAGTTCGAAGCCACGCTGTGGACACGCGTGACTGCACTCTTTCATCGATTCGACAACGGAGCTTTGGCATGAGCATCAAAACGGCGGTGTTGAACGGCGTGGCCACGATCGAGATCGCGCGCCCCGAAAAGAAGAACGCGCTGACGGTCGAGATGTACCAGGCGATGGCCGATGCGATCAACGCCGCCCATGAGAACGCGGCCGTGCGCGCGCTGCTGATCACCGGCCAGCCCGGCATCTTCACCAGCGGCAACGACCTGCAGGATTTTTTGAACCGCCCGCGGCCGCACATCGACGAGTCGCCGGTGTTCCTCTTCATGCGCGCGCTGATCTCGTGCGACAAGCCGGTGGTGGCCGCGGTGACCGGTGCGGCGATCGGCATCGGCACGACGATGCTGCTGCATTGCGACTTCGTCTATGTCTCCGACGAGGCGCGGCTGGCGATGCCGTTCGTGTCGCTCGGCCTGGTGCCCGAGTTCGCCTCGAGCGTGCTCGTGCCGCGCCTGATGGGCGGCCGCCGCGCGGCCGAGAAGCTGCTGCTCGGCGATCCGTTCACGGCCGAGACCGCCGTCGAGTGCGGCATCGCCAACGCCGTGCTGCCGGCGGCCGAAGTGCTGCCGCATGCGCGCCGCATCGCCGAGCGCTTCAACGCCTTGCCGCCGGGCTCCGTGCGCGAGACCAAGCGCTTGCTGCGCGAGCCCGACCGCGCGGCGATCCTCGACGCCGTCCAAGCGCGAAGGCGCGATCTTCACCGCGCAACTGGCAAGCGCCGAAGCGCGCGAGGCCATGCAGGCCGTGCTCGAAAAGCGCAAACCCGATTTCTCGAAATTCTGAGCGGCACGACTGCGCACGCTCACGATTTGTTGCTGCGCAACTGATCACGCTTGATCGCGGCATGAGGCCGCAGGCCCTCGCCGCGCGCGCCGCGGCCCAACAGAATCGCGCCTCCAGCAGTACAGGGGGAGCGCGTGGAAACGATCACCAAGATCGACGTGCAGACAGCCGGAGCAGCGCCCGAAGCGGCGCCGCCAACGTTGAATGTCACGTTCAGTCTCACGGCAGCCGCCCTTGCGGCGGCGGCTTGCGGCGGCAGCGAGCAGAGCGACAGTGCGTCGCCCATCGCCGGCGCGCCGCCGGCGCCGCCGCCACCTTCGCCCGCACCACAGCCGCCCGCACCACCACCGCCGCCACCGGCATCGGTCAAGCTGACGGCCGTCGAGTCGTCGCGCCTGATGGCGCAAGCCACCTTCGGCGCCGACCGCAGCGAGATCGACCGCGTGGCGTCGATCGGCGTCAATGCCTGGCTCGACGAGCAGTTTGCGCTGCCGCGCACGCAAAGCCATGTCGATTGGCTGCGCGCACAGGGCGTCGAGGTCTATGACAACCGCTTCTCGTCGCAGCAGATCGACTACAGCCTGTGGCGCAAGTTCCTGTCGAGCCCGGACCAGTTGCGCCAACGCATGGTCTATGCGCTGTCGCAAATTTTCGTCGTCTCTACCGACGCGATGGACGGCTACTGGCCGCAGTTCTCGCTGGCGAGCTATGTCGATCTGCTCGAGACGCACGCCTTCGGCAACTTCCGCAACCTGCTCGAAGCGGTGACGCTGTCGCCCGCGATGGGCGACTACCTGTCGATGCGCGGCAGCCGCAAGGCCGATTTGCAGGGCCGGCAGCCCGACGAGAACTATGCGCGCGAGGTCATGCAGCTCTTCACCATCGGCCTGGTGCAACTCAACGCCGACGGCACGCCGCGATTGACCAACGGCCGGACGACGGATACCTATGTGCAGGCCGACGTGACCGGCCTGGCGCGCGTCTTCACCGGCTGGGACCGTGTGCCCGCGGGCACCGAGATCGAACAATCGGCGCAGCAACTGTTGGTGCCGCTGGTCAACACCGCCAGCCGCCACGAAACCGGCAGCAAGGTGTTTCTCGGCACGACGATCGGCGCCAACACCAGCGCCGCCGACAGCCTGCGCACGGCCCTCGACGTGTTGTTCAACCACGCCAACGTCGGCCCGCACATCGGCCGCCAGTTGATCCAGCGCTTGGTCACCAGCAACCCGAGCCCGGCCTACGTGGCCAGCGTGGCAGCCGCATTCGCCGACAACGGCAGCGGCGTGCGCGGCGACTTGAAGGCCGTGCTGCGCGCCGTGCTGACGCATGCCGAAGCGCGCCAGGTCAACGCGGCGCGCGCCGACGACGGCTACGGCAAGTTGCGCGAGCCGGTGCTGCGCTTCACGCAATGGGCGCGGGCCGCGAAAGCCAACTCGGCGTCGGGGCTGTGGAAGCTCGGCAACCTGTCGGACCCGGCGGCGCGCCTCGGCCAGAGCCCGCTGCGTTCGCCGTCGGTGTTCAACTTCTACCGGCCGGGCTACGTGCCGCCGAACACGTCGATCGCCACCGCGTCGCAGGTCGCACCCGAGTTGCAGATCACCACCGAGTCGTCGGTGGCCGGGTATCTCAACTTCATGCAGAGCGCGATCGCCACCACGAGCGGCGTCAACGGCACCGACATCGTGCCGGACTACAGCGCCTGGCTGCCGCTGGCCACCGACCCGGCCGCGCTCGTCGATCAAGCCAACCTCGTGCTGGCCGCCGGTCAATTGCCGGCCGCGCGCGTGACGCTGATCCGCGATGCGATCACCGCGATGGCATCGGCCAGCGACACCGACAAGCGCCGCCGCGTGCAAGCCGCGTTGCTGCTGACGCTGGCCGCACCCGACTACCTGGCCATGAAGTAGGAGCACGACATGACCACGCCACCTTCCCGTCGCGAATTCTTGAAACGCAGCTCGGCCTTCTCGGTGGCCGGTGCAGCCGCACCCTGGGCGCTGAACCTGGCTGCGATCGGCGAGGCCGCTGCGCAAACGGCCAGCGACTACAAAGCCCTCGTCTGCGTCTTTCTGTACGGCGGCAACGACCACGGCAACACGCTCGTGCCGTACGACCAGAGCACCTACGACAGCTACGCCACGCTGCGCAGCACGCTGGCCACGGCGCGCAGCGCGCTCGATGGCACGGTGCTCGTGCCGGCGCAAAACTTCGAGTTGCCGAACGGCCGCCAGTACGCGCTGGCGCCGCAGTTGTCGGCGTTGAAGCCGGTCTTTGACGCCGGCCGCCTGGGCGTGTTGCTCAACATCGGGCCCTTGAGCCAGATCACGTCGAAGGATCAGTACAACGCGCGCTCGGTGCCGCTGCCGCCACGGCTGTTCTCGCATAACGATCAGCAATCGACCTGGCAGGCCAGTTCGCCCGAGGGCTCGACGTCGGGCTGGGGCGGGCGCATCGGCGACCTGCTGGCCTCGGGCAACGGCCAATCGGTGTTCACCGCCGTCAGCGTCACCGGCAACGCCGTGTACCTGTCGGGCCGCAGCGCCGTGCAGTACCAGGTGACGAGCAACGGCTCGGTGCCGATCAACGGCATCGGCAGCACGCTTTACGGTTCGGCTGCGGCGGCGCAGGCCTTGCGCAGCCTGATCACGAGCACGCCCGGCAGCAACCGCATCGAGCGCGAACATGCGCGCGTGGTCCAGCGCTCGATCGATGCCGACGTGGCGCTGCGCGCGGCGCTCTCCGGCGTTACGGTGGGCACTGCGTTTCCGGCCACCGGCCTGGGCAGCCAGTTGTCGATGGTGGCGCGCATGATCGCCGCGCGCAACGCGGTCGGCGCCAAACGGCAGGTCTTCTTCGTCGGCATCGGCGGCTTCGACAACCACGACAAGCTGGTGGACAGCCACCCGCTGCTGCTGACGCAGATCGGCGGCGCGCTGGCCGCGTTCGATGCGGCGATGGTCGAGCTCGGCACCTCGCAGCAGGTCACCGCGTTCACCGCATCGGACTTCGGCCGCACGCTGTCGTCCAACGGCGATGGCTCCGACCATGGCTGGGGCAGTTTCCATTTCATCGGCGGCGGCGCGGTGCGCGGCCAGCGCTTCTTCGGCCAGGCGCCGCTGCCGGGCAACAACGGCCCCGACGACGTCGGCCAGGGCCGCATGCTGCCGACGATGGCCGTCGATCAGCTTGCCGCGACGCTGGCGACGTGGATGGGCGTCAGCAGCACCGACCTGACGACCGTCGTGCCGGGCATCGGCAACTACAGCGTCAAGGACCTGGGGCTGTTCGCCTAAACGCCGCCAGGCGCGGCCGATAGACTTTGGCGCGTGAGCCTCGCCGCCAAACTGTTGTTGTCGCCGCTGCTGGTTGCGCAGGCGCTGGTCGCACGCGCGCGCACGCCGCGATTGCCCGAAGCTGCCGGTGAGCGCGAAGGCGAAGTCGGCCGCGGCCCTCGGTTGCGCCTACTGATGCTCGGCGATTCCTCGGCCGCCGGCGTCGGCGTGGCCGAGCAGTCGCACGCTCTCGCCGGTTATCTGACCAAGACGCTGGCCCGGCACGCCGGCGTGCGCGTGCAGTGGCGGCTGTTGGCGCAATCCGGGCTGACGAGCGCGCAGTGCCTCGATCATCTGGCGTCGAGCGCGCCGTTCGATGCTGACGTGGCGGTCGTCGTGCTCGGTGTCAACGATGTCGTCGATCAAGTGCCGTCGCGCAGCGCCGTCGCCGCGCGCGCGTCGATCGCCAACCGCTTGCGCAACGGCCACGGCGTGGCCCATGTGGTGTTCGCGCCGCTGCCTCCCGTGCAGCACTTCCCGGCGCTGCCGCAGCCGCTGCGCTGGGTGGCCGGCCAGGACGCCAAGCGCCACGACGATGCGGTGGCGGCGTGGGCGCGCACGCGCAGCGACGTGAGCCATGTGCCGATCGACCTGCCGCTCAACCGCGAGCTGATGGCCGGCGACGGCTTTCACCCCGGCGAGCCGGTCTATCGCATCTGCGGCACGGCGCTGGCCGAGCACATCGCCACGCAGGTCTGGCCCCGCATTCGACGCTGAGTCACGGCTTGCGCAGCAGCGCCACCGAGTAGGGATGCAGCGTGGCCGACATCAGGCCGGCCGCCACGGCAGGGTCGGCCTCCATGAAGCGCCGCGCTGCGGCCTCGTCGTCGGCTTCGAAGACGACGATGCCGAAGGTCTGCGCCAGCGGCTCGGTGGTGCGGCCGGCAAGGATCACCTGGCCTTGCGCCGTGGCTTGCGCCAGGCGCTCGAAGTGTTTGCCGACCGCCGCGTTGTCCTTGTCGCTCCAGGCCTGCGCGGCGTGGAAGGGCGGCGCCACGCGCAGCACGTAGATGAACTGCGGACGTGTGAGTGGCGATCGTGCCGGTGCGCTTTGCGCTTGCGCTTCGACGCAGCCGGCGCACAGCCAGCCGGCCGCGACGATCAGGGCGAATCGTCCGATCATGGGCGGTCTCCTACAGTGGCCAATGTTGGCTCTTGGTGCGTGCCGGGAGCACGAACTCCATGTGCTCGAACACGCTGTACATCAGGCGCGTGCCGAGGGGCGGCTTGCCGGTTTCGCAGATCGCCTTCAGCGCGTTGACGATCATCGTGCCGCCCGACCCCATGTCCTTGGCCGTCTTGCTGCCGGCCGCGACACCCGCCACGCGCAGCGTCACCTGCACACCGCCCGGCACTTGCTTCAGGTCGTAGCTGACCTGGCACACCGGGTCGTCGTACTGCGTGAAGCGGTGGGTGTGCACGAAGCGATGCGGCGGGTCGCACTCGAGCACCTCGCCGACGACGAGCGTGTGCTTGCCGCTGCCGGTGCGCATCTGCATCGCCGCGCCGGGCACGACGCCGCCGCGCGCATGCAGCCAGGCGTTGAAGACAGCGCCTTGGGCCTCGCCGGTCTTGGTGAGTTCGCGCCAGACACGCTGGATGTCGGCGGCGATGACGATGCGAAACGCGAGTTCGGAGGGTGCGGAGTCAGACATGGCGGCCTTTCTTTTTCGGCAGGGAGATGACACGCGCACCCTCGGCGTCGTACTTCAGCCGCGTCAGGCGCGCCGACCAGTAGGCGCTGTACTCGGTGGTCCAGCGTTCGTAGATCCATTGAATCGGCACGGCGTTGAACCACAGCCGCTTGTCGCGGCCTTCGCGCTCGGCGATGACGAGGTCCGCGCCTTCGAGCACCGCCAGGTGCTTCATCACGGCAAAGCGCGTCATCTCGGCGTCGAAGTGTTCGCAGACGCGGTTGACGTTGCAGCCGGGCTCGGCCTTGAGCACATCGAGCACGCGCCGGCGCGGCTCGGAGGCCAGCGCGAAGAGCACGGCGTCGAGGGTGTCGTCGTCACGCGTTCGGGCAGACATGTGACAATATAGTCACATTAACTGCGCTTTGTCAAGGTGAGGGGCAAGGCATGAAAACGCCCGGCGGCGCCGGGCTGTGTCGATGGCGCGGCTTCTACCAGCCGAAATTCAGCGTGTAGCTGCCCGCGCCGCCGCTGTAGTAGCGCACGCGCACGTAGAGCGTGACGACGGCGCCGCTGTTGTTGCTGTAGCTCACGCTGTCGGCCTGGCCCGCACCGTTGATGCTTCTCGACAGTTGGCGGCCGTTGTTGCCGTAGAGGTAAAGGTCGAAGTCGCGCGGGCCGGGGTCGAGTGTGGCCGTGAGCGTGCTGCCGGCCGGCAGATCGACGCGGAAGTAGTCGGTGTCGCTCGTGCTCGACAGCGCGCCGTTGACCAGCGCCGGCGCGCCGACCCCGTTGGCGCTGCCGCGCGTGTCGTTCGACTCAGCCTCGTTCACGCCCGACGGCGGCGGCGGCGGCGGCGTGCCGCCGCCGATGGCCGTGAGCGCCGCGTTGGCGTCGAGCAGGCCGCTGCCGCATTGGCTGCACGTGCCGGGGAAGGCACGCGCGCTGCTCTTCAGCGCATTGGCGATCTCGTCCGGCGTGGCCGACGGCTTCGCGCTGAACATCAGCGCCGCCACGCCGGCCACGTGCGGCGCCGCCATCGACGTGCCCTGGTAGTAGGCGTAGCTGTCGCCGGCCGGCGTGGTGCTGCCGCTGTTGAGCGTGGACAGGATGCCGCTGGCCGCGTTGCCGCGCACATCGCCGCCGGGGGCGGCGAGTGCCACGGCGGCGCCGAAGTTCGAGTAGTACGCGCGTGCGCCGTTGCGATCCGTCGCCGCCACGGTGATCACGCCGGCACAACTCGCGGGGCTGAAGTTGGCCGCGTTCTGGTTCGAGTTGCCCGCGGCCACCACGACCACCGAGCCGCGGCCGCGCGCGCCGTTGACGGCGGCCTGCGTCGTGTTGTCGCAGGCGCCGCCGCCGCCGAGCGAGAGGTTCAGCACCTTGGCCGGCGTGGCGTTGGCGGGCGCGCCGTTGACGCTGCCGCCCGAGGCCCAGGTGATGCCGTCGGCAATGTCCGACGTGTAGCCGCCGCATTTGCCGAGCGCGCGGATGGCTTGCACTTTGGCGCCGAAGGCGATGCCGGCGATGCCCTGGCCGTTGTTGGTGGCCGCGGCGATCGTGCCGGCCACATGCGTGCCGTGCCAGCTCGAGCCGCTGGCCGGATCGCCGACGCCGCACTCGCCGGCGGCCACCCAGTCGCCGGGGTCGCTCGGGTCGCCGTCACGGCCGTTGCCGTCATTGGCGACGGCGGTGTCGATGATCATGTCGTAGCCGGCCACCGTCTGGCCGGCAAGGTCGGCGTGCGGGCGGATGCCGGTGTCGATCACGGCGACGACGACGCCGCTGCCGGTGGCGCGGTCCCAGGCCTGCGGCGCGCGGATGCCGCCTGTCGCGTCGTACAGATCCCACTGGCTGGTGTAGCTGCTGTCGTTGGGCGTTAGCAGCGGGAACATCCTGCGGTCGGGCTCGGCGTATTCGATGGCGGGGTTGTCGGCGCGCAGTTGCGCGGCCAGGCGGTCCATCTCGGCCGGCGTCATGCGGCGGTCGAGGCGGAACACATGCGCGCCGGTGCCCATCTGGCGCAGCAGTTGCATCTGCACGCCGAGTGCCGTGCCGCTGCGTTGCGCGGCTTCGACATGCGTCGTCATCTCGGCGCCGGGCAGCACGCGCGCGGTATCGAAGGCGCGGCCGGCGCGGACCACGGCCTGACTCGCGCCGCGGTACTTGACGATCATGCGGTCGGTGCTGGCCGCGACGGGTGCGTTGACGTCGATCTGAGCCGCCTGCGTGCCCGCGGTGGCGGGGGCGTGGGCGATCAGCAAGGCGAGGGCCGAAGCCACAGAGGCCGCGCGTTTGCTTGTCATGTTCTCGATCTCCTTGGGTGGGGGTGGAAGGGATCCTCCGAACGCGCCGCGCTCGTGGCACAGCGCGGGGCGGACCATGCCACCGCAAGGTTGCACTCGCGGCAGGACATTCCCCGAGTGCGTTACACGAAAGAAAGTGATCAGCGTGTTGCATGGGCAGCGGCATCACACCCATCACCAGCGCCCGCCGTCGGGCAGCACGGGCGGGGCCATCATCGGTTGGGGTGTGTTCATGGGGTGATCGTTCTTCCACGACACTTGCACCATGCGCCCTTCGATTGCCGTTCCCGCCGCACCCACGCTGCCCGGCGCGCCGCCGCCGGCGCCCGTCGGCTTTGCGCCGATCAGGAAACTGCTGCCGTACGTGTGGCAGTGGAAGTGGCGCGTGCTGCTGGCGCTGGGCGCGCTCATCGGCGCCAAGGTGGCCAACATCGGCGTGCCGCTGGTGTTGAAGGCGCTGGTCGATGCGCTCGACCTGAAGCCGGGCGATCCACGCGCGCTGCTGGTCGTGCCGGTGGCGCTGATCCTGGCCTACGGCGCGCTGCGTGTGTCGGTGACGCTGTTCACCGAGTTGCGCGAGTTCCTGTTCTACCCGGTGGCGGCGCGCGTGGCGCGCAAGGTGGCGCTGCAGACCTTCGAGCACCTGCTGGCGCTGTCGCTGCGTTTTCACCTCGAGCGGCAGACCGGCGGCGTCTCGCGCGACATCGAGCGCGGCTCGCGCGCCATCCACTCGCTGCTCAACTACTTCATCTACAACATCCTGCCGACGATCGTCGAGATCAGCCTCGTCATCACGCTGTTGGCGGCCAAGTTCGACGGCTGGTTTGCCGGCATCACGCTGGCGGCGCTGCTGAGCTACATCGGCTACACGATCACGGTGACCGAGTGGCGCACGCATTTCCGCCGCGCGATGAACGAGCAGGACAGCAAGGCCAACACGCGCGCGGTCGATGCCCTCATCAACTACGAGACCGTCAAGTACTTCAACAACGAGCGTTTCGAGGAAGGGCGCTACGACGACAACCTGCGTCACCTCGAGCGCGCATCGATCAAGTCGCAGACGTCGCTGTCGGTGTTGAATCTCGGCCAGAGTCTGATCATTGCCGTGGCGGTGACGCTGCTGGTCTGGCGCGCCACCGTCGGCGTCGTCGAGGGCAACCTGACGCTCGGCGACCTGGTGCTGATCAACGCGCTGATGATCCAGCTCTACATCCCGCTGAATTTTCTCGGCGTGATCTACCGCGAGATCAAGCAGTGCACGGTCGATATGGAAAAGATGTTCGCGCTGCTCGGCACGCACCGCGAGATCGCCGATGCGCCCGACGCCAAACCGCTGGCGGTGCAGCAGGGCAGCGTGCGTTTCGATCATGTGAGCTTCTCGTACAACGCCGACCGGCCGATCCTGCACGACGTGAGCTTCGAGATTCCCGCCGGCAAGACGGTCGCGGTGGTCGGGCCCTCGGGTGCCGGCAAATCGACGCTGGCGCGATTGCTCTACCGTTTCTATGACGTGAGCGGCGGCGCGATTCTGATCGACGGCCAGGACATTCGCGCGGTCACGCAGGCGACATTGCGCGCGGCCATCGGCATCGTGCCGCAGGACACGGTGCTGTTCAACGACACGGTGGAATACAACATCGCCTACGGCAAGACGGGGGCGACGCGCGAGCAGGTCGAAGGCGCAGCCAAGGCGGCGCACATCCATGCCTTCATCAGCTCGACGCCGCAGGGCTACGCCACGATGGTCGGCGAGCGCGGCTTGAAACTCTCCGGCGGCGAGAAGCAGCGCGTGGCGATCGCACGCACGCTGCTGAAGAACCCGCCGCTGCTGATCTTCGACGAAGCCACGTCTGCCCTCGACTCGGCCAACGAGCGCGCGATCCAGGCCGAGCTGCGCAGTGCGGCGCAGGGCAAGACGGCGCTGGTGATCGCGCACCGCTTGAGCACGGTCGTCGATGCGCACGAGATCGTCGTCTTGGAGCAAGGCCGCGTGATCGAGCGAGGGTCGCACCCGGTGCTGCTGGCCAAGGGCGGGCGCTACGCTCACATGTGGCAGCTTCAACAATCGGGCAGCGATTTCAAGTAGATGGACACCAAGTGGCTCGAAGACTTCGTGAGCCTGGCGCAGACGCGCAGCTTCTCGCGCTCGGCGCAACTGCGGCATGTCACGCAGCCGGCGTTCTCGCGCCGCATCCAGGCCTTGGAAGGCTGGGCCGGCGTGGACCTCGTCGATCGTTCGATCTACCCGACGCGCCTGACCCCCGCCGGCGACACCTTTCTCGCCCAAGCGCAGGAAATGCTGGCGACGCTGCAGGCCACGCGCAATCTGATGCGCACGCACCAGAGCAGCGGCAGCGACATGCTCGAGTTCGCGTTGCCGCACACGCTCGCCTTTTCGTTCTTCCCGCACTGGCTGCTCGAACTGCGGCGCACGTTCCCGCAGTTGAAGACGCGGCTGATCGCGCTCAACGTGCACGATGCAGTGCTGCGCCTGACCGAAGGCCATTGCGATCTGCTGCTGGCCTACGACCATCCGTCGCAGCCGTTGCAGCTTTCGGCCGATCGCTATGAGATGTTGACGCTCGGCCAGGAAACGCTGGCGCCGTTTTCTCGTGCGGACAGCGACGGCAAGCCGCTCTGGCGCCTGCCCGGTACGGCGTCGAACAAGCTGCCCTTGCTCAGCTACGCGTCGGGTGCCTACATGGCGCGCCTGGTCGAGCACATCCTGAAAGCCGCGCCGCAGCCGCCGCAGTTGAACCTCGTTTATGAAACCGACATGGCCGAGAGCTTGAAGGCGATGGCGCTCGAAGGCCATGGCCTGGCATTTCTGCCGGCCAGCTCGGTGAAGAAAGACGTGCGCGCCAAGCGCCTCGCGCCGGCCGGTGAACCCGGCGCGTGGGAGACGACGATGGATGTGCGCATCGTGCGCGAGCGCCCGCAGTCGGCGCGCGGCGTCAAGCCCGGCGCGGCGGCGCTGTGGGAGCACTTGGCCAAGAACGGGGGTTAACCCGGCGCACCCGCCTTCCTACAATGCGTTTTCGATGTTCCATCACCTCCTGCAGGAGAACCGTGCTCATGAAGAAGTCGCTATTCGTTCTGGCCACCGTGGCCGTCTTCGCTGCGCATGCGCAGACCACCGACACGCTGAAGAAAATCAAGGACAGCAGCAGCGCCACGATGGGCGTGCGCGAATCGTCCGGCGCCTTGAGCTACACGCTGGGTGACGGCAAGTTCGCCGGCTTTCACGTCGAGGTTTGCCAGAAGGTGTTGGCCGACATCCAGAAGGCCCAAGGCATCGCCAAGCTCGACGTCAAGTACGTGCCCGTGACATCGCAGAACCGCATCCCGCTGGTGCAGAACGGCACCGTCGATATCGAGTGCGGCTCGACCACCAACAACGCCACGCGGCAGAAGGACGTGGCCTTTGCGGTGACGACCTACGTCGAGGAAGTGCGCATCGCCGTCAAGGCCAACTCGGGCATCACTTCGATCGCGCAGCTCGCCGGCAAGAAGGTCGCCACCACCACCGGCACCACGTCGGTGCAACTGCTGCGCAAACACGAGCGAGGCGCCAACGTCAACTTCGACGAGGTCTTCGGCAAGGACCACGCCGACAGCTTTCTGCTGCTCGAGAGCGGCCGCGCCGACGCCTTCGTGATGGACGGCCAGATCCTCGCCGGCAACATCGCCAAGTCGAAGACGCCGGCGGATTTCAAGATCGTGGGCGAGGTGCTGAGTGTCGAGCCGATCGCGATCATGGTCCGCAAGGACGACGCTGCGTTCAAGAAGGCCGTTGACGACAGCCTGAAGGCGATGATGAGCTCGGGTGAAATCGCCAAGCTTTACGACAAGTGGTTCATGCAGCCGATCGCGCCTTCCAACACCAAGGTCGGCCTGCCGCTGTCCGACGCCACCAAGCAGGCTTGGGCGGCGCCGAACGACAAGCCTGTCGAGGAATACATGAAGAAGTAAATGCGGTAAGCCCCAGGGTCGTACTTCCTGGGTGCCGCTAAAGTGGCTGGCGCGCGGCTTGCATTCACCTGCACCGCGCGCTTTTCCTTTTTTGCGCACAACAACAAGGAGCCGGCGTGGCGATCTTCGGCCTCGACACCTTCTGCCGCGACACGATCGACAAAGAGTGGATCCCCAACTGCTTCAAGTCGGCCAGCGGCGACACGAGCTATCTGCACTGGCTGCTCACCGGCTGGGGCACCGCCGTCTCGCTGGCGTTGCTGGCGCTGATCGTCGCGATGGCCTTCGGCGTCCTGATGGGCATCCTGCGCACCACGCCGAACAAATGGTTGGTGCTGCTCGGCGACGTGTGGACCGAAGTCTTCCGCAACGTGCCGCTGATCATCCAGCTCTTCATCTGGTACTTCGTCGTGCCGTCGATGTTCCCGGCGCTGAAGGCCGTGCCCGGCTTCGTGCTCGCCTTCGTCGGCCTGGGCCTGTTCACCTCGTCGCGCATCTCCGAGCAGATCAAGGCCGGCATCCAGAGCCTGCCCAAGGGCCAGCGCTACGCCGGTCTGGCGATGGGGCTGACGCTGCCGCAGACCTACCGCCATGTGCTGCTGCCGATGGCCTTTCGCATCGTCATCCCGCCACTGACGAGCGAGAGCATGAACATCGTCAAGAACTCTTCGGTCGCGTTTGCGGTGAGCGTTTCCGAGCTGACGATGTTCGCGCGACAGGCCGGTGAGGAGACGTCGCAGCCGGTGCTGATGTTCCTGGCCGTGACCTTGCTGTACTTCGTCTCCGCGTTTGCGATCAACCGCGTGATGAAGTGGATCGAGGTCAAGGTCCGAGTCCCCGGCATGATCGGAGGCAAATGATGAGCCCCCAGCTCACTTCGTTCGCGTCCCCCGAGGGGAGCGACCTCCCTTGGGACGGCCCGGCAGGAGGTCAATGATGTTCGGCCTCAACTTCAGTTTCCTCAACTGGGACGTCATCAAGAGCTACGTCGCCAACGGCTTCTACTTCTCGGTGCAGTTGACGCTGATCGCGATGATCGGCGGCATCGCATTGGGCACCGTGCTCGCGCTGATGCGCCTGTCGGGCAAGAAGTGGCTCGAAGTGCCGGCGACGATCTACGTCGATACGCTGCGCTCGATCCCGCTGGTGATGGTGATCATGTGGTTCTTCCTCATCATCCCGTTCCTCATCGGCCGGCCGATCGGCGCCGAGCTCTCGGCGATCGTCACCTTCACGCTGTTCGAAGCGGCGTACTACTCCGAAATCATGCGCGCCGGCATCCAGAGCGTGCCCAAGGGCCAGGTCTATGCCGGCTACGCCGTCGGCATGAACTACGGCCAGACGACGCGGCTGATCGTGCTGCCGCAGGCCTTTCGCAACATGCTGCCGGTGCTGCTGACGCAGACCATCATCCTGTTTCAGGACACGTCGCTGGTGTACGCCATCGGCGCCTACGATCTGTTGAAAGGCTTCGAGACCGTGGGCCGCAACTTCAACCGCCCGGTCGAGACTTACCTCGTCGCCGCCGCGGTTTATTTCGTCATCTGCTTCTCGCTGTCGTACATGGTGCGGCAGTTGCAGAAGAAGATCGCCATCATTCGATAAGTGGAGTCGCCAACATGATCGACATCAAAAACGTCAGCAAGTGGTACGGCAGCTTCCAGGTCCTGACCGACTGCACGACGCAGATCAAGAAGGGTGAGGTCGTCGTCGTCTGCGGCCCATCGGGCAGCGGCAAGAGCACGCTGATCAAGACCGTCAACGCGCTGGAGCCGATCCAGAAGGGCGACGTGGTCGTCGATGGCATCAGCATCAGCGATCCGAAGACCGATCTGCCGAAGCTGCGCAGCCGCGTCGGCATGGTGTTCCAGCACTTCGAGCTGTTCCCGCACTTGAGCGTGACCGAGAACCTGACGATCGCGCAGATCAAGGTCTTGAACCGCAGCACCGACGACGCCAAGACCCGCGGCCTGAAGATGCTCGACCGCGTCGGCCTGATGGCGCACAAGGACAAGTTCCCCGGCCAGCTCTCCGGCGGTCAGCAGCAGCGCGTGGCGATCGCGCGCGCGCTGTCGCATGGACCCGATCGTGATGCTGTTCGACGAGCCGACGTCGGCGCTCGATCCGGAGATGGTCGGCGAGGTGCTCGACGTCATGGTCAAGCTGGCCGAAGAAGGCATGACGATGATGGTGGTCACGCACGAGATGGGCTTTGCCAAGAAGGTCAGCCACCGCGTCATCTTCATGGACGCCGGCAAGATCGTCGAAGACTGCAAGAAGCAGGACTTCTTCGGCGACCCGAACGCGCGCTCACCGCGGGCGAAAGAGTTTCTGTCGAAGATCCTTCAGCATTGAGTCAGCCGATGACGCGCGGAGCCGCCGAAATCAGCATCACGGCGCCCATCACCGTCAGCAGCCCGAGCACGACGCGCCGAAAGTCCTGATCGCTCAGTCGGCGGTACAGGCGGGTGCCGAGCAGTGACGGCACGACGAGCGCCAGCGCCACCAACGGCAGCAGCGGCCACATCGGCCGCGTCACCGCGCCGCTGGCGATGTAGGCCAGCATCGTCACCGTCAGCGTGGCCAGGTTGAAGTTCTGGATGACGCTGCGCTGCGCCGTCTTGTCCATGCCGCGCAGCGTGCACCACAGCGTCGGGATGACGCCGGTGATGCCGGCCACGCCGCCCATGAAGCCGCCGCCCATGCCGGCCACGCCGTCGGCGATGCGCATGGCCGCGCTGCTGCGCAAGGCCAGCTTCGGCAGGCGCGTGGACCACAGCATGGCGGGGCAGGTCAGCACCAGCACGAGGCCGAGCGCGAGCTTGAACCGTTGCGCATCGAGATGCGGCAGCAAGGCCATGCCGAGCGGGATGCCGAGCAGGCCACCGGCGAGAAACGGCGCCAGCGCGCGCCACGACAGGCTGCGCGGCACGCTGAAGACGCCGATCAACTGCCCGGTGAGCGAGCCGAACACGGCCATCACGGCGGCCAGCTTCGGCTCCAGCCCCCAGACCCAGAACGACATCGCCACCATCGAGAAGCCGAAGCCCGACAGGCCTTGCACGAAGCCGGCGACGGCCGCGCCGGCGAGCAGCAGCAGCAACTCGGCGCTGCTCAAGCGCGCTGCCTGTCAGATCGCCTTGACCTGCACCTTGCGGAACTTGATCGTGCCACGCCCCCATTGCAGCGCGATCGGGCCGCTGGCGAGCTTGCCGTCTTCGATGTCGGCCGTCTTCGTGCCGTTCAACGTGACCACCAGGCGCGAGCCCTTGGCGGTGACCTCCATGACGTTCCACTGCCCGCCGGCCTTGATCATCGGCGCGGTCAGCTTGGCCACCTTGACGATGGCGCCGGTGGCGTAGGTCGGGTCCGGGCGCTGGTCGAAGATGTTGGCCTCGTAGCAGTTCTCGTCGGTGATCGTCTTCGGGTCCTGGCAGCGGATGAAGATGCCGCTGTTGGCGTCGTCGCTGCTCCAGAACTCTGCCCGGATCATCACGTCCTTGTAGCTCGTTCGCGTGACGATGAAGCTCGCCGGTGGCGTGCCCGCGCTGGCCTGCACCGCGCCGTCGCGCCGCTCCAGTTGGCCTGGCCGACAACGTCGAAGTTGGCTAGGCCCTTGTCGCCGTCGATCAGTGTCGTCCAGGCTTGCGTGGGTGACGTGCCGGCGCAGGCCGCGAGCATCGCGGCGAGCGAAAGGGATGCGATGAATTTCATGTTGCCGCCTCTTTGTTGTGTGAGGCGACAACTATAGGCAGCTCAGGCGCTCTTCGCCACTGCGGTCTGCACGCAGCTCGCCGACAGCGCCGTCAACACGTCGCCGATGATCAAGACAGCCGGGCTGGCGATGTGTTCGCGCCGTGCGTCGCCGGCAATGTCGGCGAGCGTGCTGACGAGCCGCCGCTCGTGCGGCAGCGATGCGTCCTGCACCAGCGCGGCCGGCGTGTGCTGCGGCAGCGCGGCGGCCAGGCCCTCGACGATCGACGCCAGTTGCGTCACGCCCATGTACACGACGAGCGTCATGCCCTGCGCCGCGGCCGCGCCGAGCGTCGGCCAGTGCGGCGCCCGCCCGCCTTCCTTGGCGTGGCCGGTGACGAGCATGACGCCGCGCGCATGTTCGCGGTGCGTCCACGGCACGCCGAGCGCGGCGGTGGCGGCCAGGCCAGAGGTGATGCCGTTGACGACGGTGACGTTCATGCCGGCAGCGCGCAAGTGTTCGACCTCTTCACCGCCGCGGCCGAAGACGAACGGGTCGCCGCCTTTGAGGCGCACGACATGCTCGCCGCGCTGCGCTTCGCTGATCATCAGGCGCTCGATGAAGGCTTGCGGTGTGGAAGCACATCCGCCGCGTTTGCCGACGTGAACGACGCGTGCCGACTTGCGCGCGTAGCGCAGCACGCCGTCGCTGACCAGGTCATCGACCAGCAGCACCGTGGCGCGGCGGATGGCGCGCACCGCTTTGATCGTCAGCAACTCCGGGTCACCGGGACCCGCGCCGACCAATGCCACCGAACCGTTCATGCGATCTCCACTTGTTTGCGCACCATCGATCGCAGTTTGGGCAGGCACGAACCGCAGTTCGTGCCGCACTTCAACTCGGCTTGCAGTTGCGCCAGCTGAACGTCGGGCGCGCCGTCGCAGTGCGCCAGCGTCGATTCGATCTGCGGCTCGGTGATGTCGAAGCACGAGCACACCTGCGCGCCGCGCGACGGCACCGGCGACGGCGCGACCGGGCTGCCTGAGAGCAGCGCGCGGCCGTACAGGTCGGCCGGCAGTTGCTCGACCAGCAACTCGCCGATCCAGCCCGCGGCACGCACATCGCCGGCGAGCAGGAAGGCGACGACGCGTGTGTCTTGCGATGTACGAGCGATGCTGATCGCGCGGCGCTGCCCAGCACGCGCGTCGGCATAGCGCAGCGCGTCGGCGCCCGACAGGCCGAGCAGCGTCTCGATGCGCGTCAGCACCTCGTCGGCCAACGGCTCGGCGCTCGCGGCGTGCAGCCAGACGCCGACCTTGTCGTCGGGTTCGCGGCCGAAGGGCACGCAGGCTGCATATCCCACATCAGGCAAGTCGCCGAGCAGTTGCAGCACTTGCGCACGTCGTGTCAGGGCAGTGTCCGCGTCGAGCCACGCGCGCGCCATCACGCGGTACGGCAGCTCGGCTTTGCTGACTTTCACCGCCGCGTGCTTCAACTCCGGCTGCTTGCTCTGCGGGCAGAAGGCGCCGGTGGTCAGCGTGTTGACGCCCGCGCCGGCCATGAACTCGCTGCCCCAGTGCATGGCGACGAAGGCTTGCGCCGGGGCCACGTTCTCGCTCGCGGCCGCGGGCAGCACGAGGCTGCCGCGCCGCGACTTCAGCGTCACCAGGTCGCCGCTGTTCAGGCGCAATCGCGCCAGGTCCGTCGGATGCAGCTCGACGACCGGCTCGCTCGCATGGCCGAACAAGCGGCCGAGCGTGCCGGTGCGGCTGGCGCCATGCCACTGGTCGCGCAGGCGGCCGGTGGTCAGCGAGAACGGGTAGTGCGCGTCGCGCTTTTCGGCGGTGGGGCGCGCCGCGGCGGCGCTGAACTTCGCGCGGCCATCGGCCGTGGGAAAGATGCCGTCGGTGTACAGGCGCGCTGCGCCGTGCGTGCTGCCTTGTGCGAACGGCCACTGCTGCGGCCCCGCGTGGTCGAGGATCGCGAACGACAGGCCGGTGATGTCGAGGTCGCGCCCGCGGGTGCTCTCGCGGTGCTCGTTCCAGATCGACTCGGGGTTGTCGTACGGGAACAGCGTGCGGCTCGACGAGCGGCGCGCTTCGATCCGATGCGCCACATCGACCGCTATGCGCCAATCGTGCCGCGCCTGGCCGGGCGCGTCGATGGCCGCGCGCACGCGGCTGATGCGGCGCTCGCTGTTGGTGACGGTGCCGTCCTTCTCGCCCCAGGTGGTGGCCGGCAGCAGCAGGTCGGCGTACTTCGCCGTGGCCGTCGTTGCGTACGCTTCCTGAACGATGACGAAGGGGCAGCGCTCGAGCGCACGACGCACCATCGCCTGATCGGGCATCGACTGCGCGGGGTTCGTGCAGACGACCCACAGCACGTCGATCGCACCATCGGCGGCTGCCTGGAACATCTCGACCGCGCTCTTGCCGGGCTTCGATGGCACGTCGTCGATGCCCCACAGCGCCGCGACTTCGGCGCGGTGTTGCGGGTTGGCGAGGTCGCGGTGCGCAGAGAGCAGGTTTGCGAGGCCTCCGACCTCGCGTCCGCCCATTGCATTGGGCTGCCCCGTCAGCGACAACGGCCCAGCGCCCGGCTTGCCGATCTGTCCGGTGAGCAAATGAAGGTTGATCAGCGCTGCGTTCTTGTCGGTGCCGCTCGTGCTTTGGTTCAGACCTTGGCAGTACAGCGACAGCGTCGGTGTGTGCTGACCGAACCAGCGCACCGCCTGCACGAGAGCCTCTTCCTCAATGCCGCACAACTGCGCCGTCAGGTGCGGCGTGCAGTTGCGCACCACGTCGCGCAGCGCATCGAAGCCATTGGTGTGCGCGTCGATGTAGCGCTGATCGGCGAGACCTTCCCACAGCATCAGGTGGGCCATGCCGTTGAACAGCGCGACGTCGGTGCCGGGCAGGATCTGCAAGTGCAGGTCGGCGACCTCGGCGGTTTCGGTGCGCCGCGGATCGACGACGATCCACTTCTGCTCGGGGTTGGTGCGCTTGGCGTCTTCGAGCCTGCGCATCAGGATCGGGTGCGCCCACGCGGTGTTGCTGCCGGCGATGAACACCGTCTGCGCATGCGCCAGGTCTTCATAGCTGCACGGCGGTGCGTCGGCGCCGAGGGTCGCCTTGTAGCCCGCCACCGCGCTGCTCATGCACAGCCGCGAGTTGGTATCGACGTTGTTGGTGCCGAGCAGGCCCTTGGCGAGCTTGTTGAAGACGTAGTAGTCCTCGGTCAGCAACTGGCCGGAGATGTACAGGCCGATACGATCAGGCTCGGTGTTCGCCAAGCGCTGCGCGATGTCGTCGAGTGCCGAGTCCCAGCCGATCGCCTGCGGTGTTTGGTTGCGCGCCGCGCGGCGCATCGGTTGCAGCAACCGCGTCTGCGCGGTGATCGATGCCGCGGCCGTCAGGTGCAGCGTGCTGCCCTTGCTGCACAGCCGGCCGAAGTTGGCCGGGTGATCCGGGTCGCCGCGCACGCCGGTGATCTGCGCGCCGTCGGACCCGATGATCACCCCGCAGCCCACGCCGCAATAGGGGCAGGTCGATTTGGTCTCGTTCACACCGCGGCGGTTTCGACCGCTTTGCTGCGCAGTTCCTCGGCATCGAGGAATACATGACCGTCATCGACCTTGCAGGCAAAGGGTGTCGTGCAGCCGACGTCCGGCGCCTTGGCGCAACCGTCGGCCAGACCGATCGTCCAGTTGTGCAGCGGGCAGGCGACGCTCTCGCCGAAGACGATGCCTTGCGACAGCGGCCCGCCCTTGTGCGGGCAGCGGTCGAGCAGTGCGAACACCTTGTCGTCGGCGTTGCGGAACACCGCGACGGCGACGGCGCCATCGCGCGCTACACGCCGCGCACCGAGCACCGGAATGTCTTCAACGCGGCAGATGAGCTTCCAGGTGTCGCTCATGAAACGACCTCGAACTGCCGCAGATCGACCTTTGCCTTCTCGAACTCGAACCACGGATCGGGTTCGCCGTCGAGGCTGAACTGCAGCTTCTCCCACAGCGCCTTGCGGCCCGCGGCATCGTCGAGGATCTTCTTCTTCACGTAGTCCAGGCCGACGCGCGAGATGTAGTGCACCGTGCGCTCCAGGTACCAGCCTTCTTCGCGATAGAGCTGCAGGAACGCGCCGCTGTACTCGAGCACGTCTTCCGGCGTCTTCACCTTGACCAGGAACTGAGCGACTTCGGTCTTGATGCCGCCGTTGCCGGCGACGTACAACTCCCAGCCCGAATCGACGCCGATCACGCCCACGTCCTTGATGCCCGCCTCGGCGCAATTGCGCGGGCAGCCGCTGACCGCCAGCTTGACCTTGTGCGGCGCGTACATGCGCCACAGCGCGCGTTCGAGATCCTTGCCCATCTGCGTGCTGTTCTGCGTGCCGAAGCGGCACCACTCGCTGCCGACGCAGGTCTTTACCGTGCGCAGCGCTTTCGCATACGCGTGGCCGCTCGGCATGCCGATGTCTTTCCAGATGGCCGGCAGGTCTTCCTTCTTCACGCCGAGCAGGTCCAGGCGCTGGCCGCCGGTGACCTTGACCGTGCGCACCTTGTACTTGTCGGCCGCATCGGCGATGCGGCGCAACTCGTCGGGCGTGGTCTCTCCGCCCCACATGCGCGGGATCACGGAATAGGTGCCGTCTTTCTGGATGTTGGCGTGGCTGCGCTCGTTGATGTAGCGGCTCTGCGGATCGTCCACCGCCTCCTTCGGCCAGGACGACAGCAGGTAGTAGTTGAGCGCCGGGCGGCACGACGCGCAGCCGTTGGGCGTGCGCCAGGACAGCAGGCGCTGCACCGAGTCGATCGTCAGCAGGTGCTGCTCGCGGATCGCGGCGCGCACGTCGGCATGGCTGGCATCGGTGCAGCCGCACATTGCCTTCTTCGTCGGCGGCTTCGAGTAGTCGCCGCCGGCGGTGAACATCAGCAATTGCTCGACCAAGCCGGTGCAAGAACCGCACGACGCGCTGGCCTTGGTGTGCTTCCTCACCTCGTCGAGCGTGAACAGGCCCTTGTCCTTGATCGCCTTGCAGATCGCGCCCTTGTTGACGCCGTTGCAGCCGCAGACTTCATCCGTGTCCGCCATCGACGCCGCGCGCGTGTTGCCTTCGTGACCTACATCGCCGATGTTGTTCTCGCCGAACATCAGCTTGTCGCGGATGTCCGCCACCTTGCGGCCCTCGCGCATCAGCTTGAAGTACCACGAGCCATCGACCGTGTCGCCATACAGGCAGGCGCCGACCAACTTGTCGTCCTTGATGACGAGCTTCTTATAGACGCCGCCCCACGGGTCGTTGAGCACGATCTCTTCGCAGCCTTCGCCGCCGGTGAAGTTGCCGGCGGAGAACAGGTCGATGCCGGTCACCTTCAGCTTGGTGCTCGTGGTCGAGCCGCTGTAGCGGCCGATGCCGAACTGCGCCAGGTGCGTCGCGCAGACCTTGCCCTGCTCGAACAGCGGCGCCACCAGGCCGTAGGCGATGCCGCGGTGCGCGGCGCATTCGCCCACCGCGTAGATGCGCGGGTCGGTCGTCGTCTGCAAGGTGTCGTTGACGACGATGCCGCGGTTGCAGTGCAGGCCCATGCTTTCGGCCAGCGTGGTGTTGGGGCGGATGCCGACCGCCATCACCAGCAGGTCGGCCGGCAACTCGCGGCCGTCCTTGAAGCGGATCGCCATCACGCGCCCGTCCTTGTCCGGGATCAGCGCTTCGGTGTGGGCGCCGATCTCGAAGCGGATGCCGCGCGCTTCGAGCGATTTCTGCAGCAGCTTGCCGGCGGTGTCGTCGAGCTGGCGCTCCATCAGCCACGGCATGACATGGACCACGGTCACGTCCATGCCGCGCAGCATCAGTCCGTTGGCGGCTTCGAGGCCGAGCAGGCCGCCGCCGATGACGACCGCCTTCTTGTAGTTCTGCGCCGCCTCGATCATCGCGTTGGTGTCGGCGATGTCGCGGTAGCTGATGACGCCCTTCAGGTCCTTGCCCGGCACCGGCAGGATGAACGGGTTCGAGCCGGTGGACAGCAGCAGGCGGTCGTACTCGGCCTCGGTGCCGTCTTCAGCGATGACGACGCGCTTGACGCGATCGACCTTCACCACCTTCTTGCCCGTGTGCAGCGTGACGTGGTTCTCGTCGTACCACGACAGCGGGTTCAAGATGATCTCGTCGATCGTCTGCTCGCCGGCGAGCACCGGCGACAAGAGAATGCGGTTGTAGTTCGGGTGCGGCTCGGCGCCGAAGACCGTGATGTCGTAGAGCTCGGGTGCGATCTTGATCAGCTCTTCCAACGTGCGCACGCCGGCCATGCCGTTGCCGACCATCACCAGCTTCATCTTTTTCATCGTCGTTGCTTCCTCAGAAGTACCAGGCCACAACAGCCGTGACGCGGCCCTTGGTCAGCACTGGCAATGCCGCCACCAACGTCCAGCCGGTCGCGCCCACGGGCCCCGGCTCGTCGCCCGCGCGCTCGGTGACCATCGGCACCGCGGTGGCGAATGCTCGGCCGACGACACCCTGGCCGGGCGCGACCGCGGCATCGGTCGATGCCTGCAGCAGCCCCTGCGTTTCGCAGAAGCCTTCGCTCAGGTACAGCGCGCCGTCGCGGCCGGCCGGCGACCACACTTCGAGCCGCCGCACCAGCGGCGTCGCCAGCGCCGACAGGAACGCGAGCACGTAGTTGTCGTCGCCCAGATTGGCGACGGGAAAAGCGAAGCCGCGGTTGATGCCGACCTTGATCGCGCTGTCGGCGCGCAGGAAGCGGCCGCTCTTGCCGAGGTCGGGCAGGAACACGGGCGCGCCGGCTTCCCACGCCATGCCCGGCAGGCCGACGCCCTTGTGAAAGCTGGTGCGGCGCGACATGAACTCGAAGGCGTCGGCGGTGGTGCCGTAGTAGCCGTCGTCGAGCGTCATCTCGCGCGACTCGGCCGGGTCGTTGCGCCACAACTCGATCGCGCCGGCATGTTCGTCGTCGTCGCCGCAGAACATCACGAACACGGCCTTGAGCACATCGCCGGCGAAGATCGGCAACGCGATGCCGCAGGTGAGGCCTTCCGCGCGTGCCTGCTCGGTGCGGCGGAACACCGACGGGTCGAGTTCGTTGAGCACGATCGGCCGGCCTTCGTCCCAGCAGCGGCCGGGCAGGCCCTCGCCGCGGCCGAAGCACATCGAACGGCTGGCCATGCCGAAGTGTGCGGCGCTGCCGTACAGGCCGCCGCCGAACTCGAGCAGCGACGCGTCAGCGTCCGGCACCCAGACCTCGACGACGCGGATGAAGGTTTTCATGCAGCGCGCTCCACATGCTGGTGCCGCGTGTAGAGGAACTCGATCACCTCCTTGCGGAACTGCACGTAGTGCCGGTCCTCGACCAACTCGACGCGGTTGCGCGGGCGCGGCAGATCGACGCGCAGCACCTCGCCGATGGTGGCGGCCGGGCCGTTGGTCATCATGACGATGCGGTCCGACAGCAGCACCGCCTCGTCCACGTCGTGCGTCACCATCATCACCGTTGCGCCGGTGGTGACCACGATCTTCATCAGCTCGTCCTGCAGACGCGCGCGCGTCAGCGCGTCGAGCGCGCCGAAAGGCTCGTCCATCAGCAGCATCTTCGGCTCCATCGCCAGCGCGCGCGCGATGCCCACGCGCTGCTTCATGCCGCCGGAAATTTCGTGCGGGCGCTTGGCCACGGCGTGGCTCATGCCGACGAGTTCGAGTGCGGCCATCGATCGCTGGCGCAACTGATCCTTCGACTCGGTGGCGCCGAAGACGCGCTCGACCGCGAGGTGCACGTTGTCGAGGCAGCTCAGCCACGGCAGCAGCGAGTGGTTCTGAAAGACGACGCCGCGGTCCGGGCCCGGGCCTTTGAGTTCACGGTCATCGAGCAGCAGGTGGCCGGCGGTGGGCGTGGTCAACCCGGCGACCAGGTTCAGCAAGGTGCTCTTGCCGCAGCCCGAGTGGCCGATCAAGGCGACGAACTCGCCGCGCTTGATGTCGAGGTTGATGTCGCGCAGCGCGACGAACGGCCCGCGCTTGGTGGTGAAGGTCATGCCCACGTCGCTGATCTGCAGCATGGGCTTGTTGGTGTTCTTGAGGTTCATCGTCTGCTGTCCTCAGGCGTACTCAAAGCGCTTTGCCACCGAGGTCAACAGCCATTCGAGCAGCAGCCCGACGAAGCCGATGACGAAGATGGCGATGATGATGTGAGCGACGTTCAGGTTGTTCCACTCGTCCCAGACCCAGAAGCCGATGCCGACGCCGCCGGTCAGCATCTCGGCCGCGACGATCACCAGCCACGCCGTGCCGACCGACAGGCGCACGCCGGTCAGCAGGTAGGGCATCACCGCCGGCAGCAGGATGCGCGTGGCGATCTTCCATTCCGACAGCGCCAGCACGCGCGCCACGTTCAGGTAGTCCTGCGGCACGCGCTGCACGCCGACGGCGGTGTTGATCAGCATCGGCCAGATCGAGCAGATGAAGATGGTCCAGATCGCGGCGGGGTTCGCCGACTTGAAGACCAGCAGCCCGATCGGCAGCCAGGCCAGCGGCGACACCGGCTTCAACAGACTGATCAGCGGCGAGGCCATGCGGTTGAAGAAGGCGAAGCGGCCGATGATGAAACCGAGCGGGATGCCGACGAGCGCGGCCAGCCCGAAGCCGAGCGCCACGCGTTCGAGCGAGAACAGCACGTTCCAGCCGATGCCCTGGTCGTTGGGCCCCTTGCGGTAGAACGGGTCGGCGAACAGCTTGACTGCGGCGTCGAAGGTGGCCCAAGGCGTCGGGAATGTCGTGCTCTTGGCGGTGAGCAGCGCCCAGACGCCGATCAGCAGCGCGAAGCCGATGACCGGCGGCAGCACGCGCAGCCAGAGCTCGCGCCAGTCGAACGGCGTCTTTTTCGCAGCCTCCCGTTCGCCCTGAGCTTGTCGAAGGGCTTCGACAGGCTCAGCCCGAACGGGGATGGTGGCGGCACGCTTTTTCTCCTCTGCCAACTGCTGCGACGCTTCCAGCGGCGAATGAAAGACGGCACTGACCATCGTCGTACTCCTTACGCCGCGCTCGCGCGCACCTTGAACGAGTCGGCGTACTTCGCCGGCTCCTTGCCGTCCCAGACCACGCCGTCGATCATCTTGCTGCTGCGCAGGTCGCTCGCCGGCACGCTGACCTTCATCGCGCTCGCGGCTTGCTTGTAGAGCGCCGTCTGGTTGATCGACTTGGCGATGCCGAGGTAGTCCGGGTGGTCCTTCAACAGCCCCCAGCGCTTGTGTTGCGTCAGGAACCACATGCCGTCGGACAGGTACGGGTAGGTGACCGCGCCGTCGTTGAAGAACTTCATGTGATGCGGGTCGTCCCAGGTCTTGCCCATGCCGTCCTGGTAGCGGCCGAGGATGCGCTGGTTGATTGCATCGACGCTGGTGTTGACGTACGACTTGTCGGCGATGGTGTCGGCCATCTTGTTCTTGTTCGACAGGTTGGCGTCGATCCAGCGGCCGGCTTCGAGAATCGCCATCACCACCGCGCGCGAGGTGTTGGGGTACTTCTTGACGAACTCGCCGGTGGTGCCGAGCGCTTTTTCCGGATGGTCGCGCCAGATGTCCTGCGTCGTTGCTGCGGTGACGCCGATGCCGTCGATGATGGCGCGGTGGTTCCACGGCTCGCCGACGCAGTAGCCGTCCATGTTGCCGACGCGCATGTTGGCCACCATCTGCGGCGGTGGCACGGTGATGACCTTGGCGTCCTTCATCGGGTTGATGCCGGCCGACGCGAGCCAGTAGTAGAGCCACATCGCATGCGTGCCGGTGGGGAAGGTCTGGGCGAAGGTGTACTCGCGCTTCTCGGCGGCCATCACCTTGGCCAGCGACGCGCCATCGACGGCGCCTTTGTCGGCGAGCTTCTTCGACAGCGTGATCGCCTGGCCGTTGTGGTTCAGGTTCATCAGCACCGCCATGTCCTTCTTCGGCCCGCCGACGCCCATGTGCACGCCATAGACCAGGCCCCACAGCACATGCGCCATGTCGAGCTCGCCGTTGACGAGCTTGTCGCGCACGCCGGCCCACGAGGTTTCTTTCGTCGGCACGATCTTGACGCCGTACTTCTTGTCGAAGCCGAGCACGCTGGCCATGACGACGCTGGCGCAATCGGTGAGCGGGATGAAGCCGATGCGCACCTCTTCCTTCTCCGGCTTGTCGCTGCCTTGCGCATAGGCCACGGCGCGCAGCGCCGGATCGATCACCAGGCCCGCGCCCGCCACGGCGGCGGCGCGAACCACGTTGCGGCGGCTCATGTTCGTATCCTTCGTTTGATCCATGACTGCATGCTCCCGACGAGAAGAAAAAAGGCCCACCGGGCTGTGAAGCTCGGTGGGCCACATTGCCCCTGACTCAACCCTGAACAAACTTCTGCAGCTTCGTTGCCGCAGCAGTTGTCTTTACGTTCGCAAGTGCTGTGCCAGGCAAATCGACCGGCTTGCAACGCATTTCGAACCCGCTTTGGTGCCGTGCCGCACCAAAACGGTTAGCCCACGCGTGCTAACCCAGAAGTGATTCGATGTCGAGCACGCGCTCGGCTGCATCGCGCAGGCGGATGCTTTTCTTCATCGCCAGGTCTTGCAGGAAGCGGTGCGCGGCCGGCTCGTCGAGTTGCTTCTTGGTCATCAGCAAGCGTTTGGCGCGGTCGATCAGCTTGCGGTCGGCGAGTTCGGTCTTCGTGCTGGCGAGTTCTGCACGCAGCGCTTCTTCGGCGGCAAAGCGCTCCACGGCCACGTCGATCACCGACTGCACACGCTCGCGGCTCGCGCCGCGCACGACGTAGGCCGAGACGCCGGCGCCGAGCGCCTCGCGCATCGTCGGCCGGTCTTCGCTGTCGGTGAACAGTGCGATCGGCCGCCGCGCATGCTGTGTGGCCACGGCGATGTGTTCGAGCACGTCGCGCACGCCGGAATCGCTGCGCACGACGACCACGTCGGGCTTCAACTGCGCCACCGCTTCGGGCAGCGTGGCGTCGCCGGCGCGCACGCCGAGCACCAGCGAGCCGGCGTCGGCCAGCGCCTGCGCGATCGCGTGCGCCTCCTGCGAGCGCTGCGCATCAGGCTCGGTGACGATGAGGACGGAAAGGCGCTTCTTCGCTGCGGCCGGCATGGCCGGCTGATTTGCAAGAGGCAGGCCAGCGGCTTGCTAAACCAGGCGCCCCCAGCCGCGCACCCGGGTACCCACGACCGCGATGCGCCAGTGCGCGAAGAACGGCGCCGACACCGCGAGCCAGATTGCGCTGGCCAGGCGCGCATACAGGCGCGGTGGGTCGCGCATCGGCGCGGGGACGTTGACACCGAGGTGGCTCATCGAGTTTTCACTCTACACCGATGGATCCCCACTGTGCCAACGGGCCCAGGCTACCTGGCACGCATGCGGTTGTTCTTGGGATGGTGCTCCAGCTCGCACAGGCCCAGCGCCTCCATCAGCGGCGGCACATAGACGCCGAAGCGGCCGCGCAGGCCTTTCTTCAACCCATACCACCCGCCCACCGGGTTCGAAGCTGCGCGGCCCCAGGCTTCGACGGTGCCGTCCTTCGCCGGCTTCTGCTCGTCGGCGCCGCCAAGCTCCACCCAGTCGCCGCCCTTCCTCAGCATGGCGTGCAGATCGTCGATGCAGCGTGCGTCGTAGTGCAGCACGGTGCTGCCGACGGTGCAGACGAGGATCTTCTTGCCGTCTTTCTCGTCCACATGCATCGTGTATTCGGATGTGCCGGGCGGCGTCTTCAGCGGCCAGGGGTTGTCCTTGGTGCGGGCGAGGGTGGTGGCCATTGGCGTTCTCCTTCGAAGAGTGATGAGCGGCCGCCACGTTGCCGCCGTGCGAGATGAGCCTCAAGTTTTTTCGTCGCGGGCCGGTGCGTAAGAAACTCTCTGCCGAGCTTCACGCAATACCGAGCTGTTCCTTGACGATCGCCAACACCGAAGCGCCGGCCGCCTTGGCCGCGCCCTCGGCGAACTTCGTTGCCACCGCCTTGAACATCTTCGCGCGCTCGTTCTTGGTCTTACCGGCCTTGGCGCGTTCATAACCCTCTTTGAAGGCCGCGAGTTCGGCCTTGTCGAACACGCTGTCGAGCACGAGAAAAAGGCCGTCGGCCGAGACGCGCACGATCTCAGCGGAGAACGGGTGGTCGAAGATCTGTTGATGCACCTTCAACTGCCCCTGCAGCCAGTTCTTGGCCAAGGTGTCTTCGACGATCAGGCAGAGCTTGTCACCCTGCAGTTCGAGCGTGGCGTTGGCCAGCGCGACCAGCAGCTTGCCCATCGCCTGGTCTTCGGGCCGGCCGCCGAACTTGAGCGCCGCTTCGTAGCGCAACTTCTTGATCTTGGCCACGGGCGTCTTCAGCAACTCGCTCGCCTGTTGGTTGGACAAGCGCGCCAGCGGCCCCGAGCCGCGCAGGCCGTGCTTGTCGAGCAGGAACATCACCAGCGCGTCGATGTCGGTCTTCGGCATCGAGCCCAGGCCGAGCTTCAAGTAGCTTTCGAGGAATTCGGAGCTGAAGGCGCTCATGGGCCGTTCATGTCCATTCGTTGCCGGCCAACGCGGCCGGCGGCAGTTGATCGATCGCTTCCTGCGGCGCATCGACCTGCCAGATATCGACGCAGCAACCGCAGCCGAGATTGTCGGAGCAATGGGCGAGCTTGGATTGCCAACGCGCGAACCAGGCTTCCATCGCCGCCACCTCTTCGGGCCGATCGACTGCGACGATGAGGGTGGCGCGCGTCATGCGGCAGTCAATCGTCGGTGCGTCGGGCCTTCGGGCGCCCGGGGCGCGGCAGCGTGCGCCGTGGCGCGTCGATTTCGCTCAGGTCGTGGAACACGGCGGACAGCAGCGTGCCGGCCTGCGACAGCAATGTCAGCAGGCCGCAGACGAAGAGGAGCGAGCTGCTCTGGTCGGGCCGCATGTGCGAGTCCCACCAGTAAGCAAAGCCGCCGGCCAGCGTGAAGACCGTGCCGAGCAGGCCGAAGACGATCAACTGCACCACCCGTGCCGCCGTACCGCGCCACAGGAACACGCAGGCCCAGGCGCTGATCATGACCAGCAGCGCGGCGATCTTCATGCGCGCGGCACCTCGTCGAGCGACAAGTACACCGGCTTGCCCTGGCTGCGTGTGATGGCCACCATTTCGTCCGCGCCGACCGACGCGCCGCCGATGCGCAGGCAGGCATCGCACTTGGCGACCAGGCGGCGCGAGACCGGGTGGAAGATTTCGTTGAACGCGGCGTCGCCGATCTGCTTAGAGCCGGCGTGCTCGATCAACGGCAACGCGAACCACTCGCCCATCACCGGCAGATGGCCGGCGCGGAAGAGGGCGAGCGACGTTGACGTCATCGCTTCGACGTTCTTCGCGATCAGCAAAGGTTCGTCGTTGGTGTCAGAGCGGTAGGGGCCGGCGACGAGGATCATCATCGATCTTTGCCGAAGTTCGGTCAGTGAGCGAGTAGCTCGAGTTCCTGAAGGCGAATTGCCATAGCTTCAATCGAAACACGGAACTGCGCTGCTAGAGATTCGAACGACCGGCCGTTGTAGCGGTCGCACGCCGCGAGCGCCCTGGCTAGGTCGCGAATGGATGCTACTTGTCTACGGCCGTCAGCGCGGACAAAGCCAGCGAGCGAGGAAGCGCTAGCCTCGTTCAGAGTGAACCGATGAGTGCCGAAGGCAAGTTGAAACCGGGCTCGTACCAGTTTTTCGGGCATGAGGAAGTACGCTGCAAACTTATCGGCCTGCTGCTCCTTCAGATCGCGTGCCTTCGATCCACCGTCTAGCGGCCGGTCGCGATGCACGCCGTGATGTGACGCATGCAGGACGGCGTGGCCCAACTCGTGTGCCGCGGTGAAGAGTCGCACGTTGAGCGGAAACTGACTTGATATGTGAACAGTCTTTCGCGTCTGATCAATCAGGCCTGCGATTTCTATGCGACCCGCTGACAACCCAAGGCCGTCCTCCAAATAGCATTCGTACCCGAGAAGCCGAAGTCCTTCGATTGGGTCGAGAACATCTATGGGATTGTCGTGACCCGAGCTGCGCCAAAGTTGATGTTGCAACCGACGCGCGTAGTGCTCGATCGAGTGATCAGAGAGTAGAGCTTCTTTTTGCGGGAACTTTTCTGCGACGTTGGGCGATTCGGCCGAATACCCGCCGTCGCCGTCGAGATGCGCATAGGGGTCTTGAAGGATCTTCCGGCTAGCACGAATCTCTTCTGCTGCTGAGGGCGCCTCGACGACATCCGGCTCCTCTACATCTTCAATGTATGCATACGGATTCTCGAGAACGCGTCGAGCAGCGGACAGACTTGGTGTTCTCTGGCGTGACATGCGTTTACTCCGTTGAATTCAATCACAGATGGGCTTACATGACGGCGAAAAGTTCACACCGCCACCGGCGCCTTGATCGCTGGATGCGGGTCATAACCTTCAATCGCGAAGTCCTCGTACTCGTAGTCGAAGATCGACACCGGCCGGCGCTTGATCACCAGCGTCGGATACGCCCGCGGCTCGCGTGACAGTTGCAGCCGCACCTGCTCATGGTGGTTGCTGTAGATGTGGCAATCGCCGCCGGTCCAGATGAAGTCGCCGACGCCGAGATCGCATTGCTGCGCCAGCATGTGCGTCAGCAGCGCGTAGCTGGCGATGTTGAACGGCACGCCGAGAAAGATGTCGGCGCTGCGCTGGTAGAGCTGGCAGCTCAGCTTGCCATCGGCGACGTAGAACTGGAAGAACGCATGGCAGGGCATCAGCGCCATCTTCGGCAGGTCGGCCACGTTCCATGCGCTGACGATGATGCGGCGCGAGTCGGGGTTGGTCTTCAACTGCTTGACGACCTCGGCGATCTGGTCGATGTGGCCGCCGTCGGGCGTCGGCCACGAGCGCCACTGCACGCCGTACACCGGGCCGAGGTCGCCGTCTGGCTTGGCCCACTCGTTCCAGATCGTCACGCCGCGCTCTTGCAGCCACTTCGCGTTGCCGTCGCCGCGCAGGAACCACAGCAGCTCGAGGATGATCGACTTCAGGTGCACCTTCTTCGTCGTCACCAGCGGGAAGCCTTCGTTCAGGTCGAAGCGCATCTGGTGGCCGAAAACGCTCTTCGTGCCGGTGCCGGTGCGGTCGGCCTTGGCCACGCCGTGCTCGAAGACGTGGCGCATGAAGTCTTCGTATTGGGAGCGGATGAGCGACATGTCAATAGCTTCCAAACAAGGTGTCGAGTGCCTCCTGGATCGATGCACGCGCGCCGCGAAGGTTGGCTACGGGTTTGCGCAACAAGGACAGAGGCACCGCGCCCAGCGTCGCGGCATCGAGCACCACATCTTCCTCGGCGACGGTCAGCACGGGGTTCAGATTGCGCGCACGCGGGCCGAAAAGCGTGCTCTTGCGCAGCGGCACGACGACGCGCGTGCCGAGCCCGTCAACATGGTCGTTCTGCACATCGAGAAAGAAAGGCGTGTGTTTGCGCTCGGAAGCGGCGGGGTTTGCATACACGTCGAAGCGCGCCATGGCTCACAGACCTTTGGCGAAGGTACGGTACTTCGCCAGCGGCAGGCCTTCGCGCTCGATGCGTTGGTTGTAGTGCTCGATCGCTTCTTTGTTTTCTTCGTTCCAGCGCTCCCAATAACGCTTGCGCACCTCTTCGGCGAGCAGCGCATCGACCGTTTGCGACAGGTTCATACCGAGTTCGCGGGCGGCGTCCAGCACCTTTGCGTTCAGGCTGAGATTGGTCGCGCGCTTGGGGGCATCATCAAAACGGAGCATGGCATCACCTCATGGATACTGCGCATGGATTATGCGCTTACTTCATGCGCCGCAGGTTCTACATCGAACTGCATCGCCGCCAGCCGCGCATACAGCCCGCCCTGGGTCACCAGCTCCGCATGCGTACCGGTTTCAACAACGCGCCCGTGATCGAGCACGACGATGCGGTCCGCGCGCAGCACGGTGGCGAGCCGGTGAGCGACGACGATCGTCGTGCGCCCTCGCATCGCGGCGTCGAGTGCGGCCTGCACCATGCGTTCGCTTTCGGCGTCGAGCGCGCTGGTGGCTTCGTCGAGCAGCAACAGCGGCGGGTTCTTCAGCATCGCACGGGCGATGGCGATGCGTTGGCGTTGGCCGCCGGACAGACGCACGCCACGCTCGCCGAGGAAGGTGGTGTAGCCCTCGGGCAGCGCTTCGATGAATTCGTGGGCGAAGGCGGCCTTGGCCGCGGCCTTGACTTCGTCGTCGTTGGCACCGGGTTTGCCGTAGCGGATGTTCTCCAGCGCGCTGGTCGAGAAGACCACGCTGTCCTGCGGCACGATGCCGACGCGCGCGCGCAATTCCGCCAGCGCCACCTCCCGCACCGGCACGCCGTCGATCGTCACGCTGCCTTGCTGCAGCGTCGTAGTAGCGCAGCAGCAGTTGCAGGACGGTGCTCTTGCCGGCGCCGCTGGGGCCGACAAGGGCCACGGTTTCGCCGCGGCGCACGTCGATGCTGACGTCGCGCAACGACGCATGCTGCGGCCGTGATGGGTAGTGGAAGGTGACGTGGCTGAGTGTCACGGCCGAGCCGACCTGCACCGTCGGCAGCGCGCGCGGCGAGGGCGGATCGGCCACCGGCGAGCGTGTGGCCAGCAGCTCCATCAGCCGCTCGGTGGCGCCGGCGGCGCGCAGCAAATCGCCATACACCTCGGACAGCACGGCCACGCTCGACACGAAGATCAACACATAGACGACGGTCTGGCCCAGATGCCCAGCGCTGATGTCGCCGCGGATCACCGCCTGCGTGCCCTGGTACAGGCCCCACAGCAGCGCGCCGAAGGTGGCGGTGATGATGAACGCGACCAGCATCGAGCGGATGCGCGTGCGTTTTCTCGCCGTGTCGAAGGCGGCTTCGCTGGCATCGGCAAAACGTTTGGCCTCGCGCCCTTGCTGGTTGTAGCTCTGCACCACCGGAATCGCATTCAGCACTTCGGCCGCGATGGCGCTCGTGTCGGCCACGCGGTCCTGGCTCGCGCGCGAGAGCTTGCGCACGCGCTTGCCGAAGTACAGCGTCGGCACGACGACGAAGACCAGGATGCCCAGCACCTGCGTCATCACCAGCGGGTTGGTGATGATCAACATGCCGAGCGCGCCGATGCCCATGACGGTGTTGCGCAAGCCCATGGACAGGCTCGAACCGACGACGGTCTGCACCAGCGTCGTGTCGGTGGTCAGCCGCGACAGCACCTCGCCGGTCTGCGTGGTCTCGAAGAACTCGGGGCTTTGTTCGACGACATGGGCGTACACGGCATTGCGCAGATCCGCCGTCACGCGCTCGCCGATCCAGCTCACCATGTAGAAGCGCAGCGCAGAGAACAACCCGAGCGCAGCGCCGACGGCGAACAGCGCCAGGAAGTGGCCGCGCAGCGCCATGACGCGCGCCGCCGGATCGGCAGAGACCAGGCCGCTGTCGATCAACGACTTCAGCGCCACCGGCAGCACTAGCGTGCTCGCTGCGGCCATGACGAGGAAGAGGGCGGCCAGTCCGATCTGCAACTTGTACGGCCGCAGGAAGGGCCCGAGGCCGGAGAGGGAGCGCGGGCTGTCGGCTTTGGCTCGTTCGTCGGATTTTTTGTCTGCCACGGCGGGCAGTCTATCGGCGACGTTATTTCTGCGGTTTGGCCGCCTCTTCAGGCAACTTGCGCCCGCGCTTGATCAGCGACTCGCGCAACAGGTATTCGACCTGCGCATTCGCGCTGCGCAACTCCTGCGCGGCCAGGCGCTCGATCTCGGCCCACAGCTCGGGGTCGATGCGCAGCAGGAAACTTTTTTTGCCGGGTCTGGCCACTATGCGTAGAGCGTCCCGGTGTTGATGATCGGCTGCGTGTCCTTGTCCGAGCACAGCACGACGAGCAGGTTGCTCACCATCGCCGCCTTGCGCTCGTCGTCGAGGACGACGATCTCGCGTTCGGACAAGCCCTTCAACGCCGCCTCGACCATGCTCACCGCGCCCTGCACGATCTTGCTGCGCGCGCTGATGATCGCTTCGGCCTGCTGGCGGCGCAGCATCACCTGCGCGATCTCCGGCGCGTAGGCCAGGTGCGACAGCTTGGCGTCTTCGACGACGACGCCGGCATCGTCGAAGCGCTGCTGCAGCTCGCTCTTCAGTGCCGCGATCGCCACCTCGCCCGAACGCAACGTCGACTCGCCGGTCGCCAGGTCTTCGCCTTCGTCGTAGGCGAACTGCGTGGCCAGGTGGCGCAGCGCCGACTCGGCCTGTACCTTGACGTAGTTCTCGTAGTCATCGACGTCGAAGACCGCGCGCGCCGTGTCATCGACGCGCCACACCACCACGGCGCTGATCTCCACCGGGTTGCCGCGCTTGTCGTTGACCTTCAGCGTCGGCATGTTGAGGTTGCGCGCGCGCAGGCTGATCTTGCGTTTGACATAGAACGGGTTCGCCCAGCGCAGGCCCTCGGTGCGGTCGGTGCCGGCATAGCGGCCGAAGAGGTTCAGGATCGCCGCCTGGTTGGGCTGCAGCATGTACAGGCCAACGAGGATGAACACACCCGCCAGCGGCAGCAGCGCGCGCAAGGCCACGCCCCAGCCGCCGCCGGCGCCCGGAGCGAGCACGAACGACAGCACGGTGCCGGCAATCAGCAGCACGCCGATCACGGCCGCCAGGTAGCCGTCGATCGAGCGCAACTCGCGTTCCGAAGTGCTGTTTCTCATGGTGTCCTCCTAAGCAATCAAAGTGATATCACTTTAGTAGCGGGCCGGCAGGCCGTCAAGGGCGGCGGCGTAACGCCGCGGCAACGCCTCCCCCCATGCTCTGGCGGCCCACGCGATGCCGCGCTGTGAACGCGCGTGCGCCTGTGGTCGAATAGGTTCCAGACAGCCAATCAGCACACCAATGCCTCCCAAAACCCGTTCCACCCGCCGCTGGCTGCGCCTGCGCCGTCAGGTGCTGCGCCATGGCCTGCCGCGCATGACGGTGATCCTGGCTGCTGCTGCCGCCTTGCTGGCCGCTCTGGGCAGCCAGGCGGCGTTGGCGCTGTCGGGTGCACCGGTGAATCTGCTGCTCGCAGGGCTGGCAGCGCTCGGCGCGGCGGCACTGGTCGGCGCTGCGGTGTGGCCGTTGATGCGCATGCTGCGCGACCTCGAAGCCGCGCGTGTGCAGCTCGACGTGCTGGCCACGCGCGACGAGCTCACCGGCGTCTTCAACCGCCGCCAGTTCCTGGTGCTGGCCGACCGCGAATGGGCGCGCTGCCGCCGCTACGACATGGGCGCGGCGATGGTGATGCTCGACGTCGATCACTTCAAGCGCGTCAACGATCTGCACGGCCACCTCGCCGGCGACCTGATGCTGCGCGAGATTGCGCGCGCGGCGGCTGAGACGCTGCGCCATGCCGACTTCCTCGGCCGTTTCGGCGGCGAGGAGTTCATTGTCTTTTTGCCGCACACCGACGTGCTCGGCGCACTCGATGTGGCCGAGCGCATCCGCGAGCGCGTGGCCGCGATCAAGCTCGAATGGCGCGGTCAGCACATCGCCACCACCGTCAGCTTGGGCGTGGCCACGCTCGGCATTGCGCACGACACCGTCGGTGCCCTGATCGCCGACGCCGACCGCGCGCTCTACACCGCCAAGGACGCCGGGCGCAATTGCGTGCGCACGCCGACGGCGATCGAGGCGTTCGATTTGTCGAGCAGCGCCGAGCTGCCGTGGGGCCGATCGGGTGTGCGCTGAGCGCTACAGTTTGAGCGGCGCGCCGTAGCCCGTCATCTCGAGATAGCCCCAGCCAACGCGTGCGCCGTCGGCTGAACGCTTCAACGCCGACAGGCCTTCCCAATACACCGTGCCGGTGCTGTTGCGGCCGTCGAGTTCCTGCGCCTCGAACAGCGCCTGCACTTCGAACTCGCCTGCCGGGCAACGCAGACGCCAGCGCACCGGGTAGGTGGCGCGCGTGGCGGCGCTGGTCCAGGTTTGCAACGGCACAAACACCGCCTCGCCATCGGCAAAGATGCTCAGCGTGCCGTCGCGCGCGCGGTGGCTGCCGCCGGACCACAGCGCTGCACCGCGCGCATCGCGCATTCGAAACGCCATGAGCGCGCCGCCGTCATCGAGGTTGATGCCGATCCAGTCCCAACCGACGGCGCCGTCGGGCATGTACGAGCCGCTCCACTCGTGGTCGAGCCAGGCCTTGCCGCGCACCGGCACGCGCTCGCGCGAGGCCAGCCTCAGGCCGCCCGTCACATCGAGCTGCACCTGGCTGTAGTAGTGGCTGGCGTTGTCCGGGTGCGGGCCTTTGCGGCTCAGGCCCTGGTCGCCTTGCAGCAGCAGCGGTTGTGTCGGCGCCAGAGCGAGCTCGAAGGCGAAGCCGGCGTTGTCGTCGCCGAGCCTGGCGTCGTAGCGATCGGCGCGGCGTTCGAAGCGCCAGTCGCCGATGTGCACGCGCGTGTCGGCCAGCGACGCTGCAGCGCGCGGCGCTGCGGCATCGCCGTTCCAGCGCGCGATGCGTTCGGCGTGCATGAGGCGCTTGTCGGCCACGTTGCTCAACGCCGCGTGCGCGAACAGCAACTGCCGCACCGCGAAGCGGCTGTCGATCTGCTGTGCCACGCCGGTGCGCGAACGGAAGAACGTGAGCTGAAAGCCGAAGGCCGGTGTGTCGCTGATGGCGTTGTCGCGTTGCAGCCAGCCTGTGGCGTACCACCACTCGATGTCGAAATCGTTGTGCGCGCCATGGTCGCGTGGGAAGGCGAGCGCGCGCGGTGTCGCCCGTTCAGCGAACGTCGTCAACGGCAAGCCGCTGGCGGCAAGCCAGGCGAGCAGGGCTCGGCGCGGGGTACTCCGCCGCCTGGGGGTGCTACTCACCAGTCTTCCTTGACCGCACCGACGACATCGCGGCCGGCCGACGCACGCGCAGCGAGTGCTGCCGTCACGCTGCCGGCGATCAGCACGCCCAGCAGCAGCACGCCGACACGTGCCCACGGCACGAGCAGCTCCATCGTCCAATGAAAGCTCTGCGGGTTGACGACATGCACCAGCACGACCGACACGGCCAGCCCGAGCGCCAGGCCCATCAACGCGCCGGCGGCCGTCCACGTCAGGCCCTCGGCGGCGACGAGGCTGACGATCTGCCAGCGTGTGAAGCCGAGGTGCGCGAGCAGGCCGAACTCGCGCCGCCGCGCCAGCGCCTGCGCCGAAAAACTCGCCGCGATGCCGGCCAGGCCGATCGCGATGGCGACGATCTGCAGCCAGCGCGTGACGACGAAGCTGCGGTCGAAGATGGCCAGCGACAGCGTGCGCAACTGCGTTGCCGAGGCCATGTCGAACAACGCTGCGTCGCCGCCGAGTTTTCGCAGCGCCTGTTGCACGTCGTCCACGCGCGCGCCGGGCGTGAGCCACAGCGACAGGTCGTTGATGCGCTCGTCGCCGGTGGCGCGGCGGTAGTCGGCGCTGTCGATGACGATGGCGCCGAACTGGCGCGCGTAGTCGCGCCAGACGCCTCTGACGACGACACGCAGCGGTGTGTCGCCGAGCGGCAGCGTCAGTTCCTTGCCCGGTGCGGCGTCGTACAAGCGCTGCATCGCTTCGCTGACGAAGACGCCGGGCAGGCCGGATGCCGGCAACGGCGGGTCGAGCAAAGGCAGCGAGGCCGCGGGGTCGGCGAGCGGACGCGAGATCAGGGTCACCGCGGGTAGGTCGGCCACCAGATTCAGCGGGCGCGTGCGCGCGGCCTCGACGCGCGCGACGCCCGGCAGGGTGTGCACGGCGTTGACGAACGCCGGCAACAGATACGCCTGATCGGCCGCGCCGCTTTGCGTGGCGCTGCGCAAGTACAGATCGGCCGGCAGCACCTGATCGAGCCAGCGCGCGACGCCGTCGCGAAAGCTCGCCACCATCACCGTCAGCGCCACGGCGAGCGCGAGGCTGGCGACGACACCAGCAACCGCCACCGCCGCCGCTTCGCGCTCGTGATGCGCGCGCGACAGCGCCAGCAGCGGCAGCGCGGTGTGCGGCGGCGGTGAGTAGCGCAGCAGCGCATCGATCAACAGCGGCACGCAAGCCACGCCGCCGAGCAGCAGGAGTGCCACCGAAACATACGCGGCGATCGGCAAGCCGGCGATCGGCGGTGCGAAAGCGAGCGCGGCGCCGCTTGCCAACAGCAACGGCCCGCGCCACCCCGGCCCGCGCGCGAACGATGCGCCGCCGAGGCCCTTCAGGGCCTGCGCGGGCGCGAGCGACGCCGCCTGCCGCGCCGGCAGCCAGCCGCCGAGCATCGTTGCGACGATACCGAGCAGCGCAAAGACGATCGCGCCGGGCCACGAGAACTGCAATCGCGGCGCGATGCCCGGGAAGTAGCCGCCGCCCAAGTCGCCGGCCAGCCAGCGCAGCGCGAAGAACGCGAGCAGCGTGCCCAGCGCGATGCCGAGCGCACTGCCGGCCACACCGAGCAGCGCGCATTCGGCGCGCACCAGCCGCGCGCGCTCGGCCGAAGACAAGCCGAGCACACCAAGCAGCGCCAGCGACGGCACGCGCTGCGCCACCGACAACGCCATCACCGCGAAGACGAGAAAGGCGCCGACGAAGAGCGCGACCAGCGCCAACACGGTGAGGTTGACGCGGTAGGCGCGCGAGACGTTGGAGACGCGCTGCTCGGCGTCGTCGGCGCGGGCCACGCGCCAGCCGGGTGGCGCTTGCAGCGCGGCGGCATCGGCGCCGGCGGCCAGACGCAGGTCGATGCGCGACAGCGCTTTCGTAAAACCGAAGTGGTGTTGTGCGCCGGCGATGTCCAACACCGCCAGCGCCGTGCCGTCCGCGGCCACGCGGCCGGCGACGCGCAGCGCGAGCGTCGTCGCGCCATGCTGCACGCGCAGCGTCTGGCCTTCGCTCGTGCCGAGCCGGCGCATCGCGGCCGGGTTGAGGAACAGGGCGTCGGGATCGACGAGGGACGTGCGGCTTTCGCTGGCCGCAGGGCGCGGCATCAGCGCCGGCGCGACCGCCGCGATCTGCAACGCATCGACACCGAGCAGGCGCAGCGGCACGCGCTGGCCTTGCGCGTCCAGCGCGTAGCTGTCGATCTCGACCACGGGTGCGGCCACGCGCACGTCGGCGCGCGAGGCCAGCGCATCGATGATCGCGTCGTCGCAGCCTTCGCGCGCCGTGCACACCAACGACGCATCAGGCTCGCCCTGCACCGCTCGCACCGCGCCGGCGAATTCGGCGAGCGCCGAGCCGTTGATCAAGTGCACCGACCACGCCAGCGCCACGCCGAGCGCCACGGCCAGCACCGCCAACGCCTGCCGCCACGGGTGGGCGCGCCATTCCGGCCACACGAGGTGGCGCAGGAGCGAGAACACTAGAGCGGCTCTGACGTATTGCCCCCTCTCCCGCTCGTGGGAGAGGGTTGGGGTGAGGGTGGCCTCTCCCGCAAGCGGGAAAGGGAGTCAAGCGTGCTGCGCCAATTCACTCGATGCCCTCGGCTGTCAGCCGCAGCACCCGATCCGCGCGCGCGGCGGCCGCGGCCGAATGCGTGGCGACGAGGCATGCCGCGCCGGCCGCGCGAACCTGCTGCGCCAGCAGCTCGATGACGCGCTCGGCGGTGGCCGGGTCGAGGTTGCCGGTGGGCTCGTCGGCGAGCACCAGCGGCGGCGAGTGCACGAGCGCGCGCGCGATCGCCACGCGCTGCAACTGGCCGCCCGACAAGGTGCGCGGTGCGCGGTCGGCAAAGCCATCCAGGCCGACGGCGACCAGCAGCGACTGCACACGCGCCGCGTCGGCCCTTTTCAGCAGCAACAGCGGCAGCGCCACGTTCTGCGCCACCGAGAGGTGCGGCAAGACGTGAAAAGCCTGGAAGACGAAGCCGAGTTGCTGGCGTCGCCAGTGCGCCAGCGCCACGTCGTCGTGCCACGGCAGCGGTTGGCCGTGCAGATGCACCTCGCCGGCGTCGGCCGGTTCGAGCCCGGCGATGCAATTGAGCAGCGTCGATTTGCCGACGCCCGATTCGCCGAGCACCGCCACGAGTTCACCCGGCGCGAGCGTGAAGCTGACGTTGGCGAACACCGGGCTGGCGCCGAAGCGCTTGGCCAATCCTTGCACACACAACAAACTCATGCAGCCTTCCACAGGTCGCCGACGACGCGAAGGCTTTGATCGATCGTGTCGGCTGCATCGCAAGCCACGCGCCGGCGCTGCGGCATCGAACGCAGCCACGTCAACTGGCGCTTGGCGAGTTGGCGCGTTGCCGCGATGCCGCGTTCGTGCACGTCGGTGCGCAGTGCTTCGCCGGCCAGGCCCGCATCGAGCGCCTGCCATGCCTGCCGGTAACCCACGGCGCGCAGGGCGGGCAGCCCGGCGTGCACGCCGGGGCGTTCGCGCAAGCGCTGCACTTCACCGAGAAAGCTGGCTTCGAGCATCGCGTCGAAGCGCTCGGCGATGCGCGCGTGCAGCCAGGCGCGGTCGTCCGGTTCGAGCGCGAGCAGCGGCGGCGCGGCGGCCGCCGTGCGCTGCGTGTGAAAGCTCGACAGGGCACGTCCGCTGACGCGCCAGACTTCGAGCGCACGGCCGATGCGCTGTGCGTCGTTGGGCGCCAGGCGCGCCGCGGTGGCGGCATCGACGCGCGCGAGTTCGTCGTGCAGCGCAGGCCAGCCTTGCGCTGCGGCTTGCGCTTCGATCTCGGCGCGGATCGTCGCATCGGCGGCCGGCATGTCGTCGAGCCCGCCGGCCAGCGCCTTGAAATACAGCATCGTGCCGCCGACGAGCAGCGGATTTTTGCCGCGCGCGATGATCTCGGCGCAGACACGCTGCGCATCGGCGACGAACAGTGCCGCCGAGTACGGCGCGTCGGGCTCACGGATGTCGATCAGGTGGTGCGGCACCTTCGCGCGATCGGCCACGGTCGGCTTGGCCGTGCCGATGTCCATGCCGCGATAAACCTGCGCCGAATCGACGCTGACGATCTCCACCGGCCAACGCAAAGCGATCGCCATCGCCAGCGCGCTTTTGCCGCTGGCGGTGGGGCCGGCGATGCACAGCGCTGTCATCGCCGTTCGCCGTGCCAGCGCACCAGCGTCCACGCGATGGTGGCCGTGACGCAAGCGGCGACGGCCATGCCGATGCCGAGCGCACGCAGCGTGTTGTCCATCGCTGCGCCGAGCAACGAGCCCGCGGCAAACGCGACGAGCGCGAGCACGCAGCCGGCCAGCGCCGAGGCCACGCCGGCCATTTGCGGAAAGGGCCCGACCGCGCCAGCCTGCCCGCACGGCTGGTGCAGGCCGTGGCCGAACACGTAGAGCGAGTGCACCAGCAGCACCGCGGGCAACGGCGGCGCTGCCATGAAGGCGCAGGCCGCCATGCCCAGACCGCCGGCCAGCGTGAAGAACGCGCCGCGGCGCACGGCGCCGTTGGGGCCATGCAGTCGCAACCAGCGCCGGCAGACGAAGGTGCCGACGACATAGATCAACGAGCCCCAGGCCATCGCCATGCCGTACTGCGCGGCGGACAAGCCGAGCACGCCCATGTAGGCATGCGACGACGCCGACAACAGGATGAACAGCCCCGAGTAGGTGCCGGCGACGAGCAGCGCCCAGGCGCGAAACGTCGGATGCGCGAGCACGGTGCGCGCGTTGCGTATCAGCGCGCGCGCGTGCAGCGCTTGCGGGTTGCGCGCGGCCAGCGTTTCCGGCAATCGCCACGCGACAGCCAATGCGGTGATGGCTGCGCAGACGCCAACGGCCAACAAACACGAGCGCCAGCCGAACGTGCCGGCGAGCACGCCGCCGAGCAGCGGCGAGCCGATGGCCACGATGCCCAGTCCCGACAAGCCCAGCGCCATGACATGCGCGCCTTGCCGCGGCTCGTACAAGTCGCGCACGATGGCACGCGAGCACACCGCCACGGCGGCGAGCGCCGCGCCTTGCGCGGCGCGCCAGACGATCAGCCACGCCATGCCGGGAGCGAAGGCCGCGGCCACACTCGCCACCACCATCAGCACCAGCGCCGTCAGCAGCACCGGGCGGCGGCCAACGCGGTCGGCGATCGGGCCCCAGACGAGCTGCATCAAACCGAAGGCGAGGATCAGCACCGACATCGTCATCTGCACCTGCGACAGCGGCGCATCGAACTCGCGCACGACCAGCGGCAGCGCCGGTAAGTACAGATCGGTGACGACCGGCTGCAAGCCGAGCAGCAGCGCCAGCAGCGTGGCGGCTTGCAAGACGGAGAGCAGCGGCGGCGTGGCGATGGTCGCAGCGCCGGTGGTAACGCTGGTGATGGGGCGCGCGCTCAAAAAGACTCGTCGGCGCGCAGGTAGCGCCATTGCCCGAGCGGCAACTTGCCGAGCACGACGCTGCCGATGCGCACGCGCTTCAAGCCCGTGACTTCGAGGCCGACCTGCTCGCACATGCGGCGGATCTGCCGCTTTTTTCCTTCGCGCAGCACGAAGCGCAACTGGTCTTCGTTGGCCCAGCTCACCTTGGCCGGCTTGAGCGGCTTGCCGTCGAGCAGCAGGCCGTGCTGCAACGCGGCCATCGCTTCCGGTGGCAGCGGACCCGGCTGCGTGCGGCGCACACGCACGAGGTATTCCTTTTCGATCGGGGAGTCTTCGCCGATCAGCGTGCGCGCGACGCGGCCGTCCTGCGTCAGCACCAAGAGGCCGGTCGAGTCGATGTCGAGGCGCCCCGCGGGCGCCAGGCCGCGCAGCGCATTCGTCGGCCCGTTGATGTGGTCCTCGCTCCAGCGGTTTTCGCGTGTGACGAGCACGACGGCCGGCTCGTAGCCGTCTTCGGCCTGGCCGCTGACATAGCCGATCGGCTTGTGCAGCAGCACCGTCATGCGCTGCAACTGCTCGCGCCGCGCCCGCGGGTCGATCTCGATGCGCACGTCGGGCTGCACACGCAGGCCGAGCACGGCGAGCTTGCCGTTGACGCGCACCCAGCCGGCCTCGATCCACTCGTCGGCCTCGCGGCGCGAGGCGATGCCGAGCGCGGCCATGCGTTTGGACAGGCGTTCGCCCTCTGGAGAACCGGTTGTCATCGGGAGGTCGCAACTTTCAGATTGAACAGCTCCAACACCGCGTTGCGGTAGGGCGGCTGGTTCGTCGCGGTGAGCGTGTGATGCAAGCCGCCATCGATCAGCACGAAGCGCTTGGGCTGCTTCGCGCGCTCGTACAGCGCGCGGCCGAGGTCCGGCGCGACCATCGTGTCCAGCGCGCCGTGCACGACGAGCAGCGGCGCGTTGATCTTGTCGATGTGCGCCGCCGCGTCGAGCCGCTGCGTGATCAGCCGCTCCATCGGCAACCAGCGCCACCACGTGGTGTTGACGACATCGAGCGCTGACGTGAACGCGCCTTCGAGGATGACGCCGGCCGCGTTGCCCGTGCCGCCGGCCAGCCGCGCCGCGATCGACGAGCCGAGCGAGTGGCCGTAGAGGTAGCGCCGCGCTTGCGGCCACTGCTGTTCGAGCCACTGCCAGGCGGCGAGCGCGTCCTCGTGCATCAGGTCTTCGCTCGGCAGCCCTTCGCTGCTGCGGCCGAAGCCGCGGTAGTCGATGCCGAGCACCGAGAAGCCGAGTTCGTGCATCGCGCGCATGCGCGGCGCGGACGAGCGCACGTCCCAGCGCGCGCCGTGCAGGTAGAGCATGACGGGCGCATCGGTATCGGCTTGCGGCAGCCACAGGCCGTGCAGTTTGACGGCTTGCTTTTCTTGTTCGGACGCAAACTCGATCCAGACATCGCTCATGCCTTGCGCGGCTTGCGCGCCGACGTCCCAGGTGCGCTGGCCGGGCTGGAAGATCCAGTGGCGCTGTTGTGAATCGACGATGGCGCAACCGCTTGCGGCGCACAGCACGCCGGCAGCGATGGCCAGCCGGGACGGGTTCATTGCGTGGCGATCTGCATGCCGAACAACTCGCCCACGGCTTGGCGGTACTGCAACTGCCCGACGGCATTGGTGTTGTGGTGCGTGCCGCCTTCGACGAGCACGAAGCGTTTCGGCTGCTTCGCGCGTTCGTACAGCGCGCGGCCGAGCTCGGGTTTGATCAGGCTGTCGTTGGCGCCATGCACGACGAGCAACGGAGCCTTAAGTTTGTCCAGGCGCGACACGGCGTCGAAGCGCTGCGTGATCAGCGGCCCCAGCGGCAGCCAGCCCCATTTCATCGTCGAGAAGACGTCGGGGATCGAGGTGAAACCGCCTTCGACGATGACGCCGGTCGCGTCATCCACCTCGCTGGCCAGCCGCACCGCGATCGCGCTGCCGAGCGAGTGGCCGAAGACGAAGCGCTTGGCTCGCGGCTTTTGCGCGGCCAGCCATTGCCAGGCCGCGAGCGCGTCTTCGTGCGCCAGGTCTTCGCTGGGCAGCGCCGGCGTGCTCTGGCCGAAGCCGCGGTAGTCGATGCCGAGCACCGCAAAGCCGAGCTCGTGCATGCGCTGCATGCGGTGTGCGGAAGAGCGCACGTCCCAGCGCGCGCCGTGCAGGTAGAGCAGCAGCGGCGCGTCGCTGCGCGCTTGCGGCAGCCACAGGCCGTGCAGCTTGACGGGCTGCTTTTCTTCGGCGGCAGTGAACTCGATCCAGACATCGTTCATGCCCTCGGCGGCCTGCGCGCCGCCCCACCAACTGCGGTCGCTCGGCTGAAAGATCCACTTGCGCTGTTGCGTGTCGAGGGTGGCGCAGCCGGCCAGGCCGACGAAGGCCAATGCGGTGACCAGGAACCAGCGGGTCAGACGGCTGAACTGCATCAACGTCCCCTCAAGAAAAGTGAATCGAGTTCGGCGAGCGTGATCTGCCGCCACGTCGGCCGGCCGTGGTTGCACTGGTCGCTGCGTTCGGTGGCTTCCATGTCGCGCAAGAGCGCGTTCATCTCTTCGATGGTCAGGCGGCGGTTGGCGCGCACCGCGGCGTGGCAGGCCATCGTGGACAGCAGCTCGTCGCGCGTGCGCTCGACGACACGGCTGGCATCGTGCTGCGCGAGATCGGCGAGCACGGAGCGGGCGAGGGCAACGGGGTCGGCTTGCGACAACGCGGCGGGCCGCGAGCGCACGGCGAGTGTTTGCGCGGACAGCGGGGCCACGTCGAGGCCGAGTGCGATCAGCGTGGCGGCGTGTTCTTCGGCGGTGGCGATCTCTGCGAGCGTGGCGGCGAAAGTCGCCGGGATCAACAGCGCCTGCGCATCGAGGCTCGCGGCGCCGAGTTGGCGCTTCATGCGCTCATAGACGATGCGCTCGTGCGCGGCGTGCATATCGACGATGACCAGACCCTGCGCGTTTTCAGCCAGGATGTACACGCCGCTGAGTTGGGCCAGGGCGTGGCCGAGCGGCCAGTCGTTGTTCGGTGTTGGCGGCGTGATCACGTAGGCCGGTGGTGCCGGCTCGCGCGCGAACAGCGCCGCCGCGGTTTGCAGCGCAAGTCCAGGCTGCGTGGGCGCGTCGTAGCGTGTGAACAAGGGCGCGGCGCTCGGTGCGCTCATCGCACCACTGCTCACCGCCACTGCGCGAGGCGACGCCAGCGCGGCTTCGACGGCGCGGCGCACGGCTTCATGCACCTCGCGCCCATCGCGAAACCGCACCTCGATCTTCGTCGGGTGCACGTTGACATCGACACGCTCCGGGTCGATGTCGATGAACAACGCGTACACCGGCTGCCGCGCGCCGTGCAGCACGTCGTCGAAGGCGCTGCGCACGCCATGGGCCACGCCGCGGTCGCGCACGTAGCGGCCGTTGACATAGACGTACTGATGGTCGGCACGGGCACGCGCGGCGTCGGGCGTGCCGACGCGGCCGGTCAAGGTGAGCGGCCCGGCGCCGCCCTGCAGTGCCAGGCTGGCCGCCATGAACTCGGCGCCCATCACGTCGGCCAGCCGCGCATCGCGCGTGGTTGCCGCGCGCCACTGCGTCACCAGGCGGCCCTCATGCCAGATCGCAAACGACACGTCCGGCCGCGCCAGCGCATGCCGGCGCACGGCCTCGACGCAATGCGCGAGTTCGGTGGCGTCGCTCTTCAGGAACTTGCGCCGCGCCGGTGTGGCGAAGAACAGTTCACGCACCTCAACCGTCGTGCCCACCGCGCGCGCCACCGGGCCGGTTTCGCCGCTGCGCGCATCCAGGCGGACTGCTTGCGCGGCGCCGGGCGTGCGGCTGGCCAGGCTCAGTTCGGCGATCGAAGCGACAGCGGCCAGGGCCTCGCCGCGAAAGCCCATCGTGCCGACACGCTCCAGATCCGACAGCGAGCCGATCTTGCTCGTCGCATGGCGGCGCAGTGCCAGCGCGAGCTCTTCGCGCGGGATGCCGGCGCCATCGTCCTCGACGACGATCTGCCGCACGCCGCCTGCGGACAGCTTGACCGTGACTTGCGAAGCCCCGGCATCGAGCGCGTTGTCCACCAACTCGCGTACCACGGAGGCCGGCCGCTCGACGACTTCGCCCGCGGCGATCTGGCTGACGAGCTCGTCGGGCAGCTCGCAGATCGGGCGGCGCGGCAGGGCGGCGGCTTGGGGCAGGGCGGTCATGGACGAAGCGATTTTGGCAGGGCCCGGATAATCGCCGCCCAACATGGACATCCTCGCTTTCCTCATCGACTTCATCCTGCACGTGGACGTGCACCTGAAGGACTTCGTCGCCAACTACGGCAACTGGGTCTATGCGCTGCTGTTCTTGATCATCTTCACCGAGACGGGGGTCGTCGTCTTCCCCTTCCTGCCCGGCGACTCGCTGCTGTTCATCGTCGGCGCGCTGTGCGGCGTCGGGCTGATGAGCCTGCCGCTGTCGATCGTGCTGCTGTGGGCGGCCGCGGTGCTCGGCAACCAGACCAACTACGCGATCGGCCGCCACATCGGCCCGCGTGTCTTCCAGTGGGAGAGCAGCCGCTTTTTCAACAAACGCGCTTTCGAGCAGGCGCATGCGTTCTACGAGCGCTACGGCGGCATCACGATCGTCATCGCGCGCTTCATGCCCTTCGTGCGCACGTTTGCGCCCTTCGTCGCCGGCGTGGCGCAGATGACGCGCAGCAAGTTCACGCTCTACGACGTGAGCGGCGGCGGCCTCTGGGTGGTCGGCCTGGTCGGCGCCGGCTACCTGTTCGGCAACCTACCTTGGGTACAACAAAACCTGAACAAGATCATCTGGGCGCTGATCGTCGTGCCCGGGCTGCTGGCGATGTTCGGCGCCTGGAAGGCGCGGCGCGACACGCCGGCCGTTGGTTGATTCACGTAAGCCTCGCGTCTGCTGCACTGCAATAGAATCATTTTGCTTCGCAGCGACCACGGCCCGGAACAACAACCATGTCAGACACCACCGCGGCAACCAAGCCGCGCCCCGTCTATCGCAACATCCACGTCACGGACATCCTGAAGTACCGGTTGCCGCCGGCAGGCATCGTCTCGATCGGCCACCGCATCAGCGGCGTGATGATGTTCTTGCTGCTGCCGTTCGTCGTCTGGCTGTTCGACGTGACGCTGACTTCCGAGTCGAGCTACGGCCAGTTCACGAGCGCCTACCTCGCCGGCCTGTGGATCTTCCCGGCGTGGATCGTCAAGCTCGTTACGCTGGCGCTGATCTGGGCCTACCTGCATCATTTCATTGCCGGCGTGCGCCACCTGTGGATGGACGCGACGCATGCCGTGACCAAAGAGTTCGGCCACAAGTCGGCGCTGGTCACACTCGGCCTGTCCGGGCTGCTGACACTGGTGCTCGGCGTCAAGCTGTTCTTTTTCTGACCATGAGCGGCAACCAGAACTTCGGCTCGAAGCGCCTCGTCGTCGGCGCGCATTACGGCTTTCGCGATTGGCTCTCCCAGCGCGTGACCGCGTCGCTGATGGCGCTGTTCACGCTCGTGTTGATCGTGCAGGTGCTGTTCGGCGCCAAGCTCGGCTACCTGCGCTGGTCGCAGATTTTTTCGTCGCAGTGGATGAAGGTGCTGACCTTCATCGTCATCGTTTCGCTGGCTTGGCACGCCTGGGTCGGCATGCGCGATGTGTGGATGGATTACGTCAAGCCGGTCGGTGTGCGCCTGGGCCTGCAGGTCTTCACGCTGGCGTGGCTGGTCGGTTGTTGTGGTTGGGCCGTGCAAGTGCTCTGGAGACTTTGATGCCCGCGTTGGCAAAAAGAAAATTCGATGTTGTCATCGTTGGCGCCGGCGGCTCGGGCATGCAAGCCTCGTTGCGTCTGGCGCAAGCGGGCTTGAACGTCGCCTGCCTTTCCAAAGTCTTCCCGACGCGCTCGCATACCGTCGCCGCGCAAGGCGGCATCGGCGCCTCGCTCGGCAACATGAGCGAAGACAACTGGCACTACCACTTCTTCGACACCGTCAAGGGCAGCGACTGGCTCGGCGACCAGGACGCCATCGAGTACATGTGCCGCGAAGCGCCGAAGGTGGTCTATGAGCTCGAGCACATGGGCATGCCGTTCGACCGCAACCCGGACGGCACGATCTACCAGCGTCCGTTCGGCGGCCACACCGCCAACTATGGCGAGAAGCCTGTCCAGCGCGCCTGCGCCGCCGCCGACCGCACGGGTCATGCGATGCTGCACACGCTGTACCAACAGAACGTGAAGGCGCGGACGACGTTCTTCGTCGAGTGGATGGCGTTGGATCTGATCCGCGACGCCGACGGCGACGTCCTTGGCGTCACCGCGCTCGAGATGGAGACCGGCGAGGTCCACATTCTCGAAGCCAGGATCACGCTCTTTGCCACCGGCGGCGCCGGCCGCATTTACGCCGCTTCGACCAACGCCTTCATCAACACCGGCGATGGCCTGGGCATGGCCGCACGCGCCGGCCTGCCGCTCGAAGACATGGAGTTCTGGCAATTCCACCCGACGGGCGTGCACAACGCCGGCGTGCTGCTCACCGAAGGCTGCCGCGGCGAAGGCGCGATCCTGCGCAACGACGCCGGCGAGCGCTTCATGGAGCGCTATGCGCCGACGCTGAAAGACCTGGCGCCGCGCGACTTCGTTTCGCGTTGCATGGACCAGGAGATCAAGGAAGGCCGCGGCTGCGGTCCGAACAAGGACTACATCAACCTCGACATGACGCACCTCGGCACCGAGACGATCATGAAGCGGCTGCCGAGCGTGTTTGAGATCGGCCACAACTTTGCCAACGTCGATATCACCAAGGAGCCGATCCCCGTGGTGCCGACGATCCACTACCAGATGGGCGGCATCCCGACCAACATTCACGGCCAGGTCGTCGCGCCGCATTCCGAGATCGTCAACGGCTTCTATGCGGTCGGCGAGTGTGCCTGCGTCAGCGTGCATGGGGCGAACCGCCTGGGCACGAACTCGCTGCTCGACCTCTTGGTGTTTGGCCGCGCGGCCGGGCTGCACATCGTCGAGGCGATCAAGAAGGAGCCGAAGGCGCACAAGCCGCTGCCGGCCGATGCGGCGGACAAGTCGCTGTCGCGCCTCGTTCGCCTGGACAACACCGTCAGCGGCGAGTACGCGCAGGACGTCGCCAACGACATCCGCAACGCGATGCAGTTGCACGCCGGCGTGTTCCGCACGCAGGCGATGTTGGACGAGGGTGTCGCCAAGATCGCCGCGCTCGCCGAGCGCGTGAAGAACATCCAGCTGAAGGACAAGAGCAAGGTCTTCAACACGGCGCGCGTCGAAGCGCTCGAAGTCGAGAACCTGATCGAAGCGGCGAAAGCGACCATCGTCTCGGCCGCGGCGCGAAAGGAAAGCCGAGGCGCGCACAGCGTCGATGACTACCCCGACAGCACTGAATTCCCGAACGGCCGCAACGACAAGGTGTGGATGAAGCACACGCTGTGGTACAGCGAAGGCAACCGCCTCGACTACAAGCCTGTGAACTTGAAGCCCCTCACGGCCGAGTCGATTCCGCCCAAGGTTCGGTCCTTCTAAGCAGCACATGACCAAACGCACGTTCAATATCTACCGCTACGACCCCGACACCGACGCCAAGCCGCGAATGCAGAGCATCGACGTTGAACTCGATGGCTCGGAGCGAATGCTGCTCGATGCGCTGATGAAGCTGAAGGCGATCGACCCGTCGATCACCTTCCGCCGCTCGTGCCGCGAAGGCGTTTGCGGTTCCGACGCGATGAACATCAACGGCAAGAACGGCCTGGCCTGCCTGACCAACATGCGCACGCTGCCGGACGTGGTGACGTTAAAGCCGCTGCCCGGGCTGCCAGTGATCCGCGACCTGATCGTCGATATGACGCAGTTCTTCAAGCAGTACCACTCGATCAAGCCGTACCTCGTCAACGACAACACGCCGCCCGAGAAAGAGCGCCTGCAGTCGCCTGAAGAGCGCGATGAATTGAACGGCCTGTACGAGTGCATCCTCTGCGCGAGCTGCAGCACGAGTTGCCCGAGCTTCTGGTGGAACCCGGACAAGTTCGTCGGCCCGGCCGGCCTGTTGCAGGCCTACCGCTTCATCGCCGACAGCCGCGACGAAGCCACCGCCGAGCGCCTGGACAACCTCGAAGACCCGTACCGACTGTTCCGCTGCCACACGATCATGAATTGCGTCGATGTCTGCCCGAAGGGGCTCAACCCGACCAAGGCGATCGGCAAGATCAAGGAACTGATGGTGCGCAGGGCCGTGTGACCATGCAGTTGCAACAGGCCGAACTCAACAAACTCAAGTGGCGCTGCCGCCGCGGCCTGCTGGAGAACGACCTGTTCATAGAGCGCTTTTTCAGGCGCCACGAGGAGACGCTCACCGTCGGTCAGGCGCAGGGGCTGACGCTCCTGATGGCGCTGGCCGACCCCGACTTGCTCGACCTGCTGCTGGCGCGGCGCGAACCGCAGGGTGATCTCGACGACCCCGATGTTCGCGATGTGCTGGCGCAGATGAGAGCGTCTGCTACTTCCTCAGAAAGGCATTGACCATCATGACCCCGTCCGACGTGAAAGCCACGCTCTCGTTTTCCGATGGCAGCCCGAGCATGGAGTTGCCGATCTACAAGGGCAGCATTGGCCCGGACGTGATCGACATCAGGAAGCTCTACGCGCAAACCGGCAAGTTCACCTACGACCCCGGATTCCTCAGCACGGCGGCCTGCAACTCGACCATCACCTACATCGACGGCGACAAGGGCGAGCTGCTCTACCGCGGCTACCCGATCGAGCAACTGGCCACGCAGTGCGATTTTCTCGACACCTGCCACCTGCTGCTGTACGGCGATCTGCCCAACCCGCAGCAGCAGAAAGACTTCGACAAGCTCGTCACCAACCACACGATGGTCAACGAGCAGATGCAGTTCTTCCTGCGCGGTTTCCGCCGCGACGCGCACCCGATGGCGGTGATGACCGGCCTTGTCGGTGGCCTCTCGGCCTTCTATCACGACAGCACCGACATCAACAACCCGCGGCATCGCGAGATCTCGGCGATCCGCCTGATCGCCAAGATGCCGACGCTGGTGGCGATGGCCTACAAGTACGGCATCGGCCAGCCCTACATCTATCCGAAGAACTCGCTGACTTATTCGGCGAACTTCATGCACATGATGTTCGCCACGCCGTGCGAGGAGTACGTGGTCAACGACGTGCTGGTGCGCGCCATCGACCGCATCTTCATCCTGCACGCCGACCACGAGCAGAACGCCAGCACCTCCACCGTGCGCCTGTGCGGCAGCTCGGGCACGAATCCGTTTGCGGCCATCGCCGCCGGCGTGGCCTGCCTGTGGGGCCCGGCGCATGGCGGCGCCAACGAAGCGGCGCTGAACATGCTCGAAGAGATCCAGAAGAACGGCGGCGTGGACAAGATCGGCGAGTTCATCAAGAAGGTCAAGGACAAGGATTCCGGCATCAAGCTGATGGGCTTCGGCCACCGCGTGTACAAGAACTACGATCCGCGCGCCAAGCTGATGCGCGAGACCTGCCATGAGGTGCTCGACGCGCTCGGCCTGGGCAACGACCCGCTGTTCAAGCTGGCGATGGCGCTGGAGAAGATCGCGCTCGAAGACGAGTACTTCGTCGCCCGCAAGCTCTATCCGAACGTCGATTTTTACAGCGGCATCGTGCAGCGCGCGATCGGCATCCCGGTGAGCCTGTTCACCGCGATCTTCGCGCTGGCGCGCACCGTCGGCTGGATCGCGCAGTTGAACGAGATGATCGGCGACCCGGAGTACAAGATCGGCCGCCCGCGCCAGCTCTATGCCGGCTCCGTCCGGCGCGACATCAAGCCGATTGCTCAACGCTAGACGCGCTGTTCGGTCATTCAGCAAGGGCCACCACGGGTGGCCCTTTTGCTTGTGCGGCCACGCATCCATTGGCATGCCGGGCGCGTAAGGTGTGCCAAGCTCGTGCGACCAAGGCGCCTACGTCGCCAAGCCGCCAACGCTTGCTTCGTACATGCCCTCACGCGCAGACACACCGAGCACCGCACAATCCACCCGCCCGCACCATGACAGAGCCGAGCCGCACCGACGCCCCCCGCCATGAACGCCGCCCGCGTGTCGGCCTGCTGTTCGACTACGACTGGGACGCGCTCGCACACGAGGCCTTGGGCTCGCGCTTTGCCTACGACCGGGCAGGCTTCGACCTCTTCGCCTTTCCGAGCAACGCGCGCCTGATCAACTTCGACCTCGGCGCGTTTGCAGCGCGGCAAGCGCGCCGTGCGCGCCGCCGCGGTTGGGCCGGCGTGGTCTCGCACCATGAGCAGTTCGGCGCGCTGGCCGCGGCGCTGGTGGCCGAAGCCGCCGGCCTGCCCGGCACGTCGCCCGAAGCGGTGATCGCCTGCCAGCACAAGCTGCACGCACGCCGCGTGCTGCAGCAGGTCTGCCCCGAAGCCAACCTGAGTTTTTCCGAACTCGACGCGCAGTACGGCGGGCCTATTCCCCAGGGCCTGGCCTATCCGAGCTACGTCAAGCCGGTCAAGGCGGCGTTCTCGGTGCTGGCGCGTCCGGTGCGCCATGAGCGCGAGCTGCACGAGCACACGCGCTTCGGCAAGCGCGAGCTGTGGGTCATCCGCCGCCTCGTCGAGCCGTTCGAGCGCGTCGCTCGCGAGCGCCTGCCCGGCTGCGGCACGGCGCACCGCATGATGCTGGAAGAGCCGTTGCGCGCGCCGCAGTACAACCTCGACGGCTATATTTTCAACGGCCAGTTGCGCGTGCTGGGCATCGTCGATGCCGTCATGTACCCGGGCACGCAGGCCTTCATGCGCTGGGACATGCCGTCGCGCCTGCCGAGCGCCGTGGCCGCGCGCGCGGCCGACGTGGCGCGCAGGTTTCTCGGCGCGGTCGGCTTCACGCATGGCCTGTTCAACATGGAGTTCTTCCACGACCCGGCGAGCGACCGCCTGTCGGTGATCGAGTTCAACCCGCGCCTGGCCTCGCAGTTCGGTGACCTTTACCGCCGCGTGCACGGCGTCGATGCGCATGCGATCGGCCTGGCGCTGGCGCAGGGGCTTGACCCGGCCGCGCTGCCGCGCACCGAGCCGACCGCGGGCGCGGCGGCGAGCTTCGTCTATCGCACTTTCGATCCGCGCGACACCGTGCCCGCGATGCCCGGGCCGTGGCAGCGCGCGCGACTGGCGCGCGAGTTTCCGGACGCGATGCTGTTCACGTATCCCAAGTCCGGCCACTCGCTGGCGCGCGACTTCAAGTGGCTCGGCAGCCACCGTTACGGCATCGTGCATCTCGGCGGGCGCGACGGGCACGACCTGCGCCGGCGCTGCGAAGCGGCCTCGGCCGTGCTCGGCTGGCCCGCGCCGTATGCGGGCGAGGCGCAACATGCCGCTGCGCACGGTGGCGCATTCGATTCGAGCGATGCCTTGGCGGCCCGCGCCCATCCGTTGCGCTGAGCCCGACCCGGCGACAAGGCGGCGCTTCGTCGGCGCGGCGCTCGGCGTCACCGCGCTCACCACGGGCTGCACCTTCGCCAGCGACGCCGATCACGACGGCGACGATGCGCCGCGCGAGCTGCCGCTGGCGCGGGTGCCGCGTGTGGCCTGGGTGCTCAGCTCGGGCGGGCCGCGTGGCTTCACGCATGTGGGTGTGCTGCGCGCATTGCACGAGATGGGCCTGGTGCCGGACCTGATCGTCGGCGCGTCGGTCGGCGCGCTCGTCGGCGCGCTGCGGGCGTCGGGCCTGTCGGCGCCGGCCATCGAAGCGATCGCGCTCGATCTGCAGCCGTGGTCGCTGGTGCGCGTCGCCGTCGGCGCCGAGGAGCGACTCAGCGGCGGGCCGGTGGCCGAGCTCGTGCGCCGCCACGTCGCCGTGCAGCAACTCGAGCGCCTGCCGATCGCCATGGCCTGCGTGGCCTGCCGCAAGCGCGACGGCCGCAGCGTCGCCTTCACCGCCGGCGACGTCGGCCTCGCGGTGCAAGCCAGCGCCGCCATCGAAGGCCAGTTCGCGCCGCTGCGCATCCGTGGCGAAACGTATGTCGATGCCGACTGGCACAACCCGTTGCCGGTGCGCCTGGCGCGCGCGCTCGGCGCGCAGCGAGTCATCGCAGTCGATGCGACGGCGCACCTCGACCGCGCCCCAGCCGGCGCCGAGCGCTACCGTGAAGGCGACTCGAAGAAGAAGGCGCTGATCGATGCCGACGCGGCCGCGGCCGATCTGGTGCTCAAGCCCGACTTCGGCTACTGGGTCAGCCTGTCACGCGACTTCCGCGAGCGCGCGATCGCGGCGGGGTATCGGGACACGATGGCCAGGGAGCGCGAGGTCAAGTCGGTGCATCGCGCTTGAGGTCGTGAATGAGTGACGGCTTGCGGCCCGTTGCGGTCTTTGAAGGTCCGCAGGGTTGACGTGCTGGCGTGCGCCAAGCCGCGGGCGGGTGTGCGCTGGCGCGCCACTGCGGCGGTCGGCGCCAAAGGCGCGCCGACTGCGCTGCGGTGCTCGGCTTTCGGTCGCGCCGCATAACTCGCTGCACTCGTTGCGCTCGAACAGATGCGGCGAGCCAGTTCACGAAGCGCGCGGGTACGCGCGCCGACCGAAACCCTGTGTGCCCGTTGCGAGACGCAACGGGCGCTCGGGCCGTCCAAGCCTGCGCAGGCAGGCTTGGAGCCGCGGCCCTCTCTCTCGCCGCCGCACAGGCGCGCCAGCGCACAGCCGCCCACGGCTTGGCGAGGCACCGACTGTTCTTTGTTGGAGTGGAAGGTCGAAAGCCGGGCATCGAGCCCGGCTGTCGCCCGTGAGCGCGCCTGCGGCGCGCGGCAAGCCGCGGGGCGGGTGCCCGTGGCTGGCCCAACACTCTCCCCCAAGAACGACTGTTCCCGCAAGGCGGCGGGTGGGGCGCAGGCGGGGCGAATGGCGCCGCCGAGAAGCGCAGGGCTGAGGTCGGCGCGCGTACCCGCGCGCTTCGTGATCTGACTCACCGCGAGTGTTCGAGCGCAACGAACGCAGTGAGTGAAGCGAGTTTCGCGGTGCGACCTCAGACCTAGCATCGCAGGGAAACCTCGCGCAGAGAGGGCGAGCGCCGGCTGAGCCCCGACTGCGCCCCGCCCGCCGCCTTGCTCGCGCACCGGCCACCGCGAAGCGCATTTCCGGACAGTCGCGAACTCACCCAACGGGCCGACTGCGCACGGCGGCGCACGTTATCCGTTGCGCTTCACAGCGCCGCCGGCACCACCTGCGCCGCCCCCGGCATCACCGCCAGCTTGCCGGCCGCGCGCAGCGATTCCCACTCGTCGCTCAACTGCTTGCCCGTCTTGTAGTGCGGCACGCGAAAGACCAGGCGCTTGTAGCGCGTGAAGACGGCGTTTGAACCGGCGACTTCTTCGTTCCAGTACTTGTGCGCGAGTTCGAGGTTCTTCTCGGTCTCGATCTCGAACTGGTCGCGTGACGACTGGCCGCCGAAGACGTAGAGCTTGCCGCGGTAGATGCGCCAGGTGTTGGGCCCGCCGCCGCCGCCCCAGGGCACGGCGTAGTTGATGCCGTTGCTGCAGAAGCCACCGAACTGCGGCATGTATTTTTCGGCGGCACGTTGGAACTCGGCCTTGTTGGCTTCACTCGCAAAACGGTATGTCACGCCCTTGTGTTCGAGCTTGATCGCCGGGTCGCCGCGCACCGCGTTGTTCTGCGTGAAGTAGGCCACCGCGTCGTGGCCTTCGAGCATCAGGCGCTCGTCGGCGCCGTCGCTGCTGGTGCGCCACGGGCCGTCGTTCGGGCTGACGTAGGTCGCAGCGAACGACGTCACGCCGATCGTCGATATCAAGGCAATGAAGGTGCGGCGCAGCAGCATGGGGTGCATCCTCAATCGATGTCGCGAGCCAGACGCACACCGCTGAACTGCCAGCGGGCGTCGGTGGGGAAAAAATTGCGGTAGCTGGCGCGGATGTGATCGCGCGGTGTCGCGCACGAGCCGCCGCGCAGCACGTATTGGTTGATCATGAACTTGCCGTTGTACTCGCCGACTGCACCGTCCCAGGCCCGAAAGCCGGGGTAGGGCGCGTAGGCCGAGGTGGTCCACTCCCAGACGTCGCCGAAAAGTTGCATCGGTGTGCCGTCGGCGGCGACGCGAGAGACCGGCATCGGGTGCAGCGCGCCGGACTCGACGAAGTTGCCCTGCGCGGCGGTGCCCGCATGCGTGTGCGCGGCATGCTCCCACTCGGCTTCCGTCGGCAGGCGGCAAGGCACGCCGTCTTGCGCAGCGCGCCAGTGCGCATAGGCATCGGCTTCGAAGTAGCTCACGTGCACGATCGGCGTGTGGGCATCGATCGGCACGCGGCCATGCAGCGTGAAGTTGCTCCACGTGTCGCCATCGCGCTGCCAATACGCGGGCGCTTCGATGGCGTTGGCGCGCCGCCAATCCCAGCCCGCGGCAAGCCACCAGCGCGCGTCGTCATAGCCACCGTCGTCGATGAAGGCCAGCCACTCGCCGTGTGTGACCGGGCGGTTGGCCAGCGCGTAAGGCCGCAACAGCACGGCGTGGCGCGGCGTTTCGTTGTCGAACGCGAAGCCGTCGCCGTCGTCGGCGCCGTGGCCGATCAGGGCCGTGCCGCCGGCGAACGGCAGCCAGGCCTGGGCCACCGAGGCAACGCGCGACAGCGGCCAGCGCGCGCGGTACACCGGATGCGTCGGGTTGCACGACAGCAGGTGCTTGAGGTCGGTCAGCATCAGCTCCTGGTGCTGCTGCTCGTGTTGCAGGCCGAGCTCGACGAGCGCGAGCGCCTCGGCCGGTGCATGGCGCAGCAGCGACAACAGGCGCTCATCGACGGCATGCCGGTAGGCGCGCACCTCGTCCAACCCCGGCCGCGTGATGAGGCCGCGCTGCGGCCGCGGGTGCTGATCGCCGACGCCCTGGTAGTAGCTGTTGAAGAGCACGCGAAACGCCGCATGGTGCGGCTCGAAATGTTTCTCGAAGCGCTCGAGCACAAACGTCTCGAAGAACCAGGTCGTGTGCGCGAGGTGCCACTTCGTCGGGCTCGCATCGGGCATCGACTGCACTTGCGCGTCGGCTTCCGACAGCGGCGCGGCCAGCGCCATGGAGCGCTCGCGGACTGCGGCAAAGCGCTGCGCCAACACGCTCGTGTCGGCACAGACCCTGGGCTTCAACTTTTTCATCGGACCGTCTCCTGCTTGCGCCGGCCGCGGGCGATGTAGCCCATGCCGGCCTGCGTCGATGTGCGCTCGAAACCGTCGCACCAGCGCGCGATCAGATCCCACGGGTGCCAGAGGTCGGCCGGGTGCGCGTTGTACGGGCGGTTCTTCAACCACGGCAGCAGGTTCAGCGGCCCCGTCCACCACGGAAAGAACTTCATGCCGGCCACCGCCACATGCGCGCCGGGTTTGACCTGGCGCATGATGTTGTCCACCGCGGCCGGCGTGCGGCTGATGTCGTGCACGTAGTTGAAGAGCACGGCATCGGCGGGCTGCGGCAGCTTGACCGTCTCGGCTGCCGTGCAGCACTGCCAGACGTTGCTCCAGCGCTCGCGCATGACACGGTCGCGGGCCTGCTGGAACATCTCCGGGCTTTGTTCGAACGCCATCACCAGGCCCTGCTCGCCGACCGCCTGGCGCAGCAGTGCGTAGGACAGGCCGGTGCCGGCGCCGACGTCGAGCACGCTCTGCCCGGGCTTCAGTTGCAACGCCGCGATCGTGCGCTCGCGCAGCGGCATCGTGAACTGCGCCGAGGCGTCGTAACCCGCAGCGCGCAGGCGGTAGCGCTGGATGGAGACGTTGTTGGCGCTCTGCTTGACCATGATGGTGTGCATTCTTGGGTTGTCGGCAGCGGTGTTGGTTCCTTACGAGGTCAAGGTTCCTCACGCTGCTGGTTCAACGCGTCATCGCGCGCCGCCAACCGTAACTCAGGACATCGACCAGCGCCACCAGCAGCAGCATCGCCACGAGCACCGTGCAGGTCTTGTTCATGTGGAACAGGCCCATGTGAAATGACAGCAACTGCCCCAGGCCGCCGGCGCCGACGACGCCGAGCACGGCCGCGGCGCGGATGTTGTTCTCCCAGCGGTAGAGCGTGTAGCTCATCAGTTGCGGCAGGATTTGCGGCAGCGTGGCGTAGAGAAAGACGCGGCCGTTGGCCACGCCTTGTGCACGCAAGGCGAAGCCGGGGCCGGGCGGGGCGTTTTCGATCGCCTCGGCAAACAGGCGGCCGAGCACGCCCGTGGTGTGAAAGGCCAGTGCCAGCGTGCCGGCAAACGGTCCGAGGCCGGCCGAGATCAGCAGCAGCGCGGCCCAGACGAGCTCCGGGATGGAGCGCAGCGCGTTGAGCACCAGGCGCGTCGGCGCACGTGCCAACGCCGCGTCGCCGGCGTGCATGCGCGCGGCGGGCAACGCGAGCGCCAAGCCGAGCCCCGCGGCAAGCAGCGTGCCCAGCGCCGACATGGCCAGCGTTTCGGCCGTGGCCCAGGCCACCTTGCCGAGGAAGGGCTGCGACAGGTCGGGCGGAAAAAACTCGCGCAGGAAGCGACCCATGCTGGCCGCGGCGTCGGCGGAGAAGAACGCGCGCCATTGCAGATCGAGCGACCAGAAGCTGGCGATCACGAGCACGACGATGCCGAGCGTGAACCAGCAGGCCGTGCAGCGCGCATTGAACAGGCGCGGCGGCAGGCGGTAAGTCTGGTTGGCCGCGTCGTTCATCCGAGGGCCTTGCGCAAGATACGAACTCGCCCGATCGGCCAACGCGACGAGCGCGATGAACACCAGCAGCATCGTCGCCATCTCGCCGCCGTTGAACATCTTGGCCGAGTTGTCCATCTGTTGGCCCAGGCCGCCGGCGCCGACAAAACCGAGCACGACGGAGGAGCGGATCGCGCACTCCCAGCGATAGACGGTGTAGCTCACCAGCTCGGCGGCGTTGGTCGGCAGCACGGCGTAGAAGAACGCCTGCAGGCGGCTCGCGCCGTTGCGCATCAACGCTTCGGCGGCCTGCGTTTCGCCGGACTCGAGGATCTCGCCATAGACCTTGCCGAGCATGCCGCCGTAGGTGAGCGCGATCGCCAGCACGCCGGCCGTGGGCCCGAGGCCGACGACGCGCACCAGCACCAGCGCAAACACCAGCTCGGGCACCGAGCGCAGCACGATCAGCAGGCCGCGCATCGCTTGCCGCGCGGCGAAGGGCAGCGCAGCCATGCGGCCCGACAAGCGCCGAGAGCGACAGCACGCGCGTCGATAGCAAGGTCAGCGGGATGGCGATGAACAAGGCCAGCGTGATGCCGGCCGTGGCGATGGCCACCGTGCGCCAAGTCTCGCGCATCACCAGCGCGAGGAAGTCGGCGCTCGCCGTCGGCGGGAAGAAGCTGCCGACGAACTTGCGCGTTTGCGCGAGGCTCGCCGGCTCGAACAGCGACCAGGGCTTGAACTCGGTGGCGACGAGCATCGGCCACAGCAGCACGAGCGCCGCACCGATCCAGAACAGACGCGCCGCAACCACGCCGGGTCGCGGTCAGGCGCACGCAGCGTGGCCGTGTTCATCGGCAGTGCATGACCGCCGGCTGCTGCCGGCAACACCGACGGCACGAACTCCGAGCCGCCCGGATCGCCCAAACGCTCGAACTCGTTGCCGTACAGCTCGGCCAGCATGTCGCGCGTGACCTGGGCAGCGGGCAGATCGAAGGCCACGCCGCCGGCCTTCAAGCCGACGATGCGCGCAAAGTGTTCGAGCGCCACATCGACTTGGTGCAGCGTGGCGACGAGCGTCACACCGCGCGCCCGCGACTCATCGACCAGCGTGCCGATGGCCTGCCTTGCGCGCGTCGGGTCGAGCGCCGACAGCGGCTCGTCGATCAGCCACAGCGTGGCCGGCGACAGCAGCGCGCGCGCCAGGCCGACGCGTTGGCGCTCGCCGCCGGAGAGGCGATCGACACGCTCGAAAATCTTGTCGGCGAGATCGAAGCGCGACAGCGCGGCATGCGCGCCGGCGATGTCGTCCGGGTAGAACAGCGAGCGCAACGCCGACCACAGGCCTTGCGCCGGCAGCCGGGCGGCGAGTGTGGCCGTGACCACGCGCTGCCGCGGTGGCAACGGCGGCACTTGCGGCGCGAGAAAGAGCTGGCCGCGCAGGCGCCGCAGCGCCGTGCGCGGCAGCGACCACGGCGGCTGTCCGTCGAGCGACACCGCGCCTCGCGACGGCGGCAGCGCCGCGGCCACGACATGCATCAGCGTCGTCTTGCCGGCGCCCGACGGGCCGATGACCGCGACCTGCTCGCCGCGCTCGACGCGCAGCGTCACGCCGTCGAGCGCCGCGGCAGCGCTGGCCTTCGCCGCCGGATGTCGGGCGGCGATGTCGGTCAGGGACAGCTGCACCCGCTCAGAGCAGAGAAGCGCTCTTCGCCGCGGCCTCGATGCCCTTGTAGTTCTCCGCCTTGCTCGGCACGAAGCGCGTCGCCCGCTGCAACTCGAGAATCGCCTTGCCTTCCGCCGTGTCCTTGCTCAATGCCAGCAACGCAGCGGTCAGCTTTTCGCGAGTCGCCGCGGGCATGTCGGCATGCACCGTCCAGTTGTAGTCGTAGTACGGCGGCGTCGTGTAGAAGACCTTGACCTTGTCGGTATCGACCTTTTTGTCGGCGACGAACTTGTCCCAGACCGAGATGTTGAGCGCGCCGGCCTGCACTTTGCCCGAGGCCACGGCAGCGATGGTCGCGTCGTGCGCGCCGCTGAAGGCCACGCGCTTGAAATCCTTGTCCGGGTCCACTCCGGCTTGCAGCAGGAAGCTGCGCGGCATCAGGTGGCCGCTGGTGCTGCTCTGCGAGCCGAAACTCACGTCCTTGCCCTTCAGGTCGGCGAGCGTCTTGATGGTTGGGTCGGCGGTGATGAAGACCGAGCGGAATTTCTCGTCTTCCTCGCGCTGCACGATCGGGATCGCCTTGCCGCCGGAGCGCGCGTTGGCCTGCACGAAAGTGAAGCCGCCGAACCAGGCCATGTCGACTTTCTTGTTGACCAGCGTCTCGACCGCCGCCGCATAGTCGGTGACCGGCGTGTACTCGACCTTCATGCCGAGCTTGGCTTCGAGGTACTTGACCAGCGGCTCGGCCTTGCGCGCCAGCTCGGTCGGCGATTCGTCGGGGATCGCGGTGATGCGAAAGACCTGCTGCGCATGGGCCAGCGCGCCGAAGGCGAGCAGCGCACAGGTCATCAGGCTGCGCAGGGTGCGTGAAGAGGACAGGCTCGGCATGATCGTGTTTCTCCTGTAAGGAATGGCGTCGGTCGTGGACCAAGGGGAGAGCATTACAGCGCAACGCGCGGGCATGCGCATTGCCCACTGCTACATTGCCCTCATGACGGAAAGCCTCTCCGTGACAACCCTGAAACAACCGCTGTTCGTTCAACTGCACGACGCGCACAGCGCCGACCCGCGCGCCGAACTGAGCGCCGGCTTGCTGGCGCGCGCGGCGACGATCTCGCCGAAGTATTTTTACGACGCCCTCGGCTCGCGTCTGTTCGACGCCATCACCGAGTTGCCCGAGTACTACCCGACGCGCACCGAAGCGCAGATCCTGCGCGCACGCGCCGATGAGATCGCATCGACGCTCGGCACCGGCCGCACGCTGGTCGATCTGGGCGCAGGCAACTGCGAGAAGGCCGGGCGCCTGTTCAGCACGCTGCAGCCGAGCCGCTATGTGGCGGTGGACATCTCGGTCGAGTTCCTGCGCCACTCGCTGGCCTGCCTGCAGCGCGAGCACACGGCGATGGACATGGTCGGTGTCGGCGTGGACTTCTCGCAGTCGCTGCAACTGCCGGCCGACGTGGGCGATGCGCCGCGAACCTTGTTCTATCCCGGCTCGTCGATCGGCAACTTCACCCCCGCCGATGCGCAAGGCTTTCTGCAACGCGCGCGTGACGCCTCGCCGCGCGGCAACCTGCTGATCGGCGTCGATCTGGTCAAGGCCAAGCCGGTGCTCGACGCCGCCTACGACGACGAGCTCGGCGTCACTGCGGCTTTCAACCTCAACACGCTGGCGCATGTCAACCGCCTGCTCGGCAGCGACTTCGTGCTGCGGCAATGGCGGCACGTGGCGTTCTTCGAGCCGGCGGCGTCGCGCGTCGAGATGCACTTGGAAGCGCGCGAAGCGCTCACCGTGCGTTGGCGCGGCGGCGGAGCGGGGCTTTGCGGCGGGCGAGCGCATCCACACCGAGAACTCGTGCAAGTACACGGTGGAGAGTTTCGATGCGCTGCTGCGCCGCGCCGGCTACACGCAGACGCGCTGCTGGACCGATGACCGAGGCTGGTTCGCGGTGTTCGCCGCGTCCTAGACCGCGCAACTCCTGAACCCGGCGAACACATCGTTGCGCCCGGCCTGGAAGTAGTTCCGATAGCGCGGGTGCTTCATGAACGGCGGCGTCGCGAACGAGCCGCCTTTCAACACCGGCCGGCCATCGAACCACGGCGCTGAATAGTCGCGGTAGGGGTGTGGCGTGAAACCGGGCCACGGCGCGAACGGCGACGCGGTCCACTCCCAGACCTCGCCGAAAACGAAGTCGCCGGCGTGCTGGCGTTGGGCCCAGACCCACTCATGCTCGGTCGGCAAGCGGCGCCCGGCCCATCGGCACCAGGCCTGCGCGTCGTGCGCGCTCAGGTGCACGGCGGGCGCGTCGAGTTCCAGCGCCAGCCAGCGCCCGAAAGCGGCGCGCTTCAAGCCATGCTCGTACGCGTCGTCGCGCACGACGTGCCGCGGCAGCGCGCCGCCGGCTGCGAAGTACGGCAACAGCTCGCGCCAGGTCACCGGCGCGCTGTCGATCGCGAAGTCGGCGAGTTCCACCGTGTGCGCGCCGAGTTCGTTGTCGAAGGCGAAGCCGCCGTCGTCTTCGCCTTGCACCAGCGCGCCGCCCGCGACTTGCAGATCACGCCGCGGCGCCGCGGCCGCCGCCGGCGCCGCTTGGCTGAGCGGCCAGCCCTGGCCCTGCGCGATCATCAGGCCGGCTTCGTGGTGCATGGCTTCATGCATCAGCAGCCAGACGAAAGAAGTACAGCGCGTCGTCGCTGTCGGCCGCCTCGCGCAGCAGCGCCAGCGTGCGTTGCCGCACCTGCGAAAGCTAGCGTTGCGTGTGCCGCGCATCGGGCAGGCGCAGGTGCCAGCGCCGGGCGTGGGCGACGTTGCTCGAGTCGTAGAGCGCATCGGCGCCGTGCAGCAGCGGGGCAGCGCGCGCCGCTTCGAGCTGCGCCCGGGCGCCGAGGTGGCGCTGGCTGTTGCGCGCGATCCAGAACTCCTCGAACCAGGCGACATGGCCCAGCTCCCACAGCGGTGGGTTGACCTCTTCGGCGTATGGGATGTCGAGCCGGCCGCCGAGCGCGCTGCGCGTGGCCGCGAACAGCGCCAGCGTCTGCTCGCGCAGCGCGCTGAGTGCGGGTTCGAGAGTGGCCGCGCCGGCGTGGCGCGCATCTAAGCTCTGCATCATGAAAACAAAACCGGTGGTCGCGTTGATCACGCCCGCGCTGGCCGCCGCCAACAACGGCAACTGGCAGACGGCGCAGCGCTGGGCGCGCATGTTGGCCGGCGATTATGAAGTGCGGCTGATGAAGGACTGGGACGGCGCGGCGGCCGACGTGATGCTGGCGCTGCACGCGCGCCGTTCGGCCGCGAGCATCGCCGCGTGGTCCGCGTCGCGCCGGCCGCTGGCCGTGGTACTCACCGGCACCGACCTCTATCGCGACGTGCCCGATGCCGATGCCGACACGCTGCGATCGCTGGCGTTGGCCGACCGCCTGATCGTGCTGCACGAAGGCGCGCCGGCCGATGTGCCCGCCGAACACCGTGCCAAGTGCGTCGTCTGCTTTCAATCCACCGCCTCGCGACAGGCGCGGCCGAAGACCACGCGGCATCTGCGCGCGCTGACCGTCGGCCATCTGCGCGCCGAGAAAGACCCGCGCACCGTCTTTGCCGCGATGCGCCTGCTGGCGCAGCGCGAGCGACATCCTGCTCGACCACATCGGCGCGCGCGCTCGACGAGGCGCTGGGCGGCGAGGCCGAAGCGCTGATGCGCGAGCAGCCGCGCTACCGCTGGCTCGGTGCGCTGCCGCACGCGGCCACGCTCGGCCACATCCAGCGCGCGCATGTGCTGGTGCACCCGAGCGCAATGGAAGGCGGCGCGCATGTGGTGATGGAGGCCGTGCGCTCGGGCACGCCCGTGCTGGCCTCGCGCATCTCGGGCAACGTGGGCATGCTCGGCCGCGACTACCGCGGCTATTTCGAACCCGCCGACGCCGCCGGGCTGGCGGCCCTGCTGCGACAGCAGCGCGACGACCCGGCTATGCTGCAAGGCCTTCGCGCCCAGTGCGACCAACGCTCGCCGCTGTTCGAGCCCGCGCGCGAGCAGGCCACGTTGAAGAGCGTGATTGCGTCCTTGTTGGAGACTTCACTTGAACGCCGCTGACCCGCCCCCGAACGAACCGCGCCTGACCGCGCTCTCCCATGGTGGAGGCTGCGGCTGCAAGATTGCTCCCGGTGTGTTGAGCGAAATCTTGCAAGGCATGAGCCCGATGGTGCTGCCCAAGGAACTCCTGGTCGGCATCGAAACCGCGGACGACGCCGCGGTGTACCAGCTGAACGACGAACAGGCGCTGATCGCGACGACCGACTTCTTCATGCCGATCGTCGATGACCCGTTCGAGTTCGGCCGCATCGCGGCCACCAACTCGATCAGCGATGTCTATGCGATGGGCGGCAAGCCGATCCTGGCGCTGGCGTTGGTCGGCATGCCGATCGGCGTGCTGTCCACCAAGACCATCGGCCGCGTGCTCGAAGGCGGCAACCAGATCGCGCGCGCCGCGGGCATCCCGATCGCCGGCGGCCACACGATCGATTCGGTCGAAGCGATCTACGGCCTCGTGGCGCTCGGCCTCGTGCATCCGAAGCGCATCAAGCGCAATGCCGACGCCAAGGTGGGGGACCGCCTGATCCTCGGCAAGCCGCTCGGCGTCGGCGTGATGTCGGCGGCATTGAAGAAGGAACAACTCTCGCCCGCCGATTACGCGCTGATGATTTCGTACGCCACGAAACTCAACACGCCGGGCCCCGACCTGGCGGCGCTCGACGGCGTGCATGCGCTGACCAACGTCACCGGCTTCGGCCTGGCCGGCCACGCCCTCGAAATCGCCAAGGGCGCGAAGGCGCAGGCGGTGATCGACTGGGCCAAGGTACCGCTGATCGGCGGCGTGCGCGATCTGGCGACACAGGGGCACATCACCGGCGCATCGAATCGCAACTGGGCCGGCTACGGCGAGCAGGTGGCGTTGCCGGCGAACTTCGCCAAGGAAGACCAGGCGCTGCTGACCGATCCGCAAACCAGCGGCGGTTTGCTCGTGACGTGCAACGCGACGGCGGTGCACGAAGTGATGGCGATCTTCCGCCGCCACGGCTTCGACGCGGTGGCCGAGATCGGGCACATCGCGGCGCATCATGGCGGGCCGCGGTTGACGGTGCGCTGAAAGAAAAACAGGAGACGTTGTCTATGCGTGCATTGAGTAGTGTTCTTCTCGCCGCCGCGCTGCTCGCCGCAGCCTGCGGCACCAAGGTCGTCAACCCCGTCAGCGGCGAGACCGAACGCAGCGTGATGGATGAGAAGAGCGAAGTCGCCGAAGGCAAGAAGGCGCACGAGGAGGTGATGAAGGAGTTCGGCGGGCCGCTGGCGAATCCGAAGTTGCAGGCTTACGTGAATGACCTCGGCCAGCGCCTGGCCAAGCAGTCGCACCGCGCGAACCTGACGTGGACCTTCACCGTGCTCGACAGCCCGGATGTCAATGCGTTTGCGTTGCCCGGCGGTTATGTGTACGTGACGCGCGGCATCATGGCCTACATGGACAGCGAGGCTGATCTGGCCGGCGTCATCGGCCACGAGATCGGCCATGTCACCGCGCGCCACGGCGCGCAGCGCGCCACCAAGCAGCAGCGCGCGGGGGCCGGCGTGATGGCGGCGACCGTGCTCGGCGTGCTGGTCGAAGCGGTCACCGGCGTGCAAGGCGCGGCGCAGGCGGCGAATCAGGTCTCGACCGGTATCGCCGCCGGCAACATCGCCTCCTACAGCCGCGAGCAGGAGTTGCAGGCCGACAAGCTCGGCGCCGAATACCTGTCACGCGTGGGCTACAACCCGAAGAACATGGTCGATGTGATCGGCGTGTTGAAAGACCAGGAGCGCTTTGCCGCCGACAACGCACGCGCGGCCGGCAAGAAAGTGCCCGAAGGCGGCAACTGGCTGGCCTCGCATCCGACCAACGACCAGCGCCTTTCGCAGATCACCGGCATCGCCAAGAGCTACCAAGACAAGGGCACGTATGTCGATGACGCGCGAGCGCGCTACTACCAGGCGATCGAAGGCATCACCTACGGCGAGAGCCGCGAGCAGGGCGTCGTGCGCGGGCAGCACTTCTTCCACGAGCCGCTCGGGCTGGCGCTGACGGCGCCGACGGGCTGGAGCTTCGACAACAACGCCGACGAGCTCTACATCATCAACCCGCAAGGCGATGCGGCGGTGGTGATGAAGCTGATCCCGGCCAACGCCGGCAAGACGCACGAAGAGATCCTGCGCAACGGCTTCAAGGCCAACCAGGGCCGCACCGAGCGCAACGCCATCGGCGGTTTCGAATCGACGTACTTCGTCGGTCAGCGCGCCGCCGAGCAGAACCAGGCGCAGCCGCTCGAAGTGACGCTGATCAATGGCCCGAGCGCGCGCACGTTTGCTTTCCTGCATGCCGGCCGCGACGCGGCCACCTTGCAGCGCAACCGTGCGGCGTTGCGCGAGGCCACGGCGTCGTTCCGCGCTTTCACACCGGCCGACCGCGCCGCGGCCAAGCCGTGGACGCTGCGCACCGTGAGCATGCCGTCCGGCGGCTTTGCCGAACTGGCGCGCCGCTCGCCGCTCGGCGCGCAGGCCGAGCGGCAGTTGAAGCTGCTCAACGGCGTTTACGGCAGCGGCTCGATTGCTGCCGGGCGGCCGGTGAAGGTGGTTGAGTAGTGCTGTGTTGTTGGCCGTCGGCTGGTGCTTGAGATGAAACCTGAACGCTCGTGCTGTCTGCTGTCGGCCCGAAGGCGAACTTCAAGGTCTGCAAAGAACCGGTCGGGCTGAGCCTGTCGAAGCCCCTCGCGCCCCCGTTCGGGCTGAGCTTGTCGAAGCCTTCGTGCCCCATGCCGAAGGCTTCGGCAGGCTCAGCCCGGCCCTTCGACAAGCTCAGGGCGAACGGGTGCGGAGAGCATGTCTATGCAAGCGGGAGTGGAGAGCCGACCGTCGTCAACAGCCGCTCCGGGCCGAAAGCCGAACCCCGTCTGCTCCGGTCGCGCCGAGCGCCATTGACCACCGATCAGCGCCCAAGGGCGCTTTGAACAGAGCAAGTTGTTGATCCAGCGCAGGCCGGCAGGCTGCCGCGACGCCTAGGCTGAACGCATCGACGCAGCGGAGTCATGCCGATGACACCCAACCCCAACGCCCCCGTGCCGGCTGCCGACGATGCGCCGGTGCAAGGCTTCGCCCATTGCCATGAAGCCATCGTCGCCCAGTTGCGCGAGCTGGAACAACTGCCCGAGTTGGCCGAGGCCGCCGCGCGTGCGCGCCGCATCGCCGAGGCCACGGCCGACTTCTATCGCCAGGTCGTGCTGATCCATCACTCGGAAGAAGAGCAGGAGCTGTTCAGCGCGGTGCTGGCCAGCGCCGAGCGCGGCGCCGAACGCGAGCGCGTGCAGGCCATCGTGACCCGCCTGACGCAAGACCATCGCCACATCGAAAGCCTGTGGCGCACGATCGAGCCGGCGCTGCACGACGTGGCGCGCGGCCACGACGCGGCGCTCGATCGCGCCGAAGCTGGCGCGCTTCGTCGCCTCGTACCGCACGCACGCGCAGTACGAGGAGGAGGTGTTCCTGCCGCTGTGCCGCACCATCCTCGGCCGCAACGGCAACCACATGGCCGCACTCGGCATGTCGCTGCACGCGCGGCATGCGATGCCCGAGGTTTTGCGCCGCTTCGGCACGCACCTTTGAAGGTTGAACCGTTGTCGGCGCCGGTGCCGGCCAAAAAGGTGTTGAATACGGGTTCCTCGCGGGCAGGCGGTCCGCAGCAACGACGAAGGAGCCAGAGATGAGCAAGCGTGATGTGGTGGTGTTGGGTGCGGCGCGGTCGGCGATCGGCACCTTTGGCGGGGCGCTGGCCGACATCGAGCCCGCCGAACTCGCCGGCACGGTGATGAAGGCCGCGGTCGAGCGCTCGGGCGTCGATCCGGCCGCGATCAACTACGTGACGGTGGGCAACACCATTCCCACCGAGGCGCGATTCCCCTACGTGGCGCGCGTGGCGTCGATCCAGGCCGGGCTGTCGAAGGAATCGGTGGCGATGTCGGTGAATCGACTCTGCTCATCGGGCCTGCAGGCCATGGTCACCACCGCGCAGAACATCCTGCTCGACGATTGCGACTACGGCATCGGCGGCGGCGTCGAAGTGATGAGCCGCGGTGCGTACCTGAGCCCGCAGATGCGCAACGGCGCGCGCATGGGCGACGTGAAGATGATCGACTCGATGGTGGCCACGCTGACCGACCCGTTCGGCGTCGGCCACATGGGCATCACGGCCGAGAACCTGACGGCCAAGTGGAACATCACGCGCGAGCAGCAGGATGCGCTGGCCGTCGAGTCGCACCGGCGCGCCGCGGCGGCGATCGCGGCCGGCTACTTCAAGAGCCAGATCGTGCCGATCGTCAAGAGACGCGCAAAGGCAACGTCACCTTCGACACCGACGAGCATGTGAAGGCCAGCACGACGATGGAGACGCTGGGCAAGATGAAGCCGGCGTTCAAAAAGGACGGCGGCACGGTGACCGCGGGCAACGCTTCTGGCATCAACGACGGCGCCGCCTTCTTCGTGCTGGCCGACGCGGCGCGTGCCGCCAAGGACGGCCACAAGGCGATGGCGCGGCTGGTCAGCTACGCGGTGGCCGGCGTGCCCAACGAGATCATGGGCGAAGGACCGATCCCCGCGTCGAAGCTGGCGCTGAAGAAGGCCGGGCTGCGCATCGATCAGATGGACGTGGTCGAGAGCAACGAGGCCTTCGCCGCGCAGGCGATCGCGGTCTCGCGCGGGCTCGAACTCGACGCGGCCAAGACCAACCCCAACGGCGGCGCGATCGCGCTCGGCCACCCGATCGGCGCCTCGGGCGCCTTCATCGCGATGAAAGCGATCTACGAGCTGCAGCGCACCGGCGGGCGCTATGCGCTGGTGACGATGTGCATCGGCGGCGGGCAGGGCATCGCGGCGGTATTCGAGCGCCTGTGATCGCATGCCTGCGTTGCCCCGCGGGGACAGGGGCAACGCGGCGTGCTACTTGTAGTAGCCGACGGCGCAGACCTGATCGCCGACCTTGGTCACGTAGCTGATCTTTTGCACCGGGTCGGTGGCGCCGGGCCGCGGCCACATGTAGGACACCTCGGCCACCTTGCCCTCGGCGGCGACCTTGAGCATCTCTTCGCCCATGGCCTTGCCGGTCTTGTCCTTCAGCTCCTTCATGCTCTTGCCGAGCAGCGCCGGGTGCGCGCTGAAGGTGCCGTCGGCGGCGCTGGCGCAGAAGGGGTAGAGGTCGCGGTCCTTGAAGCCGCCCTGTCCGGCGTTGAACTGAGCCAGCGCCTTGGCCTTGTCGGCCTTGACCGCGACGACCGCCTTGTCGAGCATCGCCTTGGCTTCGGCCGCGGTGCCGAACTCGGCTGCCGACGCAGCGCCGGCCAAAACGAACAGGCTAGCCACCAACAACGTACGTTTCATGTTTGCTCCTGAGGGGTTGGGGGAGCGCATGCTACGCCGTTGCTCGACGATTGCTGCCTATGCTGCCTGACGCAAGGCAAAAGATCTGTACGCGCTTGAACACCAAGGCCGCGCCGCCATGTAGTGCCCGGTGGGCGCGATCGGTCTTCTGATTCTCTTGCATCTGTACATCGGCTGGCGCATCGCGCCGCAGTTGTCTGGGCAGGCCGCTGGCGTGGTCTTTGCGCTCCTGCTGGCGCTGTCGGCTGCACTGATTCCGCTGGCCTTCTTCGGCCGTCGCGCCAAGGAGCGCGAGACGGCAGACCGCTGGACGTGGGCCGGCATGTTGGCGCTCGGTCTGTTTTCGATGCTGTTCGTGCTGACGCTGTTGCGCGACGTGTTGCTCCTGATCGCGCTGGCGTTCGGATGGCCGGCGCTGGCCGAGCCCTCCGCGATCGCGGTGCCGCTGCTGGCAATGGCTGCCGTGTTGCTCGGCTTGTTCAGCGCCCGCCGCACAGCGAGCGTGCGCAACGTCGAGGTGCCGATCGACGGCCTGCCCGCGGCGCTGCACGGCTTCACGATCGTGCAGATCAGCGACCTGCATGTCGGCCCGACCGTCAAGGGGCCTTACGTGCGCGCCATCGTCGATCGCATCAACACGCTCGATGCCGATGTCGTGGCGATCACCGGCGATCTGGTCGATGGCCGCGTGCAGGACCTGGCGCACGACGTGTCGCCGCTGGCCGATCTGCGCTCGCGCCACGGCAGCTTCTTCGTCACCGGCAACCACGAGTACTACAGCGGCGCGGCCGAGTGGATCGCGCTCCTGCGCACGCTCGGCCTCGTCGTGCTGCTCGACGAACACGTGGTGCTCGATCATGGCGGCGCGCAACTGGTGTTGGCCGGTGTGGCCGACTTCAGCGCGCGCCACTTCATCGCCGCGCACCGCAGCGACCCGCGCGCTGCGATCGCCGGTGCGCCGCGCAGCGCCGGCCTGCGCGTGCTGCTCGCCCACCAGCCGCGCAGCGCCGATGCGGCGGCCGATGCCGGCTTCGACGTGCAACTCTCCGGCCACACGCACGGCGGCCAGTTCTGGCCATGGATGCTGCTCGTCAAGTTGCAGCAGCCTTTCGTCGCCGGGCTGCACCGGCTGCGCTCGCTGTGGGTCTATACGAGCCGCGGCACGGGGTACTGGGGACCGCCGCTGCGCCTGGGCGCACCGTCGGAAATCACGCGGCTGCGCTTCGTCGCAACACGCTATTGAATGGCCTTGGAGGCTTCCGTCGAGAAGCTGCTTTCGTTGCCCGAGGCGTCGTAAGCAGTGACCGCGAAGTAGTAGGTTTGGCCCGCCGGCAGGCTGCCCACCGTGTAGCTGGTGGCTGTGCCTGCGGCCAAGCCAACGCCGCGCGCCTGGCGGTAGGTGCCGGGTGCCGTGCCCCAATAGACGCGGTAGCCGGTGACGCGCGAATCCGACGACGCTGCCCAGCCCAAGGTGGCCGAGCCCACCGTGGCCGGTGCGGGTGCCGGTGCGGGGGTTGGTGCTGGCGCGGGTGCGGGTGCGGGCGCTGGTGTCGGCGCGGGTGCGGGTGCCGGTGTGGGCGCCGGCGCAGTCGTGCTGGTGCCTTGCACTTCGCAGCGCTTGACCTGCATGAACGCGGGGTCGCTGCCGAAGAACGCGTTGGTGCAAGCGCCGGCGCCGCTGACGCTGCGCTGCACCCAGTTGCTGCCGATGCCGTAGCGCACCATGCGCGCCGAGGTCAGCGTGAACGACTGGTTCTCGTTGGCGAGGAAGGTCCAGCCGGTGGTGGGCGCCGGCGCTGGCGTAGGCGCCGGGGCCGGCGCAGGGGTGGGTGCCGGTGCCGGTGCCGGTGCTGGTGCGGGAGCAGGAGCAGGTGCGGGAGCAGGTAGAGGTGAAGGTGCAGGCGCAGTTGCGCCGCTGCTCAGCAGTTCGCAGCGTTTGACCGTCAGCAGCGCCGGGTCCGATCCGAAGAACGCGTTGGTGCAGCTACCGCTGCCGGTGACGCTGCGTTGCACCCACTTGCTGCCCGCGCCGTAGCGCACCGTGCGCGTGCCGGAGACAGAGAACGCCTCGTTCTCGTTGGCGATGAAGGTCCAGGTCGCAGGCGCGGGCGCCGGGGCCGGCGCGGGGACCGGCGCCGGAGCGGGTGCGGGCACAGGTGAAGGCGCGGGCGCGGTCGCGCCGCTGCTGGCAACGTCGCAGTGCTTGGCACGCATGAACGCCGGGTCGGGCCACTGCCCGTTGCCGCAGCCGATGGCGTTGGTCACCGTCTGATAAACGTAGGCGCCGGTGATGCCGTAGCGCACGAGCTGCGTGCCGGGCACGCGGCAGATGTCGCCTTCGTTGCCGCAGAACGTCCAGGTTTCGCTGCCGGTGGGCACCGCGGAAACGGCTTGTGCGGTCTCGCTGCGGCCGGCCACCGCGGTGGCTTCGGCGCGCTCGGCGCTGGCCGGGTCGGCCGTCGCACTACTTTCGCTGCCGCTGCCGCCGCAGCCGGCGAGGCCGAGCGTGACGGCGGTGACCAGGCCCAGAGGCCATGAGCGCTGCGGTGGTGTGATGGTGGCGCACTGCATTGCAGCGAGCCGAAGAAGGTGCATGCGACGACCGCGCATGACCATGCGAGCTTGTGAAGCCATGATGTTTTTTTCCTCCCTCGCGCACAGCAAAGGACTTGCTGCACTACGGGGTTACCCAACGAAAAACGACGGAGCGGATGCTGCCGTCGCATCGCAGCCGCGCCAACGTTGGTGCGGTTAGAGAGGTGACGCGCGGTAAGCGCGACGGCGGGCTGCGATGAGCCGCATCCGTCGCTATAGCGTGGCGAATCGGCGCTCGACGGCCGTCGAGCGCGATTTCATCGACTTACAGTCGAACGATCGATGAGGCGTCAGCCCGACGTCAGGTCAGGCTGCGGCTTCGAGCCCGCTGGCGAAATGCTCGCGCATCAGCTTCGCGGCCTTGGCGCCCTCGCGGGCGGTGATCGCCGACATCAGTGCGCGGTGCTCGGCCAGCGAGTCCGACAAGCGCCCCTGTTTGAACAGCGAGTGGTGGCGGTTCAACTTCATCACCTTGCGCAGATCGGCCACGATCTGCAGGCGCCAGCGGTTGCCGGCAATGTCGAGCAGGGCCATGTGGAACTGCTCGTTGGCGGCGAAGAAGGCGTCGCGCTGGCGCACCTGCTTCTCCAGGCGCTCGTGCAACTGCACCAGGCGTGCGAGCTGCGTCGTGCTGGCGTGGCGTGCCACCTCGCCGGCGGCATCGGCCTCGAGCAGCGACAGCAGGTGGTAGATCTGGGCCACGTCGTCGCGGCTCATCTCGGCCACGTAGGCGCCGCGGCGCGGCTTCATCGTCACCAGGCCCTCGGCGGCGAGCACCTTCAGCGCTTCGCGCAGCGGCGTGCGGCTGATGCCGTATTCGGCGGCGAGCTTCATCTCGTCGATCCAGGCGCCGGGCTCGAGTTCGCGCGCAAAAATCTGCCCGCGCAAGCGCTCGGCCACGTCTTCATAGAGCGCGCGGCGGGCCAGGGGCGGCTTCACGACGGCATGCATTGGCGGTGGATTTGAATTCATAATTATGGATAATGCAAGCCGAGCGCCGACCGAGGAGAACACGATGGCCGACCAACCCGTGACGTTGAAGGACTGGGCGCGTGCCGCCGCCAAGTCCGCCCCGGGCGGCGACGTTGCGGCGCTGAACTGGGTCACGCCCGAGGGCCTGACCGTCAAACCGCTCTACACCGCGGCCGATCTGCAGGGGCTGCCGCATGCGGACACGCTGCCGGGCTTTGCGCCCTATGTGCGCGGCCCGCAGGCGACGATGTACGCCGTGCGGCCGTGGACGATCCGCCAGTACGCGGGCTTCTCGACCGCCGAAGACAGCAACGCGTTTTACCGACAGAACCTCGCGGCCGGCGGGCAGGGCGTGAGCGTGGCCTTCGATCTGGCCACGCACCGCGGCTACGACAGCGACCACCCGCGCGTCACCGGCGATGTCGGCAAGGCCGGCGTGGCGATCGACAGCGTCGAGGACATGAAGATCCTGTTCGACGGCATCCCGCTCGACAAGGTGAGCGTCTCCATGACGATGAACGGCGCCGTGCTGCCGGTGCTCGCGGGTTATGTCGTTGCGGCCGAAGAGCAGGGTGTGGCGCAGGAGCAGCTCTCCGGCACGATCCAGAACGACATCCTGAAGGAGTTCATGGTCCGCAACACCTACATCTACCCGCCGGCGCCGAGCATGCGGGTGGTGGCGGACATCATCGAGTACACGGCCAGGAAGATGCCGAAGTTCAACTCGATCTCCATTTCCGGCTATCACATGCAGGAGGCCGGCGCGAACCAGGCGCTCGAGCTCGCCTTCACGCTCGCCGACGGCAAGGAGTATGTGAAGACCGCGATCGCCAAGGGGCTGGACGTCGATGAGTTTGCCGGGCGGCTCAGTTTCTTCTGGGCGATCGGCATGAACTTCTATCTCGAGATCGCGAAGATGCGCGCGGCGCGGTTGCTCTGGCACCGCATCATGAGCGGCTTTCACGCCAAGAGCCCGAAGAGCCTGATGCTGCGCACGCATTGCCAGACCTCGGGCTGGAGCCTGACCGAGCAGGACCCGTACAACAACGTCGTGCGCACGACCGTCGAGGCGATGGCGGCGGTGTTCGGCGGCACGCAGTCGTTGCACACGAACTCGTTCGACGAAGCGATTGCGCTGCCCACCGAGTTCAGCGCGCGCATCGCGCGCAACACGCAACTCATCATCCAGGAAGAGACGCACATCACCCACGTCGTCGATCCCTGGGCCGGCAGCTACCTGATGGAGTCGCTGACGCAGGAGATGGCCGACGCGGCGTGGAAGATCATCGAAGAAGTCGATGCGATGGGCGGCATGACAAGCGCCGTCGATTCCGGCTGGGCGAAGCTGAAGATCGAGGCCAGCGCGGCGCAGAAGCAGGCGCGCATCGACAGCGGCGCCGACGTGATCGTCGGCGTCAACAAGTACAAGCTGGCGAGCGAAGACGCGTTGGAGACGCGCGAGGTCGATAACCATGCCGTGCGCGACAACCAGATCGCGCGTTTGAAAACCTTGCGCGCAACGCGCGATGCGGCCAAAGTGCAGGCCGCGTTGGAGGCGCTGACCGCGTGCGCCGAGTCAGGCGGATCAGGAAGCGGCGCTCCTGGCGCCGCGGGCAACCTGCTCGACCTCGCCATCCAGGCCGTTCGCTTGCGCGCGACGGTCGGCGAAGTCAGCGACGCGCTCGAAAAAATCTGGGGGCGCCACCGCGCCGATACGCAAAAGGTGACCGGTGTGTATGCAGCCGCCTACGACAGTGCCGAGGGTTGGGACAAGCTGAAGGCCGAGATTGCCGAGTTCGCGGCAGAGCAAGGCCGGCGCCCGCGCGTGATGATCTCCAAGCTCGGTCAGGATGGCCACGACCGCGGCGCCAAGGTCGTCGCCACGGCGTTTGCCGATCTCGGCTTCGACGTCGATATCGGCCCGCTGTTCCAGACGCCTGAAGAGTGCGCGCGGCAGGCGATCGAGAACGACGTGCATGCCGTCGGCGTGTCCACGCTCGCCGCGGGCCACAAGACGCTGGTGCCGGCGATCATCGCCGAGCTGAAGAAGCAGGGCGCCGACGACATCATCGTCTTCGTCGGCGGCGTGATTCCGAAGCAGGACTACGAGTTCTTGTATGACGCGGGCGTGAAGGGCATCTACGGGCCAGGCACGCCGATTCCGGCGAGTGCGAAGGATGTGCTGGAGCAGATCAGGAAAGCAGTTGGGGCGTGAGTGAGTGCATCGTCGTGACCACCGTTCGGGCTGAGCTTGTCGAAGCCTGCCTTGAGCTTGGCCAAAGGGCCCAGTGAGGGGCAATGAAGCCGTTCTTCGTCTATCTGCTTCGCTGCGCTGATGGCTCGTACTACACGGGCCACACCGATGAACTGGAACGCCGGATCGGACAGCACAACGCCGGCGAGATTCCCGGCTACACGCATGACAAGCGGCCGGTGCAGTTGGTGTGGTCACAAGAGGCATCGACACGCGAAGAAGCATTGGCGGCTGAGCTGCGCATCAAGGGGTGGTCGCGAGCCAAGAAAGAAGCATTGATGGTCGGCGACTGGCTTCGCGTCAGCGAACTGGCCAAGTCGCAAGCGGGGCTTCGACAAGCTCAGCCCGAACGGACCTTGTCCGATCGTCCTGAGCCTGTCGAAGGGCAAGCTCAGCCCGAACGGGGGCCATCCGTTCGCCCTGAGCTTGTCGAAGGGCCTGCGCTGGCGCCGCGTGTGTTGGACGGCGACCGCCGCGCGCTGGCCAAAGCCATCACGCTGATCGAATCGACGCGCACCAACCATCGGCGAGAAGCCGACGCACTGCTCAACAAGCTGCTCCCCCACACCGGCCACTCGCTGCGCATCGGCATCTCCGGCGTCCCCGGCGTCGGCAAGTCCACCTTCATCGAAACCTTCGGCCTGCACCTGATCTCGCAAGGCCACCGCATTGCCGTGCTCGCCGTCGATCCGTCGTCCACGCTCTCGGGCGGCTCGATCCTCGGCGACAAGACGCGCATGGAGAAGTTGTCGGTGAATGATGCCGCCTTCATCCGGCCGACGCCGACCTCCGGCGCGCTCGGCGGCGTGGCCGAGCACACGCGCGAGGCGCTGCTGTTGTGCGAAGCAGCGGGCTTCGATGTCGTGATCGTCGAAACCGTCGGTGTCGGCCAGAGCGAAACCGCGGTCGCCGGCATGACCGATCTGTTCGTGCTGCTGCAACTGCCCAATGCCGGCGACGATCTGCAGGCGATCAAGCGCGGCGTGATGGAGCTGGCCGATCTGGTGGTCGATCAACAAGGCCGACATCGATGCCGACGCCGCCACGCGCGCCAGGCGCAATACCAGTGCGCTGCGTGTGTTCGGCTTGCCGGCCGAGCCGAACGCGTTGACCGGTATTAGTGAGGGCATCGCCGCGGTGTGGACGCGCCGTGCAGGCGTGCAAGCCGAGCGCCGCCGATGGCGACGGCGCGTTCGACAAACGCCGCCGCGAGCAGGCGCTGGCGTGGATGTGGGACATCGTCGGCGCGCGGTTGACGGCTGACTTCAAGAGCCACCCCGCCGTGCGTGCCGCGCTGCCGGCGATGCAGGACGAAGTCATTCGCGCGCGCACGGCGCCGTCGGTGGCAGCGCGCACGCTGCTGAACCTTTTCGAGAAGAACTGAGGAGACAAGGAACGTGCACGACATCACCCTGCAACTCGAAAAAAAGCGCGCCGCCGCGCGCCTGGGCGGCGGCGAGAAACGCGTCGCTGCACAGCACGCCAAAGGCAAGCTCTCCGCGCGCGAACGCCTGGAGCTGCTGCTCGACCAGGGCAGCTTCGAAGAATGGGACATGTTCGTCGAGCACCGCTGCGTCGATTTCGGCATGGCCGACAACAAGATCCCCGGAGACGGCGTCGTCACCGGCTACGGCATGATCAACGGCCGCCTGGTGTTCGTCTTCAGCCAAGACTTCACCGTCTTCGGCGGCGCGCTGTCGGAGGCGCATGCCGAGAAGATCTGCAAGGTGATGGACCAGGCGATGAAGGTCGGCGCTCCTGTCATCGGCCTCAACGATTCCGGCGGCGCCCGCATCCAAGAAGGCGTGGCCTCGCTCGGCGGTTATGCCGAGGTCTTCCAGCGCAACGTGCTCGCCAGCGGCGTGATCCCGCAGATCAGCATGATCATGGGACCCTGCGCCGGCGGTGCGGTCTATTCGCCGGCGATGACCGACTTCATCTTCATGGTCAAGGACTCGAGCTACATGTTCGTCACCGGCCCCGAGGTCGTGAAGACGGTGACGCACGAAGAGGTCACGGCCGAAGAGCTCGGCGGCGCGATCACGCACACCGGCAAGAGCGGTGTCGCCGACCGCGCCTTCGACAACGACGTGGAAGCGCTGCTGATGTTGCGCCGCTTTTTCAACTACCTGCCGCTCAACAACAAGGCCGGCGCGCCGTCGCGGCCGAGCGGCGACCCGGCCGATCGCAGCGACGCCTCGCTCGACACGCTGGTGCCCGACAGCCCGAACAAGGCGTACGACATCACCGAGCTGATCCTGAAGGTGGTCGATGACGGCGACTTCTTCGAGTTGCAGCCCGACTACGCGAAGAACATCGTCATCGGCATGGCGCGCATGGAGGGGCGCACGGTCGGCATCGTCGCCAACAACCCGCTCGTGCTGGCGGGCTGCCTCGACATCAAGTCGAGCATCAAGGCGGCGCGCTTCGTTCGCTTCTGCGATGCGTTCTCCATTCCCGTCATCACCTTCGTCGATGTGCCGGGCTTCATGCCGGGCACGTCGCAGGAGTGGAGCGGCATCATCAAGCATGGCGCCAAGCTGCTCTACGCCTATGCCGAATGCACCGTGCCGAAAGTGACCGTGATCACGCGCAAGGCTTACGGCGGCGCTTACGACGTGATGAGCAGCAAGCATTTGCGCGGCGACGTCAACTTCGCCTGGCCCAACGCCGAGATCGCCGTGATGGGCGCCAAGGGCGCCGTCGAGATCATCTTCCGCGAAGACAAGGGCGACCCGGCCAAGCTCGCGGCGAAGGAGGCCGAGTACAAGGCGCGCTTTGCGAATCCGTTCGTCGCCGGTGCTCGTGGCTACATCGACGACGTGATCCAACCGCATGAGACGAGGAAGCGCATTTGCCGCTCGCTGGCGATGTTGAAAGACAAGAAACTCGACAACCCGTGGCGCAAGCACGGCAACATTCCGCTGTGACCCTTCGACAAGCTCAGGGCGAACGGAGCCATATGTTCACCAAAATCCTCATTGCCAACCGCGGCGAGATCGCCTGCCGGATCATCAAGACGGCGAAGAAGATGGGCATTGCCACGGTGGCGGTTTACTCCGAAGCCGACCGCGACGCGCTGCACGTCGAGCTGGCCGACGAGTCGGTGCTGATCGGCCCGGCGCCGAGCCGCGAGAGTTATCTCGTTGCCGACAAGATCATTGCGGCGGCCAAGCAGACCGGCGCGCAGGCCATCCATCCCGGCTACGGCTTTCTGTCCGAGAACGAAGCCTTCGCCAAGCGCGTCGAAGACGAAGGCCTGGTCTTCATCGGCCCCAAGCACTACAGCATCGCCGCGATGGGCGACAAGATCGCGTCGAAGAAGCTGGCCAAGGCGGCGCTGGTCAACACGATCCCGGGTTGGAACGACGCCATCGAGACGCCCGAGCAGGCGGTGACGATCGCCAAGGACATCGGCTACCCGGTGATGATCAAGGCCAGCGCCGGCGGTGGCGGCAAGGGTCTGCGCGTCGCCTTCAACGACAGCGATGCGTTCGACGGCTTCACCTCGTGCCGCAACGAAGCGCGGAGCAGTTTCGGCGACGACCGCGTCTTCATCGAGAAGTTCGTCGAGCAGCCGCGGCACATCGAGATCCAGGTGCTCGGCGACGCGCACGGCAGCGTCGTCTTCCTGCACGAGCGCGAATGTTCGATCCAGCGCCGCCATCAGAAGGTGATCGAAGAAGCGCCATCGCCGTTCATCAGCGACGAGACGCGGCAGAAGATGGGCGCGCAGGCCGTCGCGCTGGCCAAGGCGGTGAAGTACGAGAGTGCGGGCACGGTGGAGTTCGTCGTCGGCGCTGACCAGAGCTTCTACTTTCTCGAGATGAACACGCGGCTGCAGGTCGAGCATCCGGTCACCGAATGCATCACCGGGCTCGATCTGGTGGAGCTGATGATTCGCGTGGCCGCAGGCGAGCCGCTGCCGTTCACGCAGACCGATCTCAAGCGCAACGGCTGGGCGATCGAGTGCCGCATCAACGCGGAAGATCCGTTCCGCAACTTTCTGCCCTCGACGGGGCGGCTGGTCACCTTCCGGCCGCCCGAGCAGACGCTGTTTGCGGGCGGCGTCACCCCCACCCCGTACCCCGCTGCCGTCAAGGGGGAGGGGAGCGTCTCGGCCTACGGCGGCATTCGGGTGGACACCGGCGTCTATGAAGGCGGCGAGATCCCGCTGCACTACGACTCGATGATCGCCAAGCTGATCGTGCACGGCCGCGACCGCGCCGACGCGATCGTGAAGATGCGCGAGGCGCTCAATGCATTCGTCATCCGCGGCATCTCGAGCAACGTGCCGTTCCAATCGGCGTTGCTGTCGCATCCGAAATTCGTCTCCGGCGAGTTCAACACCGGCTTCATCGCCGAGCACTACGGCAAGGGCTTCTCAGCCGCTGACGTGGTGCACGACGATCCGCTGTTCCTCGTGGCGCTGGCGGCCTTCGTGCGCCGCAAGGCGCGCGAGCGTGCGCTGGGCATCAGCGGCCAGATCGACGGCCACCGCGCGACGAACCTGCCCGATCTGGTGGTCGTGGTGTTGAAGCCTGATGGTGCGCACGAGCACCACCCGGTGCACATCGAGGAGTTCGAGCCGACGGCGGGCAAGGCCAACGTCGTCATAGCGGGCAGGCATTTCGCGATTCAGAGCAAGACGCGCCTCGGCGACACGCTGATGACCGGCACCTGCAACGGCAAGCCGTTCAGCGCGCAGGTCGAGCGCGGCGGCGAGCGCCGGCCGCTGGCGATTCGCGTGGCGCACAACGGCATGGCCATTGCGGCGCTGGTGCTGTTGCCGCGTGCGGCCGAGTTGTTAAAGCTGATGCCGCACAAGGCGCCGCCGGACTTGTCCAAGTTCCTGCTCTCGCCGATGCCCGGCCTGCTCGCCGAGATCACGGTGCAGCCGGGCCAGAAAGTGCTGGCCGGCGAAAAACTCGCGGTGATCGAAGCGATGAAGATGGAGAACATCCTCACTGCGACGCAAGACGGCACGGTGAAAGACGTGCTGGCGAAGAAGGGCGAGAGCCTGGCGGTCGATCAACCGATCGTCTCGTTCGCATGAGCGCCGCCGGGCCGCTCCCAAGGCGCTCGCTCCCCCTCGGGGGGACGGCGCGCAGCGCCAAGGGGGCACTGTGACGCTGCGCCGCGCGCGCTGTTCATGGCGCGGGCAGTGCGGCCGCGCTCGGCGCTTGCGCCGTCGCGCCGAACCAGCCCGGCGCCAGCAGCCTGCGCATCGGCGTCGCCTCCTGCGCCGACCAAGGCAAGCCGCAGCCGATCTGGGACGCAGCGTTGCAGGAGCGCTGCGGCTACTTCGTCTTTGCCGGCGACAACGTCTATGCGAGCGACACGCCGTTCGAGATTGCGAAGCTGCGCCAGGCCTATGCCGACCTCGCCGGGAAGGGCAACTTCCAAGCCCTGCGCAACACCACACCGCACCTCGCGGTCTGGGACGACCATGACTACGGCGTCAACGACGGCGGCGCGGAGTTCGCGCAGAAGCAAGCGAGCAAAGACGAGTTCCTGCGCTTCTGGCGCGTTGGCGCGCAAGACCCGCGCCATCAGCGCGAGGGCCTCTATCACGCGCAAGTGATCGAACGCGGCGGACGGCGCGTGCAGGTCATCGGGCTGGACACGCGCTGGTTCCGCTCGCCATTGAAAGCCACCGATCAGCGCGGCGCGCCGGGCAAGGAGCGCTACCTGCCCGACGGCGAACCGGGCAAGACCATGCTCGGCGACGCGCAATGGCGCTGGCTCGAAGCGCAGTTGCGCGAGCGTGCCGACGTGCGCGTGCTCGTCAGCAGCGTGCAGTGCGTCGTCGAAGGCCACGGCTTCGAGCGCTGGGGGAACCTGCCTGCCGAGCGCGAGCGCCTGTACCGATTGATCCGCGAGCACCGGCGCACGGGGCGTGATCATCGTCTCGGGCGACCGGCACATCGGCGGCCTGTACCGCGAGGCGGGTGCCCGGCTTCCTTACCCGCTCTACGAAATGACGAGCAGCGGCGTCACGCACCCCTGGGCCACGGCCAAGGAGGCCGGACCGAACCGCATCGAGCCGCTGGTGACCGTGCAGCACTACGGCGTGATCGACATCGACTTCGCGGCGCGCCGGCATCACGCTGTCGTTGCGCGGCATGGACAACCGCGCGCTGCATTCACACGCCATCGCTTTCGAGGAGTTGCGCATCGCAGGATGATCGACCATGAGCGACAAACCTTTCCGCATCCTCGGCCTGCAGCAAGATCGCCATCGGCGGCGCGAGCAAGCAGCGCCTGCAATCACTTTGGGTCGATGTGCTCGGCCTCGAAGTCAAGAGCAGCTTCATCAGCGAACGCGAGAACGTCGATGAAGACATCTGCGCGCTCGGCCACGGCGTGCACGCGGTCGAAGTCGATCTGATGCAGCCGCTCGACCCCGACAAGAAGCCGGCGGTGCACACCACGCCGCTCAATCACATCGGCCTGTGGGTCGATGACCTGCCGCGCGCTGTGGAGTGGATGACGGCGCGCGGCGTGCGCTTCGCGCCCGGCGGCATCCGCAAGGGCGCCGCCGGCCACGACATCTGCTTCATTCACCCGAAGGGGAACGAAGCATTCCCGCTCGGTGGCGAGGGCGTATTGATCGAACTGGTGCAAGCGCCGCCGGCGGTGATAGCGGCAGCGGCGCACGACGTCCACCCCTGAGTCGTCGCCGGTTACTGGGTTTTGTGCTCTAACGCGACACCGACATCGACGTCGGTTGTCGGTGCGCACCATGGCAGTGCGGTGTATCGCCGATCTGACGGCGCGGTTGCACCGCGCAGATCAGCCACCACAGCGGCTCTCCGTGTTGGCTCGTGGGCCAGCACTCGGCTAGCACAAGCACGCGTTCCCTTCAACACCCCCTAAGGTGTGATCGGGTAACTCACGCCCGTCACTTGTGGTGTTCGGCCTGTTGCACTTGTTCCGCAACAGCGCTCCAACGAATAGATTTCGGTGCGTCGGACAGGTGCATAGAGTTTCTGTTTGTCTTTCCTGATTCGGCAATCGAGCCCGAAGCCCGCGTCGAAACGGCAAGGGCCAAAGGCAATACAGGTCCCAAAGTTCTCCAGGAGGAAACACATGGTCTTCAGTAAAAAGCGCTCACAGCGCGGTCAGGGGATGACCGAGTACATCATCATCGTCGCGCTCATCGCGATCGCGGCGATTGCGGTGTACCAGTTCTTCGGCAACACGGTTCGCAGCCAGACCGCAGCGATCGCGAACGAACTCGCCGGCAACGACGGCACACAGGCGAAGAACGACGCTCAGACGGCTGCAACCACTGCCGCTACCGAGGCCAACACGAGACGCAATCTCGATACCTACACCGGCAACGCGGCGCGCTGACGTTCGCACAAGACCGGTTCGAGTGTTTGGAAGAGGGCTCGTCGAGCCCTCGCACGGAGGAGATTACCAATGCTGCTGCAAGGCCGCTTCGCGGTCATCGGATCAGTGTTGCTTGGAAGCGTGACTGGCGCGAGCTTTGGCTTGCCGTTCGGTTGGATCGCAAGTCAAGCGGCGCTGGTGGCGTTGCTGTTCATCCTGCACGAAGCCCAAGGGCGCGCGCTGGACGCGGCGCGCCTTGCAGCCGTGTTTTCCGTTGGCTATTTCGGCGTGGGGTATCTGGGCTTCGCGCTGGGCGCACCAGAGTCTTCGCGCGCTTTGAGCGTCGTCTCCGTAGCGATCGTCATGTCGGTGCAAGCGGCGATGGCAGGTCTTTCGGCGTGGATCGTCTGCAAACTGCCGGTCAATGCAAATCTGCGCTGGGCAGTGATGTGGCCGGCGCTGTGGGTTGCGCACGAGAGCCTGTTCGCGCTCGGCGACTTGGCCATGCCGTGGCTGCGCCTGGGGCAGCAGCAAGCGCCTGATGGTCCGTTTGCGTCGCTGCTGCCCATCGGCGGCACGTTGTTGGCCGGTGCCTGCATGTGGGCACTGGCGGCGATGGCGGTAGCCGCCATGCGGGCTCGGCCGGCCAAGTGGCGTTGGCTCGGCGCTGCGGTGCTGCTCGTGCTCTTGGGTGTTGGTGGCCGCTGGGTGCAGTGGACCGAACCCTCGGGCGCCATGAGCGTGGCGCTCATGCAGCCCGGCATCGGATCAGAGCAGCGGCGCAGCCCTGATGGCATGCAATCGCTGCTGGCCTTCTACCGCGACGCAGCGGCTGCTAGCGATGCAGCGCTGGTCGTGACGCCGCAACTGGCCATGCCAAAAAGCGTGAACGCACTGCCATCGGCGTGGTTGTCGCAGGTGCAGCAGTCTCTGCTCTCGCGCGGCGCGGATCTGCTGCTCGGCGTCTATGTCGAAGGCAACGGTGATGCGCTCTACAACGGCGTCTTGTCGCTCGGCGCCTCGGGCTCGCAGCGCTACCTCAAGCACCAACTATTTCCCTTCGGCGAGTTCGTGCCGCTGCGCCGCTGGATCGGGCCCTGGGCCGCGGCGGCGATGGGCGTGGCCCTGCAAGACACCGCACGAGGGCCGCGTGAGGCCGAGCCGCTCCAGCTGGGCGGCCGGCGCGCCGCACTGGCCGTCTGTTTCGAGGCTGCGTTCGGCGACGCCTGGCGTGCGCAGGCCGCTACTGCCGAGGTCCTGGTCAACATGTCGAGCGACGGCTCGATCGTGTCAGACCAGGTGTCGCGCCAGTTCATGCAGATCGCGCAAACACGGGCGTTGGAGTTTCACAAGCCGTTGTTGCGCTCTTCCGACGTCAACGGCACCTATGCCATCGACCACCAGGGGCATGTGCTGAAAGCACTGCGGCCTGACATGGCGGCGGTGCTCAACGCGTCGATCGAGCCGCGCGTGGGCCTGACGCCTTTCGCCCGCTTCGGCGATGCATTGCCGTTGGCGTTGGCCGCGCTGGCCTTGTGTGGTTGCGCTTTCGCTCTGCTGCTGCTCGCGCAGCATTGAGCGCCAGCGGCCGCCCCTCGCCCGTGGTGCGGTTGCGCTCGCAGCGCGGTCAGGTGATCCTGCCGGCGCTGGGCTTGCTAGCTGGTCACCGGCGCGCTGTTTTACTTCATGGTCAACAGCGGCCAGGCCGTCAACGAAAAGACCCGCGTCGTTCACGCTGCCGACGCGGCCGCGTACAGCGCCGGCATCGTCGAAGCCCGGTCGCTGAACTACCAGGCCTACATGAACCGGGCGATGGTGGCCAACGAGATCGCTATCGCTCAATTGGTGAGCCTCGGCTCCTGGACCTGGTACTTCGCCAACGCCGTGGACTACATCGGCGACAGCGTGGCCGACCAGGTCTTCATGCTGGCGCCTGACGTGAGAGCGGCGCGGCTGACGGCCATTTTTGCGGCCACGGCGTACGTGCTCTACGTCTATACGGGTCAGCAGGCCAGCGAATACGCGCACTACATCGTTGACTACGGTATCGGTCCGTCGATCACCGTCCACGATGTGGTGGTGCAGGCGCTGTCGGCCTCGCAGCTGGCGGTGCAGGTGAATCTCGTTGCCGGTGTGCGGCAGGGCCAGATCGCGCGCGATGTGGTGCGCGCCATGGACCCGAACCTCGACGCCCGCGTGGTGCTCGTCTCGCACGGCTTCGACCGCTTCACCAAGTCCTATTCGCGCAACGGCGACGACGGCGACGAGCGCGGCCGCTTTGCCGACGTCACGATGCGCTCGCGCGATGAATTCAGCCGCGAGCGTAACTGGACCATCAACGGCATGGACGTGCCCTTGCTGCGCAACGACGGCGCGATGAAAAAACGCGGCGGCACCGATCTCGTCGGCTACGACGAGTGGCGCGCGGTGGACACGCTGGAGCTTCACGGCCAGCGCTTCGGTTGCGGCCGCTTCGGCGTCAGCTGGTGCGACGACATCCGCACGCCGGTGGGCTGGGGTGCTGTCAATGTCAATGCCGGCGGTGGCGATGCCGGCGCCGGATACCACGGCAACGCGTACGGCGAGAACCCGACCACCGCGGACAAAGCCGACGAGGACATGCAGGAGCCTGCCTACTATTCGTTCTCGGGCCTTCCCGACAGCCGCGATCTGCGCGATGTGGAGGCCGATGCACCGCTGGCCACCGGCATCACGATCCTGGTTCACAAGGACCACGCCGACACGTTGACATCGGGTGGCGCAGCCCAGGCGCGCCCGGCGGGCCAGATGGCGCTGTTCAACGACCGCCCGGCAGGTGCCCGAATCGCCGCCTTGTCGCGGGCCAGCGTGTTCTTCGATCGCCTCACACCACGCGCCGACGGCAAAGCTGAAATCGCCAACCTGTACAACCCGTACTGGCGCGTCCGCCTGGTGGCGCCGACGACGTCAGATCGCGCCGAGGCTGCCTTGTCGCAAGGCGGTTTGCTGCTGCCGCCAATGCCATGAAGTTGCTCTTCAACTCTGTGATGTCGCTGCTGTGCGGTGCCGCATGCAGCCTGTGCGCGGCGCAAGACATCGAGCGCCGGCTGCCGGTGCCGCAGAACTTCGGCATCCGCGAAGCCGGCACGCAGCGCGCGGCGGTGATGACGCAGTCATCGGGGCATTCCTTGGCGAGGTTGTTCAACGCCGCGGCGCTCGAAGCCAGTTGCCGTGCGTCGCTGCAGATGGGCCGCGCACAGCGCATGCCGACCTTCGATGCCGACATCGATCAGCCGGACAGCGTGCGCGTGACACGCTTCATGTCGCCCGAAGGCAGCGCGGTTGCGGACTACTCGACGCATGAGACCTTCGCCTGCACCAACCCCGCCACGCCATTCAATCCCTGCCACTGCCGCTACGGCTTCGTGACCGCGCGCTACATCACGGTCAAGCAGCGCGTCGCCGGCCGCCTGCAAACCTGGCGCACACAGGTCGGCGCTTCCAACGTCACGCACCACACCGCCACCATCCGGTCCAGCGCGCCCTTGATGCTGGAGCAGCAGATCGACCCGGCGCAGCTCGGCCCGGTTGTCGGCACGGCGCAGGTGGCCGGCCTGCGCTGCGAGGTGCGCGCATTGCGTGAGGGCTTTGTCTGCCTCTACGGGGCCGGCGACGAAGTGCCGCAGGTGCTGCGCAACGCCCTGGCTTCGTCAGGCAAAGAGCGCGAGCTCGGCAGCCACAACTACCGCGTCACCGATGTGGCCGTGCGCGCGCTCGTCGATGCGGCCGTCTTCGAACCGCCCGCCGGCGTGGCGCCCGTGTCTTCTTCTGCTTCGAGGCCGACTCGATGAAACAGAGCTTCTTTGCCGGCCTGCAGCGCGGCCAATCGACCGTCGAGTTCGTCGTGCTCGCGCTCGTGCTGACGCCGCTGTTCATTGCCGTGCCGCTGGTCGGCAAGTACATCGATCTGATGAACGCCACCGAGTCGGCCAGCCGCTACGTCGCCTTCGAAGCGATGGCCCGCAACTCGGCCAGCAGTTGGAAGACCGATGCCGAACTCGCGGCCGAAGTGCGGCGGCGTTTCTTCAGCAACTCCGATGCGCCGATCAAGACCGGCGACGTTGCCGGCGACTTTGCCGAGCACCGCAACCCGATGTGGACCGACCACACCGGCCGCCCTTTCATGAGCCGCTTCGCGGACGACGTGGGTGTGCAAACGCAGGTCGATAGCCGCAACGCCCTGGCGGCCGCCGTCCTTGCCGATCCGCTGGGACTGTCCGAGCGCAATTGGTACACGGCGTCGGTGACCGTGCGCACCGCCGCCATTCCCGAGTTTGTGCCGTTCGATGCTGCCGGCCTGACGATCAGCCGCCGCACGGTGCTGTTGGCCGATGCGTGGACCGCGCGCGATGCGGCTCAGGTTCGCTCGCGCATCGAAGAAGGCGCGCCCTACACCTACCCGCCGCGGGCGATGCGCGAAGCCTTCGACATCATCGGCACGATTCCGGCCACGATCTACGACCCGCGCATGCGCATGGGCGATCACGATTGGGATGTGGTGCCGTGCGACCGCTTGATCGGAGGCTGCTAAAGCATGAGCGCGCAACACATCCTTCGCGCCGTGCTGCTGATGTTGGCCTCGTCGGGCGCCGGCGCTCTGGCCGCGACGCCCTGGCCGCAATGGGAAGCGCCTGCCGGCGCACGCGTACACGCGGTCGCGCCCGACGTGGTGCTCAACGGCAAGCGCAGCCGCATCCTGCGCCTCGACAGCAGTGAGAGCGCCGACAACCTGCTCGCCTTCTACCGCGCGCGCTTCGGCGCCAAACGTGTCGAGAACCGCGTGCTCGGCGCGCAGGTCATCGGCGCGCGTGAAGGTGGCTTCTTTCACACCGTGCAGGTGCGCACCAACGCCGCGGGCCGCGCCGAGACCACGGTCATCACGACGTCGTTGGCCGAAGGGTTGCAGCGCAGCGCGGTCGTCACCGACACCGAGAGCAGCCTGCCCGCTGACAGCACCGTGCTGCAGACGATGGAGTCCAACGACGGCGGCGTGCGCGCCGTCACCGTCACGGCGGCCAATGGCCACGACGTCAAGACCAACAGCGATCACCTTCGCCGTGCGCTGCAGGCGCGCGGCTTTAGCGTCAGCAAGGAAGAAGCCGCCGCCACGGCTCGCGCCGGCTCCACGATGTGGCTCTCGGCGCAGGGTGAAGAAGCCATCGTCACGGTCGTGGACACCGGCGCGCACCGCGCCGTGACGGTGCACAGAACCAAGGAGCCGAGGTGAGGTGCTTAAAGCGGATGCGCCGTGCGCTGCAGCGCGGCCAGTCGATGGTCGAGTACCTCGTCGTCGCTGCCATTGCCACGGCCCTGGTCGCCGTGCCGATCAGCGGCCGGCGCTCAGCGATCGAGTTGATGTTGTTCTCTATTCGAGAAGGCTGGGCCAGGTTCCTGGCGGCGTTGTCATTGCCCATGTGATGGAAGTGAGGGAGAAAAAATGAAGTTTCCAAAGTTCGCAATCAATCGGAGTGTGGTGCTGCTCTTGGCCGCTTTGGCCCTGGGCGGCTTGTCGGCTTTCGGCGTCAAGCGCTTCATCGAGCGCCAGATGGAGGAAGTGGAGGCGCGAGGCAAGGGCAAGATGGTGCGTGTCATCGTGCCGAAGCAGGACTTGCCCAAAGGCACGCCGCTGACCGAAGCGGCCGTGGCCTCGCGCGAGGTGCCGGCCGACTGGGCGCACTCCAACGCCATCACGCCGCAGCAGTTCGAACGTGTCGAAAACCAGAAGCTGGCCTACCCGGCGGCGCGCGGCGAGATGATTCTGTGGTCGATGCTCGAAGGCCAGCGCGCGCCGTCGTTCTCGGCGCGGCTGCCGGCGGGGCGGCGCGCCATCACCGTGCCGGTGGATGAAGTGAATTCGATCTCCGGCATGTTGCAGCCAGGCGACCGCATCGACATCATGGTCTCGGCGCGCAAGGACAACCGCGCCTACATGTTCCCGCTGCTGCAAAACGTGGTCGTGCTGGCCACCGGCTCGCAGGCCGTGGCCGCCGGCGACACCAGCGGCAAGGACGGCAGCAAGCGCACCTACACGACGATCACGCTCGACGCGTCGCCGCAGGATGCACAGCGTGTGCTGGCGGCGCGCGAGATCGGCAAGCTGGCAGCGCTGTTGCGCTCGCCGGGCGACGCCGCCAACGCGTTCTCGTCACGCCGCGATGCGATGTCTTTGCTCGGCCTGAATGATCCCGAGCGGATTCTCGGCAAGGAGGCGTCGGTGCCGGTGATTTATGGCGGCAGCCGCGACGCGATGAAGGAGCTGCCGCGCTTGGGTGGGTCGGTTGCGCCCGTCGCGCCTGCTGTGCCTGCCGCGCGCATGGGCGCCGAGCTCGCCGCGCCCCTGGGCGCTGCCGTTCAGTCGGCGGCAGTGCAGCAATGAACACAACCACAAACACGACAGAGCAGAGGGAGTAGGAGAGATGAAGCGTCAAAACAAAGCGCCCGGCCGCGGCGGGCGAGCCTGGTTGTGCCTGTGCATCGGCTTGGCACAGGCGTTCACGGCAACGGCACAAACGGGGGCCGCGCCGGTGCCAGCCCTGCCCAGTGCGCCGAACGACGGCGATCCCAAGAACGGTTTCGCCGAAGTTTTGAAGCCGAGCAAGCCCGTTCGCGTGGCCCGCGGTCCCGTCGCCGGAAGCACCTACGCGCCGATCCAGTCCACGGCCGACGACGGCCAGATCGCCGAGATCGAAATGTTCGTCGGCGAGTCGCGCGTCTTCCCGGCGCCCGGCGTGGCGCGCATCGCCGTCGGCAATGGTTCGCTGCTCACCGCCGCGGCGCTCGACGGCAAGGAAGTGATCCTCTTCGCCAACACCGCCGGCACGTCGTCGCTGTTCATCTGGAACGCCGATGGGCGTTACCAGCGCGTGAAGATCAACATCGTGCCCGGCGACACCTCGCGCCATGCACGCGAGATCGCCGCGTTCTTGTCCACGATCCCGCGCACCAAGGCCTCGATCGTCGGCGCCAACATCATCGTCGAAGGCGACCAGCTCGCCGACGCTGATCTGCAAAAGGTCGAGGAGTTGGCCAAGCGCTATCCGCAGATCGTCAACTTCACGCACCGTGTGGGCTGGGAGCGCATGGTCTCGATCAACGTCAAGGTGGTCGAGTTCCCCACCAGCGCGCTGCGCGAGATGGGCCTGAAGTGGACGGGCACCGGCGGCGCTGCCTTGGGTGGCATCTGGGGGCCCGGCCGCCGCGGCAACGATGGGCCGTACCAAATCGACATCCGCACCTCGGGTGAAGCCAATGCAACGCCGATCACTTCGCCAAGCGGCCCGGTGATCGTGCCGCGCGGCTTGAACGTGCTCAGCGTGCTCAACCTCGGCCTGAACGCGCAGCTCAACCTGCTGGCGCAAGACGGCCGCGCCACCTTGCTTGCCGAGCCGCAACTCTCCACGCGCAGCGGCAGCAAGGCCAAGTTCATCGCCGGCGGCGAAATTCCCTATGCCGTCAGCACGCGCGACGGCATTGCCATTGCGTACAAGGAGTACGGCGTCAAGCTCGACATCACGCCGACGGTCGATCCGCAGCGGCGGCATTCGCGCCACCATCTCCACAGAGGTCAGCAGCATCGATCGTTCCATCTCGTCGCCCGGTGGCCCGGCGCTGCTCAAGCGCAAGACCGACACCGAGTTCAACGTGCAGGCTGGAGAAACCATCGTGCTCGCCGGCTTGCTGCAGCGCGAGTCGGGCACGGATGTGGACAAGCTGCCGGTGCTCGGCGACCTGCCAGTGCTCGGCGCCTTGTTCCGCTCCAAGCGCTATCAGAACAAGGAGACCGAGCTCGTCGTCTTCGTCACGCCGACAGTGATGACGTCGCAATCGCCCGGCCAGCGCGACCGCATCGAGCGCACCACCGAGCGCTTGCAGGAGCGTTTCGGCGCCGCGCCTTACCTATCGGATCCGCTGCAGCCCGGTGTGGTCTATGAAAAGCCGGATGCCGTGCCGGCACGCGCGGCGACGGGCGAAGGTGCGGTCATCCCTAAGCCCGTGCTGCCAGCGAACCCCAAGCCGATCACGCCTGCCGGCGCGGCGCCCGCGACACAGCCTGCAGTGCAGAAAGTCGGCCGTGCCGAACGCGGCGCGCTGCTGACCGTGGTGGCGGACAACGCGCTGCTGCGCGCCACGCCTTCGGCGAGTGCGCAGTCTCTGCTCACGCTCGAGCGCGGCGCTTCGGTCGTGCTTGGTTCGGCCGCCGTGCAGTCGGAAGGCGAAGGGGCCTGGCGCAACGTGCAGGTGGGCCGCGTGCAAGGCTGGGTGCCGGCCGATGCCGTCCGGCCATTGCATGCCGCAGCGCAAGCGACAGCGCTGCACGAGGAGCAGGCGCGTCCTGCACGCAAAGCCGTCGCGGCAACGGTGGCGCCGCGGCGCGTGCTGTTGGCGGCGACCGATGTCGTGCCTGATGCAGCACGCCAATTCCGTGTCGAGGCGCAACGCCTCGCACTGCGGCTCGCGCCGGACGTCAACGCCGGTGCGGTCGTCACGCTGCTGCACGGGGATGTGGTGAGCGCCATCAGCGGCGCCGAGCAGGGCCACTGGCTGGGCGTGCAAACCGGCTCCGGCGACAGCGCCAAGCGCGGCTGGGTGCCCACGCAGTGGCTGCTGCCGCTGGCCAAAGACGTGGCCGCCAACTGAGCCCGCAGATGACCACACCGCTGTTGATTCAGATCACCGACGCCGCCGGTGAGTCGAGCGAGCTGCGCCTGGACACCGAGCAGGCGCTGATCGGGCGCGGGCGCGATTGCCATGTGCCGCTGGCCGGCTGGCGCGTCGGCAAGGAGCATGCGCGCATCGTCGCCAGCGCCAAGGGCTGGATGCTCGAAGACCTCGGCCAGTTCGGTGGCACCTGGGTCAATGGCTCGCGCGTCGTGCGGCATGGGCCGCTGAACTTTGGCGATCAGATCCAGATTGGCGGCTACCTGCTGCGCGTGCGTGAGGCGGGTGCGCGCGAAGAGGTTCGTGAGGTTGCGCAGCCGCCGCGCAAGACAAGTGCTGCCGGCAGCGAGCCGGCGATGCTGCGCGTCGTCACCGCGGACCGCGCCGCGCAGGCGAGCGAGCGTGTCATCGACAAACACGAGGCCGCCATCCGCGCCCGCCACCCGTGGCGCAAGCGTGTGCATGACCAACTGCTCGAAACCATCGATTTGCGCCGTCGCGACCTGACACGCATGTCCGACATCGAGCTGCGCGCCGAAACCGAAAAACTCGTGCGCGACATCCTCGACGCGCTGACCGACCTGCCGCCGCAGATCGACCGCACCGCGCTGCGCAAGGAGGTGCTCGACGAAGCGGTGGGCCTGGGGCCGCTCGAAGACCCGCTGGCCGACGACAGCGTGACCGAGATCATGGTCAACAGGGCCGACGAGATCTTTGTCGAGCGCAAAGGCCAGCTCGAGCGCTACCCGCTGGCGTTTACCAGCGACCGCGCGATCCTGGGTGTGATCGAGCGCATCGTTGCACCGCTCGGTCGTCGCATCGACGAGTCATCACCATTGGTCGATGCACGGCTCAAGGACGGTTCGCGCGTCAACGCCATCATCCCGCCGCTGGCGTTGAAAGGCCCGACGCTGACGATCCGCAAGTTCGCCAAGAAGCGCCTCGGCGCCGAGGACATGGTGGCCTACGGCTCGGTCGATCAATCGATGGTCGAGTTTCTGGAGTTGTGCGTCAAGGAGCGCAAGAACCTCGTCGTCTCCGGCGGCACCGGCTCGGGCAAGACGACCTTGCTCAACGTGCTGTCCAACTTCATCCCCGACGGCGAGCGCATCGTCACGATCGAAGACGCCGCCGAGCTGCGGTTGAATCATTCGCATCTGGTGAGCCTCGAATCGAGGCCGACCAACATCGAAGGCCGCGGCGCGGTCACCATCCGCGACCTGGTGCGCAACGCGCTGCGCATGCGGCCGGACCGTATCGTCGTCGGCGAGTGCCGCGGCGGCGAGGCGCTCGACATGCTGCAAGCGATGAACACCGGCCATGAAGGCTCGCTGACCACGCTGCACGCCAACACGCCGCGCGACGCGCTGGCGCGGATGGAAACGCTGGTGCTGATGGCCGGCATGGACTTGCCCATCGGCGCCATCCGCGAGCAGATCGCTTCGGCGGTGGACATCATCGTGCAGCAGACGCGCTTTGCCTGCGGCTCGCGCAAGGTCACCAGCATCACTGAAATCTCCGGCATCGAGAACGGCAAGATTCAACTGCAGGAGCTGTTCCGCTTCGAGCAACGCGGCTACGGCGCTTCATCGTCGGGCGGCATGGGCAAAGTGCAGGGCGGCTTCTCCGGCTGCAACGCCATTCCCTCCTTCTACGACGAGCTGCGCGAGCGCGGTGTCGATTGCGATCTGACCCTCTTCGATAGGAGAGCCGCATGAATCTCGAACCAGGAAACATCGCGCTCGTCGCGGCCATCGTCACGGCGATTGCCATCACGCTGCTCGTCTGGGCCGTGGCCGACATCGGCAGCAACGGCCTGGCGCGCTATCGGCGCCTGTTCACCGAGCGCACCAACGTCAGCTTGCGCGAGCTGTTCGTCTTTGTCGATCCGAAGCGGCTGTTCGCGCTCAACCTCGCGCTGATCCTGCTCGTCGCCGTGCTGACCTTCGTCGCCACGCGCTCGGCGCTGCTCGGCGTGTTGTTCGGCGTGACCGCCAGCGCGCTGCCGACGCTGGCCTTGCGCTGGCTGCGCCGGCGACGCCTCGAAACGCTCGAACAGCAACTGCCCGACGCGCTGCTGATGCTCGCCGGTGGCTTGAAGGCCGGCGTCGGCTTGAACCAGGCCATCGGCCAGCTCGTGCGCGAAGCGCAGCCGCCGATCTCGCAGGAGCTCGACGTGCTGCTGCGCGAACAGCGCCTGGGCGTGTCGATGGACGAAGCACTCGACAACCTGCACCAGCGTGTGCCGCTGCAATCGGTGACGCTCGTCGTCGCTGCGATGCGCATCGCCGCAGAGACCGGCGGCCAACTCGCCGAAGCGCTCGAGCGCGCGTCGCAGACCTTGCGCCAGAAGCTGGCGATGGAAGGAAAGATTCGCGCGCTCACATCGCAAGGCAAGTTGCAGGCGTGGGTTGTCGGCGCGCTGCCGCTGCTGCTCATGTTCGTGCTCAGCAAGATGGAGCCGCAGGCGATGGGTCTCATGTTCACGTCGCGCGCCGGCTGGGCGTGCCTGGTGGTGATCGGCCTGTTCGAGTTCTTCGGCGTGATGATCATTCGAAAAATTGTCGACATCGACGTTTAGTCCACTGAACCAGATGAAATACACCCCCGCTCGTCTGCGCCTCGACGCGTCATGCGTCGTTGCAAATGCTCGCGATACCTGCGGGTATCGCTGCGCTTTGCGCCTAGCCTGCCGCGCCGCTGCGCAGCCGCTCGGGTGCGATTTATCTGGTTCAGTGGACAGGCGCAGCGCATGAACCCAAACCTCTGGATCCCCATCGCCTGCGCCCTCGGCCTGGGCCTGTCGCTGGCCGGTGTCGTCTTCTGGCTCATCCGCGCCATCGACGACGTGCCGCCCGAAGACCGCAGTTGGCGCGACAAGCCGCCGCTCGCGTTTCGCCTGCTGTGGTGGCCGCTGCGCTGGATCGCGCATTACCTGGGGCCTGCGCTCAGCCCCGCGTATCGCCAACAAGTGTTGTCGAAGCTGCGTCTGGCCGGCCTGGACTTCTCGCTCGCGCCCGAGCAATTCGTCGCCGCGCGGCTGCTCTGCGCCGCCGTGTGTGTGCTGCTGCTCGACTGGGTGGCCGGCAGCTTCGGCCGCAGCGCTTCGTGGTGGTTGCTCGTCGCCGCGCTGGCCGGCTACGCCTTTCCCGCGATCTGGCTGCGCGACCGCATCCAGTTGCGCCGCCGGCAAACGCTGAAAACCTTGCCCTTCATGCTCGACCTCATCTGCCTGTGCGTCGAAGCCGGCCTGAACCTCACCGGCGCCTTCACGCAAGCCGTGGCCAAGGGCCCCGCCGGCCCGCTGCGCGACGAGTTCGCGCGCGTGCTGCGCGACGTGCGCGCCGGCCGCTCGCGCATGGACGCGTTGCACACGCTGGCCGACCGCATGAACGAGCCTTCGATCACCAATTTCATCGCTGCGCTGGTGCAGGCCGAGCAGATGGGCATGTCGCTCGGCCCGATCCTGCGCGCGCAGGCCGAGCAGCGCCGCAACGAACGCTTTGCCCGCGCCGAGAAGCTGGCGATGGAAGCGCCGGTGAAGCTCTTGTTCCCGCTGATCGCCTTCATCTTCCCCTGCACCTTCGTCGTCCTTGGCTTCCCGATCGCGATGAAGTTCATTCACGCGGGGATCTGACGATGCAGGCCGCGCTCGACTTCATCGTTGCCCGGTCGTTCTTCGCCCGGCTGGGCGGCCTGCTCGCATTGCCGCGCCTGCGCGAGGGCCAGGCCCTCGTGCTCGCGCCCTGCAACAGCGTGCACACCTTCTTCATGCGCTATGCGATCAACGTCGTCTTCATCGACAAGCAAGGGCGCGTGCTACGGCTCGTCGAGCAACTTCAGCCGTGGCGGGCAGCCGCGTGCTGGCGGGCGCATGCGGTCATCGAACTTGCCGCAGGCTACGCGCGCGCACACGGGCTCGCGGCCGGCGTCCAGCTCAATCCTGATTTCCTTTCCCTACCCACCGACTGCCCATGAAGTACTCAAACATCACTCGTCTCCTTCCGATCTGCCTTGCGCTCACGCTCGCATCTTGCGGCGGCGGGGGCGGCGACACGCAGTCCTCGGCGGCAGAGCCGTCGCCTGCGCCGGAATCGACCGGTATCGACCCGCGGTGGCGACAAAGCGCGTACCTGCGCACCGAGCACACCTACGGCTCGGCTGCCAGCCCAGGCTTTTTCGGCACGCTCGCGTTGACGCAGGTCTCGATATGCAATGCCTTCGTGGCGACCGTGGGCGGTGTCGCGTTCAACTTGCCACCCTCGGTGGTGGCTCAAGTGGATGTCGATACGGTCGAACGCTACTTCGATCAAGGCGTCAGAGCCTCCGCGCATGTCAGCGGCTTGGCCCTCAGGTTGCCCGACGTGGAGCGCTACATCGAAGAGTCGCGCGGTAAACCTGTCGGTACAACGCCCGGCCCCGATTGCTCGATGCATCGCCTCGAGTCCCGGCATTCGAGCAAGCTGTGGATCAACGGCCGGCGCTACGACATCGATCACGACAAGCGTCAAGCCAAGGGCCTCGGCGCTTCGGCGGATTTCGTGCCGCGCGACATCGCCCCGCAGCAAGACGTTGATCGCTGGCCCAGCGAATTGCACGCCGGCCAGCGCTGCCTGCGCGTGGACACCACCGTGCTTGCCGGCAGCACCGTGCTCGGCGATCTGGGCACCTCCTGCGTTTGGGACAACGGCATGCCGATGCAGCACTACCTGAGCTGGCCGTGGCCGCTGGTGGCCGAAGGCCAGCTCGTCGGCAATGCAGGCCGGGCCACGGTGTCCATCCGCGTGCTCGATACGCGCATGAACACGCGGGTTGTCGGTGATGAAGACCAGCTGCGCATCCCCGACGGCTACACCGTCACCGAAAGCAACTGAACGCCAGGACAGAGCACAAGAAGGCAGCACGATGAAAAACGATCGCAAGACAAGCGCCGAGCGCGGCGCCGGCCTGGTCGAGACCATCGTCGTGCTGCCTTTGCTGTTGCTGGTCATCATGTGCATCTGGCAGGCGGCGCTGGTCTATCGGGCCAAGAGCAGCGTCAACTACGCGGCATTGGAAGCTGCGCGTGGAGGTAGCGTGGAGAACGCCAGCACCTCGGCCATCAATGCCGCGTTCCAGAAGGCCATGGTGCCGTACTACGGTGGCGGCCGTACCTATGGTGAGTTGAGCGCCACAGCGGCGCGCGTGGCGGCAGACCTCACGAGCGCCGCGGTGCGCATCGAAATCCTCTCACCGACGCAGGAAAGCTTCACCGACTACCAGAGCGCGGCCGCGCAGACTGCTTTGAACGACGCCGCCGAGCGCGAGGCACGCCGCAGCGGTGGTACGGCCACGCGCGTCACCGAGCCCGTCATCCCCAACGTCGGCCTCGACCAGCTCAGCTGCCCGCGCGACAACAGCGGCTGCAACAACGACCCGGCGCGCAACCAAAGCGGCCAGACGCTTCTCGACGCCAACCTGCTCAAGCTGCGCATCACCTACGGCATCACCGAGGCCAAGCAAATGCCGCTGGCCGGGCGGCTCTACACCTGGGCCTTGAACCGCATGGGCGCCGGTGCCGGCGATGCCTTCGTGCAAGCGCTGCTCGAAGCGCGGCGCATCCCCATCGTCGTGCACACCACCGTGCGCATGCAAAGCGACGCCATCCGCAACACGCGCCATGGCCAGCAGCCCCGGCCCGGGCAACAACGGCACACCGACGGATCCCGGCCCCGGCCCGACGCCGCCGCCGCTGCCGACCTGCCCGTTCTGGGATCCGACGTGCGTGAGCTGCCCGGGCGGCACGACCGACCCGGCGTGCACGCCGGCGAGTTGCGGCGCCGGCTAAGACGACAAACACAACGAAGCACCGGAGGACTACGACATGACCGCACGCACCTCATGGGCCGGCGCGCTGAGCACCATGCTGCTGGCTGCTGCGCTCGGCGCACCCGCGTCGAGCCACGCGCAAAGCTGCGACCCGACACGACAGAGCTGCGTGCCGCCCGGCGGTGGCGGTGGCGGGGGTGGAGGTGGTGGAGGTGGTGGAGGAACAGGCGGCGGCACGGGCGGAGGAACCGGTGGCACGTGCACCGCGCCGCCCGGCGGCAACCCCGGCACCAACACTTGCGGCTCCGGCCCGGCCGCGCGCAGCAGCAGCGCGCCGTCGCGCCGGCGGCGGCAACCCGATCAACCTGGTGAGCGGCAACAAGTACCAGCAGGAGGTGGACCTGCCCGCGCTGCCCGGCGTGCTGGGCCTGGAACTCGTGCGCCACTACAACAGCCTCGACGCGCACCGCGGCCTCACCGGCGCGAACTGGCGCATCAGCTATGAAGCCGTGCTGTACGACTTTGGGCGCAGCCTGCAGATCGTGCAGGCCGATGGCCGGCGGCTGATGTTCGAGCGCCCGGCTGCGCAGGGGAAAACATCCGCCAGCGCCACGCACGAGCTGTGCACCGCCGCCGACCCCGCCGACGGACAGGTGCGCATCGAACAAGATGCGCAAGGCCGCGCCAGCTACCACTGGCGCTGGAGCGACGGCCGCACGCTCGTCTTTGGCCAAGGCCACAACGGCGGCCACCCGCTGCAAAGCATCACCGCGGCCAGCGGCGAGCAACTGACGCTGAGCTATGCACCCAGCGGCGAGCTCGTTGGTGTGCGTGACCCGCAGGGCAGAACCCTGCGCTTGCTCTACGACGCGACTCGACAACTCAGCGCGATCCAGACCCCCGTCAACGAGCTGCGCTACCGGCGCGACGCGCAATACCGATTGATCGAGGTCAGCACCGTCGCGCAAGACAAGACGATCGCCACGCGCCGCTACCACCACGAAGACCGATCGCCAGAGCGGCCACGTCAACGCGCTGACCGGCGTCAGCCTGATCGGCAACGAACAAGGAAAGAGCGTCGAGCAGCGGCTCTCCACGTATGCGTACGACACGCGTGGCCGCGCGATCCTCAGCACCAAGGCCGGCGGCATCGAGAAGATCGAAGTGCAATACGTCGAGCCGCCGCTGCCGCGTCAGCACAAGGTGAGCAAAGACGGTGAGATCATCCCCGCGCAGTTCGGCATCACGCTGCTGACCAACAGCCTGGGTCACAAGAGCCAGCTCAAGAGCGCCATCGTCGCCGGCAGCTACCGCCTGATCGAGTTCACCGGTGCCGGCTGCAGCACCTGCCCCGAGCCCAACAAGCGCTACGGCTACAACGCCGTCGGGCAGTTGATCGCCGAGCACGCGCTCGATGCCGACCGCAAGGTGCGGAGCAGCAAGCGCTTCGAGTACGACAGCTACGGCCGTCTCACGCGGGAGATCGGCGAGCGAGCGTTCGCGCGCTACGAGTACGCCGACACCCACTACCCCGACGGCAGTATCGCCATCGGTCAGCAGCCCGTGCTGATCGCCAGGCCTAGCGTTGTGCCCGGCAAGGAGCACGTCACGCGCATCGACTACAACGCTCACGGCCAGCCGACCGCGGTGATCGAGAGCGGCTTCAGTCCGGTGGACGACAAGGGCGAACCGAGTGCCACGCTGCTCACGCGCACGACGAGCTACCAATACAGCCGGATCAACGGCCGCAGCGTGCTCACGCAGATCGACGGCCCGTTGGCCAACGGCCCCAAGGCCAGCCCTGAAGACAGCGACATCACCACCTTGCAATGGGACGAGGGCGGCAGCGTGGTCACCGCCATCATGCAGCCCGGCGGCTTCAAAAGCGATGCTGCCTACGACGACATCGCGCGCATCCAGCAGATGCGCAACGACGAAGGCGCTACCAGCCGCTACCACTACACCGCCACAGGCCAGCTCGCGCGGCTCGAGCGCAGCAACACCGGCGGCGCGGTGCAAATGAAGACCTTCGAGTACGACCCCCAAGGCCGACTCGTCGAAACCGGCGCCGGTAGCGGCAGCGCCTACAAAGCACAGACGCGCATGGCCTATGACAGCGCCGACCGACTGCTGTGGCGCGCGCACGCCGTGGGCTGGGCCGAGCAATGGAAGCGTGACAGCGAGGGCCGGATCATCGAAGAAGGCCGCTACAGCTCACGCATCACGCAAAGCACAACCTACGAGTGGCGCGAAGATGGCAGCTTGAAGGCGGTCAGCGACAACGCCGGGCGGCGTGTGGTGCTGCCGGCGCGCGAAGCGGCGTCTGTATCCGCCCGCCAATTCACCGTTCGTCCTGAGATATCGAAGGGTGAGCGGGTGCCGCGCACGCGCCACATCGCCGACGACTTTGGCCGCGTGGTGCTTACGCGCAGCGCCGACAGCGGCAACACGATTCGCGAGTTCGACGCTGCAGACCGCCTGGTCGCGATGCGCGACGCGCTGAATCACGAGGCGCGCTACGACTACGACGCGGCGGGGCGGATCACCAAGCAGAGTGCACGAGCAGAGAACCAAGCGCCCATCGTCACGCAGTGGCGCTACCAAGGCCGCCAAGTCATCGAGCTGAACCACCCGACGCAAAGCGAGCGCTACAGCTACGACGCTCACGGCCAGCGCACAACGCGCAGCGTCACGATCAACGGCAATGCAGCGGTGACCGCCACCACACAATACGAACGCGACGCCAACGGCGAGCCCATCGCCAACACGCTGCCAGACGGTAGCCGCATTGCTTACGAACGCAACGGCCAGGGGCAGATCATGGCGATGACCCGCAGCCGCGTGCAAACCGAATGGCTGCGCGGCTTCGAGCAAAAACAAGTCCTGGCTAAAGACTTCCAGCGCGACCTCGTCGGTCTGAGCCAATACACCGCCGGCAATGGCATCGAAGCGAAGTTCATCCGCAGCCGCGAAGGCACTCTGGCGCGCGTGCTCTACCGCCAGCCGCAGCCGCGCACGCTGACCGCAAGCACCAAAGACCCGCTGCTCGGACAAGCCATCCCACTATGGCGCTGGGAGCAACTGTTGGGCATCAGCGCGGCGCATGCCACCCCCTTTCGCCCTGACGTATCGAAGGGCCGAGCGGAGCCCGTCGAAGTCTCACGCATCAACCTGCCCGGCTCCCTCGGCCAGCCGCGAGACCCGCAAGCCCTGATCGACCACCGCTACCTGTGGGACGCCAGAGGAAACCTGCTGCTCGACCAGCAGCGCGCAGGCGCGCAGCCCAACGACAGTGGCTACGCCTACGACCGGCAAGACCGCCTGATCGTGGCCAGCACGCAAGCATCACGAAGCGCAGCGCTGCAGCCAGTAGCGCAGAAGGCCGAAGCAGCGCCGCAAAGCAGCTACTACCTGCACGACGCACAAGGCCGAAGGGTGCTCGCGCAAGACGCCGAGCAAGCCACGCGCCGCATTGTTTACGAAGACAGAACGAACCGATGGGCCAGCGACGCCGACGCCAAGGCCGAGTACGACGCTAGCGGCCAGCCACGAGCCATCGGCAAGCACCGCTTCGATTGGGATGCGCATGGCCGCTTGCTGCAAGTGCGCGACAACGACAAGCTGCTCGCCACCTACCAGTACAGCCACCGCGGCCAACGCATCGAGAAGAAAACGGACGCACAACACACGCTGTATCTGTACGACGAGCAAAGCCTATTGATGGCTGAGCTCGACGCCAGCGGCAAAGTCAAACGGCAGTACGTGTACGCCGCCAGCCTGCCCATCGCGGTGATCGACGGCGATGCAGCGCTGCACCAGGACACCGCTGCGTGGCTACAAGCCTTCATCGACCTCGGCCACATCGCTCGCTCATGGGTCGGCGCGCAGGACAACACCGCCTGGCTGCACACCAACCATCTCGGCGCACCCGAAGCGGCCACCGATGCCAAGGGCCAACTCATCTGGCAAGCCAGCTATAGCGCCTCGGGCCGTGCGAAGACCAGTCGCTAATGGCACGTACTGCGCTGAATCTGCGCCTGCCAGGCCAGTACGCAGATGCCGAGACCGGCCTTCACTACAACCTCAACCGCTACTACGACCCCGAGCGCGGCCAGTACCTCAGCCCCGACCCGCTCGCCAATGAGACCGGCTACCCCGACGGCCCGAACCCGTACGCCTACGTCCGCTACAACCCGCTGCGCTATGTCGATCCGCAGCGGGCTGGTGCTGTTCGCGTTCGATGGGACGGGCAATACCAACGACGCCGGTGACCTTGCCGAGCACTCGACAACGTTCTATTCAAATGTGTGGCGATTTCTGCCAGCTCTATGACGATGGCAATGCCACGCTACGTGACCGGCGTTGGCACCCGCCACCGCGAAACCAATGCGCAATTCGGCGGCGACATCTGAGAACCTCGGTACTGGGGCGGCAATCAGCAGCCGACATGGGCAGCAACTTCACCGGCCGCGCACGTATCGATCGCATGGTGCAGTACTTCGATGCTGAAGCAGATGTCGTCACCGAGGACGACGCCGGCTCATGGACATGGACATCGTCGGCTTCAGTCGCGGCGCGGCGCAGGCGCAGAGACTTTGCCAACCGCATCGATGGCCAACACGCGAAACGGGCAGTACCGCTACACGATCACGGTCAATGGCGCGATCGTCAACGCCTGTCAGATGCATCAACTTCCGCTTTATGGGCCTGTGGGACACAGTCCTGAGTACCAATCTCGTGCCGCGGCTACAACATGAGTATCGTGCCCGGTTTTCAGTACGTGGCGCAGGCCATGGCACTGAACGAATATCGCGGCAGATACGTTCGCCGGCTTGCCGGACTCGACATTTGGTGCGTTTCCATTGGAGTCCATCCGATGCGCCTGGCGCCGCGAGTGCATGTTGGCGCAAGACGCATCGAACGCGGCTTCATCGGCGCGCACGCGGACATCGGTGGGGGATTTGGGCCTGATCAGAAAACCACTGCACTTGTGGCGATGAGCCTGGATGGTGGCAGCAGGCCGCGCATGCCGGGGTTCAACATGCGGCAGATCCCGTTCCGAGCATTCCGGCCGACCCTGTCCTCCACGACAAGAGCGACAACCAGTATTGCCTCGGCGGGCCGGGGTGCAGCGAGGATCGGCAGGTGCGCGGTGGCAGCGGCGGCACCCAGCGCCTGATGACGGGCGCCGGGATGACGTACGCAGATACCGGCCAATTCATCGGCTACTACCCCGCAGCCATCAATGGGGATGGCACGCAAACGCGCACACCGCGAGCCGATGCGAGCACTGGCACGGTGGATATGGCACGCTACTTACAGTGGTTGCGCGACAACGGCTACGAGCTGGGTAACCTGCAGGTGCAATGAAGATGCAACGAAGAAACACGAAACGCAAGCTCTGCGGTGCTCTGGCGCTGCTGAGTGTTCTCCCGGGTTGCAATGCGATGGGCCGGGTGCCCTCGAATGCACCTCAAATCAGCGACGCGCAGCGGCGATTACAAGACGTGAGCTTGGTCCTGGTGGTGGATGCGGTGCCTAGCGTGGAAATGCTCGGGGTGAGAATTCTTCGCCGACGGCAGCAATCGAGAGTTCTATGCAAAGTCGAGAATGAGTTAAGCGCAATCGGGAGATCATGGCCTTCCCAATAAGCGTTGTGCCTGAGCGGGTACGGGTGATGTGGCGGGACTCGGACAAGCTCGTAAGGAGGGCGGACAACCCCAGCATGAGCACCTACGCCGGCAACATCCTCGGCGACTACACGTTCCCTATAGCCAGTCGCATTCCTGATGATGTCGTCAGAGAGATCCGCAAGAACGGCGGCGGGTTGCGCTTGAAGTTCCGACTCAAGCCTGATGGCGTGCTGTTCGGTTGGGACATTGAGCGGTTTGCAGGCGGGCTGCCCAGACACAGCATGCCGGGTGGAGATTTTTTGGAGACGGAGTACTGACATTCGAAGCGGCGCGTGCTCTCAGCCCGCGAAAAACGGCCACTCGGTTGTTGTCGTGCTGCCGACGCTGCTACTGGTCATCATGTGCATCTCGCAGGCGGCCTTGGTGTATCGCGCCAAGTCGGCCGTCAACTACGCCGCGCTGGAAGCCACGCGGGCCGGCAGCGTCGGAACGCGACGGCCGGCAGTATCCAGACCGCATTCCGTAAAGCCTTGATCCCGTACTACGGCGGCGGGCGCACCTGTCGCGAACTCGGCGACACGCTGCAGCGTTCAAGCAATTGTTGCCGGGCGACCCGCCAACCTTGCCCGGCTGCGGCTTCAACGATGCGGCGTGCTCCGGCCCCGGCAGCGTTGGCGGTGGCCCGAGCTGCACCCGACAGACCTTGATCGAGACCGGCTCCTCCAACGTCTTGTTCGACTTCGACAGCGCCACCATCAACGCCGCCGGACGCAGGATGCTCGACCGGCACGCGTTGATCGCGATCAGTGGTCCGACGTTTCCGCGGCGATGATGGCGCATGACCCAGGTCTTCGGCTCCGACGCCTACGCGCCGCAGGAGATTGCCGCGCGCGTGACCGCTGTCGGCGTGGCCAAGGCGCGCTTGCCGTGGCTGACGCAGGCGCTGCTCGGCGTGCTGGCCGGCGCCTTCATCGGCCTGGGTGCGCTGATGTTCACGCTCGTGGCCAGCGATGCGACGCTCGGCTTCGCGGCCTCGCGCCTGCTCGGCGGGCTGGTCTTCTCGCTCGGCCTGATCCTGGTCGTCGTGGCCGGGGCGGAGCTGTTCACCGGCAACAACCTGATCGCGATGGCGTGGGCCGGCGGCCATGTGAGCACGGCGCGAGCTGCTGCGCAACTGGGCGCTCGTGTGCGCGGCCAACTTCGCCGGCGCGGCAGGGCTGGCGCTGCTGGTGTGGCTGTCGGGGCATGGGTCGATGAACGACGGCGCCGTGGCGCAGCACGGCGATCCGCATCGCCACCGCCAAGGCCGAGCTGCCGTGCGCCGAGGCGCTTTTTCGCGGCGTGCTGTGCAACGTGCTGGTGTGCATGGCGGTGTGGATGGCGCATGGCCGGGCGCAGCGTCACCGACAAGGTGCTGGCCATCGTCTTCCCGATCACGGCCTTCGTCGCCGCCGGGCTTCGAGCACTCGATCGCCAACATGTACTTCTTTCCGCTGGCGATGCTGCTCGGCGCGCCGCTGTCGGCCGCCGACATGGCGCACAACCTGCTGCCGGTGATCGCCGGCAACATCGTCGGCGGCTCGGTGCTGGTGGCGCTGGTGTATTGGGCGATTTACCTGCGGCCGCAGCGCGCGTCCTGAAACCTGCGCCAGCGCAAGCCCAGGCATCATCGACGCCATGAGCATCCGCCACCTCGACCAACTCTTCGACCCCGCCTCGGTGGCCGTGATCGGCGCTTCGCCGCGCGCCGGCAGCGTGGGCGCCACCGTGTGGCGCAACCTGCGCGAGGGCGGCTTTGCCGGCGCGCGCTGGGCGGTGAACCCGAAGCACCGCGAGATCGACGGCGAGCCGGTGGTCGCGCGCGTGGCCGATCTGCCCGCGGCGCCCGACCTCGCCGTGATCTGCACGCCGCCGGCGACCGTGCCCGAGCTGATCGCCGAACTCGGCGCGCGCGGCACGCGCGCCGTGGTCGTGCTGACCGCGGGGCTGACGCGCGAGCAGAAGCAGGCGATGCTCGATGCGGCCAAGGTGCACACGCTGCGCATCCTCGGCCCCAACGGCCTGGGCCTGCTGTCGCCGGCGATCGGCCTCAACGCCAGCTTTGCGCATGCGAGCGTCGGCGCCGGCAGCCTGGCCTTCGTTTCGCAATCGGGCGCGCTGGTCTCGGCGATGCTCGACTGGGCGCGCAGCCGCGGCATCGGCTTCTCGCGCTTCGTCTCGCTCGGCGAGCAGGCCGACATCGATTTCGGCGACATGCTCGACTGGCTGGCCAGCGACGCCAAGACGCGCGCGGTGCTGCTGTACGTGGAGTCGCTCTCGGCGGCGCGCAAGTTCATGAGCGCCGCGCGCGCCGCGGCGCGCAACAAGCCGGTGCTGGTGGTCAAGGCCGGGCGCTCGGCTGCGGGCCAGCAGGCCGCGGCCTCGCACACCGGCGCGCTGGCGGGCAGCGACCTGGTGATCGACGCCGCGATCCGGCGCGCCGGCATGCTGCGCGTGGACACGATGGCCGATCTGTTCATCGCCGCCGAAGCGTTGGCGCATTTCAGCGCGCCTGTCGAATCGCAGCGACGGCGAGCCGCCGGCGCGCATCACCATCGTCACCAACGGCGGCGGCGCCGGCGTGCTGGCGGCCGACGAGGTGGCGCAGCAAGCGCTCGAACTGGCGCCGCTGCCCGAGGCGTTGCAGCACGAGCTCGACAAGGTGCTGCCGCCCAACTGGTCGCGCGCCAACCCGGTGGACATCATCGGCGACGCGCCGGTGCTGCGCTACGTGCAGACGCTCGAAGCGCTGCTCGCCCGTGCCGAGACCGGCACGCTGCTGTTCATCCACGCCCCGACCGCCATCGTGCCGAGCGCCGAGATCGCGGCGGCGCTGTTGCCGCTGGCGCAGGCGCACCCGTCGCGCCTGGTCGAGCTGCTGGCTCGGCGGCGATGCGGTGGCGCGAGGCGCGGCGTCTGTTCCACGAGGCGGCGATCCCGAGCTACGACACGCCCGAGCAGGCGGTGCGCGCGCTGTCGATGCTCGCCACCTACCGCCGCAACCAGGCGTTGCTGCTCGAAGCGCCGCCGGCCTGCAGCAGCGCCAAGCCGATCGACATCGCCGCGGTGCGCCAGCTGATCGACGCGGCCCTGGCCGCCGGCCGCGAGATGCTGACCGAGCCCGAGGCGAAGACGCTGCTCGCGGCCTGCGGCATCGCCACGGTGCCGACGCGCGTCGTGCCGCGCAGACGGCGACGCGGCCGCGCAGGCGGCGCACGAGCTCGGCTACCCGGTGGTGCTGAAGATCCTCTCGCCGCAGATCAGCCACAAGAGCGATGTCGGCGGCGTGGCGCTGGAGCTGGCCGACGCCGCCGCGGTGCGCAGCGCCGCCGATGCGATGCGCCAGCGCGTGGCCGCCGCGCGGCCCGACGCGGTGATCGAAGGCTTCACCGTGCAGCCGATGGTGCAGCGGCCGCGGGCGCTGGAGCTGATCGCCGGCACGCATGTCGATCCGCTGTTCGGCCCGGTGATCCTGTTCGGCGCCGGCGGCACCAGCGTCGAGGTGGTGGCCGACCGCGCGCTCGCGCTGCCGCCGCTCAACGCGCCGCTGGCGCGCGCGCTGATCGAGCGCACGCGCATCGCGCGCCTGCTCGCCGGCTGGCGCGACGTGCCGCCCGCCGACATGGCGGCGATCGAGGGCGTGCTGATCGCGCTGGCGCAACTGCTGGCCGAAGAGCCGCGCATCGCCGAGCTCGACATCAACCCGCTGCTGGCCGACGCCGCCGGCGTGATCGCGCTCGACGCGCGCGTGCGCGTCAGCGCCGATGCACCGGGCGGTGCGCAGCGCTTCGCGATCCGCCCCTACCCGCAAGAACTGGTCGAGCGTTTCGAGTGGCGCGGCCGCGCGGCGACACTGCGCCCGATCCGCCCCGAAGACGAAGCGCAGCACCTGGCGTTTCTGGAACGCGTCGAGCCGGCCGACATCCGCATGCGCCTGTTCTACACGCGGCGCTCGATCGAGCGCAGCGAGCTGGCGCGGCTGACGCAGATCGACTACGAGCGCGAGATGGCGTTCATCGTCACCGTGCCGGCAGAGCGCCGGCGGCGAAGAAACGCTGGGCGTCGTGCGCGCCTTCGTCGATCCCGACAACGTGCAGGCCGAGTTCGGCATCCTGCTGCGCTCCGATGCCAAGGGCGCCGGTCTGGGCCGCCGGCTGATGGAAAAGGTGATCGCCTTCCTGCGCGGCCGTGGCACGCAGCGCCTGGTCGCCACCGTGCTCGCCGAGAACACGGCGATGCGGCAACTGGCGGCGCAGCTCGGCTTTCTGGAGAGCGAGCAACAGCCCGAGCCGACGGTGCGGCGCATCGAGCTGGCGTTGCGCTGACGCGCGCGCCGAGCGGACGCGGCGCCGCTCAATGCGCCATCAGCACCGGCAGCGTCATCGAGCGCAGCACGGTGCGCGAGACGCCGCCCAGCAGCCGTTCGCGCGCCCGGCTGTGGCCGAAGCAGCCCATCACCATCAGCTCGGCCGAGACGTCGGCGGCCAGCGACAGCAGCCGCTCGCCGGGGTCGCCGTCGCCCAGGCTGTGTTCGTGCATCTCGGCGCGCACGTCGTGCAGCGCCAGCCACTCGCGCAGCGCCGTGGCGCCCGGTGCGTCCTGCGGGTCCGCAACGACGTGCATCGTGGCGGCGCGCTGCAACCACGGCAACGCGGCACGCACGGCGCGTGCCGCCTCGCGCGTTGGCTTCCACGCCACCAGCACACGCAGGCCGGGGAGCGCCAGCGCGTCGGCCATGAAGCTGCCCGCGTAGGGCAGCACCAGCGCCGGTGCGGCGCCGCCGACGAGCGTCGAGGCCACGAGGTCGGCATCGATCATCCCTGGCGTGAGCGTCGGGTCGTGTTGGCCGAGCACCATCAGGTCGGTCACCAGCGAGCGCGTCGCCAGCGCGCCCGCTTCCGGCTGGTCGCCGGCGTCGAGCCAGCGCACGCTGCCGCCGTCGTCGTTGCCGGCATCCGTCATCACGCGGTCGAACAAGGCCCGCGCCAGCGTGCGCCGATCGCGATCGATCTTGTCGAGCGCCGGCGGCGCCTGCAGGTGGCCGCTGCCTTCGGCCAGGATCGCCGGCATGGCGAACGGCGCCGGCGTCACGGCGTAGAGCGCGGTCAACTGCGCCTGCCACGCGCGCGCCAGAGCCAGGGCCATGCGCAGGCGCACCTCGCAGCGCGGTGCGGCGTCGAGGTGCACGGTGATCGATCGGATGCTGTTCATGGCGCAACCTCCTGATGCAAGGCTAGAGGCGCGGTGCCGCCGCGGATTGATCGTGCGCAAAGTTGCGCGCGCGCGTCACGCTGCCGCATGAAGTCGATGCAGAACAGCGTGCTGACGCTGCGCCTGCCGCGCGCCACCGAGAGCACGAGCCGCGCGCTGAAGATCGAATAGCGCAGAACGGCCTACGGCGCCGGGCGCGGCACGCGTTGCTCGTGGCGCGCCTGGCACGCCAGGCAGCGTGAGGCCCAGGGCTGTGCCATGAGGCGCTCGGGCGCAATGGGCTCGACGCAGTCCTGGCAACGGCCGTAGCGGCCTGCGTCCAGGCGTTCGAGCGCGGCCTGCACGAGTGCGATTTCTTCCAGATCACGCTCGAACTCGGCGTCGTCCATGCCGGACTGGATGACCCGATCGGCCTGGTCCTTGCGGTCGAGCACGCTGTTCGCCTCGTCCACGTCGTCGGCGAGCTTGCGGCGGTCACGCCGAAGATCGTCACGCAAGGCGTCGGCGCGCTCGGTCAGGCGCAGGCGCAGCGAGGGCAGGTCGAGGGTGGTCGGAGGGGACATTGCGGCCATTCTGGAAGTACGGACACGCGCGCAGCTTGATCGGGCGCAAGCTGCGGTGGGAGTGTTGTCGCAAATGGTCGGTGAGCGGTGTCGCTTGAGGACCAGCCCATGAGGGTCTGCTATGGCGACGGAGGGAGCGTTGAGCGGCGACGCGCGAAGGTTCGCAGTGATCACATCGCGATCGGTCGAGCCGTCGCGTTGGATGCGCGAGATCGACCCCAAGCGGCTCTTCGATGCGCTACGAAGCGGGCCTTCGCCAGCAGCTACGTCGCGCAAGAGCCGCCAACCTGGGATCGCACGCCAACGCCATAGCATCGTCATTCGGCCGCCACGGCATGCTGGGGACGAAAGGACACTTGCACAAACCGGAAGGTCCTTGTGAAGGAAAAGGCGTGCACGCTGCACGCCAAGCGCTGCACTCGCCAAGGCCGCGAGTGGCCGATGCGATGCACGCTCGGTCTACGCTTGGGCGCGAGCTTCAGTGCGCGCGGGCGAGGAACGCCTTCGCCTGCGCTATCGGTTCTCGCTCGCTGTCTGGATTGCTCGCCAGCTCCACGAGCTTCGCGTAGTAGGTGGCTGCGGCATGGCGCTTTCCGAGCAGTTCGGCGGCACGCGCGGCGCCATAGTAGCTGCGCAGCCGGTTACGCGAACTGTCAAGCGACTTCTCGAAAGCCCGTAGCGCAGCGGTTGCTTCACCGCGCTGGAGCAGCAACTCGCCGAGCAATTCGCGCATCGGCCACAGCCGGTTTTCCATCGCGATGTGCTTTTCGCTGGCATCCTCCAGATCCGCTGCTTCGCGCATCAGGCGAACCGCGTCGGCCTTCCTGCTCTCTGCATGAGCCGCCCACGCTGACGCCGCCTTCTGCTGGATGTTCACTTGCTCGGCCCAGTAGCGGTCGTTCAGGCGCACGAGCTCATCGTGCACCTCCTGCAGTCTCGCGATCTCGCGGCGCGCGCTCGCGACGTTACCCAGTCGGGCGAAGCCCATCGCGCGGGTGAACAGCGTGATCGCGTCGGCCGGCGGCGCGGTCGGGTGCAGCTCCAGCGCTGCGGCTTCGCTCCACGCCCCTCGTTCGATCGCGTACCGTGCCGGGATTGCCGCATAGGCGGTGTAGACCGACAACAGCGCTCCGGTCGGCGTACGCTGTGCGGGGGCGCCCGCCTTTTGCAATTCCGCCGCTCCCTCGACCAGTGCGCGCGCGGCCTTGTCCTGCGCGAGTTGCAGGTGCGCATAGACCATGAAATCGGTGGCGTGGACATAGCCCTTGGCCACCCCAATCGCAAGCTGGTTCGACTTGATCGATTCGTCCCAATTGCCCAGCATCGAGTGGATGTGCGAGGGCATGTGCAGCGCATGCGGCGCCGACGGCGCCACATTGGCGTAGTGATACGCCACGCGCACGCCGCGCGAGGCGAGCGCGGGAAAGTCGTAGCTGTGGATCAGGTAGTGCAGCGCGCCGGGGTGGTCGGGCTGCTTGGCCAGCACGTCCTCGCAGATCCGCGCCGCCTTCTGGTGACGCGTATACGTCTTGTCCGCAGGCGCCACGGTGATCGCCTCATTCAACGCCAGGGCATAGAAGACGGCGGCCTCGAGATCGTCCGGGTAGCGCGCTGCCAGCCGCTGCATCGCCGATTCGTAGGCCAGCACGCGTTGCGCAAAGTCGCGCTTGTCCGAGTCTCGATAGTATTCGTCGAGCGCAGCGATGTAGTCGCGCTCGCGCTGCGTCGAAACGCCCAGCGCTTTGGCCTTCTCCAGCAGCTCCCAGCCGTTCTTCGTTGCCGTCGGCGACGGCGCGCCGACGAGCGGATTGAGGCGCGCACTGAGGGCCATGCCCCAGTACGCCATGCCGCAGTCAGGCTCCGATTTGGCGATCGCGGCGAACGCATTCGGCGCCTGCGGGAACCAGAACGAGTGCAGCATCGCCAGCGCGCGATGGAACTGCTTTTGCTGCGCGGCCGAGCAGGAAACCGGGAAATGAACCTGGCCGAGCTTTTCGACATCTTGAGCCACGGCGCTGAAGACAGGCAGCACCAGCGCCATGCCCACCAACCTGCAACTGAATCGATTCCGCATACGCACCTCCGGCTGTTGCGATGACAATAGGCGGCGCGCTCGGTGCTGTCGACTGATCAAAGTTCATAGGCCGCATAGCGCGCCGGCATGGCCCACCTGAACCTCTCGCGCATTCGCTCCTTCGTCATTGCCGCGGACGAGAGCAGCCTGTCGCGGGCGGCCGCCGTGATCCACCTGACGCAGCCGGCACTGTCGAAACAGATCCACTTGCTCGAGGAGGAACTCGGCGTGCGACTGTTCGACCGCGTCGGCGGCGGCGTGCAACTCACCAGTGCCGGACGCGATTTGCTTGAACGAGGCAGGCTGTTGCTGCTGCAAGCCGAGGGCCTGGCCGAACGGGCGCGCGTTCTGAAGGGCGGAGCCACGGGCGTGCTGAAGGTCGGCGCGACATCGATGAGCCTGGAGAGTTTCCTGGCACCGTTCATTCCGGCCTATCGCGGCCGGTGGCCCGGCGTCAACGTCTCGATCACCGAGGACGGCGGCATGCGGCTGCTGCGGCAGGTCGAGCACGGCGAGCTGGACGTTGCGATCACCGGACCGCGGGCACCGGAGCTGCACCACCAGTTGCTGTTCCCGGTGCGCGTGGTCGCCGTGATGCCTTGCGATCACCGATTGGCTCGTCGGCGCACGGCGTCATTGCGCGATCTGGTGAGCGAACCGCTGCTTGGGTTGCGCCGCGAGTTCACGACGAGACAGATGTTTGATGCCGCATGTCAGAACGTCCTGTCTGGAGCCGCGGTTCGTGTTCGAGACGAACGTGCCGTCTGCGCTGCTCGCGATGGCGCGCATCGGCTACGGCGTCGCGCTCATGCCTTCCAACCAGCTGGTCAAGGATCGGCGGCTACGCCGCGTTCCGATCGTTCACGACGGCAAGTCGCTGGGGCAATGGATGGCAGTGAGCTGGCACGGCGGGCGACAACTGGCGCCTTATGCCGAAGCCTTCATCGCCGAGCTGGCGGCCCGCACAAAGCAAGGTTACCCCGGGCGAGAGTTCTCGTACGCGCCACCGGTGCCGGAATTGAACGTATTGGAGGCATTGCAGTCTCATGAGGAGGTCAACACATGACCAACTGCGCTTTCATTTCTCTTCATCGTCGCAGCGCCGCATGAACGTGCCGGCGACGCGGCTCGAACCGTCGGCCGGGGACGGCGTCGTAACGCGACTGCGCGATTTCGTCGTCGCGCTGACCGAGTTGGCCGGCACGCCTTTCGACGACGAGGCGGCGCGCTTGGTCGCGACCCGTCCGCTCTTGCGCGACCTCGTGTCACGCGACGACTGGCTGCCGCCATCGCTTGCTCAGCCGGACCCGCAGCGAGATGCCGTGTACCTTTTGCATGCTGATCCGCTTGGCCGCTTTTCGGTGGTCAGCGTCCTCTGGCGACCGGGGCAATCGTCGCCGGTGCACGACCACACCGTCTGGGGCCTGATCGGCATGCTGCGCGGCGAGGAGGAGACGCAGCGCTATAGGCTCGATGCAGCCCGGTTGGCAGTGCCGGACGGGCCGGCAACGCGGCTGCGGCCGGGCAACGTCGACGCGGTGTCTCCACGCATCGGCGACATCCACCGAGTGCGCAACGTGCTCGCAGATGACACCTCGATCAGCATCCACGTCTACGGTGCAAACATCGGCGCCGTGCAGCGCTGGAGGTACCCCGCCGAGGGCGGTCGTCGCCGGCGATTCGTCTCCGGCTATTCGAACAGCGGGGTGCCGAATCTGTGGGCGGCTCCGCTCAACGTGAGCCGGCCTCGCGTCGGCATGTGCGCACTCGGCTCGTCGAGCAGCTGGAGTTCGCGGCGCCGTCGGATCGCCGCTGTTGTTGTCGAGCGGATAGGGTGCCTGCACAGCGGCCGCGTCAACGTGGTGGCGCCGAACGTCGCGTCCACCTTGCGACGCACCAAGCTTGCGCCGACGCAGCCGTACGTCTCCCGACCCAGCTGCACTTGCCCACGAGGAGAGCGCTGTGACTGTGCGCTTGAAGGCCTTGTTTGTCGCCGCGGCGTCGACCAGTGCACAGGTCCTCCGAGGGCGTCGTCCGTCAAGCTGAACCGTTCGAGCTACCGCGGATGGCGAATGTCTGCTGACCGATCGACGCTCGAACGCACCTTGATGGCCGTCCACCGACGCACAGGTTTCGCGCTTGATCGTTCCCTGCGCCCAGATCGCGGACATCCGAAGCGCTGAATCGATCGTCGCCAATGCGGTAGTTTGCCGCCCCTCGACACACGCCACCCAATCGCACCTTTACACCGGCAACACCCGCGTCCCCGCCTCACCGCGCACCAGCGCCTCGATGTCTTTCAGCGCGCCGATCGCCGCCGGCCGGCCGCTGCTGTTGGCGAATGCGCACGCGGCACGGACCTTGGGCTGCATCGAACCGGCGGCGAAGCTGTGGCGCTGCAGCTCGGCGGCGGTGAGCTCGTGCAGCGCGTGTTGCGACGGCGTGCCCCAGCCCGCATAGACGGCGTCCACGTCGGTGGCGATGACGAGCGCGTCGGCGTCGATCGTGCGCGCGATCAGCGCGGCGCTGTCGTCCTTGTCGATCACCGCTTCGACGCCACGCCAACCGCCGCCCGTGCGCAGCACCGGGATGCCGCCGCCGCCGCCGCAGATGACGATGCTGCCGTGTTCGAGCAGCCAGGCGATCGGCCGTGCATCGACGACGGCGCGCGCGGCGGGCGAGGGCACCACGCGGCGCCAACCGGCGCCCACGCCGTCTTCGCGCGCGATCGCCCAGCCGCGCTCGCGCGCCAGCACCTGTGCGCGCAACTCGGCGTACACCGGGCCGATCGGCTTGGTGGGGCGGTCGAAGGCCGGGTCGTCGGCATCGACCTCGATGCGCGTCAGCAGCGTGGCCACCGCGCGCTGCACGTCCGCCGCGGCGAGGTGGTTGGCGATGCCTTGTTCGAGCAGATAGCCGACCAGGCCCACAGATTCTGCGCCGAGCATGTCGAGCGGATACGCCGGCACGTCGGCATAGGCCTCGGCTTGCAGCGCGAGCAGGCCCACCTGCGGGCCGTTGCCGTGCACCACCACCAGCTCGTGCGTGCGCGCCACGGCCGCAAGGCCCTCGGTGGCGATGGCGACGTTGTGCAACTGGTGCTCGGCGGTCGCGATCTCGCGCCGCCGCAGCAGGGCGTTGCCACCGACGGCGACGACGACGCGCATTTTCAGATCCCCAACGTTGCGACGAGCAGCGCCTTGATCGTGTGCATGCGGTTCTCGGCCTGCGTGAAGACGATCGACGCGTCGGACTCGAAGACCTCGTCGGTGACTTCCATCGCGTCCAGGCCGAAGCGCTCGTGCACCTGGCGCCCGACCTCCGTTTCGAGGTCGTGCAAGGCGGGCAGGCAATGCATGAACCTGACGCGCGGGTTGGTTGTGGCGCGCATCAGCTCGGCGTTGACCTGGTACGGCCGCAGCATCGGGATGCGCTCGGCCCACACGGCGTCGGCCTCGCCCATCGACACCCAAACGTCGGTGTAGAGGAAGTCCGCGCCGGCAACGGCCTTGCGCGGCTCGGTCTCGATGGCCAGGCGCGCGCCGGTGCGCCCGGCGATCTCGCTGGCCAGCGTGCGCATCTCTTCGCTCGGCCACAGCGGGCGCGGCGCGGCGATGCGCACGTCCATGCCCATCAGCGCGCCGCCGAGCAGCAGCGAGTGGCCCATGTTGAAGTGCGCGTCGCCGAGGTAGCAGAAGGCCAGGCGGTGCAGCGGCTGCTGGCCGAACTCTTCCATCGTCATCAGGTCGGCCAGCACCTGCGTCGGGTGGAACTCGTCGGTCAGGCCGTTCCACACCGGCACATGCGCGTTGGCCGCGAGCTGCTCCACCACCTGCTGGTGAAAGCCGCGGTACTCGATGCCGTCGTACAGGCGCCCGAGCACGCGCGCGGTGTCTTTCAGCGATTCCTTGTGGCCGAGCTGCGAACCCGCCGGGTCGATGTAGGTCACATGCCCGCCCTGGTCGTGCACCGCCACTTCGAAGGCGCAGCGCGTGCGCGTCGAACTCTTCTCGAACACGAGCGCGATGTTCTTGCCGCGCAGGCGCGGCACCTCGGTGCCGGCTGCTTTGGCGCGCTTGAGTTCGTGCGCCAAGTCGAGCAGGTAGCGGATGTCGCGAGGCGACAGATCGGTCAATGTGAGAAGGCTGCGGCTGCGCAGGTTGTAGCTCATCGAGTGAACCTCCTCACAACGCGTCGCGCGCCAGCGGGCACGTCATGCAATGCCCACCGCCGCGCCCGCGGCCGAGCTCGGCGCTCGGCACGGTGATGACTTCGACGCCGGCCTTGCGCAGTTGTGTGTTGGTGTGCACGTTGCGGTCGTAGGCCACGACCACGCCGGGCGAGAGCGCGACGACGTTGTTGCCGTCGTCCCATTGCTCGCGCTCGGCCTCCCAGGCGTCGCCGCCGGTGACGACCACCTGCAGCGCAGAGCGGCCGAGCGCGTGCGCCAGCACCTTGAGGAAAGGCCGCGTGTCTTCGCTCACCGCCAGCGCGGCGCCACGCTCGCCGGGCTCGACGATGAAGGTGCGCAGGTGGTGGATCGCGTCCGGATAGACCGTCACCAGCTCGGCGTCGCAGAAGGTGATCACGGTGTCGAGGTGCATCGCGCCGCGCGACTTGGGCAGTTGCGCGACGATGAGCTTGGTCGCCGCGCCGGCGGCAAAGAGCGCACGTGCCAGGTCGGCCACGCCTTGCGGCGACGTGCGTTCGCCCATGCCCACCAGCACCAGGCCGTTGCCCATCGGCATGACGTCGCCGCCTTCGAGCGTGGCCGCGCCCGGCGGCGCCTCGGCGTCGCCCCACCAGACGCGGCTGTTCGTTCCCTGCGGCGCAAAACGCGGGTGGAAGCGATAGACCGCGGCCAGCAGCAGCGTCTCGTCGCGCCGCGCCGGCCAGTACATCGGGTTCAACGTCACGCCGTCGCCGATCCAGCACGAGCTGTCGCGCGTGAACAGCGTGTTGGGCAGTGGCGCGAGCACGAACTCGGCCGCGCCGAGGCTGCGCGCGAGCAGGCTGTCCAGCGGCGGCGTGCCGGCGGCAAACGGCAGCTCGGCACGCGCCACGCCGCCGATCAGGCGCTCGGCGAGCTCGCGCGCCGGCAACTCGCCGAGCCAGTCGCGCATCGACAACGCGAGGTCGGCGCCGACCACGCTGTCGCGCACGCGCCGCTCGAGCAGCCAGCGCCGCGCCGCGGAGTCCACCAGCACTTCGGCCAGCAGGTCGTGCAGCTCGAGCACTTCGACGCCCGCGTCCTGCATCGCGCCGACGAAGGCGTAGTGATCGGTGCGCGCCTTGGCCACCCACAGCACGTCGTCGAACAGCAGCTCGCGGCAGTTGGCCGGCGTCAGGCGCTGCTGCGCCAGGCCGGGCCGGCACACGAGCACGCTGCGCAGGCGGCCGACCTCCGAGTGCACGCCGAGGGGCGCGTCGCCGGTCACAGCTTGATCGCGCCGGTGAACAGCGCGTAGCCGGCCGCTGCGGCGAGGAACACGATCGCAGCGACGAGCGCCCACTCGGCGCCCTTGAACAGCGCACGATGCTGCTCGCGCCGCGCCGCGGCGAACAGCAGCGCGCCCGGCGCATACAGCAGCGCGGCCAGCAGCAGGTACTTCAAGCCCGCCGCGTAGAGCAGCCAGACGCAGTAGGTGCTGGCCAGCGCGGCGAGGGCCGTGTCGCGTGTGCGCGCGCCGCCTTCCTGTGCGCCGTAGCCGGTGCCGCGCGCCGCGCTGGCCCAGCCATGCAGCGCGCTGAACAGGTAGGGCACGAGGATCATCGACGTGGCCAGCGAGATCAGCGCCAGGTAGGTGGCGTTGGACAGCAGCGTCAGCAGCAGGAACAACTGCACCATGGCGTTGGTGGCCCACAGCGCGCGCGACGGCACGCCGTGCGCGTTTTCGACGGCGAGGGCTTTGGGCATGACCGCATCGCGTGCCGGCGAAAACAGCGTCTCGGCGGCGAGCAGCGTCCAGGCGAGCAGCGCACCGCCGACGGAGATCAGCATCGCCAGCGTGATGAAGGTGCCGCCCCAGGGCCCGACCGCGCGTTCGAGCACGCCGGCCATCGACGGGTTCTTCAGCGCTGCCAGTTCGGCCTGCGGCAGCAAGCCCAGCGACAGCAGCGAGACGCCGGCCAGCAGCACGAGCACGATGACGAAGCCGATCACGGTGGCGCGGCCGATGTCGGCGCGCTCGCGTGCGCGGCCCGACAGCACGCTCGCGCCCTCGATGCCGATGAAGGCCCACACCGTGATGAGCATCGTGCTCTTGACCTGATCGAGCACCGGGCCCAAGGCTGGCGTGCCCCAGAAATCGGTCGTGAATTTCGGCGCCTGGAACGCCAGCGCGACGAAGACCAGGAAGACGAGCAGCGGCACCACCTTGGCCACCGTGGTGACCGCGTTGAGCAGCGCCGCGCCGTGCACGCCGCGCAGCACCATGAAGTGCAGCGCCCACAGCAACACCGACGCGGCGCCGATCGCCAGCGGCGTGTTGCCTTCGCCGAAGCCGGGCACGAAGGTGCCGAGCGCGCCGAACAGGATCACCAGGTAGCCGGCGTTGCCGATCCAGGCGCTGACCCAGTAGCCCCAGGCCGCGTTGAAGCCCACGTACTCGCCGGCGCTGGCGCGCGCATAGGCATAGACGCCGTTGTCGAGCGCCGGTTGGCGCGCGGAGAGCGTGCGATAGACGAGCGCCAGGCAGAGCATGCCGGCGCCGCTGACGAGCCAGCCGATCAGCACCGCGCCGGCGCCGGCGCCGGCGGCCATGTTCTGCGGCAGCGCGAAGATGCCGCTGCCGATCATCGAACCGACCACCAGCGCCGTGAGCAAGGCCAGCGGCAGGCGCTTGGGCGTGGGGATGGCGGCAGCCGGCCGTGCCGACTGAGGCGTCGTCGATGAAAGCCCTGCGAGCGTGGCCATGGGGTGCTCCAACGGGTGGCGGTGAGCCATCATCGCCAGCGATGCGGTCACCGCCATTGCGCTGCCTCAACGGCAGGCCAGTCGGCGCCGCAGGTTGATCGGTGTCAATGCCGGTGCGATCGTGGCTCCTAAAGTGAAGGGTTCCGATCCACCTGACTGCAAGGAGGCCGTGATGGTCCGAGCACAACCCAAAACGACACGCCGCGCCGCGGCCCGCACGGCGGTGCCGGCGGTGCATGCGAGTGCGGCCAACGGCGGCGGCCATGTCGCCGGCAACGGCGCCGACGGCGCTTCGACGATCGACACCGAATGGGCGCGCGGCGCTTTCAACACCTGTCTGCTGCAGGCGCAGAACCTGTTCAAGCTGCTGCAGGCGGTGCAGGAGTCACAGGCGCGCGCGCTGCAGGATGCGTCGTTCGACATCGGCCATGCGCTCGAAGAGATCGAAGCGGCCGAGGACGCACAGGCCTTTTCGGCCGTGACCAGCCACCTGTTCAACGCGCAATACCAGCATGCGATGGCCAACGCCAGCAGCACCGCCGGCCGCGTGTTGGAGATCGAAGCCGACTGGCTGCGCAAGACCCAGGCGCAGGCCGCCGAGCGGCTGTCGGCCGTCGGCGGCGGCGCGGCGGTGAGTGCGCCTGTCGCCGCTCACGCCGACAGCGCGGACGACAACGCGCGCGCCTGGCAACAGTGGGCCGCGCAGTGGCAGGACGGCATGACCGGCATGTCGCGCGCGTGGACCGAGGCGCTGCGCGCCGCCCAGCCTCGAGCTTGAGCCGCATGGCCCCCTCTCCCGTTCACGGGAGAGGGCTGGGGTGAGGGTCAGCGCTCCAGCACATAGGTGCCCGGTGCCGCGCCGAGCGAAGGCAGCGGCTTGGCACGGCGCGCGGCCGCCTTGCCCGCATGCGCATCGAGCCACTCGCCCCACGCGTTCCACCATGACCCGGCCACCGGCTCGGTGGCGTGCAACCACTCGTCGGGCGTGAGGCGGCGTTCGTGGTGGCGCCGTGTGCGCAGGCGGTAGCTCGAACGCGGGTTGCCGGGCGGGTTGACGATGCCGACGTTGTGACCGCCGGCGGTGAGCACGAAGGTCTGCTCGGCATCGGTCAGCGCGTGCAGTTTGAACACCGAGCGCCACGGCGCCACATGGTCCTGCACCGTGCCGACGTTGAAGATCGGCAGCCGCAGGTCGTGCAGGTTGACCGGCCGGCCATCGACACAGAAGCGCCCGTTGGCCAACGCGTTGTCGAGGAACAGCTGGCGCAGGTACTGTGAGTGCATGCCGTACGGCAGCCGCGTGCCGTCGGCGTTCCACGCCATCAGGTCGCTCGCCGGCAGCCGTTCGCCGAGCAGGTAGTTGCCGACGCGATACGACCACACCAGGTCGGACGAGCGCAGCATGTGGAACGTGCGGCGCATCTGGCGGTCGTCGAGATAACCGCGGCGCCACATCGCGTTCTCGAGGAAGTTGACCTGGCCCTCGTCGATGAATAGCGACAGCTCGCCGGGTTCGGTGAAATCGGTCTGCGCCGCCAGCAGCGTCATCGTCGCCAGTGCGTTCGAGCCTTCGCGCGCCAAGGCAGCCGCGGCGATGGCCAGCAGCGTGCCGCCGAGGCAATACCCCGCGGCGTGCACGCGCCCGCCGGGATGCTCGCGCGCGATGGCGTCGAGCGCGGCGCCGATGCCCAGGTGCAGGTAGTCGTCGAGGCCGAGCTCGCGGTCTTGCCCGTCCGGGTTCTTCCACGAGATCGCGTACACCTCATGGCCGCGCGCGAGCAGCCAGCGCACCAGCGAGTTGTGCGCCGACAGATCGAGGATGTAGTACTTCATGATCCACGCCGGCACCAGCAGCAGCGGCGGCCCGGCCGCCTGCGCGCGGCGCGGGCCGATGGGGCGGTAGCGGATCAGCTCGACCAGGCGGTTGCGCAGCACCACGTCGCCCGGTGTGGCGGCGATGTCGCGGCCGACGACATGGCGCTCGGTGCCCGCGGGCGGCAGCCGCAACGCATCGCGCCGCGCGTCTTCCCAGGCGTATGCGGCGCCGCGCAGCAGGTTGGCGCCGCCCTCGCGCCAGGTGCGCTGCAAGACCACCGGGTTGGTGGCCAGGCCGTTCGATGGCGACAGCAGGTCGAGCACCTGGCGCGCGGCGAACGCCATCGATTGCTCGTGGCGCGGCTGGACGCCGGGCACGCCGCTGGTGGCCGCCGTCCACCACTGCTGCGCGAGCAGGAAGGCGCGCCGCGCCAGGTACCACGGCGGCTGCTCCCACGCCGCGTCGGCAAAGCGCTTGTCCTGCGGCAGCGCGATGGCGTCGTCGGCGCGGGTGTGCGGCGCGAAGACATCGCTGGCCCAGCGCAGGCCCTGCGACGCCGCCAGTTGCGCCAGCTCGATCTGCTTGGACGGCGATGCAGCCAGGTGCAGCCACCAGTCGCCGACGGCCGCCGCCACCGAGGCCGGCGACACGCCGCCGGTGGCGCCGGCCACGGCCGACATCAGCCAGCGGTCGAGCGGCCGTTCGCGCCAGGCCTGCGCTGCGGCCGGCGCGTCGCTGCCGAGCCAAGGGCTGTCCTGCCGCTCGTGGCTGCCGGGCGCGCTGGGCGCCGTGCGCGGCTTGTTCATGGCGGGCACGGTAGCCGGCGCAAGGCGGATGCGCCTTGCGCTGGCGCAATCGCCAAAACGCAGCGCCAGCCGCTGCCGATCGTTGACGCCGCCGATGGGCGAAGCGGCCGAAGCAAGGCAAGATCGGGCCATGGCACTCCTCAACACCCCCATCGCCCCTTCCGCATCCGCCGACAAGCGCGCCGCGCCGCCGGCCGACAACGCCTTGCAGCCGTACTGGATGCCGTTCTCCGCCAACAAGGAGTTCAAGGCCGAGCCGCGGCTGTTCGCGCGCGCCGACGGCATGTACTTCTACACGCCGCAAGACCGGCAGGTGATCGACGCCTCGTCGGGCTTGTTCTGCGTCGCCGCCGGCCATTGCCGGCGCGAGATCGCCGAGGCCGTGTACCGGCAATTGCAGACGCTCGACTTCACCGCGCCGTTCCTGCGCGCCCACCCCAAGGCCTTCGAGCTCGCCGAGCGCGTGGCCGAGCACACGCCGCGCGGGCTGAACCGCATCTTCTTCGTCAACTCCGGCTCCGAGGCGGTGGACACGGCGATGAAGATGGCGTTGGCGTTCCACCGCGTGCGCGGCCAGGCGCAGCGCCAGCTTTTCGTCTCGCGCGAGCGGGCGTACCACGGCGTCAACATGGGCGGCGTGGCGCTGGCCGGCATGGTCAACAACCGCCGCGCGTACGGGCCCGGGCTGGCGGGCGTCTATCACATGCGCCACACGGCGCTGCCGCAGAACAAGTTCGTCAAGGGTCAGCCGGAACATGGCGCCGATCTGGCCGATGACCTGCAGCGCCTGTGCAACCTGTACGGCGGCGAGAACATCGCGGCCTGTTTCGTCGAGCCGACCGCGGGTTCGTTCGGCTGCCTGCCGCCGCCCAAGGGCTACCTCGACCGGCTGCGCAAGACCTGCGACGAGCAGGGCATCCTGCTCGTGTTCGACGAGGTCATCACCGGCTGGGGCCGCATGGGCGCGGCCTTCGGCGCGCAGGCTTTCGGCGTGACGCCGGACATGATCACGATGGCCAAGGCCATCACCAACGGCGCGCAGCCGATGGGCGCGGTGGCCGCCCAGCAGGAGATCTACGACGCCATCACCGACGCCGGGCCGAAGCAGGGCATCGAGTTCTTCCACGGCTACACCTACTCGGCGCATCCGGCGTCGTGCGCGGCCGGCCTGGCGATGATGGACATCTTTCGCGACGACAAGTTGATCGAGCGTGCGGCGGCGATGAGCCCTTATTTCATCGACGCGATGCACTCGCTGGCCGATGCGCCGGGCGTGGTCGATATCCGCTCCATCGGCATGATGGCCGGCGTGGAAGTGGCCGCCGTCGGCAACCCCGGCGCGCGCGGCCACGAGCTGCAGAAAAAGCTCTACGACATGGGGCTGCACCTGAAGAGCACCGGCGACACGCTGATCGTCGCGCCGGCGTTCATCGCCGAGAAGAAGCACATCGACGAGATCACGAACAAGCTGCGCGAGGCGATCGCTGCCTGAGCGGGTGGCCCGTTTGTGCGGGTAACTCCTGACGGAGTGACCCCCTGCCGCGACCCGAACTGCCACGGTCTAATCGGCCGTGCAGGGCGCATCCCATCTACCTTCAGGAGAACGACGTATGACGATGATGTTCAAACGTGTGCTGTTGACCGTTGCCGCGTTAGGCCTCGGCCTGGCCGGCGCCGCGCAGGCACAGACCGAAGGAAGTGACCTTCGCCCACCAGGACATGCTGGTGCCGCTGCGCACGGTGATGGAGTCCGGCGAGTTGGAGAAGGCCACCGGCTACAAGATCAACTGGCGCATGTTCGGCGGCGGCGGCGACGTCATCAAGGCCATGGCCAGCGGCGACGTGCAGCTCGGCGAAGCCGGCTCGAGCCCGATCGTGGCCGCGGCCAGCCAGGGCCAGGACATCAAGCTGTTCTGGATCCTCGACGACATCGCCGACGCCGAAGCGCTGATCGTGCGCAACGGCAGCGGCATCAACAGCGTCAAGGACCTGACGGGCAAGAAGGTGGCCACGCCGTTCGTCAGCACGGCGCACTACCAGTTGATGGCGGTGTTGAAGAGCAAAGGCGTGGATGCCAAGGGCGTCAACGTGATGAACCTGCGCCCGCCCGAAATCGCCGCGGCGTGGGAGCGCGGCGACATCGACGCCGCCTTCATCTGGGACCCGGTGCTGACCAAGATCAAGGGCAACGGCAAGGTCATCGAGTCGTCGAAGACCATCGGCGCGTTGGGCTTCCCGACGTTCGACGGTCTGATCGTCAACGCCAAGTGGGCGGCGCAGAACGAGGCCTTCATGGTCGCGCTGGTGAAAGTGCTGGCCAAGGCCGACGAGACCTACCGCGCCAACAAGGCCAAGTGGACGGCCGACTCGGCCGAGGCCAAGGCCATCGCCAAGTGGACCAAGGCCGACGTCAAGGACGTGCCGGCGACGATGGCGCTCTACACCTTCCCGACGATGGAAGAGCAAGCTGGCCCGAAGTGGCTGGGCGGCGCCGCGGCCAAGGCGATGACGAGCACGGCGGTGTTCCTGAAGGAGCAGGGCCGCATCCAGGAGATGAAGCCCGACTACTCGGCCTTCATCACCGATGCCTACATCAAGAAGGCGATGGCGAAGTAAGGTTGCGCATCCACCCAGGTGGGCGACGCCAAGGCGTCGCCCTTTGTTTTTCGAAAGAGCGCGCATGCCGACGCTCGACATCCGCCAACTGACACTGAACTACGCCGTCAAGGGCGGCACGTTGCAAGCGCTGGCGCCCGTCAACCTGACGATGAAGGACGGCGACTTCGTCGTCGCCCTCGGCGCCTCGGGCTGCGGCAAGACGACGCTGCTGAACTGCATCGCCGGCTTTCTGCCGCCGTCCACCGGCGAGATCCTGCTCGACGGCCGGCCGGTCGCCGGCCCCGGCGCCGACCGTGGTGTCGTCTTCCAGAAGCATGCGCTGATGCCGTGGTTGTCGGTGCGCGACAACGTCGCGTTGGGGCTGCGCCTGCGCGGCATCGACCAGGCCACGCGATCGCGCGTCGCCGAAGAAAAACTCGCCCTCGTCGGCCTGCAGGAGTTTGCCGATCGGCATGTCTATGAACTCTCGGGCGGCATGCAGCAGCGCGTGGGCATCGCGCGCGCGCTCGCCAACGACCCTGCCGTGCTGCTGATGGACGAGCCGATGGGCGCGCTCGACGCGTTCACGCGCGAGAGCGTGCAGGAGATCCTGATCGACGTCTGGGCCAAGACGCACAAGATGGTGTTCTTCATCACGCACTCGGTCGAAGAAGCGCTGTTCCTGGCGACGCGGCTGATCGTCATGAGCCCGAGCCCGGGGCGCATCACGCATGTCTACGACGATCTGCCGTTCTCGCGCGAGTTTCTCGCTCATCACGATGCGCGCAAGGTGAAGTCCGAGCCCGCGTTCATCCGCCTGCGCGAAGAGGTGCTGGCGCACATCCACCACCGGGAGCCCGCCCATGCCTGACTCCGTTGCACCCCAGGTCGTGCGCAGCGAGGGCGCCGCGCCGGCCGCGTTGAAGACCAGCCGTTTCAAGGTGCCGGGCGAAGGCTCGAGCGTGACCATCAGCGTGGTCACGGTGGCCGTGTTGTTCGTGCTCTGGTTCGCCGTGACGAACCTCGGTCTCATCAAGCCGCTGTTCCTGCCGAGCCCGCAGGCGGTGTGGCAACAGTTCCATGAGTACCTCACCGGCGCGGCCAACGACAAGCCGCTGTGGCAGCACTTCGCGGCCAGCATGCTGCGCGTCTTCTCGGCTTTTCTGCTGGCCTGCTTGACGGCGATTCCGGTCGGCATCGCCATGGGCATGAGCCGCGTGGCGCGCGGCATCTTCGATCCGCCGATCGAGTTCTACCGGCCCTTGCCGCCGCTGGCCTACCTGCCGCTGATCATCATCTGGTTCGGCATCGACGAGATGCCCAAGGTGCTGCTGATCTACCTGGCCTGCTTCGCGCCGCTGGCGCTGGCCGCGCGCTCGGGCATGAAGAGCGCGGCGCAGGAGCAGATCAATGCCGCGTACTCGATGGGCGCGAGCTACGGCCAGGTGATCCGCCACGTCATCCTGCCGTCGGCGCTGCCGGAAATCCTGGTCGGCATGCGCATCGCCATCGGCTTCGGCTGGACGACGCTGGTCGCCGCCGAGATGGTGGCGGCCAATGTCGGCCTCGGGCAGATGGTGCTCAACGCCTCGAACTTCCTGCGCACCGACATCGTCGTCATGGGCATCATCGTCATCGGCGTCGTCGCCTACCTGTTCGACATGCTGATGCGCTGGGTCGAGCGCAGGCTGGTGCCGTGGAAGGGCCGCATGTAGCCTGCAGGTGCCGGTGGCGGTCCTATAGTCCGATCCACCGTTGCCCCGCCAGGAGACCCACATGGACCAGAGAACCCGCCACACCGACACCCGCAGCGTCGTTGCCGGCGTGCAGAAGATGACGCCGTCCGAAGCCTTCGTCGAGACCCTCGTCGCCAACGGCGTGACCGACATCTTCGGCATCATGGGCTCGGCCTTCATGGACGCGATGGACATCTTCGCGCCCGCCGGCATCCGCCTGATTCCCGTCGTCCACGAGCAGGGCGCCGCGCACATGGCCGATGGTTATGCGCGTGTCAGCGGCCGTCACGGCGTGGTGATCGGGCAGAACGGCCCCGGCATCAGCAACTGCGTGACCGCGATCGCGGCGGCGTACTGGGCGCATTCGCCGGTGGTCATCATCACGCCCGAGACCGGCACGATGGGCATGGGCCTCGGCGGCTTCCAGGAAGCCAATCAACTGCCGATGTTCCAGGAGTTCACCAAGTACCAGGGCCATGTCTGCAACCCGAAGCGCATGGCGGAGTTCACCGCGCGCTGTTTCGACCGCGCGATCAGCGACATGGGGCCGACGCAGCTCAACATCCCGCGCGACTATTTCTACGGCGACATCAGCTGCGAGATTCCGCAGCCGATGCGCGTCGAGCGCGGTGCGGGCGGCGAGCAGAGTCTTGCGGATGCGGTCGAGTTGCTCGCGAACGCCAAGTTCCCCGTCATCTTGGCCGGCGGCGGTGTGGTGATGGGCGATGCAGTCAAGGAATGCCAGGCCTTGGCCGAGCGTCTCGGCGCGCCGGTGGCCACCGGTTATCTGCGCAACGACGCGTTCCCGGCGAGCCATCCGCTGTGGGTGCGGGCCGCTCGGTTACCAGGGTGCGAAGGCGGCGATGAAGCTGATCGCGCAAGCCGACGTGGTGCTCGCACTCGGCTCGCGCATGGGCCCGTTCGGCACGCTGCCGCAACACGGCCTGGACTACTGGCCGAAGAACGCCAAGATCATCCAGGTCGAAGCCGACCACACCAACCTCGGCCTGGTGAAGAAGATCACTGTCGGCATCAACGGCGATGCGAAGGCGGTGGCCAAGGCGCTCACCGAACGCCTGGCGAAGAAGACCCTGGCCTGCGACGCCACCAAAGCGCAGCGCGCCGCCACCGTGAAAAGCGAAAAGGACGCGTGGGAGAACGAGCTCGACGAGTGGACGCACGAGCGCGACCCGTACAGCCTGGAAATGATCGAAGAGAACAGCAAAGAGACGCCGTTCTCCGGCGGCCAGTACCTGCATCCGCGCCAGGTGCTGCGTGAACTCGAGAAGGCGATGCCGCCGCGCGCGATGGTCTCCACCGACATCGGCAACATCAACTCGGTGGCCAACAGTTATCTGCGCTTCGAAGAGCCGCGCAGCTTCTTCGCGCCGATGAGCTATGGCAACTGCGGTTACGCGCTGCCGACGATCATCGGCGCCAAGCTGGCCGCCATGGACCGGCCCGCGATCGCGTATGCGGGCGACGGCGGCTGGGGCATGAGCATGGTCGAGATCATGACCTGCGTGCGCCATGACATCCCCGTCACCGCCGTCGTCTTCCACAACCGCCAGTGGGGCGCGGAGAAGAAGAACCAGGTCGATTTCTACAACCGCCGCTTCGTCGCCGGTGAGCTCGACAACCAGAGCTTTGCCGGCATCGCCAAAGCGATGGGCGCCGAAGCGATCGTCGTCGATCGACTGGAAGACGTCGGCGCGGCGCTGAAGAAGGCGGTGGACCTGCAGATGAACGCGAAGAAGACCTGCGTCATCGAGATCCTGTGCACGCGCGAACTCGGCGATCCGTTCCGCCGCGATGCCTTGTCCAAGCCGGTGCGGCATCTCGAGAAGTACAAGGACTACGTCTGAACGCGGTCCTGACGCTGAACGCCGGTTCCTCGTCGCTGAAGTTCGCGCTCTTCGACGCCGGGGCACCGGCCGCGTTGCAGGCGCAGGGCATGGCCGATGGTCTGGGTGGTGCCGCGCACTGGCGCGTCAAGGACGGCGCCGGTGCGTTGCTCGTCGATCGAGCGGCGGACGGCAACACGCACGAGGCAGCGTTCGCGGCGGTGCTCGACTGGTTGCGCGAGCAGGCGAGCGTGCAAGTCGTCGCCGTCGGCCACCGCGTCGTCCACGGCGGGCGCGAGTTCAGCGCGCCGGTGCGCATCGACGACGCGGTCATCGCCGCGATCGAAGCCCTGGTCCCGCTGGCGCCGCTGCACCAGCCGCACAACCTGCATGGCATCCGCGCGGCGCGGCAGCATTTCGCCGGCGTGCCGCAGGTGGCGTGCTTCGACACCGCGTTCCACCACGGTCAGCCGCCGCTGAACCAGCGCTTCGCGTTGCCGGCCGCGCTGTTCGAGCGCGGCATCCGGCGCTATGGATTTCACGGCCTGTCGTACGAGTCGATCGCGCGGCAGTTGCCGCCGGGCGGCGCGCGCACCGTGGTCGCGCACCTCGGCCATGGCGCATCGCTGTGCGCGATGCAAGGCGGCCGCTCGATCGCCACGACGATGAGTTTTTCTCCCCTCGACGGCCTGCCGATGGGCACGCGCTGCGGCCGCCTCGATGCCGCCGTCGTGCTGCACCTGATCGAGCACGAGCACATGGACACCGCAGCAGTGACGCGGTTGCTGACGCGCGAGTCCGGGCTGCTCGGGCTGTCGGGGCTGTCGGCCGACATGCGCGAGTTGCTCGCCAGCGATGCGCCGGGCGCAAAGGTGGCGGTGGACTACTTCGTCGAGCACGTGCAGCGCGAGATTGCCGCGATGGCAGCGGCCTTGCAGGGCATCGACCGCCTCGTCTTCACCGGCGGCATCGGCGAGAACGCGGCCACGCTGCGCTCGCGTATGGTCGAGGGGCTGGCCTGGATGACCGGGCCGCTGGAGGTTCTGGTGTTGAAGACCAACGAGGAAGCCGTGATCGCCGAACACACGATGCGCCATTTGCGATGAGATGCGCGCACTGGTTTCCGTCTGTTTGCGGCCCGTTGTGTGCGTTGGCGACCGTGCGGAAATGCGCTTGGCGGTGGCCGGTGCGCGAGCAAGGCGGCGGGCGGGGCGCAGTCGGGGCTCAGCCGGCGCTCGCCCTCGCTGCGCGAGGGTTCCCTGCGATGCTCGGTCTGAGGTCGCACCGCGAAACTCGCTTCACTCACTGCGTTCGTTGCGCTCGAACAGTCGCGGTGAGTCAGATCACGAAGCGCGCTGCGCGCGCCGACCTCAGCCCTGCGCTTCTCGGCGGCGCCATTCGCCCCGCCTGCGCCCCACCCGCCGCCTTGCGGGAACAGTCGTTCTTGGGGGAGGAAGGGGAGTGGCAAGCCGCGGGCATCGAGCCCGCGGCTGGCCGCGCGCCGCAGGCGCGCTCACGGGCGACAGCCGGGCTCGATGCCCGGCTTTCGACCTTCCACTCCAACAAAGAACAGGTGCTGCCTCGCCAAGCCGTGGGCGGGTGTGCGCTGGCGCGCCTGTGCGGCGGCGAGAGAGAGGGCCGCGGCTCCAAGCCTGCCTGCGCAGGCTTGGACGGCCCGAGCGCCCGTTGCGTCTCGCAACGGGCACACAGGGTTTCGGTCGGCGCGCGTACTCGCGCGCTTCGTCAACTGACTCGCCGCATCTGTTCGAGCGCAACGAGCGCAGCGAGTGAAGCGAGCTATGCGGCGCGACCGAAACCCGAGCACCGCAGCGCAGTCGGCGCGCCTTTGGCGCCGACCGCCGCAGTGGCGCGCCAGCGCACACCCGCCCACGGCTTGGCGCCCGCCAGCATGTCAACCAAGCGGACCGACTGACATGCTGAACCGACCGCCGCTGCACGACCCCGCCGCGAACCCGCTGCCCGGCGCGAAGACCGAAGTCAAGACGACCACCTGCTACATGTGCGCCTGCCGCTGCGGCATCCGCGTGCACCTGCGCGACGGCAAGGTGCGCTACATCGAAGGCAACCCCGAGCACCCGCTGAACAAGGGCATCCTCTGCGCCAAGGGCAGCTCGGGGATCATGAAGCAGTACTCTCCCGCGCGCCTCACCCAGCCATTGATCCGCAAGCCCGGCAGCGAACGCGGCAGCGGCGAGTTCGTGCCGATCTCGTGGGACGAGACCTTCAAGCTGCTGACAGAACGCCTCGGAAAGATCCGCGCCACCGACCCGAAAAAGTTCGCGCTCTTCACCGGCCGCGATCAGATGCAGGCGCTCACCGGTCTGTTCGCGCGCCAGTTCGGCACGCCGAATTACGCCGCGCATGGCGGCTTCTGCTCGGTGAACATGGCCGCCGGCATGATCTACACGATCGGCGGGTCGTTCTGGGAGTTCGGCGGCCCGGACCTCGACCGCGCCAAGTTGTTCGTCATGATCGGCACCGCGGAGGACCATCACAGCAACCCGATGAAGGCCTCGCTGTCGAAGTTCAAGCGCAACGGCGGCCGCTTCATCGCCATCAACCCGATCCGCAGCGGCTATGCGGCGATCGCCGACGAGTGGATCCCGATCCGGCCCGGCACCGACGGTGCGCTGTTCATGGCGATCATCCGCGAGCTGATCGCGCTCGGCCTGTACGACCGCGAGTTCGTCGCCCGCTACACCAACGGCGGCCAGCTCGTGAACCAGGACGAATCGAGCGACGACTTCGGCATGATGATGCGCAACGACGGCGGCGATGTCGTCAACCCGCTGCGCCACCACAACTTCTGGTGGTGGGACCGGCACGCTGCGAAGCCCGTGCCCGATCACGCCGAGGGCACGGACCCGTCGCTGTTCGGCAACTACAGCATGCCGGATGGAACGCCGGTCAAACCCGCCTTCCAGTTGCTCGAAGAGCGCGTGCGCAACTGCACGCCGGAGTGGGCGGAGAAGATCACCGGCATCTCTGCAGCGACGATCCGGCGCCTCGCGCACGAGATGGGCGTGACTGCGCGCGACCAGACGATCGAGCTGCCTATTCCCTGGACCGACTGGTGGGGCCGTGAGCACAAGAGCGTCAAGGGCAACCCGGTGGCGTTTCATGCGATGCGTGGGCTGGCGGCGCACAGCAACGGCTTTCAATCGATCCGCGCACTCGCCATCCTGATGTCGTTGCTCGGCACGATCGACCGCCCAGGCGGCTTCCGCCACAAGGCGCCGTACCCGCGCGCCGTGCCGCCGAATGCGCGGCCGCCAAAAGGCCCGGCCTCGATCAAGCCGAACACGCCGCTCGACGCGCCGCCGCTGGGCTGGATCGAAACGCCGGCCGATCTGTGCATCGACGACAAGGGCGAGCCGGCGCGCATCGACAAGGCCTTCTCGTGGGAGTACCCGTTTTCCGTGCATGGCCTGATGCACAACGTCATCACCAACGCCTGGCGCGGCGACCCGTACCCGATCGACACGCTGCTGCTGTTCATGGCCAACATGGCGTGGAACTCGACGATGAACACGTCCGAGGTGCGCAAGATGCTCGTGGATAAGTTGCAGTCGGGGCCGCACAAGGGCCAGTACAAGATTCCGTTCATCGTCGTTGCCGATGCGTTCCAGTCGGAGATGACGGCGTTCGCCGATCTGATCCTGCCCGACACCACCTACCTCGAGCGGCACGATGCGATGTCGATGCTCGACCGGCCGATCAGCGAGTTCGACGGCCCGTGCGATTCGGTGCGCGTGCCGGTGGTGCCGCCGCTGGGCCAATGCAAGCCGTTCCAGGAGGTGCTGGTCGAGCTCGCGTCGCGGCTGAAGCTGCCCGCGTTCACCACCGCCGAAGGCGAGCGCAAGTACCAGAACTACCCCGACTTCATCGTCCGCTACGAAACCGCGCCGGGATCGGGCATCGGTTTTCTCACCGGTTGGCGCGGCAAGAACGGCGACACGCCGCTGCGCGGCGAGCCGAACCCGCGGCAGTGGGAGCAGTACGCGGCCAACAACTGCGTGCACCACTACCGCATGCCGGCCGAGCACCGCTACATGCGCAACTGGAACCGCGGCTATCTGCATTGGGCGCGCGACGTGGGCCTGCGGCGCGACGTCGATCCGATCACGATCCACCTCTACTCCGAATTCATGCAGCGCTTTCGCCTGGCAGCACTTGGCAAGGGCGAGGGCCGCCAACCGCCCGAGCGCTTGCGCGAACGTGTCGCCACCTACTTCGACCCGCTGCCGTTCTGGTACGCGCCGCTCGAAGTGCAGGCCACCGACACCGAGGCCTATCCGCTGGCCGCGGTGACGCAGCGGCCGATGGCGATGTACCACTCGTGGGATTCGCAGAACGCGTGGCTGCGGCAAATTCATGCGCACAACGAGCTCTTCGTCAACCCGAAGACCGCGCTGGCGCAGAACATCGCCGACGGCGGCTGGATGTGGGTCGAGTCGCAATGGGGCAAGGTGCGCTGCCTGTGCCGCCACAGCGAAGCCGTGGAGCCGGGCACCGTGTGGACATGGAACGCGATCGGCAAGGCCAAGGGCGCGTGGGCTTTGTCCACCGATGCCAACGAATCGGAGAAGGGCTTCCTGCTCAACCACCTGATCAGCGAAGAGCTGAAGACCGCGAACGGCCAGCGCATCTCGAACTCCGACCCGATCACCGGGCAGGCCGGTTGGTACGACGTGCGCGTGCGCATCCGCCGTGCCGAAGACGACGAGCCGCAGCAAACCTGGCCGCAGTTCGACAGCCGTGCCGCCGCTGCCGGGCATGGCCGAGCGCACGCCGTTCTGGCGGGCGTGGTTCGCGGGCAAGGAAGAGTAGCGATGACCACCAAACAACTCGCCTTGGTCATCGACCTCAACGTCTGCGTCGGCTGCCACGCCTGCGTGACGAGCTGCAAACAATGGAACACCTCCGGCAGCGCCGGCCCGCTGGTCGATGAGAACGCTTACGGCGCCGACCCGACCGGCACTTTCTTCAACCGCGTGCTGAGCTTCGAAGTCGGCGAGTTCCCGGAGACGCAGACGGTGCACTTTCCCGAAGAGCTGCCACCACTGCGAAGACCCGCCGTGCGTGCCGGTGTGCCCACGGGCGCTTCCTACAAGCGCGAAGAAGACGGCATCGTGCTGGTCGATTACGACAAGTGCATCGGCTGCAAGTACTGCGCCTGGGCCTGCCCGTACGGCGTGCGCGAACTCGACGAGAAGCGCCAGGTGATGACCAAGTGCACGCTGTGCGTCGATCGCATCAGCGACAAGACGCTGCCCGAAGCCGAGCGCAAACCGGCGTGCGTGATGGCCTGCCCGACCAATGCGCGCCTGTTCGGCGACGTGCATGACCCGGATTCAGCGAGGTCTCGCGCGCCATCGCCGAGCGCGGCGGCTACACGCTGATGCCCGAGCTCGGCACGCAGCCGGCCAATCACTACCTGCCGCGGCGCAAGACCGAAGCCCACACCGACCCGGTGCAGCTCGTGCGCGAGCAGAACCCGTTGCGTGTCGAGGGGCGAGAGCCTGCCGCGGGGGGCGTGCCCCTGTCCGGCGACTGGGAGCATTGACGGTTGCTTCGAGGGCGCCACGGCCCTAGCGAAACACCACCGTCTTGTGGCCGTTCAAGAGCACGCGCCGCTCGGCATGCCAGACCACCGCGCGGGCCAGCACCGCGCTCTCGCTGTCGCGGCCGATGGCGGTCAGCTGCTCCGGGCTCATCGCATGGTCGGCGCGAGCGATGTCCTGCTCGATGATCGGGCCTTCGTCGAGATCGCCGGTGACGTAGTGCGCGGTCGCGCCGATCAGCTTGACGCCGCGGTCGAAGGCCTGCTGGTACGGCCGCGCGCCCTTGAAGCTGGGCAGGAACGAGTGGTGGATGTTGATCGCGCGGCCCGAGAGCTCGCTGCACAGGCGCTCCGACAAGACCTGCATGTAGCGCGCCAGCACGACCAGCTCCGCGTTCTCCTGCGCCAGCACTTCGCGCAGCCGATCTTCGGCGCGCTCCTTGGTCGCGGCGGTGACCGGAATGTGGTGGAACGCAATGTCGTACGACGCTGCGAGTTGGTAGAAGTCGCGGTGGTTCGAGACGATGGCGCGGATGTCCACCGGCAGCAGTTGCGAGCGGTAGCGGAACAGCAGGTCGTTCAAGCAGTGGCCGAGCTTGCTGACCATGATCACCGTCGGCATGCGTGCGCTGGCGTTGTGCAGATCCCAGCGCATGTCGTAGCGGGCCGCCAGTGCGGTGAACGCTTCACGCAGCGGCGCGGGCGCGGGTGTCTGCACGTCGAAGCGCACGCGCATGAAGAACAGACCCGTGCTCGCATCGTTGAACTGCGCCGCCTCGGTGATGTTGGCGTCGTGCTCCACGAGCAAGCCGGTGACGGCATGCACGATGCCCACGCGGTCGGGGCAGGACAGGGTGACGATGAAGGATTCGGACATGCAGGCGGCTTCAATGGCTGATCGACCCTATTTTGGGGGCACTAACATGCCGGGATGAAACCACCCCCACGTCGCTGCGCTCCTGCCCCCCGAGGGGGCGGTCAGTGGCTTCGGGCGGCCGGGCGCCACTGACATGCACCCACCCTGGTCGATGATCTTCTTCACCACGCTGGCCGGTGCGGCGCAGGGCCTGATGCTGGTGCTCGTCGGCATCGATCTCGGCGCCAGCCTCGGCCACCTGACACCGGCGCCGCAGACGAGCTTTTATATCGTCGGTGCGGGGCTGGCGCTGCTGCTCGGCGCCATCGGCCTCGTCGCCGCGACCTTTCACCTCGGCCATCCGCTGCGCGCGTGGCGTTCGGCGGCAATGTGGCGCACCTCGTGGCTGTCGCGCGAGGTCATCGTGCTGCCGGCTTTCCTGTTCTGCGTGGCGGCGTGGGCGCTGTCGCACTGGTGGGGCCACGCGACCTTCGGCTGGGGCATCGGCGCGGCCGTGCTGGCGCTGTTGCTCTACCTGTGCACCGGCATGATCTACGCGGCGGTGAAGGCCATCCGCGAATGGGCGACGCCGCTGACGCCGTGGAACTACATGCTGCTCGGCATCGCCTCGGGTCTGATGCTGTGCACCGCGCTGGCCGCTGCGCTGGCGCCGCCGTACGCTGCCGACCTGGCGCTGGCCGCGTTGATCGCCACGCTCATCGGCGGTGTCTCGCGCGGTCTGACGCTGTGGCGCAACCTGACGCTGCCGCCGAAGACAACCGTGCAGACGGCGCTGGGCATCCGCCACCCGCGCATCGTGCAAACCTCGCAAGGCATGACGGCCGGCAGCTTCGGCACGCGCGAGTTCTTTCATGGCCACACGCCGTGGCAGGTCATCGGCATGCGGCTGTGCGCGGTGGTCTTCGGCGTCATCGCGCCGGCGGCCGCGCTCGTCGTGCTCGGTGCGGGTATCACGGCGGGCGTGGCGCTACTGCTGTTCATCGTGCAGTACTTCGGCCTGCTGGCCGAGCGCTGGTCTTTCTTCGCCGAAGGGCAGCATCCGCAGAATCTGTACCAGCAGCGGATGGGGTAGGGCGGCAGGAGTCTCGGTCTGCGTCAAGCCGCTGGGAGACGCTCCAGAAAGCGCATCGCGCGTGCCGCGGCTTCTTCAAAAGTGGGCCGGTAGTTCAGCGCGTCGATGGCGTCGAACTGTGATCTCAACACGTCGCGACGTTCCGACAAGTTGCTCGATGAATGCCGCCCGATGACGGATGAGGAAGGGCGCAGCCGACCGCAAGGACACCGGTTCGCGTTCGATCACGAGCGACAAATCGAACAGATCGCGTGCGCTCAGTCTGTCTCCGCGGTGCCAGAGCTTCTTGGCGATGATCTCGGTCGCCGTTTCGACACGGACCGAGCGGCGCAAGAGGGACCAGGTTTCGAACGGCTCGGCGGTGAGGTTGGCCGCAGCCACGAAGTCGATCTCTCCTTCGGGGCGAATCAGCTTCACGAAGACCGCTGCTTCGACATAGTCCGACGAGATCTGCTCGGCCACGTCGCTGAGCCTTGGCGACACATAGCCGAGGTACTGCGGATCCGGTACAAAGATGTCGATGTCCTTGCTGCGCCGGTGTTGGTAGCGCAGCATCAGAACGGTGCCGCCGCCGAAAGTCCAGAAAGGATCGCGGGCACCATGCCCGCCGATCTCGTCAACCAAGCGAAACGCGTGGCCGAGCAGTTCCTTCCAAGGCCCAGACGGCAGCCTGCGTGGCCGGCCGCTCATGCTGAGCTCGATGCGCCGCGAGTCAAGCCCAGGCCCGTCGAGGTGAACGGAGTTCGTGCGCCCAGCGGACCACGTGCCCCCAGATGCGCTTCGGTGGAACGCCGCCTCGCCTGGCGGCTTCTTCAACGGCCGAGATCACCAGCGGCAGTGGCGTCTCGTCCAAGAAAGTCGATACGTGGGGCACCAACGCCGCGGGTACGTTGCCGGTGACGAGGGCTTTGGCCAACTCAGATGCGCCGAGTTGCGCCTTGTAGCTCACGCCGGCCGTGCGGCTTGCCATCAGCAGACCATTGCGAGGGGGCGAGAGCGTGCCGGCCTCGAACCGCAGCCCAACCAAGTCCATCAGCGTTGCGAGCTTGGCGACGCCGAGATCGACAAGGACGCCGGTTTCTAGTTGGTTGATCGTGGCGCGCGACAAGCCTGCCAAGCGCGCAAGACGTTCCTGCGAGAGGCCCAGCGCCTCTCGCCGCTCGCGCACGAGTTGACCGACTTCGCGCAGGTTCAATCTGAAGGGGCTCGCTTCGGATGGCACATCAACTGTCAAATATACTCGACAAATGCGAACCGCGCCACGGTCTGGTCCGGTTCAAATGCGATGGGTGTCTGCCTTCACCGCGTCGCGAAGAAACTCGTCGAGATCGGCGGCGCTTTGCTTGCGTGCCGTCTTGGGCGCGTGGGCTTGCGCTGCTTCCAGCTCGGCGAGGACGAACGCGTGAATGCCTTCCCAGCGCGGGCTCGTCGCGCCTTCGCCATCGACACATAGTGGTAGTACGCGCGCTCGAACGGCAGGTGTTGCTCGGCCAACTGCCGCAGGCGCGGCGCGAGGCGATCGTCGTGCAGGTATTGAATCGGCGAGCGCAGCCACTCCAGCAGCACCGGGTTCGACGCGCGCAGCAACTTCAACGCCTTGCGCAAATCCCAGCCGTTGACGTTGAGCTCGCCGCTGATCGGCTGCTCGATGACATCGCGGCCGGGCTCCACGGTCAGGTACCAATCGAGCCGGTTCACATAGACGAAGCGCACGTCGTAGTCGCTGTCGGGCGAGGCGAAGCCCCAGCCGCGGCTGCCGGACTCGCAGGCGAAGAGCACGTTGACGTTGTGCTGCGCCTCGATGTTGAGCACGCAGTCCAGGATCGTTGCGCGCATCGTCTCGCTGACCGGGTGTTCGCTGAGGATGGCGGTGGTCACCATGAATCACATTCTGGCGGCAACTGTCACGCGCGATGACGTGATGCCGGGCTCGACGGCAAAGCGCACAGGCAGGAAGCGCTCGATGGTGCCGATGCTGGTCGTCGAGTGATCGGTGATCTCGGTGCAGGTGAACGATGCTGCGCCGCCTCGCGAAGCGCACCGTGACCGGTGCTCACCCCGGAGCCCGCCAACGCCCGAGCTTTTGGCCGAGCCGGTCGAACGCCAGATCGGCGACGACGGCCAGCAGACCGACGACCAGCGCGCCCTGGATCACATACGCCGTGTTGAAGCCCGACAGGCCGACGATGATCGGCGAGCCGAGGGTCTTGGCGCCGACGGTCGAAGCCACGGCGGCCGTGCCGATGTTGATGATCACCGAGCTGCGCACGCCGGCCAGCAGCACCGGCAGCGCCAGCGGCAACTCGACGCGCGCCAGGCGCTGCGTGCGGCGCAGGCCGAGGCCATCGGCGACTTCGATCACGCCGCGCGGCACCGACTCGATGCCGGCGATCGTCGCGCGCACGATCGGCAGCAGGCCATACAGTGCCAGCGCGATCAGTGCCGGCAGCGCGCCGAAGCCGATCAGCGGCACCGCGATCGCCAGCACGGCCACCGGCGGGATGGTCTGCGCGATCGCCACCAGCGTCTCGACCAGCGGCCGGAACTCGCGGCCGGCGTCGCGCGTGACGAAGATTCCTGCGGCCACGCCGGCCGCGAGCGACAGCGCGCTCGACGCGCCGACGATCGCCAGGTGCGAGCCGAGCAGCGCAACGAAACTGTCCTGTTCGTACAGCGGCCGGTCGAGCGCCGGGAACATCGCCGCGAACAGCGGCCGCAGCAGCGGCATGCCGAGCACCAGCATGAGCAGCGCGGCGAGCAGCCAGGGCAGCGGGTCGCGCAGCAGCGATGCGAGCGCCTTCATGCCGTCACGGCGAACGCGGCAACAGCAGGTCGGCGAAATGGATCGCGCCGAGTGCACGGCCCGACGCATCGACCACCGGCAGCCGATCGGCGCGGCGCAGCACGAACTGCGACAGCGCGTCGCGCAAGCTCATCGCCGCGGCGACCGGCTCGCCCTCGGCCGGCTTCACCGGCGCGCACACGTTCGCCGACGCGGTGCAGCGCCAACAGGCGCAGGCCGAGCTCGGTGCGGCCGAAGAACTCGCGCACGAAATCATTGGCCGGTTGTTCAAGCAGTTGTGCCGGCGGCCCGTCCTGCACGACGCGGCCGCGGTCGAGCAGCACGATGCGCGTGGCCAGGCGCAGCGCCTCTTCGATGTCGTGCGTCACCAGCACGATCGTCTTGCCCGAGCCTTGATGGATGCGCGCCATCTCCTGCTGCAGGGCGGCGCGCGTGATCGGGTCGAGCGCGCCGAAGGGCTCGTCCATCAGCAGCAGCTCGGGGTCGGCGGCCAGCGCGCGCGCCACGCCGACGCGCTGCTGCTGGCCGCCGGACAACTGGCTCGGATAGCGCTTGCGGTACTGCGCCGGGTCGAGGTCGAGCAGGCGTCAGCAACTCATCGACACGCGCGTCGATGCGGTCTCGCGGCCAGCCGAGCAGCTCCGGCACGGCGGCGATGTTGCGCGCCACGTTCCAGTGCGGAAACAGGCCGATCGACTGGATCGCGTAGCCCATGCGGCGGCGCAGGTCTTCGGGCTTGAACGAACGGATCTCCTGGCCGGCGAAGACGATGCGGCCGCGGTCGTGCTCGACCATGCGGTTGATCATCTTCAGCAGCGTCGATTTGCCCGAGCCCGAAGCGCCGACGAGAACGACGAACTCGCCGCGCGCGATGGCGAGCGACACGTCATCGACGGCGCGCGTGGCGCCGAACGACTTGCCGACGCCGTGCAGCTCGATCACCGCGCCTGCCTTTGCACCACGGCGCCAAGCAAGGCAAGCGCGGCGTCAGCAGCCATCGCGAGTGCCAGCACCGGCAGCACGCCCAGCAGCACCAGATCGAGCGCGCTGCTCGACAGGCCCTGGAAGACGAGCGCGCCGAATCCGCCGGCACCGATCAACGCCGCCACGACCGCCAGGCCCATGACCTGCACGGTGGTCACGCGCAGCCCCGACAGCAGGACAGGCAGCGCCAGCGGCACGCGCACGCGCCAGAACGTCTGACGCCGCGTCATGCCGATGCCGGTGGCGGCTTCGACCGCCGACGCCGGCACCTGCGCCAACCCCGACGCCGTGCCGTGCACGATCGGCAGCAGCGCGTACAGCGTCAGCGCGATCGCCGCCGGCAGCAGGCCGATGCCCTTCAGGCCCAGCGCCGGCACCCACTCGGCCAGCGCGCCGAGCGGTGCGATCAGCAGCGCGAAGAGCGCGATCGACGGCACCGTCTGGATGATGTTGAGCACGGCGAACAACGGTCCGGACAACGCCTTGCTGCGCGCCGCGGCCACGCCCAGCGGCACGCCGATCGCCAGCGCCGGCAGCAGCGCACTGAGCACGATCTGCAGGTGGCGCTGGCCGGCGGCGTTGAAAACCTCTTGCCGGTTCACGTACTCCTTGTGCAGCGACAGCGCATCGAGCGCGCCGCTGGCCAGCAGCAGCAACGCCGGCAACAGCAACGCCAGCAGCGCCAGCGTTCGCCGCGCCGGCGACAGGCCCAGGCGCTGCACGGCATCGGCCGCTGCGAGCCAGCACAGCAGCGCCAACACCCAGAAGCCGCCGCCGAGCGAGACGCGCGCCAGCGGCGACAGCGCGCTCGACTGTTGCGTTGCCTCGCTGCCGGCCAGCCACAGCAGCCCAGTCAGCAGCAGCGCGGCAGCGACGGCGACGGCGCCGTGCAGCCAGCGCGCGGGCGGCATGAAGGCCGCCAGCAGCACGAGCGCCGCGGGCAGCGCCAGCGGCATGCCGGCCCGCGCTCATCAGACCGTACAACGGCACGCCGTTGCCCGACACCAGCCGGTTCGGCGCGACGCTGACGAACGACATGGCGAACGCTGCGGCGAACGCCGCCAGCATGATCGCCAGCAGCACGCGGTTGTGAACCACCGGCGTGCGCTGCAGTCATCGCCAGCGCCAGCGCTCGGCGGCGCGCTCACTTCAGCAAACCCGTCGCCTTGAGATGCGCCGCCGCCACCTTCTTCGCATCCTGCCCTTCGAGCGCGATCTGCGCGTTCAGGCGTTGCAGCGTCGCGGTGTCGAGCGTCTTGAACAGCGGCGCGAGCAGGGCTTCGATCTTCGGCTGCTTGGCGAGCACATCGGCACGCACGACAGGCGCGGGGGCATACACCGGCTGCACGCCTTTCGTATCGTCCAGGACGACGAGGCCGAGCGCGGCCAGCGGGCCGTCGGTGCCGTAGGCCATCGCGGCGTTGACGCCCGAGGTCTGCTCGGCCGCGGCCTTGATCGTTGCCGCGGTGTCGCCGCCGGCGAGCAGCAGCAACTGGTCTTGCGTCAGCTTGAAACCGTAGGCCGATTGAAACGCGGGCAGGGCATCGGGCCGCTCGGCGAACTCGGCCGACGCGGCCAGCTTGACCTTGCCGCCGCCGGCCACCCATTGGCCGAAGTCGGCGAGCGACTTCAACTTCTGCGCGGCAGCAACGTCTTTGCGAATCGCGATCGCCCAGGTGTTGTTGGCCGGCGCCGGCGCCAACCAGACCAGCTTGTTCTTCTCAGCGTCGAGTTGCTTGATGCGCTGATAGCCGGCATCGAGTTGCTTCCACGCCGGGTTCTTCTCATCGGCGTGAAAGAACGCGCCGTTGCCGGTGTACTCGGGGTAGAGATCGATCTCACCGGCCACCAGCGCGCCGCGAACGATCTTGGTGTTGCCGAGCTGCAGCTTGTTCTCGGTCTTCACGCCGCCGGCTTCGAGCACCTGCACGATCAGGTTGCCGAGCAACGCGCCTTCGGTGTCGATCTTCGAGCCGACGCGCACCGCTTGCGCCTGCACCGCGCCGGCGAAGAACAGCAGCGCCAGCAGGGCGCTGCAAACGGCCGCGCCAGAAAGTCATTGAGCTCATCGAAAGCCTCCATCGTTGAACGAGCAAGGGCGATAGTAGTTTCAACAGCGCTCGTAGGTGATCAGCCGGCCTTTGTAGGACAGCGCATCGAGCCGCTCTTCGCTGCGACTATTGAAACCTTCCGTTGCCATCTGGCGATGGAAGGCGGCGCGGTTGCCGCGGTCCGGATCGACGATCCAGACCTGCGAGCGCGTACTGGCGTGCCGGCCGATGAACGATGCCAGGCCGCCAGTGGCATCGCGCTCGTAGAGCAGGTCGCTGCCGATGATGAGGTCGTAGCGGCCGCGCACCACGCTGCCGCAGTGCGCCGCTGCGCGCGCGCGATCGCGCAGCGGCACGTTCCACTGGCCATGGCGGTAACTCATCGGCGCCAAGCCGTTCAATCGCAGGTTGGCGCGCAGAAAACGCGACGCCAGCGGATGGCAGTCGCTGGCCGTGATGTCGGCGCCGCGGCGGTGCGCCACCAGGCTCGGCAAGGCCAGGCCGCAGCCGATTTCGAGGATGCGTTCGCCGTCGAGCACGTCGCGCTGCGCTAGACGCGCCGCCAGTGCCATGCCCGAGAGCCACGCCATGCCGAACAAGGGCCACGAGGCGGAAGAGATGCCGATGCGCTCGGCGTGACCGCGTGGATCGTGAAACTGCTGGCGGTCGATCAGCGAGCGGATCAGCAGATCCTCAACGCCGTTGATGGCGACGTGCGTTTGGTGGGTTTGGTAGCCGAGCACTCAGGCTCATGATGCCACCTGCGCCGCTTGCCGCCGCCGCCACGCCGCGGGCGGCACGCCGAACTCCCGGCTGAACGCCCGGCTGAACGCGGCGTCGGTCTGGTAGCCGACATCGTTGGCGATGCGAGCCAGCGGCGCCTGGCTCTGGCACAGCAGGTTCGATGCCAGCAGCATGCGCCACTGCGTCAGGTACTGCATCGGCGTGCTGCCGACGAGTTGCGCAAAACGCTCGGCGAACACCGAGCGCGAGGTGTTGGCGGTGTGCGCGAGTTCTTCGAGCGTCCACGGATGCGCCGGCTGCTCGTGCATGGCGTTCAACGCCGCGCCGACGATGCGGTCGCCGACGCCGGCGAGCCAGCCGGTGCGGCCCTCGCTGTGTTCGTTCATGTACAGCCGCAGCACCTCGATGAACAGCACCTCGGAGAGTTTGGCCAGCACGCCTTCGCCGCCGGGCCGCGGCGAGCGCGCTTCGGCCAGCGCGTAGCGCACCGACGATTCGAGCCACAGCCCGGCGGCCGAGCCGCGCACGTTGACGCGCACGATCGGCGGCAGCCCGTCGAGCAGCAGGCGCGCCAGACGTGCGTCGCAGGCCAGGTAGCCGCAGACCAGGCGCGTCGGCGCGCCGCCGCCGCCGTAGGCGAGTTGGCACGGCCGGCGCGACAGCAGTTCGGCGAGAGGCGCGCCGCCGGTGGCGGGCGGCACACCGAGTTCGGAACACATCAGGTGCGCGTCGCCTTGCGGAAACAGCACGACGTCGCCGGCCGAGAGGTGCACCGGTGCGTCGTTGCCGAGCAGCGCATGGCAATCGCCCTCGACGATCAGGTGGAAGATCACCAGGCGCTCGGCGCCGGGTGCGAGCAGGTGCACCACCTGATCGGCGCGCGGCGACTGGTAGCACCAGGGCGCGGAAAAGCGCGCGTTGATGAAGATCGCGCTCGATAACCGAACGACACGCAGCGTTTGCGACAGCGCGTCCATCAATCGACGTCGATGTGCAGCGCGAACGGCACCGCATGCTGCACCGCGCGCGGGATCGGCGAGCAGGCGATGCCGCGTTCGGCCAGCGAGCGCAGGCGCTCGGGCGGCACGCCGTCGGCAGCGATGCGCACGTGCAACTGCACGTCACCCGGCATCGCATCGACCGGCTCGCCCTTCGCGTCCGCCATGCCGAGCAGGCCACGCGTGTCGGAGCGGCTGCTGGCGCGCAGCTCGAGCGTCTTCAGCGCGATGCCTTCTCGCGCCGCGGCCATGACGATGCTCGTCGCCGCACACGATGCAAAGCCGGCGCGGAACAACCAGCCCGGCGTGACCTGGTCGCCCGTGCCGCCGAGCTCGGCCGGCATGTCGGTCAACACTTGCGCGCCGTTGGCGTGGATGGCAACGACACGCGTGCCGCCGTTCCAGCGCGCCGTGGCCGGCGCGTCGTCGTGCAGACCGGTGTCGGGACGGCGTTGCAGCACGGCGTGCACACGCTGCAGTGCGGTGGCGAGATCTTGTGCGGCCATCGTGAACCTCGCTGAAAGTGACGCCGCCGATTGTGTTCGCGCCCGGCGGCTGCGTCATCCCTAGATTGCTCGCTGCGGACGATCGGTCAAACACTCGGGACGATCGAACAGGACAGACCGGTCCGGCTTGCCGGACAGTGCGCCACCCATCCACAGGAGACCGCTGCCATGAACGCCCCTGACTTCAACGCCATCAAGACCCGCCAGCAAGCCGCCTGGTCCGCCGGTGACTACGCCGTCATCGGCACGACGCTGCAGATCGTCGGCGAGCAACTGGCCGAAGCCTGCGACATCCACTTCGATCAAACCGTGCTCGACGTCGCCGCCGGCAACGGCAACGCGACGCTCGCCGCCGCGAGGCGCGGCGGCATCGTCACCTCCACCGACTACGTCGGCAGCCTGCTCGACCGCGGCGCCGAGCGTGCGCGCGCCGAACATTGGCAAGTCAAGTTCGAAGTCGCCGATGCCGAAGCGCTGCCGTATGCCGACACCAGTTTCGACGCCGTGCTCTCGACCTTCGGCGTCATGTTCGCGCCCGACCATGCACGCGCTGCCGCCGAGATGGCGCGCGTGTGCAAACCGGGCGGCCGCATCGGCCTGGCCAACTGGACGCCCGACAGCCTGATCGGCCAGATGTTCAAGGTGCTCGGCCGCCATCTGCCGCCGCCGGCCGGCGTGCAGCCGCCATCGCTGTGGGGCACCGAGAAGCACCTGCAATCGTTGTTCGGCGACCGTGCCGCGTCGATCGAGTGCACGTCACGCCATTTCAGCTTCCGCTACCGCTCGGCCGCGCACTTCATCGACGTTTTCCGCACCTGGTACGGCCCGGTGCACAAGGCGTTTGCGGCGCTGCCGGCCGACGGCGCTGCGGCGCTGGAACGCGATCTCGCCGAGCTGCTCGAGCGCCACAACAAAGCCGGCGCGAACTCGTTCGTGGCGCCGAGCGAGTACCTCGAAGTGGTGATCACGCGCCGCTGACCATGGACGCGCGCGTGCAGCGGCGCGTGCAGCGCTACGGCTGGGACCTCGCCGCCGCCGATTACGAAGCGCTGTGGCAGCGGCAGCTCGCACCGGCCCAGGCGGCCATGCTCGAAGCGGCCGCGCTGGCGCCGGGCGAGCGCGTGATCGACGTGGCCTGCGGCACGGGCATCGTCAGTGCGGCGGCGGCGCGCGCTGTCGGCGCGAGCGGCCAGGTGCTCGGCATCGACATCGCCGAGCAGATGGTCGCCGCCGCGCACCAACGGGCGCTGCCACAGGCGCGCTTCATGCGCATGGACGGCGAAGCGCTCGACGGCGTCGCCGATGCGAGCTTCGACGTCTGCGCTGTGCGCGCTCGGCCTGATGTACCTGCCCGCGCCTGAGCGCGCGCTGCGCGAGATGGCGCGCGTGCTGCGCCCCGGCGGGCGCGTCGCGCTGGCGGTCTGGGGCGAGCGTGCGCGTTGCGGCTGGGCGCCGGTGTTCCCGATCGTCGAGGCCGAAGTGGCCAGCGAGGTCTGCCCGCTGTTCTTTCGCCTCGGTCAACGCGACACGCTGGCGCGTTCGTGCGCCGAGGCGACGTTTGCAAACGTCGTGCAGCAGCGCCTGTCGGTCACGCTCGACTACGCCGATGCCGAACAGGCGTGCGACGCCGCGTTCGTCGGTGGACCGGTGGCGCTGGCCTGGTCGCGCTTCGACGCGGCCGCGCGCTCGCGTGTTCGCGCGCGCTACGTGGACGCGATCGCGCCCTGGCGCCAGCGCGACGGCAGCTACCGCCTGCCGGGCGAGTTCGTGATCGCGAGCGCGGTGCGACTCTGAAGTGTGGGGGGTGTGTCCGCAAACCGGACCGGTTTGCGTGGTGCCGGGTAGCCCCATCCACATCTGCCGAGGACTTGCCATGAATGCATACCGAACCGCCCTTGTCTCCAGCCTTCTGGTCGTGGCTGCACACATTGCGGCCGCGGTAGCGGCCGACGCCGCCACCCGTTCGCCGCAGGCGCAGCGAGAACGCTATGCCGACGCGGTGCAGTCGTTTCGCGATCAGCGCTACGCGGCGGCCTTCGGCCGCTTTGCGGCGATGGCCGACAGCGGGCACCTGCCGTCGGCGCAACTGGCGCTGCTGATGCACGACCAGGGCCGCGCCTTGTTCGGCAGCGAGTGGTCCGCGTCGCCCGACCAGCGACGGCGCTGGAACACGCTTGTCGTCAACGCCGCGCGGCAGCGCGTTGAGGTGCCGGACAACGACGGCGGCGACTGAAAACAGCGGCGTATCCTGGGCGCCTTTCCAGTCGGGGAGGCGCCCATGAAAACCGATTCACCACTGCGCATCGGCATCCTCGGTTGCGCCAACATCGCCCGCCAGTTCAGCCGCGACGTCGCGGCCAGTCCGGCGGTGCGCTGTGTCGCGGTGGCCAGCCGCAACGCCGAGACCGCGGCCGCCTTCGCGGCGGAGCAGGGCATCGGCCGCCACCACGGCAGCTACGAGGCGCTGCTCGCCGATGCCGAGGTCGATGCGGTCTATGTCCCGCTGCCGAACAGCCTGCACGCCGAGTGGGCCATCGCCGCCGCGGCGCACGGCAAGCATGTGTTGTGCGAAAAGCCGCTGGCGTTGAACGAGGCGCAAGCGCGCGCGATGTTCGACGCCGCACGCCGCCACGGCGTGATGCTGCTCGAGTCCTACCCGTACTACTTTCAGCCGCAGACGGGCCGGCTCGTCGCGCTGCTGCAAGAAGGCGCCATCGGCCACGTGCGCTCGGTGCAGTCGTGCTTCGGTTTCATGCTGGCCAATGCGCAGACCAACATCCGCTCCAAGCCCGAGCTGGGCGGCGGCGCGCTGCTCGATGCCGGCTCTTATGCGCTGTCCATCATCCGCCTGGCGATGGGCTGCGCGCCGCAACGCGTGAGGGCCGATGCGAGCTGGGCCGACAGCGGCGTGGACATCAGCCTGTCGGCGACCCTGCACTACGCCGACGGCAGGAGGGCGCAACTGTCGTGCGCGATGGATGCGGCCAACCACCGCCGCGCCACCATCGTCGGTGCGGCCGGCACGATCGACACCGAGTATCTGAACCACACCAGCGACCAGGCCGGCGGCCACGCCTGGGGCTACCTGCCGAGTTCGTTGCGCGTGCGCCGCGGCACCGCCAACTCGGTGCCGTTCGAGAACGTCGAGGCGGGCACCGGCAGCGGCTTTCGTTTTGCAGCCGAAGCGTTTGCGCGTGTCATCGCCGCCGACGATCACGCCGCCATCGAGCGCGCGGCGCAAGCGAGCCTGGACAACGCGGCCACGCTCGATGCGCTAGCACGTAGCGCGCGGCTCGGGCAGGCGGTGGACGTGGCGCGGTAGGACGCGCTGCTGTCAACGCCGCGCGCGCACGGCCTGCGCCAACGATTGCAGCAGCGGCTCGGTCTGGGCCCAGCCGAGGCAGGCGTCGGTGATCGACACGCCGTGTTTCAGCGGCTGGCCCGGCCGCAGGTCTTGCCGGCCTTCTTGCAAGTGGCTCTCGATCATCACGCCGCTGATGCGGCGCTCGCCGGCGGCGATGCGCGCGGCGATGTCGGCGGCGATCTCGATCTGCTTCGTGTGCTGCTTGCGGCTGTTGGCATGCGAGCAGTCGATCATCACCTGCTCGCGCCGGCCGGCATGGCGCAGCGCATCGCACGCCGCCTGCACCGGCGCGGCGCCGTAGTTCGGTTCATGGCCGCCGCGCAGGATGACGTGGCAATCGGCATTGCCGCGCGTCTCGAAGATCGCCGCCATGCCCATCTTCGTCATGCCCATGAAGGCATGCGGCGCCGACGCGGCGACGATCGCATCGACCGCCACTTGCACGCCGCCGTCGGTGCCGTTCTTGAAGCCGACCGGGCACGACAGGCCCGACGCCAACTGACGGTGGCTCTGGCTCTCCGTGGTCCGCGCGCCGATCGCGCCCCAGGCGACGAGGTCGGAGATGAACTGTGGCGAGAGCAGGTCGAGAAACTCGGTGCCCACCGGCAGGCCGATCTCGACGATGTCGAGCAACAGCCGGCGCGCCATTTCGAGGCCTTCGTTCATCGCGAACGTGCCGTCGAGGTGCGGGTCGTTGATGTAGCCCTTCCAGCCGACCGTCGTGCGCGGTTTCTCGAAGTAGGTGCGCATGACGATCAGCAGGGCGTCGCCGAGCGAATCGGCCGCGCCTTTCAGCTTCGTGGCGTATTCGATCGCTTGTGCATGGTCATGGATCGAGCACGGCCCGACGACGACGATCAGCCGGTCGTCGCTGCCTTGCAGCACGCGCGACAGCGCCTGCCGGCTCTGCTCGACCAGCGACAGCGCGCGCTGCGAGCCCGGCAGCTTCTCCATCAGCAGGGCCGGCGTGACCAAAGGGCGCACGGCGTCGATGCGCGTGTCGTCGATGCGCGTCGTGTCGCGCGTGGCGCGGCGCGCGCCGACTTCGCGGTCGTGGGCGGGGTCATCGAAAGGCAGCATGGTGGGGCGATTGTGATCGCCTTAAAGTGGGCAGCGCTGACCAGCGAAGGAGCCTTTTCATGAACATCCAGAACATCCTCGAACAACTGCTGCAATCGGGCACGCAGAAATACGAAAGCGCCAAACAGTCCGGAGACCTCGGCAAGTACGCCACCGGCGCCGCGGCCGGCGGCGCGTTGGCACTGTTGCTCGGCAGCAGGCGCGGCCGCAGCCTCGCGGGCTCGGCCTTGAAGTTGGGCAGCGTGGCGGCGATCGGCACGCTGGCCTGGAAGGTCTATCAGGAGCACCAGGCCAAACAACAGGCGCAGCCGCCGGCTGCCGCCGCGGGTGCGCCGCAAACGATGCCCTCGGTGCCCGGCTTCGCTGCGCTGCCGGCGCCGCAACTCGAACTGCACAGCCAGGCGATGCTGAAGGCGATGATCGCGGCGGCCAAGGCCGACGGCCACATGGACGATCGTGAGCGTGGTCTCGTCGAGGCTGAACTGACGCGCAGCGAAGCCGACCCGGCCACGCGGCGCTGGGTCGAAGACGAGTTGCGCCGCCCGGTCGAGCCGGCCGACGTGGCCCGCGCCAGCAGCAGCCCCGAGATGGCCGCCGAAATCTATCTGGCCAGCGCGCTCGTGGTCGATGAGACGACGACGATGGAGCGGGCCTATCTGGACGAGTTGGCCAGGCAGTTGAAGTTGGACGCGGGGTTGAAGGCGGCGTTGGAGGTGAAGGCTCGGGCGGCTTGACGGCTTGCAGCCGCGTGGCACATTGCAGGGCATGAACGACACCGTGATCGTGCGCGAAGTCGGCCTTCGCGACGGCCTGCAGATCCTGCCGCGTGTGCTGCCGACGGCGCACAAACTCGAATGGCTGCGCCTGGCCCATGCGGCCGGCGTGCGCGAGATCGAGGTCGGCTCCTTCGTGCCGGCGAAGTTGATGCCGCAACTCGCCGACACAGCCGAGCTGGTGGCGTTTGCGAAAACGTTGCCGGGACTCGCGGCGTCGGTGCTGGTGCCGAACCTGAAGGGCGCCGAGCGGGCGCTCGAATGCGCTGCGCATTCGATGCTGCTGCCGCTGTCGGCGAGCCACGCGCACAGCCTGGCGAACCTGAAGCGCACGCCCGACGAGGTGGTGGCCGACCTGGCGCGCATCGTCGATCTGCGCGACAGCAAGGGCAGCGATTGCCGCGTCGAGATCGGCCTGTCCACGGCCTTCGGCTGCACGATCCAGGGGAGGGTCGAGCCGGCCGAAGTGCTGCGCCTGGTGCGCGCAGCGCTGAACGTCGGCGTCGATGCGGTCGGCCTGGCCGACACCGTCGGCTACGCCGATCCGCTGGCGGTGAAGACGCTGTTCGAGCAGGCGATCGACGTCGCGGGCGACAAGCTGTCCACCGCGCACTTCCATGACACGCGCGGCCTCGGCCTGGCCAACTGCTTTGCCGCGTGGCAGGCCGGCATCCGCCGTTTCGACGCCTGCAACGGCGGCATCGGCGGCTGCCCGCATGCGCCGGGGGCGAGCGGCAATGTCGCCACCGAAGACGTAGCGTATCTTTTCGCGAGCATGGGCGTGCCGACCGGCTTGGACTTCAACGCGCTGATGGCATTGCGCGCGCAAGTGGGGCAGTGGCTGGATGGTGAGCCGCTGCACGGCGCGATCTGGCGCGCGGGCTTGCCGAAGACGGTGAATGCATGAACCATCAACCACTGAAAGGTCTGAAGGTCGTCGAGTTCACGCACATGGTGATGGGCCCGACCTGCGGCATGGTGCTCGCCGATCTCGGCGCCGATGTCATCAAGGTCGAGCCGATCGACGGCGACCGCACGCGCACGCTGCTCGGCGCCGGCATCGGCTTTTTTCCGCTCTTCAACCGCAACAAGAAGAGCATCCAGATCGATCTCACCAAAGCCGATGGCGCGGCCGCGGCGCGCAAGCTCTGCGCCAGCGCCGACGTGGTGGCCGAGAACTTCAAACCCGGCTCGATGGCCAAGTACGGTCTCGACCACGCGTCGCTGTCGAAGACCAACCCGAGGCTGATCTACGCCAACCTGAAAGGTTTTCTGCCCGGTCCGTACGACCACCGCACCGCGCTCGACGAAGTGGTGCAGATGATGGGCGGCCTGGCCTACATGACCGGCCGGCCGGGCGATCCGCTGCGCGCGGGCTCGTCGGTCAACGACATCATGGGCGGCATGTTCGGCGCCATCGCGATCCTGGGCGCATTGATCCAGCGCGGCATCAGCGGCCGTGGCATGGAGGTGCAGTCGGCGCTGTACGAGAACAACATTTTTCTCGTCGGCCAGCACATGCTGCAGTACGCGATCACCGGCCAGCCGGCCGCGCCGATGCCGGCGCGCATCAGCCCGTGGGCGATCTACGACGTCTTCACGGTGAAGGACGGCGAGCAGATTTTTCTGGCGGCGGTGAGTGACGGGCAATGGGTGACCTTCTGCGATGCGCTCGGCTTGACCGACATGAAGGCCGACCCGGCGCTCGCGCTCAACAACGACCGCGTGCGTGCGCGGCCGACGCTGCTCGTTGAACTCGGCAAGCGCTTGAAGGCTTTCAGCGCCGACGAGTTGGCGCAGAAGATGGAAGCCGCCGGCCTGCCGTTTGCACCGATTCGCAAACCCGAGGAGTTGCTCGACGATCCGCACCTCGTCGCCACCGGTGGCCTGGCCGACATCCAGCTCACCGATGGCGAGCGCGCGGGGGCCACGGTGAAGACGACGCTGTTCCCGTTCACGCTCGACGGCCGACGGCTTGGGGTGCGTTTGAATCCGCCGAAGCGCGGCGAGCACACGCGCGAAGTGCTCAGCGCTGTCGGCCTGAGCCAACGAGAGATCGATGCGCTGATCGAATCTCACGCGGTGGCGTGATGAGACCAAAGCCCGTTCGCGCTGAGCCTGTCGAAGCGCTTCGACAAGCTCAGCGCGAACGGAGGTACGAGCAGGATCGACAGACACGATGTTCAGTTCCAGCACCCGCCGCACGTTGATGGCAGCCGCATTGACGGCGCTGTTGACAGCGCCCGCGTTCGCGCAAGTCGGCGAGAAGACAGTCAAATTCATCCTGCCCAACGCCACCGGCAGCGGCGTCGATGCGATCACGCGCGCGGCGCAGCCGGCGCTGGCCAAGGCGCTCGGCGCGGCGATCGTCGTCGATAACCAGCCGGGGGCCGGCGGCATCGTCGGCTTGCAGGCGCTGGCCAAGTCGGCGCCGGACGGCATGACGCTGTCGATCGTTTCCAACAACGTCGTCATCCTGCCGAGCGTCTTCAAGAGCGTGCCGTTCGACATGCCGGGCGACTTCACGCCGATCGCCGTCATCGGCGCGACGCCGATCGTCATCGTCGTCAACCCGGCCAAGGTCAGCGCGACGAATCACAAGGAATTCGCCGCGCTGCTGAAGAGCAAGCCCGGCGAGTTCAACTACGGCTCGGGCGGCAACGGCACCATCCTGCACCTCACCGGCGAGCAGTACGTCGGCGAGGTCGGTGCGACGGCGCGCCACATTCCGTACAAGGGCGTGGGGCCGATGGTCACCGACCTGATCGGCGGCCAGATCGACTTCGGCACGCTGGCGCTGCCGAGCGTGCAGCAGCACATCAAGAGCGGCGCTTTACGCGCCATCGGCGTCGGTGGCGCGCAGCGCACGCCGGCGGCGCCGGAGATCCCGACGATCGCCGAGCAGGGCTCGCCGAACTACGTCGTCGAGGCTTGGTTCGGCGTGCTCGGCCCCAAGGGCATGAGCGCGGCCGACGTGAAGCGCGTGCATGAAGCGCTGGTGGCCGCGTTCAACGACCCGGCGGTGAAAGAAGCGATGGTCAAACAAGGCAACACGATCAACATCAGTACGAGCGAGGTCGCGCAGACCTATTTCCGCAGCGAGAAAGAGAAGTACGCCAAGCTGGTGAAGAAGGCGGGGATCGAGTTGCAGTGAACGCGCTGGCCTTTCGGCCACGGTTGCTGTTCCTCTGCGCCGACCCGGCGCTCGTCAGCGCGCAGCTCGAAGGCGCAGCGCTGTCGCTCGCTGCGGCGGCGCCGCTGCGCGACGACGTTTCCACCGACGAAATCACGCCGCTGCCGGCGATGGTGCACTTCGACGCCACGCTCGGCCGCCATGCGCACACCGGCTTCAAGGCCGGCGATCGGTTGCCGATCGCGCGCGATGCGCTGCGCAATGCCGGTGTCGAGGTCATCGTCGCCGGCAAGCGCTACGGCAAGGGCAGCTCGCGCGAGCACAGCGTGGTCGCCGAGCGCGCGGCGGGCATTCGGCTGGTGATCGCCGAGAGCTTCGAGCGCATCTACCGGCAGAACGCGGACAACGTCGGGTTGCTGACAAGCACGGACTTGTCGTTGGTGGATCGCATCGCGCGGGGTGAAACGATCGAGCTCGACGAGTTGCTGCAAGGGCGCGATGCGCTGGCGGCGGCGATCGTGCGCGCCGGTGGGTTGTTGAAGTACGGGCACAACGCCGTTCGGGCTGAGCCTGTCGAAGCCCAGCCCTTCCTTCGACAAGCCGAGGACGATCGGGAAGACAAGCTCAGGGCAAACGGGGGTGGGGCGTTGACGCTGTTCGAGAAGATCGTGCACCGCCACACCCTCGGCGCGCTACTGCAACCCGGCGAGGGCGGCTTCGTGCGCGCCGACTTGCGCTTCATCCACGAGTACTACACCGGCATGGCAGCGCACATGCTCGACGAAGCTTTCGGCAACGACCTCGCGTTGCACGAGCCCGAGACCATCGTCGCCTTCGAAGACCACCTGTCTTACGTGCACCGCAGCCCCGCGCACGTGAGCCAAGGCCTCGTCGGCGGTGTGCAGGGTTTGTCGCGGGCGCACCGCGCCTTCGTTGACAAGCACCGCCTCACGCACCACGGCTACCTGCAAGCGCTCGAAGCCGGCGACGAGGGCAACACCGGCAGCCAGGGCATCTCGCACGCGCTGGTGGCCGAGCGCTACGCGTTGCCGGGGCAGTTGATCGTCGGCACCGATTCGCACACGCCGCACAGCGGCGCCGTCGGCTGCGTGGCCTTTGGCGTCGGCACCACCGACATGGCCAACGCCTTCGTCACCGGCGCCGTGCGCTTCACGATGCCCGAGGTGCTGCGCATCGAATGCGCCGGCCTGCTGCCGCCGGGCGTGAGCGCGAAGGACTTGGTGCTGCACTTGCTCGCGCTGCCGGCGATGAAGCAGGGCGCGGGCGTCGGCCGCGTCTTCGAGTTCGGCGGCAGCGCGATCCGTGCGCTGGGCACCGACGAACGCGCGACGCTGACCAACATGACGGCTGAGTTGGGCGGCTTCACCGGCATCGTCGAGCCCGATGACGAGACGGTGCGCTATCTGCACGAGCGCCGCGGCATCGCCTTCACGCTCGAGCCGTGGATGAAGAGCGACGAGGGCGCGCGCTACGCGGCGACGATCGGCGTCGATTGCAACCGGCTGAGCCCGATGGTCGCGCGCCCGGGCGACCCGGGCCGTGGCGTGCCGCTGTCGCAGTTGAGCGAGCGGCCACGCATCGACATCGCCTACGGCGGCTCCTGCACCGCCGGCAAGCGCGAAGACTTCGATCAGTACCACGCGGTGCTGGCCTGGGCCGCCGCGCGCGGGCTGCGTTCGAAGGCGACGCTGTACCTGCAGTTCGGCACGACCGCCGTGCGCGACTACTGCACCGCGCGCGGCTACCTGCCCACGTTCGAGGCCGTCGGCGCCGAAATGCTGCAACCGGCCTGCGGTGCCTGCGCGAACTGCGGGCCCGGCGCTTCGACCGCCGATGAACAAGTGACGGTGAGCGCGATCAACCGCAACTTCCCTGGCCGCTCCGGGCCTGGCAGCGTCTGGCTCGCCAGCCCGGCGACCGTGGCGGCGAGCGCGATCGCCGGGCGCCTGCAGTCGTTTGCGGAGTTGAAGCAGCAAGACAAGTCCTGAGGCGGTCTGCGGGCTTTGTGCTTACAGTGCCCGCTTCTCAAAGGAGATCGCCTCATGAACCTCGCTCCTCTTGCGTCGCGTTGCACGTGCGTGCTGGCCGCCGCGGTCGCCTTCGCGCTGCCCGCCGCCGCCAAGACCCTCGTCTATTGCTCCGAAGGCTCGCCGGAGAACTTCACGCCGGCGCTGAACACCACCGGCACCAGCTTCGACGCCGCGCGGCCGGTGTACGACAAGCTGACCGAGTTCAAGCGCGGCTCGACGCAGGTCGAGCCCGGCCTGGCCGAGAGCTGGACGGTGTCGCCCGACAGCAAGGTCTTCACTTTCAAGCTGAGGAAGGGCGTCAAGTTCCACTCGGGCGTCAACGGCTTCAAGCCGACGCGCGACTTCAACGCCGACGACGTGATCTTCTCGTTCGAGCGCCAATGGAAAGAGGCGCACCCCTACGCCAAGGTCTCCGGCGGCAAGTACGACTACTTCGCCGACATGGGCTTCAAGGACGACCTGGTGTCGATCGAGAAGGTCGATCCGCTGACGGTGCGCATGACGTTCAAGAACCCGAACGTGACGATGCTCGCCAATCTGGCGATGGACTTCGCGAGCATCCATTCGGCCGAGTACGCGGCGATGCTCGACAAGGCCGGCAAGAAGGAGCAGCTCGACCAGTTCCCTGTGGGCACCGGGTCCGTTCTCGTTCGTCACCTACCAGAAGGACGCGGTGATCCGCTACAAGGCCAACCCCGGCTACTGGGGCGAGAAGGCGCTGGTCGATGACCTCGTCTATGCGATCACGCCGGACCCGACGGCGCGCTACAGCAAGATGAAGGCGGGCGAGTGCCACTTCGTCATCGCGCCGCGCCCGGCCGATCTGCCCGAGATGCAGAAAGACGCCAGCCTGCGCGTCATCAACCAGCCGGGCCTGAACATCGCCTACTGGGCGTTCAACACGCAAAAGCCGCCGTTCGACAAGAAGGAAGTGCGTCAAGCCATGAGCATGGCGATCGACAAGGCGGCGATCATCAAGGACGTGTACCTCGGCGCAGGGCAGTCGGCGAAGAACCTGATCCCGCCGACGCTGTGGTCGTACAACGAAGCGGTGAAGGACTATCCGTTCGACTCGGCCAAAGCGAAGGACATGCTGGCCAAGGCGGGCGTGAAGACGCCGCTCGAGATCGACCTCTGGTACATGCCGGTGCAGCGGCCGTACAACCCGAACGCCAAGCGCATCGCCGAGATGATGCAGGCCGACCTGGCCAAGGTCGGCGTCAACGCCAAGCTCGTCACCTTCGAGTGGGGCGAGTACCGCAAGCGCATGCAGCAGGGCGAGCACGTCACCGGCATGCTCGGCTGGACGGGCGACAACGGCGACCCGGACAACTTCTTCTTCCTGCGCGGCTGCGAAGCGGCGCGGCCGGGCGGGCAGAACCTGTCGAAGTGGTGCAACAAGGAATTCGACGACCGTCTGGTCAAGGCGCGCACGCTCGCCGACGTGAAGGAGCGCACCAAGCTCTACGCGGAGATGCAGGTCATCGAGCACGACGACGCGCCCGACATGAAGATCGCGCATTCGGTCGTCTATGAGGTGATGCGCAAGGAAGTCACGGGCTACAAGCAGAGCCCGTTCGGCTCGCATCAGTTCAATGGGGTGGAGTTGAAGTAACGCTTCGCCGCGGCGCCGCTTGATCCGCTACCTGCTGCGCCGCTTGGCGCTGACCATCCCGACCTTCATCGCGCTGATGTTCGTCACCTTCGTGGCGATCCGGCTCGTGCCCGGCGATCCGGTGGAGGTGCGTGTCGGCGAGCGCGGCATCTCGGCCGAGCGCCTGGCGCAGTTCCGCCATGAGCTCGGCCTCGACCAGCCGGTGTGGAAGCAGTTCCTCGACTACATGGGGCAGTTGCTGCAAGGCGACTTCGGCACCTCGCTATCGACCAACGCCAAGGTGCTGCACGAGTTCCTGACGCTGTTCCCGGCGACGCTCGAACTCGGTCTGTTCGCGATGATCTTCGCGACCCTGATCGGCGTGCCGGCCGGCGCGATCGCCGCCGCGCGCCGCGGCACCTTGTTCGACCAGACGCTGATGGGCCTGTCGGTCACCGGCTACTCGATGCCGATCTTCTGGTGGGGCTTGTTGTTGATCATGTTCGTCGGCGAGCGCTGGGGGCTGACGCCGGTGTCGGGCCGCATCGATCTGATCAAGCACTACATCGAGCCCGTCACCGGCTTCATGGTCATCGACGGGTGGCTGTCGGGGCAGGCCGGTGCGGTCAAGGATGCCCTGCACCACCTCGTGCTGCCGGGCATCGTGCTCGGCACGATTCCGCTGGCGGTGATCGCGCGCATGACGCGTTCGTCGATGCTCGAAGTGTTGAGCGAAGACTATGTGCGCACCGCGCGCGCGAAGGGGCTGCCGGCGTGGCGCGTGATCGGCTTGCATGCGTTGCGCAACGCGATGATCCCGGTCATCACGGTCATCGGCCTGCAGGTCGGCACGCTGATGGCCGGCGCGGTGCTCACCGAAACCATCTTCTCGTGGCCGGGCGTCGGCAAGTGGCTGATCGAGTCGATCGGGCGGCGCGACTATCCGGCGTTGCAGGGCGGCGTGATGCTGATCTCGACGCTCGTGATCCTCGTCAATCTCGCCGTCGACCTGACCTACGGCTTGATCAACCCCAGGATTCGTCATGCTTGACGCGGCGTTGCCGGCACCGCCGTCGGTCTCTCCCCTGCGATCGTTCTGGCTTGCCTTTCGCGAAAACCGCGGCGCGGTGATCGGCCTCGCGATCGTGTCGCTGATCGTTCTCGTCGCGATCTTCGCCGACGTGCTCGCGCCGTACCCACCGAACGAGCAGTTCCGCGACGCGGTGCGCGCGGCGCCGGCGTGGGCCGAGGGCGGCTCGATGCGCTTCGTGCTCGGCACGGACAGCCTGGGCCGCGACATGCTGTCGCGCCTGATGCACGGCGCGCGCATCTCGCTGTTCATCGGCCTGTCGGTGATGAGCGTGTCCTTCGTCATCGGCGTGCTGCTCGGGCTGGCCTGCGCGTCGCTCGGCTCTGCCGTCGATGTCGCGGTCACGCGCGTGATGGACCTGATCATGGCCGTGCCGAGCCTCGTGCTCGCGATCCTCGTCGTCGCGGTGCTCGGGCCGAGCCTGACGAACACGATCGTCGCAGTGACGATCGTCTATCTGCCGCGCTACGTGCGCCTCGTGCGCGCTTCGGCGCTGGCCGAGTTGAGCAAGGACTACGTGATCGCCGCGCGTGTGGCCGGCGTGCGGCCGTGGCGCTTGATGTTCGTCACCGTGCTGCCGAACTGCCTGGCGCCGCTGATCGTGCAAGCCGCACTCGGCGTCTCGGACGCGATCCTCGAAGCGGCGGCGCTCGGCTTCCTCGGCCTCGGTGCGCAGCCGCCGACGGCCGAGTGGGGCACGATGCTCGCCGACGCGCGCGAGTTCATCCGCTCGAACCCGTGGCTGGTGACGCTGCCGGGGTTGGCGATCCTGATCACGGTGGTGTCGATCAATCTCGCCGGCGACGGGCTGCGCGATGCGCTCGATCCGAAGATGAGGAGGTCATGAACGCACTGTTGGACGTTCAAGGGCTGTCGGTCACCTTCGCCACGCGCGCCGGCCCGTTCACCGCCGTCGATGACATCGACATCGCCGTCGATCGCAACGAGGTGGTGGCGATCGTCGGCGAGTCCGGCTCGGGCAAGTCGGTGGCGATGCTGGCCGTGATGGGCCTGCTGCCGTGGACGGCGAAGGTGCACGCGCGCCGCATGGCCTTCGACGGCGCCGACCTGCTGACGCTCACGCCGCGCGCCCGCCGAGACCTCGTCGGCCGCGACCTGGCGATGGTGTTCCAGGAGCCGATGTCGTCGCTGAATCCCTGCTTCACCGTCGGCTACCAGATCGGCGAAGCGCTGGCGACGCATCTGCCCGACCTCGACCGCCAGGCGAGACGCGCGCGCGTGATCGAACTGCTCGACCTGGTCGGCATCCCCGACGCCGCACGCCGCGCACGCGCCTTCCCGCACCAGCTCTCCGGCGGCATGTGCCAGCGCGTGATGATCGCGATGGCGCTGGCCTGCAAGCCGCGCCTGCTGATCGCCGACGAGCCGACGACCGCGCTCGACGTGACGATCCAGGCGCAGATCCTCGACCTGCTGCTGGCGCTGCAACGCGACACCGGCATGGGCCTGGTGCTGATCACGCACGACCTCGGCGTCGTTGCCGAGATGGCCGATCGCGTGACGGTGCAATACGCCGGACGGCAGGTCGAGTCGGCGCGCGCCGCCGATCTGTTCGCCGACCCGCACCATCCGTACACCGCAGCCTTGCTCGCCGCGCTGCCCGAGCATGCGAAGGGCCGCACGCTGGCCGCGATTCCCGGCGTCGTGCCGGGTCCGCTCGACCGTCCTGCGGGTTGCCTGTTCTCGCCGCGCTGCGCGTTCGCGAATGCGCGTTGCCACGCCGAGCCGCCGGCCCACGCGAGCGCTGCGCTCGGCCGCGCGCTGTGCCACACGCCGCTCGTGCGCGGCACGCCGTTGCCCTCGCATGAGGCGGCGTGAGCACGCGGGCCGCCCCAAATGCGAACGCTCCCGCTCGGCGGGATCGCCGCAAGGTGCCATGACGGCGGCCGTGCTCGAAGCGCGCAACCTGTCGCGCCACTACAGCGTGCGCCGCGGCTTGTTCGCCAAGCCGGGCGTCGTCAGCGCGTTGAACGGCGTGTCGTTCTCGCTCGCCGCCGGCCGCACGCTCGCCGTCGTCGGCGAATCAGGCTGCGGCAAATCAACGCTGGCGCGCCTGCTGACGATGATCGAGACGCCGACCGCCGGCGCGCTGGCGATCGACGGCACCGACGTGACGACGCTCGACGCCGCTCAACGCCGCGAGTTGCGCCGCGCCGTGCAGATCGTCTTCCAGAACCCCTACGGCTCGCTGAATCCGCGCCAGACCGTCGCCGACGCGCTCGAAGAGCCGCTGCTCGTGCACGGCATGACCAACGCTGCCGAGCGCCGCGCGGCAGCGCGCGAGATGCTGCGCAAGGTCGGCCTGCGCGAAGAGTACGCCGAGCGTTACCCGCACATGTTCTCCGGCGGCCAGCGCCAGCGCATCGCGATCGCGCGGGCGTTGATGCTGCGCCCGCGCGTGCTCGTGCTCGACGAGCCGGTGTCGGCGCTCGACGTGTCGATCCGCGCCCAGGTATTGAACCTGCTGGCCGAGTTGCAGCAGGAGTTCGGCGTCGCTTATGTCTTCATCTCGCACGACCTGTCGGTGGTGCGCCATGTCGCCGACGAGGTGATGGTGATGTACCTCGGCCGCGTCGTCGAACATGGCCCGGCGGCGGCTGTGTTCGCGCAGCCGCGCCACCCGTACACGCAGGCGCTGCTGTCGGCCACGCCGACGGTGGATGCGGCGCTGCGCCGCGAGCGCATCTTGTTGAAAGGCGAGTTGCCGTCGCCATTGGCCTTGCCACGAGGCTGCACCTTTCACACCCGCTGCCCCTGGGCCGAACCAGCGTGTCGCGACGCCGAACCGACGTTGCAGCCGCTCGTCGCGCAGCGCGTGGCCTGCTTCGTCGCCCATCGCGCCGCCTGACGCCACCCCGCGAACTTGTTCGAGCGCGGGAAAGCCCGCCGAGGAACCTCGTTGTTCGGCGTCTAAACTGCCCGCATGTTCGATGGGCTGAACACAGTTCGACAGATTGACCGTCCGCAACGCAGCGCGCCGGCGCTGGTGCCGGCGGTGACGCGGGCGCTGGCGCTGCTCGATCGCCTGGCCGAAGAGCGCCAGCCGATGGCGCTGGCGCGCCTGGCGGCCGGACTGGAGTTGCCCAAGAGCAGCGTGCACGGCCTGTGCACCACGCTGCTCGCGCTCGGCTACCTGCGCCGCCACGGTGACGGCAGTTTCTCGATCGGCCCGCGCGTGATGGGCTTGGCCGATGCATTCATCGCCGGCACCGACGTGGCGCAGGAGTTCGCCGCGATCTGGGCCGAGGCCGGCGACGTGCCCCAAGAGACCGTCGTGCTGGCGATTCTGAACGGCGCCGACGTGGTCTATGTCGCCACGCGTTCGGGCAAGCGCCCGCTGGGTCTGTCGTTCAACATCGGCATGCGCTTGCCGGCGTACCTGGCCGCATCGGGCAAGGCGATGCTGGCGCACCTCGGCGAGGGTGCCCTGCGCACGCTGCTGGCCGGCCGCGAACTGGCGCCGATGGCGCAGCGCGAAGGCCCGACGCTCGACGGGTTGCTGGCCGAACTGGCCGAGGTGCGCGAGCGCGGCCACAGCATCGACGACGAAGGTGTTCGCGAAGGCGTGTATTGCATCGGCGCGCCGGTGTTCGACGGCCGCGGCGACGTGGTCGCGGGCATCGGCATGTGCCTGCAGAAGTCGCCGCGCCAGCAGGCTGCCCGGTCGGCGCAGCGGCGCCACGTGATCGACGTGGCCGCGCGGCTGACGCGGCGCCTCGGAGGGCGGGCCGCATGAGTGCCGCTGGCGACACGATCCTCGAAACACGCGAGCTGACCAAGGAGTTCAAGGGCTTCGTGGCCGTCGATAAAGTCAACCTGCGCGTGCGCCGCGGCAGCATCCACGCGCTGATCGGCCCCAACGGCGCCGGCAAGACGACCTGCTTCAACCTGCTGACCAAGTTCCTCACGCCCACGCGCGGCCAGATCCTCTTCAACGACATCGACATCACGGGCGAGGCGCCGGCGCACATCGCGCGCCGCGGCATCATCCGCTCGTTCCAGATTTCGGCCGTGTTCCCGCACCTGTCGGTGATCGAGAACGTGCGCGTGGCGCTGCAAAGGAAGCTCGGCACCTCGTTCCACTTCTGGCGCTCCGAGCGCAGCCTCGAACCGCTGAACGCTCGCGCGCTGGAGTTGCTGCGCGAGGTCGATCTGGAGAGCTACGCCGGCACGCCGACGGTCGAGCTCGCCTACGGCCGCAAGCGCGCGCTCGAGATCGCGACGACGCTGGCGATGGAGCCCGAGCTGATGCTGCTCGACGAGCCGACGCAGGGCATGGGCCTCGAAGACGTGGACCGCATCCGCCAGTTGATCAAGAAGGTGGCCGCCAACCGCACCGTGCTGATGGTCGAGCACAACATGAGCGTGGTCGCCAGCATTGCCGACACCATCACCGTGCTGCAACGCGGCGCCACGTTGGCCGAAGGGCCTTACGAGGTGGTGTCGAAGAACCCGGCCGTGATCGAGGCCTACATGGGCAGCGCGGATGCCGAGCTGAAGGGGGCGCACTGCATGCGCCGCCAATGCTCGAAGTCAAAGACCTGCACGCCTGGTACGGCGAATCGCACGTGCTGCACGGCGTGACGTTCGACGTGCGCGAAGGCGAAGTCGTGACGCTGCTCGGCCGCAACGGCGCCGGGCGCACGAGCACGCTGCGCGCGATCCTCGGCCTGACGGGCAGCCGCAAGGGTTCGATCCGGGTGCGCGGCAGCGAAGTCATCGCGATGAGCACGCACCGCATCGCCCAACTCGGCATCGGCTACTGCCCGGAAGAGCGCGGCATCTTCTCCAGCCTGTCGGCCGAAGAGAATCTGATGCTGCCGCCGGCGCTGGCCAAGGGCGGCATGAGCGTCGAGCAGATCTACGCCATGTTCCCGAACCTGCGCGAGCGAGCCGGCAGCCAGGGCACGCGCCTGTCGGGCGGCGAGCAGCAGATGCTGGCCGTGGCGCGCATCCTGCGCACCGGCGCGCGGCTGCTGCTGCTCGACGAGATCTCCGAAGGCCTGGCGCCGGTGATCGTGCAAAAACTCGCCGAGATGGTGGGCACGCTGCGCAAGCAGGGCTACACCGTCGTCATGGTCGAGCAGAACTTTCGTTTTGCCGCGCCGCTGGCCGACCGCTTCTTCGTCATGGAGCACGGCCGCATCCTGCAGGAATTCACCCAAGCACAGCTGCCCGCCAACATCGAGCGGCTGCACGAATACCTGGGCGTGTGAACGCCCGACCGCTTTTCGACTCACTGACCTCTCAACTTCACCACGGAGCCTTTCCATGAAACTGAAAAAACTCACCGCCGCCTGCACGCTGGCCTGCGCCACGCTGCTCGGCGCCGCACTGCCCGCGCAAGCGCAAATTTCCGGCGACGTGATCAAGATCGGCATCATCACCGACATGTCCAGCGTCTATGCCGACCTCGACGGCCAGGGCGGCGTCGAAGCCATCAGGATGGCGATCGCCGACGCCGGCGGCACGGTGGCCGGCAAGAAGGTCGAGGTGCTGTTCGCCGACCACCAGAACAAGGCCGACATCGCCGCCGCCAAGGCCCGCGAGTGGTTCGACACGCAGGGCCTGGACATGCTGATCGGCGGCACCAACTCGGGCACGGCGCTGGCCATGGCCAAGGTGGCGGCCGAGAAGAAAAAGCCGTTCATCGTCGTCGGCGCCGCCACGTCGGCGCTGACCAACGACCAGTGCACGCCCTACACCGTGCACTATGCCTACGACACGGTGGCGCTGGCCAAGGGCACCGGCGGCGCGGTGGTCAAGGCCGGCGGCAAGAGCTGGTACTTTCTGACGGCGGACTACGCCTTCGGCGCGGCGCTGCAGAACGACACGTCGAACGTCGTCAAGGCCGCCGGCGGCACCGTCGTCGGCTCCGTCAAGGTGCCGCTGAACGCCAGCGACTTCTCGTCTTTCCTGCTGCAGGCTCAAGGCAGCAAGGCCGACATCCTCGGCCTGGCCAACGCCGGCGGCGACACCATCAACTCGATCAAGGCGGCCAACGAGTTCGGCGTCACCAAGACGATGAAGCTGGCCGGCCTGCTGGTCTTCATCAACGACATCCACTCGCTGGGCCTGAAGACGACGCAAGGCATGTACCTGACCGACAGCTGGTACTGGAACAAGGACGCCGAGTCGCGGGCCTGGAGCCGCAAGTTCTTCGACAAGATGAAGCGCATGCCGTCGTCGCTGCAGGCGGCGGACTATTCGGCAACGTCGCAGTACCTGGCAGCCGTCAAGGCCGCCGGCAGCGACGATGCCGACAAGGTGCTGGCGCAAATGAAAAAGACCAAGATCAACAACGTCTATGCCAAGGGCGGCTTCATCCGCGACGACGGCCGCATGGTCCACGACATGTACCTGATGCAGGTCAAGACGCCGGCCGAATCAACCGAGCCGTGGGACTACTACAAGGTCGTCGAGACCTTCAAGGGCGAGACGGCGTGGCAGACCAAGGCCGACACCAAATGCCCGCTGTGGAAGTAATGCAGCAGTGATCTCGAACTGAGACGCGCGCCGTGGAAATTTTCGGCATTCCGGTGCAGGCCTTCCTCGGCCAGTTGATGCTCGGCCTGGTCAACGGCTCGTTCTACGCCATGCTGAGCCTCGGCCTGGCGGTGATCTTCGGCCTGCTCGGCATCGTCAACTTCGCCCACGGCGCGCTCTACATGATCGGCGCTTACGTCGCCTACCTCAGCCTGGAAAAACTCGGCCTCAACTACTGGGCGGCGCTGCTGATTGCACCGCTGGTGGTCGGTGCGCTCGGCGCGGCGATCGAGCGCACGCTGTTGAAGCCGCTGTACCGTATCGACCCGATCTACAGCCTGCTGCTGACCTTCGGCCTCGCGCTGATCGCCGAAGGCGTGTTCCGCGATCAGTTCGGCGTCTCCGGCCAGCAGTACGCGGTGCCGGAGGCGCTGCAAGGTGCCACCAACCTCGGCTTCATGGTGCTGCCGAACTACCGCGCCTGGGTCGTGCTGGCGTCGCTGACGATCTGTCTGGGCACCTGGTTCGTGATCGAGAAGACGCGCCTGGGAGCGACGCTGCGCGCCGGCACCGAGAACCCGAAGCTGGTGCAGGCCTTCGGCATCAACGTGCCGCTGATGGTGACGCTGACCTACGCCGGCGGCTCGGCGCTGGCCGCGCTGGCCGGCGTGCTGGCGGCGCCGGTGATCCAGATCACGCCGCTGATGGGCAGCAACCTGATCATCGTGGTCTTTGCGGTCGTGGTCATCGGCGGCATGGGCTCGATCCTCGGCTCGATCATCACCGGCGTGCTGCTCGGCCTGGTCGAAGGGCTAACAAAAGTGTTTTACCCCGAGGCCTCGAACATCGTCGTCTTCGTCATCATGGCCATCGTGCTGATGGTTCGCCCCGCCGGCCTGTTCGGCAAGGAGAAGTGAGATGACGGCGAGCAACGAGGGCGCGGCGCGGCTGGCCTGGGGCGTCGTGCTGGCGCTGCTGATCGCGGCGCCCTTCATCGGCGTCTATCCGGTGTTCGCGATGACCGCGCTGTGCTTCGCGATCTTCGCCTGCGCCTTCAACCTGCTGCTCGGCTTCACCGGCCTGCTGTCGTTCGGCCATGCGGCGTTCATGGGCTCGGCAGCCTACGCCACCGGCTGGCTGGTGCGCAGCGCCGGCTGGCCGCCCGAGCTGGGTGTGCTGGCGGGCACCGTCGTCGCCGGCGCGCTCGGCCTCGTCGTCGGCCTGATCGCGATCCGCCGACAGGGCATCTACTTCGCGATGATCACGCTGGCGATGGCGCAGATGATCTACTTCGTCTGCCTGCAGGCGCCGTTCACCGGCGGCGAAGACGGCCTGCAGGGCGTGCCGCGCGGCAAGCTCTTCGGCGTCATCCCGATGGACAGCGATCTGGTGCTCTATTACGTGGTGCTGGCCGTCTTCGTCGCCGTCTTCCTGGCCATCATCCGCATCGTGCATTCGCCTTACGGCCAGGTGTTGAAGGCGATCCGCGAGAACGAGCCGCGCGCCATCTCGCTCGGCTACGACGTTGACCGCTACAAGCTGCTGGCCTTCGTGCTGTCAACGGCGATCGCCGGCCTGGCGGGGTCGCTGAAGACCCTGGTGCTGGGCTTTGCAACGCTCTCGGACGTGCACTGGTCCCTGTCGGGCGAGGTCGTGCTGATGACGCTGCTCGGCGGGCTGGCGACGTTCGCCGGGCCGGTGATCGGCGCCTTCCTCATCATCGGCTTGCAGAACTTCCTCGCCGATCGCGTCGGGTCGTGGGTGACGGTGATCATCGGCGTGATCTTCGTCGTCTGCGTGCTGGCGTTTCGCAAGGGCATCGTCGGCGAGTTGCTGGCCTGGCGGCAGCGGCGCAGTTCGCGCTGAGCGACGGCCTTCAGTACTTCACCTTGATTTTGTCGAGCTGCTCTTTGCTGGCGGCAGGCACATCGCCGCGCTGGCTCCAGCGATTGAGGTTCCATGCGCCGTCGCCCAACCAGGCCTTGACCAGCTTCAGATTCGCAGCGCGTTCGGCGTCGGTCGCTCCCAAGTAGAGGTACATGTTGCCGGGCTTGCCGCCGGCGTATTGACTCGTCCCGTCGTCGAGTCTGCGCATCAGGGCGCCGGTATCCGGCCAGGCGATGAAGGCGATGAATCGCTCGTAGGTGTCCATGCGCGGCCCCTGCGACTTGTCCGCAAAACCCTTCTCGTCGAGCAGGAAGTCGGCGCGTTCAGGCGAATTCGCGCCGTGGCAGGCGATGCACTTGGATTGCCACAGCGGCGCGATGACGCCGCGATAGCTCACTTCCTGTGCTGATGCCATGCTGCCGCCCAGCAACAAGGCCAGTGTCGCTGTCAGGGTCTTGACCATCGGGGCCTTCTTGAAGTGACGGGACTCCAAGGTAGCGCAGCGATCCATCGCCGGCTTGCGATGGATCAAGCCGTGGTTCTGAGAGTGCTCGTCCGCGGGCTCCACCAGAGACGAAAGGTGACGTTCGCAGGCTCGACACAGCGAGCTCATGCATCCCCCCGCAACAACGCCAACAACGCCCCTGCATCCATCACCGCGCCGCCATCCTGCCCGCCGAGGATGCCCTCGGCGAGTTCGCGCTTGCTGCGGTGCAGGCGCACGATGCGGTCTTCGATCGAGCCTTGGGTGACGAGGCGATAGACGGTGACCGGGCGCAACTGGCCGATGCGGTGGGCGCGGCCCGAGGCCTGGTCTTCGGCGGCGGGGTTCCACCACGGGTCGGCAATGATCACGTAGTCGGCGGCGGTGAGGTTGAGGCCGAAGCCGCCCGCCTTCAGGCTGATGAGGAAGAAGTCGCCGCTGCCTTGCTGGAAGGCGGCGACGCGCTTGCCGCGCTCTGCCGCCGGCGTGCTGCCGTCGAGGTATTGGTAGGCGAGGCCCGCAGCGTCGAGGCGTTCGCGCAGCAGCGCGAGGAAGTCGGTGAACTGGCTGAACACCAGCGCCTTGTGTTTGCCGGCGACGAGCTCGACGGCCAGGCGCTCGAACTCCTGCACCTTGGCGCCGACGAGGCCGAGTTCGGGTGCGACCAGGCGTGGGTCGCAGGCCGCGCGGCGCAGTTTGGTCAGCGCGGCGAGCAGGTGAATCTGCGCTTGGCCCGGCGCCGCGCCGTCGCTGATCACCCGGTTGACGCTGTCTTCGGCTTGCTGGCGCAGCACTTCGAGCAGCGCGCGTTCGCGCTTGCCGGGCACGACCTCGTGGACGATCTCTGTGCGCGGCGGCAGGTCGGTCAGCACCTCGCCCTTGGTTCGGCGCAACAGGAAGGGCGCGACGAGGCGGCGCAGGCGGCGCGAGGCTTGTGCGTCGCCGTCACGCTCGATCGGGCCGGCAAAACGCTGGTTGAATTGTTCGGCGCTGCCGAGCAGGCCAGGGTTGGCAAAGCCCATGATCGACCACAGTTCGCCCAGGCGGTTTTCGATCGGCGTGCCGGTGAGCGCCAGGCGAAAGCCGGCGTCGATGCGTGATGCCGCTTTGGCGCGTCGCGTGGCGGCGTTCTTGATGGCCTGCGCTTCGTCGAGCACGGCGCTGTGCCATTCGCGGCCGGCCAGAAGATCGGCGTCGCGCTGCAGCAGTGCGTAAGAGCACAGCAGCACCTGGCCGGGGCCGAGCGCGCGCACCTGGCGGCGGCGCGCGGTGAGGCGGGCGCTGTCGGCCTCGGGCGTGTCTTCATCGTCGTCCGTCATCTCGTTGTCGATGACTTCGCCGACATCGCCATACATCTGCACGTCGAGCGACGGCGCAAAGCGTGCGGCTTCGCTGACCCAGTTGCTGCACACCGACGTCGGCGCCACCACCAGCGCCGCGCCGCCGGCCGCGCGTTCGAGCAGCACGGCCAATGTCATCAAGGTCTTGCCCAGGCCCATGTCATCGGCCAGGCAGGCGCCGAAGCCGCTGGCGGACAGGCGCATCAACCAGCGAAAGCCTGCCTGCTGGTAGTCGCGCAGATCGGCCTGCAAGGTGTTGGGCAACTCGAAGCGGCGCTCTTGCGCGTCGGCCCACGCAGTGCTGCGCTTGCGCCACGCAGCGTCGCCTTCGAGCTGCAACTCGCCCGCTTGCTGGCTCCACGCCAACGCGGCGATGCTGGGCACGCGCTGGCCGTCCTTGTGCGGCTGCACGACGGCGTTCAGGTCGGCGAGCTGCTGGCGCAGGCCGTCGCTCAGGGCCAGGAAGTCGCCGTCGCCGAGTGCGACATAGCGGCGCTTGCCGGCCTGCACCAGTTCGAGCAGCGAGGCGAGGCGCAGCACTTCGCCATCGTCGAGCGCAAGTTCGCCGTCGAGCGTGAGCCAATCGCCGCGGCTGGTCACGTTCAACGTCACCGCCTTCGCGGTGACGGCGCGCACGCGCAGCGGCTTGCCCTTGGGCCATTCGCTGACGATGCCGGGCGCTTGGGCGGCCAGCGCTTCCACCAGGGCCAGCGACTGTTCGGCATCGTCGATCTGCCACGCGTGCACGCCGTCGTCGAGAAACTCCGCAGCCTGCAGCAATGCCGACACGCGCGTGCGTTCGGCGTCGAGTTGGCGCCGCGTGAACAGCGTCGCGCCCTGATGCACGGTGGTCACGCGCTCGCGGCCGGCGCCGGGCGCCAGGCGCGGGCCGAAGTCGCCGAAAGGCGCGGCCACCAGCGTCAAGTCGAGGCCGCCGCCGCGCGGCGTCAGCTCGGCGCGCAGCGTGTCGCTGGCCGGCACTTCATGGCCGGCTTCGGCGTCGCTGGCAATCTGGAAATGTGTCGCCAGCACGCGCAGCGCAGCGTCGAGCTCGGCCTTCTCCGTGGCCGGCACCTGCCAGCCCTGCGTCACCAGCTCAGCCACGCGCAACTGCGCCGGCGTCGTGCGCACCAGGCGCGCGCGTTCCGTGCCGTCGGCGATGAGCAAGGTCTGCCGCGCGCGCTCTGTCGCGCCTTGTTCGCGCGGCGAGACGTAGGCGTAGAGATCGTCGTCTTTTCCTTTGGCCGGCGGCGCGAGCAGCGGATCGACGAGGCGAAACGCGATGTGCTCGCCGCGCGTCATGACTTCGAGCGCGGGCAGCGCTTCGGCGACTTCGATGAAGCGCTGCGGCTCGCTCGCCCAGGCCACATGCGGGTGGCGCACCAGCGCGGCCGCGGCCAGCGCCGTGTCGAGGAAAGGCTTGTTGCCGAAGTCCTGGCGCAAGACCGCGCGCAGCACGGCGGCGTCGTGCGTCGGCAAATCCTTGCGCTTGATCAGCGTGGCCAATGTCACCGGCTTGGCCTTGCCGAGGCCGCGTGTGCTGGCCTTTTGTTCGAGCGGCTCGATGGCGGTGATGCGGCAGCTCTTGGCATCGACGCTCACGGTCCAGATCAGGCGGTCGCCTTGCGCACTGGCTTCCCGCTTGCCCGCGGGGCCGTGGCCGAGCGCGACGATCGACGCCAGCGCTTCGCGCCAGCGGTCTTGCGCGGCGCCGATGAAAAACGGCATTGCCGCGTCTGCGACATCAGGGGCTTCGTTCAGCAATTGCGCCACGCGCGCGCCGCGCCATGCGCGCCAGCCACAGCAGGCCGGCGTTGCGCAAGCGTGTCTCGAGGTACGCGCCGTGCTCGCGCAAGCGGTCTTGCGCGCTGCGCGGGGCCAGCTCGATGCGCAGCCACGCGGCGAGCAGCAGGTGCTGCAACTGTTCGAGCGAGTCGCGCGGGTTGTTCGGGCTGCGGGCCAACTGGAAGTGCTTGGCATTGATCGGCGAGTCGCCCAGGCGCTGGTCGATGGCCGATTGCCACAGGCCCCAGAAGGTGTACGGCTGCGCTTCGCGTTTGCCCGATTCAGCGGCGGCGAACTTGCGCGCCTTGACCCACGCGGCGGGCTCGGGTTGCGCCAACAGCGCCAGGGTGTAGAGCCAGGCAATCGACGGCGGCAGCAGGTGCTTGCGCTTGCCGGTCTCGGCCGTCAGCGCTTTCAACGCGGCTTCGAAACGCGCGCTGCCCTCCGCGAACCGGCCCTCGGCGATGTCGATGCCGGCCAGCACGGCTTGCGCTTCTGGTGTGTCGATGCGCGCCAGCAACTCGCGTGCGCCCTCGAACTGCTCGCGAAAGAGCAGCGTTTCGGCCAGCCGGTAGTGCAGGTGTGCGGGCACCTTCTTCGGCGTCGCGTGGAGCTGCGCCAGCAGCCAGTCGAGCAGGGCGACGATGTCGGCTTCGGCATCGTCGGCCGCCATGGCGAGCACGTTGTCGGCCAGGCCGCAAACAAATGTGACGTCGAGGCGGCCCAACAGTTCGATGTCGAACGGGTCGAGCAGCGCCTGGCGAAAAGCCACCGCGCCGAACTGACTCGGCCCGACCATCGCCGCGAAGTGGTTGAAGGTCTCGGCACTGCGCCCGCAGTGGATGACGATGCGCATCGCCGCGGCGCAGGTGGCGCTGTCGAAGATCTCCATGCCCCAGCCACGGTCGAAGTGGTGGCGCTTGCGCCAGGCCTGCCACCAGAACTCGCGGCGGGTCTCGTCCTGCACGAGGGCGCGAAAACGCTGCCAACCGGACTCGCGCGGCGCGCTCCAGCGGCCCCGTTCGTCGCGCGCCGCGAGCTCTAGTTCGGCCAGTTCGTCGAGCAGGCGGCGCACTTCGGCGTTGTGGAAGCCGCTGCCGCGCGCGGTGCGGCAGCCTGCTGCGGTCGAGCAGGTCGATCAACTGGTTGGCGGTCAGCGGCGCTTGCGAGAACGCCAGCGCGTCGAAGATCACTTCGCGATCCGGGCTCTGGGTCGGCGCCGTGTCGGTCAGGAACGTCGATTGGGCGGCGGGCACTTTCATCGGGCCAGTTTAGGGCGGTGCGCGGCGTGGTGGCTTGCGCGACAATCGCCTGCCATGACAGCACGCACCCTCTACGACAAGCTCTGGGACGAGCACGCCGTCCACGCCGAGGACGACGGCACGACCATCCTCTACATCGACCGCCACCTCGTGCACGAGGTGACGAGTCCGCAGGCCTTCGAGGGCCTGCGCCTGGCGGGCCGCAAGGTCTGGCGGACGAGTTCGATCGTCGCCACCGCCGACCACAACACGCCCACGCAGGGCTGGGAGCGCGGCTACGACGGCATCGTCGATCCGACCTCGCGCCAACAGGTGGCGACGCTCGACGCGAACATCTTGGCCTTCGGCGCGGCGGCGTACTTCCCCTTCCTCGACAAGCGCCAGGGCATCGTGCATGTGATCGGCCCCGAGCAGGGCGCGACGCTGCCGGGCATGACCGTCGTCTGCGGCGATTCGCACACCAGCACGCACGGCGCGTTCGGCGCGCTGGCGCACGGCATCGGCACCAGCGAGGTCGAGCATGTGCTGGCGACGCAGACGCTGCTGACGAAGAAGGCGAAGAACCTGCTGGTGCGTGTCGATGGCGTGTTGCCGCGCGGCTGCACGGCCAAGGACATCGTGCTCGCGGTCATCGGCAGGATCGGCACCGCGGGCGGCACCGGCTACACGATCGAGTTCGGCGGCAGCGCGATCCGCGCGCTGTCGATGGAAGGGCGGATGACGGTGTGCAACATGGCGATCGAGGCCGGTGCGCGCGCGGGACTCGTCGCCGTCGATGAGAAGACGATCGAGTACGTGCGTGGCCGGCCGTTTGCGCCGACGGGCGCGGCGTTCGACATGGCGGCGGCGTACTGGCGGACGTTGAAGTCAGACGAAGGGGCCCAGTTCGATCGCGTCGTCGAACTCGATGCCAGCACGCTTGTGCCGCAGGTCACTTGGGGCACGTCACCGGAAATGGTGGTCTCGATCGACGACCGCGTGCCCGACCCCGAGCGCGAGAAGGATGCCGACCAAGCGCGACGCCATCGAGCGCGCGTTGACCTACATGGGCCTGGCGCCGAACAAGCGCATCGACGACATCCGCATCGACAAGGTCTTCATCGGCTCGTGCACCAACAGCCGCATCGAAGACCTGCGCGAGGCGGCGGCGGTGGTCAAGCGCCTGGGCAGGCGTGTCGCCGGCAACGTCAGGTTGGCGATGGTCGTGCCCGGCTCGGGCCTGGTGAAAGCGCAAGCCGAGCGCGAGGGCCTGCACGAGGTCTTCAAGGCCGCCGGCTTCGAGTGGCGCGAACCCGGCTGCTCGATGTGCCTGGCGATGAACGCCGACCGGTTGGAGCCCGGCGAGCGTTGTGCTTCGACGAGCAACCGCAACTTCGAAGGCCGCCAGGGGCAGGGCGGTCGCACGCACCTGGTGAGCCCGGCGATGGCCGCTGCAGCGGCCATCGAGGGCCACTTCGTCGATGTGAGGCGTCTATGAATCCGTTCACTATCCACAAAGGTCTGGTTGCGCCACTCGACCGCGCCAACGTCGATACCGACGCCATCATTCCCAAGCAATTCCTGAAGTCGATCAAGCGCTCCGGCTTCGGGCCGAACCTGTTCGACGCTTGGCGCTACCTCGACAAGGGCGAGCCGGGCCAGGATCCGGCGACGCGCAAGGCCAACCCCGACTTCGTGCTCAACCAGGCGCGCTACCGCGGCGCGTCGGTGCTGTTGGTGCGGGAGAACTTCGGCTGCGGTTCGAGCCGTGAGCACGCGCCGTGGGCGATCGAGCAGTACGGCTTTCGCGCGCTGATCGCGCCGAGCTACGCCGATATCTTCTTCAACAACTGCTTCAAGAATGGCCTGCTGCCGATCGTTCTGCCCGACAGCCAGGTGGCGAAACTCTTCGACGAGGTCGCGGCCTTCGTCGGCTATTCACTGACGATCGACTTGCCGCGCCAGGTCATCGTCAAGCCCGATGGCAACGAGTTGCCGTTCGACGTGCAGCCCTTCCGCAAGCAGTGCCTCGTCAATGGCTGGGACGACATCGGCCTGACGCTGCGCCATGCCGACAAGATCCGCGCCTTCGAGGCCGAGCGCCTGGCGAGCCGGCCGTGGTTGGAAGGCCGCCCACTCTGATGCAGTTATGGCTGCACAGCGTGGTGTTCGCACGCGCCTGGTTGACGTTCATCGTTCTGGTGGTCTCGTTCCTCGTCTTTGGCGGCGGCACCTACAACCTGTTCCTGCTGTTGAAGGCCAACCTCGGTCTGATCGCCGAGCATGGCTGGCAGGCGCTGGCCGACGGCGCGGCGCAGCAGTTCATCGAGTTGTTGTTCACCGCGGCGCTGAGCATGGCCGCCTATGTCTTGTTCAAGGCCTGCGAGCACCGCTTGGTGCACCGGCTGTGTGATCCGAAGGAAGTGCAGTGATGGCCAAGAAGATTGCAGTGCTGCCGGGCGACGGCATCGGCACCGAGATCGTCGAACAGGCGCTGCGCGTGCTGCGTGCGCTGGAGTTGCCGCTGGAGATGGAAACTGCGCTCGTCGGCGGCGCGGCTTATGAAGCGCATGGCCATCCGCTGCCCGAGGCGACGCTGCAACTGGCCAAGGACAGCGATGCGATCCTCTTCGGCGCCGTCGGCGACTGGAAGTACGACAAGCTCGAACGCGCGCTGCGCCCCGAGCAGGCGATCCTCGGCCTGCGCAAGCACCTCGGCCTGTTCGCCAACTTCCGCCCGGCGCTGTGCTACGAGCAGTTGACGCATGCGTCGTCGCTGAAGCCCGAGCTGGTGTCGGGTCTGGACATCCTGATCATCCGCGAGCTCACGGGCGACATCTACTTCGGCCAGCCGCGCGGCCGCCGCACCGCCGTCGATGGCCATTTCCCCGGCAGCGAAGAAGCCTTCGACACGATGCGCTACTCGCGCCCGGAGATCGAGCGCATCGCGCATGTGGCGTTTCAGGCGGCGAGGAAACGCAGCAAGCGGGTGACGAGCGTCGATAAAGCCAACGTGCTCGAAACCTTCCAGTTCTGGAAGGACGTCGTCACCGAGGTTCACGCGCAGTACCCGGACGTCGAGCTCGACCACATGTACGTCGATAACGCAGCAATGCAGTTGGTGAAAGCGCCGAAGAAATTCGACGTCGTCGTCACCGGCAACATGTTCGGCGACATCCTCTCCGACGAAGCGGCGATGCTCACCGGCTCGATCGGCATGCTGCCCTCGGCCTCGCTCGACAAGAACAACAAGGGCCTGTACGAGCCGAGCCACGGCAGCGCGCCCGACATCGCGGGCAAGGATCTGGCCAATCCGCTGGCTACAATCTTGTCCGCTGCCATGATGCTTCGTTTCACGCTCCAACAACCCGAAGCTGCCGACCGGATCGAGTCGGCGGTCAAGAGCCGTGCTGTCCGCGGGCTATCGCACCGCGGACATCTGGAGCGAGGGCACGAAGAAGGTCGGCACGCGCGCGATGGGCGATGCGGTCGTGGCCGCCCTGATCACCACCAAAACGATTACCAAGAGCTAGCAGCTCCGGATCGTTTCGCCCCTTCATCGGACCCCGGCGACACGAGCCGGGACACTCGAGGGGTCCGTGACGCAAGGAAAACTGAAATGGCACTCGTAGGATTGGTCGGCTGGCGCGGCATGGTGGGCTCGGTGCTCCTGGACCGCATGCAGGCCGAAGGCGACTTCGCGCTCATCGAGCCGGTGTTCTTCTCGACGTCCAACGCCGGCGGCGCTGCGCCGAAGTTCGCGAAGAACGAAACCAAACTCTTCGACGCCAACGACATCGCCGCGTTGAAGCGCTGCGACATCGTCATCACCGCGCAGGGTGGCGAGTACACCAAGGCCGTCTATCCGCAGTTGCGCGCCGCCGGCTGGAAGGGCTACTGGATCGACGCCGCGAAGACGCTGCGCATGAACGACGACGCGGTGATCGCGCTCGACCCGGTCAACCTGCCGGTGATCCAGAACGCGCTGGCCAAGGGCGTCAAGGACTTCATCGGCGGCAATTGCACGGTGAGCTGCATGCTGATGGGCGTCGGCGCGTTGTTCAAGGCCGACCTCGTCGAGTGGATGAGCGCCAGCACTTACCAGGCCGCCAGCGGCGGCGGCGCGCAGCACATGCGCGAGCTGCTGACGCAGATGGGCACGGTCCATGCCAGCGTCAAGGCGCTGCTCGCCGACCCGGCCAGCGCGATCCTCGAGATCGACCGCCAGGTCGCGGCCACGCAGCGCGGCCTGTCCGCCGACGAAACGAAGAACTTCATGGTGCCGCTGGCCGGCAGCCTGATCCCTTGGATCGACGCCGACCGCAGCGACGGCACCAGCCTCGAAGAATGGAAGGGCGGCGCCGAGACCAACAAGATCCTCGGCCGCGGCCCGGGCTTCGGCACGCCGGCGACACCGATCGACTCGACCTGCGTGCGCGTCGGCGCGATGCGCTGCCACAGCCAGTCGCTGACGATCAAGCTGAAGCAGGACGTGCCGCTGGCGGACATCGAATCGATGATCGCGGCCGACAACGAATGGGTGAAGGTCGTACCGAACACGCGCGAGGCCACGGTGCACAACCTGACGCCAGTGGCCGTGACCGGCACGATGAGCATCCCGGTCGGCCGCTTGCGCAAAATGGCCCTTGGGCCGCAGTACCTCGGCGCCTTCACCATCGGCGACCAGTTGCTGTGGGGCGCCGCCGAGCCATTGCGGCGCATGCTGCGCATCCTGTTGGAGCACTGAGCCGTTGGCGGGCTGCTGCACGCCGCGTCGTCGATTGACAACAAGTTCACGCCATGCTTCGGTTCGTAACCGCTGTGAGGCGGAGGTCAGACTTTGCATGAGCTTGTCTGCCTATATGCTTGATGCTATTGTGAATTTCAGGGCTGTACGGCTTTTGAACCTGGTATGACATCGGCAGCGCTCGCTCGGCATGCCCTGTCCCTCTGGCGGCGGACGGTTGTCCTGTCCGCCGCTCGTCATTGGGAGACGCTTTGAAGACCACCCTCCGAAAAACAGCGGCGCGCCATGCGCTCTCGGCCGTTGCAGCCGCCGCACTGACCTTGGTCTCGACCGGCAGCTGGGCGCTCGGCCTGGGCCGCATGGCCGTGCAGTCGGCGCTCGGCGAGTCGCTGCGCGCCGAAATCGACATCACCAACATGTCGGCCGAAGAGGCCTCGTCGCTGCGCGTCAAGGTCGCCTCGGCCGAAGCCTATCGCGCCGCCGGCATCGACTACAACGCCGCGCTGCCGAGCACGCAGGTCACGGTGGCCAAACGTGCCGACGGCCGGTCTTATCTGCGCATCGTCAGCGATCGTGTCGTTCAAGAGCCGTTCGTCGATGTGATCCTCGAGCTGACGTGGTCGAGTGGCCGCCTGGTGCGCGAATACACGCTGCTGCTCGACCCGCCGGGCAGCACGCGCCTGGCCACGTCGCCCGCGCCGGCGCCGATCGCGCCTTCGATGTCGGCAGCGCCGACGCCGCCGGCAGCGCGGCCGGCGCCCGCCGCGCCGCCGGTGGCAGCCGCCGCCCCTGCGCCGTCGCCGGCGCCTGCACCGCGCGCAGCGCCGACACCCGCACCGGCCCCGCGTGCCGCGACGGCCGCCGCGCCGGCGCCGCGCGCCGCGGCCAACGTCGATGCGTACAAGGTGCGCCAGGGCGACACGCTGACCAAGGTGGCGCAGAAGACGCAACGCGAAGGCGTCTCGCTCGACCAGATGCTGGTGGCGCTGTTCCGCGCCAACCCGGACGCGTTCATGGCCGAGAACATGAACCGCCTGAAGGCCGGCGCCGATCTGGCCGTGCCCTCCGCCGACAAGGCCAAGGAAACCAGCCCGGCAGATGCCAAACAGGTCATCCAGGCCCAGAGCGCCGACTTCGGCGCCTACCGCGAGCGTCTCGCCGCCGGCGTGCCCGAAATCAAGGCCGCCGCGCCCTCTCGCCAAGCCACCGGCAAGGTGCAGGCGCAGGTGGACGACAAGAAGGCCGCTGCGCCGACGCCGGACCGCTTGACGCTGTCGCAGGGCGCCGTCAAGGGCGCGGCCTCGGCGGCAGAGTCGAAGGTTTCCGGCGAGACCGAAAAGAAAGCTCAGGAGCAGCGCGTTGCCGAACTGAAGCGCAACGCCGACGAGTTGAAGGCGCTGCAACAAGGCACGTCGGCCGCCGTCAAGCCGGGGGCTGCGTCTCCGGCGCCGGCGCCGGTCGTGGTGGCCGCTGCGCCGCCGCCGCCACCCGCGCCGGTTCCCGCACCGACTCCGGCCCCCGCACCCGCACCGGTGGCAGCGCCGCCGGCCCCGGCACCTGCCCCGGCGCCTGCACCGACTGCCGCGCCTGCGCCAGCCGCTGCTGCCTCTGCGCCTGCACCCAAACCGGCAGCGTCGGCACCGACCGTTGCGGCCAAGCCGCCGGCGATACCGACCGTCGAAGAAGCCAGCCCGCTCGACGGTTTGTTGAACAGCCCGTTCCTGCCCTGGGGCGCCGGCGCCGCAGTGGCCTTGCTGGCCGGCCTGGGCCTGTACCGCTGGCGCAGCCGCGCCCGCAACGAGAGCGGCGAAACCTCGTTCCTCGAAAGCCGTCTGCAGCCCGACTCGTTCTTCGGCGCGTCCGGCGGCCAGCGCATCGACACCCGCGACGCGTCCGGCGCTGCGTCGTCGATGAGCTACTCGCTGTCGCAGCTCGATGCCATCGGCGATGTCGATCCGGTGGCCGAAGCCGACGTGTATCTGGCCTACGGCCGCGACCTGCAGGCCGAGGAAATCCTCAAGGAAGCGATGCGCAGCACGCCGGACCGCCTGGCGATCCGCACCAAGCTGCTCGAGGTCTATGCCAAGCGCCGCGACACCAAGGGCTTCGAAGCGCTGGCCACCCAGCTCTACGGCCTGACCCACGGCGACGGCGAAGAGTGGCAGAAGACGCAGGAACTCGGCCAGCAGATCGATCCGGAGAACCCGCTGTACCAGCCGGGCGGCCGTCCGCCCAGCCGCGGCCGGCGCGTCGGCCGGCGCGGCCGTGGTCGAACCGCTGGGAGCGAGCACGCTGCCGCTGTCGGTGATCCCGACCGAGCCGCCGAACCTGGCGCCGGACGAGCTCGAAAAACTGGGCGCAGGCGACGGCATCGATCTCGACCTCGACCTGGCCTACACCGAGGCGCTGTCGCCGCCGCCGCTCGACAGCACGCAGCCGCTGCCGGCCAAGTCGGTGGCAGCCGGCAAGCTCGACCTGCCGGAGTTGCCGGCTGTGGCCGGCGCGGCGTCGCGCTCGGGTCCCGATTCCAAGTCGATGCCGTTCGACCTCGAGCAGCATCTCGCTCGATCTGGGCAAGCCCAAGCCCGGCAAGACCAGCGAGCCGGCGCTCGACTTCGGCAGCCTCGGCCCCGACAGCACGCAACAGCCGCCGGTCGAATCGGCCGACCCGCTGACGCGCAAGCTCGAACTGGCCGAGGAGTTCCGCCAGATCGGCGACAAGGACGGCGCGCGCGATCTGCTCGAAGAGGTGTTGGCCAAGGCCAGCGGCCCGCTGAAGGCACGCGCGCAAAGCCTGCTCGACGGATTGGCGTGACGCCTGCGCCAGGCGCGCGGCGCCTGGCGCTCGGCGTCGCCTACCGCGGCAGCGCCTACCAGGGCTGGCAGAGCCAGCCCGGTGGGCGCACGGTGCAAGACCAGCTCGAAGCGGCGCTCGCTGCGTTTGCCGACACGCCCGTGAGCACGCTGTGCGCCGGGCGCACCGACGCCGGCGTGCATGCGCTCGAACCAGGTCGTTCACATCGACGCGCCGGTCGAGCGCGACACCGTCTCGTGGGTGCGCGGCACCAACCGCTACCTGCCGGCCGACATCGCGGTGCAGTGGTGCGTGCCGGTGGCGGCCGGACTTCCATGCGCGCAACAGCGCGCGCGGCCGGCGCTACGTTTATCGTGCTGCTGGAGTCGGCCGTGCGGCCGGCGCTCGAAAGCGGCTCGGTGGGCTGGGTGTTCCGGCCGCTCGATGGCGATGCGATGCGCGCCGCCGCTGCGCACCTGATCGGCGAGCACGACTTCTCGTCGTTCCGTTCGTCGCAGTGCCAGGCGCTGTCGCCGGTGAAGACGTTGCGCGCGATCGCGATCGTGCGCCGCGGCGCTTACTGGCGCTTCGACTTCGACGGCAGCGCGTTCCTGCACCACATGGTGCGCAACATCATGGGCTGCCTGGTCGCGGTGGGGCAGGGGCAGCACGAGCCGGCGTGGATGGCCGACGTGCTGGCTGCAAAAGACCGCGATGCCGCTGCGCCGACCTTCGCGCCTGACGGCTTGTACTTCGCCGGCCCGTACTACGATGCGGCGCATGGCATTCCCGAGCACACGCCCGCCTTCGACTGGCTCCCGCACGCGCATCAAGATTTGCGGTCTGACGCGTGAGGCCGACGTGGCCGCTGCGGTGGACGCAGGCGCCGATGCGATCGGCTTCGTGCTCTACGCCAAGAGCCCGCGCCATGTGTCGCTCGATCGCGCGGTGCAACTCGCGCAAACGCTGCCGCCCTTCGTCACGCCGGTGCTGCTGTTCGTCAACGCCGCGCTGACCACGATCGACGCGGCCTGCAAGGCGCTGCCGCAAGCCCTGCTGCAATTCCACGGCGACGAAACGCCGGCCGATTGCGATGCCGCGATGCGCGCCTACCTGCGCGCGGTGCGCATGGCGCCGGGCGTCGATTTGCTAGACTGGGTTCACCGTTTCCCCAATGCGGCCGCCTTGCTGCTCGACGCCGACGTCGAGGGCTACGGCGGCGGTGGCAAGAGGTTCGATTGGTCGCTGATTCCCCCCGACGTAAAAACTCCGCTCGTTTTGTCTGGTGGGTTGAGTCCTGCAAACGTGATCGATGGGGTGCTCGCCGTCCGGCCGTATGCCGTTGACGTGAGCTCCGGCGTCGAGAGCGAAAAAGGCATCAAGGATGCCGCGCTGATCCGCCGGTTCTGCGAAGCGGTCCGTGAAGCCGATGCAAGGCTCGCCGACCGCGCGACCTGAATCGAAAGACAACACATGCTGAACTACCAACAGCCCGCTTATCAACAACTGATGAGCGCGGGCATTTCGGCCCCTACGGCGGCACCTTCGTCGCCGAGACACTGATCCATGCGCTCGACGAGTTGAAAGCCGCTTACGAGCACTACCGGCGCGACCCCGAGTTCGTCGCCGAATTTCAAGAGCGAACTCAAACACTTCGTCGGCCGGCCGAGCCCGATCTATCACGCGGCGCGCCTGTCGCGCGAGATCGGCGGCGCGCAGATTCTTTTGAAGCGCGAAGACTTGAACCACACCGGCGCGCACAAGATCAACAACACCATCGGCCAGGCGCTGCTCGCGCGGCGCATGGGCAAGCCGCGCGTGATCGCCGAGACGGGCGCCGGCCAGCACGGCGTGGCCAGTGCCACCGTGGCCGCGCGCTACGGCATGGAATGCGTGGTGTACATGGGCAGCGAAGACGTCAAGCGCCAGTCGCCGAACGTCTATCGCATGCACCTGCTCGGAGCGAAGGTCGTGCCCGTCGAGTCCGGCAGCAAGACGCTGAAGGACGCGCTCAATGAAGCGCTGCGCGATTGGGTGACCAACGTCGAGAACACGTTCTACATCATCGGCACCGTTGCCGGCCCGCATCCGTATCCGATGCTGGTGCGCGACTTCCAGCGCGTCATCGGCGACGAGTGCCTGGTGCAGATGCCGGAGATGGTCGGCCGGCAGCCCGACGCGGTGATCGCCTGCGTCGGCGGCGGCAGCAATGCGATGGGGCTGTTCTATCCGTACATCGAACACGAGAGCGTTCGATTGATCGGCGTCGAAGCGGCGGGGCAGGGCTTGGCGACGGGCAAGCATGCGGCGTCGTTGAGCGCCGGTTCGCCCGGCGTGCTGCACGGCAACCGCACGTATCTGCTGCAAGACGCCAACGGGCAGATCACCGAGACGCACTCGGTGTCGGCCGGTCTGGACTATCCCGGCGTTGGCCCCGAGCATGCCTACCTGAAAGACATCGGCCGTGCGGAGTACGTCAGCATCACCGACGACGAAGCGATGGCGGCGTTTCATCGGCTGTGCCGCACCGAGGGCATCATCCCGGCGCTCGAATCGAGTCACGCCGTTGCGTATGCGATGAAGATGGCGGCCACGATGCGGACCGACCAGCATCTGCTCGTGAACCTGTCGGGACGTGGGGACAAGGACATCGGCACCGTCGCCGACATCTCCGGCGCGGAGTTCTACTGCCGGCCGTCGTGCAAAGGTCAGGCGGTAAAGCAATGAGCCGGCATCCGCTCGCCACCTTCGACGCATTGAAGCGCGACAAGCGCACCGCGCTGATTCCCTACATCTGCGCCGGCGATCCGTTCCCCGAAGCGACCACCGACGTGATGCTGGCGCTGGCCAACGCCGGCGCCGACGTGATCGAGCTCGGCGTGCCATTTTCCGACCCGATGGCCGATGGGCCGGTGATCCAGAAGGCGTCGGAGCGCGCGCTCGCCAAAGGCATCGGCATGACGCAGGTGCTCGGCTATGTGCAAGCGATTTCGTGCCGAGAACAGCAGCACGCCGGTCGTGCTGATGGGCTACGCCAATCCGATCGAGCGCTACGGCATCGATCGTTTCATCGCCGATGCGAAGGCTGCTGGCGTCGATGGCGTGCTCGTCGTCGATTACCCGCCGGAAGAAGCCGAGGCTTTCGCGGCGCAGTTGAAGCGCGTTGAACTCGACCCGATCTTCCTGCTGGCGCCGACATCGACCGACGAGCGCATGGCCAGCGTCGGCCGCATCGCCAGCGGCTATGTGTACTACGTGTCGCTCAAAGGCGTGACGGGCGCCGGCCATCTCGACACCGACGCCGTGGCGCAGGTGCTGCCGCGCATCCGCAAGCATGTCAGCGTGCCGGTCGGCGTGGGCTTCGGCATCCGCGATGCCGCCACGGCGCAGGCCATCGGCCGGGTCGCCGACGCCGTGGTGATCGGCTCGCGCCTGGTGCAGATCATGGAAAGCCAAAAGCGCGATACTGTCGCTCCCGCCGCAGCGGCTTTCATGGCCGAGATTCGCGCGGCGCTCGACAAGAACTGACGACGACGTCGAAGGACCTCTCGCATGAGCTGGCTCGAAAAACTCCTTCCTCCGAAGATCCAACCGACCGACCCGAGCGAGCGCCGCACGGTGCCCGAAGGGCTGTGGATCAAGTGCCCGTCGTGCGAGACGGTGCTGTACAAGACCGACCTCGACCAGAACCTGAACGTCTGTCCGAAGTGCGACCACCACCACCGCATCGGCGCGCGCTCGCGGCTCGACGCCTTCCTCGATCCCGAAGGCCGCTACGAGATCGGCCAGGAGGTGATGCCGGTCGATCCGCTGAAGTTCAAGGACAGCAAGAAGTACCCCGAGCGTTTGCGCGACGCGCTCGAAGCCACCGGCGAGACCGATGCGCTGATCGTCGTCGGCGGCGCGGTGCACACCATCCCGCTGGTCACGGCCTGCTTCGAGTTCGACTTCATGGGCGGCTCGATGGGCTCGGTCGTCGGTGAGCGTTTCGTGCGCGGCGTCGAGACCGCCGTCGAGCAGAAAGTGCCGTTCGTCTGCTTCACCGCCACCGGCGGCGCGCGCATGCAGGAAGGCCTGTTCTCGCTGCTGCAGATGGCCAAGACCAATGCCGCGCTGACCCGTCTTGCCAAGGCACGCCTGCCCTACATCAGCGTGCTCACCGATCCGACGATGGGCGGCGTGTCGGCCGGCTTCGCGTTCATGGGTGACGTGGTCATCGGCGAGCCGAAAGCGCTGATCGGTTTTGCCGGGCCGCGCGTGATCGAGAACACCGTGCGCGAGAAATTGCCTGAAGGGTTTCAGCGCAGCGAGTTCCTGCAGACCAAAGGCGCGATCGACATGATCGTGGACCGCCGTCAATTGCGCGGCGCCATTGCGCGCATGCTGGCGATGCTGCAACGCCAATCGGCAGACGCTGTGGCGTAGATGTTGGCCCCCACGCTTGCCGCTGCGCGGCGGCGCTGCCCCCCGAGGGGGCGCGCGGCCGCCTTGGGAGCGGCCCGGCGTCAGCCGCCGTGAACTGCAAGACTGGCTCGCCCACTGCGAGCGCCTGCATCCGAAGACGATCGACATGACGCTGGAGCGCACGCTGGCCGTGCGCGACCGGCTCGGCCTGCATTTCGATTGCCCGGTGATCACCGTGGCCGGCACCAACGGCAAGGGCTCGACGTGCGCGATGCTGGAGTCGATCGCGCTGGCCGCCGGCTACCGCGTCGGGCTGTACATCAAGCCGCATCTCGTGCACTTCGAAGAGCGCTGTCGCGTGGGCGGCGCCAGCGTCGCCGCCGACGCACTGCTGCCGCATTTCGAAGCGGTGGAGGCGGCGCGCGGCGACACCACGCTGACCTACTTCGAGTTCACGACGCTGGCCATCATGCGTTGCCTGTCGCAACAGCCGCTCGACGTGGTCATTCTCGAAGTCGGCCTCGGCGGCCGGCTCGATGCGGTCAACGCGATCGACACCGATTGCGCGATCGTCACCAGCATCGACCTCGACCACACCGAGTACCTCGGGCCGGACCGCGAGAGCATCGGCCGCGAGAAGGCGCACATCATGCGCAAGGGCAGGCCGGCGATCGTCAGCGACCCGATGCCGCCGGCGTCGATCGCTGCCTACGGCAACGCGATCGGCGCCGACCTCTGGCTCGCCGGCCGCGACTTCAACCACAGCGGCGACCGCCAGCAGTGGATGTGGGCCGGCCGCGGCAAGCGCATCAACGGCCTGGCCTATCCATCGCTGCGCGGCGCCAACCAATTGCTCAACGCAGCCGGCGTGCTCGCTGCGCTCGAAGCCTTGCGCGAGCGCTTGCCGGTGTCGGTGCAGGCGATCCGCCAGGGCCTGGCCACGGTCGAGTTGCCGGGGCGCTTTCAGATCGTGCCCGGCCAGCCGACGCTGGTGCTCGACGTTGCGCACAACCCGCATTCGGTGGCCGCGCTCGCGGCCAATCTCGACGCGATGGGGTTTTTTCCGCGCACGCATGCGGTCTTCGGTGCGATGCAGGACAAGGATTTGCAAGGCGTCGTGCGGCGCCTTGCGCCGATCGTGGAGCATTGGTACTGCACCGACTTGCCGGTGGCACGCGCGGCGAGTGCCGAGGTGCTGGGCAAGATCGTTCGCCTCGTGCAGCCGAAAGCCGACGTCAGCGCTCATGCATCGCCCTCGCAAGCACTGGCCGCTGCGCTGGGTCGCGCAGACCCCGCTGATAGAATTTTGGTCTTCGGTTCATTCCTCACGGTGGGCGGTGTGCTCAAAGACGGCCTGCCGCGGCTGGGCGCTATTCACTCCGGCTAGCGAGCAGCGGCCACCGTGCCTGCCGCCACACCAACACGCCACGCATGGGACTGCTCGACATCTTCAGCAAGCGCGATAGCGCCGGGGCCACACCCGCGGCGTCTGCGGCGGCGAACGTGATGACGGGCGAACAGGCTGAGCAGGCGCGCGTGCGCGCGCGGCGGCGCCTGATCGGCGCGGTGGTGCTGCTCGGCCTCGGCGTGATCGCGTTTCCGCTGTTGTTCGAGACGCAGCCGCGGCCGATCGCGGTGGACATCCCGATCGTCATTCCGCCGCGCGACGGTGCACCGCCGCTGGCTTTGCCGGCGCCGCGGCCGGCCGCCAAGCCTGCCGCATCGGCGCCGGTGGTGGCCGCACCGGCTTCACCAGGCCCGGCAAGCGCGGTGGCGGCTGCGCCGACGCCGGCGCCTGCAAAACCGGCCGAGACGCCGGCGCCTGCACCCGCTCCCGCGCCAGCGAAAGTCAGCGAACCCGTGGCCCGACCCAAGCCCGCAGTGGCTGCTGCGCCGGCGCCAACGCCGAAGCCCGCTGCGCAGGCGACGCCGGCGGCTTCAGGCGCGGGCCGCTTCGTCGTCCAGATCGGCGCCTTTGCCGAAACGTCGGCCGTGCGCGATGTGCGCAGCAAGGCGGAGAAAGCCGGTCTGACGACGTTCACGCAAACCGTCGATACGGCGGACGGCAAGCGCACCCGTGTGCGCGTCGGGCCGTTCGCATCGCGCGAGGACGCCGAGAAGGCGGCCGCACAAGCCAAGGCCGCCGGTCTCGGCGGCTCGGTGCTGACGCTATGACCAGCAGCAGCCTGCCCGTCTTCGGCTGGGTCGATTGGACCCTGCTCGCCGTGCTCGCGCTCTCGGTCGTCATCGGCCTGTGGCGCGGCCTCGTCTTCGAAGTGCTGTCGCTCGCCGGCTGGGTCGTGGCCTTCATCGCCGCGCAAGCCTTGGCGCCGCTGGCTGCGGCCTACGTGCCTGTCGGCGTGCCCGGCAGCGCGCTCAATCACGCCATCGCCTTTCTCGCCACCTTCGTTCTCGCGCTCGTGGTCTGGGCATTGGCGTCGCGCCTGGTGCGCCTGTTGATTCACGCCACGCCGCTGCAGCCGGTGGACCGCGTGCTCGGCGGCGTGTTCGGCCTGGCGCGCGGCGCGGTGCTGTTGTTGGCGGTGGCCACTGTCGTCATGCTGTCGCCGGCGCAGCGTTCGACGGCGTGGCAGCAATCTCGTGGTGCGGTCTGGCTGGCCACTGCGTTGCAGGGATTGAAGCCGCTGCTGCCGGATGCCATCGCACGTCAGTTGCCAACCTCAGCATAGGACACGAATCATGTGCGGCATCGTCGGCGTCATCTCCAAGCAGCCCGTCAACCAGCTGATCTACGACGCGCTGCTGCTCTTGCAGCACCGCGGGCAAGACGCTGCCGGCATCGTCACGATGCAGGGCACCAAGTGCTTCATGCACAAGGCGCGCGGCATGGTGCGCGATGTCTTTCGCACGCGCAACATGCGCTCGCTGCCGGGCAACGTGGGGCTCGGCCAGGTGCGCTACCCGACGGCCGGCAACGCCTACAACGAAGAAGAGGCGCAGCCGTTCTACGTCAACGCGCCGTTCGGCATCGTGCTCGTGCACAACGGCAACCTGACCAATGCGCACACGCTGAAGGACGAGCTGTTCCGCGTCGATCGCCGCCACATCAACACCGGCAGCGACACCGAGGTGCTGCTCAACATCCTCGCGCACGAGCTCGAACTCGCCGCGCGCGATCTGCCGCTGACGCCCGATGAAGTCTTCAAGGCCGTGGCGGCGGTGCACCGGCGCTTGAAGGGCTCGTATGCGGTGGTGGCGCTGATCGCCGGCCACGGCTTGCTGGCGTTTCGTGATCCGTACGGCATCCGGCCACTGGCGTATGGCACGTCGAACGACGGCGAGGTGATGGTGGCCAGCGAAAGCGTCGCGCTCGAAGGCACCGGCCACAAACTCGTGCGCGATGTGGCGCCGGGCGAGGCGCTGTTCATCGATCTGAATGGCCAACTGCACGCGCGCCAATGCGCTGCCCAACCGAGCCTGCACCCGTGCATGTTCGAGTTCGTCTATCTGGCGCGGCCCGATTCGGTGATGGACGGCATCTCGGTCTATCAGGCGCGCCTGAACATGGGCGAGACGCTGGCGCAGCGCGTGATCTCGACGATGCCGCCGTCGGAGATCGACGTCGTCATCCCGATCCCCGAGTCGAGCCGGCCGAGTGCGATGCAGCTCGCGCAAAAACTCGGCAAGCCCTACCGCGAAGGTTTCGTCAAGAACCGTTATGTCGGCCGCACCTTCATCATGCCGGGGCAAGCGGTGCGGCGCAAAGGCGTGCGGCAAAAGTTGAACGCCATGCCGCAGGAGTTCCGCGGCCGCAACGTGCTGCTGGTCGATGACTCGATCGTGCGCGGCACGACGAGCAAGGAGATCGTGCAGATGGCGCGCGACGCCGGCGCGCGCAAGGTCTATATGGCCTCGGCCGCGCCGCCGGTGCGATTCCCCAATGTCTATGGCATCGACATGCCGACGCGCGAAGAGCTGATCGCAGCGACGCGCAGCGTCGAGGAGATCCGCCAGTTCATCGGCGCCGATGCGCTGATCTACCAGGACGTGGATGCGATGAAGCGCGTCGTCGGTGCGCTCAATCCCAAGCTCGAAAGCTTCGAAGCCAGTTGCTTCGATGGCCGCTACATCACCGGCGACGTCACCGACGCCGACTTCGCAACGATGGAAGCGCAACGGCGCTTGCAGTTCGACGAGGAAGAGGGCGGCGAGCGCTCGCGTCTGGCGCTGCACAGCGAGGACGCGACATGAGCATTGACAAGAAGCTGCCGCGTGTCGATCTGCCGGCCGACGCGCGTCTGGACACGCTGGCGGTGCGCGAGGGTTTGCCGCCGTCGCAGTGGGGCGAGAACTCCGAAGCGCTGTACATGACGAGTTCGTTCGTGCACCCCGACGCCGCCACTGCCGCAGCGCGCTTCGCCAACGAGGAAGAAGCGTTCGTCTATTCGCGTTTCTCGAACCCGACGGTGACGATGATGGAGCGCCGCCTGGCGGCGATGGAGGGCAGCGAAGCGGCGATCGGCACGGCCAGCGGCATGGCCGCGATCCTGCTGTTGATCATGGGCACGCTCAAGAGCGGCGACCACGTGGTGTGCTCGCAGTCGGTGTTCGGCTCGACCATCAAGCTGTTCCAGGACTTCGCCAAGTACGGTGTGCAGACGACGTTCGTCTCGCAATCGAACGTCGATGAGTGGCGGTCTGCGGTGCAGTCGAACACCAAGCTGCTGTTCGCCGAGACACCGACCAATCCGCTGACCGAGGTCTGCGACATCGTTGCGCTGTCGGCCATTGCGAAGAAAGCCGGCGCGCTGCTGTGCGTCGATAACTGCTTTTGCACGCCGGCCTTGCAGCGCCCGATCGAGCTCGGCGCCGACATGGTGATGCATTCCGGCACCAAGTTCCTCGACGGCCAGGGCCGCGTGATCGCCGGTGCCTTGTGCGGCAGCGAGGCGCTGATCAACGACAAGCTCGTGCCGACGATGCGCAGCGCCGGCATGTGCATGTCGCCCTTCAATGCCTGGGTGGTGTTGAAGGGCCTCGAGACGCTGTCGCTGCGCGTGCGCGCGCAAAGCGAGCGTGCGTTTCAGATGGCGCGCTGGCTCGAAGAGCAGCCAGGCGTCGAGCGTGTCTATCACCCGAGCCTCGAATCGCATCCGCAACACAAGCTGGCGATGGCGCAGCAGTCGGGGCAGGGCGGCGCTGTCGTGTCGTTCATCGTCAAGGGCGGCCGCGAAGGCGCGTTCAAAGTCATCGACGCGACACGCATCTGCTCGATCACCGCCAACCTCGGCGACACCAAGACCACGATCACGCACCCCGCTTCCACCTCGCACGGCCGCTTGACCGAAGCGCAGCGTCAAGCTGCGGGCATCACGCAAGGGATGATCCGTTTGGCGGTGGGCCTCGACGATGTGGAAGACATCAAGGGCGATCTGTTGCGCGGTTTGTCATGACCGTTCGCACCCGCATCGCTCCATCGCCCACGGGCTTTCTTCACCTGGGCACCGCGCGCACCGCGCTCTACTCGTGGGCCTATGCGCGCCACCACGGCGGCCAGTTCATCCTGCGCATCGAAGACACCGACGTCGCGCGCTCGACGCAGGAGTCGGTCGAGCAGATCCTGGCGTCGATGAAGTGGCTGGGGCTGGACCACGACGAAGGCCCGATCTACCAGATGCAGCGTCTGGCGCGCTATCGAGCTGTCGCGGAGCAAATGATCGCGTCAGGCCATGCCTACCACTGCTATTGCACACCGGATGAGCTCGATGCGATGCGCGAGGCCCAGCGCGAGCGCGGTGAAAAGACGCACTACGACGGCAAGTGGCGGCCTGAGGAAGGCAAGACCTTGCCATCGGTGCCCGAGGGCGTGCCGCCGGTGATCCGCTTCAAGAACCCGCAAGACGGCAGCGTGCATTGGGACGATCTGGTCAAGGGCGACATCACGATCAGCAACACCGAGATCGACGACCTGATCATCGTCAGACCGGACGGTGTGCCGACGTACAACTTCGCCGTCGTCGTCGATGACTGGGACATGGCCATCACCCATGTCTTTCGCGGT
>CAWFJZ010000045.1:0-70524 GCA_963816315.1 uncultured beta proteobacterium
GACGAGCACATCAACAACACGCCGTGGCAGATCAACATCTTCGTGGCACTCGGTGTACCGTTGCCGCAGTTCGGCCACCATCCGATCATTTTGGGTGACGATGGCTTGAAGCTGTCGAAGCGCCGTGGCGCGGTCAGCGTCACCGCGTATGAAGAGATGGGCTATCTGCCCGAGGCGATGTGCAACTACCTCTCGCGCCTGGGTTGGAGCCATGGCGACGACGAGTTGTTCACGCGCGAGCAGATGGTGCAGTGGTTCGACGGCACGCATCTGGCCAAGAGCCCGGCGCAGTGGGATCCGGCCAAACTGGCGTGGGTCAACGCGCACTACATCAAGCTGGCCGACGACGCGCGCCTCGCCAAGCTCGTGCAGCAGCAACTGGCCACGCGTGAGATCGAAGCGGCCGAGCTCGATCACCTCGCGCGCGCCTGCGCCTTGTTCAAGGACCGCTGCTCGACGACGGTGGAGCTCGCCGACTGGCTGCAGATGTATTACAGGCCGGCGTGGCCGACCGAAGCCGACTTGCTCGCGCATGTGAGCGAGCTCGCCAAGCCCGCGCTGCGCGCGTTGCGCGAGCAGTTGACGACGATCGATTGGACCGCGCCCTCCATCGCTGCGGCATTGAAGGCCACGCTGGCATTGCACGGTCTGAAGATGCCGCAACTCGCACCTGCCTTGCGCGTGCTCGTCTGCGGCCGCACGCAGACGCCGTCGATCGATGCGGTGCTGGCCCTGTTCTCACGCGAGCTGGTCTTGGAGCGCCTGTCCCACGTCTAGAAAGCCTGTCTATAATCGCGGCTCGCTTGAATGGCGCGACTGACTCCAATGGGGGTATAGCTCAGCTGGGAGAGCGCTTGCATGGCATGCAAGAGGTCAGCGGTTCGATCCCGCTTACCTCCACCAATCAAAGCAGGCGCGCGGTTCAAGCCGTGAAGAAGGATTCGTCCCCTTCGTCTAGAGGCCTAGGACACCACCCTTTCACGGTGGCTACAGGGGTTCGAATCCCCTAGGGGACGCCAAGTCCGGCTGCACTTGCGGAGCGATCCGGGACGCAGCCACCGTGTGGAGCGGTAGTTCAGTTGGTTAGAATACCGGCCTGTCACGCCGGGGGTCGCGGGTTCGAGTCCCGTCCGCTCCGCCAAACATTTCAACGGGTCAGATCGAGAGGTCTGGCCCGTTGTCCTTTCTGCCGTGAGCGAGTTCAAGCGCGCGCTGCATTGACCCGCCGCAATCGGCCGCGCGCGAATCGCAGGACGACCATCTCGCGGTCGGCTCGTTGCGCAAGCGACGGGCCACCGCATGACATCACGCCGAACGCAAACGGCAGCCTTTGAGCCATGTCAACGAGCCCGGGCGCCGGCAGCGCAGAGTGATGCGACGTGTCGATGCGACACATGCCCACAGGGGGACGTTTGGCCCGATTGGATGTCTTCTCGAAACGCCCGTTGTCGGCGCCCACGGCCGCGGTGATCCCGATGGCGTCGGCGCGCGCCGGCGCGGATGCGCCTGGCATGAGCTTGCGCGGCGCGCCGACGCTGTCGTGCGTGATCCCTTGCTGCAACGAGGCCGGCAACCTGGTCGATCTGCTGCCACGCCTGGCTGCGGTGTTGCCGCTGTGCAGCCGCGATTGGGAGGTGATCCTCGTCGATGACGGCAGCACCGACGGCACCGAAGCGCTGCTCGCGCAGTGGACGCGGCGCGCCGGGTTTCGCGCGCTGCAACTGTCGCGCAACTTCGGCAAGGAGGCCGCGCTCACCGCCGGCCTGCGCGCCGCTCACGGCGAGGTCGTGGTGACGATGGACGCCGACCTGCAGCACGTGCCCGAACTGATCCCGACCTTCGTCGGTCATTGGCGCGGCGGCACCGACGTCGTCTATGCGCTGCGCCAGGACCGGCATGACGAAGCGCCGCTCAAACGCTGGGGCACGCGCTGGTTCTACCGCGCGGTCAACGCCGGCGGCCGCTTCGACCTGCCGCCGGGCGCCGGGGACTTCCGGCTGATGGACCGCCAGGTCGTCGCGGCCTTGCTCGCGCTGCCCGAGCGCAACCGCTTCATGAAGGGCCTGTATGCCTGGGTCGGCTTCAAGTCGGTCGCGGTGAACTACGAGCCGCAGCCGCGACGCCATGGCCGCAGCCATTTCAACCTCGTGCGCCTGGCACGCCTGTCGATGGACGGCATCACCGCGTTCACCACCTGGCCCTTGCGCGCGGTCAGCGCCGTCGGCTTCGTGTTGGCGATGCTGTCGTTCTTCTACGGCGGCTACCTGACCCTGTCGTACCTGCTCTACGGCCACAACGTCAGCGGCTGGACCACGCTCGAAGTCAGCATCATGCTGATCGCGGGCATCCAGTTGTGGTCGCTCGGCATCGTCGGCGAGTACGTCGGCCGCATCTTCGAAGAGGTCAAGGCGCGGCCGCTGTTCATCGTCCGCCGCGAACAGGGGCAGGGCCTGAAGGCCTCGCGTTCCTGATGGCCAGCAGAGCGCGACGTCAGGCGCGAGGTGGCGCTCGTGGCGGTGTCGGCGCTCGCGTGGTTGGTCGCCACCGCCGGCCTGCGTCCGCTGATGCTCCCCGACGAAGGGCGCTATGTCGGCGTGGCCTGGGAGATGCTGCGCTCGGGCGACTGGCTGACGCCGACGCTCGACGGCCTGCCGTACTTTCACAAGCCGCCCCTGTTCTACTGGATCACCGCCGCGGCGATGGCGCTGTCCGGCGCCGACGAGTGGGCCGCGCGCGCGGCGCCGCTGCTCGGCGGCTGGCTCGGCGCCATGGCCATGTACCTGTTCCTGCGCCGCTGGGTCGAGGCACGCGTCGCGCGGCTCGCGCTGCTCGCGCTGCTGGCGCAACCGCTGTTCTACGTCGGCGCGCAGTTCGCCAACCTCGACATGCTGGCGGCGGGTTGCATCACGGCGACGGTGCTGTTGCTCGCCCATGCGGCGCTCACTGCCGAGCAGGGCCATCGCAGCCGCGGCGCATTGATCGCCGCCTATGCCGTGGCCGCGCTCGGCGTGTTGGCCAAGGGCCTCATCGGCGTCGTGCTGCCGGGCTTGATCGTCGTTGGCTGGCTGCTCGTGCGCGGCCGAGCGAGCGATCTGCGGGCACTGCTGTCGTGGCCCGGTCTTGCGCTGTTCGTGCTGATCGCGGCGCCGTGGTTCATCGCGATGCAGAGCAGGTTCGACGGCTTCCTCGACTACTTCTTCGTCGTGCAGCACTTCAAGCGCTTCGCGGCCGGCGGCTTCAACAACGCGCAGCCGTTCTGGTTCTTCCCGGCGCTGCTCGCGCTGTTCACGCTGCCGTGGTGGCCGTGGCTGCGCGCGTCGTTGCACAAAACCTATTGGCATGACTCGGCGCGCGGTGCGGTGCGCCTGCTGATGGCGGTGTGGGCCGCGGTCGTCGTGCTGTTCTTCTCGCTGCCCGAGTCCAAGCTCGTCGGCTATGTGTTCCCTGCGCTGCCGGCACTGGCGTTCCTGGCCGCGGACGGATTCACGACGATGGCGCAGTCGGCGCGCAGCCGTTTCTGGTGGCGTGCCGGACTCGTGCTGTTGGCGCTGATCGGTGTGGTGACGACGATCGTGCTCGCAGTGCGTCCGCTGCCCTCGGCGCGCGAACTGGCCGGCGCGCTGCGCCAGCAACGCGCCGTGGCCGAGCCGGTGTTCACGCTCGGCAACTACCCGTTCGATCTGCGGTTCTACGCGCGCCTGGCCGAGCCGGTGCAGGTGGTCGATGTCTGGACCGATGCCGACGTGAACCGCCACGACAACTGGCGCAAGGAGCTGGCCGACGCCGGCCGCTTCGACACTCGCGGCCAGCCAGGCTGTGTTGTTGACGCCGGGCCGCTTCGCGCACGCGCTGTGCGCGTGCGCCGGTGAGCTGGGTGATCGGCGCTGCCAACGCCGCGAGCCTCTACCCGGTGCTGCAACGGGCGCGCGTGGTCGCCTCGTCGCGCGGCGCGACGCTGTGGCGCGTCGAACCGACAGCCGCTAATTGCGAAGGAAGGCCCAATGGCGACTCGCCAGGTATGTGAGCGCGGCCACGGCGACGAGCACGACAGCGAGCAGCACGCCGTAGTGCCACGCGCTCCAGCGCAGCAGCAGGGCATACGCCGACTGGTTGAGCGCGAAGCCGCCGGCCGAGACGAGCGTGAAGCGGCGCAGCGAAGGGCCGAGCGGAGCGCCGTGGTCGCCGAAGGTCCAGCCACGATGGCCGGCGAACGAGACGGCCAGGGCCAGCAGCCAGGCCGGCACGTTGGCGGCGAGGGGGCGCCAATGCCACTGGCTGACGATCGCCACGACGCCGAGCCAGTGCACCGCCGCGGCGACGCAGCCGACGACGACGAAGCGGCCGATCCGGGCGACGTCGAACGGGGCGCGGTCGAGTTCGTTCATGGCGCAGCGCAGGATACGCCGCCGCGTTCGCTGTGCATCGGCGTCGATGACATCGGCCTGCACCGCGGCATCAACGAAGCGGCGCATGTGCTGATGGATCTGGGCCGCGTTCATGCCGTGAGCTGCCTGGTCGGCGGCCGTGCGTGGCGCGCCGGCGCCGCCCGCCTGCGCGCGCGCAGCGAGCACGAGGTCGATGTCGGTCTGCATCTCGACCTGACCGAAGCGCCGCTGTTGACCGGCACGCAGCGCCGCCTCGGCGCGCTGATCGCGGCGTGCACGCTGCGCCTGGTCGATCGGCCGTCGATCCGGCGCGAGATCGGCGCGCAGCTCGATGCCTTCGAAGAGGCGCTCGGCCGCGCGCCGTCGCATGTCGATGGCCACCAGCATGTGCATCAGCTCGCCGTCGTGCGCGACGAGTTGCTCGACGTGCTGCAGCAGCGCTACCGCAACCCGTTGCCGTGGCTGCGCTCGACGCGCCGGCCGGCGGGCCGCCAACGCGCTGCGTTCAAGGCCTGGGTCATCGAGCGGCTCGGTGCTCGCGCGCTGGAATCGCTGGCGGCGCGACGCGGCTTTGCGCACAACGCGCACCTGCTCGGCATCCACGACTTTCGCGCGAGCGAGCTGCAATACGCCGACCTCGCCGGCGCCTGGTTGGCGGCAGCCGGCAACGCCGATCTGCTGGTCTGCCACGCCAGCGTCTGCGCGATTGCCGGCGATGCCGTGGGCGCCTCGCGCCGCCACGAGTTCGATGTCCTGCGCTCGGCGTGGTGGGGCGGCTGCGTGCGGCGACACGGCATCACGCTGGCGCCGCTGTCGCGCCAGATCGCCGCGCAGCGGCCGCGCCGACGTTGATCGCCGCCGATGTCGCTGCAGCGCTACCTCATGCGGCTGCTCGGCTGCTGCCTGCTGCCGGTGGTGGTGCTGGCGGGCGTGCTGGCCATCGGGCACGTGAACGACGTTCAAAACGAGGACCGCGCCGATGCGCAGGGTTTGGCGCACACGCTGGCGATGACGGTGGATCAGAGCCTGCGCGCGCGCATCGCCGGTCTGCAGACGCTGGCCCTGTCGCCGCTGGCCGAGGACTCCGCCCGCTGGCCCGAGCTGCACCGCGAGGCGCAAGGCTTCTACGCCGGATTCGGCAGCCATGTCGCGCTGATCGACAGCAGCCTGCGGCCCCGTTTGCACACCATGGTTCGTTTTGGCGACGCCTTGCCGTCGTCGCCGCATCCGTTCGTTCAGCGCGCCGTGCAAGCCGCGCTCGCCGACGCCATGCCGGCGGTCAGCGATCCGTACCTGGGCACCGTGAGCCAGGAGCCCTCGATCGCGATCGTCGTGCCGGTGCTGCGCCAGGGCCAGCCCGCAGGGGCCGTGCTCAGCCCGTTGCCGGCCCGCCATCTGGCCTATCTGCTCGACAACCAGGCGCTGCCGCCGGGCTGGCGGCTCGTCTTGTCCGACAGCCGCGGCCAGCCGATCGTCCATCGCGGCCCGCAAGCGCCTGCCGGGGCTGCTTCGGCGTGGGCCGCCGTCGAGGGCACCGCCGCTGCGCCGTGGTCGGTGCAGGTCTCGATACCGCAGTCGGCGCGCCTGCAGCGCCTGGCGCCGCTGGCCCTGCAGCTGGCGCTGGTGGTGTTGGCGGTCGCCGCGGTGGCGGTGATCGGCGGCCTGTTGGCCAGCCGCCGGCTGGCGCGCTCGGTGCAGTCGCTGGTCGATCCGGCGGCGGCGCCGCACGCGCCCGAGATCGCCGAAGTCAGCCAGGCGCGCCGTCTGCTCGGCGAATCGGTGGCGCGACGCGATGCCGCCGAAGCCGAACAACGCAGCAGCGAGCAGCGCTTCCGCCTGCGCCTGGAGCAGCAGGCGCATGAGCTGCAGGTGCGTGAAGCACAGTTGCGCGGCATCTTCGAATCGGCCAGCGACGCCATCCTCACCGCCGACGAATCGCACCGCATCGTCATGGCCAACGCGGCGGCCGCACGGACCTTCGGCGTACCGCTCGAGCGCCTCGTCGGCTCGCCGCTGGAAGCCCTGATGCCCGAACGCTTTCGTGCGCGCCACCGTCATGACGTCGCCGCCTTCGGCCGCGCCGAATCGCCGTCGCGTGCGATGGGGCGGCGGCGCGATGTGATGGGCCAACGCGCCGACGGCGCCGAGTTCCCGATCGAGGCCGCGATCTCGCATCTGCACATCGACGGCCGGCGCCTGTACACCGTGATCCTGCGCGATGTCTCCGAGCGCCGCCGGGCCGAAGCCGCGCTGCTGGGCAGCCAGAGCGAGCTGCAGGCCTCGCATGCCGAGCTGCAACGGCTGATCGCGGCCCAGCAGAGCGTCGAAGAAAACGAGCGCAAGCGCATCGCGCGCGAGCTGCACGACGAGCTGCAGCAGGTGCTGGCGGCGATCAAGATGGACGTGGCCGCGATCGAGGGCGAGATGGCTGCCGACCCGAAGCGCGTGGCGCCGCTGGTGGCGCGCATCGACGAGCTGGCCGGCTCGGCCATCACCTCCAGCCGCCGCATCGTCAACGATCTGCGGCCGCTGCTGCTCGAAGAGCTCGGCCTCGTCGCCGCGCTGCAGGCCCTGGCGGCGCAGTTTTCGCTGCGCACCGGCATCGCGGCCAGCGTCGATACGGGCGGGCGCGCGTTGGCGGACGATGCGGTGCCGGGGCCCCTGGCGATCTGCCTGTACCGCGTGGCTCAGGAGTCGCTGAACAACGTCGGCAAGCATGCCGCTGCGCGGCGCGTGCAACTTCGCCTGCTCGGCCTGGACGACGGCGGCGTCGTGCTGCGCGTCACCGACGACGGCCGCGGCATCGGCGACGGCGAGCGGCGCAAGCCGCAATCGTTCGGCCTGCGTGGCATGAACGAGCGCGTGCGTGCGTTCGGTGGCCGGCTGCGCGTGGAGCGGGGCGCCGACGGCGGCACGGTGGTGGAAGTCGAAATCCACTCGCGGCCTTCCAGCGCCGACGCCGCGGCCTGACCCGGCTCAATGCGCGCTGCGCGCGGCCTGCGATGCTCGGATCGACATGATGAAAGTGCTGATCGTCGAAGACTCGCCCCAGGTCCAGCGCAGCCTGAGGTCGATGCTCGCGCCCGAGCCCGATGTGGTGGTCGTCGGTTGCGCCGCCGACGTGTGCGGTGCGGTGGCGATGATCGACGCACAGCGTCCCAACGTCGTCTTGCTCGACGTCAGCCTGCGCAACGGCGAGCGCGGCTACGACGTGCTGCGCCACGTGCGGCGCGAACACCCGCACACGCGAGTCGTCGTGCTGTCGAACTTCAACTGGAGCGAGATGCGCGAAGGCTTCATCGACGGCGGCGCTTGCGCCTACTTCGACAAGTCGTTCGAGTTCCGGAAGGCGCGCGACTGGATCGTGAGGCAGGCCGCGGCGTGACATGCCGGGAGTCGCAGCGCGCGCTGGGGCGCGGCATCGAACCTTGACAGCACTCAACGCAGCGCGCCGGCAATGGGCGGCCAATAGCGGTTCAGGAGAGATCGATGATGAAGACAGCAAGATGGACTTTGGCCTGCGCCGCCATGGCTCTCGCGGCCGGCGCCTGGCCGATGCAGAACGGCACCACGCCGCAAGGCCTGCCGTATGTGTCGGGCGGCGCTTCGCACGAAGAGTTGAGCGCGCTGCATGGCGGGCGCGAGCGCTACAGCCTGTGGGTGATCACCGCGGCGCTGCGCACGGGAGCGCATCTGGCCGATGTGCGCGTGTCGATCCGCGACGCGAAGAAGCAGCTCGTCTTCGACGGCCGGCTCGACGGCCCGTGGTTGTTCATCGACCTGCCGCTCGGCCGCTACGACATCGAAGCCTCGTACAACAACGAAACGCAGAAGCGCGCGACGACGATCCATCGCGGCGACCACCACCAAGCCTTCTTCTACTTCAACACCGGCGACATCGTCTCGCCCGAGCATGTGCCGCCGTTCGAGCGCAACCCGTACGGCGGCACGAAAAACTAAAGAGCACACACCATGTTCAACAGCCAACGGCGGCATCTGCTTGCCCTTTCGGCGGCGTGGGTCCGGTGGGCAAAGGCAAGGCCGCCCATCTGGCGGCGGCCAGACATATACCTCAGACCTTGCGCTCGCGCACCCGCACGCCGTCGCGCACCGCGGTGGGCGGATAGACGATCACCTTCGCGCCGGCGGCCAGGCCCTCGCTGATCCAGGCCGACGTGCCGTTGCGTCCGGCGAGCTTCACCGGTGTGAGCTTCGCGCGGCCATTGCTGATGACGAAGGCGGCCATCTGGTGGTCGTCTTGGTCGGGAGCGGGGAACACCGCACTCGCCGGCACCAGCAACGCCTCGTTGACCGCGGTGACGACGATGCGCGCGCTGACGCGAAAGCCGTCGCCGAGCAACTGCCACTGCGCGCGCGGCGTCGCGATGTCGATGATGACGTTGACGCGCTGCTCTTCGACGCCGAGCGCCGAGACCTTCGTGAACGCTGCCGGTTCGACGCGTTTGACGCGGCCTTCGAGCACGCCCGGGCCGCCCCAGCGCTCGATGCGCACGGGCGTGCCGGCCTGCGCGCGCAGCGCATCGGTGGTCAGCAGCTCGGCGACGACTTCGAGCTGGTCGAGGTTGCCGACTTCGGCCAGCGGCGTGCCGAGCGCGACCGTGCCTTCGCTTTGCTGCACGACGCGCAGCACCTGGCCAGCGATCGGCGAGGTGACTGCGAACGCGCGGCCCGCGCTGCCCGCGGGCTGGCGCATCGCCATCAGCGCGGCGCGCGCCTGCTCGAGGTCGTGCTCGGCGATGTGGCGCTCCTGTTGCGCGGTCTCGGTCTCCTTGGCGGCGGCCTGCGCGGCCAGGCGATCGCTGTCGAGCTTGGTCGGCGCGATGAAGCCGTCCTTGGCCAGTTGCTCGCTGCGCTTCAACTCGATGCGCGCCTGCTCGACGCCGACACGTGCGCGCTCGATGCGCACGCCCGCGCGCGCGAGTTGCGCCTGTGCGCCTTCGACGCGGGCCTGCGCCTCGCGTGTGCTGCGCTCGTCGAGCAGCGGCGACAGCACGGGCGTCAGCGTGGCCACCACCGCGCCCGCGGCCACCGCATCGCCTTCGCGCAGCGTGATGCGTGCCAGGCGGCCGGCCAGAGGCGCCGAGATGACGTGGCGCTCGGGCAGGCGCGTCTTGGCGTCTTCGTCGATCGTCTGTTCGAACGCGCCCACGCCGGCAGCGGCCACTTCCACTTCCACCGGCCGCGGCGCGAAGGCCCAGGCCAGCGCGGCGGCGAGGGCGACGCCGGCGGCGATCGACAGGATCAGCGTTCGCTTCTTCATCGTCACTCCCGCGTTTTCAGACGCCGCGACCATGTCGAGCTTGTCGATGCGCCGCCGCACGACGAGCGCGCTGGCCGCCGCCGACGCCAACACCGCGAGCGCGGCCCAGGCATAGGTGGGTGGCCGGATCACCACCGGAAACGAAAACTGGTCCGAGGCCAGCATGCCGACGACCAGGTGCACGAGCCCCAGGCCGAGCGCCATGCCCAACGGCAGCGCGAGGGCGATGCCGATCGCCATCTCACCGAGCAGCAGCGCCGAGACCTCGGCGCGCGTGAAGCCGAGCACGCGCAAGGAGGCCAGCTCCCACAGGCGCTCGGCCAGCGCGATGCGCGCGTTGTTATAGACCACGCCGACGGCGATCACCGTCGCGAAGAGTGTCAGCACCGTGCTCATGATGCGCACGTTGCGCGCGCTGACCTCCTGCATGTTGCGCAGCAGCGAGGCCTTGCTGAACACGCCGACGATGCGCGGCACCTGCTTGCTGGCTTCGAGCAGCGCGTCCTCGCGGCCGCGATCGACCAGCACCGCGAACCAGGTCGCCTGATCGCCTTCCTGCAGCAAGCGGTTCAGCGCGCGCCGCTCCATGTAGGCGTTGAGGCCCATCATCTCGCGCGCCGTTGCCGCCAGCGGAACTTCGATCGTGCGCTGCCGGCCTTCGAGCACCTGCACCTGCACGTTGTCGCCGACGCGCAGGCCGAGCTTGTCGGCCAGGCGGTCGGTCATCACCAGGCCGTCGTCTTCGACGCGGCTCGCCTCGCGGTTGCGCTCGTCGATGATGCGCGTCAACTGCGGCCGCCGCGACAGGCCGCGGATCATGCCGCGCTCGTTCAAGTGGCCGTTGGAGAAACGCACCGGCACGTCGCGGCCCGACTCGACGGCGGTCACGCCCGGCAGACGCGCCACGCCGCTGCTCGCTGCGTTGTTGTCGGCCGCCTCGGTCATCCAGACGATGACGTCGCTGCGCATCGAGACGTTGAATTGCGAATCGACGATGAAGTCGATGGCGTCGCGAAAGAAGTTGCCCATGACGACGATCGCCACCGAGGCCGCAACGCCGCCGATCGCCAGCATCGTGCGCCACGGCCGGCGCTCCATGTTGCGCAGGATCATGCGCAGCGCGGGACCGATGCGCGTGATCCCCATGCGTTCCAACAGCGTGCGCCGGAACTGCCCCGGCGCGGGCGGGCGCATCGCTTCGGCGGGGGCCAGGCGCACGGTGGCGAGGATCGCGTTCAAGGTGCCGAGCACCGCGGTCGCCAGCGTGATGCCCAGGCTGACGAACAGCAACCACGGCTCGATGCGGTGCTCGAAGCTCGGGAAGTAGAAGAACTCGGCGTACAGGCCGGTGAACATCGTTCCCAACGCGTCGCCGATGAACACGCCCAGCGCCATGCCGAGCACGACGATGATCAGCACGAGCTTCAGGTAATGCGCGGCGATGGCACGGTTCGTGTAGCCCAACGCCTTCAGCGCCGCGATCTGCTCGCGCTGCGTGGCCACCAGGCGCGAGACGACGACGTTGAGCAGGAACGCAGCGACGCCGAGAAAGATCGACGGCAGCACCGTGCCGAGCACATGCTGTTCCTTGATCTCGTTGGCGAGCATCGCGTGCGAGGGCTGGTCCTCGCGGCCATGGGCTTCGCGGCCGCCGTAGCGCGCGAGCTGCGTCGTCAGCGCATCGACCACCGCCTGCTCGGACGCACCCGGCGCGAGCTTCACCGCCACGCGGTTGAACGCGCCTTCCATGTCGTAGGCCGCGGCCAGCGCGTCGCGCGGCAACCAGAACACGCCGACGCCGCGCAGGTCGGGCATGCCCATCAGGCCGGCAAAGATGTACTCGGGCGAGAGCGCAATGCCGACGATCTCCAGCGCCCGCCGTTTGCCGTTGATCAGCGCGCCGACGTGCGCGCCGGGCTTCAAGCCACGCTTCTCGGCAAAGCCCGGCGAGACCAGCGCCGGGATCGCGTTGCCCGACAAGCGCGCGTCGTCCAGAGCGCGGCCGCTCTGCAGCGTGACGCGGTTCATCGCCGGCGGCGAGCGCAGATCGACGCCGATCAACTGGCCGACGATCGGATCGGCGACGCCGTCGAGGTCGATGCGCACCATCTGCTCGATCGTGGTCTGCACGTCGGCCACGCCCGGCGTGGCGCGCAGCGTCTCGGCCAGCGCGTTCGGCGCGCGCTTGACGGTGGCGAAAACATCGGCGAAGCGGCCCTGCGCGTAGAAGCGGTCGCGCGCCAGCGCCAGCGAATCGACGGCCGACAGCGTGGTGATGAAGCCGCCGATGCCGCTGGCGACCACCAGCGCGATCGTCAGCGCCTGGCTCCACATCAGCCGCAGGTCGCGCAGGAGTTTGCGGTCGAGGGCTTTCATTTCACGGCAGGTCCCCGTGGCAAGCGCGGAGCGGACATGCAGTGGGGCGCTCGCCCGCTGGCGGCAGAGGGAGTAAGCCCAAGCTGCCGTTCGTCGTCAGCATCGGGCCGACAAGCAGCAGCCGCACTCGCTCACCACGACAACTCCGACGGCGACAGCTTGTGCTCGTTGATCTGCACGCTCTGCACCCGCCCGTCACCGAGCCGGATCACGCGGTCGGCCATGCCGGCAATCGCCACGTTGTGCGTGATCACCACCGCCGTCGTGCCGAGCTCGGCATTCACCTTCGCGATCACTTCCAACACGCGCTTGCCGGTGGCGTAGTCGAGCGCGCCGGTCGGCTCGTCGCAGAGCAGCACCTCGGGCTGTTTGACGATGGCGCGCGCGATCGCCACGCGCTGCTGCTCGCCGCCCGAGAGTTGCGACGGAAAGTGATCGCGCCGCTCCGACAACGCCACCCACGACAGCGCCTCGTCGATCGACATCGGGTGCTCGGCGATGTCGGTCACCAGCGCGACGTTTTCGTACACCGTCAGGCTCGGGATCAGGTTGTAGAACTGGAAGACGAAGCCGACATGCTCGCGCCGGTAGCGCGTCAGCTCGGCTTCGCTCGCGCCGGTGAGCACATGGTCGGCAAAGCGGACCTCGCCGCTCGTCGGCACGTCGAGGCCGCCGAGGATGTTGAGCAGCGTCGATTTGCCGCTGCCCGAGGCGCCGATCAGCACCACGAACTCGCCGCGGCGGATTTCGAGATCGACATCCACCAGCGCGCGCACCTGCGCCTCGCCGCTGCCGTAGGTCTTGGTCAGGCCGTGCGCCACGAACACCGGCGCCGCGGCGACTGGATTCATTTCGTCTCCGGCGCGCGCACGAGCAAGACCGCGCAAGGGGCCATGCGGATCACGCGCTCGGCGTCGCTGCCGACAAGCGCATGTTCGAGGCCGCGCCGGCCATGCGTGCCCATCACGATCAGATCGCATCTGTGCTCACGGGCCTGATCGACGATCACGTCGCACACGCGCGAGGCCGCGGCGTCTTCGAGATGCGTCTCGCTGGCGACGCCGGCCGCCTTGGCGGCCTCGTGCGCGCGTTCGAGCACCAGCTGATGGTGGCTGCGCAGATCGATCGTGACCTGCTCCCACGTCGTCGCGGTGGCCATCTCCATCATCACGGGGTAGTACTCGACGACCGACAGCAGCACGAGGCTCGAATCGAAGGCCTTGGCCAGGCCGATCGCTTCCTGCAAGCCACGCTCGGCCGTGTCGCTGCCGTCGATGGGCACGAGGATGCGGCGGTAGAGGCTGTTCATGGGGTGCTCCTGAAAACCCCATGCTGCGACGCGGCGCCGCGCCGCGCATTGATGCGGCGCAATTCAGCGGCTGCTGCTGCCGCTCTCCAGCGAACGCACCACTTTCATGCGCCGAAATGCCCCTGATGCGTAGCGGGTGACGTTGCCGTAGAAGCGTTGCTGCATCTCGCGCGCCATCGCCGCGTAGTCGTCTTCGAGTCCGGGCACGATCTGGAAGCCGTCGTAGTTGACCACCGCATCGACGCGCTGGCCGATCGCTTCGCATTGCGCGATCACCGCGGCGCGGATCGCCGCGATGTCGGCCGCGTTGTTGACCCGCAGGTGCTGGAAGTTCAGGAACAGCGTGCGCTGCGCGGCGTCGTAGTGGATGCGGCGCGGCAGGTCGGGGTCGAGCAAGAGGCTGCGCAGGTCGATCTGCTCGGCGCGGAACAGACGAGCGTCCATGGCGCGTGGGGACTCGACGATCGGCTGGAAGGCCATGCGGGCCAGGATGTCGCGCTGCACGTCGATGCCAGGCGCGACCTCAGCGAGCACGAGACCGCGTGAGGTCAGCTCGAAGACGCAGCGCTCGGTGACGTAGAGCACGCGCTGGCCTTGCTCGGCGGCGCGCCGGCCGGCGAAGGTGATCTGCTCGACGTGGGCGCGGAACTTCTGCTCGCGGCCCTCCTTCACGATCACGAGCTTGCCGTCGCCGACCTGCACATCGAGTCCACCCGCGGTGAAGGTGCCGGCAAAGACCACCGTCTTCGCGTTCTGCGAGATGTTGATGAAGCCGCCGGCGCCGGCGAGTTTCGGGCCGAAGCGCGAGACGTTGACGTTGCCTTCGGCATCGACTTCGGCCATGCCGAGGACGGCGAGGTCGAGCCCGCCGCCGTCGTAGAAATCGAACTGCTGGTTCTGGTCGATCACCGCTTCGACATTGAAGCCGGCGCCGAAATCGAGCCCGCCGGCCGGCACACCGCCGACGATGCCGGGCTCGGCGGTCAGCGTGATCACGTCCATCACCCGCTCTTCGTTGGCCACCGCGGCCACGCCTTCGGGCATGCCGATGCCGAGGTTGACGACGCCATCGACCGGCAGCTCCATCGCGCAGCGGCGGGCGATGACCTTGCGCTCGTCGAGCGGCAGCGGCGCGATCGAATCGAGCGGCACCTGGATCTCCGCCGCAAACGCCGGCGAGTACGCGGTGGCATAGGTCTGGCGGTGGTGCTCGGGCCGCGCGACGACGACCGCATCGACCAGCGTGCCCGGGATGCGCACCAGCCGCGGGTGCAGCGAGCCGGCCTTGGCGATGCGCTCGACCTGCGCAATGACGACGCCGCCCGAGTTGTGCGCGGCCATCGCCATCGCCAGGTTGTCGAGCGTGAGGGCCTCGCGCTCCATCGTGATGTTGCCGTGCGTGTCGGCGGTGGTGCCGCGGACGAAGGCGACGTCGATCGGGATGGCCTTGTAGAACAGCCACTCCTGGCCGTCGATCTCCATCACGCGCACCAGCGCTTCGGTCGTGCGTGCATTGAGCTTGCCGCCTTGCAAGCGCGGATCGACGAAGGTGCCGAGGCCGACGCGCGACAGATGCCCCGGCTTGCCGGCCGCGATGTCGCGGTAGAGGTGCGAGATCACGCCCTGCGGCAGGTTGTAGGCCTCGATCCGGTTGGCCACCGCGAGCGCGCCGACCTTCGGAATCAGGCCCCAATGGCCGCCGATGACGCGCTTCAACAAGCCCTCGCAGCCGAGGCGGTTCAGGCCGCGCTCGCCGCCGTCGCCCTGGCCGGCGGCGAAGAGCAGCGTCAGCTCGCGCGGTTGGCTGTCGGATGCGAAGCGCTCGGCCAACGCGGCGAGCAATTCATCCGGCGTGCCGATGCCGACGAAGCCCGAGGTGGCGATGGTGTCGCCCGAGCGCACGAGCGCGGCGGCTTCAGCGGCGGTGATGATCTTGTGGCGCATGCAGACGAGCCTATTCCTTGCCGCGGTTCAAGGACATCGAGGGTTGCCCGCAGGACAGTGCGGCCGTGACCGCGCACACCACCGTCGTCGATATCCGCCACGTGCCGCTGTGGCGGCGCCTGCCGTCGATCCTCGCCGCCTTCGACGCGCTGGCGCCCGGCGACGCGATCGAGCTCGTCGTCGATCTCGACCCGTGGCCGCTGCGCAGCTATGTCGATGCGACGCGCGGCGGGTTGTGCGAATGGCAGGCCATCGAGAGCGGGCCGCAGGTGTGGCGGGTGCGGCTGCAGCGTCGGTGACAACGACGGACCGCCGCCGAGTTCAGCCACGTGGGCCCTGTAGGCGTCGTCAGGGCGAGTCGCCGCATCACCGCCGCAGCGCCGACACCGTTCGGGCGACGACCCAATGGTTCTTGCCGAGCTGCCGCTCGCGCAAGAAGCCCTGCTGCTCGAACATCGCGACCGTGCCGTTGTGCAGGAACGAGTTCGACACCGAGCGTCCGCTCGCGTCCTCCGGGTAGCTTTCGACCACGCCGCCGCCGAGTCGCGCGATCTCGCGCAGTGCGCCCTTCAATGCGGCGTCGGCCACGCCTTGGCCGCGATGCGCTTTGTCAACGAACAGGCAGGTGATGCGCCAGTCGGGCAGGCGCTCGAACCCTTCGCGGTAAACGCGCAGGTGCTTGATGCGTGGCAGCTCGCCGGGCGGCCCGAACTGGCACCAGCCGACGCAGTCGTTGCCTTGAAAGACGAGGGCAGCATGCGCGTTGCCTTCACGCACGCGGCCCTCCTTCTCGCGCCGGTTCTGCGCGGCGGTCTTGCCGCGCCCGATGCCTTCCGGATGGAACGACATGCACCAGCAACCACCCCAGACGCCGCCGTGGCGCTCGACGAGCGCCGCGAATGGGGGCCAGGTGGAAACGTCAAGCGGCTTGATCGCAAAGTCGGCCATCAGGAGGCGGGCGTGTGAAGTCCGGTCGGCTGCAATGTACGCGCTGCCGACTGCGGCGTGAACGCGTCGGAGAAGCAGAACTGCTCCGACAAGCCGTGCGCCAGAAAGTCGGGCACCGCGGCCTCGACCATCTTCACCGAGCCGCAGGCATAGACCTCGTAGCCTTCGAGGTTCGGGTGGTCGGCGAGCATCGCTTCGTGGACGAGGCCGCGGCGGCCGGGCCATTGCGCGTCGTCGTCGGCGTGCGAGAGCACGGGCACGAAATGGAAGTTCCCGTGCTGCTGCTCCCAGGCGCGGATCTGCTCCTGCAGGTACAACTCGGCGGCGTTGCGAACGCCCCAGTACAGCGTCATCGGCCGCTGCACGCCACGCGCGAACGCGTCTTCGACGATGCTCTTGATCGGCGCGAAGCCGGTCGCGCCGGCGACGAACAGGATCGGGCGTGTGCTGTCTTCGTTCAAAGTGAAGCGGCCGACGGGGCCTTCGAACTCGATCGCATCGCCTTCGCGCAGGCGCTCGAAGACCTGCGTCGTGAAGCGGCCGCCGGGGATCAGGCGCACATGCAGTTCGATCTCGGCGTTGCCGCCGGCTTGCGGTGCGTTGGCGAACGAGAAGGCGCGCTTCGCGCCGTCGTCGAGCACGATGTTGATGTACTGGCCTGCCGTGAAGGCGATGCGCTCGCCCTCGGGCAAGGCCAGGTGCAGGCGCATCAGGTCGGGCGACAGGCGCTCCATGCGCTGCACGCGGGCGTGCCAGCGCTGCGCTGCGGCTGCCATCCACGAGCGAGGCCACGCCATCGACTTCGAGCTCCACGTCGCCCTGCGGCACCGCGCAGCACATCAGCACCTGGCCCTGCGCGCGCATCGCATCGGTGAGCGCCGCGCGCTGGTACGGCCCCGGATCGACGCTGCCGTTCAACACCGTGCACTTGCAGACGCCGCAGCCGCCGGCGCGGCAGTCGTAGGGCAGTGCGAGGCCGGCGCGCAGGCCGGCTTCGAGGATCGTTTCACCGGCGCGCGCGGTGGCTTGCGCGGCGCCGGGGTGAAGCGTCAGTTGCCGCGTCGCCTTCGATGCGCGGCGCGGCGGCAGCCACGGCATCAGCAGCAGCAGCGTGGTCGCACCGAGCACGAGCGCCCACAGCGCACCGAGCGGCCAGACATACACAAGCGGGTAGAGGAAGAGCAGGAACCAGTCGAAGCTCAACTCCGCGGGCAGGCTGCGCAGATCGGCCGGGCCAAGGCTTGCGACGGGCGCGATCAACGCCAGCAGCAACAGCATGATCAACAGCGCCAGCGCTATCGGCCGCGGCGGCTGCGTGCTCGCCTTGGGCACACGCTGCACGTGAATCCACATCACCAGCAATGTCGCCAGCGGCACGCCGATGTGGATGAAGACGAGCAGCGAGAACAGCCGGTCGCTGACATGCTCGGGCGCGATGAAGTTGCGGATCAGCGTGCCGCCGAAGCCGGGCAGCCAGTCGATCCACTCGAAGCTGGCCTGCGTGACGAACTGCGCCAGGCGGTCCCACGGCAGCATGTAGCCGTTGGCGCCGGCGGTGTACACGAGCGCCAACAGCGCCACGCCGCTGACCCAGGAGAACCAGCGAAAGCCGCGCAGGCGGTCGAAGGCGAAGTAGCGCAGCAAATGCAGCCCCATCGTCAGCACCATCGCGTCCGACGCATGGCGGTGCACCGTGCGGATCACGCCGCCTGCGCCCCAGGCGCCGTGCGTGATCGCTTCGACCGAGCGGTACGCGCCCGAGACGCTGGTGTCGAAGAAGGCGTAGAGCACGAGGCCGGTGGCGCCGACGACCCAGAAGAGAAAGAAGCTGATCGCGCCGAGGTGGTAGAGCGGGTTGCCCTTGTCGCCGAAGGCCGCGTTGAAGACCGCCTCGGCGCGCATGAAGCCTGCCCGCAGCCCGCGTTGCAGCAGGGCGATCATCGCTGGCGCATCGCGCGGAGCACGACGACGACGAAGAGCAGGCCGCCGACGATGGCGAGCAAGCCGCCGAGGCCCATCAAGCCCCATGCCCGCGATCTCGCCGGTGGAACGCAACACCTGCTCGGCGCCGGCGACCTTGCGCTGCACGCCGTAACCGCCGGACCAGACGAGGCCGGTGACATGCATCAACTGCCCCGTGCCGTAGATCCACGGCTGCGCGACAGCGAGGCGCCCGCGTGGCGCTGCACAGCCGAGCTGCGGCAGCAGGTGAAAGACCAGGCCCATCAGCGCCAGCGTCACGCCGACGATGCAGCCGTGGTAATGCGCGGGGATCTTGACGTTACTGCCGCTGATCGACAGGCCGATCAGGCCGCCGGCGATGAACAGCAGCATCGACGCCAGCAGCGCGGCGCGCAGCGGACGTTGTGTGTCGCGCAGTTCGTGCCGTGGAACCATCGCGATCGACACCGCCAGCACCAGCGGCACGATCGCCAGCCCGCCACCGAAGCGCATGCCCCAGGTGTGCATCTCGCGGTGTTCGACGCTGGCCACGTCGTGCATCAGGTAAGCCAGCGGCGTGACGAAGACGCTGGCCAGCGCGATCGCGAACAGCAGCAGCACGATGCGCGGCGACAGCGGCACGCGCGCATCGCAGGCACGGGCCAGGGCGAGCCAGGCAACGAGCATCATCAGCGTCCACGTGAATTGCAAGGCGTGGCCACCGCCCCAGAACAGGATTTCGCAGTACGCCTTGGCGGGCAACTCGCGTGGCACGACGGCGAGCGACCAGGCGAATGCGATCAGCGCGACTGCCGCCGCGACGACGCTGGCGTGCAGGCCAAAGCGCAGGGCGCCGGTGCCGTCCAGCGCGATGCCGACCGGTGCGGCCTGCGCGAGGCTGCGCAGCACGAGCACCGACGCGCCGGCGCCGAAGACGAGCAGCGCAGCGCGGAACATCGCGCTGTCGAGCATCGGGATGTAGTTGGCCATCACCGCGTTGCCGGGTTCGACGAAGGCCGCAGCGGCCATGCCGAGCGCGCCCGCGGCGCACAGGGCCAGCGAGAGCACGCCGAGCGCGCGCCAGCGTGGCGCAGCGCGCAAGTTCAGGCTCCACAGCAGCCCGGCGATGGCGACGAACCAGACCAGCACCGACAGATCGACATGGACGACGAGCGCAACGCGGAAGAAGTCGCCGGCCGGCAGCCACGCGTTGAGGCCCGGCGTGCGCGCGGCGACGAGCAGCACCGAGAACAGGCCGGAACCGATCAGCGCGGCGAGCGCGAGCCCCAGCCAGCCGCGAGCGAGCGCGCGGTCGGTCACGGCGGGCAGCGTGTAGTCGGCGGGCGTCGAGGCGGTGACGCGGTCTCTCCCTCCCCCTGCAAGGGGGAGGGTTGGGGGCGAGGCGGGGGTTTCGAGCCGCATGCGGCGAGCCCGCCGAGCGGCCCCGGCAGCTTGCCGGGGCGCGCACTGCAGTGGGGGTCGGGGTGCCCGCCGACCCCCATCCCCGCCATCCCCCTTGCAGGGGGAAGGAGTCATGGCGGAGCTTCATTGCAGCGTGATGCCGCCTTTCTCGGCGTCGAAGTCGATCACCAACACCTGCCCCGGCGCGAGCTGCACGGTCGCTTCGCGTCGATACGGCGTCTCGCGCGCACGAATGTCGTCGGACAGGCGCACGGCGATCCGGCGCTCGCCGGCCGGCACGACGAGGCGCTCGTACACCGCAGCCGCGCCGTCCTTCGACAGGCCGGTCGGTGCGGCGATACGCTGCAAGGCACGCTTGCCGTCGACATCCACCTGCACCGTGATGGGAGAGCGCTCGCGCGGGCAGATCTCCGGCGCGCGCATGTTCGGCGGCAGCCTGGCCTGTTCCTCGGCCGAGGGCTTGCGGCAATCGCCGACCGGCTTGCCGACGCGTGTGAAGCTCAACTTGATCAGCGCCTGGCCGGGCTCGATCGGGTGATAGCGCGGCCATTGCGAGAACACGCCGATGGCCGCAGCGAACAGGCCGTAGAGCAGCACCTGCCCGGCCCATGCCGATGGGCCGAGCTTCGGGGCAGTGCGCGTGTCAGGCATGGTGAAGATCAGACACCACGGCGCCGGTGGGCGGGATGACCGAGCGCAAGCGATCGATCGCTCGGGCGAGTTGTTCTTCGTCGCCGCGGCCGGCGAAGACGAGTTCGACGCGGTCGGCGTCCACCGACGCACGCAGATGCGGCTCGCGCCGGCCGCGCAAACGCTCTGTGGTCCAGCGCTCGCCGAAGCGGAACTCGCAGCCGCCCTCGCGGCACGCCGCGACGATGACGCCGGCCGCGCCGTCGCGCAGCGCGTACTCGACGAAGGACGGCGGCAACTGGCCGGCGCAGAGCAGGCTGAAGGTGCAGACACCGTCAGCCTTGACGCGCGTGACGTCGGCGCCGTGGTCGCAACCGAAGACGATGATCGGCCGCGCTGCCCTTGTCTTCTCGATCGCGTCGCGCAAGCGTCGGCGCAGCGCGTCGATCGGCGATTGCGGCATGTCGATGCCGGTCACCAACTGCGCCACGCTGCGAAACGGCGTCGACGACGGGCAGGCCCCGGCGCAGATGCCGCAGCTCACGCACAGGTCGGCATCGACGACGGCGAGCGTGCGGCCGATGCGCTGGTTCGGGTGCGGCGCCATCGTGATCGCCGCGTACGGGCAATCGGCGAAGCAGCGCTGGCAGCCGTTGCAGTTGGCCGCATCGACGACCGCGGCGGGCGCGGGCGTGTCGATGCGCGACGGCAGGAAGGGCAGCGCGAACAGCAGCAGCGCGGCAGCGCCGAGCAGCGCCCAGACGAAAGCCGGCGAGGTCGCTGCGGTCAGCGGGTGCACGAAGAGCACGATCCAGTCCAGACGCAGCGTGGCGGGCACACGATCCAACGCGGCCGGCGCGTGGCTCGCGATCGGCGCCGCGAGTGCGAGTGCCCCCAGCATCGCGAACAGGCCGATCGCCAAGGCGCGCGGCGGCCAGACCGCGGCGTGTGTCAGGCGCTGGATGTGGAACCACAGGCCGAACACCAGCATCAGCGGCAGGCCGATGTGCACGAAGACGAGGAGCGAGAACAGGCGGTCGCCGACCGCGCCCGCGGCGAGAAAGTTGCGCGCCATCGACGACGAGACGAAGGGCAGCGCATCGACCCACTCGGCGGTCGCGGTCGCCGAGTACTGGCCAAGTTCGTCCCAGTTGATCCAGAAACCGCCGATCGCGATCGCGAACACGAAGCCGAGCAGCGGCACGCCGGTCAGCCACGCGAAACGCCGCACGCCGCGCTCGTGGCGGTGCAACCATTCGCGCAGCAGGTGCATCAGCATGGCAAGCACCATCGCGTCGGCGGCGTAGCGGTGCAGGCCGCGCAGCAGCCGGCCCAGGCCCAGCGGTACAGCCGCGAGGCCGTGGATCGAACGCCACGCGCCATCGACCGAGGTGTCGAGCACGGTGTAGAGGATCACGCCGCTGGCGGTGAGCAACCAGAAGGCGAGAAAGCCGATCGCGCCCAGGTGGCGCAGCGGGTTGCCCGTCGAGCCGAAGGCGGCGTCACCGATGCGCTCGGCAACGCGCCACGCGCTCAGGCCGAGGGCGCGTGGGCCGGTGACGCGGCGCATCGTTGCCTGCGCGCGCGCCGCTGATCGCGCCATTCGAGCAGCCCATAGACGAGCACGCTGAAGAAGAAGAGGGCGCCGCCGATCAGCTCGAAGATCAGCTTGTAGTCGTAGCGGTACTGGCCGGTGTCCGGGTCATAGACGGTGCACAGGATGCGCACGCGCTCGACCAGCGACGACAACGTCGAGGCTTGCGTTGCTGGCGGCGCGTTCAGGATCAACTGCCGCAGCGGCACGCCGAGCTGGTCGGCGCGCACCTTGTCGCCATAGACCTGGGCGTGGATGCGGCCGTCGGGCGCGACGACGGTGACGCCGAGCACATGGTCGAAGCCCGCGGGCGTGGCCACAAAGCTGAAGCCGAAGGCTTGCGTCAGCGCATCGACACGCTCGCGCGGGGGGGCGAGGAACTCCCAGTTCGCCTCGTCGATGCGGTGCTGGCGCGCAAACGAGCGCATCGCGTCCGGCGAGTCGAACGGCTGGTTGAAGCCGATGCTGACGACGTTGAACTGGTGTTCGCCGAGCATCACACCGAGCCCCTTCACGGCTTCATGCAGCGCGCGTGTCTGCGTCGGGCAGACCTGGAAGCAGCCGGTGTAGATGAAGCTGACCAAGAGCGGCTTGCCCCGGTAGCCGGCCAGGCGCACCGCGCGGCCCTCGCGGTCCTGCAGCACGAGGTCGGGCACCGCGCGGCCGATCGCGGCTTCGCCGGCGCGCAGGGCTTCGCGTTCGTCGAGCGAAGGCACGGCGGCGAGTGCGCTCGAGCAGGCCACAGCCAGCGTCGCCGCCGCAACACCGTTCGCCCTGAGCCTGTCGAAGGGCTTCGACAAGCTCAGCCCGAACGGATGATGGTGCTCAACGCAGCGCCGCATCGACCACCACCGCCGCGAGCAGCACGGAGAGCTGCACCATCGACGCGAAGAACGCCGCCAGTGCGGTCTTGCGTTCGGGCGCATGCGCGAGCGCCTGCGTCTTGCGCACGAAGTGAAGGCCGCCGATCAGCGCCCCGGCGAGATAGACAAACCCCGCGCCGAAGAACACCGGCAGCACCGACACGGCCACCAGCAACGCCGCATTCGCATGCACGATGCGCGCAGCGCGCGGCACACCGACGACGACCGGCAGCATCGGCACACCGGCAGCCGCGTACTCGGCGCTGTTGGCAATCGCCAGGCTCCAGAAGTGCGGCGGCGTCCACAGGAAAAGCACGAGCGCGAGCAGCCAGGCGAGCGGGCCGATCTGCGGGTTCACCGCCGCCGCGCCGGCCAACACCGCAAAGCTGCCGGCCGCGCCGCCGACGACGATGTTCCACGCCGTGCGGCGCTTCAACATCAGCGTGTAGAGCAGCGCATAGGTCAGCGCACCGGCGAGCGTGAAGGCCGCGGCGACGACGTTGACGACGAGTGCCGCTGCGCCGATCGCGAACACGAGCAGCGCGACGATGGCGAACAGCCACGCGCCGTTTCGCGGCAGCGCGCCGCTGGCGAACGCGCGGCCGCGCGTGCGTTTCATCAACCGGTCGCTGTCGGCCTCGGCGTACTGATTGAAAGCACCTGCCGCCGCCGATGCCAGCAGCACCGACAGCGCGAGCACGACCGTCTGCATCAAGCCGAGCGAGCCGCCGGGCACGATGGCCATGCCGCCGAGCGCCGTGACCATGATCAGCACAGCGATGCGCAGCTTGAAGATGCCGAGCACGAGGCGAGCCCGCGAAGCCGGCGCAGCCACGGCAGCTTGCAGCGTGCTGGTGTTCATCAGCTCAGTCCCCACAGCGTGGACAGGTACTTCCAGTTGATGAAGTAGTAGAGAACGAACGCCAGCAGGAACACCATCGCCAGCGCAAATGTGCCCGGCGCAGCGAAGCCCATCGAGCCGTAGCTTTGCGCGGCCACGCTCGGTGACGCGCGCAGCACCGGCGTGAAGGTTGGGCTCTCCTTGCCGGCGTCGAGCTTCTTGCCCCAGAGCAGCGAGCCGACGGTGATGTAGATGAAGATCGCGCCGCCGGTGATCGCGACGATGCCGGTGATGCCGACCAGGCCCATCATCAGGTACGCCGCGCCCGGCCACTCGTAGGCGAGCGCATGGCCCTGGAACGCCATGTCCCAATGCCGCCGCGCCACGCCGAGCGTGCCGGCGCCCATCATCACCAGCACGAAGGCGTACATCGACAGGCCGAACAGATACGGCTGCAGCTTGGCCAGACCCGGGTTGATCATCTCGCGCCGGAACAGCACCGGGATCAGGTAGTAGGTCAGCGCCATGAAGGTCAGTGTCGTGCCGACAACGACCGTGGCGTGGAAGTGGCCCGGCACGTAGATCGTGTTGTGGATGATCATGTTCAGCTGCTCGGTGCCCATCATCACGCCCGAGATGCCGCCGAGAAAACCGAAGCCGATCAGCGCGATGAAGACGCCCGAGAACGTCGGGTTGCCCCAGGGCGCCTTGCGCAGCCACTCGAACAGGCCCTTCGTGAAACCCTTCTGGCGCTGCGCGACTTCCATCGCACCGGGGATCGTCAGGCCGTGCAGCATCGACGCCAGCACCGCGAAGTACATGAAGTAGCTGGTGTTGACGACCTTCCAGCCGGTGGACAGCCCCGGGTCGGCGAGCAGGTGGTGCGCGCTCGCCAGTTGCAGGAACAGGATGTAGAGCAGGAAGGCGGTGCGCGAGACGCGCTCGCTCATCGGCTTGGCGCCGAAAGCGATCGCTGCGACGAGGTACCAGACCGAGATGTGCGCGGCGACGTTGATCTGCTGCGAGCTGTGGCCGAAGGCCCACCAGATCGTGCGGTAAACGAGCGCATCGACTTCCTTGACGATGCCCATCGACAGCAGCCACGTGGGAATCAGGATGATCGCGCCCGAAGCGATCGTGAACACCGCAATGATCGCCGCGGTGATCGCGCCGAAGGTCACCAGCGGCACCGAGCCCTCGTAGGTCTTCTCGCGCTTGGCGACGACCAGCGTGCCGAAGAAGACGAAGCAGGCAATCAGCGCGCCGACGGCGAACAGGATCAGACCGAGATAGAACGCCGGCTCGGCCATCATCGGCACGTAGCTCGTCATCATCACGGAGGAGCCGCCGCGGTACACGGCGACGTTGTTCGTCACCGAGCCGATGACCATCAGCGCGAACGCCAGCCAGGCGATCTTCGGCGCGGCGATGCGGCATCGCAGCAGCGTCGAGGCCGCGAAGTACAGCACCGCGATCTCGAAGAAGATGATCCAGAAGATCAGCATGTCGATGCCATGCGCCGTCAGCACCTGGTAGAAGCGGTCGGCCTCCAGCCAGCGAAACGCCGGCCAGCGCGTCAGCACGACGCCGATGGCCAAGAGGCCGCCGACGAGCAGCCAGACGACGGCGACGAAGGCGTTGGCCTTCATCAGGTTCTCGGCCTGGCGCTCGAACTGCAGGCCGGAGCGCGGGCAGGTGCGGTACGTAGTGTTCATTGCCGCGCCCTCACTTGATGTAGATGCGCCCGACCATCTTGTGATGGCCGATGCCGCAGTACTCGTTGCAGACCACCGAATAGGTGCCCGACTGGTTGGGCGTCATGGTGACCACATGCTCGAAGCCCGGCACCATCTGGATGTTGATGTTGGCCGGCTGCAGCGAGAAGCCGTGGTTGTAGTCCATGGCCGTCAGGTGCAGGCGGTAAGTCTTGCCCTTCTCCAACTCGAGGATCGGATAGAAGGCCCACAGCCGCGCTAGCAGGTAAACGTCACTGCCCGGCGGCGGCGCCACCACCGGCGTTTTTTCGTCGGTTTCGGTGCGCACGGTGTGCTTGTCGACCATGGCCTGCACCTTGGCCATGAACTGGTCGGGCTTGACGCGGTAGGTCTCGGTGCTTAGGTTTTGATGGCCCCAGACATGCCAGCCGACCATCATCGCGAACATGATCAGGCACCAGGTCAGCGCGATCGCGATCCAGGTGCCTTCGACGCGGTCGATCGGATGGCGGTACCAGAGCCGTTCTGCCGGCGGGAGGATGGCGCTCATGGCTACTTCGCCAGCGGCAGCGTCAGGATGTCGAACACGCCCCACACCGTGTAGACCACCATCGGCACCATGACGCCGAGGAACAGCAGCAGGAAGGGGTTGTCGAGCAACTGCTGCATCCAGGGCACGGGGGCGGTGGCGTCGTCTTCGTCGTGGCGTGTGCTCATGACTGTCTCCTCTTGAAGTGGCGATTGATTTGAGAACCGGCCGGACTCGCGCGCCTTGATCCAGTGCAAGAAGGGCGGTGGTGCTGTCCCTAGGATGCGGCGCAACGATGAAGGCTGACGTGGCAGCACCCAACGCGACGCGCGCGCTGCGCCGCACGGCTTGGCTGTGCGCGGCGTTGATGGCCGTCGTCGTCGTGGCCAGCGCCTTCCTGCGCCACCTCGGCGCGAGCGCGGCGCTGCAAGCGGCGTGGGCGGGTGAGTTCGCGCTGGCGCGTCAGGTGCACCGCGTCGCGGCGACGCTGGTGTTGATCGGCGCCGTCGTGCTGGTGGTGTTGGCGCGGCGTGCGCGGTCGCCGCGCGTCGGGCTCGCGTGGACCCTGCTCGGCGTGGGGCTGCTGTTGTCGGTGGTCGGCGTCGTGACCGGCGCGTCGCGCGCGGCGCCGGTGGTGCTGGTCAATCTGCTGGGTGGCGTGGCAATGCTGGGCTTGAGCGTGGGTTTGGCTGCGGGTGCTTCACACGGCCACAGCGGCACGGGTCGCGCGGCAAGGTGGCTGCTCGCGTTCATGGCCCTTCAGGTTGCGGGAGGGGCGATCGCCAGTGCACAGGCCTTGCCGCAATGCGCGCTGTTTACCGATTGCAGTCTCGTCGTCGTTTTGCACCGCGCCAGCGGCGTGCTGCTCGCACCTGCGCTGCTCGTGTGGGGCGCACGAACCGCGTGGTGCGATCCCCGTTGGGATGCCGCAGCGCTCGTGCTGACCGCGCTGCTGCTGTTGATGGTCGGTGCGCTTTCGGCAGGCATCGGCAGCCTGGCGCTCCCAGTGCTCGTGATTGCGCACAACGCGTTGGGGACAACGGCCGTGGCTTTGCTCGTTTGGCAGCTTGGTGACTCGAACGCCCGGGAGTGTTGATCACGGTCAACCTGGTGGTCGAGTCGTCTTGTACCGGCGTTCGTGCGGGACTACCTTCGCTCATTGATTGCTGCTGACTGGAGGAGCCGATGAGCGCTTGGAAGTCCCCCGCCTTGTTGGCGCTTGTGCTGAGTCTTGTTGCCATAGGGCCGGCAGGGGCACGCGACGCTGACGATGAGCCTGCCTTTGCCACCATTGATGTACCCGGCGCCGGCCAGACCGTGGCTCACGGGATCAACAACCGTGGTCAGGTCGTCGGCGAGTTTCTGAGCGCTGCCGGCCAGTTTGGATTCCTAATGAAGAGAAGGAGCGTCACGGCGATCCCGGCTCCGGTCCCGCGAAACGTGTCCCTCCGTGCGTATGGGATCAATGAGCGTGGCCAGATCGTTGGCGACTACCAAGGGGACACCGCAACCGTCGCGTTTCTGAAGGACGGGTCCACTTTCACGACGATCGATGTGCCCGGCGCGGCGTTTTCCGGTGCTTTCGGGATCAACAACCGAGGCACGATCGTCGGCGCTTTCGGTGACAGCAGTCTCGTCCGGCGCGGCTTCGTCAAGCAGGGGTCGAGCCTTACCGTGATCAACGTGCCTGGAGCGACGGAGGTCTCTGCCAACGGCATCAACGACAGGGACCAGGTCGTGGGTCACTTCGTGACCGCGTCGGGCATCTACGGATTCATCAGCGACAAGGGGATCGTCACAGCCTTCGCGTACCCAGAGGCCTTCGGAACCTGGGCCAGAGGGATCAACAACGCCGGGCAGATCGTTGGTTGGGTTTACGACAGCACGGGCTCCCACGGTTTCCTCAAAGATGGTGCGAGCTTCTCGAAGATTGATTTCCCAGGCGCACAGGCCACCTACGTGGACAGCATCAACGACAGGGGGCAGGTCGTTGGCTTCTATATCGACGCGACGGGGGGCTATCACGGGTTCCTCGCTGAAATCGATGAACGCGATGGTCACACGCATCCAGAGCATGGGCCACGCCAACGCCATTGAGTCGGCATCAATGAACTTGAACAGTTCGCCCTGAGCCTGTCGAAGGGCCCTTCGTCACGCAGACCAGGTGCCGCCTTTCGCGCTGCTGGCAAGAAGGCTGCCTACGCCGGCCCGCGCACCGTCTTCAGTTGCCTGCCTTCGGCGACGCTGTCGCTCGGATAGACGATGACGCGATCGCCCGCCGCCAGGCCGTCTTCGATCCAGGCGTCGTTCGGCGTGCGGCCACCGACCTTGATCCGTCGCTTGTGCGCATGGCCGTCGGCGGCGACATAAACCGCCCATTGCTCGCCGTCGCGAAACAGCGCCGCCACCGGCGCGATGACGGCGTTGGCGCGCTCGAAGACGACGATGCGCGCGTCGATGCGGAACTGGTCGCCGAGGCCGCGCCATTGCTCGGCCGGCGAGACGATGTCAACGATGACGTTGACGCGCTGCTCCTCGACGCCGAGCGCCGAGACCTTGGTGAACGCCGCCGGTTCGACATGGCGCACTCGGCCCGCCAGGTGCGGTTCGCCGCCGGCGTCGATGTCCACACGCGCGCCGGCGGCGATGCGCCGGCCCTCGGTGGACAGCACGTCAATGACGATCTCGAGTTGCGCCGGGTCGGCGATCTCGAGCAAGGGCGTGCCGACGCCGACCGCCGCTTCGCTCTCCTGCAGCACGCGCAGCACACGGCCATCGACCGGCGACTCGATCGGCCAGGTGGTGCCGGGGCGGTGCGTGTCGGCCACTTCGCGGGCGCGCATCAACGCCGCGCGGGCCTGCGCCAGATCGTGCGCGGCGCCTTCGCGTGCGAAGCGTGCGGCGTCGAGCTCCTTGCTCTGCACACGGGCTGCCAGACGCGCCTGGTCGAGCGCGGCAACGGCGACGAAGCCATCGCCTTGCAAGCGCTCCTGCCGCGCCACGTCGGTCTGCGCCTGGTCGAGCGCGGCCTCGGCGCGCGCCACTTTCGCGCGCGCCAGATCGAAGCCCGCCGCGGCCGCACCGATGCGCTCACTCAACTCGCGCGCCGTGCGCGCGTCGATCATCGCCGGCGCCGCGGGCGACAACTCGGCGACGGCCGCGCCCGCGCGCACGGTGTCGCCGGCCTTGACGCGCACCCGCGCCAGCCGGCCCGCCACGGGCGCCGAGACGACATAGCGCTCGCGCACGCGTGTCTTGCCGTCTTCGTCGACGGTCTGCTCGAACAGGCCCTGACGGACCTCGGCCGTTTCCACCGGCACGGGCTGCGGGCGGAAGGCCCAGACGAAGACAGTGATCAGCGCCGCGACGCCGAGGCCGGCCGAGATCCAGAGCTTGCGTGTCATGTTGTTCTCCGATTCATTCGCGTGTCTTCAGCACGCCGACCAGGTCGAGTTCGTCGACGCGGCGGCGCACGATCAGCGCGCTGACAACCCCTGCGAGCAGCACCACCAGGCAGGCAAAGGCATAGGTGCGCGGCGCGACGATCAACGGCAGTGCGAACTCCTGTGTCGTCGACAGCGTGACGATGCTCCAGGCCAGGCCCCAGCCCAGCAGGCAGCCGAGCGGCAAGGCAAGCAGCAGCTCGGCGCCGAGCTCGCCGAGCAGCAGGCCCGAGACCTCGCCGCGCGTGGCGCCGAGCACGCGCAGGCTGGCCAGGTCCCAGGCGCGTTCGGCCAGCGTGATGCGTGCGTTGTTATAGACCACGCCGATGGCGATCGCCGAGCCCATCACCGCCATCAGCGAGCTGAAGAAGAGCACGTTGCGCGCGCTGTTTTCGCGCACATAGCGCACCACCGGGGCGATCTCCATCGCTGCCGCCACCTTCGGCGTCTGCTTCAGGCGCCGCAGCACGGCCTCGCGCTGCGAGGCGTCGACCAGCAGCCGGGCGCCCGACATCGTCTGGCCTTCGCCGAGCAGGCGGTTGAGTGCGCCGCGCTCCATGTGCGCCGCGAACTGCACCTTCTCGAAGCTGAACGCCACCACCGGCAGATCGGCCTGTCGGCGCTCGCCCTGCAGCACCTCGACGTGGACCGTGTCGCCGATCTGCAGTCGCAGGCGCTCGGCCAGGCGCTGGTTGAGCACGATGCCAGCCGCGGGCACTGTTGCGCGGGCGAAGCGCTCGTCGAGCAGCGGCCGCATCTGCGCGCCGGCATCCACCGCGCCGACCGCGGTGCGGTAGCTGCGCAGGCCGTTGGACAGCCGCACCGGCGCGTCGCGGTCGGCCTCGGCGCGCAGCACGCCGGGCCATTGCGCAAAGTCGTACAGCGCGGCGTTGGACACCGGGTCGGTCAGCGCGACGCTGACGGTCTGCCGGTCGCGCATCGTGATCTCGACGTTGAGCAGGTAGGCCACCGAGTCTTGCCACCAAGTGCCGGCGATCATCACGCCCACGGCGCTGGCGATGCCCAAGGTGGTGAGCAGTGCGCGCAGCGGCTTGCGCTCGATATCGCGCACCACCATGCGCACCGCGGGCGAGTACAGGCGCGCCAGACCGAGGCGCTCGCCCAGCGTCGGGCCGTAACTCGCAGGCGCGGGCGGGCGCATCGCTTCGGCCGGCGGCAGGCGCACCACGCGCAGCAGGGCGCCGAGCACGGCCAGGCCCGCGGCGGCCAGCGACAGCAGCACGGCCGAGACCGGGATCCACGGCAGCATGCGGTACTCGAAATCGGGGATGCGCAAGAAGCGCGCGTAGAGCTGCGACACCGAGTAGCCGAAGTAGGCGCCGCCGGCAATGCCGATCGGCCCGCCGATCAACACGATGACGAGCACGAACTTCAGGTAATGCCGGCCGATCTGGGCGTTGTCGCGGCCCAGCGCCTTGAGTGCCGCGATCTGGCCGCGCTGGGTGCCGATCTGCCGCGTCAGCGCCACGTTGAGCAGGAACATCGCCACGCCGAGCACGATCACCGGCAGCGTCGTGCCGTAGACCTTCCACGTGGCGATCTCCTGGCTCAGCAGGCGGTGCGAGGGCAGGTCGTCGCGCCCATGCGCGCCGGTGAAGCCGTAGCGGTCGAGCCGGCGGTCCAGGCCGGCGATCACCGCCGCTTCCGACGCGCCGCGTTCGAGCCGCACGGCCACGCTGTTGAACGCGCCTTCCATGTTGAACGCCGCGGCCAGGCGCTGTCGGCCGACCCAGAAGATGCCGAAGCTGCGCTCGTCGCCGAAGGCGCCGCGGCTGGGGAAGATGTACTCCGGCGAGATCGTCGTGCCGACGATCAGCAGCGATTCGCGCTTGCCGTTGAACAGTGCATCGACACGGCTGCCCGGCGCCAGGCCATGGGCGGTGGCGAAGGTCTCGTTGACCAGGGCCTGGTTGGAGCCGGGCGCATCGATCCAGGCGCCGCGCATCAGCGTCAGGCGGTTCATGCGCGGCAGGCCCTGCTCGGGCAGCGCGATCATGCGGCCGGTCAGCGGCTCGGCAACCCCCGGCAGATCGAGCAGCACGTCGAAGCGCACGGTGGCCTCGAGCTCGGTCACGCCGGGGATCTCGAGCAGGCGATCGACCAGGCCCAGCGGTGCGCGTTTGCCCGCCGCGAACACCTGCGCAAAGCGCGCGCGCTCGTAATGCGAGGCCTGCAACTCCTTCAACGTGTCGTAAGACGACAGCGAGCCGACATAGCCGGTGATGCCGGCGGCCACCACCAGCGCCACGGCCAACACCTGGGCGCGCAATTGCCACAGGTCGCGCAGCAGCTTGCGGTCGAGCATGCTCACCATGCGATCTGCTCCGGGCGCAGCTTGGCGGTGTTGGTCTCGATCGAGGCGATGCGGCCGTCGGCCAATCGCATCACGCGATCGGCCATCTGCGCGATCGGCGCGTTGTGCGTGATCACCGCCGTCGTGGTGCCGAGCTCGGCGTTGATGCGCGCGATGGCTTCGAGCACGATGCGGCCGGTGGCGTAGTCGAGCGCGCCGGTGGGCTCGTCGCACAGCAGCACGTCCGGGCGCTTGGCGATCGCGCGCGCAATCGCCACGCGCTGCTGCTCGCCGCCCGACATCTGAGACGGGTAGTGGCCGAGCCGGTCACCGAGGCCGACCAACGCCAGCGCCTCCGCAGGCTTCATCGGGTGTTCCGCCATCTCGGTGACCAGCGTCACGTTCTCGACCGCGGTCAGCGACGGGATCAGGTTGTAGAACTGGAAGACGAAGCCGACGTGTTGGCGCCGGTAGCGTGTCAGCTCGGTCTCGCTGGCGTGCGCGAGGTCATGGTCGCGGAACATCGCCGTGCCGCCGCTGGGCGTGTCGAGGCCGCCGAGGATGTTGAGCAGCGTCGACTTGCCGCTGCCCGAGGGCCCGAGCAGGACGACGAACTCCGAGGCGAAGATGTCGAGATCGACGCCGCGCAGGGCCTGCACCTCGACCTCGCCCATGCGGTAGACCTTGGTCAGGCCGCGGGCAGCTGAACACCGGCGTCGCACCGGCGACGGTTTCGGGACGAAGGGTCAAGGCTTGGGCAGACATCGCAGGCGCAGGCTGCAATGGGCAGCCCGTGGGGCAGCCTTGGCACAGTAGCGGACGCATCCAGGGTGGACCGTGACTCAGGTCAATGTCACCGCGAGGCGAGGTGACTGAGCCCGATGGTCGTGCAAGGCGAGCCACGCCACTTACCGCGTGCGCTTGCAGACGATGCCTTGCGGCACATCAACCGCGCCGGCAAGCACCGTCGTGAAAATGTTCGGGTCGCCTGCCGAGCGATTTCGATGGACCTGCGCGTCTTCAACATCCCCCGCTACCTGTCGGTGCAGCCGCTGTTCACCGACCTGAGCCCGACCGAACTCGAGCGCTTGGCGCAGGGCTGCGCATTGCGGCGCTTCGGGCGCGGCGAAGACATCTTTCGCGTCGGTGCGCGCTGCGAGGAGTTCCATGTCTGCGTCACGGGGCAAGTGAAGCTGTTCGCGGTGTCGCCGGCCGGCGCCGAGAAGGTGATCGACATCATCGCGCCGGGGCAGAGCTTTGCCGAGGCGCTGATGTTCACCGGCGCGCCGTACATCATCAACGCGCAGGCGCTGTCGGATTGCCTGCTGCTGACGGTGAAGAAGCAGGCGGTGGAAGCCGAGATCGCGCACGACGCGCGCTTCGCGCTGCGCATGCTGGCCGGCATCTCGCGCCGCCTGCACGGCCTCGTCCATGACGTGGAGGCGTATGCGCTGCACAGCGGCGTGCAGCGCGTGATCGGTTATCTGCTGCGCGACATTGCCGCCGATGAGGATCAGCCGGTGACGGTGTCGCTGCCGGTCAGCAAGGCGACGATCGCCTCGCGCCTGTCGCTGACGCCGGAGTATTTTTCGCGCGTGCTGCACGAGCTCGAAGCGGCGGGGCTGGTGCGCATCGACAAGCGCGACATCCACATCCTCGATGCGGGGGCGCTGGCGAACTACCGCTCACCCTGAGGCTGGCGTTCGATGACGCGGCGCACGTCGAGGTTGACGACGAGCCGCGCGTCGGGCGTCTGCACGGTCAGGTAAGCCGCGCCACGCGCGTCGGTGTCGAGCGTTCGTGCCGGTGCGTCGAGCGCCGTGCGCCGCACGCCGAGAAAGCCGGGTGCGGCGATCGCTTCGCCCATGCGCCAGTCGTGCACGAGTCCGTCGTGGATCGGCGGCGCGTTCGGGTCCACCGACAGCTCCCACAACTCGGGCAGCGTGTCGAAGGCGATGACGAAGCTGCGGCGCTGCGGCAGCCAGCGCACGGCGCTGACGGCGCTCGCGTTGTCGCCGGACAGGGCGCGCGCGGGCAGCGTCTTCACCGGCTGGCCGGTATCGAAGACGACGACCGCATGGCCCTGGCCTTCGACGCGCCAACGGCCGTCACTGGATTCGGCAGCAGGCGCGGCCAGCGCGATGCCGCAGCATGCGGCCAGCGCCAGCGCCGCGGATCGGATCACGACTTCAGGATCAGCTCGATCGCTTCCTTCAGATCCTTGTCGCCGATCTTCTCCGGCGGGTTCGGCGCCATCGGCACCGGGCCGAAGACGCCGCTGCCGCCCTTGCGCACTTTCTCGGCGAGCTTGGCCGGCGCGTCGGCTTGACCCTTGTACTTGGCCGCGATCTCTTTGAACGGCGGGCCGACGAGCTTCTTGTCCTTGGTGTGGCAGGCCATGCAGCCGGCCTTGTCCATCGCAGCGAGCGTCGATGCGTCGTCGGCCTGGGCGGCGAAGGCGGCGAGCGCCAACGCGGCCAGCAGCGCGAGCGAGGGCAGGAGGTGGTGCTTCATCAGTAAACGTCCTTCTGCGTGTTGTTGACATTGAACTTGCCGGTCGGCGTGATCAGGCGCGGGTCCTTGATCACGGCTTTGAGTTTTCGCGTCTTGTCATCGACGACGACGATCGCGCTCTGCTTGTCCTTGGCGCTCCAGACCGAGAACCAGACCTCGTCGCCGGCCAGATTGAACTCGGGCTGCACGACGCGCTTGGCGCCGTCGTCCTTGATGCCGGCCCATTCGGCGATCGGCAGCACGACGAAGCCCTTGTCGAGGTGGTCGATGTCGAACACCGCCACCGATTGCGAGACCTTCGGGTCCGGGTTCAGCGCGGTATCGACATACAGGTTCTTGCTCTTCGGGTGCGTCTTGATGAACAGCGAGCCGCCGCCCTGGCCCTTCAAAGACGCCACCTGCGTGAACGCGACCTGCTTGTGCTTCACCGGGTCGGTGGCGATCAGCGCGATGTTCTCGTCGCCGAGGTGGCCGGTGGCCCAGACCGGGCCGAAGGTCGGGTGCACGAAGTTGGCGCCGCGGCCGGGGTGCGGGATCTTGCCGACGTTGATCAGCTTGACCAGCTTGCCGTCCTTCATGTCCACCACGGCGATCTTGTTGCTCTGATTCGCCGCGACGAGGAAGTAGCGCTTCGTCGAATCGAAACCACCGTCGTGCAGGAAGCGCGCGGTGCCGATCGTCGTCACCTTCAGCGCATCGACATTGCTGTAGTCCACCAGCAGCGTCTGCCCGGTCTCTTTGACGTTGACGACGAACTCGGGCTTGAAGTGGCTGGCGACGATCGAGGCCACACGCGGCTCCGGGTGGTACTCCTGCTTGTCCACCGTGTTGCCGCGCGTGCTGACAACCTTCAGCGGCTCGAGCGTGTCGCCCTTCATGATCGTGTACTGCGGCGGCCAGTAGGCGCCGGCGATCGCCAGCTTGTCTTCGTAGCCCTTGTACTTGCTCGTGTCCACCGAGCGCGCTTCGAGGCCGACGCGCACTTCGGCGACGTTGTCGGGCTTTTCCATCCACAGGTCGATCATGTTGATCTTGGCGTCGCGGCCGATCACGAACAGGTAGCGGCCCGACGCCGACATGCGCGAGATGTGCACCGCGTAGCCGGTCTTGACGATGTTGATGATCTTCTTCGTGTCGCCGTCGATCAGCGCGACCTCGCCGCTGTCGCGCAGCGTGGTGGAAAAGATGTTGGCGATGTTGTAGTTGTTCATCTTCTTCGTCGGCCGCTGCGCCACCGGCACGATGACCTTCCAGCTCTTCTTCATCTCCTCCATGCCGAACTCGGGCGGCAGCGGCGGATCGTGCTGGATGTAGCGCGCCATGATGTCCACTTCTTTTTCGCTCAGGTCGCCGCTGGTCTGCCAGTTGGGCATGCCCGCGGGCGAGCCGTAGGCGATGAAGACCTTCAGGTAATCGGTGCCCTTGCCCAGCGTCAGGTCCGGCGTCAGCGCCTTGCCGGTCGCGCCCTTGCGCAGCACGCCGTGGCAGCCGGCGCAGCGCTCGAAGTAGATCTTGCGCGCCACGTCGAACTCGGCCACGGTCATCGGCGGCGCTTTCGGGTTCGTGCTTTGCACCATCGGCACGTCGGCCAATGCCGACGGCGCGGCGTGGTACTTCACGTCGCCGGGGTCCTTCTTCTCATCGTCGGCGGCCGCGGCCCACGGCGTGCCCAACAGCAGCGCGGCGAGCGTGATCATGGTCAGGCGCAAGGCATTCATCGAAGCTCCTCGTTGTTTCAGACGCCATCGTCACGCTGCGACCAGGACCTGTCCTTGAACTGCATCAAAGTGCGCACAGGTCGCGCCGCCGATGCTCGCGGCCATGAACAAGAACACCATTGCCGTCGCCGCCGCGCTGTCGTGCGGCGCTGCTTGGGCCCAGCCCAACGCCAGCGCGCCCGACCAGACCATCGTCATCACCGCCACACGCTACGCGATGGTCGCCACCGACGCGCCGGCCGCATTGAGCGTGATCACCCGGCGCGAGATCGAAGCGCGCGGCGCCGACAACGTGCTCGACGCGATCCGCGGCGACACCGGCCTGTCGCTGCAGGGCCGCGCGGTCGGCGGGCGCAAGGTGATCAGCATCCGCGGGCTGGACAGCCGGCATGCGCTGTTCCTCGTCGATGGAAAACGCATCGGCGCCTCCGACGGCGTGATCGGCGCTTCCGACTTCCAGTACGACTGGATCGCCGTGGACGACATCGAGCGCATCGAGATCGTGCGCGGGCCGATGTCGGTGCTCTACGGCTCGGAGGCCGTGGGCGGCGTCGTCAACATCATCACCCGCCAGCCGGGCGACGCCTGGCGTTTCGGCGCGATGGCCGAGGGCATCGCCGCCGACGGCGGGCGCGGCGGCAACGGCTGGCGCAGCGGCGTGCGCGCCGACGGGCCGCTCGGCGGTGGCTTCTATCTGCGCGCCGGCGTCGCGGTGTCGAAGGGCGATGCGATCGCCTCGCCGGTCGATCCACGACTGTCGGAACTCGAAGCGCGCGACAAGCGTGACGGCTGGCTCGGCGTGTCGTGGCGCGGGCTCAAAGGGCAGCGCTTCGAAGTCGAACACCGCAACGGCACGGAAGACCGCGAGGGCAACGCGCGCGAGCGCGGCGGCCAGCGGCGCTATCACGTCACCTTCAACGACATCGAGCGCGCAATGACGTCGCTGAACTGGGAAGCGGAGTGGGCGTCGCAGTTCGAAACGCAATTGCGTGCCTACCGCTCGACGATCGACGTTGAAAATCGGCGCACCAACGGCGTCGCCGTCAACGTGCCGCAGAAGGTCGAAGAGCAGGTGCTCGAAGGCCAAGCGCGGCGGCCGTTCGGCGAGGCGCACGCGTTGACCGCGGGCTTCGAAGCGCGCAACGAATCGCTCGACGACCCGGGCCTGCCGGGCGGGCGGTCGACGCTGCCGCACCGCTCGCTGTTCGTGCAGGACGAGTGGCGTGTCGCCAAGCCGTTGACCCTGACCTTGGGCGCGCGCCACGACAGGCACGACCGCTATGGCAACGAGTGGAGCCCGCGCGCCTATGCGGTGTGGCGAGTTGCACCGGAGTGGACCGTCAAAGGCGGCTACAGCCACGGCTTCAAGGTGCCGAACCTGAAGCAGGTCGTGCCCGGCGCGCGCCCCGAAGGGCCGAACACCTTCATCGGCAACCCGGATTTGTTGCCCGAAGTCAGCGATGCGCTGGAGATCGGCGTCGGCTATGCGGCCGGCCCGACGCAGGCGCAGTTGATGCTGTTCGACCAGCGCGTCGATGATCTGATCGAAGTGCGCCTGGTCGCGCCCGGCCCGACGCCGGGCATCGGCACCTACACCTACGAGAACCTGGCCAAGGCCAAGCTGCGCGGCGTCGAAGCCTCGTGGTCGCAGCCGCTGGGGCAGGGCTTCACGACGGGCCTGTCCTATACCTACCTCGACGCGAAGAACGGCAACGGCCAGCGCCTCGAACGCCGGCCGCGGCACAGCGCGGTGGCGCGGCTCGACTGGCAGCAGGGCGGGTGGCGCTTCGGCGCGACGCTCGAACATGCCGGCGATCAGGTCTTGCCCGGCGCGCCGCCGAACACCGCGGCGCAGAGAGTGCCCGACGTGGCGCTGCTCGGCGGCCATGTCACGGCGAGCCTGCCAGCGGGCCTCGAAGCGACGCTCGGCGTGCGCAACCTCGACGATGTGCGGCTCGCGCAGAAATCCGCGCTGTTCACGCAAGTGGAGGCGCCGCGGACCTGGCGGCTGACATTGCGCGGCCGTTGGTGAGTCGGGCTTGATGCCGGTCAAGGTGGGCGAGCCGCAGGGCCGCTACGGTGAGCTGTTTTGCGCTGACCGCAAGCGCGAGTTCATGAACGAACCACTTCTCATCGACGCCGATCTCGCCACGCGCTGGCACGCCAGCGGCTTGAAGCCGCTGCATGTGGCCGGCCGCACCTTGCTGCCGCTCGTGCAGGGCGGCATGGGCGTCGGCGTCTCGGCGCATCGCCTGGCAGGCAGCGTGGCCGCGCAAGGCGCCGTCGGCACGATCAGCTCGATCGATCTGCGCCGCCACCATCCGGACCTGATGGCGCGTACGCGAGCCGAGGGCACGGGGCCGCAGGCTCGGGCGGTGATCGATGCTGCCAACCTCGAAGCGCTCGCGCGCGAGATCGCAGCCGCGCGCACGTTGGCGCAAGGCCGCGGCCTGCTCGCCGTCAACGTGATGCGCGCGGTCAGCGAGTACGCGGCGCTGGTGCGCACGTCGCTTGAAGCCGGCATCGACGCGGTGGTCGTCGGCGCCGGCCTGCCGCTCGATCTGCCCGAGCTCGCGCGCGAGCATCCGAACGTCGCGCTGATCCCGATCCTGTCGGATGCGCGCGGCATCGCGCTCGTCGTCAAGAAGTGGGAACGCAAACAGCGCATCCCCGATGCGATCGTCATCGAACACCCGCGCTGGGCGGGAGGGCATCTCGGCGCAGCGAAGGTTGAAGACTTGGGTGACCCGCGCTTCGACTTCGAGCGCGTGCTGCCCGAGGCTCAGGCCTCCCTGCGCAGCGCCGGCATCGAGCGCGAGGTGCCGCTGATCGTTGCCGGCGGCATCCGCACGTTCGAAGACATCGCGCACTGGCAATCGCTCGGCGCCGCGGCGGTGCAGCTCGGCACGCCGTTCGTGGCCACCGAGGAGTGCGACGCGCATCCGGCCTTCAAGCAGGTGTTGGCCGCGGCGCGAGACGAAGACGTGGTCGAGTTCACCAGCGTCGCCGGCCTGCCGGCGCGCGCGGTCAAGACGCGCTGGCTGCGCAACTACCTCGATGCATTGCCGCGCCTGCAGCAAACGGTGCACAAGAAATCGCGCTGCACTCTCGCCTGGGATTGCCTGGCGCAATGCGGGCTGCGCGACGGGCTGCCGGGATGGGGCCAGTTCTGCATCGACCAGCGCCTGGCCGCGGCCTTGCGCGGCGAGGTCGACAAGGGCCTGTTCTTCCGCGGCGCCGGCACGCTGCCGTTCGGCGAACGCATCGCCACCGTGCGCGCGCTGATCGAGCGGCTGCTGACGCCGGGTGTGGCGCTCGGCGCCGCCTGATGGATGGCTTGGCGTGGGTGCCGCCGATCCGGCAAGGGCATCTGGCGTTGGTGGTTTTGAGCGGCACGCTGTTCGCTGTGCGCGGCGCAGGCGTGCTCGCCGGTGTGCGTTGGCCGCTGCACAAGGCGCTGCGCATCGGCAGCGTGGCCATCGACACGCTGCTGCTGGCAGCCGGCGCGACGCTGTGGTCGCTGCTGCAACTCAACCCGCTGCGCGAGAGCTGGCTCGGCGCCAAGCTGATCCTGCTCGTGCTCTACTTCGTGCTCGGCAGTTGGGCCTTGAAGCGCGCGCGAACCACTGCCGGCCGCACGGCCTTTTACATCGCTGCCTTGACGGTGTTCGCGACGATGGTCAGCATCGGCTGCACACGCCACCCGCTGGGGATATGGCGTTGGTTCTGAACGCGACGATGCTCACACGACTGGCCCATCTGCTGTTCTGGCGCTCGCTCGCACTGGCGTGTCTCGTGCTCGGCATCGTCGGCGCGTTCCTGCCGGTGCTGCCGACGACGCCGTTCCTGCTCGTCGCCGCCTGGGCCGGCGGCAAGGGCTGGCCGCAGCTCGAAGCCTGGCTCGTCGCGCACCCGCGCTGGGGGCCGCCAATCACGCGCTGGCGCGATCACCGCGCCGTGCCGCGCAGCGCCAAGTGGGCGGCCAGCGGCACGATGCTGACGAGCGTGGCGCTGCTGTGGCTGTCGCGCGCACCGATGGCGCTGCAGCTCGCGGTGCCTCTGCTTTTGGCGACCGTTGCCTGGTGGTTGTGGCGGCGGCCGGAGATTTGATCGACACCTGGAGAGAAAGAAAAACCGTGACCTCGAAAACCAAACCCCGCCGCGCGGCCACCGCCTTGCCGGCGCAAGCCATCAGCGCCGAAGTGCTGCGCGACAAGTACGCCAAGGGCGACGAGAAGACGATCGACGACGTTCACCGCCGCGTCGCCCGCGCGCTGGCGCAGGCCGAGCGCGAAGACCAACGCGCGCATTGGGAGCAGCGCTTCGCCGAGGCGCTGCAGGCCGGATTCATCCCCGCCGGCCGCATCCAGTCGGCCGCGGGCACGGGGTTGCAGGCGACGTTGATCAACTGCTTCGTGCAGCCGGTGGGCGATTCGATCCGCGAGGTCGAAGACGGCCACCCCGGCATCTACACCGCGTTGTCGGAAGCGGCCGAGACGATGCGCCGCGGCGGTGGCGTCGGCTACGACTTCTCGCGCATCCGCCCGCAAGGCGCGTGGGTCGCGGCCACGCAGAGCAACGCCTCGGGCCCGGTGAGCTACATGCGCGTCTTCGACCGCAGCTGCGAAACGGTGGAGTCCGCCGGCTCGCGCCGCGGCGCGCAGATGGGCGTGCTGCGCTGCGACCACCCGGACATCGAGACCTTCATCCACGCCAAGGACCAGGGCGACCTGAAGAACTTCAACATCTCGGTCGGCGTGACCGATGCCTTCATGCAGGCGGTGCGTGAGGGCGCCGAGGTCGAACTCGTGCACCGCGCCAGCCCGGGCCCGACACTGAAAGAGCAGGGCGCGTACCAGCGCGACGACGGCCAATGGGTCTATCGCAAGCTGCCCGCGCGCACGCTGTGGGAGCAGGTCATGCGCTCGACCTACGACCATGCCGAGCCGGGCGTGCTGTTCCTCGATGCGATGAACAAGGACAACAACCTCGCCTATTGCGAGACGATTGCGGCGAGCAATCCTTGCGTGACGGCCGACACCTGGGTGTTCACCGCCGAGGGGCCGCGGCAGGTGTCGCAACTGATCGGCGAGCGATTCGTCGCCGTTGTCGATGGCAAGCCCTACGCCACCGAATTGGCGGGCTTCTTCGCCACCGGCGCCAAGCCGGTGCTCGTCCTGCGTACGCGCGAAGGCCATGCGCTGCGGCTGACGGCGGATCACCCGCTGCGCCGCATCACGAAGCGCACAAACTACCTGACGCACAGCGAGTGGTGCAAGGCCGGCGCTTTGCAACCGGGCGATCAGATTGCGCTGGGCGATCACCGCGCGATCGACGGTTGGGAAGGTGAGGGCACGCATGCCGAGGGCTATCTGATCGGCCTGCTGATCGGCGATGGCCAGATCAAGCAGGACAAGGCGCTGCTGTCGGTGTGGGCGAGCGAGTTTCGCGTGGTCGGCAGCGATGTCGATGCACGCCCGGCGAGCGTCGCCGGCATCATGCAGGCCGCTGACGAAGCGCTGGCGACATTGACGCACCGCGCGGACTTTCGCGGCTGGCAGCGGCCGATTGCCGCCAGCGGCGAGCGCCGCCTGGCCTCTGGTCCGCTGCGCAAGCTGGCGCTGGCGCTCGGTGCATCGCCCGGCCACAAAACCATCACGCCAGCGATGGAGGAGCGCTCGTCCGAGTTTTGCCGTGGCCTGTTGCGCGGCTTGTTCGACGCCGACGGCTCGGTGCAGGGCACGCAGGACAAGGGCGTCAGCGTGCGGCTTTCGCAGTCGGACCTGGCGCTGCTGCAAGCCGCGCAACGCATGCTGTTGCGCCTGGGCGTTGCCAGCACGATCTACCGTGAGCGCCGCGGCGCCGGTGTCGTGCAGATGCCCGACGGGCGCGGCGGCCAGCGCGGGTATCCACAGCGGGCGTCGCATGACCTGGTGATCAGTGGTGACAACCTGGCGCGCTTTGCGCTGCTGGTCGGCTTTGCCGACACAGGCAAGGCAGAACGGCTCGAAGCGCTGCTCGGCAACTACCAGCGTGCCCTCAACCGCGAACGCTTCATCGCCACTGTCGAGTCGGTCGAGCCTCACGGCACCGAGCCGGTCTATGACGTGACGGTCGCCGACGTTCATGCCTTCGATGCCAACGGCCTGCTCGCGCACAACTGCGGCGAACAACCGCTGCCTTCTTACGGCTGCTGCTGCCTGGGCTCGATCGACCTGACGCGCTTCGTGCAGCGCCCGTTCGAAACCGATGCTGCGTTCGACGAAACCAACTTCACCGCGCTGGTTCGCACCGCCGTGCGCATGCTCGACAACGTGCTCGACGTGTCGATGTGGCCGCTGCCGCAGCAGCATGACGAAGCGATGAGCAAACGCCGCATCGGCCTGGGCTTCACGGGCCTGGGCGATGCACTGGTGATGCTCGGCCTGCGCTACGACGGCGAGCCCGCGCGCGCGAAGGCGGCGCAGATCGCACAGGCGATGCGCGACGCGGCCTACGACGCGTCGATCGATCTGGCGGCCGAGCGCGGCGCGTTCCCGCTGTTCAACGCCAACCTCTACCTGGCCGGAGGCCGCTTCGCGTCGCGCTTGCCCGCGGCGTTGAAGGAGCGCCTCCGCGCCCAAGGCATCCGCAACTCGCATCTGCTGTCGATCGCACCCACCGGCACGATCAGCCTGGCCTTTGCCGACAACGCCAGCAACGGCATCGAGCCCGCGTTCTCGTGGACCTACACGCGCAAGAAGCGCGATCCGGATGGGCGGCTCGTCGAGCATGCGGTGGAAGACCACGCGTGGCGCCTTTACCGGCACCTGAAGGGCAAAGATGCGCCGCTGACCAACGCCTTCGTCACCGCGTTGGAGATGAGCGCGCAGGCGCATGCACAGATGGTGGCTGCCGTGGCGCCGTTCATCGACACGTCGATCAGCAAGACGGTCAACGTGCCGGCCGACTATCCGTATGCGGATTTCGAACAGCTCTATCAACAAGCGTGGTCGTTCGGCTTGAAGGGGCTGGCGACCTACCGGCCGAATGCCGTGCTCGGCAGCGTGCTGTCCACGCAGCCGTCGCCGCTGCAGGTGGTGGGTGACGCCGAACCGGCGGCTGGCGATTGCCGCGCCGCGCACGCCCGTGCTGGCGTCGCTGCGCTGGCCCGGCCGGCCCGAGCTGCCGGGCGGCAACGCGGCGTGGACCTTCATGATCGCGCACCCGTTCGGCGACTTCGCGCTCTTCGTCGGCGAGTGGCCAAGAGAAGAAGATGTCAAGCACACGCAGCCCTTCGAAGTCTGGATCAACGGCGCAGAACAACCACGCGGCCTCGGCGCTTTGGCCAAGACGCTGTCGATGGACCTGCGCGCCGACGATCCGGCATGGCTGCAACTCAAGCTCGACGCGCTGGCGACGGTGAGCGAAGAACATCCGTTCGAGATGCCGTTTCCGCCGCATGGCGAGCGCCGTTTGTTCCCCGGCGTCGTCGCCGCCACCGCCGGCGTGATCCGCTGGCGCTGCGAGCAGCTCGGCGTGTTGCCGCCCACGAAGGAGGCGGCGACGCCGGTGATCGACGCGCTGTTCGCGCGCGACGAGCCGCACACCGACACCTCGGGCACGCTGGCCTGGGCGGTGGACATCGACAACCCCGCCAGCGGCGAGCACTTCACCGTGACGTTGAAGGAGGTCACGTTGCCCGGCGCCGACGGCGTGGCGAGCACGCGGCCGTGCGCGCTCGCGCTGTCGGGCACTTACCCACGCGCGCTCGACGGCCTGGCGCGCTTGCTGTCGCTCGACATGCGCGTCATCGACCCGGCGTGGATCGGCATGAAGCTGCGCAAGCTGCTCAACTACGCCGAGCCGCTCGGCCATTTCATGGCTTTCATTCCCGGCCAGCGCCGCCAGCAGACCTGGCCTTCGACGGTGGCCTACCTCGCGCGCCTGGTGATCCACCGCTACGCGATGCTCGGCGTGTTGGACGAGAACGGTTTTCCGCTGCGCGAGATGGGCGTGCTCGCATCGCCCGAGCAGAGCGGCAACGCGACGCAGTTGCAAGCCGGCCGGCCGTGCCCCGAATGCGGCAACGCCAGCATGATCGCTCGCGATGGCTGCGACTTCTGCACCGCCTGCGGCTACGTCGGGCAGTGCGGATGAGCGGCTGGCGCGCGCACGCCAAACGTGCGCGCCACCATCGGCCAGCGTTTCGCCAAATCCCACCACGCCGTGCCGAGCACGCCGCCCAGCACAGCCACACCGAGCTCGGCGCTGCCGGGCCAGGCAAAGCCGAACAGGCTGCGCAGCGGCGGCACGGCCATGCACAGGCCGAGCGCCGCCACGGCCGCGAGCGTGATCCCGACGAAAGGCCGTGCGACTGAACTGCCGCGCGACAGCGGCTGCTGCGTGGTGTCGATCAGTGCCAGCGTCAGGTTGCCGGCGGTCAGCGCCACAAAGGCCATGAAGCGTGCAGCCTCGGCGGCCAGGCCCTGCTGCAGCGCCAGCGCATAGAGCGCAAAACACACGGCGAGCAACAGAGCGCCTTGCATCAGGCCGAGCAGCAGTTGCGCGCGGCCGATCAAGGGCTCGGACAACGGCCGCGGCGGCTGGCGCATGTGCTGGCCTTCTGCGCGCAGGCCTTCGTAGCCGAGCGTGCACATCGGGTCGATGACCATTTCGGTCAGCGCCACATGCGCCGGCAGCAGCAGCGGCGGCAGGCCGAACAACAGCGGCAGCAGCGCCAGGCCGGCGATCGGCACATGGATGGCGACGATGTAGAGCATGACCTTGCGCAGGTTGTCGAAGATGCGCCGGCCCTGGCTCACCGCCTGCACGATGTGGCCGAAGTCGTCGTCCTGCAGCACCAGCGCCGCGGCTTCGCGCGCCACGTCGGTGCCGCGCGCGCCCATGCCGATGCCGATGTGCGCCGCGCGCAAGGCCGGCGCGTCGTTGACGCCGTCGCCGGTCATCGCCACCACGTCGCCGTTGGCCTGCATCGCGCGCACCAGGCGCAGCTTGTGCGTCGGGCTGACGCGGGCGAAGACGTTCGTGTGGCGCACGGCGTGGGCGAGCGCGCTGTCGTCCATCGCGTCGATGTCGGCGCCGAGCAGCGTGGTGCCTTCCGTGGCGATGCCGGCTTCGCGCGCGATCGCCAGCGCGGTCTGCGGCGCGTCGCCGGTGATCATCTTCACGCCGATGCCGGCCTCGCGCGACAGCTTCACGGCGGCCGGCACGCTGGCGCGCAACGGGTCTTCGAAGGCGAGCAGGCCGAGCCACTCGAAAGGCCAGGCGCTCATGTCATCGCCGATGACGTTGGCCGCCGTGGCCACGCCGAGCACGCGCCAACCCTGCGACGCCAACTCGCCGGCGCGCTGTTGCCATTCGCGCTGCGCGGCGTCGGGCAGGCGGCACAGCGCGAGCACGCTCTCGGCCGCGCCTTTGGTGGACGCGCGCGCCGAGCCGTCGGCTTCGCGCCAGACGGCGCTGACCATCGGCCGGCCTTCGGCGAGCGGCCACTCCTGTAAGCGCTGCGCCGCATCGCGCGCTGGCAGGCCAGGTACAGCGCGCAAGGCACGGTCCATCGGGTCCGGCGTGTTCTCGCGCGTGGCCAGCCACGCGCTTTGCAGCAGCGCTTGCACGGCGGGCGCCGGTGCCTCGTTGCCGGTTGCATCCCAGACGCCCTGCGCCGCCACCGCGCGGCGCAGGCGCATGCGGTTTTCGGTCAGCGTGCCGGTCTTGTCCACCGCCAGCACCGTCGCCGCGCCGAGCGTTTCGATCGCGGCCGAGCGCCGCACCAGCACGCGCTGCCGCGCCAGGCGCCAGGCGCCGATGACGAAGAACACCGTCATCGCCAGCGCGAATTCTTCGGGCAGCAGGGCCATCGCCAAGGCAATCGCCGACAGCACGGCGTCGATCCACGCCTGCCCGCGCGCCACGCTGAGCAACACAACGCCGGCGCTGACGGCCGCCGCCAGCGCGCCGAGCAGGCGCACCAGCCGCGCCGTGTCGCGCTGCAAGCGCGTCGGCGTGTCGTCCAACTGGTTGAGCAGCGCGCCGATGCGGCCGGCCTGGCTGCGCGCGCCGGTGGCCGTGACCTCGGCGATGCCATGGCCGGCCGACGACCAGCGTGCCACCGAAGACGTTGTCCGACACCGCCTTGGCCAGCGGCAGGCTCTCACCGGTGAGCAGCGACTCATCGACCGCGAGCGCGTTGGCGCTGCGCAGCACCGCATCGGCGGCGACACGCTCGCCCTCATCGAGCAGCAGCGCATCGCCGGGCACGACGTTGGCCGCCGGACATTGCAGCGCCACGCCGCCGCGCAGCACACGCGCCTGCGGTGCGGCCATCGCACGCAGCGCGTCGAGCGCTTTGCGGCTGCGCTGGTTCTGCACCAGCACCAGGGTGACGGTGATCAGCGCAAACGCGCCGAGCAACAGGCCCTCGGCGCGGCTGCCGAGCAGCAGGTAGAGCGCGGCCGCGGCCAGCAGCAGCAGGAACATCGGCTCGGTGACCAACTGCCGCCAGGCCTGCGCGAGCACGCCGCTGCCTTCGGGTTCGGGCAGAGCGTTCGGGCCGTGTTGCGCGCGGCGGGCGAGGACTTCGCTGGGGTCGAGGCCGCGCGCTACGTCAGTGATCAACCGAGGCCTCTTGCAGTCCATGCTCGATGCCATAGCGGATCAGCGCCGCCATCGACGGCAGGTGCAGCTTGTCCTGGATGCGGCGCTTGTGCGTGCTGATGGTCTTGATCGACAGGTGCAACTCGCCGGCGATGTCGGACAGGCGCTGCCCGGCGACGATGCGGCGCAGCACCTCGAGTTCGCGGTTCGACAACTGCGCATGCTTGGGCACCGCTTGCGCGCCGTTCAAGGCCTGCACCACCTGCTCTGCCAGGCTCGCCGTCACGTAGGCGCCGCCGCCGGCCACCTTGGCCACGGCATCGACGAGTTCGGCCGGCGCGCGGTCCTTCGTCACATAGCCATGCGCGCCGGCCTGGAAGGCGCGCAGCGCGTACTGCTCTTCGGCATGCATCGACAGCACGAGCACGCGCAGCGCAGTGAATTCTTTGCGCAGCCGCGCGATCAGGTCCAGGCCGCTCATGCCCGGCATCGACAGATCGACGATCACCAGCCCGGCGTCGTTGCGGCGCAACCATTCGAGCGCCTGAAAGCCGCTCGCCGCTTCGGCCACCTGCCAGCCGCGGCGGGTGCTTTCCAGAATGCGCACCAGGCCTTCACGCACGATGGCGTGGTCATCGACGATCAGGATGCGCAGCAGCGGCGTGTTCATCATGGGCTTTCAGTGCCTGAGGGCGGATGCGCCGGCACGCGCACCGTCAGCCGCGTGCCGCCGCGCGGCCGGCGGCCGATGTCGATCTGTCCGCCGAGCATGTGCGCGCGCTCGCGCAGGCCCATCAGGCCGAACGAGCCGGCGCGCCGCAGGGCCTGCTCGGCCACGCCGATGCCGTCGTCGGCCACCGTCAGCACGAGTTGCCGCTCCTGCACTTGCAGGATGATCTCCACCGACTTCGCCTGCGCATGCCGCGCCACATTGGTCAACGCCTCCTGCACCATGCGGTACAGCGCAATCGCCACACGCTGATCGAGCGCCGGCTCCACCAGCGGCAGCCGCGTGTGCACCGGGATGCCGATGCGCCGCGAGGCGTCGCGCGCCAGCCATTCGATGGCGGCGTTCAGGCCCAGGTCATCGAGCATCAGCGGCCGCAGGTCGCTGGCGATGCGGCGCACCGAGGCCAGCGTGTCGTCGAGCATGGCCTGCATCGCGGCCACGCGCGGCTCGCCCGCGGGCAGCGCCGCCTGCGCGGCCAGCGTCGTCAGGTCGATCTTCAACGCCGTCAATCGCTGGCCGAGTTCATCGTGCAGCTCGCGGGCGATGCGGCGGCGCTCTTCCTCGCGCGCTTCGACCACGCTGGCCGAGAGTTCGCGCAAGCCCGCGGCCTCGCGCCGGCGCTCGGTGACATCGCTGACCACCATCTGCACCGTGCGCTTGCCATGGTCGGGCAGGGCGGCCAGCGCGATCTCGATGTCGCGCACCGCTCCGCCGGGCCGTGTCAGGCGCGCGCCGACGATGGCGCCGATGGTCTGGCCGGCGATGGTGCGATCGATCTCCTGGCGCAGCAGCGCATGCGAGTCATGGTCGAGCAGCGTCCACACGCGCCGGCCGATCAGCGCGCCGATCGAGTCGGCGTCGAACATGCGCAGCGCGGCGCGGTTGGCATAGGTCAGCACATCGTCTTCGCAGATCCAGATGGCGGTGGGCGAGAGTTCGAACACCGCGCGCATGCGCCGCTCGAGCGCGGCCAGCTGCTCTTCGAGCGCACGTTCGTCGCTGCTGTCGCGCAACATCGCGGCGAACAGCGTGCGCGGCCGGCCGTGGTCGATCATTTCGATGCGCGACAGCGCAATCTCCACCGGCGCCGTGCTGCCGTCGCCGCGCAGCAGATCGACGCGGCGGCCCATGCGCATCAGGCGTTGCGCGTCGTGCGAGTCGGCAAAGCCGCGCACCAACGACGCATGCTGCGCGCGCCAGAGCGGCGGCACGAAGCGGTCGAGCGATGTGCCGAGCGTCTGCGCGGCGTCGCATCCCAGCAGGCGCTCGGCGGCCGGGTTCATGGCCACGATCGCCTGCGACGCGTCGATCATCAGGATCGCCTCGCGCGTGGCGAACAACAGCTTGCCGGACAAACCTTCGAACAAGGCGCTGCTCGCGCTGGCGGTGTCGTGCGGAGGCTGCGCTGTCATGGCCGAGCCATCGTAGGCCGCGCAGCCGCCGTTTCATGCGGCGCCGCCGCGAGTGCAGCGGCGCCGCTTGCGCAAGGTCAAGTCAGAGCCTGGGAGTGTTTCCGGGCGTGAGCGAAAGACTCTCGGGTTCTCAGCCGATGGCCAGCTTCTGGCCGGCCGACTGCGCCTTCTTCGGCAGCTTGAGTTCGAGCACGCCGTTGCTGTACTTGGCATCGGCCGCCGCCTGATCGACGTCGCTGGCGAGCAGGAAGCTGCGGCTCGCGTAACCGTAGCGGCGCTCGCTGCGCAGCAGGCGGCCGTCCTTCTTTTCTTCGCTGTCCTGCTTGACTTCGGCGCTGATGGTCACTTGGTTGCCGTCGATGCGCACGTCGATGTCCTCCTTCTTCACGCCGGGGATTTCGGCCTTGATGGCGAAGGCGTTGTCGGTTTCGGACAGGTCGATGCGGATCTGCGGCGCGCGCGCTTCGGCGGCTTCGTTGCGCCACGGCCGCCACAGGTCGCGCAGGCTGGCGGGGAAGGGATCGAGGTCGAACAGATCGGGAACGCGCAGTTCGTTCATGGCAGAGCTCCTTGGATGTTGGCGGGCAATCGGTGACGCGCTCGCGCCACCACCGAATGCTCGTCACACCGCCGATGGCGTGCATTGAGTCCACGCAAACCGGGCCTCCGTTCAGAAAAATCCGACAGCGCTGCGCGCGTGTTCCGACAGCGCGGCGCAGCCGATGCCGATTGCCACGCGCCGCGCCGCGGCCGATGCTCGGCGCCATCCATTCAACGACGCAAGGAGAACGCAGATGGCCACCGCCATGCCGATCGCCGACACCGCGAGCAACGCCGCCTGGTACGTGCGCCGCGCCGACGTGGAGACCCTGCAAGTCGATCTGCGCGCCCTGATCGAGCTGCTCGGCGGCGACGCGGACAACGCGCCGTGCCGCGGCCATGAACGTTTCGCCGTGCACCGCATCGCCCGCGGCGCAACGCTGCTGCACGAGGGCGCGCACGCGCAAACGCTGTTCGTCGTGCAGACCGGCAGCTTCAAGAGCGTGAAGACGGCCGAAGACGGCTACGAACATGTGCTCGGCTTTGCCTGGCCGCGCGACCTGATCGGCTACGACGGCCTGTACCGCGAGCACTATGCGTTCGGCGCGGCGGCGCTCGAAGACAGCCGCGTCATCGTCTTGCCGATGGCCGGCCTGGCCGCGCTGCGTCAGCGCGCGCCGGCGCTCGATGAAGCGCTGCAAACGCTGATCGCGCGCCAGTTGGCTCATGCCGGCGAAATCGCCGAAGTGATGGCTGCCGTCGCCGCCGATGCGCGGCTGGCGCGTTTTCTCGTGCAGTTGTCGGGCCGCATGGCCGAGCGCGGCCAGTCGCCGCGGCGGTTGTTGCTGCGCATGAACCGGCGCGACATCGCCAACCACCTCGGCTTGGCCCACGAGACCATCAGCCGCTCGCTGCGCCTGCTGTCCGACGCCGGTTGGCTGCGCGTCAACAACCGCGACGTTGAAATCCTCGACCCGCAGGCCCTGAAGCGCTGCGCGCGCAGCACGCGCGGCGCGCCGGAAGAGGCGCTGGTGTGCGCCGCGTGAGTTGTGCATCCCCATCCACCAGGAGAGATCAGATGAGACAGACATTCGCCGTCGTTTTGCTTGCCGTGTCGATGACCGCCGCGCAGGCCCAGGGCGCGGCATCGGCGCCCGCCATGGGCGGCATGGGCGGCATGCGCGGCATGCAGATGAACCGCGACAACACACCCGGCTGGTCGATGATGAACCGCGCCGAACGCAAGGAACACCACGACAAGATGAGGGCCATGACCGACCCTGCGGCCTGCATGGCCTATATGGAACAGCACCACGCCAAGATGGCCGAGCGCGCCAAGGAGCGCGGGCGCACGCTGCCAGCCAAGCCGCGGCGGGACGCTTGTGCGCCGTTGAAGAAGTAACGCTGTGGCGCGCCGCGTGCGAACGCAGTAATCTGCGCCCCCTTCTGGGCTCGTCCTTCGACAGGCTCAGGATGATCGGAATACCCATTCGCACTGAGCTTGTCGAAGGGCTGGCGCGATGAGGCCCTTCGACAAGCTCAGGGCGAACGGAGCAGCGGTTTCTCGCCAAACAGAAAGTGCGTTGACGCCATGTCACACCACACCGCCGTCTTCGACGCCTGGCACACCGCCTGTGCCTACTCCGATGTGGTGGCCACATCGCGCGCTTCGGCGCCAGTTTGGCAGGCGCACCAAACGCTGCACCTGGAAGAGTTGCTGCACGACGCGGCGCTCGGCTCGCGCCTGTACCGCGAACGCTTGAAGCAGGCGGGGACAAGAAGCAGCGCGCACGAAACGCTGCAGCACCTGCGCCCGGTGCACAAGCGCGAGCTGATGCAGCACTTTGCCGACTGGGTCACCGACCCTGCGCTCACGCTGCCGGCGCTGCACGCCTTCGTCAAGGATCGCGATCACCGCGGCGAGGCCTTTCTCGGCCGCTACCTCGTGTGGGAGAGCTCGGGCAGCAGCGGCGAGCCGGCGCTGTTCGTGCAGGACGGACGCGCGCTCGCGGTGGCCGACGCGCTCGAAGCCGCGCGCGGCCCGATCTCGCTGGCCGCAAGCAGGGACTGGTCCGATTGGTGGTTGGGCAGCGGCGCCGGCGCGGAGCGCATTGCGCTGGTCGCCGCCACCGATGGCCACTTTGCGAGCGTGGTCGCCTTCGAGCGCGCGCGTGAATTGAACCCGTGGCTCGGCGCCACGTCGCGCAGCTTCTCGTTTCTGCAGCCGATGGCGCAACTGGTCCTGCAGCTCAATGCGTTTGCGCCGACCGTGCTGGCCAGCTACCCGAGCATGGCCTGGGTGCTGTCGGAAGAGCAGCGCGCAGGACGTTTGAAGATCGCGCCGCATGCCGTGTGGACCGGCGGCGAAACGCTGACGCCGGCGACGCGGCGCGCGCTCGGCGAGCGCTTTCACGCGCCGGTGCGCGACAGCTACGGCGCCAGCGAGTGCTTCTTGATCGCCAACGAATGCCGCTGCGGCCACCTGCACCTGAACGCCGACTGGGTCATCCTGGAGCCGGTCGATGAGCGCGGGCAGGCCGTGCCGCCGGGCGAGTTCGGCGCAACGACGTTGCTGACCAACCTGTCGAACCACGTGCAGCCGATCATCCGCTACGACCTCGGCGACCGTGTGCGCTTCGTGCCTGGCGTGTGCGCCTGCGGCAGCAGCCTGCCGGTGATCGACGTCGAGGGCCGCGCCGACGACGTGCTGACGCTCGAAGACGCGCAGGGCCACGCCGTGCACCTGGCGCCGCTGGCGTTGACGACCGTGCTCGAAGACGAAGCGGGCGTGTTCGACTTTCAGCTTGCCCAGCGCGGGCCGCATGCGTTGCGGCTCGATGTGTTCGGCGGCGCGTCTTCCAAAGGCGCGGGCGATGCGCTGCGCGGTTTTCTGCGCGAGCAGGGCCTCGGCTCGACGCGCGTGCAGTGCCACAGCGACGGACACAGTGCCGAGCGCGGACGCAGCGGCAAACAGCGCCGTGTGGTCAACGAACACGCCACCGCGGTCAACGAAGAGATCGCTGCGCGAGCCCGACGCGGCGCAGCGCGCGCACGGCACGCCACCGCGTGAGGCCGCGCACCAGCCGCGACGCGGGGTGGGTCAGACCACGCGCAGTTCGTTGACGACGCTGGTGATGCCCGGCGCCGACCAGGCCGCGCCTTGCGCCGCGGTGCGCTCGGCCCACGAGTGCACCTGGCCTCTCAACGTCGCGGTGTGGCCGCTGACGATGACCTCGATGTTCTTCGCCTCGCGGTCGGCTTGGCGCTCGAGCGCGCCCTGGATGCGGTTCTTGATGTTGGCCGGGGTCACCAGCGGCTTGACGCTCATGCTGTTGGTCACGCCGAGCACGCCGGTCAGCGGACGCACCGCCTTCATCGCGTAGTTGCGCTGGTAGTCCCAATCGACTTCGCCGCTCAGGGTGACCCAGCCTTTCTCGACCATGACCTTGACGCGGTCTTCGGGCACCAGCGCATGCCAGCGCAATGCCGACTCGGCCGCAATCGCCAGGTCGGCATCGGTGCGCTTGGCGGCTGCGCCCAGACGCACGTCGAGCTCGACCGCGAGGCCCTTGACGCCTTGCACACGCTGCACCGCGCGCTCGGCGGCGTATTTCTCGGCAAAGCTGTCGAGGTGCCCGCTGAGCGTCACCACGCCGTCCTTGGCGGCCACGCCGATGTTGTTGGCCTTCACCGACGCATCCCATTCCAGTTCGGACTCCACATCCTTCTTCAGTTGCGAATCGCTCTTCGTCATGACTCATCCTTTCACAGTCGCAGGGCAGGGGAAGCGATGTTGGGCGTGTCGCGCGCGCTGTCGTTGAGCCGGGTCAACACGCGTCGGCGCGCAGCGCCTATCTTTCAGATGCGTTCTCGCCGAGGGATCAAATCCGAAGCGGCAACGTCAGGTGAGCAGCTTGGCAACAGGCTCGTCGCGGCGACTTTCGGGGCGCCACGAAGGACGAAGACAGGTCTCAGACCGATCGCTGAACGCAAGAACAGGATCGGGGGTCTTCGCCGGACCCGCCACTTCGCAAGGAGCGGCGGGTTTCATCGTTTGTGCAGGCCGGCGCTCGTCACGGTGGACGCGGCACGAACCGCCGCCAGAGCAGCCATGCCACGACCCACACGATCGCGCCATGGTTGGCCACCAGGAACCACGGTGTGTTCCACGCCAGGCCGTCGAAGCCCCACTGCGTGAACGGGTAGAAGATCGGCGCCGGGTAGAAGTCTTTCGAATGCGTGAAGACGTCGATGGCGATGTGCGACCACCAGCCGAGCAAGGGCAGCCACAGCGACCGCGTGACCCACCAGCAGGCGAGCGTGACCAGCGCTGCGACGACGGCGCTGTGCAGGACGCAGTGCAAGTGGTGCGACAGCAGCGCCACCAGCGGCGGCAGCGCCGGCTCCGCGCCGGGCAACGCCGTTGCGTACGCGGCCAGCGTCGCCCAGCCGCCTTGGCCGGTCAGCGCGACGGCGATCAGCGGCACGAGCTGCGCGAGATCGGGCGCCATGGCCAGGGCGACGAGGGCCACGGCCGTGCGCCGCGGCATCGGCCAGCGCCGCGCGCCGATCGCCACGCCGATACCGGCCCACAGCCCATGCGCGAGAACGTCCATGGGCCGCGGCAGCGCTGCGCGCAGGCGCTACTTTGCAGCCGGCGGCGGAGCCATCCGGTCCATCATCATCTGCATCATGGAATGCATCATCTCCATGTGCATTTCCATCATGTGCATGTGCTCGGCCATCAGCGCCTGGCGCTCCTCGGGCGTGCGGGCGTGCGACATCTTGTCGTGCATTTCGCGCATCGACTTCATGTGGCTGTTCATCGCCGCCATGGGTTCGGTGCCGGCGGGTGCGGTGCTGCTCGGCATCTGAGCGCAGGCGCCCAGCATCGAGGCGAGGACCGCGGCGATCGTGATCATGCGAAGCCTGGACATGGTGAACTCCGGCAAGGGGTGTTTGAAGGCCAGCGTAGGCCTCGGCCCGGCGGCTTGCATTGAGGTGCGTCAACGGCTGCTGCGGCGCCAGAACCAGTGCTTGGCGGCTTCGGTCGCGGCCACGTAGGCGAGCACGATGGCCAGCAGCGCCGCGAGCAGCGATGCCGGCAGGGCGACGAAGCCGAACAGATGCGCCGCCGGCACGATGAAAGGCAGCGCCACGGCGAGCACGGCCACGGCCAGCGTCGTCCATGCCAGCAACGCCGACGGCTTGCTGCGCCACGCCACGAAACGCGTGCGCAGCACCAGCACGACGGCCAGCTCGGTGAGCAGCGAAACGACGAACCAGCCGCTGTGGAACAGCGCCGGCCCGGCATCGAAGACCTTGACCAGCAGCACGAAGGTCAGCAGATCGAACAGCGAGCTGATGAGGCCGAAGACGAGCATGAAGCGGCGCACCTCGGCCACGTTCCAGCGCTGCGCGGACTGCAGATGCTCGGCATCGACGCGGTCGGTCGAGATCGCCATCGACGGCAGGTCGGACAAAAAGTTGTTGAGCAGGATCTGTGTGGCTGTCAGCGGCAGGAAGGGCAGCAGCGGCGTCGCCAGCGCCATGCTGACCATGTTGCCGAAGTTCGCACTGGTGGTGATCTGGATGTACTTCAGCGTGTTGGCAAAGGTGCGCCGGCCTTCGCCGATGCCGCGTGCGAGCACGCCGAGGTCTGGCTCGAGGAGCACGATGTCAGCGCTCTCGCGCGCCACGTCCACGGCCTGGTCCACCGAGATGCCGACGTCGGCCGCATGCAGCGCCGGCGCGTCGTTGATGCCATCGCCGAGAAAGCCTACCGCATGCCCGGTGCGTTGCAGCGCGCGCACGATGCGCTCCTTCTGCGCCGGATCGACCTCCGCAAAACAATCGGTGCGCTCGGCCAGGTGCCACAGCGCTTCGTCGCGCAGCGCGCCGATCTGCTCGCCGGTGAGCAGCGCCTGCGCGTCGAGGCCGACCTGCGCGGCCACGTGCGCGGCGACATGGCGGTTGTCGCCGGTGATCATCTTCACGCGCACGCCGCGCTGGGCGAGCGCGTGCAGCACCTGCGGCGCATCGGCCTTGGGCGGGTCGGAGAAGCAGAGGAAGCCGGCGAATACGAGGCCGTGCTCGTCGGCGACGGTGTAGTCGCTCTGCGGCGCGCTCTCGCGCGTGGCCAGCGCCAGCACGCGCATGCCGCGCTCGCCCTGCTCGCGGGCGAAGGCTTCGACGTGCTGGCGTGTCGCGGCGTCCTGCGTGCACAGGTCGAGCACATGCGCGACCGCGCCTTTGGTGATGAGGGTGTGCTGTTTGCTGTTGTCATGCGACTCGACGACGATCGTCAGCCGCCGCCGCATGAAGTCATACGGGATCTCATCGACCTTGGTCCAGCCTGCGGTCGTCAGCCCCGCGCGCTGACCGGCCTCGACGATCGCCGCGTCCATCGGGTTGTCGATGCCGGTCTCGAAGGCGGCGTTCAGGTGCGCCAGGCGCAGCACCTCGGCGGACGGTTGGCCATCGCCATCGGTGGCCGCCGACAGCCCCATCGTGCCGGCGGTCAGCGTGCCGGTCTTGTCGGTGCACAGCACGTCGATGCCGCCCAGGTCTTCGATCGCGTCGAGCCGCCGCACCAGCACGCCGACGGCCGCCAACCGCCGCGCGCCGCGCGCCAGCGAGACGCTGACGATGGCCGGCAGCAGCTCCGGCGAGAGCCCGACCGCGAGCGCGACGGCGAACAGCATCGACTCGATCGCCGGCCGGCCGAGCAGCGTGTTGGCGGTGAGCACGAGCACGACGACACCGAGCATGACGCGCAGCAGCAGCTCGCCGAAGCGGCGCACGCCGCGTTCGAACTCGGTCTCTTCATCACGCGTGGCGATGCGCGCGGCGACGTCGGCCAGCACCGTCGCCGCGCCGGTGCGCACCAGCAACACGCTGGCCGTGCCGCTGCGCACCGAGCTGCCGAGCCAGACGCAGTTGACGCGCGCCGACAGCCCGGCGTCGGCGGCGACGGCGCCGGCGCGCTTTTCCACCGGCAACGATTCGCCGGTCAGTGCCGCCTGGTTGACGAGGAAGTCGCGCGCTTCGAGCAGCACGCCGTCGGCAGGCACGAGGTTGCCGGCGGACAGCTCGACCACATCGCCGGGCACCAATTCGCGCACCGGCAGCACGCGCGCCGCGCCATCGCGGCGCACGCGCGTGTTCAGCGCCAACCGGCTGCGCAACTGCGCCACCGCGGTCGATGCACGCAACTCCTGCCAGAAGCCGAGCAGCGTGCTGCCGGCGACGATCGCCAACACGGTGATCGCATCGACCCAATCGCGCAGCAACAACGACAGCACCGACGCGATGACGAGGATCATCACCAGCGGGCTTGAGAACTGGCGCCACAGCAAGCGGGCCACGCGCGGCTGGCCGTTGTCGGCCACCGCGTTCGGGCCGACGACCACCAGGCGCTGTGCCGCATCGGCGCTGCCCAGGCCCTGCGCCGTGCTGCCGAGCGCGGCCAGCAGATCGGCCGCGTCGCGGCTCCACCACGCGCCGTCGATCGGGGCGTCAGGCAAAGCGGCCGCCTGTGCTGTGCTCGCGCCGGCGCCACAAGGCGAGCAATGCCAGACCACTGGCCGCGAGCACGCCATCCTGCGGCATGCCGAGCATGAACGCGGCGCTGCCGCCGATCAGCGACCAGCACAACGGAATCACCAGCAAGCGCCGCGGCACGTCGTGCTGGGTGAGCAGCAGGCAGCCGGTGGTGAACAGCGCCACGGGGCAGGGCGCGAGGCCGAAGGCGGGCAGCTCGTCCCAGCGCAACCCCATCGCCAGGCCGATCGCCGGGTACAGCGCGGCGGCGTAGCCCACCAGGCTCCAACCGAGCCAGCGCTGCGGCGCCGCGCGGGGATCGAAGGCCAGGTGTGCACGCAGCACGCCATCGACCAACAGCAGCGCCGCTTGCACGACGAACAGCGCCGCGAAAGCCCACGCGGTCGGGTTGATCCGCGCGAAGTGCAGGGCGTGGTAACCAATGCCGGTGACGAGCCACATCGCGGCCAGGCCTGTGGCGATCAGCGACCGATCCGAGCGATCGAGGCTGCGCCGGCACAAGGTCCAGACGATGACGCCGCCGAGCAGCGCCGCCGCGAGCTGCGCCGGCCACAGCGCGTGGTTGTGGGCTACGAAGACGGCCAGGAATTGCTCGCGGCTGAAGGGCAGCATGGGCCGGCAGTCTGCGCACCGTGCCGTCGGCCGGATTGATCTGCGGCAAGCCGCGTCTGCGAAGCGGAGCGATGTTGAGCCTGCGCAAGGCGGGCGCTGCGTGCACGCCACCGGCGGCGCGCGAACTCGTCGATAGCAAAAACGATCGGCCAGGTCAACGCGGCCTGCCGCGTCGTGCGCCGCCGCGGCCGCGGTGCGGCGATCGGGCCGCTCGAGCAGATCGAAGCGCTGACGGCCGGCGATGTAGGGACCTGGATACTGCCGGTGTGACTGCACTCAACACCACGTCGGCGGGCCGGGATAGAGTGGTGTTCATCGTGATCGAGAGTCGTGCAAGTGGTGGGGCTTGTGCAAATGAGCGCTGGGCTGAGTCAGGAATCGGTGCGCATCGGGCCGCACGCCTTGCCGGGTGAACTGGCGCGGCCGGCGCGTGCCGTCGGCCTGGTGGTGTTTGCGCACGGCAGCGGCAGCAGCCTCAACAGCCCGCGCAACCGCTTCGTCGCCACGGTGCTGCACGAGCATCGCCTGGCGACGCTGCTGTTCGATCTGCTCGCTGAAGACGAAGCGAACGACCGGCGCTGCGTGTTCGACATCGCGTTGCTCTGCCGGCGGTTGGTGGAGGCCATCGACTGGCTGCGCGAGCGCGATGACGCACAACAGGCGCAACCGGCGCCACGGCGCGTCGGCCTGTTCGGTGCGAGCACCGGCGCCGCCGCGGCGCTGCAGGCAGCCGCGCAGCGGCCGGGGCGGGTGAGTTCACTGGTCTCGCGCGGCGGGCGCGCCGACCTGGCCGCCGACATCGCGCGCGTGCAAGCGCCGACGATGCTGATCGTCGGCGGCGCGGACGCCGAGGTGCTGCAAGGCAACCGCGCCGCGCTGCAGTCGCTGAGGTGCGAGAAGCGCCTGGAGATCGTGCCCGGCGCGTCGCACCTGTTCGAGGAGCCGGGAGCGCTCGACGCCGTAGCGCATCTGGCGGCCGATTGGTTCGTGCGTCACACCTCGGACCGATTGCAATGAGAACAGCCTTCGCCAACCGCGACGAAGCCGGCCGCGCGCTCGCCACGCGCCTGGCCGGCGAGCACTTGCCGGGCCCGATCGTCGTGCTCGCATTGCCACGCGGCGGCGTGCCGGTGGCCGTGCACGTGGCCCGACGATTGAACGCGCCGCTCGATCTGCTGCTGGTGCGCAAGATCGGCGCGCCCTGGCAGAGCGAACTCGCAGTGGCGGCGGTGGTCGATGGCGGCCAGCCCGACGTGGTGATCGACGAGGAAACGAGCGCCGCCGCCGGGGCCAGCCGCGCCTACATCGACGAGCAGGCGGGCATCGAGCGGCGCGAGATCGAGCGCCGCCGGGCGCTGTATTTGCGCGGCCGCGCGGCGGTGGAGGTGAAGGGCGCGACGGTCATCGTCGTCGATGACGGCATCGCAACCGGCACGACGGTGCGCGCGGCGTTGAAGGCGCTGCGCCGCCGCGGCGCGGCGCGCCTCGTGCTCGCGGTGCCGGTGGCGCCGCACGATACGCTGATGCAACTGCGGCGCGAGGTCGATGGCATCGTCTGCTTGGCCGAGCCGTCGCCGTTTCGCGCCATCGGCTTGCACTACGACGACTTCGAGCAGGTCAGCGACGAGGAGGTGATCGCGGTGCTGGAAGGGTACGGGCCGAACTAGCCGAGCTGGCTCATCAGCGCGCGTGCCGCCGGTTCTGACGACGCCGGGTTCTGCCCCGTGATCAGCTTGCCGTCCGTGACTACATGCGGTTGATAGTCAGCGGCCTTGCTGTAGTGCCCGCCGCCCTTGACGAGCATGTCTTCCACCAGAAACGGCACGACGTCGGTGAGCTGGGCCGCGGCTTCTTCGCCGTTGGTGAAACCGGTGACCTTTTTGCCGTCGATGAACGACTTTCCGTCCGCAGTTTTGACGTCGCGCAGCACACCCGGGGCGTGGCAGACCGCGGCCACGGGCTTGCCGGCTGCGGCCATGTCTTCGATCAGGCGGATGGAGTCGGCATCGTCCGCCAGATCCCACAGCGGGCCGTGGCCACCGGGATAGAACACGGCATCGAAGGCCTTGGCCGACACGTCGGCCAGCTTGCCCGTGTGAGCCAGCGCGTTTTGCGCGGCGTCGTCGGCCTTGAAGCGGCGCGTCGCCGCGGTCTGCGCGTCCGGCTCGTCGCTTTTTGGATCCAGTGGCGGCTGCCCACCCTTGGGCGACACCAGCGTCACCTCGGCGCCCGCATCCTTGAAGGCGTAGTAAGGCGCGGCGAACTCTTCCAGCCAGAAGCCCGTCTTCCTGCCCGTGTTGCCGAGCCGGTCATGCGATGTCAGCACCATGAGAATCTTCATGTCATTTCCTTGGGTCGATGTGAACATCGTTCATGTTCGGTGCCCAAGGCGAGCGGGTCTGTCGGACGATGCCGCAACTCAACCCACTCGAACCCTCAAGCGGTTGACGCCGTCGCGCAGCGCTGAACGCAGCGCCTGCATCGGCACTTCGGCCGCGCCGGTGCGATACGGGTTCGCGCCGCGCTCGAATGGCAGCGGGCGATCGTTGAGTTCGACCATCACCGGCCCGTGCCCGCGCGGGCCGACGTGCAGCAGCAACTCCACCTCATGCTGCGCTACCCATAGCGTGGCGCGAAGACCGTCGAGCCGCGGCGGCAGCACCGGGTCGATGATCAGCGTGGACGGCTCCTGGCGGATGCCGAGGAACTGGCTCGACCAGCAGGCCGATCATGATGCCGGGGCCGCTGGAGTAGATGCGCCAGCCGCCGTCGAGCGCGACCTCGCCGCGCGCGATGTCGCCGTAGCGGTTGTGCGCTTCATAGCGGTCGGGGAACGCCGCGTCGGAGCTGGAGTAGTAGCAGTTGGCCTGGCGCCGGTCGGCCATCGGCACGCGCTCGCGCAGCGCGATCGGATGCGCCTTGCACAGCGCGTCGAAGAAGCGCTCGGCTTCGCCCATGTGGGCCAGCATCTCGGCGTAGCGCAGGTGCGCATGCATGTACATGACGCCGATCTCGCGGCCGAAGAAGGCGGAGCTCTCGGCGCGCTGGAACAACTGCTGCGGGCCGCCGCGGTAGGGCAGCGGGCGGTCGAACAGGCGCGCGCCGTCGGGGCCGAGCAGATGCGCTTCGATCAGGCGCAGTTGGTCGCGCGCCTGCGCGGGACTGAGCATGTCGTTGATCACGGCGTGCATCATCGGCAGCAGGCTGTAGCGCACGCCTGTCACGGTGTCTTGCGGGTGCAGCAGCAGGCGAGGCTCGTGTTCCGGTCCCTGGGGCTCGAACTGTGCGTAGCCTGCGACCACGCCATCGGCGACGAGCAGGCGCTGGAAGTCGGCCAGCACGTGACGCGCCTCGTCTTCGAGCGCTTGCGCGTCGGCGCCGCGGCCGATGCGGCGCAGCGCGCGCGCCAGCGTGGCGAGCACCTGGTGATGCAGCGTCACGGTCCAGGCGCTGCACAGGCGCTCGCGCGACGCTGCGTCCACCGGCTGCAGCGAATCGTTCCAGTCGCCGTGGCCATAAGCGGCCAGATGCGTGTTCTCGATTCGGCGCGCTGCGATCACCGCGAGCGCGCGTTCGACGTGATGCCACAGACTCGCCGCGTCGTCGTCGTGGAACGGCAGCGCCACGTCGAGCAGCGCGGCGTCCTCGGTGGCGAGCAGGTAGCGTGCCAGGCCGAGCAGCGGCCAGAAGACGATGTCGCCGTGCGAATCGCCGGCGCGGATGTCGCGCTCGCGCTCGAAGAACATGAACCACTGCGGCCAGTCGCCGTCGGCGTTCTGCGCCGCGAACACGCGCAGCAGCAGGTCGCGCACCGGCTCGGGCCGGCCGAGGGCGAGCAGCATCTCGAGGGGGCCCTGGCAGACGTCGCGCGTGCCCCATCCTCCGCCCGTGAACTGCTCCAGCCCGCGCGGCGAGAGGTAGTGCACCAGCGCGTCGTGCAGGTACCAGGGCACGATGTCGGCCAATTGCGCGGCATGGGCGTCTTGCGTGTGCCAACGCGGTGCCGTCAGCACGGCCGCTGCGGGCGACGACGAGGCCATCAGCTCACCGCGGATCGCGAGACCGAATTCGGTCGTCGCGTCGCAGCCGATGCAGACGAAGGGTTGGTCGCGCGAGCCGCCGTCTTGGAACAGCATTTCGTCGCCGCCGATGCGATCGAAGCGGCTGCCCAGCGCAGGTTCGATGCGAAAGCCGCCCTCGGGGAAACGCTCGGCGAGGCCGCTGCCCGGCGGCACGGCGACGAAGATGCCTTGTTCGTCACGCTGCCAGTGCGCCGAGCCACCGTCTTCGCCGTCGTCGCCGGCGAGCGCGATGTGCAGGCTCACGAGCATCGGCAGCGGCGGGCCGGCGAGCACGCGCAAGCGCAAGCCGAGTTCATGCGCATCGCTGCGTGCGTTGGCCGCGACCTCGATCGCGCCGCCGGCATGCTTGTAGATCCAGCGACAGGCGGCAGGCCGCATCTCGAACGCCGAGGGCACGCCGAGCAAATGCCATTGGCCGTCGATCGACACGAACACGCGCAGCCCGTGCGAGCGGAACTGGCCGAGCCAGCCGCGCACGGTGGAGACAAAGCGGTTGATGCCGACATGCCCCTGCGTCACCATCGAATGGAAGACGCCGGCCATCCACGGTGTCGAGGTCAACGAGGCTTCGTCGGGTTCGAGCAAGGGGCCGCTGCGCAGGATGTGGCCGTGCGGGCGCTTGACGATGAGCTCCTTGGCGCGCAGCACGACGTGCGCGCTGTTGCCGTCTCGGTCGTGGAAGAACGACAGCAGCGTGCCGGCGTCGTCGCGTTCCTCGTGGTGGCGCGATGCATTGAAATGCCTGTCGAGGTCGTCGGCGTCGAGGGGGTGGACCGTCAGCACAGGCGCGCTGGAGAACAACGTGCGTGCGGGCGTGACGGCCTCGTGCTCGTCGTCGCTCCAAGCCGGCGCCAGCGCTTCGGGCAGCGCGAGCGCGGCGTCCACCGCTGCCAGGTCGGCGCTCGCGGTCGCGTCGGGGTGATGCGCCTGCACGCAGCCGAAGAAGCCGAGGTCGGCCGCCGGCGCCGGGTGCGAGCGTCAGCGCCTCGTCTTCGATCGCGGCCAGCGCGTGTTCATGTTGCAGCCGCGTGCCGGGCAAGCCTTCGGCGAGCCCGGCCGGCGGCGCCCCGGCGCGCGCCGCCACACCGAGCACCTGCAACGCATCGGTGGCGTACGACACGCCTCGCCGCAGCGAGCCGATCAGCGCCCACGGGTGACAACCATCGACCGCCTGGTTCTGGCGTGCAGCGACGACCCAACCACGCTCGCGATGCTGCAGCGGGCAGAGGTCGATGTAGTGGCTGACGTAGTACTCGTTGGTGCGGATCGCGCCGTAGGCCGCCAGGCCGAGGTCTTGCACGTGCAGCAGCTCGATCCGGCGCGCGGTGCTGCCGAGGTTGTCCACGCGCAGGTGCCAGAACCAGGCCGGCGCGCCGGCGGCGAGGCGCAGTGCGAGGCGCAGCCGCAGATCGCGCCAGGTGCCTTCAGCGGCGTTGTTGCCAAAGGCCAGCGGCGAGCGCGGGCCGAGCAACGGCACCAGCTCGACATTCGCGTTGTCGTCGCGCAAGCGCAGCCACAGGTTGGCCGGGCCGCCCTCGACCTCGTTGCCGACGAACAGGTTGACATGCACGTCGTGCAGGCGCAGGTGGCGCAGCGAGCCGTTGCGATTGAACTCGAATTGCAAACCGGCGGCGTTGTCGATCGAAGACATCTCTTTTCCGCTTCCTCAGCGCTGAATCAGGGTGAGCGTGCCGGCCGTTGCCGGCACCACCAGAGTGCGAGCATTCCAAGACAGCTCGCGGCCGTCCGCCCGCGCGAGCGGCAGCGCGCCGTCGCCCGGCCATCGCAGTTGCACGCCGCCGCGCGCTTCGGGCAAAGCGCGTGCCAGCGTGAAGCGCCAGCCGTCGCTTGCGCGTTCGAGCTTGTAGCCGAGCACGCCGTAGGCGGTGGACAGGCCGCGCACTTCGAGCCCCTGCGTGAGCCACTCGGGCTTCCAGCCGGCGCCGACGACGATGCTCGCGTCGGCCTCTTGTTCATACGCGAACAGGTCGAGCGCAGAGCGCATGTAGTCCGACGCCACCCACGCATGCGGCAGGTCGCCGATGAAGGCGCGCTCGCGATAGCCGGGCCGCACGACCTCGGCCCACTGGTTCCACGCCGCGGGCCGTCGGTCGCGGAAGAAGAAGTCGAGCATCGCGTGTGCGCGCGCGCTTTGACCCATGCGGGCGAGCGCGCCGATGCTGCGCAACTCGTAGGGCGTGTAGTCCTTCCACTCGCGTTTGCCTTGCGCGCGCGCAAGCGACTCGCGCCAGTAGCGCTCGAACGTCGCGTCGAGCAGCGCGGGCGGCAGATCGGCCTGCACCGGGTTGAGCGCGATCGTCGTCGAGGTCGGGTCGAAGTCGCCGCGGTCTGCCGCGCCGGGAATGAAGTCGATGCGGTGGTGGGCCGCCGTGGCGACGATCGACGCGGCGAGTTCGCGCTCGAACGAGTCCTTCCACGGCGACCAGCGTTGCGCCTCCGTCTCGTGGCCGAGCACACGCGCGATCAGGAGCGCGTCCTTGTAGCCGCGCAGGGCCCAGAAGTCGTCCCAGTACGAGTACGCCGCCTTGTCGGCGTAGCCCTCGTGGCTGATCGACGGCGGCATCAGGCCGAACAGATGCGTCGCGGCCGGGCTCGCGGTTGCGCGCACTGCGCTCGCTCTGGCGCAAGCCTTCCTGATACGCCAGCACGCGCTGCACGGTCGGCCAGTGGCGCGCCAGCCAGGCGTTGTCGCGCGTGTGGCGCCAAACCTCGGCGACGGCATACAGATACTGGCCGTGACTGTCGTTCTCGGCGACCGGATCGGCGCCGCGCGAATCGACACAGCACGGCACCTTGCCCGAGTCGAAGACGAAGCCGGCGTACCAGTCGATGAACTCGCGCGACGCATCGACTTCGCCCAGCCGCAGCAGCGCCGCCACCATCATCGCGCCGTCGCGCACCCACGTGCGTGCGTAGGAGCGCGTGCCGGGCTTGAGCGCCGGGCCGTCGCGCGAGATCAGGATCTGCGCGAGCGTGCTGCGCAGCGTGTCTGCGATCGGTTGCGCGTCGGTGGGCAGCGTGAGCGTGGTGCGGTTCAGGCGCTCGCGCCAACGCGCCGCGGCGTTGTCGAAGCGCGCATCGAGCGTTGCACCGCTGACGTTCTCGGCCTGTTTGGCCAGCGGCGCGGACCAGCCGATCGTGCGCCGTTCGCCCGCGTTGAGCGTGATGTCGAACTGCAGCAGCGCCGACGCGTGCGACTGCGGGTCTTGCAGCGCGGTGAGCGCCGGTGCGTTGCGCAGCGCGTCGAGCGAGATGCCGGCGTCGAACGGCGCGGCGCTGACAGCGCGCGGCGGCTCGGTGGGCCGCAGCACGCGTCGGCCGTTGACCGCGAGCACGCCGTCGGCCCACGCCAGCTCGCGCACCGGGCTGGCACCGCCCGGCGTGGTCAAGAACTGCTGCGGTGGATTGACCTGCCACGGCCTCACGCTGAGCAGCAGCGTGAAGCGCTGCGGCCGGTCTGCGCGGTTGGTGAGCGTGTAGCGCGCCAGCGCCTGCGGCGCGTTGCGCTCGCCGTCGGCCGCGGCCTCGATGTCGAGCGTGAAGGCGTCGTGACGCCACTGCACGGCCGGCAGCGGCAGGTAGCCATCGCGCAGCGATTGCGTCGGCGCCACGTCGGCCCAGGTGACGGGCCGGTCGCCGTCGATCTGCACGGCGGGCTCGATGGAAAAGCCGCCGCGGCCGATCTCGATCGCGCCGTCTTCCGACAGCAGGGCAGAGCGCTCGCCGCCACCATCGACGCCCACCAGGCCCCAGTAGTTCTGCTGGCCGAGGAAGGCGCGTGGCAAATCGCCCTGGCGCGCGTCTCGCGCGAGTTCGGCGAGCACGGCGTTGAAGTCGGGCCACTGCGCGGCGTCGCGCAGTTCGAGGCTGGGCAGCGGTGCATGCTTCGCTCGTGTCTGCACGCGCAGGTGGCGCGCCTCGCTCTCGGGCAGCCAGATTGCATCGAGCCCACCGTCGCTGCCCGCGACGCTGCGCAGGCGCCGCCAGCGGCGGCCGTCGTTCGAGGCCTGCACCTCGTAGTCGCGCGGCGCACCGGCCGGCCAGCGCAATGCGACGCCGTTGAACTCGCGCTCATGGAGGAAGTCGAGATCGAGCGTGTTGCCGCTTGTGCGCTGTCTCGGTGCTGGCCAAGGCGAAGGATCGGGCGCGCGTTCGGCGAGTTCGAGCCGCGCGATGCACAGCGAGCCGCGACCGCCCGAGCCTTCGTTCTGGCCGGCCGCGATCACGAACTCGATGGTGCGCGTCTGCCGCAGCGTGCGGTCTGCCGTCGGCCCCCACGCGAAGTCGATGTGCCGGCGCCGCAGCTTCATCTCGGTGAGCTTGTCGGGCAGCACGAAGCCCGGTCGATTGATCCACCACACGTTGTCGCCGCTCGCATCGACCAGCTTCATCTGCAAGTCGTTGACCGCGCCGGCGCCTTTGAAACGCAGCCGCAGGTCGAAGTGCTGCGGCCAGTCCACAGGCAGCTCGCGGCTCATCACCGCGTAGCCCGAGACGCCGTTGAAGTCGTAGTCGAGGCACAGGCTGCCGTCGCTGGCATCGACGCGCAAGCGCGGCGCGCACTTGGTCGGAGGCCGAGGCCTTCCACAGCGCAACGTTCTTGAAGTCGTCGAGCAGCGTCGCACCCTGCGCTGCGTGCGTCGCCGCGCACACAGCCGCTGCGGCCAGCACACGCGTTGCCATGTTCATCCTTTGACGCTGCCCATCAGCAGCCCCTGCATGTAGTAGCGCTGCAGCGCGAGGAACAGCACCAGCACCGGCAGCACGGTGACGACAGCGCCGGCCATCATCAGCTCGGTGTCGGACACATGCTCGCGCGACAGCGCGGCGAGTGCCACCGGCAGCGTTTGCAGGTCGCGATCACTGAGCACGATCAGCGGCCACATGAAATCGTTCCACGCGCCGAGAAAACTCAAGAGCGCGAGCGTGATGAGCACCGGCCCCAGCAGCGGCAGCACGACGTCGCGGAAGATGCGCCACTCGCTCGCGCCGTCCACGCGCGCGGCTTCGAGCAGCTCGTCGGGAATCGACAGCGCGTACTGGCGCACGAGGAAGATGCCGAACACGCTGGCCAGCCACGGCACGAGCACGCCGGGCAGCGTGTTGACCAGGCCCATGCGTTCCAACATCAGGAACAGCGGCATCATCGTCACCTGCGCCGGGATCACCAGCGCGCCGAGCAGGGTGCGGAACAGGCGCTCGCGGCCGGCGAAGCGCAGCTTGGCGAAGGCGTAGCCGGCGGCGACGTTGAAGCAGAGCGACAACGCCGTCGCGCCGAGCGCCATCACGAGGCTGTTGAAGAACTGGCGGCCGATGCCGACGGTGGCGAACAGCTCGCGGTAGTTGGCCAGCGTCGGCGCTTGCGGCAGCAGCGGCGGCGGAAAGCGGCTCGCTTCGCCGGGCGCCATCAGCGAGGCCGACACCATCCACGCCAGCGGCATCAGCGTCAGCACGGAGATCAACATCAACGCACCGTTGACGGCCAGAGCGCGCGCGGGTTGCTTCACAAAGCCTCCGCGCGGCGCGACACGCGAACCTGCACCATCGTGAACGCGAACATGATGACGAACAGCAGGAAGGCCACGGCCGACGCCGAGCCCAGGCTCCACCACTTGAAGCCTTCTTCGTACATGAAGTAGAGAACGGTCACGGTGCGTTGCGCCGGGCCGCCCTGCGTCATCACATAAGGCTCGGCGAAGAGCTGGAAGTGCGCGGCCGTGGTCAGGATGCCGACCATCAGCAGCATCGGGGCCAGCGCCGGCAGCGTGACATCACGCAACTGCTGCCAGCGCGATGCGCCGTCGAGACTCGCGGCCTCGTACAGATCTTTCGGGATCGCCTGCAGGCCGGCGAGCAGGATGATCATGTTGTAGCCGAAGTTCTTCCACACCGACATCAGCGCGATCGCAGGCATCGCCCACAGCGGGTCGCCGAGCCAGTCGATCGGATCGATGCCGAGTTGCGCCAGGCCATGGTTGATCAGGCCGTAGCGCGAGTGCAGCAGGTAGCGCCAGACAACGGCCACCGCCACCAGCGTCGTCACCACCGGTGCGAACAGCGCCGTGCGGAACAGGCCGCGCAAGCGTACGAGCGGCGAGTTCAGCAGCAGCGCTGCGCCGAGCGACGCGGCCATCGACAACGGCACGCCGACGAGCACGAAGAAGCCGGTGTTGGCCAGCGCCTGCCAGAACAGCGGCGTCTGCAAAAGGTTCGCGTAGTTGGCCAGGCCGACGAAGCGCAGGTTGGCGATGTCGGCCAGCGCGTAGATGTCGAAGTCGGTGAAGCTCATGACGAACGCGGCGGCCACCGGCACGACGAAGAAGACCGCGATCACGATCATCGCGGGGCCGACGAAGACCCAGCCTGCGAGCGCGCCGCGTCGCATCATGAGACCGCGCGCGACAGCATCCAGCGCCGCTTCTCGAGCATGCGATCGACGCGCGTGTCGAGCTCGACGAGTGCGCGGCTGTCATCGAGCACGCCGCGCGTCACGGCCTCGGTGACGAGCTTGATCTCGGTGGCGATGCGCTCCCACTCAGGCACCTTCGGCACCGGCCGCACGCGCTCCAACTGCTCGCGAAAGGCCCGCGCCGGCTCGCTCTTGGCAAGCGTGTCACCCGCCCAGGCGCTGCGCCGCGGCGGCAGGTTGCCGCTGACGTCGTAGAAGCGCTGCTGCACGTCGGGCCGCGACAGAAAGCGCACGAGCGACCACGCCGCGTCCTTGTTGCGCGAGCGCGAGAACACCGCGAGGCTCGAGCCGCCAGCGATCGAGACGCCGGGGCCGTCGGGGCCGGGCAGCGGCGCGGTCGCCCACGCCGATTGCAGCGCAGCCGGCAAGCGGCGCCGGAATTCGCCGATCTGCCACGGCCCGCTGATGTAGCAGCCGAAGTAGCCGCGCCCGAACTCGTCCCACAGGTTGACGATCTCGCTGTCGGACGCCGGCGGCGCGAGCTGTTGCTCGAACATCGAGCGGTAATAGCGCCACGCGCGCGTGAAACCCGCGCCGCGGAAGTTGCCGTAGCGGCCACCTTCGCGCAGCAGCGACTCATCGCCGGGCTGCTGCAACGCCAGCGCGACCTGCGGCGCATATTCGTTGATCGGCAGGAAGATCGCGAACCGATCGCGGCCGACATGGCGCTTCAACTGATGCAGCGCCGCCTGAAACTCGTCCCAGCGCGTCGGCACCACAGCGATGCCCGCCGCCGCCAGCAGATCGCGGCGATAGAACAGCACGCGCGTATCGACGTACCACGGCACGCCATAGACGCGGCCATCAACGACGTTGGTGTCCCAGATGCCGCCGAAGTAGTCGGCCGCGGCCACGTCGGTAGTGGCGGCGATACGCGCATCGAGAGGTTCGACAGCACCCAGCGCCACCAACTCCGGCAGCCAGGTGTTGCCGAGCTGAGCCACGTCGGGCAGCACGCTGCCGGCAAACGCCGTCAGCAGCTTCTCGTGCGCGGCGCTCCACGGCAGTTGCTCGATGCGAACGCGAATGCCCGGATGCTCGCGCTCGAAATCGACGAGCAGCTCGTGTGCGACCTCGGCTTCGCGGCCCATCGCCCAGAAGCGCAAGGTGCCAGGATCGCTGCGCACGCAGCCAGCAACGCCCAGCGAGCAGGCCGCCGCAAGGACGGCGCGCCGGGTCGGCTTACGCCAACCAGCCGCCGGTGAAACCGGCGCGCTGCAAGCCGCGCTTGAGATGCTCGTTGCGGCGCATGTCTTTCCACACGACTTCGTCGCGGTGGTTGGCCAGCATGGCGAGCAGGGGCCCGACCTCGATGCCGAGGTAGTCGTTGTTGACCCAGCCGACGCCGGGCTCGATGCGGCCGTGGCGCAGCGGCACGTCGCTGTAGGTGAAGCTGGGGTTGAAGGCGAAGAAGCCGTACTTGCCGAAGATTTTCTCGCCGTAGCGCTCGCGCATCGTGACCAGCGCGCGCGAAACTTCCTCGGGGGCAAAGACGATCGACGATCCGGCTCCATAGGGCGCGATAGTGCCATCGTCCCACTCGGCCATGCCACGGCCGGCGTAACTGATGAATTTGCGCACCTTGCCGCCGTACTCCAGGTGGGCGTCGGTCGGGCCGTCGCAGGGCGTCACGCCCCACACGTCGGCGCCGTAGCCGGCCCAGCCGGCGGGGTTGGCGATGGCGTAGGCGCGCTGCGCCAGCGTGGCCCGGCGCGAGTTCTCGAAGTAGTCGATGCCGCGCTCGCGCATGTAAGCGTCGGTGACGCCGCGCAGATCGACCCAGGCGTGCGTGAACTGGTGGCCGAACAGCGGCGGGAAGCGCAGGTAGGTCTGGCCGTACTCGGTGGCCCAGGCGGCGCCGTAGGTGGCGGTGTAAGTGTTCCAGGTCTCGGGCGCGATCGGCATCGTCGGCGAGCCGATGGCCAGCAGGTAGAGCAGCTTGGCTTCGCAATAGCCTTCCCACTGGTCGCCGATGAAGCCCTTCTCGGGCTGCCAGCCGCGGGCGATCAGCCCCGAATCCTTCTGCGCCCAGGTCCAATCGACGCGCGCATACAACTCGTCGGCGATGGTGCGGATCTGCGTCTCCTGCTCGTCGGCGCCGTCGAAGAACGACTGCACGTGCAGCGCACCGGCCAACAGCAGCGCGGTGTCGATCGTGGACAGCTCGCAGTCGCCGAAGCGCGTGCCGCTGGCCATGTCGAGGAAGTGATAGAAAAAGCCCTTGTGGCCGGCGGTGCCGGTGGCTTCCGGCCCTTGCGGCGCGTCGTGGAAGAAGCGCAGCGTGGCCAGGGCGCGATCGCGCGCCTGCTCGCGCGTGATCCAGCCGCGGGCCACACCGATCGGATAGGCCGTCAGCGCAAAGCCCACCGCGGCGATGCTGGCGAACGAGCGCGCGGGCCACCGGTCGGGCGCCAGGCCGGTGCGGGCGTCGGTGGTTTCCCAGAAGAAGCGGAAGCTGCGCTGCTTCAGGTCTTCGAGGAAGGCCGGCGGCGCGATCCGCGGCGACAGGTCGGTGACGGTCGCGGCCGGTCTGGCCAGAGAAATCGGCGCCGTGCGCGTGGCCTGAAAGGCAGCGTACAGCGGCGCGAGTGCGAGCGCGCCTGCGCCTGCGGCGACTTGGCGGCGGGTCAGTCCGGGGCGGGCGATGGGCGTGGTCATGCGGCTTGCGGGGTCGAGGTCCATGAAGCGGACTTTGGCGGCGTGTCGCGCAGACACACAGGTACTACTCCACG
>CAWFJZ010000046.1:0-19404 GCA_963816315.1 uncultured beta proteobacterium
GAAGTGATGAGCGGTCCACGCGCGTTGATCGAGATCGCGTCGCACCCCAACGTCTCCACGGTCATGGCCGCGATCGTCGGCGCCGCCGGACTCGAAGCCTGTGTCGCCGCAGCACGCGCCGGCAAGCGGCTGCTGCTGGCCAACAAGGAAGCGCTGGTCGTGGGCGGCCGTTTGTTCATGGACGCGGTGCAAGAGGGCGGCGCGACGTTGCTGCCGATCGACAGCGAGCATTCCGCTATTTTCCAGTGCCTGCCCGAAGACCGCAGCGCGTGGGGCGCGCGCATCGACCACATCGTGCTCACGGCCTCCGGCGGCCCGTTCCGCACGCGCGCGCCGGCGAGCCTGCACGATGTGACACCGGACGAGGCGGTGGCGCATCCGAACTGGGTCATGGGCCGCAAGATCAGCGTCGATTCGGCGACGATGATGAACAAGGCGCTCGAAGTGATCGAGGCGCGCTGGCTGTTCGATCTGCAACCGGAGCAGGTGCGCGTCGTCATCCATCCGCAAAGCGTCATCCATTCGATGGTGGTTTGCCGCGACCACTCGGTGCTGGCGCAACTCGGCACGCCCGACATGCGCGTGCCGATCGCCTACGGCCTGGCGTTTCCCGAGCGCATCGAATCGGGCGCGTCGCAGTTGGACTTCGCAACGATGCGGGGCCTGTCCTTCGAGCCGGCGGATCGCGAGCGATTTCCCGGTCTTTACCTGGCCTGGGACGCGCTGAAAGCACCCGACGGCAGCACGACGGTGCTCAACGCTGCCAACGAAATCGCGGTGGCCGCGTTCCTGGAAGGTGCGATCAAGTTCACCGACATCCACCGCATCAACGAGCAGACCATCGGCGCCGTGCTGCCGGCTGCGGACGACAGCGCAACGATCGCCGACCTGCTGGCGCTCGACGAACGTGCGCGCGAGAGCGCGCGTGCGTTGAGCGTGCAATTGAAGAGATGACATGCTGACCACCATCCTCGCCTTCATCGTCACGCTGGCGATCCTCATCGTCGTTCATGAGTACGGCCACTACAAGGTGGCGCGGCTGTGCGGCGTCAAGGTGCTGCGCTTCTCGGTCGGCTTCGGGCGCACGCTGTGGCGGCGGCAAAGCGGCGACACGGAATTCGTCGTCGCTGCGCTGCCGCTCGGCGGCTACGTGAAGATGCTCGACGAGCGCGAAGAAGCGGTGCCGCCCGGCGAGCTCGACCAGGCTTTCAACCGCAAGTCGTTGAAGCAGCGCGCCGCCATCGTTGCCGCCGGCCCGGCCGCCAACCTGATCCTGGCCGTGCTGCTCTACGCGGCGCAGAACTGGATCGGCGTCGAAGAGCCGAAGGCCGTGTTGTCGGCGCCGGTGGCGGGCAGCCTGGCCGAGCGCGCCGGCCTGCGCTCGGGCGACTGGGTGCAGCGCTGGAGCCGCGAGGGCAGCGACGAGTCTCGAGACGTGCGCTCGATGACCGACCTGCGCTGGCAGATCATGCAGGCCGCGCTCGACGGCGAGCGCCTGCGCCTGGAGGTGAGCGACGCCGCGGGCCGCGGCACGCGCCCGGTGACCTTGGCGCTCGACAGCGCCGCAAAACGCGAGGTCGATGGCAAGTTCCTGACGCAGGTCGTCGGTCTCGCTCCGCCGTACGCGCCGCCGGTGATGGGCGATCCGGTGGCGGGCGGGCCGGCCGAGAAGGCAGGGCTGAAGAACGGCGACGTCGTGCTGCGCGTCGATGGCCAGTCCATCGGCGATGCGCATCAACTGCGCACGCTGATCCGGCCGCTTTCGGCGGACGGCAGCGCCAAGCCGATGCGCTGGACGGTGCAGCGCAACGGCACGACGCAGGAGCTGACGGTGCAGCCGCGCGTGATGAGCGACAACGGCCAGCGCTTCGGCCGCATCGACGCCGTGATCGGCAATCTGCCCGAGGTGGTGACGGTGCGCACGGGCGTCTGGGCGGGCCTGGCGCGCGGCGCCTCGCTGACCTGGGAGCAATCGGTGCTGACGGTGAAGATGTTCGGTCGCATGCTGATCGGTCAAGCGTCGCTGAAGAACATCTCGGGGCCGATCACGATCGCCGACTACGCCGGCCAGTCGGCCGAGCGCGGCATCGCGTACTACATCGGTTTTCTCGCGCTGGTCAGCGTCGGCCTCGGCGTCATCAACCTGATGCCGGTGCCGATGCTCGATGGCGGACACCTCATGTATTATCTTTTCGAGGGTTTGACGGGCCGGCCCGTGCCCGATTCGTGGCTGGTCTGGCTCCAGCGCGCCGGTGCCGCGGTGCTGCTGATGATGATGACCCTGGCCTTCTACAACGACCTCGCGCCCCGATTGGGCTTGCAGTAACGCTGCTGCGGCCTCTCCTGCCCCGATGCACTTTCATTTCGCCCCTTTCGCGCGGCACCCCGTCGCAGCCTGTGTTCTGACCGTGGCGGCGATCGCCGCGCCCGCCGCCCGCGCCGCCGAACCGTTTGCCATCGAAGACATCCGCGTCGAGGGCCTGCAGCGCACCGACCCCGGCACCGTCTTCGCCTCGCTGCCGTTCCGTGCCAGCGACACTTACAGCGACGAGAAGGGCGCCGCCGCGTTGCGCGCGCTGTTCGCCACCGGCCTGTTCAAGGACGTGCGCATCGAGATCGACGGCAAGGTGGTGGTGGTGATCGTCGAGGAGCGCTCGATCATCGCCAACGTCAGCTTCGTCGGCTTGAAGGAGTTCGACAACGACACGCTGTCCAAGGCGCTGAAGGATTCGGGCATCGGCGAAGGCCTGCCGTTCGACCGTGCGTTGGTCGATCGCGCCGAGCAGGAGATCAAGCGCCAGTACCTGACGAAGAGCCTGTACGGCGCCGAGGTCACGACGACGATCACGCCGCTCGAACGCAACCGCGTCAATGTCGTCTTCACGATGAGCGAGGGCGAGGCGGCGAAGATCAAGGACATCCGCATCGTCGGCAACAAGGCGTTCTCCGAGAGCACGCTGCTCGGTCTGATGGGCCGCAGCACCGGCGGCTGGCTGACCTGGTACACCAAGACCGACCGCTACTCGCGCAGTGAACTCAACGCCGACCTGGAAACGATCCGCGCCTACTACACCAACCGTGGCTATCTCGAGTTCGATGTCGAATCGACACAGGTCACGATCTCGCCGGACAAGCAGGACATCGGCATCACGATCTCGGTGCGCGAGGGCCAGCCGTACACCGTGACCGCAGTGCGCCTGGAAGGCAACTACCTCGGCCGCGAAGAAGACTTCAAACGCATCGTCAGCATCAAGCCCGGCAACCCCTACCGCAGCGCTGACGTGGCCGCGACGATCGAAGTCGTTCGCCGACCTGTTCGGCCAGTTCGGCTATGCCTTCGCGCGCACCGAAGCGCGGCCCGAGATCGACCGCGCTGCCGGCCAGGTGGTCGTGGTGCTCTCCGCCGACCCGCAGCGCCGCGTCTATGTGCGCCGCATCAACGTCGCCGGCAACGACCGCACGCGCGACGAGGTGGTGCGGCGCGAGTTCCGCCAACTCGAGTCGGCCTGGTACGACGGCGACCGCATCAAGCTCTCGCGCGACCGTGTCGATCGCCTGGGCTTCTTCAAGGAAGTCAACGTCGAGACCGACGAGGTGCCGAACAGCGCCGACCAGGTCGATTTGACGGTGAAGGTGGTCGAGAAGCCGACCGGCAACCTGCTCGTCGGCGCCGGCTATTCGAGCAGCGACAAGTTGTCGTTCACGGCGTCGATCAAACAGGAGAACGTGTTCGGTTCGGGCAACTACCTCGGCATCGAACTCAACACCAGCCAGTCGAACCGCAACCTCGTGCTGTCCACGGTCGATCCGTACTTCACCGTCGATGGCATCTCGCGCGCGATCGACGTCTTCTACCGCACCAGCTCGCCGATCAACAGCCGCGGCGAGGAGTACAAGCTGGTCACGCCGGGCGCAGCGATTCGCTTCGGCGTGCCGTTCTCGGACTTCGACACCGTGTTCTTCGGCGGCGGCTTCGAGCAGACGCGCATCACCGGCACCGTCACCAACAAGAGCTACAAGGATTACCGCGAGCTCTACGGCGCCAACAGCACGGCCGTGCCGCTGACGATCGGCTGGGCGCGCGACCAGCGCGACAGCCTGCTTGCGCCGACGCGCGGCCGCTACCAGCGCGTCAACTTCGAATGGTCGGTGGCCGGCGACGTGCGCTACCTGCGCACCAACCTGCAGTTCCAGCAGTACATCCCGCTCAGCCCCCGCTTCACGCTCGGCCTGAACGCCGAGGCAGGCTGGGGCAAGGGCCTGGGCAACAAGCCATACCCGATCTTCAAGAACTTCTACGGCGGTGGCTTGGGCTCGGTGCGCGTCTTCCAGCAGGGCTCGCTCGGTACGGTGGACGTGACCAACAACTACATCGGCGGCAACCGCCGCCTGAACCTGAACAGCGAGCTCTACGTGCCGGTGCCGGGCAGCGGCAACGACAAGACGCTGCGCCTGTTCGGCTTCATGGATGCCGGCAACGTCTGGGGCGAGAACGAGAAGATCAAGGCCGACAGCATCCGTGCATCGATCGGCATCGGCTTGTCTTGGGTCTCGCCGGTGGGGCCGCTGAAGCTGTCCTGGGGCACGCCGATCAAGAGCGATCCGAAAGATAGAATCGAGAAGTTCCAATTCCAGATCGGCACTGCATTCTGATGAGAACCCCCAGCTCGCTTCGCTCGCTGCCCCCCAAGGGGGCGTATCAGTGGCTTCGGGCGGCCGGGCGCCACTGATATGAACACGTGGAAGACCTTGGTGGTGGCCGCCGCGCTCGGCGCCGCGGGCGCGGTGGCGCAGGCCCAGGAGTTGAAGATCGGCTATGTGAACAGCGAGCGCGTGATGAAGGAAGCCGTGCCGGCCAAGGCTGCGCAGGCCAAGCTCGAAGCCGAGTTCAGCAAGCGCGAGAAGGATCTCACCGACCTCGGCGCACGCTTGAAGACCGCTGCCGACAAGCTGGAGAAAGACGCGCCGACGCTGTCGGAGACCGAGCGCAGCCGCCGCCAGCGCGACCTGGTCGAACAGGACCGCGAGTTCCAGCGCAAGCGCCGCGAGTTCCAGGAAGACCTGAACACGCGCAAGAACGAAGAGCTGGCCGCCGTGCTCGAACGCGCCAACAAGGTCATCAAGCAGATCTTCGATCAGGAGAAGTACGACTTGATCGTGCAGGATGCCGTGCATTGGAGCGCGCGCGTGGACATCACCAAGAAGGTGATCGACGCGCTCAACGCCGGCAAGTAAGCCGGGGGATCTTGCGGCGATGCGCGTCACCGTCGCCGAGATCGTGCAGCGTCTGGGTGGCGAATGTGTCGGCGACGGGGCACGCCTGATTGACCGCATCGCCACGCTCGAAGCTGCGAACTCATCGCACATCGCCTTCCTCGCCAACCCTCGCTACCGCGTGCAACTTGCCGCGACGCACGCGGGCTGCGTGATCGTGGCGCCGGCGCTGGCCGAAGATGCGGCTGCGCGCACCACGGCCATCGTCACGCCCGATCCGTACCTGTACTACGCCCGGCTCTCGCAGTGGTGGGCGGCGAGCGACAGCGCCCAAAAGCCCGGCGTGCACCCAAGCGCTGTCGTCGAGCCGGGGGCGCAGATCGACGCCAGCGCAACCGTGGGCGCGCTGTGCCACATCGGCGCCAACGCGGTCATCGGCGCCGGCACGCGCATCGCCGCGCGGGTCACGGTCGGCGAGCGCTGCGTCATCGGCCAGCGCTGCATCGTGCACAGCGGCGTCGTCATCGGCGCCGATGGCTTCGGCTTCGCGCCGCATCAAGGCCGCTGGGAAAAGATCGCGCAGTTGGGCGCGGTGCGCATCGGCAACGACGTTGAGATCGGCGCCAATACCTGCATCGACCGCGGCGCGCTCGACGACACGGTGATCGAAGACGGCGTCAAGCTCGACAACCTGATCCAGATCGGCCACAACGTGCGCATCGGCGCGCACACGGCCATGGCCGGCTGCGTCGGCGTGGCCGGCAGCGCGAAGATCGGCGCGCGCTGCACGGTCGGCGGCAGCGCCGGCATCCTCGGCCACCTGGAGATCGCCGACGACGTGCACATCTCGTCGTTCAGCCTCGTCACGCGCTCGATCACCAAGCCAGGCCACTACACCGGCGTCTTTCCCCTGGATGACAATGCGTCCTGGGAAAAGAACGCCGCGACGTTGCGGCAACTGCACTCGATGCGAGACCGACTGCGCGCCCTGGAAAAAAAATCACCGTGATGGACATCCACCGCATCCTCAAACGCCTGCCGCACCGCTATCCGTTCCTGCTCGTCGATCGCGTGCTCGAGTTCGAGAAGAACGTGCGCATCAAGGCGCTGAAGAACGTGACGATCAACGAGCCGTTCTTCGGCGGCCACTTCCCGGCCCGGCCGGTGATGCCCGGCGTGCTGATCCTCGAGTCGCTGGCGCAGGCCGCCGCGCTGCTGTCGTTCGAGTCGATGGATGTCGAACCGGGCGACGACATGGTGGTCTATTTCGTCGGCATCGACGGTGCGCGCTTCAAGCGGCCGGTCGAGCCGGGCGATCAACTGGTGCTCGAGGCGAGCATCGAGCGCGCCAAGTCTGGCATCTACAAGTACAAGACGCGGGCCATGGTGGGCGGCGAGACCGCCGCCGAGGCCGAGCTGATGTGCACGATGAGAAAGGTCGCCTGAGGCCGTGGCGCCGAACATCCATCCGACGGCGCTGGTGTCACCCGGCGCCGAGCTGGACAGCACGGTCAGCGTCGGCGCGTATGCGGTGATCGGCGAGGGTGTGCACATCGGTGCCGGCACCACCGTTGGCGCGCACACGGTCATCGAAGGGCCGACGTCGATCGGCCGCGACAACCGCATCTTCACCCACGCCGCGCTCGGCGCCGCGCCGCAGGACATGAAGTACCGCGGCGAACCGACGCAGTTGCAGATCGGCGACCGCAACACGATCCGCGAGTTCTGCACCTTCAACCGAGGCACGGCGCAGGACGAGGGCGTGACGCGCATCGGCGACGACAACTGGATCATGGCCTACGTGCACATCGCGCACGACGTGCAGGTGGGGTCACGCACGGTGCTGGCCAACAACGCCACGCTCGCCGGGCACGTGCACGTCGGCGACTGGGTGATCGTCGGCGGCCTGACGGGCGTGCACCAGTTCTGCAAGATCGGCGCGCATGCGATGACGGGCTTTCAGAGCCATGTCTCGCAGGACGTGCCGCCGTTCATGATGGCTGCGGGGCATCCGCTGTCGGTGAGCACCTTCAATGCCGAGGGCCTGCGCCGGCGCGGCTTTTCGAAGGAGCGCATCGCGCTGGTCAAGCAGATGCACCGCCTGCTCTACCGCGACGGCTTGACGCTCGACTCTGCGAAGGCGGCGATCGCGGCGTTGCGCGGCACGGTCGAAGGTGGCGATGCGGACGTCAACATGCTGCTTGACTTCTTGGCCGCGGCCACACGCGGCATCGCGCGCTAGATGAAGCTCGCGCTCGTCGCCGGCGAAGCCTCCGGCGACCTGCTCGCCGGCCTGTTGCTCGGCGGGCTTAGACAACGCTGGCCGTCATTGCAAACCGTCGGCATCGGCGGCCCGCGCATGGCCGAGCAGGGTTTCGAGGCTTGGTGGCCGCACGACAAGCTGGCCGTGTTCGGCTATCTGCAAGCGCTGCGCCACTACCGCGAGTTGAAGGGCATTCGCGACGCGCTGTTCGAGCGCCTCGTCGCCGACAAGCCCGACGCCTTCATCGGCGTCGATGCGCCGGACTTCAACCTCGACCTGGAACGCCGCTTGCGACAGGCCGGCGTGAAGGCGATCCACTTCGTCTGCCCGTCGATCTGGGCCTGGCGCGCCGGCCGCACGGAGAAGATCGCGCGCAGCACCGACCATGTGCTGTGCCTGTACCCGTTCGAGCCCGAGCTGTTGCAACGCCACGGCATCGCTGCCACGTTCGTCGGCCACCCGCTGGCCGATGCGATCGACCTGACGGTGCCGCGCAGTGCGGCGCGGGCGGCGCTCGGCTTCGACGACACGCAGCCTGTCGTTGCCGTGTTGCCCGGCAGCCGCCGCGCCGAGATCGACGCCATCGCGCCGACGTTCGCGGCCACGGTGGCCTTGCTGGCGCGCTCGCGGCCCGATCTGCGCTTCGTGCTGCCGGTGGCGCACGGCCTGCGCGCGCTGGTCGAGCCGATCGTCGCGCGCCACGCACCCGACGCGCCGATCACGCTGCAGGACGGCCACTCGCACGAGGCGCTGGCGGCCTGCGACGTGACGCTGATCGCCAGCGGCACGGCCACGCTCGAAGCGGCGCTTTTCAAGCGGCCGATGGTGATCGCGTACAAAATGAATGTCCTGTCCTGGCAGATCATGAAGCGCATGCAACTGCAGCCCTGGGTCGGCCTGCCCAACATCTTGTGCCGCGAGTTCGTCGTGCCCGAGCGCCTGCAGGGGCAAGCGACGCCGCCGCAACTCGCCGCCGATGTGCTGGCCTGGCTCGACGCGCCACAGCGCGGTGAAGCCCTGCAACAGCGCTTCACCGAACTGCACCAGCAATTGCGGCGCAACACCGCTCGCACCGCCACCGATGCCATCGCGCAGATCATCCGGCAAGCCTAGACAGTTGGCGCTGCAATGGGCGCGGCCCGGCTTGTTCGCCGGCGTCGATGAAGTCGGCCGCGGCCCGCTGGCCGGGCCGGTGGTGGCCGCTGCCGTGATCCTCGACGACTTGCAGCCGATCAAGGGCCTGCGCGACTCGAAGACGCTCGGCCCGGTGACGCGCACGCGCCTGGCCGCCGAGATCCGCGCCAAGGCGCTGTGCGTGTGCGTCGCGCAAGCCAGCGTCGAAGAGATCGATCGCCTCAACATCCTGCAAGCGACGATGCTGGCGATGCAGCGCGCGGTGCTGGGCTTGCGACTGCTGCCCGCGTTCGTGCTGGTCGATGGCAACCGCCTGCCGACGTTGAAGATGCCGGCCGAAGCGGTCGTCAAGGGCGATGCGACGGTGGCGGCGATTGCCGCGGCGTCGATCGTCGCCAAGGTGCACCGCGACGAGTTGCTGACGCAGTTGCATGAGCTGCATCCGGCCTACGGTTTCGCCGGCCACAAGGGCTACCCGACGCCGGCGCACCTGGCGGCGTTGCGCGAGCATGGGGCGTGCACCGAACACCGGCGCAGTTTTGCGCCGGTGGCGGCGGTCGTGAACGGGCCGCAGCCGTGACCGTCGCCGTCAGCACCGTCACCGCGCGCGACAACCCGCTGCTGGTGCGACTGCGCCGCCTGCAGCACGGCGGCACCGCCTACCGCAAGGCCGGCGAGGTCTGGATCGAGGGCGAGCACCTGTGCAGCGCGTGGCGCACGCGCGGCGGTGAGCCCATGCAAGCGCTGATCAGCGAATCGGCGTCTGCGCGGCCGGCGCTGCGCGATCTGGCGCAAGCCGCGCCGCGCGTGGCCTGCGTCAGCGACGCGCTGTTCGCCAGCGTCAGCGAGTTGCCGTCGCCGGCTGGCATCGGCTTCGTGATCGCGCTGCCTGCCGCGCCGGCCCTGCAAGTGGATGCGGCGAGCATCGTGCTCGACCGCGTGCAGGACGCCGGCAACGTTGGCAGCATCCTGCGCAGCGCCTCGGCGCTGGGTTTCAAGCAGGTGCTGGCGCTCGAAGGCACGGCGGGCCTGTGGTCGCCGAAGGTGCTGCGCGCGGGGATGGGTGCGCACTTTGCGTTGGACCTGATCGAAGGCCTGGTTGCAGACGACTTGCAGGCGCTGCGCGTGCCGCTGCTCGCGGCGAGCGCGCACGCGACACAGACGCTGCACGCTGCTGCGCTGCCGTTTCCTTGCGCCTGGGTGTTCGGTCATGAAGGGCAGGGCATCGACGACGCGCTGGCGGCGCGCTGCCGCATGACCTTGCGCATCCCGCAGCCCGGCGGCGAAGAGTCGCTCAATGTCGCGGCGGCAGCGGCGATCTGCTTGTACGCGTCGCGGGTGGCGGCATGAAGCCGGCGCTGTTCCTGGCGTTGGTGGTGTGGGCAGGCTCACTCGACGTGCAGGCCGCCGACAGAGGGGTGTTCACGGTCGCACCTGAGCCCGCCGACAAGCCGTGGTGGCAACGCGCGCAGTGGCAGCCACGCGCGACCGTCGTCCACAACGTGCCGATCAAGCGTCTGCACCCCGACTGGTGCGCCGCCGAAGCGCTCAGCCGCGAGCGTCTGGACGAAGTGGTCGGCGCGGCCCTGGTCGATCGAGCGCTCGAGGGACGCAGCTTCACGCAGGAAGGCCACTTCGACGGCACGGGCGCGGCGCAACTGGCCTTTGTCGGCGCCTACCGCCGCTGCTCGGGCGAGCAGGGCTTGTTCGTCACCATCGTCGAGCCGTCGCGCGAGCGCGTGCGAATGCGCTTTCTGGTCGAGGTGCCCGACCCCGGCAGTGCGTTGGCGATGCTCGGCCGCGAGCCCGACGGCACGCTGGCCGTGTGGTGGTGCGCCGATTGCAGCAACGGCAACCGCATCGCCTTCAACCGCGACAAGCGCGAGTTCTACGTCGCCGGGCCGGCGACGCGACGCTAAGCCGTCAGTACATCAAACGGTCCGGGCGCAGATCGCGCAGGATCGTCGTCGCGATCTCTTCGATCGACTTGTGCGTCGATGACAGCCACGCGATGCCTTCGCGCTTCATCATGCGCTCGCCCTCGGCGACTTCGTAGCGGCAGTTGGCCAAAGCAGCGTACTTGCTGCCCGGGCGGCGCTCGTGGCGGATCTGCGCCAGCCGGTCCGGGTCGATCGTCAGGCCGAAGCATTTGGCCTTGAACGGCGCCAGCGATGACGGAATCTTGCCGCGCTCGAAGTCTTCCGGGATCAGCGGGTAGTTGGCGGCCTTGATGCCATGCTGCATCGCCAGGTACAGCGAGGTCGGCGTCTTGCCGCTGCGCGACACGCCGACCAGGATGATGTCGGCGCTCTGCAAGTTCTTCGAACTCTGGCCGTCGTCGTGCGCCAGCGAGAAGTTGATCGCTTCGATGCGGTCGTTGTACTCCTCGCTCTTGGTCGCATCCGAGAACCGGCCGACGCGGTGGTTGCTCTTGATGCCGAACTCGGCTTCCAGCGGCTCGACGAAGGTGCGGAACATGTCGAGCACGAGCCCTTTGCAGTCGTCGCCGGTGACGATGGTGCGCACCTCGTCGCTGACCAGCGTGATGAAGACGATCGGCCGCCGGCCTTCGTGCAGCGCGATCTTGTTGATCTCCGCGACCACCGCACGTGCCTTCTCGGTGCTGTCGATGAACGGCCGGCGCACGTGGCGCGGCTTGGCCTCGAACTGCGCCAGGATCGAGTTGCCGAAGGTCTCGGCCGTGATGCCGGTGCCGTCGGAGACGAAAAAGACAGTGCGGTCGGTCATGGCGCGTCTTGTTTGCCGCCGGGCGTGGACGAAATCACGCCCTGCGAGTTGGGTGTTTGTGACGTTTGCACGGATCATAGGCCCGTAGAATCGTCCGCAATTCTCTTGCGGCCGGCCTCGATGCGCTCCTCCCACCCCCGACATCGCGTCATTTCGACGGGAGTTGCAGCGCCGGCCCGGCCTCGGCAAGCACCGGTTTTTCATCGCTACGGAGCTCTCCCATGTCTCAACCCAAGTTGGCGACCGCCCTGGTCGTGCCGTTTGAACAATTGAGGATGACCGACGTCGAGGTCGTTGGCGGCAAGAACGCCAGCCTCGGCGAGATGATCAGCCAGCTCAGCGCTACCGGAGTGCGGGTGCCCGGCGGCTTTGCCACGACGGCAAACGCGTTTCGCCAGTTCCTCGCCCACGGCGGGCTGGCCGACAAGATCAACCAGCGGCTGAGTGCGCTCAACACCGATGACGTGAAAGCGTTGGCCGAAGCCGGCGCGCAGATCCGGCGGTGGGTGCACGAAGCGCCCTTGCCGCCGGCGCTCGAAGACGCGGTGCGCACGGCCTACGCGGCGCTGGCCGCAGAGAGTCCGCAAGCCACGTATGCCGTGCGCTCGTCGGCGACAGCAGAAGACCTTCCCGATGCGTCGTTTGCCGGACAGCAAGAAACGTTTCTGAACGTGCACGGCATCGACGACGTGTTGTCCAAGATGCGCGAGGTCTTTGCGTCGCTGTACAACGACCGCGCCATCAGCTACCGCGTGCACAAAGGCTATGCGCATGCCGACGTGGCCTTGTCTGCGGGCGTGCAGCGCATGGTGCGTTCGGACCTCGGCAGCGCCGGCGTGGTCTTCACGATCGACACCGAGTCGGGCTTCCCCGACGTCGTCTTCGTGACCTCGAGCTGGGGCCTCGGCGAAACGGTGGTCCAGGGCGCCGTCAACCCGGATGAGTTCTACGTTCACAAGCAGACGCTCGCCGCGGGCCGACCGGCGCTGATCCGGCGCTCGCTCGGCTCGAAGCTGCTGCGCATGACGTTCGCGAGCGCTCAGGAGAAGGCAGCCAGCGGCAAGCTGGTGAAGACCGAAGACAACCCGGTCGAGATGCGCAACCGCTACTCGTTGTCGGATGCCGACGTGCAGGAACTGGCGCGCTATGCGATGGTCATCGAGAAGCACTACGGCCGGCCGATGGACATCGAGTGGGGCAAGGACGGCGTTGACGGCAAGATCTACATCCTGCAGGCCCGGCCCGAGACGGTGAAGAGCCAGAGCGCGGGCCAGGTCGAGCACCGCTACAAGCTGAAGGGCGACCCCAGCAAATCGACGCTGCTCGCCGAAGGCCGCGCCATCGGCCAGAAGATCGGCACCGGCCGCGTCATCCTCGTGCGCTCCGTCGCCGAGATGGACCGCGTGCAGCCGGGCGACGTGCTCGTCACCGACATGACCGATCCGAACTGGGAGCCGGTGATGAAGAAGGCCGCGGCCATCGTCACCAACCGCGGCGGCCGCACCTGCCACGCCGCGATCATCGCGCGCGAACTCGGCATCCCGGCGGTGGTGGGCTGCGGCGACGCCACCGACAAGCTCGCCGAAGGCGCGCTCGTCACCGTGGCCTGCTCGGAGGGCGACACCGGCTTCATCTACGACGGGTTGCTGGAAACCGAGGTCACCGAAGTCAAGCGCGGCCAGATGCCGTACTGCCCGATCAAGATCACGATGAACGTCGGCAACCCGCAGCTCGCGTTCGACTTCGCGCAGATGCCCAACGCGGGAGTCGGCCTGGCGCGGCTCGAGTTCATCATCAACAACGACATCGGAGTGCACCCGAAGGCGATCCTCGACTATCCGAACATCGACGTCGAACTGAAGAAGGCGGTCGAGTCTGTCGCGCGCGGCCATGCGTCGCCGCGGGCGTTCTACGTCGATAAGCTGGCCGAAGGCATCGCCACGATCGCCGCGGCGTTCTGGCCCAAGCCGGTGATCGTGCGGCTGTCGGACTTCAAGAGCAACGAGTACCGCAAGCTGATCGGTGGCTCGCGTTACGAGCCCGACGAAGAGAACCCGATGCTGGGTTTCCGCGGCGCGTCGCGCTACCTCAGCGGCGAGTTCAGCGACGCCTTCGGCATGGAATGCGAGGCCCTGAAACGCGCACGCAACGACATGGGCCTGTCCAACATCGAGATCATGGTGCCCTTCGTGCGCACGGTGAAGCAAGCCGCACGCGTGGTCGAGATGCTGGCCGAGCGCGGCTTGAAGCGCGGCCAGGACGGGCTGCGCCTGATCATGATGTGCGAGGTGCCGAGCAACGCCATCCTGGCCGATCAGTTCCTCGAACACTTCGACGGCATGTCGATCGGCTCGAACGACCTGACGCAGTTGACGCTCGGCCTGGACCGCGACTCCGGCCACGAGCAACTGGCCGGCGACTTCGACGAACGCGACCCCGCCGTCAAGGCGATGATCTCGCGCGCCATCGCGGCCTGCCGGGCCACCGGCAAGTACGTCGGCATCTGCGGCCAGGGGCCGAGCGACCATCCGGACTTCGCCGAATGGCTGGCGCAGGAGGGCATCGGCTCGATCTCGCTGAACCCGGACACGGTGATCGATACCTGGGAGCGGCTGGCCGCTCGGAAGTAGCCGGCTGTGCAAAGCCCGCTACAATCGCGGGCTTTCCCCTTGCCGCACCCACACACCGACGCCGTGGGGCGGCTACCCCGTCAAGGACATGTCGTCTGGACGGACATCCACAAGGAGCCACCATGCGTCACTACGAAATCATTCTGTTGATCCATCCGGACCAGAGTGAGCAGGTTCCAGCCATGCTGGAACGCTACAAGGGCCTGATCACTGCCGCCGGCGGCAAGCTGCATCGGGTCGAAGACTGGGGCCGGCGCCAGCTGGCCTACATGATCCAGAAACTCGCCAAGGCGCATTACTTGTGCCTGAACATCGAGTGCAGCGCCGAAACGTTGACCGAGCTGGAAACCGGCTTTCGCTTCAACGACGCCGTGCTGCGCCACCTGACGGTGGCGATGGACAAGGCGGAGACGAATCCGTCAATCATGATGAAGCATGTCGAGCGCGAAGAAGCGCGCAAGACCTCGGCGCCGTCACCAGTGGCGCAGCCGCAGGAGGCCGCCGCCTGAGACGCGAGCACCGGCCGCGTTGAGCGCGCAAGATGAACCGCCTGGTTCTGACTGCAACGCTCGCCGAACGCGGTGTCGTGCGATACACCCCCGCCGGTTTGCCGGCTTTGGACATGGTGCTCAAGCACGAGTCCGAAGTCAGCGAAGACGGCCAACCGCGCAAAGTGTCGATGGACATCAAGGCGGTGGCGATCGGGCAGGGCATCACACGGCAGGTCGGGGCGCTGACGTTGGGAGCGGCAGGCAGCTATGCCGGCTTTCTGACCTCGGGACGCAACGGCCGCGGACTCGTCTTTCACATCACGGCGCTCGACTGAGCCGCTCATCACCCAGTCTAACTTTCGATTTCAGATTTCAAGGAGCCCACCATGCCCCCGCCTCGTGGTAAAGGAAAATTCTCGAAGGACCGCAAGCCCAAGCGCAACCAGCAATCGCTGCTGTTCCGCCGCAAGCGCTTCTGCCGCTTCACCGTCGCCGGTGTCGAGCAGATCGACTACAAGGATGTCGATACGCTGCGCGACTTCATCGGCGAGAACGGCAAGATCACGCCGGCGCGCCTGACCGGCACGCGCGCGTTCTTCCAGCGTCAGCTCACGTCGGCGATCAAGCGCGCGCGTTTTCTCGCGTTGCTGCCGTACACCGACCAGCATCGCGGTTGAGGAGGAGAACAACATGCAAGTCATTCTTCTGGAGAAGGTCGCCAACCTCGGCAACCTGGGTGAAGTCGTCAAGGTCAAAGACGGTTTCGCGCGCAACTTCCTGATCCCGACGCGTCGCGCCCGCCGCGCCACCGAATCGGCGATGAAAGAGTTCGAGGCCAAGCGCGCCGAGCTCGAGAAGGTTGCCGCCGACAAGCTCACCGCCGCGCAGGCGATGGGCGAGAAGCTCGCCGGCAAGACGATCTCGATCACGCAGAAGTCGGGGGTCGATGGCCGCCTCTTCGGCTCGGTGACCAATGGCGACATTGCCGAGGCGCTGAAGAAGCAGGGCTTCGATGTGCCGAAGTCTGCGGTGCGCATGCCCAGCGGCCCGATCAAGCACACCGGCGAGCAGATGCTGACGGTGGCGCTGCACACCGACGTGGCGGTCGATGTGAACGTGGTCGTCGTCGGCGACGTGGATTAAAGGGCTGTCGCACAGCTCACACAAGGGCCGGCTGTCGCCGGCCCTTGTCCTTTGTGGGTGCACCGAATACCCACAGCCTTGTCCACCGGCGTGCGGTCGTTCACGCCGTAAGATCGTCGTTCCATGTCCGCTGTTTTTTCCTCCCGCGACACGCCGCACGGCCGTAGTGACGCCGATATCGACATCGCGCGCCTGCGCGTGCCGCCGCATTCGATCGAAGCCGAGCAGAGCGTGCTCGGCGGCCTGATGCTCGACAACAGCGCCTGGGACCGCGCCGGCGACCTGCTGACCGACAGCGACTTCTACCGCTACGAACACAAGGCGATCTACAAGGCGATCGGCGACCTGGTGGCCAACACCAAGCCGGCCGACGTGATCACCGTCTTCGAGCAGTTGCAGATGCACGGCAAGGCCGAGGAGTGCGGCGGCATCGCCTACTTGAACGCCCTCGCGCAGTCGGTGCCCAGCGCGGCCAACATCCGCCGCTACGCCGAGATCGTTCGCGAGCGCGCGGTGCTGAGGAAACTCATTGAGGCCAGCGACGAGATCGCCACCAACGCCTTCAACCCGGCCGGCCGCTCGGTCAGCCAGATCCTCGACGAAGCCGAAGGCCGCGTCTTCCAGATCGGCGAAGAGGGCCAGCGCAACAAGCAGGGCTTCCAGCGCATGGACCAGCTCGTCGTGCAGCTGATCGACCGCGTCACCGAACTGCACGAAAACGGCGCCGAGGACGTGACCGGCGTGCGCTCGGGCTTCTATGACCTCGATCGCATGACGGCGGGATTGCAGCCGGGCGATCTGATCGTGTTGGCGGCGCGGCCCAGCATGGGCAAGACCGCCTTCGCATTGAACATCGCCGAAAACGTCGCCGTGCAGGAAGGCCTGCCGGTGGTCGTCTTCTCGATGGAAATGGGCGCGTCGCAACTGGCGCTGCGCATGGTCGGCTCGCTCGGCCGCATCGACCAGAGCCACTTGCGCACCGGCCGCCTGAACGACGACGAATGGGGCCGTTTGAGTGAAGCCGTGGACCGCTTGAAAAACGCCAGCGTCTTCATCGACGAGACCGCGGCGCTGAACCCGGCCGAGCTGCGCGCGCGTGCGCGGCGGCAGGCGCGCACTTGCGGCAAGCTGGGCCTGATCGTCGTCGATTACCTGCAGCTGATGAGCGGCAGCAGCGGCAGCGACGAAAACCGTGCCACCGAGCTGGGTGAAATCTCGCGCGGACTGAAGGCGCTGGCCAAAGAACTGCAATGCCCCGTGATCGCGCTGTCGCAGTTGAACCGCAGTGTCGAGACGCGGCCCGACAAGCGGCCGATGATGAGCGACCTGCGCGAGTCCGGCGCCATCGAACAGGATGCGGATGTCATCATGTTCATCTACCGTGACGACTACTACAACAAAGAGAGCAAGGAGCCGGGTGTCGCCGAGATCGGCATTGCGAAGCAGCGCAATGGGCCGACAGGCACCGTCAGGCTGACCTTCCTGAAGCCGCTGACGCGCTTCGACAACCTGGCCCCTGGCAGTTCGGCCAACAACGAGTACTGAGCGCCCCCAGACCTGCCGCTTCGCGTCAGGCCCCCCGAGGGAGGTCAAGGAAACTTGGGAGCGGCCCGGCGTTTCCTTGAGAGCGCTTGCACTTCTGTTGAGACTGTATATATTCACAGTATGCAGACAGAAACTCCCTCCGCCACCCTCGTGTTCATTCCGCGCGCCGCGATCAAGGGTCGCGGCACGGCGTGGGCGATCGAGCACCGATTCACCAGCGAGCACCACGAGTCGTTCGACGACGGCTGGGGCACGTTGGAGCAGGCGGCGCAGGAAGAGCAATCGGCGCCCGGCACGCAGATCATCGAGCAGACGGTCAAGTCGATCCTGTCGGGCAACGATTCGCCGGACATTCCGTTCGATCTGTCGATCAATCCGTACCGCGGCTGCGAACACGGCTGCGTCTACTGCTTCGCGCGGCCGACGCACAGCTACCTGAACCTGTCGCCGGGTCTGGACTTCGAGACCAAGATCATCGCCAAGGTCAACGCGGTCGAACGCTTGCGAGCCACGTTGTCTGCCAGCAGCTACGAGCCGCTGCCGCTCAACATCGGCTCGGCCACCGATGCCTACCAGCCGGTCGAGCGGCGGCTGCGCATCACGCGCGGGTTGATCGAGATGCTGGCTCAGTTCAGGCATGCGTTTTCGATCATCACCAAGTCATCCGGCATCGAACGCGACATCGACTTGCTCGCGCCACTGGCACGCGAGAACCTGGTCGCGGTGTATGTGTCGGTGCCGACGATCGACGGCGCGCTGGCGCGAATCATGGAGCCGCGCGCGGCGTCACCCGAGCGGCGTATCAAGACGATCGAAATGCTGGCTCGCGCCGGCGTTCCCGTCGGCGTCAGCGTCTCGCCGGTGATCCCGTTCATCAACGAGCCGGAGCTGGAGCGCGTGCTGGAACGCGCGCAGGCAGCCGGCGCCACGTCGGCCTTTGCGACCGTGCTGCGCCTGCCGTGGGAGGTGAACCCGCTGTTCCAGCAGTGGCTCGACACGCATTTCCCCGAGCGCGCGGCGCGTGTGATGGCGCGTGTGCACGAGATGCGCGGCGGGCGCGACAACGACCCGCGTTTTCAGTCGCGCATGACGGGGCAGGGCGTGTGGGCGCAACTGCTGGCCCAGCGATTCAAGACGGCGACGCAGCGACTGGGTTTGCGCACCGAGCGCAGGCCGCTCGATCTGTCGGCGTTTCGGCGGCCGGTGCCATCAGCGCAAGTCGCGCAGGCCAGCCTGTTCTATGAGCGCGCTGCAGGGCTTCGACAGGCTCAGCCCGAACGGGGTCCAAGCTACTTGAACATGTCCTTCACACGATCCGCCCAGCTCTTGTCGTCAGGCGAATGCCGCCCGCCGCCCTTGCGTAGCGACTCGTCGAGCTCCTTCAGCAGCTTCTTCTGGTGCTCCGTCAACTTCACGGGTGTCTCGACGACGACGTGGCAGTACAGGTCGCCCGGATAGCTCGACCGCAGGCCCTTCACGCCCTTGCCCTTCAAGCGGAAGGTCTTGCCGTGCTGCGTGCTCTCCGGCAGTTCGATCTCGACCTTGCCGGCCAGCGTCGGCACTTCGATCGAGCCGCCGAGCGCGGCGGTCGTCAGTCCCACCGGCACGGTGCAATGCAGATCGTCGCCGTCGCGTTCGAACATCTCGTGTTGCTTGACGCGGATCTCGATGTAGAGGTCACCGGCGGGCCCGCCGTTGCTTCCAGGCTCGCCGTTGCCGGCCGAGCGGATGCGCATGCCTTCGTTGATGCCCGCCGGGATCTTCACCTCGAGCGTCTTCTGCTTCTTCACCTTGCCGGCGCCGCTGCACGTCGTGCAGGGGTCGGGAATGATCTTGCCGGCGCCGCGGCATTGTGGGCAGGTCTGCTGAATCGAGAAGAAACCTTGCCGCAGATGCACGGCGCCCGAGCCGTTGCACTGCGGGCAGGTCTTGGCGGAGGTGCCGGGCTTGGCGCCGGTGCCCTTGCAGGTTTCGCAGTTGTCCCAGCTCGGGATGCGAATCTGCGTGTCCTTGCCGAGCGCGGCTTCTTCGAGCGTGATCTCGAGCGCGTACGACAGGTCGGCGCCGCGATAGACCTGTTGACCGTTGGGGCCACGCCGCCCGCCGGCGCCCGCCGCGCCGCCGAAGATGTCGCCAAAGATGTCGCCGAAGGCCTCGGCAAAGCCACCGAAGCCTTCCTGCCCCGGCCCGCCGCGAAAGCCTCCCATGCTCGGATCCACACCCTGGTGGCCGAACT
>CAWFJZ010000047.1:0-144223 GCA_963816315.1 uncultured beta proteobacterium
GCAGCGCGTGCGCCTGCGCCTCGGGCACGGTGGCGAACAGGTTGCCCAGCGGCGCGCCGCCAAGTCCGAGGCGGGTGCCATCAATGCAGAGGGCGAAGGGAGAGCATGGCCGAGGAGGGTTTGCACCAGCGATGGGGCAGCATGTTATGACTAACATGTCAGTGTGCAGATACGGGGGAACCCGCGCTCTGCAACCCAACCCGCCGATGCTCGAGCCCATCCCCGCCTTGTTGACGCCAGACGCTCTGCACGCGCCGGCGAGCATGGGCCATGTGCTCTTGGCCAAGGGCATCGTGAGCCAGGGTGGGCGATGATGAACGCGCCGCTGATGAGCCTGCGCGCCAAGGCCTACGAGAGCTTTCGCCAGCAGATCCTCGAGGCCAACTTCGCCCCGGCCAGTTCATCTCGCAGCGCGAGCTGATGCAGTTGCTGGACATGCCGCTCGGCGCCGTGCGCGAGCTGATCCCGCGGCTGGAGGCCGAGGGCCTGCTGCGCACCGTGCCGCACGCGGGCTGCAGATCGCGCATGTCGATCTGGCGCTGATCAACAACGCCTACCAGTTGCGCCTGGTGCTGGAGCGCGAGGCCGCGGTGCGCTTCTGCGCCACGGTGTCCGAGGCCGACCTGGCCGCGATCGAAGACGCGCACCGCCGCATCGTTGCGCCGCGCGAAAAGGCCCGGTCGATGCCACGCTGCTCAGCGACGCGCAGACGGTCGATTGGGGCCTGCACGACCTGATGATCGACGCCCTCGGCAACGAACTGATCTCCGAGATGTACCGCATCAACAGCCTGCGCGTGCGCCTGATCCGGCTCGAGGGCTCGATGCTGTCGCCCGAGGCGCTGGTGCCGGCGATGGAAGAGCACCTGTGGTTCATCGCGGCATTGAAGCGCGCGACGCGCCGCAGGTGGCCGAGCGCCTGACCCACCACATCGAAAGCTCGCACCGGCGCGTGCTCGGCCTGCCCAGACCGCCGCTGCCGAAAGACAAACAATGACCACGACGATGATCGAAAACGCGCCCGGCCTGCGAGGCATCTGGCCGGCGTTGATGACGCCACTGACCGAAACGCTGGCGATCGACCATCCCCGCTTTGCGGCGCATTCACACGCGCTGCTCGAAGCGGGCTGCGCCGGCGTCACGCCGTTCGGCACCACCGGCGAGGGGCCGTCGTTTTCGGTGGCAGAGCGGCGCGGCGCCGTCGATGCGCTCGTCGCTGGCGGCGTGCGCGCGTCGCGCATCCTGGTCTCGGTGAGTTGCGCCGCCGTGTCCGACACGTTGGCCCTCGTGCGCCACGCGCAGACATCGGCGCCTGGGGCGTGCTGCTGATGCCGCCGTTCTTCTTCAAGGGCGTCAGCGACGAGGGCATCGTCGAGACCTACCGCCAGGTGCTCGACGCCACCAACGACCGGCCGTTGCGCGTCGTGCTGTACCACATCCTCAGGTCTCGGCGGTCGGCTTGTCGCACGGCTGTCATCGCCGAGCTGCTGCGGCGCTGGCCGCAGCGCATCGTCGCCATCAAGGACAGCGCCTGCGAGCCGCGCAACGCTCGAACTGGCGCAGGCTTCATGCCGCCGCTCGGCGTGCACGTCGGCAACGAACTCGACCTGCCGGCGCTGGCCGCGCGCGGCAGCCGCGGCGCCGTCAGCGGCCTGGCCAACTTCATGCCGCGAGTCGTGCACCGCCTGGCCACCGAGCCCGACGCCGCGCGCAGCGCGGCCGAGCACGCGCGCGTCGTGCGCCTGCTGGCCTGGCTCGGCGGCTACGCGTTGATCCCGGCGCTCAAGGCGATCATGGCCGCGCAGACGGGCGATGCCGCTGGCTGCGCGTGCGCCCGCCGCTGGCCGCGCTGACCCTCGAGCGCTTCGAGACCTTCCGCCTCGAGCTGGCCGCGCACGGCCTGAACCCGCCCACGACTGACCAACCAACAAAGGAGACATCGCACCATGACCTTCTCGCTCCTGCGCCGCAGCCTGATCGCGGCCACCGCCGCCGTTGGCGCCACGCTCGCCGCGCCCGCCTTCGCCCAGACCAAGCTGCCGCTGCGCATCTCCACGCCCGCGGTGCCCGACGACTGGCACGGCAAGATGTGGACGGTGTTCAAGGAGTCGCTGACAAGAGCGCGCCCGGCGAGTTCGACGTGCAGATCAACTTGAACGCGTCGCTGTTCAAGCAGGGCACCGAGCCGGCGGCGATGGCGCGCGGCAACCTGGAGCTGAGTTCGATCTCGGCCTTCGACATCGCCAAGCTGGTGCCCGAGTTCTCGATCTTCACCGCCGGCTACGTCATCCGCGACCGGCAGCACCAGCGAAGGTCTTCGCCGGCCCGATCGGCCAGGAGATGTTCAAGCTCGCCAGCGAGAAGATGGAGGTGACGATCCTGACGCCGATCTACCTCGGCACGCGCCAGATCAACCTGCGCGAGGCGCGCAACGTCAAGACGCCGGCCGATCTCAAGGGCGTGAAGCTGCGCATGCCGGGCAGCAAGGAGTGGCTGTTCCTCGGCGAAGCGCTCGGCGCCACCGCCACGCCGCTGGCCTTCGGCGAGGTCTATCTGGGCCTCAAGACCGGCACCATCGACGGCCAGGACAACCCGCTGCCGAGCGTGCGCGCGGCCAAGTTCTACGAGGTCACCAAGCAGATCGTGATGACGAATCACCTGGTCGATGGCATCTTCATCGCCATCTCCGACAAGGCGTGGAAGGCGATGAGCGCAGCGCAACGCCAGAAGGTGCAGGCCGCGGCCGACGCCGCAGCGGCGTTCAACAACAAGAACCGCCTCGAGGAAGAAGCGCAGATCGTCGATTTCTTCAAGAAGGAAGGGCTGACGGTGACGACGCCCGATGTCGAGGCCTTCCGCAAATCGGTGCAGGCGGCATACGCGACGAGCGACATCGCCAAGACCTGGCCCACAGGCCTGCTCGACCGCATCAACACCACGAAATGAAAACTCCGTTCGCCCTGAGCAGGGGACTGAGCTTGTCGAAGGCCCCGTGTCGAAGGGTCCGCCAGGGCTTCGACAAGCTCAGCCCGAACGGGTTTGCGCGTGAAGCGCTGGCTCAAGGTCGGCGCCAATGTCATCGGCGCAGGGCTGTTCACCGCGCTGTTCCTGGTCTTCATCGTCCAGATCGTCGCGCGCTTCGGCTTCAACAAGCCGCTGCCGTGGACCGACGAAGCCGCGGTGGTGCTCTACGTCTGGGTCATCCTCTGGGCGGCGGCGTTCATCGTGCCCGAGCGCGAGCACGTGATGTTCGACCTGGTGTGGAATCTGGCGGGCGTGCGCACGCGCAAGCTGATGCGCCTGCGTCGGCAACGCCATGATCGGCGGCCTCGCGGCCTGGGCGCTGCCGGCCAGTTGGGACTACGTCAGCTTCATGCGCCGTGAAGGCACGCCCGTGCTCGGCATGCCCTTCATGTGGGTCTTCCTGCCGTTCGTGCTGCTGCTGGCCGCGCTCGTCGTGCGCAGCGCCATCGGCCTCTGGCGCGCTTGGCGCGGGCTCGATCTCGAAAACGCGGGAATTCCTGCGTCATGAACACGCCCGCGCTGTGGGCCCTCGGCGGCGTGCTGCTGGCCGGCATGCTGATGCGCATGCCGATCGGCTTTTCGATGATCGCCTCGGGCATCGCCTATCTCGTCGTCAAGCGCCAGGACCTCGGCCTCGTCGCCGAGCAGGTCAGCAACGGCCTCTACAACAGTTATGTCCTGCTGGCGGTGCCGATGTTCGTGCTGGCCGCCAACGTCATGAATGCCGGCACCGTCAGCGAGCGCCTGTTCGACTTCTGCCGCATCTTGGTCGGCCGCCTGCGCGGCGGCCTCGCGCAGGTCGATATCCTCGTCAGCGTGATTTTCTCCGGCATGAGCGGCAGCGCCATCGCCGACGCTGCCGGGCCGGGGCTGGTGACGATCCGCCAGATGCTGAAAAAGCCCGAGTACTCGCGCGGTTTTGCCGGCGCCGTGGTGGTGGCCAGTGCCACGCTCGGGCCGATCATTCCGCCGTCGATCCCGATGGTGATCTACGGCCTGGTCTCGGGCGCCTCGGTCGGCGCGCTGTTCCTCGGCGGCGTGGTGCCGGGCGTGCTGATGGCGCTGCTGATGATGGTCGTCGTGCAGGTCATCGCCGTGCGCCGCAACATGCCGCGCGAGGCCCCCGTGCCGTTGTCGCAGTGGCCGTCGGTGCTGTTCCGCGGCGCGCTGCCGCTGTCGATGCCGATCGTGCTGCTCGGCGGCATCTACTCCGGCGCCTTCACGCCCACCGAAGCCGCCGCGGTGGCGGCGGCGCACGCGCTGATCCTGGCCTGCATCGTCTATCGCGCGCTCAACTGGCGCCAGCTGTTCGCCGTGGTGCTCGAATCCACGCGCTCGTCGGCGGTGATCACGCTGATCCTGGCCGGCTCGTTCCTGCTCAACTACGCCTTCACCGCCGAGGGCGTGCCGCAGGCGATGGCGTCATGGGTCGATGCGCTGCACCTGTCGCCGGTGGCGTTCCTGCTGCTGGTCAACGTCATGTTCCTGGTGCTCGGCTGTTTTCTCGACGTCTCGGTGCTGCTGCTGGTCTTCGTGCCGATGCTGCTGCCGGCCGTCAAGGTGCTGGGCATCGACCTCGTGCACTTCGGCGTGCTGGTGGTGCTGAACATGATGATCGGCCTCATCCACCCGCCGTTCGGCATGCTGCTGTTCGTCATCAAGGCGCTGACCGGCATCCCGATCGGCGAGATGATGAAGGAGGGCTGGCCCTTCATCGTCATGCTGCTGCTGTTGCTGCTGGCGATGACGCTGTTCCCGCAGATCGTGCTGTGGCTGCCGCAGACGATGGGGTATGGCGTGAAATGACAATCGAACGTCGTCTGCATCGCCAGCTTCAACGCCGACCTGGTGTCGCGCGTGTCGCAGCCGGTGGCGCAGGGCGAAACGGTCATGGCTTCGGCCTTCGACATCCAGCCCGGTGGCAAGGGGTCGAACGCCGCGATCGCCTGCGCGCGCCAAGGTGCGCACACCGCTGTCATCGCGCGCCTGGGCGACGACGACTTCGGCCGCATGGCGCTGGCGCTGTGGGCGCGCGAGGGCATCGACGCGTCGGCCGTGGAAGTCGCGCCAGGGGAGCGCAGCGGCGTGGCGCAGATCTGGGTCTATGACGACGGCGACAACAGCATCGCCGTGGCGCCGGGCGCCGGCGCGGCGCTGGGCGCTCGTCAGGTGCACGCTGCGGCAGCGTTGTTGCGCAGCGCCAAGGTGGTGATGGCCTCGTGCGAGGTGCCGTTTGAAGCAACGCAGGCCGCGTTCGAGATCGCCCGCGAGGGCGGCGCGATCACGCTGCTCAACCCGGCGCCGGCGCGGCCGCTGCCGGCGGCGCTGCTGCAGGGGACCGACGTGCTGACGCCGAACGAAGGCGAGCTGCTGGCGCTCGCCGGCGCGAGCGAGATCGAGGCCGCGGCACGGATGCTGCTCGGCCGCGGCCCGCGCGCCGTGCTGGTCACGCTCGGCGCGCGCGGCGGCGCGCTCTACCGCCACGATGCGCCGCCGCTGCAATGGGCGGGCCATGCCATGCGCGTGGCCGATACCATCGGCGCCGGCGACACCTTCACCGGCGCGCTGGCCGCCGGCCTGGCGCGCGGCGAGCCGATGGAACAGGCCGCGCGCTGGGCCAACGCCGCCGCCGCGCTGGCCGTGACCGACCACGGCGCGATCGCGGGCATGCCGACCCAGGCGGCGGTGGCGGCGCTGCTGAAGGTGTAGTCTTGCGCTCCCGCAACGACGAAAGGAGGTGATCGATGTCTACGAACCTGAGGTCCGGGACTGCGGATCATCGTCGCCAAGCCATTGGGACCGATCCCCACGTGCTCTAGCCCTCGTGGCCGGACCTGCAGACGCCCCTGTGACCCAGGGGCGTCTGTCTTTGTGGGCCCTGCGCAGGCACGGGGCTTGCCGCGCTGCGACTCCAGTCACCCTCTCTGGAGAACCTCATGTCCTACATCGACGGTTTCGTGCTCGCGGTGCCACGCGCATCCTCGAATGCTGGGGCGACGACGTGAAGGCGGGCAAGCTGACCGACTTTCGGCGTGCGGTGAACGCCAAGGACGAGGAGGCCGTCGTCTTCTCGTGGGTGGAGTGGCCCGACAAGGCGACACGCGATGCGGCGATGTCGAAGAAGGAAGACCTGATGAAGTCCGACCCGCGCTGGGACCCGGCCAAGAACCCGATGCCGTTCGATGGCAAGCAGATGATATACGGCGGGTTCGAGCCGGTGGTCGAGCTGGGATTGGGTGCGTAGACGGCGCTCCGCTGCCAGCGGCGGCCAGCGTGATGCTCCGATGTGGCGCACCCACTTCCGGGGGCCGCTCTGCAGCGGTTGCTGCCTGTCGTACATGAGGTCGCTACTCACGGTCTCCGGCACCTTGCGGTCACTCGTCGCCACCGAGGCATGCCCACGCCGGGTGCCCGATATCTGAGGCACTGTGGACGTCTGCAGTTTGTGTCTATTCGGCGCTCATGATTGATGACCGTTGACGCGGTGGGCGACCAGCGCTTCCCGACCCAAAGCGGCTGTGGACGCCCGGTGGGAAGCCACGCCAGCGGCAATTCAACGGCAATAGCGCTGCTTGATTGCGCGACAACTCCAGCGCCACGCTCCCAAAGGAACGCCGCAACGCCGTCATTTCCGACTCGCCGAGGCGATCACTTTTTGCGGTCGGAGTTGAAGGTGATGGAGTCAGTAAAGACACGCGTGAATGCTAATACTCCGGCCGGTCAACTGCCCTTCCCACGGCCGATCCGCCCGCGGTCGGGGCGAGCAGCCAGCGGGCTACGATGTAGCCCCATCCCGCGTTTGTGCCGCCCATGTCAGACCCAAAAAGGCCCGCTCTCCAGCTGCCGAAGCCGGTCACGGTCGAGACCGCCGCTGGTGCGATGACCGTCCACCCGTTGAGCACAGACGGACGAAAAGATCGGTCAACGAGTGTTGCGATTGATCGTCGCAGACGATACGGGCGCATCCCTGGACCAGGCGCGGTTTGACCTGATCACCAGCGAGGACCTCAAGGCGCTTGCGGCGGCAGGATTGCGGGATGCGAACGTGCCCACGGAAGAGGGGGCGGATGCCGTGCTGGCGCGCTTGGGCCTGGCCGTAAGGCGCGGGCACGAGCTGTCGTTCTCCACCGTGCGGCGCCTGGCAGAAGCTGCCGACGGATTCCAAGGACCCAAGCTCAGCGATCAGCTTGCCAAGGCTGCGGCACAGCACAGCCAGACGCTCAAGAACGTCGGCCCCCTGATGAACGACAAGTTTGCGCAGCTGCCGCAGGGCATCTCTGCGCAGATGGCCCAGCACAGCGCGGCGCTCGAGGCGGCAACCAACGCCCTGCGCACGTCCGCGGCTTCGTTCTTCACGGAGGAGAACCAGCGGGCGGCAAACATCTTCAAGGCCACGTTGGAGGCGCAGAAGGACTCGGTCGCAAAGGCCAATCGGCGCTTGGACAGCGTCCCGCAAGCCCGTCTGATTGAGCCCGTGTCGAGCCCAATCGTCAACAACCTGCGGGAGCAGACCGCCCTCATCAAACAGGAGCACGGAGCGGTGCTTGAGACGGCGCGACGCACCGGGGAGATGTCGGCTCACATGGGGATAGTGGCGTCGGAGATCTCGACGATCTCCAACACCTTGATCACCAAGGTTCTTCCTGCGTGGCACCAGAGCGATGTGGAAAGCCGGGACGCAGCGAACCGCAGCATGCACATCGCCAGCCGCAGCATGCGCACCGCTGTGTGGGCGCTCGTGGCGACCGTCATTATTGGGTTTGCGCAGATCATCTACAACCGCTTGGACCGCGGTGAAGACCTCGAGCGCATTGCGAAGGAAGCCGAGCAGAGCGAACAACGCGAGCGCGCCGCGAACGCCAGGTTGGCGCAAGCCGAGCGCGACGCTGCCGCCACGCGCGAAGTGCTGCAGGGCCTGAAGGGCGCGCTCGACGCAACTGCCGCTTCCGCAGCGTCAGCAGCCGCAGCCACAACTATCCCGCCTGTTCGGTTGAACGCTTGGTCGCGCTGTCGCTTCGCAGAAATAGGTCATGCGATGACACCGGTCGTTCGATGCCAGACCAGCATTGCTGAGCAGCTGGTCTCTGATGTGAAGCGGTCGTACGAGAGGCGGGCGACCGGATGACCGGTCACAGTCGCCGCCATCGTTGAGGCGATCGGCCGCGACTGACTCAGTTCAGTCTGAAGCGGAAGTCGGCAGACGGAGGGCTGCGTTGCAGCGAATCCAGCCGGACATGACCGCCCTGTCAATTCACGCTCTCGGCCACATTGCGATCGCTAGTGCGTCAGCGACTACTCGACCAGGGCACGCTGATCGCGACCGCGCGGGCGCTTACGGCGTCAGTTGACTTACTTGCACACCACCGCGATGGGCTGTATGTCGGGCTGCACGGTCCCGGAAGGTTGCGGCACGGTGCACGAACCCGTGGCCGGTTGCGTCGCGATCGACACGAAGTAGTTCGTCCCGGCGTACTGCCGGAACGGGAAGGCGTAGGAGCCGTCGGCCGACGCGGTGATCTGGTTCGCGCTGCTGTTGTTCTGAATCACGACGCTGGTGCTACTCGGAAGCCCGCTCACCGACACCGGAACGTCGTAGCGCGGGATTTCAACGCAAGCGACCACAACGTCGGTGACGTTGCTGCGGTTGATCGTGCCGCTGCCGCCGCTCGTGACGCTGCAGTTGTAGCCCGCCACGGAGCCGGCGACGCTGACGTTGTAGGCCTCGCGGTGAAAGAGCCGGCGGGAGAAAGTGAAGGTGCCGCTGCTCGCCGCGAACGGCTCGACGTAGCTGCCGTCGAGCGACAGCGTGATCGAATCGCCGAACGGCGGCGACACCACGCCGGTGATCGTGCCGCCGACGCTGTAGCTGGGCCGGCCGAGCGCGTCTTCGCGGGCGGCAGGATCATCGCCGCCGCCGCCGCAGGCGGACAGCACGGCCAGTGAAATGAGCGAAAAGGCGCGGGAGCGCATGTGAACCTGCATGGGAACCTCCTTCAGTCTTGGATGCGGGCCGCAACGCTCTCACGTTTGTCCTCACGCGCCAAAGTGCTTGCGTAACCAGTGGTCGAGCATGCTCCGCTCGAAGACGAGGTACGGTGCTTGTGGATGCACTTGCCGACGGCGTCATGGCGACCCAGCGTGATCTCGCCGCCGGCGTTTATCAGCGCCGCGATGGTGTTCAGTGCGTCGATCACGGCGCGTTTTGACCAAGACGGCCCGCAGTTGCCGGCACTTGCCAGCGGTGCGGCAACAACTCATCGATGCGACCGGCCGGTTTCGTCGGCAGCCGATCGAGCACGTCCTTCAGGTTGCTCCGACAAGCCCTCACCGACAGGTCTTGATAGTCGCCGTCATTCGGCAGGCAAGATCGATCGGCTGCAGCCAGTCTTGCAGCGACATCGACGCAGCTGAACGCAGCAGCGGTTAGGTTGGACACGCATCGGCATTCGTGGCTTCATCCAAAACTTCATGGCGAGGTTGGTGGGCAAATTGTGATTATGGAGTGGGGTACGGGCCTGGGTTGCGGACCAGCACATCCAGCATCTGTGGCAGCGGTGAACTCGCAAGCTGCTGCGTCGCGTGTCGTCTGGCCGCTGATGGGGAGAGCCGTCGTTGAGGCGCCGAGTTCGACTGTCCGGGCCCTGTTTGATGCCGACCTTCATCAAGGCAGGTCCAGCGTCGGCAACGTAGCCATTGCCGGCATCGAGACCTGCGGCCACGACGCTCCCTCAGGGTCGGTACCACCGGTTCAAGCCGAGGGGCAGCAGTCAGCGCCGCGGCCTTGAAGATCTTGCACGAAGCCTGCGGCCGCTGCGGCTTGTGCACCAGCGCCCCAGACCCCAGTGGGATTAAGTCACTCGCGGCCGGTGACTTGCTGACTGGGAGGCTGCCGGGTCGGCGCCTAGAGTTCATCTCAAGCGATGCGCAAGGCGAATCGCGCCGAGACAGCCACCCACCTCAACCGGAGAACACCATGACGAACAGCAGCAACTTCCGCATCGGCCAATTCTGCGAAACCGTGATCACCGTGGTGATGGGCGCCGGCTCCCTGAGCGTGCTCGCCAGCATGATCGCCACCGCCGCCGGCCTGGCCTGAAGACAACGCCCCCCTTCGAAAGGAAGACAGCAATGAACACCCCACGCCAAACCCGCGATGCCTTCTACCCGACGCTGGTCGTCGGTGCGCTCGCGATCATCGGACTGGCCGCCTTTGCGCCGGCCGGCGAGGCCGAGAGTCACGGCGCGACCATGCCGTTGATGGCGCCGCCGCTGGTGGCGTCGATGGGCCCGACCGCGCACAGCCCCACTTCCACGCTCGTCGTCGACGTCGACGGCGCGGCGCTGGTGGCGATGTCGATCGCCAACTACGATCGCTGACAAGACCAGGCGGCGGCTCACGCCGCCCGGTTGCGCCCTCTACGAACGGCTCGATGTGGCGCTGCCACGTACTACTCGGTCCACGTGTGCTGGCAATGATCGGCCGCTTCACGAACCGATCGCCCGCATGCGGGAACCGCGCAGCAGTCGAGGCGCTGCGTCGCGTCTAACGCCGCGCCCGCCGCGCGCGCACCTGCTCGACTTCCGGCCGGATCAGCCGCGTGCGCACCGGCCCGAACAGCGTCGCGAACGCCACGTCGCCGGCGTCGCGGCCGACGGCGATGCGCACCAGATCCTGCGGCTCGGTCATGCGTGTCGGGTCGAACAACTCCCAGCGCCCGCCGAGGAAGGCTTCGAACGTGGCGTGGAAGTCCGGCGGCGGCTCGTCGAAGCGGGCGTAGCCCACCGCCAACCGCGCCGGGATGTTCAAGGCGCGGCAGAAAGCCACGCCCAGATGCGCGAAGTCGCGGCAGACGCCCGAGCGCTGCAGGAAGACATCGCACGCCGTCGTCGTCGTGTTCGACGAGCCGACGCGGTACTCGATGTTGTCGTGGATCCAGTCGCACACCGCCTGCACGCGCGCGTAGCCGGGCTCGAGGCTGCCGAACATGCGCATCGCCGCCGAGCCCAGGCGGTCCGACTCGCAATAGCGCGTGGGCATCAGATCGGCCAGCACATCGTGCGGCAGGGCCTCGATCGCCAGTTCCTTGGCGCGCAGGTCGGGCGCGGCGCGCAGCAGGCGCACGCGGGCACGGTAGCGCAGCGTCAGCGGCCCGGCCGTGGCCCTCAAGCGCAGCGCGCGGTGGCCGTGCACGGCGTCGCGGTGCAGCTCGTACTCGACCGCCGGCGTCAGCCGCAGCGACTCTTCCACCACCTCCTGGTCCATGCCGTCGAGCGCGTGCACGAGGAACAGGAAGTGCGTGTCGTCGAGCAGCGTATACGACAGCTTGCAATCCACGTTGAACAGGCGCGACGAAGGTGGGCGGGGCGTGGCCATTCGATCCTTCTGCAAAAGCAAGTGAGTGTGCCGCGTTCGACCGCCCGCGCGTCGCGCGCGCAGCGCTTTTGCGCGTAGGCGGCATCCGACTTCGTTCAGGCCTTCAGGTAATCGGCGCGCGACGCCAGCCAGCGCTCGACCTGCGCCGCCGCGGCCTGCGGCTGCTCGGCCAACAGGCGCTCGGCCGCGGCGCGTGCGCGCTCGATCATCGCCGTGTCTTGCAGGTCGGCAAAGCGCAGCAGCGCATCGCCGCTCTGGCGCGAGCCCATGAACTCGCCCGGGCCGCGGATGGCCAGGTCGCGGCGCGCGATCTCGAAGCCGTCGGTGGTTTCGCTCATCGCGCGCAGGCGCTCGCGTGCGGTGGGTGAGAGCGGCGGCGAGTACAGCAGCACGCAGACACTCGCCACCGCGCCGCGGCCGACGCGGCCGCGCAACTGGTGCAGTTGCGCCAGGCCGAAGCGCTCGGCATGCTCGATCACCATCAGGCTGGCGTTGGGCACATCGACGCCGACCTCGATCACCGTGGTGGCGACGAGCACCTGCATCGTGCCGTCGGTGAAGAGCGACATCACCGCGCCTTTGTCGCCGCCGTTCATGCGGCCGTGCAAGCAGGCCGACCATGCGGCCGGGCAAGGCGGCAGTGAGTTGCTGGTGCGTCGCGGTGGCGTCGCGCAGTTCGAGCGCTTCGCTTTCTTCGACCAGCGGGCAGACCCAATAGACCTGCTTGCCCTGCGCCACTTCGTCGCGGATGCGCGCGATGACGGCGTCGCGCTTGTCTTCGGCGAAGAGTTTGGTGACGACCGGCGTGCGGCCGGGCGGCAGCTCGTCGATCGTGCTGACCGCCAGGTCGGCGTAGTAGGTCATCGCCAGCGTGCGCGGGATCGGCGTGGCGCTCATCATCAGCAGATGCGGCTCGATGCTTTGCTGTTCGAGCTTGTCGCGCAGCGCCAGGCGTTGCGCAACGCCGAAGCGGTGCTGCTCATCGACGATCGCCAGGCCGAGCTTCGCAAACACCACATCGCCTTGAATCACGGCATGCGTGCCGATGACCAGGCCCGCTGCGCCCGACTCGACGGCGGCGAGCTGTTCCTTGCGCCCCTTGCCCTTGCGGCTGCCGGTCAGCCACGCCACCTGCACGCCGAGCGGCTCCAGCCACAGCACGAGCTTCCTGAAATGCTGCTCGGCGAGGATTTCGGTCGGCGCCATCAACGCGCATTGCCAGCCGGCGTCGATGGCGATCGTCGCCGCCAGCGCCGCCACCACCGTCTTGCCGGAGCCGACATCGCCTTGCAGCAGGCGGTGCATCGGCGCGCCGGCCGCCAGAGTCGGCGGCGATCTCTTCGGCGACGCGGCGCTGCGCGGCGGTCAGCGCAAACGGCAGCACGGCCAGCAGCTTCTCGTGAAGTCCAGGCTCAGCGGCGCGCGTGGTGCGCAACACCGGCGCGCGCAACTTCGCGCGCTCGCGCTGCGCCGTCAATTGCGACAACTGCTGCGCCAGCAGCTCGTCGAACTTCAGGCGCTGCCACGCCGGGTGGCTGCGCTCGTCGAGCGTGGCCAGCGGCGTGCCCGGCGGCGGCTGATGCAGAAAGTTCACCGCGTCGCGCAAGACCGGCAGGCCCTCCGGCAGCGTGCCCGCAGGCAGCAGTTCCTGCAGCGGCGCGCGCGCCAGCGCCGACGCGATCGCCTTGCGCAGATAGGCCTGCGGCAGTTGCGCGCTCGTCGGATAGACGGGCGTCAACGCCGCTGGGCAGCGGCGCGCCGGCCGGCGAGACCTTCGGGTGCACCATCTCGCGGCCGAGAAAACCGCCGCGCAACTCGCCGCGCACGCGCACCCGCTGGCCGACGGCGAGCTGCTTCTGTTGCGACGGATAAAAGTTCAGAAAGCGCAGCACCAGCGATTCGCCGTCGTCGTCGGTCACGCGGGCGACGAGCTGGCGGCGCGGCCGGAATTCGACGCGACAGTCGGCAACGGTTGCTTCCAGCTGTAGCGTGCTGCCCTCGTGCGCATCGCGCAAGCGGTCGAGTTGGGTCTCGTCTTCATAGCGCAGCGGCACGTGCAGCGCCAGATCGATGTCGCGTGTCAGCCCGAGCTTGTGCATCGCGCGTTGTGGGGCCGACATCTCCATGAAGATCATTCTCGCTTCGATAATCCACCGATGATCTCCACCACGCTGCGCAGCGCCGTTCTTGCCTTCGCCGTTGCCGGCAGCGCCCACGCCGGCGCGCTCGACGTGCCCGACCTCGACCGCGCGATCCACTACCGCCCCAAGCTGCCGCTGCAGGTGTTCTCCGCCGACGGCGTCGAGATCGCGACCTTCGGCGCCGAGCGGCGCCAGTTCGTGCCGATCGAGAAGATGCCCAAGCTGATGCAGGACGCGGTGATCGCGGTCGAGGACGCGCGCTTTCGCGAGCACAACGGCATCGACCCGAAGGGCATGGCGCGCGCCGCGGTGGCGCTGGTCACCGGCGGCATGCGCCAGGGCGCCTCGACGATCACGCAGCAGGTGGCGCGCGTGTTCTTCCTCGAACAGAAGTTCACGCCCGAGCGCAAGTCGCAGGAGATCCTGATCGCGCTCGAACTCGAGAAGCAACTGTCGAAAGACAAGATCCTCGAGCTCTACATGAACGAGATCTTTCTCGGCCAGCGCGCCTACGGTTTTGCCGCAGCGTCGCAGACCTACTTCGGCAAGCCGCTCGACAAGCTGTCGATCGCCGAGACGGCGATGCTCGCCGGCCTGCCGCAGAACCCGCAGTTCGCCAACCCGATCGCCAATGTCGAGCGCGCCGTCAAGCGCCAGCGCATCGTCTTGGAACGCATGCGCGTCACCGGCGTCATCACGGAGGCGCAGCAGGCCAAGGCGCGTGCCGAGAAACTCGTCTTGAAGCCGCCGAACCAGAGCGTGCTGCATGCCGGCCATGTGGCCGAGATGGCGCGGCTGGCCGTCGTCGAGCGCTTCGGCGACAAGGCCTACACGAGCGGCATCCACGTCACGACCTCGCTGCGTGCGGCCGACCAGCGCGCGGCCTGGGGCGCGCTGCGGCGCGGCGTGCTCGCGCACGACCGCAAGGGCGCGTGGCGCGGTGTCGAAGCCGTCGAGGCGCTGCCGGCCGGCGACGGCGTCGAGCTCGAAGCGGCCGCCGCGCGCGCGTTGAAGGAGCACCGCGACGACGAGATGCTGCGCGCCGCGATCGTGCTCGCGGCCACGCCGAAGGAAGTGCGGGTGCAACTCGCCACCGGTGAGCGTGTGACGCTCGTCCGGCGAAGGCCTGCGCTGGGCGCAGGCGGGGCTGTCGCCGAAAGCCAAGGCGCCCCTGGCGATCAAGCGCGGCGCGGTGCTGCGCGTGATGCAGGAATCCGCGCCGACGACGTCGCGGGTGCCGCAAGGCAAGACCTGGCAGATCGCGCAATGGCCGCAAGCCGAAGCCGCCTTCGTCGCCCTCGACCCCGCCACCGGCCGCGTGCGCGCGCTCGTCGGCGCGTTCGACTTCAACCGCCAGTCGTTCAACCATGTCACGCAGGCCTTTCGCCAACCGGGCTCGGCGATCAAGCCGCTGCTCTACTCGGCGGCACTCGAGCGTGGCGTCATGCCGGGCAGCGTGATCGACGATGCGCCCTACACAGCGGCCAACGGCTGGTCGCCGGCCAACAGCGACGGCCAGTTCCTGGGGCCGCTGACGCTGCGCGACGCGCTGGCCAAATCGCGCAACGCGGTCAGCGTGCGCGTCGTGCAGCACAGCGGCGTGGCCGCGTCGCGCGATTGGCTGCAGCGCTTCGGCCTCGACGCCGCGCGCCAGCCCGACAACCTGACGCTGGCGCTGGGCAGCGGCAGCGTGACGCCGATGCAGATGGCGCAGGCTTACGGCGTCATCGCCAACGGCGGCTGGCTGCTGCCGCCGGTGGTGATCGAGCGCATCACCGACGCGCGAGGCGTGGTGCTGTTCGACGCGCCCGACGCGCAAGGCAAGAGCGAAGACACGCGGGCCATCCCGGCGCGCAACGCCTGGCTCACGGCGTCGCTCATGAGCGAGGTGACGAAGAGCGGCACCGCGGCGCGCGCTTCGCAGCAGTTGAAGCGCAACGATCTCTTCGGCAAGACCGGCACCACCAACGACGCCGTCGATGCCTGGTTCGCCGGCTTCCAGCCCGGCCTGGTGGCGGTGGCGTGGATGGGCTACGGCGAGCCGAAGAGCCTCGGCCAGGGCGAAACCGGCGGCGGGCTGGCGCTGCCGATGTGGATCGACTTCATGGGCAGCGCGTTGAAGGGCGTGCCGCAGGCCACCTTCGCGCCGCCTGCCGGCCTGATGAAGAACGGCGACGACTGGCTCTACGACGAGTGGGCGGTGCAAGGCCATGTGCAGCACATCGCCGCCGACGGCAGCGTGCAGCGCGCGATGCCGTTCGCACCGCCGCTGTCCGAAGCCCAGGCGACGGCTCCGCTCGTGCGCTGAGTGGGATGGCGCCGCGCCCGCCGGCGTGGCAGCATTTCCCGATGACCTGGGACAGCGAGCTTCACAGCGACACACCGGCCGACGCGCAGGCGCTGGCCGCCGCGCTGGCCGCGGCCGAGCGTGGCGATGCAAGCGCCACGGCCGAGCTGTTCAGTGGATGCCGGCGTGCACACGCGCGTCGGCCACTTCCTTGACGAAGTCTTCCAGCCGCGTCCCCGGCCCACACTCACCCCAACCCTCTCCCACCCTGCGGGAGAGGGAGCAAGAGATGCCGCAGCAGGGCGGGCGTGGAACAATCGCGCCCGCTGTTCACTCTTCAGGCCGGTCCAGCCTGAACCTCATGACGACCTACACGCTCGCCGACTTCGACTTCACGCTGCCGCCCGAGCTGATCGCGCAGCATCCCGCGCCCGAGCGCAGCGCCGCGCGCTTGCTCGACGGCCGCGGCGATGTGCCGATCGATCGCGTGTTCCGCGAGCTGCCGTCGTTGCTCGACCCTGGCGACCTGCTCGTCTTCAACGACACGCGCGTCATCAAGGCGCGGCTGTTCGGCCGCAAGGCCGACAGCGGCGGCGCGGTCGAAGCGCTGGTCGAGCGCGTGCTGCCCGGCACGAACGAAGTCTGGTCGCACCTGCGCGCCAGCAAGTCGCCGCGGCCGGGCAGCGTGATCCGCTTTGCCGACGCCTTCGACGCCGAAGTGCTCGGCCGCTGCCGGCGCCGACAACGCGCTCTACCACCTGCGCCTGCCGAGCGAGCCGCTGGCGCTGCTCGAAGCGCATGGCCATGTGCCGCTGCCGCCGTACATCACGCATGCCGACGAGGCCGACGACGAGCGCCGCTACCAGACGGTGTTCGCCGCCCGGCCCGGCGCGGTGGCCGCGCCGACGGCTGCGCTGCACTTCGACGAGGCCCTGCTGCAAGCGCTGGCCGCGCGCGGCGTGCAGACCGCCACGGTCACGCTGCATGTCGGCGCCGGCACCTTCCAGCCGGTGCGCACCGAGCGCCTCGAAGACCACCGCATGCACAGCGAGTGGTTCGAGGTCGGAGATGATTGCGTGGCCGCGGTGCGCGCGGCGCGCGAGCGCGGCGGCCGCGTGATCGCCGTCGGCACGACCAGCGTGCGCGCGCTCGAATCGGCGGCGCGTGCCACAGGCTCGTTGCAGCCGCTGCGCGGCGAGACCGACATCTTCATCACGCCGGGCTTCGAGTTCCGCGTCGTCGATGCGCTGGTGACCAACTTCCACCTGCCCAAGAGCACGCTGATGATGCTGGTCGCCGCCTTCGCCGGCCACGCGCAGGTGATGGCGCTGTACCGCCATGCGATCGAAGCGCGCTTTCGCTTCTTCAGCTACGGCGACGCGATGTTGCTGGCGCGTCGCCGGTAGTCCTTCACGGCACGCGGCACTGAGGTGCGGCCGACACAAAAAAGGTCCGTCATCGCCGGCTGATTGCGCAGGTGGATCGACGCCGTGAACCTATGGTCGCGCGATGCCCACGATGCCCCGCTTCGCCCTTGCTGCCGCCCTGATCGGCCTGGCCTTCACGTCCCCTGCGCGCGCACAAGACAGCGCCGACCCCACGGACGTTGACGCGCCCGTCGCCGCAACGAAATACGACTTCAGCGCGCCACCGGCCCCGGCCAGCGCTTCGGCGCCAGCGACGTGCAGTGGCGCCGCCAGGGCGAGGCCTCGCAGTGGTTCGCGCGCGTCTCGCTCGGTGAATCGTCCGCGCCCAACCGTTCGCTCGACGGCGAGGTGCAGTGGCGCTGGCGCGTCTGGGACGGCCAGGCGCTGACGGTCGGCGCGCTGGTGCAGCACCACCTGCCCGTGCAGGGCGCGGCGGTGGCGGCCACCGATCAACGCTTCGGCGCCTATGTGAACAACGAGTGGCAGCTCTTGCCGGCGTGGCGCTTGGTGCTCGGCGCGCGCGCCGACCGCACGCCCGGCGGCGAGCAGGCGCTGGCGCCGCGCGCCGCGCTGTTGTGGAACGTGCTGCCGGGGCTCGACGCCAAGCTGCTCGACGGCGTGGCCTTGCGCGAGCCGGGCGCGTCGCTGTCGCCGTTGCGCGAGCTGGCGCCGCAGGCCAATCCGTCGCTCGGCAACGAGCGGCTGCGCGCCACCGAGCTCGGCCTGGACTGGCGTGCCATCGCCAACCTGCGCCTGGCGGCATCGCTGTATCGCAACGAATCCAGCCAGACCAGCGACGCCGTGGTGGCCGGTTTGTCGCAAGGCCCGCTGCAGTTCCAGAACCTCGGCCGCGCCAACGGCAACGGCATCGAGCTCGGCAGCGAGTTCGTGGCCGATGCCGGCTGGCAGCTGCGCGGCAGTTGGGCGGCCTCGCGCTCGGGTGACGGCGAGCCCACACCCAGCGATGCCTCGCGCACCCTGGCCCGACTGCAGGCCAGCTCGCCGCTGCCGTGGCGCGGCGCGCGCGCCGGTTTCGAGTGGTGGCGCATGGGCGCGCAAGGCAGCGCCTTCGACGCGCAACACCTGCTCAATGCCACGGTCGATTGGGCGCCCACCGGCACGCCGTGGACCGTGGCCGCCGGCGCCTACAACCTCACCGGCCGCACGCTGGCCGACGCGGGCAGCGCCGAGCCGCTGCTCGGCGGGCTGGTGCGCGACGGCCGGCGCTTGCAGGTGCAGCTCGCTCGCAGCTTCTGACGTTGTGAGCGCTCGCGGCAAGACGGTTCAGTCAAGGCCGTTCGCCCTGAGCCTGTCGAAGGGCCGGTTCGCATGGCACCAGGGCTTCGACAGGCTCAGCCCGAACGGGTCCGGTGGGTCAAGTCCCGCGGCGACAATCGCCGCCGATGCTTCACTTTGAACTGCTGGCCACCGAAGGCCACGCCCGCCGCGGCCGCCTGACGTTGAACCACGGCGTCGTCGAAACGCCGGTCTTCATGCCCGTGGGCACCTACGGCACCGTCAAGGGCGTGCTGCCGCGCTCGCTCGAGGAGATGGGCGCGCAGATCATCCTCGGCAACACCTTTCACCTCTGGCTGCGGCCGGGCGTGGACGTGATCAACAGCTTCGGCGGGCTGCACCGCTTCGAGGGCTGGCACAAACCGATGCTCACCGACAGCGGCGGCTTCCAGGTCTGGTCGCTCGGCGAGATGAGGAAGATCAGCGAAGAGGGCGTGCGCTTTGCGTCGCCGGTCAACGGCGACAAGCTGTTCCTCACGCCCGAGGTCAGCATGCAGGTGCAGACGGCGCTGAACTCCGACATCGTGATGCAGTTCGACGAATGCACGCCGTATGAGCGCCAAGGCGCGTTGACGACGGAGCGCGAGGCGCGCGCGTCGATGGAGCTGTCGCTGCGTTGGGCAGAGCGCTGCCAGACCGAGTTCGCGCGCCTGCAAAACCCGAACGCGCTCTTCGGCATCGTGCAGGGCGGCATGTTCGAAGCGCTGCGTGAAGCGTCGCTCGACGCGCTGGTGGCGATGGACTTCCCCGGCTATGCGGTCGGCGGCGTGTCGGTCGGCGAGCCGAAGGAAGACATGCTGCGCATCATGGCGCACACGCCGCACCGCCTGCCGGCGCACAAGCCGCGGTACCTCATGGGCGTCGGCACGCCGGAGGATCTGGTCGAGGGCGTGGCGCAGGGCGTGGACATGTTCGACTGCGTGATGCCGACGCGCAATGCGAGGAACGGCCACCTGTTCACGCGCTTCGGCGACCTGCGCATCCGCAACGCGAAGAACAAGAGCGACCAGCGGCCGATCGACGAGACCTGCGAGTGCTACGCGTGCAAGGGCTTCAGCCGCGCCTACCTGCACCACCTCGACCGCTGCGGCGAGATGCTCGGGCCGATGCTCTCGACGATCCACAACCTGCATTACTACGTCCACCTGATGCGCGAAGTGCGCGCGGCGCTGGACGTTGGCCGCTTCGCCGCATGGCGCGCGCAGTTCACGGCCGATCGCGCGCGCGGTGTCGATGGCTGACGATCGCGGCGCCGGCATGAGCGTGGGGCGCTGGCTGGCGCAGCGCTTGAAGTCGCTGCTGATGCTGCCGGTCGCGCTGCTGATCCTGTTCGAGGAATGGGGCTGGGAGCCGCTGAAACGCGCGATGGCCTGGGTCATGCGCTGGCCGCCGCTGGCCTGGCTCGAGCGCGGCATCACCCGGCTGCCGCCGTACGCCGCGTTGCTGGTGTTCTTTGCGCCGACGCTGTTGCTGCTGCCGGTCAAGCTCGCGGCGCTGTGGCTGATCGGCCAGGGCAAGGCCATGCTCGGCCTGGTCGTCATCGTCGTTGCCAAGATCGCCGGCACGGCGCTGGTGGCGCGCCTGTTCCATCTGACGCAGCCGGCGCTGATGAAGCTCGGCTGGTTCGCGCGCTTCTACAACGCCTGGTCGCTGTGGAAAAACGCGCTGTTCATGCGCGTGCGCGCGTCGTGGGTCTGGCGTGCAGGGCGCGTGATCAAGAAGCGCGTCGTGCAGCGCTGGCGGCGGCTCACCAGAACTGCCAGTTCCCCGTCGTGACCACCCACGCGCCGAGCGCGGCGTTGGTGGCGGCATGCGCGATCACCGCCACCCACAGCTTGCCGGTCTTGACGTACAGCAGCGCATAGACGAGGCCGGCGATCGCCGCGGCCAGCCACAGCGTGTGGGCGAGCGTGAAGACGAACGTGGACAGGACGATCGCGCGCGCGCCGATGCGTTGCGGCGCCACGCCCTGGAAGACCGGCTGTTCGAGCCAGCGCATCAGGAACGAGCGCCAGAAGAGTTCCTCCATCAAAGGCACGAGCAGCGCCGCGCCGATGAAGCGCAGGGCGACCTGCGGCATGTCGATCGCGCCGCCGGCATCGAATGGTTTGAACGGTGCGCTGGGGCTGCCGATCGTCATCCACGGCGCATCGAGGTTGATCCAGAGCACGAAGACGAGCGCGCCGGCCGCGATGGCGAGCAGCACCTCGCGCGCATCGGGCAGCGTCTGCCGCGCCAGCTCGCCGTACTCGCGCCAGCAGACGGCGATCACGGCGCCGGCGATGACGACGGACAGACCGTAGAGCCACTGCGCATCGAAGCCCCACGCGCCGTCGGCAGCCTGGCTGCGCACGATCAGCAGCGCCATGAAGAGGGCGAACGGTGCGATGCGCGCCAGCGCGGCGCGGGAAGGCAAACGCATGCCCTCAGCGTAAACCAGCCAACACGGCGCCCAACTCGCGGTTGAACAGCGCCGGGTCTTCGATCTGCGGGATGTGGCCGACGCCAGGCAGCATCACGAGGCGCGAGCCGGGTTTGGCGGCGGCGATGGCGCGCGCTTGCGCCGGCGGCGTGATGGTGTCCTGCTCGCCCCACAGCAGCGTCAGCGGCATGCGCAGCGCGGCAAAGCCGGCCGCCGACTGGCTGCGCGCCGACTCGCACGAGGTGGCGAACTGGTAGGCCCAGTCGCCGATCGCCGCCGACGTGCCGCGCACGCGGTTGGGCACGGCGTAGATCGCGGCGCGTTGCGGCGTGACGGCCTCCTTGCGGGCGACGAATCGCCTGAGCAGGTTTTCTGTGAGCAGCGGCTGCGTCGCGGTGTTGGCAACGACGAGCGAGCGCAACGGCCGCCACGCCAACGGCGTCAGCGCTTCGCTGCCGGCGGCGCAAGCGGCGTCGCTCGTGCTGCGCAAACCGATCGCGGCATCGACGAGGATCAGGTGATGCACCAACGCCGGTTCGAGCATCGCCGCCTCGGCCGCCGGCCCGCCGCCATACGAGTGGCCGAGCAAGCACCACCGGCGCGCCGCCGAGCGAGCGGATGGCAGCCATCAGGCGCTGCGCCTGCGCATGCCGCGAGTAGTTGTGGTCCGCAGGGCGCGAGCTGAAACCGAACGGCGGCAGGTCGATCGTGACGACGCGCCAGCCTGCGGCAAGCGCCGACATCGACGTTGCTCGTCCACGTGCCGCCCCAGGCGCCGGTGCCGGCGACGAGCACCAGCCGCGGCCCATCGGCCGGCCCTTGTTCGGTGACGTGGATCTGCACGTCGTCCGCGCTGACCCAGCGGCCGCGGCCCGGTGCCGGTTTGTCGTGCGCCTGGTCTTCGCGCCACAGCATGTGCGCGCCGTTGCCGAGCACCCAGGCGACGACGATCGTCGCCAACGCAGCCACAACGCGTGAGGCCACGCGCCAGACCATCAGTAGTCGTACAGGTGTTCGACCTGCACGTCCGCTGCACGCCAGCGCCGCAGTTGCGCCGACAGCTCGGCGACCGGCAGCGCGATCACGCGCCGCTCCCAACCGCGCTGCGTCAGGATCGGCTGCACGAACAGGCGGCGCAGCGGCGCGGCCGGCGGCGCGCTTTCCGAACGTTCGATCACGCTGGCGACGATGACGCCGCGGTTGCCGGCGATCTCCTGGAACGTGACGCCTTGCGCGGCGAGCGCTTGCGCGTAGGCCATGAAGGCGCGGTAGCGCGGCACGGTCATCAGCACCGTCATCACCACCACCATCGAGGCGTTTCAACTCGGGCAGGTTCGCGGGCATGCGGCGAGGGCGGCGGTCGAGCACGACCGCGGTGACCGGCTTGGCGGCTTCGTACACCGACTGCGTGCCGAGCTTGATCAGCCACGCATAGCCGGCCTTGACGAGGTACTCGGTGGACAGCGCAAAGCGGCGCTCCCATTTGCGCAGCAGGTTGTTGCCGAACACGGGCGTGTCGGACCACAGCGCGCGCAGCGGCGTGATGAAGTCGAACAGGTACCACGGGTCGATGCGGATGAAATCGACATAGGCCTGCGCAACGCGCGCGCCGAGTTGGTCTTCGGCCGTCGGCTGCCGTCGCTCGTGGCTTCGGCGAGGCGGCCGACGGTCGATTCATACGCCGCGCGCAAGCCGTACTCGACCGTCGTGCTGCCGCCGATCACCGACACCATGACGTGGTAGCCGCCGTTGAACGGATAGTCGCGCGTCTCGTGCGTGACGGCGCGGTAGCCCTGCCAGAACTGTCCTATGTGGCCGCCCCACGGGAACTCGCTCGGCGCGCGCTGGGCGTTCAGAAACTGCGCCAGCTCGGCCGGGCTGTGCACGAGGTACCACTCGGGGAAGGTGAGAAAGGTCTGGTCCTCGCCGCGGCGGTGTTCGGGCGGCGTGACGATCGGCGCCGCGCCGGCCGCGAGTGCGGTCAACATCAGCAGCGCCACCAACCAGCGTTTCACGCCGCGTCCTTGACGAAAGACATCAAGAGATTGTCGGAAGGATCGTGCTGCTGCGCCAGCCGCGCGCCGCTGTCGCGCAGGCCGGCGCGCGCGAGCAGCGCGCACCAATGCGCGATCGGCGCAAAGTGCCGGCGCTCGGCGGCGTTGGTCTCCCAGGTCTCGCCGAGGCCGGCGTTGAAGACGGTGTGCGCCAGCGCGACGAGCGCGCGCATGCGTTCGTCGCGCACGTCGTGGTCGCGCAGGATGAAGACGCCGCCCGGGCGCAGCACGCGCGCGATCGACTGCACGAAGGCGTCGATGCGGTCGGGCGCGCAATGGTGCAGACCGATGTAGCAGCTGACCACGTCGAAGCTCGCATCGGCGAGTGAGGCCGGCAGCGGATCGTGGTCGCCGATATCGACGAACTCGCCCAGGCGGCGCAGCCGGCCGCGCTCGACGATATCGACCGGCGACATCGTCGCCTTCTGGCCGTGGGCCAGCACCAGCCGGCCGGTGATCTTGATGCGCTTTCTCAGCACGCTCGCATAGCGGCCGGTGGTGCCGATTTCGAGATAGCCGTCGATGCGCTTGCGGTTGTCCAGCAGTTGCAGCGTCTGGCGCAACATCTCGGCCTTCTGCTTGGCCAGCGCCGGCAGCGCCAGTCGCAGGTCGGCCATGAACGGCTTCAACTGCGGCAGCTCGCGCTGCAGGTGGCGGTAGATGTCTTCCTCGCTGGAGAAGCGCTCGCAGGCGTCCTTGATCAGCGTGTGAAAGCGATCCTCGGGGTAGAGGCGATAGACGGTTTGCAGGAAGCGGTAGAAGCCGTCGTGCAGCTCCACGTCCTGGAACACGGCGTGAAAGTCGCTGTGCGGCGCCGGCGGCGGCGCCGGGCCGGTGAGCACCGTCGGCGCGTAGTACTTGTCCCAGAGCACGTTGCGCAGGCGGAACTGCGGATCGACCTTGGCCTTGAGCGCAAACAACTCGCGCGAGCGCGGGTACGCAGCGTGGAACTGCTCCGGCGTGCCATGCGGCTGGTACGGCAGGTAGTAGGCGCCGCCGACGGAGATGGCGGCGTCGATCAGCTCGCGCGTCCACACCGCGACGCGGTTCTTCGCGTTGTCGCGCGTGCGCTGCTTGTAGTAGAGGACGAACGCAAAGGTCTCGCCGCGCGCCCAGGCCAGCAGCGTGCCCGGGTCGGCATGCGCATGGCGCACGGAGATGTTGACCATGTTGACGCGGTGCCGCTGCAAGATCTCGGCCATCTTCGGCACGAACTCCTCGAAGCGCTCGGCCGGGCAGAAGTACTCCTGCAGCACATAGGTGGCGTGCTCGCGTGTCGCCGGTTCGAGCTCGGCGACGTCGTAGCTGGCTTCGTAGTTGCGCCAGTGCACGACCTTCTTGCGGTAGATCAGCGGGTCGATCACGTACTCGCGGCGCCATTTGCCGAGCGGCGTTTCGGTGATCGCCCAGGTGAAGTAGCGGTGCAGCGGGTAGGCGGCGTCGCTCTCGTGCAGCCGCCACGGCTCGGTCGGCGCGCGCTCGGTCTCGACCCAGGTCACCGAGCGCACGCGCGTGAACTCGGGCGGGTAGAGATCGGCGTTGTGGAACACGGCCTGCTTGTTGTTGCGGATCTTGTCCTTGAAGTGGCGCAGGTAGTCGGCCGCGCCCATCTTCGTGTTCAGGCGCTGCACGCGGTGGTTGTCGGCCAGATCGAGCTCGGCCTCGGTGATCACGCCGACGCTGCCGTAGCCGCCGATCGCCGCGAAGAAGAGTTCGCTGTTCTCGTCGCGCGAGGCGTCGAGCACGGTGGCGTCGGCCAGCACGAGCTTGATCGCGCGCACCGACAGGATCACCGGCCCCAAGCCCATGTAGCGGCCGTGGCAGTTGACGCTGAGTGCGCCGCCGACGGTGAAGTTGGCGTAGGTCTGCATGATCTTCACCGACAGGCCATGCGGGTCGATGAAGCGCTGGATGTCGCGCCAGCGCGTGCCGGCCTGGACGTGGATCGTCTTGTCCGACGGCGAGAAGCCGAGCACCTTGTTCATCTGCCGCATGTCGAGGTGCAGGCTCATCGGGCTGGCGCATTGGCCGCCCATGCTGAAGCGGCCACCGCCGATCGACACCGCGCCGTCGGAGCGGCGCAGCGCCTCGGCCACTTCGTCGGTGCTGCGCGGCGTGACGATGGCCCACACCGGCACGGCGTTCAGGCCGGTGATGTCGTTGACCACGTTCGGGATTTGCGTCATGGACTGGTGGTTCAGTGATCCCGGGGATCGGCGCCCCAGGCGTTGGCGTGTGTGTTGCCGCGGCGAAGTGCCAGCTCGAAGGCCAGCCAGAGCGCGCCGGCCACCGGCACGGCGACGGCGGCCAGCCACCAGCCACTGCGGCCGCGGTCGTGCAGGCGGGCGACCCCGAGCGCGCCGATCGACGCCAGCGCCAGCGCGGCCCAGGCGGTGGCGACCAGCGGCAGGCGCTCGATGGCGAGCGTTTCGCGCACGGCGAAGAAGATGATCCAGATCGCCAGCGTTGCGCACCAGAAGGTGCGCCGACGCAGCCGCGACAGCCGCATGAGAAAGCTCCGTTGTTGGAGCGTCGCTCAGTGCTTTGGCATTGGCAGCAGGCCGGCGACGCGCTGCTGTAGTTTCTCCGGTGTCACGGCCGCGGCAGCTTCAGGCGGGCCACCAACGAGGCCCACTCGCGTGAAGAAGCCACGCCGGAACGGCTGCGTCATGGCATTGCCGCCGCCGATGCGCGAGAAGAACGAGCCCCAGAGGTTGGTCAGCGCCAACGGCACCACGGGCACCGGATGTGTTTCGAGAATTTTCATGACGCCGCCCTTGAACGGCTGCAGCGTGCCGTCCTGGGTGATGCCGCCTTCCGGAAAGATGCACAGCAGGTCGCCGGCGTCGAGCACGCGGCGCGCTTCGGCGAAGGCGTTGTCGTAGATCGCGGCATCGACTTTCTGCGGCGCGATCGGGATCGCCTTGGCGAGCTTGAACATCGCGCCGAGCACCGGGATGCGGAAGATCTTGTGGTCCATGATGAAGCGGATCGGCCGCGGGCTGGCGGCCATCAAGAGCACCGCATCGACGAAGCTGACGTGGTTGCAGACCAGGATCGCTGCGCCTTCGGTCGGGATGTGCTCTTCGCCTTCGACCTCGAAGCGATAGACCAGGTGCGTGGCGATCCAGGCGACGAAGCGCAGCAGGTATTCGGGCACGAGCAGGAAGATGTAGGCCGCGACCAGGGCATTGGCGATGCCGACGGCGAGGAAGAGTTGCGGCACGGTGGCGCCGGCGCCGAGCAGCAGGCCGGCAATGACCGCGCTGCCGATCATGAAGAGGGCATTCAGGATGTTGTTGGCGGCGATGATGCGCGCGCGATGCGTCGGCGCGCTGCGCAGCTGGATCAGCGCGTACATCGGCACCGAGAACAGGCCAGCGAAGAGCGACATCAGGCCGAGGTCGATCATCACGCGCCAATGGGCGCCGATGCCGACGAACTGCGACAGCGATTGCTTTTCCACCGCGGGCAAACCACGCGACGCGAAGTACAGGTCGATCGCAAACACCGTCATGCCGATGGCGCCGAGCGGCACGAGGCCGATCTCAACATGGCGTCGCGACAGCACCTCGCACAGCAGCGAGCCGACACCGATGCCGACCGAGAAGACGACCAGCAGCAGCGACGCCACCTGCTCGTCGCCATGCAGCACGTCCTTGGCGAAGGCCGGGAAGTTCGACAAAAACACCGAGCCGAAGAACCACAGCCACGAAATGCCGAGCAGCGAGCGGAAGACGACGCGATTGCCGTGGGCGAGTTTCAGGTTGCGCACGGTCTCGGTGATCGGGTTCCAGTTGATCTTCAACGACGGGTCGATGGCCGGCGACGCTGGCACGAACTGCGCCGTCACGCGACCGATCAGCGCCAGTGCAAAGCAGGCCACCGCCACATGGTGCGCTCCGACCAATGGCACCGCGATCAACAACCCGCCGACGACATTGCCAAGCAGGATGGCAACGAACGTGCCCATCTCGACCATGCCGTTGCCGCCGGTGAGCTCGCGTTCGGAGAGGTGCTGCGGCAGGTAGGCGAACTTCACCGGGCCGAACAGCGTCGAATGCAGGCCGAGCAGGAACACGCAGGCCAAGAGCGCGATCACGTTCTGCGTGTAGAAGCCCCAAGCCGCGAGCAGCGTGATGCCGATCTCGAAGGTCTTGACGAAACGGATCAGCACTGTCTTGTCGAACTTGTCGGCAAGCTGGCCCGAGGTGGCGGAAAACAGCAGATACGGCAGCACGAACAGCGCGCCGATGACGAGGCCTGCCTGCGCCGCCGGCAGCCACGACACCGTCAGTTGATACGTCACCAGCACCGTGAACGCGAACTTGAACAGGTTGTCGTTGGCCGCGCCGAGGAACTGCGTCCAGAAGAAGGGCGCGAAGCGGCGCTGGCCGAGCAGGGCGAACTGGTTGCTGTGTTTGTGCGGTGTGTTGTTCTCGCTCACGGCGGTGATCTCTCCTGGCCCATTCTCAGCGAACGATGACGGGCGCTTCGCCGAGGCCGCTGCGTTGCAGCCACGCGAACACCGAATCCACGGTCACCGTTTCGATGCGGTCGGAGAAGCGTTTCGAGTTCGGGTGGTCGTCGAACTCGATGTTCGCGCGTGTCATCCGCCCGCCCAGGCGAGTCAGCGGGTCGATGCGCAGGATGGTCGGCTCGTAGCCGCGCAATTGCAGCCAGGCTTGTGCGCGTTGGCGGTTGGTCGCGCCGGCATCCATCGCGCCGGCCAGCGTTTCGAGCGCCCACTGGTTGCTCTGCTGGTAGCGCGTCGCCCAGGGGTAGGCGACCATGCTGTAGCGCGGCTCGTGCCAATCGTCGATGCGTGTGTTGTCGCGCAGCAGCGGCAGCAGCTTCGATTGCACGTCGGGCGTGAGTTCGACGAAGGCGGCTTCGTAGCGGTGCGGCTGGTCGAGGAAGAACTCGCCGAGGCCCTGGCGGTACAGCGCCGCGCTCGCGGTGCCGCAGTGATTCAATTTGTGCACGACCCGCCAATGCGAGCGCGGGCCGTCGCCGTCGCGGTACGCAAAGCCGAAATGCGACCAGGTGATACCGTACTTCGACAGGTCCTGGCCCGCGCGGGCAAGCACCACCACTTGCGCGCCGCTGTTATCGAGCCGCGCCGCGGTGTTCGCGGCCAGCGCCATGCCACGCACGACGTCGTTGGTCTGCGCAGGGCGCGTCTCGCAGGGTTGGCCTGCGTGGGCGTAAATGGCGGCCGTCGCGACCAGCCAGGTCACGGTCAGGCGATGAAGGACGTTCATCGCGTGATGCGCTCGTTGTGCAAGAGCGCGCGGCCAATCTCGTTGGGGATGATGGCGATGGCGTTGCCCGCAGCGCTGAGGACGTAGCCCGAGGCCAGTGCCGTCACCAGCACCGCGCCGCCGACCGACAGCGCCGCGCCCTGCGCGACGTGGCCGGAGAAGTGCAGCGTCGCGCGCGCGCCGTCGGACGCGCGCTCGAGCACCCAGACCGCGCCTGTGGCCGAGGCCTGGATGCTGACCACGGTGAGCACCGCGCCGGCGCCGAGGATCATCGACGGTGCGGCCACCGACACCGCGATCGGCAGCATCGACAAAGCGCTGGCTTCCGAGACTTCGGAGTGGGCGCGCGCGGTGGTCATCAAGGCAGCGCTGAGTGTGACTGCGACGAAAGTCGAACGGAACTTGAGCATGGTGCGATCTCCTTACGCGTTGTCTTGGTCATGCGCGGCACCGAAGCGCGCTTCGAGCACATCGGCCTCGTGCGCATCGCGCAGCGTCTTGGCCAGCGTGAACACCGACGAGATCATGAACAGCCAGCTCACACCGAGGTAGGCCTTGTAGGTCGGGTTCACGTCCATGCGCCACAGGCCCCAGCCGGTGAGCGCCATCGCAAAACCGAAGCCGGCCCAGACGACGCCGCCCCACATGGGGGTATCGACCTTGCGCTGCTGGTTGTCGCGGATGTATTTCGACAGCGCGAACGCGGTGGACAAACAGAAAACATAGCCCATCACCATGAACGCGCGGTCGATGTCCTGGCCGGGCAGCCAGGCCAAGCCGATCGCGCACAGGCTGGCCGCGACGGCAAACGAAATCCACACCTGCAGTTGCCAGGCGCGTGTGTCGCGGCGGATCGGCATCGCCGGCCGGGTGGTGGTACTCATGAGGCTGTGATGCTCGTGTCGCGAGCTTCGTTGAACACAGCCTGATGGTCCGCGGCGAGTCAGGCGCCGTCCATCGAACTCGGTGCAGTGCCCGCGCTTGCAGCCGCCGGTATCAGCGGGCGATGCTCACTTTCGGCGGCGGCATGAAGTGGCGGCGCGTGTCGAACACCGCCGCCGAGAGACGCTTGTCGCCAACGCGCACGCTGCGCTTCAAGACGAAGTCGAACAACAGCGGGTTGTGCTCGCGCACTTGCAGCAGCACCGGTACCGCTTTGGCGTCGAGCAGGCCGGCGTCGGCCAGGCGCTGCGGCCGCGTCAGGATCGGGATGCCGGGCAGCGGGTAGTCGGAGCCGTGCAAGAGGCGCGGGTGCCAATCGTCGCGCTCGATCAACGTGCGCACGACTTCGACCTTGCGGTTGATCTGCAAGACGGCCGAGACATCGCCGAGCAGCAGCGACTCGTGCGCGCGCTCGTCCATCAGCCGCGCGAACAGTTCGAACGCCGGCACGCGCGGCGCGGAAGGCTGGTCGAGATCCAGCGCATGGCCGAGCGAGGCGCAATGCGCCATCACCACGCGCACGCCGGCTTGGAGCGGCACGCGCGCCAGCAGCGGGTTGCCGAACTCGTTGCGGCCGGCGCCGGGCACGGCCTGCTCTTCGCCGAAATGGACGATCAGCGGCACGCGGCTTGTGGCCAGGCGGTCGTAGAACGGACGGCAGCGCGCGTCGCGCGGATCGATGTTCATCGCGCTCGGTAGCCACTTGATGGCCAGCGCGCCGTTGGCGATGGCCGCTTTCAGACGTTCGAGCGCATCGGCCGCGTACGGATGGATCGAGGCGACGAAGCCGAAGCGCTCTGCGTGCGCGGAGGCGACGCTGCGCGCGTAGCGGTCGGGCACGTGGAAGGTGGTGGTGTCGGGATGCGCGTCGCCGTCGTCGCCATGTGCGTTGTCGAAGGCGAACAGCAGCCAGCGCGCGCCGACGGGAAAGTCGTGTGTGAGCGAGACCAAACGCTCGACATAGGCGCGATCGACCGACGTGGCATCACCACCCACGCAAGCCGCATTCAGGATCGCCTGCCGCCGCAGCACCTCGATCGGCCGCCACCACTGGCTCATGCTCGCGTGCACGGTGCAGCCCGAGCCGCTGTCTCCGGTGCCGAGCAGGTGGGCGTGCACGTCCCACAGTGCCGCGGGGTCGAGACCTTCGAACGCGGCGCGCACAAGGTCGTGCTGCGCCAGCGCGTCGGGCAACTTGCCGCGACACGGGTTGTCGATGCCCGGCAGCGCGGCATGCGCTTGCAACGACGTGAACAGCCCGGCGACAGCGGCCGCGCCGCAGCACAGCGCATGGCGGCGGTTGAGAAAGTAGGGTGCTTGCATGGTCGCGATGGTGGGCGAGCGTAAGTCAGGCTGCGAGCGGCGTTCGTGCCGTCGCTGCTAGAGTCGCCGCGCGGTATCACGCTGCGGTACTCGACCATCGACAACAACACGCCGCCATGTCATCGACCAAAGACCTCATCGTCGCGTTGAAAGCCGAACTCAAGGCCGCCAACATCACCTACGCCGACCTGGCCGTGCATCTGGAGATGGCCGAGTCGAGCATCAAGCGCATGTTCTCGCAGGCCGACATGCCGCTGTCGCGCATAGACGAGGTGCTGCGCGTGCTGCGCATGGACTTTGCCGATCTGGCGCGCCGCATCGCCGACGCGCAGCCGCTGCGCGGTGAGTTGGGCCCCGAGCAGGAGCAGGCGGTGGTGGGTGACCCGAAGCTGTTGCTGATGGCGATCTGCTGCATGTCGCACTGGACCTTCGATCAGATTGTCTCGACCTACACCTACAGCGAAGCCGAGGCGGTGTCGTACCTGGCCAAATTGGACCGCCTGGGCATCATCGAACTGCGGCCCTTGAACCGTTACCGCCTGCTGCTGGCCAAAACGTTTCGCTGGCGGCCGAACGGCCCGGTGATGGACTACTTCCGTCACCACGTTGCGGCTGACTATTTCGACACCGGCTTCGACGGCGAGGGCGAATTGCTGATGCTGGTCCACGGCCAGATCGGCCGCAGCCTGGCCGCTGCGTTCAACGAGCGCTTGCAGCGCGTGGCGCAAGACTTTGCACAGCAGCACCTGGCCGACCAGAAGCTCGCCGCGGATCAGAAGCGGCCGTACACGCTGCTGATCGGCATGCGCTCGTGGCTGTTCGAGGCGTTTCGGGATCTGCGGCGCGTGCCTGACGCCTAGGCGGCGCGGTTTAGCTTCTTCTGGCCCGGTGCCAAGGATTGGTCACTGTCAGACCGCAGCCCTCGAAGTCGGCCACGTTGCGCGTCACCACGCCCAGACGGTGGCTCAGCGCAATCGCTGCGATCTGGGCGTCGAACTGGGAGATCGGCGTGCCGGCGCGGCGGCGAACGGCGACCACTTCGGCGTAGTCGGCGGCAGCGTTCGAATCGAAGGGCAGCACGCGGCTCGCAAAGTCTTCGCTGAACATGGCGTCCAGTGCCTGCTCCAGCTGTTGACGCCGCTTGCCTGCCGGCAGCAGACGTGCGCCGAGCAGCATCTCGGCTTGTGTCACCGCACTGACGAACAAGCTGTTTACCGGCTGCGCAACCACCCAGGCCATCACGGCTGCATCGGGTTGCGCACGCAGGAGTTCGGACAGCACATTGGTGTCGAGCAGGACGCTCATTGGAGTACCTTCGTGCTGCGCACTTTGGTGCGAGCGCCTTCGGGCGGCCGGGCGGCGCTCATGCGCGCCGCTTGGTACCCATCGGGCTTCTGCCCTTCACGGCGCGCGCAGCTTTCGAGCCCTTCTCGAAGCTGGGCGGATCGCGCACAGGCTCACGCTGCGGGACGTTCAGCGTCACATCACCGAGGCCCGCGAATCGCGCGCGGATGCGAGAGGCCAGGTCGCTCGCGGGCGCCGGTGATTCGAACAGCGCCGCGCGCAAGATCTGCCGCGCTTCCTCTTCCATCGATCGGTTGCGGCTCGCGGCACGCATGCGCAAGCTGCGCTTGAGCGATTCGTCCAGATCGCGAATGGTGAGTGTGGCCATGCGAAAGCTCCTGATGAAGCTGCATTGTACTCAATGCTGTCATTGCTAGCACCCGATGGAGTCACGTGAAGCGGCCGTACACGCCGATAGATCCGCATGCGATCGTGGCTGTTCGAGGCACTTCGGGATTTGGAGCGAGTGGTTTGAACGGCTGGCCTCACTGCTGTTGCCACCAGTTGTCCGGCACCTTGATGACGGGCTCTGATTGGATGGCTGAACGCATCGACCTCGACTGCTGCTCGAGCGAATGCGCCTCACTGTCGCGGCCCAACTTCCGGTAGAACGCGCTAGTCTGCTCAAGGGTGCTTGCAAGACCCCGTTTGGCTCCGTCGCTCTCGGGCTCGGTTCGCACCTCTGTCTCTCCAATCTGCAGCGCGCGGACGTACAGCGGCTCTGCTTCGCGATGACGACCCTGGAGAGCCAGGAGAGACGCGAGGTTGTTCAGACTTGCTGCAACGCCAGGGTGGTTGACCCCTTCCTTTTTTTCCCGCGTTTGAAGCACGAGACTCAACAGCTTCTCCGCGTCTGCATATCGGCCTTGTAGCCGATAGACCATCGCAAGTGCGTTCCGGGGCGTGATGGTTCCAACCCCATCCTTGCCGTGGTTCTTCTCCATGACCGTGTCGAGTTGCTTGTAGATCGCCTCTGCCGATTCGTACTTGCGTTGCTCGACTTGATTGCCGCCAAGGTGCATGAGCGGATGCAGCAGTTCCCGACCGCTCTCGCCGTGCTGCGCCTTGTCCGCATCGAGTTTGCGTCGCAAGAGTGGTTCGGCCTTCGCTAGCTCGCCTTGGGACGCATAAAGCTGCGAAAGCTGGTTCAAGATTGCATAGACGCCGTCGGCATCGGCTCGCGGTGCTGCGTCTCTGATTGCCAACACGCGTAGGTAGTGCGCCTCTGCGGCAACGTACTTCTTCTGCTGATCAAGAGCTTCTGCCATTTCGTGGGTCGCAGCCAAGGTCGCAGGATGAGCAGCCCCGACAGACTGCTCAAGCATGGGAATAACACGCGCCAGCGACATCTCGGCCTCGCGAAACGGTTTAGATTTCCCGACACGCGGCTCAAGTGATAGAGCGTCGCTACTACGTCCTTGTGGTTGCCCCCCAGCTCTCTTTCCCTGATGAGCAATGCACGCTTGTAGTGAGGCTCGGCTTGTTTCGCTCGACTGCTTGAGCTGTAGAGCCAGCCAAGCCGATGCAGGCCTTCGGCAACGAGCAAGTGATCCGGGCCGTGAGCTTTCTCAGCGATCTCGATGGCCTTCTGGTAAAGCGGTTCGGCTCGGCCGTAGTCGCTAAATCCATGGAACGCCAACGCAAGCCTATGAAGACTTGGAATGACTTCCACGGCATTTGGCCCGTGTGCCTTTGCGACGATCTCAAGCGCTTGGTGGGCGGCCGGGAGGGCAGGCGCATACCTGCCGGATCGGAAGAGTTCGTCAATTTGCGTGTTCAGGGCATTGAGACCCTCGGGATCCGGTGTGCCCTGCCCAGTTGTCGGCAGGGCAATGAGCAACGCGATCGTGAACGCGAAAATCGAATGCCAGCGGACGCTCAATGCACTGCGCAGATTCGCTCTCGTCGTTCTCGGCGGTTCGGGTTCTGAGAGGGGACGGACGAAATGAGCCGGAGGAAAGAGGGGCAGGAATCGCATGACGCTCACTAAGAGAAAGTGCGGGACGGCGCGTCATGCTAGAGACGATCTCGAGGCAGCGAAGCCCGGCACCACTGTGGTCTGTGCAGGAAGGCGCACAACCTTCACCGCACGTGCACGTCCAACCGATGCGCCGCGCCCTCGAACTGCGCCAGCGCCTGCGCCAGAAACGGCAGCACCTCACGCAGCGTCTCGGCCAGGCCGTGCGGCGGGTTGATGACGAACATCCCGCTGCCCGTCATGCCGTAGCCACGCTGCTGCGGCTCGGCCACCGTCAGCGCCGCGTGCAGCCAGCCCTTCGGCGCGGCTGCCGCGGCATTGCCCAGGCGGCGCGGCAACTCGCGCGCTTCGACGATGGCGACCTGCGGCACCCACACCAGCACTACGGCCTGCGCGAATTGCGTCAGCGCTTCGCGCACTGCGCCGAGCGTGCGTGCGTAGTCGGTCTTCATCTCGTACGGCGGGTCGATCAGCACGACGCCGCGTCGCGACGGCGGCGGCAACTCGTGCGGCAGCGCGGCAAAGCCGTCGGCGAGAACCACCTTGGCGTTCTTGCGAGTGGACAGGTACGCACGGAGGATTTTTTCGTCGGTCGGGTGCAGCTCGTACGCATGCAGCGGGTCGATGGGCCGCAGCAGCAGGTTGGCAATCGCCGGTGAGCCGGGGTACTGCTCCAACTTGCCGCCGCCGTTGAATGCGCGCACGAGGGCCACGTAGTGCGCGAGCGCGGCGGGCAGATCGTCGCGCGCCCACAGGCGCTCGATGCCGCCGGTCGCTTCGGCGTTTTTCTGCGCGTAGCGGCTCTCGAGCGAATAGCCGCCGGCGCCGGCGTGGGTGTCGATGTACGAAAACGCCTTGTCCTTGGCCGCCATGTGCACGAGCACCTGCGCCAGCACGACGTGCTTGAGCACGTCGGCATGGTTGCCGGCATGGAAGGCGTGGCGGTAGGCGAGCATCAGTGTGGGAGGAGGCCAGTGCTGCGCAGTGTCGCAGCAAGTCCTTCGGCGAAGATGCGGTAGCCGGCCGCGTTGGCATGGATCTGGTCGGCGCGCAGTGTCTCGTCGCCGAGCACCGTCGCCCAGCCCCCGGCGTGCAGCGGCAGCTTCAACTCATCGGCGAGATTGGCGTAGAGCGGATGGTCGGACAAGCCCACGCCGAGTGCAGCGCCGATCGTCGGCTGCGGCACCGCGACCAACAGCACCTGCGCGCCGGCATCGCGCGCCGAGGCGATCGCGCTGCGCAGCGCGGCTTCGGTCTCGGCCGCTGGAACACGGCGCAAGAAGTCGTTGCCGCCGGCGCTGACGAGGACGAGCGCCGGCTTGTGTTCCAACAGCAGTGCCGGCAGTCGTTCGGCTGCCTGCGCTGCGCTGTCGCCCGGCACGCCGGCGTTGACCACGTTCCAGCCGGTCAGCGTCGCGAGTTGCGCCGGGTACGCGGCGGCGCTGTCGGCGCCGGTGCCGAAGGTGATCGAGTCGCCGAGCGCGAGCACGACGCTACCAGCGGTCAGCGCCGCGCCGGCCGTGGGTTGCTTGCGGCCGCAGCCACCGAGCGCCAGCGCACCGGCGAGGACGAGTGCGCGCCGCTTCACGCCATGCGCTTCGACGACGTGATCGCGCGGAACAGCTCGTCGATGCGCACCTCGCGAGACCCTGGCTCGAGGACGAACGTCTCGCCGGCTTCGATCGTTCCCGGCTCGCGCACGGCCAGATAGAAGCCGCTCCAGCCCGACTGCACCATCAGCTTGGCCGCGTGCGCAAAGCCCATCGCCGCATTGAACTTGAAGCAGGGCTGTCGCGGCTCGCTGACCGCCAGCGCGCAATGCGGGAAGCGCAGCAGGTCGCCGACCCAGACACGGTCTTCGGTGAGGCCGGCGAGCGTCAGGTTTTCGCCCATCGCGCCGGGTTCGAGCGCCGCGTCCCACAGCGCCACGCCGGCCTGCGCGCGCACCGTGCGCCAGAAGCCAAAGTGTTCGCTCGGATACGCATACACCGCTTTCGACAAACCGCCGTGCACCGACAAGTCGGCCTGCTCGTCGCCAACGAGTCCCAGCCGCAGCACGCCGACGCGGCCCGCCACCGGCCGTTTGCCGATCGCTGACATGACCGTGCGCGCACCGACGCCGATGCGCCGCGCGCTGCCGACATTGACGCTCTTGACTTCCATCACGCCATTGTCGTTCGCGCGCTGCATGAACTCATACAGAACACGCATGACCCCCCGGCCCTGCGTGGTTACAGCGTGGTTACGGCGAGCCCACAATAAGTGCTGCCACTGCGGCATTGGGCGAACCCCGCGTCACCTGTTCGAGGCTCGCCCAATCCCGTCCTTACCATGACTCCTGGAACCACCCCCATGAACCGTCCTCTGCTGGAAGGGCTGCACCTGAACGTGCCGGCCCATGTGCGCCACGAGCGCCTCGTCGATTGGGTGGCGCAGATCGCCGCGCTGACCGAAGCCAAAGACGTGTACTGGTGCGACGGCTCCGAAGCCGAGTACGACCGCTTGTGCCAGCGCCTGGTCGATGCCGGTGCGATGCGCCGCTTGAACCCCGAGCTGCGCCCGAACAGTTATCTCGCCTGCAGCGACCCGAGCGACGTGGCGCGTGTCGAAGACCGCACCTTCATCTGCAGCGCAAAGAAGGAAGACGCCGGCCCGACGAACCATTGGATGGATCCGCAGGACATGCGAAACATCCTTCAGCATGGATTTTCCAACGGCACGCCGGGCCTGTTCAAGGGCGCGATGCGCGGCCGCACGATGTACGTCGTGCCGTTCTCGATGGGGCCGATCGGCTCGCCGATCGCGCACATCGGCGTCGAGTTGTCGGATTCACCGTACGTGGCGGTCAACATGCGCCTCATGACGCGCATGGGCCGCAAGGTGCTCGACACGCTCGGCGCCGACGGCGAGTTCGTGCCCTGCGTGCACACCGTCGGCGCGCCGTTGAAGGACGGCCAGCAAGACGCGCGCTGGCCGTGCAACGCCACCAAGTACATCGTTCACTACCCGGAGGCGCGCGAGATCTGGAGCTACGGCTCGGGTTACGGCGGCAATGCACTGCTCGGCAAGAAGTGTTTTGCGCTACGCATCGCGAGCACGATGGGTCGTGATCAAGGCTGGCTGGCCGAACACATGCTCGTGCTCGGCGTGACCGACCCGCAGGGCACCAAGCGCCACATCGCCGCTGCGTTCCCGAGCGCCTGCGGTAAGACCAACTTCGCCATGCTCGTGCCGCCGCAAGGCTTCGACGGCTGGAAGGTGACCACCATCGGCGATGACATCGCCTGGATCAAGCCGGGCCAGGATGGCCGGCTTTACGCGATCAATCCCGAAGCGGGCTACTTCGGCGTGGCGCCCGGTACCAACGAGAAGACCAACCCGAACTGCATGGCTTCGTTGAAGCGCGACGTCATCTTCACCAACGTCGCGCTGACGGACGACGGCGACGTGTGGTGGGAAGGCATGACCGACACGCCGCCGGCGCACCTGACGGACTGGCAAGGCAAGGACTGGACACCGGCCATCGCCAAAGAGACTGGCGCGAAAGCCGCGCATCCGAACGCGCGCTTCACGGTGGCCGCCACCAACAACCCGGTGCTCGATGCCGAGTGGGACAACCCGGCCGGTGTGGCGATCGACGCCTTCATCTTCGGTGGCCGGCGCTCGACGACGGTGCCGCTCGTCACCGAAGCGCGCAACTGGGTCGAAGGCGTGTACATGGCCGCGACGATGGGCAGCGAAACCACGGCGGCGATGGCCGGCGGCAACGGCGCGGTGCGGCGCGACCCGTTTGCGATGTTGCCGTTCTGCGGCTATCACATGAGCGACTATTTCGCGCATTGGATCGCGCTGGGCAAGAAGCTCGCGGCCAGCGGCGCCGAGTTGCCGAAGATCTACTGCGTCAACTGGTTCCGCAAGGGCGCCGACGGCAAGTTCGTCTGGCCAGGGTACGGCGAGAACATGCGCGTGCTGGCGTGGATACTGGAGCGCGTCGGTGGTGCGACCAACGGGGCAGAGCATGCCTTCGGCGTCAGCCCGCGCTATGAAGACCTGCGCTGGCAGGGCCTGGCCTTCACGCGCGAGCAGTTCGCCAGCGTGATTGGCATCGACGCCGAGGCCTGGCGCGAAGAGATGGCGCTGCACGGCGAGTTGTTCAAGTTGTTGGCGCGCAACCTGCCCGAAGAGATGCTCGCGACGAAGGCGCGCATCGAATCGCGGCTGTAAGTCGAGCGGCGCGAGACAATCGCGCGGCATGAAGCAAGATCTCAACGACGCCGAACTCGACGAACTCGCCGAGTTGCTCAACGCCACGCCCGAGCCCCTGCAGCCGCTCGACATGCTGATGCTCGACGGCTACCTCGCGGGGGTGCTGGTGCAGCCGCGCGTCGTGTCGGTCGAAGAGTGGCTGCCGCCGGTGTTCGACTTCGAACGCCGCGCATTGCCTGACAGCACGGACGCAGCCTGGCTGGCGCGCTGCAAGAACCTGATCGAACGCCGCCGTGACGCGCTCAACGCCGGCATCAGCGAAGACGGCTTCTTCGACCCGGTGATCGTCGATGTCGATCAACTGCCTCCCGTCAGCGAGTACGAGCAGGAACAGTCGCCGGTGTCGCGCGCGCTGATGCCGTGGTCGGCGGGCTTCCATTGGGCGCAGGAATGCTTTCCCGATCTCGAAGACACGGCCGATGACGCGGTCGGCGCGGCGCTGGCGCGCATCTATCGTCACCTGCCGGCCGATGCCGACGAAGACAAAGCGTTGATCACCGTGCTCGACCGCGAGCAGCCGCTCGAGGACCTCGACAGCGGCATCGAGGATCTCGTCAACGCGACCGTCGAGCTGTGGGACCTGACGGCGAAGCAGCGCTTTGCGGTGGCGACGATCAAGCGCGACACGCCGAAGGTCGGCCGCAACGATCCGTGTCCGTGCGGCAGCGGCAAGAAATTCAAAGCCTGTCATGGCAAGTGACAGGCTTTGAAAACTCAGCTGCTGTCAGACCTTCACCTCGAAAGCGAGTCTTTCGATCCGCAGCCGCACCCGCATGCCGATCTGCTCGTGCTCGCCGGCGACATCGACAGCACCTGGCTTGCGCTCGACCGTTTCGCGGACTGGCCGGTGCCGGTGCTGTTCGTCGCCGGCAACCACGAGTTCGACGGCCGCGAACTCGACGACGCGTGGCCGGCGCTGCGCCAGCGCTGCGCGCAGTTCGGCATCACGCTGCTCGAACGCGAGGCGGTCGTGATCGAAGCCGCCGACGGCCGGCGCATGCGCTTTCTCGGCACCGTGCGCTGGTGCGACTTCAACGTCTTCGGCCCAACGCGCTTGGAGTCCGCATTGCGCGCCGGCCGCTACTTCCAGTGCGTGATGGGCGCCACGCAGCACGGCGCGCTGTTCGATGCCGAAGCCGTGCGCCGCGAAGCGCTCGACTGCCGCGCCTGGCTGGCCGGCGCGCTGGCCGAAGACGCGCAGGGGCGTTGGGACGTGACGGTGGCCATCACCCACTTCGCGCCGAGCCTGCGAAGCGCCGACCCGCGCTACGGCAAACAAAGCGGCACGGCGAGTTTCTGCAACGCCGACGACGATCTGCTGCCCGGCGCGGCGCTGTGGCTGCATGGCCACCTGCACTGCCGGCACGACTACCGCGTGGCGCATGCCGACGGCCGCAGCACGCGCGTCGTCAGCCAGGCGCGCGGGCTGGCCGACAAGGGCGAGACCGACGGCTACGACGCGACGAAGTTGATCGAGGTTTGATCGCGCGCAGCCTGTGCGGCGGCACGGGTGCGAAACTCAAACGTCCGCGATCAGGACGGAGACCCGCCATGAAGATCCTCGTTGCTGCCGACGGCAGCCCGTTCACCAAACGCATGCTCGCCTACCTGGCCGCGCACGACGAGTGGCTGGGCGCGCACCATGCGTACACGGTGCTGACCGTGGTGCCGCCGGTGCCGGCGCGCGCCGCATCGGTGCTGGCCAAAGACATCCTCGCGGGCTACTACAACGACGAGTCGGAGAAAGTCTTCAAGCCGATTCGCCCGTTCTTCGCCAAGCAGGGCCTCAACGCCGAGTTCGTGGCCAAGCACGGCCATGCCGCCGACGTGATTGCGGCGCTGGCCGACAAGGGCAAGTACGACCTGCTGGTGCTCGGCTCGCATGGCCACGGCGCATTGAGCAACTTGGTGATGGGCTCGGTGGCCACCAAGGTGGTGGCGCAGTGCGGCGTGCCGGTGCTGTTGATCCGCTAGAAACCAGCGCTCAACAGGTCAACGCTTGATCAGGCCGTCGAAGCAGGTCGAGAGCACGACCTCGATCACCTGCTCGTCGCTGAGCCGCCCGCCCGCCCGCAGGAACGGCAGCACCGGGTCGCAGGCGCGCGCGTAAAGCGTGAACAGCACGGCCTCGGGCGGCAACTTGGGATCGACCTGCCCGGCGCCTTGCGCCGCCGTGATCCACGCACCCAGCCGTTCGCTGACCATCATCACGCGGTCCAGGTAGCCGCGGTGCTGCGTCAGCGCCGTGCGCAGCGTCGAGTTTTGCGACGGCAGCGAAGGCATCTCGCCGGCCAAGGTGACCTGCATCGTCCAGCGCGCCACCGATTTCAGATGATCGATCGGCGTGCACTCGCGTGCGGCCTCCTGCTCGAGGAACGCCAGCGCGCGGTCGAGCACGCTCACCATCGCTGCGGCCGCCAGCGCTTCCTTCGAAGCAAAGTGTTTATAGAGGCTCGCCTTGGCAATGCCCACGTCGGCGGCGACTTCATCGACCGTCATCGACTCGAAGCCCTTTTCGGCCAACAGGCGGTTCACCGAGGCGACGATCGCGTCCTCTCGCGCCTGCAACACCCTTTCGCGAAAGGACGGCTTGTTCATTGGCCGCAGTGTAGTTGCGGACGGTGCCGAGGCGGACAGTGCGGGCGAGGATTGAACTTTCAGGTCGTTACAGTACTAATCGGTACTACTGTGAACTTATCAGTTCAACAACTGTCACAACGGCTTCCCAGTCAGCGCCGCGCGGCGCATTTAAAGGAGCTTGCTGATGTTCACTTTCAAGTCTGCCGTTACCGGCCTGGCCATTGCCGGCGCCACCCTCGCCGTCCAAGCCAAGGACATCGTCGATACCGCGGTTGCCGCAGGCAACTTCAGCACGCTGGCGACCGCGCTGCAGGCTGCAGGTCTGGTCGAGACGCTGAAAGGTAAAGGCCCGTTCACGGTGTTTGCACCCACTGACGAGGCGTTTGCGAAAGTTCCGAAGGATCAGCTCGACGCGCTGCTGAAGGACAAGGCGGCACTGACCAAGGTGCTGACCTATCACGTCGTGGCCGGCAAGGTGATGGCCAAGGACGTCAAGGCGGGCAAGGTCAAGACGGTTCAGGGCAGCGAGCTCACCGTGGCCACCGCCAGTGGCGTCATGGTCGATGGCGCCAAGGTCACAGCCACCGACATCGTCGCCGACAACGGCGTGATCCACGTCATCGACAGCGTCGTCATCCCCAAATAGCGGACTCGCGCGCGTGACCGCGCGCCGCCGGGCGACACAGCGGCCAGCTTCATGCTGGCCGCTGTCGTTGTCACTCGTCCAGCATCTCGCTGGGGGCGAAGTCGCCGGCGGCTTCCTGTTCGGCCAGGCTGCACTCCATGCCGAAGGCGGTGCCTAGGTCGGCAGCGTCGAACACCGTATCCGGTTCGAGCTCATCGACCAGGCGTTGCAGATGTGAAGGCCGCCGAGGTGGCGTGCGGGTTGTCATGGCGCTCTCCCTGTTGAATCGGTCTCTCGAAAGCGTTCTGCGTCGTGCTTTTGTGAGAACCAGTGTGAGCCGCACCGCGCGCTGGCGAATGGCAGAAATACACGGCAAAGCCGACGCTGTTGCGCGTTACACGCGAACCGGTGACGTCTGTCGCTGGCGCGCCTCAGCGGCGCTTGGCGGGGCGGCGCTGCGGCGCTGCGGCTGGCCGCGGCTGCATCGCATCGGCCAGCAGCAGCGTGCAGCGCACCAGGTCTTCGACGGCCTGATCCAGCGTCTCCGGTGGCTCGGTGGTGGCGATCTCGTCGGCCAGATCGCCCACTTCTTCGAGGTCGGCGGGGTCGAAATGCGCATACAGCGTCGCCAGCGGCTCGCGTGCGTCGGCGCCCGCGCTGCCCAGCAAGGCTGGGAAGTGCTCAAGGGCCGCGGCAAAGCCGGCGATCCACGGCAACACCACGTCCGATGGCGTTGCCTCGTCTTCGCCGCGCGCCGCCTCGAGCTCGAACACCCACGGATCGAACCAGCGCCGCGCCGCAATCGCGCGGCCGAGTTCGGCATGACGGCGCCGCACCAGCGCTTGCAATGGCCGCAGATCGAGACCCTGCGGCGCCGGCTGGCCGCTGTCAAAGTCATGTGTCCAGCGCAACCAGTCGGCCTCGGCCACGGCCTTCGGTTGCAGCAACACGCCGACCAGAAAGCCGTCGAGCGCGCTGATGTCCGGCGGCGCCAGCGGCGCAGGCAGGGCGTCAAGCAGGCTTTCGAGCTGCTCGCGATCAAGGTCGGTAAGTGTTGGATTACCTGAGCCGGCATGACGAGGCATCGGCAGATTGTCGTCGTCGCACCACCTTTTCCCACGATCTTGGGATGCCCTCACCGCCACAGGCTCACTACATTGGCACTGCGCTGCGCGTTTTCGGCGTGGCACCGATCCCAACAACGTCCTTTTGAGGACTTACAGCGCCCGGCCGGCAACGGTCGGGCGTTTCTTTTGGCAGTAGGCGACTCGAACGTTCTTTACTCGCCGCCAACGCCGCCGTCGTGGGCGAGCTTGCGCTGTAGTTCCAGCAGCGTCACTGCCTGAGTTTCGTTGCCGAGCGGATAGCTCTCGCCACCTCCGTGCACGACAAACCTGGAAGAGGCCTTCAGGTCGGTCGCTGCGATGTGAAAGCCCTTGCTGACACTGGGCGCGCTCGACTGCTTGATCTCGATTGATGGCAGCAGACGCAGCGGTTCGAGTGCAAGGCCATCCAGCATCATTGCAGTTCTTCCACACCGAGGAAGAATTGCAATGTATCGCTCACGTGCCGATGACGCCGCCATCGCGCTTACGAATCACCACCGTCGCCGATCGCGGCCGGCCGCCGGGCTGGTAGTCGGGCCAATTGCTGAACTTGGCGGGCTCGGCCGGGTCACTGCGGTCGCTCGGCGTTTCGCCGGGATGTTGGATGTTGATGAACATCGTGCGGCCGTCGGGCGTGAAGGCGCAGCCGGTGATCTCGCAGTTTGTCGGGCCGGTGAGAAAGCGCCGCGTCTCGCCGCTGCGCGGGTCGCAGGCCAGCATCTGGTTGTTGCCGATGTTCTTCAGCTCGCCCTTGTACATCTGCGTCGCATGGGCGTCGGTCTGGATCCAGAGCACGCCGCGCGCATCGAAGGTGATGCCATCCGGGCACGCATACAGATCGCCCTTGGTGTTGCCCTTGGCCTCGGCGCGCTCGTTGGCCGGGTCGCCGGCGAGCACGAGGTGGTTCCACTTGAACTGCGTGGCGTCGAAGTCGCGGTCCTCCTGCCAGCGGATGACCCCGCCGAAGGCGTTGTTGGCGCGCGGGTTGGCCGCATCGACGCCGGGGAAGTTGGGCTGGCCGCGGCTGCTGTTGTTGGTCAGCGTGCAATAGACCCAGCCCGACAGCGGATCGATCGCGAGCCACTCCGGCCGGTCCATCTTCGTTGCGCCGAGCAGGTCGCTGGCCTGGCGCGCCTTGATCAGCACCTCGCCCTGGTCGGCAAAACCGTTGGCCGCCGTCAGCGGCCCCTGGCCGGCGACGAGCGGAATCCATTGCCCGCTGCCGTCGGCATTGAAGCGCGCCACGTGCAGCGTGCCGTGGTCGAGCAGCGTCGCGTTGGCCTTGGCGCCGCCGGGCGCGATCTTGTCGCGCGAGACGAACTTGTAGATGTACTCGAAGCGCGCGTCCTCGCCCGAATACACCACCGCACGCCCGTCCCTCGTCACCGCCACCCACGCGCCCTCGTGCGCGGCGCGGCCGAGCGCGGTGCGCTTGACGGGCGCAGCACCCGGGTCGTACGGATCGATCTCGACCACCCAGCCGAAACGGTTCGGCTCGTTCGGGTTCTTCACCGCATCGAAGCGCGGATCGAACTTGTCCCATTGGTAGAAGCCTTCCTTGCGCAGGCCCCAGCGCTGGTGGTGCGCAGGAATCGTCTCGCCGCCGCCGAAATAGAACATGAAGTTCTCTTCGCCCGACAGGTAGGTGCCCCACGGCGTCTTGCTCGCCGCGCAGTTGTTGAGCGTGCCGAGCACGCGCGTGCCGGCCGGGTCCGCGGCGGTCTTCATCATCGCGTGGCCGGCTGCAGGCCCACGCACCTCGAACGGCAGGTCCATCGGAAAACGCTTGGCGTAACGCGATGGCCGCACCACCTGCCAGGCGTTGTCCTTCAACTCGACCTCGATCACCGCCAGGCCATGCGCGGCCTGGCTCTTCTTCACCTTCTCGGCCGTCATGTTGGCAAAGCCGCCGACATGCAGCAGGCCGTCGTCGGTGTACTCGTGGTTGATCGCCAAGAGGCCGCGCGTGCTGCTGTTGCCGCCGAGCGGAAAGTACTCCATGCCGTCGTGGTGCATGCCCATCTGCACCGCCTGCTCGGCCGCCGTGTTCGAGCCATCGGCTTTCCACGCCGGCATGTTGCCCGGCACGCCGATCGGCTCGCCCCACGGCGCGATGACGCTGGCCAGGTAGCCCTCGGGCACGACCAGCTTGTCGCTGGCATCGACGGGGATGCCCTTGAAGCCGATCGACGGCGCCAGCGCCACGGCCTTGTCGCGCGTGGTCGCCGTCGCAGCGCAGCCGATGGCTATCGGCCCGTACAGCGCCGCCGCCGCTAGGCCGACCGTGCCGCGCAGCACCGTGCGCCGGGCCGGGTCGCTGACGTCGTGGATGCTCGCGTTGTTCGAGCGGTTGCTGTCTTCCATCGAATCGAAATCTTTGCTGGCCATGCGCACTCCTCGAGAAGGCTTGCATTGTGCGAACGGCGATGACCGCCGTGTGACTCGCAAACCCCGAGACCGGCGGACAATCGGCGCATGGACAAAACGCTGACAGTCATCGTGCGCCCGGCGGCGCCCGCCGATCTTGCGCAGTGGCGCCCGCTCTGGGACGGCTACAACGCGTTCTACGGTCGCAGCGGGCCAACGGCCTTGGCCGAAGAAATCACGCGCACGACCTGGGCGCGCTTCTTCGATGCCGACGAGCCGGTGCATGCGCTGGTGGCGGAGCACGAAGGCCGGGTGGTCGGCCTCGTGCACTACCTGTTCCACCGCAGCACCACGCTGCTCGGCCCGACCTGCTATTTGCAGGACCTGTTCACCGATGCCGCGCTGCGAGGCCAAGGCGTCGGCCGCGCGCTGATCGCGGCGGTGGCCGAGCGGGCGCGTGCCGGCGGCGCCTCGCGCGTGTACTGGATGACGCACGAGTCCAACACGACAGCGATGCGGTTGTACGACCAGGTCGCCGAGAAGCCGGGCTTTCTGATCTATCGTCAGGTGTTCGCATGAGCTCGAATCACGCCCGTACCGTCCTCGTCACCGGCGCTTCGCGCGGCATCGGCGCGGCCTGCGCGCTGGCCTGCGCGCGCGACGGTTGGGACGTGGCCATCAACTACACACGCGACACGAGCGCCGCCGAGCGCGTGGCGCGCGAGGTGCGCGCGCTCGGCCGGCGCGCGATCCATGTGCAGGCCGATGTCGCCGATGAAAGCGCACTGCTGGCGATGTTCGCGCGCATCGACAGCGAGCTGCCGCCGCTGGCCGGCCTGATCAACAACGCCGGCGTCGTCGATGCGATGGCGCGCGTGGACCAGACCAGCCTGGCGCGCTTGCAGCGCATGTTCGCCATCAACGTCTTCGGCAGCTTTCTGTGCGCGCGTGAAGCGGTCAAGCGCATGAGCACGAAGTACCAAGGTGAACGTGGAATGCCCGCCGGTGGCGGGCAGGGCGGCGCGATCGTCAACCTGTCGTCGGTGGCGGCCAAGCTCGGTGGCCCCGGCTGGTACGTGGACTATGCGGCGAGCAAGGGGGCGATCGACACCTTCACCGTCGGCTTGGCGCGCGAGGTTGCCGCCGAAGGCATTCGGGTGAATGCCGTGCGCCCGGGCATCATCGACACCGACATCCACGCCTCCGGCGGCCAGCCTGAGCGCGCGCATCAAAGCGCCGCGCTGATCCCGATGCAGCGGCCGGGCACCGCCGATGAAGTCGCGGCGGCGGTGGTCTGGCTGCTGTCCGACGAAGCGCGCTACACCACCGGCGCGATCCTCGATGTCAGTGGTGGCCGTTAGGAGCGCGCGTTGATCAAGACCGTTCGAGCTTTGTTGTTGTGCCTCGCTGTTGCGGCGCTGTGCGGCGCGGCACAGGCCGCACCGCCGCCGGCGCCGAGCGAGCCGGTCACCGAAACGCTGCACGGCGTCGTCGTGAGCGATCCGTTTCGCAACCTCGAAAACGTCAAGGCGCCGGCGACCCAGCAGTGGCTGCAGGCGCAGAGCGCGCATGCAGCGGCGCAACTGGCGCGCATCGACGGCCGCGACGCCATCGCGCAGCGCATCGAAGCCCTGGCCAAGGCCTCGGGCGACGTGGTGCGGGAGATCGTGCGCATGCCGGACGAGCGCATCTACTACCTCGAGCGCAAGGCCGGTCAGGCGCAGTTCAAGTTGATGCAGCGCATCGGCCTGCAAGGCACGCCCCGCCTGCTGCTCGATCCGCAGGCGCTGGCCGGCGGCAGCAGCGTGCCGCATGCGATCAACTGGTTCGCGCCGTCGTGGGACGGCGCCACGCTGGCCGTCGGCGTCTCGGCCGGCGGCTCCGAAAACGCGTCGCTGCATTTGCAGGACATCGCCAGCGGCCGCGCGTTGCGCGCGCCGATCGAGCGCGTCAACCAGGACGCCGTGCACTGGACGCCCGACAGCCGCTACCTCGCGTTCAACCGCTTCCGCGAGCTGCCGGCGGATGCGCCGGAGACCGAAACCTTCCTCGACAGCACCGTCTTCCTGCTCGACCGCCAGCGTGCCAAGGCCGCCCCGCGTGCGCTCTTCGGCCCGCTGGTCAACAAGGCGCTGAAGCTCGACCGCCTCAACGTCGCCGAAGTGATGTTCGCTCCCGGCAGCCGCTGGATGATCGCGCGCACGACCGACACCACGCTGCCCGAAGGCAAGCTCTTCGTCGCGCCGCTGGCCGCGTTGCAGCGCGGCGGCGCGCATCGGCTGGCGCGCCATCGCCACCGCCGCCGACAAGATCGTGCAGGTGCGTTTGTCCGGCGACACGCTGTACCTGCGCACGCCCAAGGGCGCGCCGCGCGGCCAAGTGCTGGCGCTGGCGCTGGCCAAACCCGTGCTGGCACAGGCCCGTGTCGTCGTGCCCGAATCGGCGCAGGCCGTGCTCGAAGACTTTCACCTCGGCCGCAGATGCGATCTACACCGAGCAGCGCCAGGGCTTCAACACGCGCGTCGTGCGCCATGACTTGCGCCGTCCTTCAACCCACCCCGAGGCCGACCACGACATCGCGCCGTCGATCGCCGGCACGACCTTCATGGTCAACGACGCCGCGCAGTCGCAGCGCCAGCCGTGGGTCTCCACCAGCCAATGGACCGGCCCGTCGCGCGTGCTCGCCATTGCCGCCGACGGACGCACCACCGACACCGGCCTGCGCCGCAACACACTGCCTGCCGGCATGCCCGAGCTTGAAGTGCGCGAGGTCCTGGTCCCCAGCCACGACGGCGCCTTGGTGCCGCTGGCGGTGATCCACCGCAAGGGCCTGCTGCGCGACGGCAGCAACCCGACGCTGCTCGTCGGCTACGGCGCCTACGGCTTCTCGTTCAACGCCTGGTTCGATGCCCGCGACGCGGCCTGGTTCGAGCGCGGCGGCGTCATGGCCTATGCCAACGTGCGCGGCAGCGGCGCCTTCGGCGACGGCTGGTACAAGGCCGGCTTCAAGCAGACCAAGGCCAACACCTGGAAGGACGGCGTCGCCGCGGGCCGCTGGCTGGTCGCCGAGCGCTACGCGTCGCCGGCCACGCTCGGCGTCTGGGGCACGAGTGCCGGCGGCATCTTCGTCGGCCGTGCTGCCACGAGCGCGCCCGAGCTGTTCGCCGCGGCGATCTTCGACGTCGGCGTGCTCGACGCGGTGCGCGCCGAAGAGTCGGCCAACGGCATCACCAACATCAGCGAGTTCGGCACGGTGAAGAACGCCGACGAATTCAAGGCCCTGCTCGACATGAGCACCTACCACCAGATCAAGGACGGTGTGGCTTATCCCGCGGTGCTGCTGGTGCACGGCATGAACGACCCGCGCGTCGATGTCTGGAACAGCGCCAAGGCCGCGGCGCGCCTGCAGCAGGCCAATCCGAACGGCAAGCCCGTGCTGCTGCGCCTCGATGCGCAGGCCGGCCACGGTGTCGGCAGCACGGCGCAGCAGCGCGCCAGCGAGCGCGCCGACATCTACAGCTTCCTGCTCTGGCAGTTCGGCAAGGTGCAGGCCAAGCCGGCGGATTGAGCCGACGGTCTCGGGCCAGCGCCGGGCCGCTCCCAAGCGTCCGGCCCGAGCCTCCCCTTGGGGGAGTGCTCGCGCAGCGAGCGAGGGGTCGTCAGCTCGCCGGCCACGCGAAGCCTTCGAGCAAGGCCAGCAAGCTCGCGCTGGCTTGCTTCTCCCTGGCGCTGCCGACGCGCTCGGCATACGGTTCGAGGACGAAGCGCGCCGTGTCGTGCACCGAGCGCCAGTAGTGGGTGCCGCTGACGCGGCGTTGCAGCTCGCTGTACTCGGCGTCGATCGCGGCCAGCTCCGGGGCGAGCTGTTTGGAGGCCACGGCGTCATAGACGCGCAGCTCGGTGAGGCCGGCGACGCTGAAGAAGTCGGGATCGTCGCGCGAGCGCTCGACCAGGCTCTGGCGCACGGCCGCGGTGGCCGCGGCATCGAAGCCGCGCCAGCCCGGCCGCGACGCCTCGGCCACCAGTTCGGCGGCCATGCGGTTCAGGGCCGGGTAGTAGCGCTCCGACGATTCGGTGCCGCTGCCCAGCGCTTCGGCGCGCGCGTAGTGCAGCTTCATCTGCTGCACCGCCGCAGCGGCTTCTGCGCTGCGGCCGGCCTCGCGCTCGACCATCGCCAGGCGCTTGCAGGCCGAGCCGGCCAGGCTCTCGCGCTCCATCGTCGGCCGCAATCCGATCAACCGTTCGAGCGTGTCCAGCGCCTCGCGCATCGGCACGCGCGCCGCCAGCGCGGCCTCGCGCACGGCGCGCTCAGCGGCTTGCATCGCAGCGCGCTCCTGCGGTGTCAGCTTGCCGTCGCGCCGCGCCTTGCGATCCATCTCATCGCGCGCCTTGGCCGCTTCGCGCACGCTGGTCTGCGCTTGGCGCGCGGCCAGGTTGGCCCATTGCTCGGCCGCGCGCTGCGAGGCGCTGCCGTCGTTGGCGGCCATCGCGCGCGCGTACCAGGCCAGAGCGCGCGCGGTGTCGCCGGCGTCTTTGTAGGCCACGGCAAAGGCTTCGGCCACCGCGCCCATGCCGCCCCACGCCGGGCCGAAGCGCGACGCCAGCCAGGCCAGGCGCTCGCGCTGCGTGCCGATGCGCTGCTCGCGCTCGTCGGCGCGCAGGAAGCGTGTTTCCACCGCCACCGTTTCGAGCGCGATCGCCAGCCCCACCGGTGACGAGATGCCGGCGAACTTTTCCGCCGGCGGCGTGACGCGGCGCTCGCTCTTGTCGCGGCGCAGTGTCCACTCCGGGTCGCCATAACACTGGTACGCGGCCCAGGTGTTGCCGTTGCCGCGCACCTCCCACGCCGCCTGGCGCGCGGTGGCGGCGGCATCGATGAAGCGCGCGCCACCGAGCAGCGCGCCGTAGAACGTGGTGGCAAAGGTTTCGGCCGGCGCGTCTTCCACCGCCCAGCCGGCGGCGACGACGCAGCGCACGCCGAGCTTGATCAGCTCTTCGGCGACGCCGCTGGCGAACTGCGCGCGGTCGTAGCCGAACAGATCGTCGGCGTGCAACACCTGCGCGCTGTTGCGCTCGGCCAGATAGCAGCAGTTGATGAAGACCAGCTCGGGCACGCAGCGCATGGTGCGGATCTCGCGCGGCCCCAGGTAGCAGCCATGCGAGAGCACCACGCCGTGCGGGTCGCCGTCGGCACTGCTGCCGTCGGCGCGCACGATGCGCTCCGGCGGCTCGCCGTGTCCTGCGATGTGCACGATGCGCCAATCGCGTTCGAGCAGCGCGCTGATGACGCGGTGGGCGTCGGGCGCGGTGCTGGCGTCGGCCTCGGCGATCAGCGTGCGCACGTCGTCACTGTCGAAAGCGCCGGTGGCAGTGAGCAGCGCGGCCACCGCTGCTGCTTCTTTACGTGCGCCCGGCAACCGCGGGTAGCGATCAGGCTCCGTCACCGCCGGCTCGCCGATCACCAGCACGTCGCTGTCGAGGCCGGCGTCGCGCACGCCCTGGCCGAAGCGCAGCGTGCGCAGCTTGCGCAGCAGCTTGGTGCGGATCGCCCACGGCAGCGCTTCGTTGCTGCCGCTGTCGCCCGGCGTCGTGTCGTGCAGCAACTCCCACGGGATGCCGGCCGTGCTGCCATCGACCTCGATGCGCATTTCGGTGGTGCCGCCGAGAAACGGGTCCATCTCCACCGGCACCAGCAACTGGTAGAGCGTGCGGCCGATCTGCGGGTCCTGGTTGCGGTCGCTGCTGGCGCGCTTGACGATCTCGCGCACCAGCTTGGCCTGTGTGGCCTGCGCGCGCACTTCGGTGCGGGCGCGCCGCGTGTCGAGCGAATAGGCGATCGCGGTGTCGAAGCCGCGGCCTTCGCTGTGCGTCTGCACGCTGGTGGCGCTGATCAAGTCGTAGTCGGCGCTGCGGTAGCCGGTGTCGAGCGGGCGGCGCAGCGCGCCGGCGCCCGAGCGCACATGCTCGGCGATGCGCCAATCGGCCGCGCGCGTGGTCGCCAGCACCTGCAGGCTGCGCCAGGCGTCGCTGGCGCGGTCGAGGTAGAGCTCGACGAAGACCAGATGCGCCAGCAGCGGCCAGCCGCTGGCCTTCAGGCGCAGATTGGCTTCGCGAGCGCCTTGCGCAATCGCCTGCACCGATTGGCTCGGCGTGATGCGCGTGCCGCCGCTGCCGATCAGCGTCGAGGCCAGCTCGAACGTCGCCGCGGCGTTGCCGCCTTCGACGATGCGCTGCGCCCAGCCGATGATCGACTGCCGCGCCGACTTGATCAGCGTGGCCGGCGTCAGCTCGGTCTCGTCGCCGAGGCCGACGACGATGGCCCACTCCGGGCGCGGCATCTGCAGCGGGTTGTCGCTGCTGCGCGCGTTGCGGAACATCTGGAACGCGCACGGCCCGTCGGGATAGATGCCGGCGCCGAGCGAGGCCGCCATCGCGCCGCCGATCAGGTTATCGACCACGCCTTCGCTGCCGGTGAGCTGCGAGCCGCGATAGTGGCCGACGAGCAGCGGCTGGCGGATGAACATCAGGTTGCCGTTGTGGACTGTGATTTCGAGCGCCGGCACGCCGTCGTCGCGCGCCGGGCGCTCGGCCGGTGCTGCGGCCAGCGCACCGATCTCGGTTTCGCGCTCGGGCGGGCGCGGCGCCGAGGCTTCGCGCGACGGCCGGCTCTTGACGTAGCGCGCCGAGGCGCGTTTTTCCACGGTGCCCGCGCTGCGCGTGCCGACACCCAGATCGCGCTCGCGGGTCAGTGCGGTGGTGTTGCCGCTGTCGAGCAGCTCGACATAAGCGGCGAACGCACTCTCGTGATCGGGCAGCGTGCCGTGCTCGCAATCGACGCTCCAGGTGCGCACGCCGGGCAGGCGCGCCGAGGCGCGCGTCACGCGGCCGTCGCCGGCTTCGACGGCGTTGAGGTACGACAAGCCTTCGTTGCCGTCGAAGGAAAATCCGTCGGGCGTGAAGCGGGCGCGGCCGACGACGAGCAACAGCTTGTCGGCAAAACGCGAGAGCGTCTTGTCGCGTTGCTCGTCGAGGCGCTCGCGCAGGGCCAGCGCCTGGTCGAGCACGGCCTGCGGCGGCACGCCCCAGGTGTAGGCGTTGAGCTGCGCCTCGCCGTTGTGCCACCAGTTGTGCTCGCGCACGGCAGCGATGTCGCGCTCGGCGAGGTCCTTCCACGTCGCTTCGTTGGCCAGGCCTTGCGACGTGTCGGTGAGCGACGCCTGTAGTTGAAGGAAGCCCGGCATCGCCGCCATCAACGCACGCGCGCTCGCATCCTGGAACGGCGCGCCGAAGGCCACCAGCGTGTTGCCGAAGGTGTCGTCGCCCGACAAGACCTGCATCGGCGCCCACGAACCGCCGTTGGGTGTGCCGAGCATCAGCACGCGCGCGCCCGCCCGCGCCATCAGGCGCTCGAACAGTTGCGGCGCTTCGAGCTGCAGCGTGCGCACCACCAGGCCGCCCATCGAGTGGGCGATGAAGCGCACCGGCTGGCCGCTGCCTTCGCGCGCATCGAGCGCGGCTTCTGCGACTTGCGCCAGGCGCCGTGCTTCGTCTTCCAGTGGCCGGCGCCAGTCGAACGAGAACTCGATGACCTCATGCGTGGCCCGCAAGTGCGCGGCCAGATCGTCGTAGATCGGGCCGATCGCGCCGTCGGCGGTGACGTCCTTCGCCTCGGGGTAAGCCAGCCGCTTCAGGCCGTTGATGAGACGAAAGCCGAGCCAGATGCGTTTGCCGCCGACGGCCAGGTGGCTGCCGCAGATGCCGGGCAGCAGGATCACGGCAGGCTTGTCGCTGGCCGGGCGCATGTCTTCGGGGCCGCGCGTGCGTGATGGACGTGGGCTGCCCCGTGTGCCGCTCGAATCCTCACCGGCCCACGACAGCGGGCCGATGACTGCAAAGCCCGCCGGCTCGTTTTGCGTCAGCGCGTTGCACACCGCCTCGGCGCTGCGTTCGCCGGCGAAATAACTGTTGTGCGCGATCTTGGCGCCGCGGTCGAGCAGGAACAGCGCACCGCCTTCGCGTGCCGCGCCGCCGTACATCGAGCGCGTCTGGACGACGAAGTCGTTGTCGGTCCAGTAAAAGCTGTCGGCCAGCAGCGTCTTCAACCACGAGCCGACCGAGTCGCCCTGCACGTCGCCGGCGATGACGCGCAACTGACCCGGCAACGCAGCATCGGCCGCGTGCAGCCACTGGATCAGCGCGCTGCCCGGGATCTGCGCGGCGAGACCCGGCAATTGCTCGGGGTCGGCGCGGCGCTGCGCCACGGCCGAGAGAAAGTCCACCAGCTCGGGCAACACCGGCACGCCGCCGAGTTCGAGCGTCCACTTGAAGACCGACAGGTAGGCGTCGAGCCGCTTGCTCGCCAGCAGCGTGCCGCGCGCCGGGCAGGCCACGCGCACGACGCGCTCGATGCGCACCTGCTTGTCGCCGAGCAGGGTGCCGAGCGCCTTCAGGTCGCGCTGCTCGGCGGCCGTGAACGCGCGCAGGTCTTCGCCTTTCATCTGCGGATTCGCAGCGGCGCGCGCCAGCACTTCGGCGACGAGACCGCCGCGCGAGTGCGTCACCAGGTGCAGCTGCGCGCCTTGCGGCAGCGTTTGTGCCAGCAGCAGAGCGTTGCTGATCGGGCTGGCCAGCAACGTCGGGTGGTCGAGCGCATAGACGCGGCCGCCGTAGTGCGTGAACAGCGAGGCCACGCGCTGCGGATGCTGCTGCCACAACTTCGAGAAGGCGTTGGCGCTGTTGCTGAAGCTGCCGTGGATGAAGACCAGCAGCGGCCCGTCGGCGGCCGGCAGCGCGGCCAGCGGCATGCTGCCGCTGTCCTTGAACTTGGTCAGTGCTGCGGCATCGAGCGTATGCACGCCTGGCACCACTTGCGCATCGACACGCGCTGCCATCTTGTCGGCGGCCAGCTCGGCCAGCGTGGCGCCGCCCGGGTCGCGCACGATGTCCAGGCCGGCCAGCAGCACGCTGCCGAGCAGGCCGCGCGTGCCCGTGCCGCCGCGCGTGCCGGCGTCGCCCTGGCTCGGCCGCTCGAGGCCCTGCCAGCGCAGCTCTGCGGGCACGACCACGTCATCACCGGCTTTGGTTTGCGAGCGCCCGCGCGCGGCCGTGCCCTGCGGCCCCTGCTGCGCGCGCATCAGGTCGCGCGCATGTTCCGGATGCAGCACCAGCGCCGGGCCGCCGGCGATGCGCAAGACGACGACATCGCGGCCGGGCTCGGCCTGCAGGCGCTGCTTGCTGGGCGCGCCGCCGCTGCGCGTGGCCGCGAGCTGCACGCTGTGGCGCAACTCACCGCGCACGAGGCCCGCGGGCAGCGCGGCCGGTGCCGCGCCTCGCGTGGCGGTGCCGGAGGCGCTGTCGGGCGCGCCGCGGACGACGAAGGTGATCGGCGCGCCGCTGTCGGCGCTGCGGGTGCTGTCGTTGCTGCGGCGTGTGGCCATGGTGTGCTTGTCTTCCTCGGTGTTCTCGGCGAGCGCGTCAGCCCCCGGCGCACGCCGGCACGATGCGCGCTGGTGTCAGGCAGAGCTCTTTGTCGAACCAGATCTCGTAGGTGTCGGTCTTGGGCTGCGCGCGTCGCAGCGTCACCAGCGGCACTTCAGCTTGCGTCAGCTTGCCCAGGTGCTGCGCCATCCAGCGCGCCAGCGCCGGGTCGCTCATGCCTTGCAGGCGCAGCTCGGTGCGCGCCGGCAGGCGCGCGGTGCCGACGTTTTCGATGCCCGGCGCGCTGTAGCCCATCGCGGCCAGACGCGCCACCACGCGCTCGGCGAGCGTGCGCTGCGCCTCGTCGCCGATCTGCACGAAGACGAACGGCTTGGTGCCTTGCGCACGCGCCAGGCGGGCCTGCACGTCGCCGGCCGCCGCCGCCAGCGTGCCGCCGAACTGGTGGCCGGCATCGACCACGCGCTGCGCATCGCGCGCGAGCTCGCGTTGCAGCGCCGGGCTGGCGCTGCGCAACTGGCGCAGCGCCTGCGCCACCGCGTCGCGCGTGGCCGGCGCGTCGGGATGCGTGGCCAGGGCTTCGAGCGTGCGCTGCAGCAGCAGCGGCAGCGTGTCGGCAGCCAGCGTGCTGTCGAGCGTCAGCGCCGACGCGGCTGCCAGCCGAGCCTCGCGTTGCGGGCCGAGCAGCGCCTCGGCCTCGGCCTGCGCGACCTGCTGTTGCGCCGTGCTCGGCGCGACGCGGATCAGCTTGCCCTCGGCGGGCGCGGGAGGCGGCGCCGTCACCGCTGCGCCGGCGGCGACCACCGCCGGCGGCTGCGCGTGGTCGGCCGGTGCGGAGGACGCGAGCACCACGCGCGTGCTGCCCGAGAGCGCCGCCGCCTCCGGTTGCGCGAGCGCGTCCATCGCCGCCAACTGGCGCTTCACGGTGGCCCGTTTGGCTTCGTCCAGCCCGGGTTGCTGGCGGCCCGCGGCCTGCAGGCTCTCGCGCGCGCCGACCAGCAGGTGTTCGCCGTCACGGCCGTTGGCCTGCTCCTGCTGGTACAGCCGCAGGTACTCCTGCGCCAGGTAGTAGTACGCGCGCGCCAGGTTGGGCTGCTTGGCCAGCGCGCGCACGAACAGGTCGAGCGCGCATTGAGACTGCGCGGCCACGGCCGGGGCCGAGGCGCTGCGCAGCAGCAACTCGTCGTTGCAGCGCAGGCCGGCATCGACCAGCACCTCGGCCTGGGCTTCGTCGTCTTGGCGTTGTTTGTCTTTGCGCAGCGCGTCTTCGCGGGCCTGCACCTGCGCGCGCACGGCGTCTTCGCGCTGCACCCACAACCAGGTGCCGGCAGCCACCGCCGCCGTGGCGACGAGGATCGCGGCCGGCGTGTGCCAGCGCCGGCGCGCCGTGCCGATCGGCGGCATGGGCGGTGGCCGCGGCAGCGCCGCCGTGCCGATGTTGAGCTGCCGCCGCACGGCGTCGCGCAAGGCGATGCACGCTTCGTCGTCGGCGCTGCCGTCCCAGTCGAGCAGATCAAGCGTGTGCAGCGTGCCGAAGCCCAGCGGCAGCGCCACGTCCTCGATGCGCGCCGGCAGCAGCTTGCCGCTGTCGCGCGCGCGCGCGGACTCGTCGCGCACGAAGCCCGATTGCACCGAGGCGGCGGACCAGAGCACGACGGCCACGCGCGTCTGCTCCAACTGGCGCTCGATCTCGGCGGCGAAGTCGCTGCCGCCTTCCAACTCGCGGTCCCACCAGACGTTGTGGCCGTCGGCGGCGAGCACGGCGGCCAGCGCCTGCGCGCTCGCGCGGTCCTCGCGCGCGTAGCTGAGGAAGACCTGCGTCGCGTCGGCGCCCCCATTGTCTTCAGCGAGATTCACGGGCCATCTCCAGCGTGCGCTCGGCCTGCTCGCCGTTCATCCACAGGCGGCCGCTCATGCGCTGGCCGTCGCTGCTCAGCTCGGCGAAGAGGGCGCCGGTTTCGATCGGCTCGCTGCCGGCGGGCGTTTCGACACGCAGCTTGACGTTCGATCGCCGGCATCGCCCCCGGCTCGCGCAGCGTGCGTCCGCTGCCGCGCCAGACGACATGTTCGAGCTTGTTGTCGAAGCGCTCGTGCCACTGTTTGGCAAAGCTGCTCCACGCCGGGTCGGTGGTGATGTCGATCGGCTCGCTGTGCAGCTTCACGTCTTCGCCGAGCAGCGTCACGTGCAACTGCACCGCGTCGAGCCGCGAGCCGGCTTCGTTGGCCGGTGCGGCGACGCGCAGCCGCCAGTCGCCGCTGAGCGTGGCCGCTCGGGCGCCGTCGCTGTGTTGCCACCACGTGACGCCGCCGCCAACCAGCGCCACGGCAGCACCGGCCAGTGCGAGCTGCAGCGCACGGCGGCGCTGGCGCGGCATGCCGTCGGTGCGCGGCACGCCCAGAGCCTCGAGGTCGGCGACCAGGCGGTCGATGTCGGCGCGCCAGTCGTAGGCGCGCAGGCGCCGCCACGTGCGCTCGGCCAGCGCGTGCATCTCGGCCGGCCACTCGTGCGCGGCGGGCAGCCGATCGACACCGTCGGCGAGCAGCGGGATCAGGTCGGCGTTGCAGGCCAGCGCGGCGGCGACTTCGTGGCGCACCGGGTCGTCGGGCGCGTTCAGGCGCTCGCCGAGCAGATCCGGCGTGATCAGCAGCAGCAGGATCGGCTTGGCGCCGATCGCCGCACCGATCGCGTCGCGCCACCGCTTTCCTGCCGTCAGATCCTCCTTGTCGAGAAACACCTGCTGCTCGCCGAAGACCGCGTTCAACTCGCGCGCCAACGCGGTGGCCTTGTCGGCGCCGTCGCTGGTGCGGTAGCTGATGAAGATGCGCGGCATGGTCATGTCAGCCCCTCGGCCGACGTACTCGACGGACGAGGGGCTCCATTCACACCTCGAACGGTCTCTGCGCCGCGAACGCGCCCGCGGGCCCAAGCAGGAACAGGTTCGGCGTCTGAGTCGCCGGCATGCCGGCCACGATCTGCGCATGAAACTTCGCGTGCGTGCCTTGCCACTTGCCGTTGTTCCAGATGCGCCGCAACTGCCCCGTGAAGGCGCCGTTGTGGTCGCCGTCGAGCGAGACCTGGTTGTCCTGGCAGCCGGAGATCAGGATCGCCGCGGCCTTGAACTTTTTCGCGATCGACTGGATGCGCCCGCCTTGCAGCGACAGCGTGGCCAGCACCGCGTCGGGGTCGGCCAACGGCGCCTTGCCCGCCGCCTTGGCGACCGCGTTCTGCAAGCCGTCGTAGAACGCGCTGTGCGCGGCATAGACGCGCAGGGCCACGTCGGCCGGCATCAGCTTGGCGCGCGTGCCGGGCGGCGGCGGCTCGGGGCGCGCACGCGTCACGGTGCCGGAGTGGCAACTGTCGGAGAGCACGAGCACGCGCACGCCGGCAGCGAACTTCGACAGCTCGAAGTACAGCTCGTCGTCGATCAACTGGCCGTCGAACAGGCACCAGGTTTCGTCCTGCTTGTCGTCTTCATCGCCCGACGCATCGGCGACCTGGCCGCCGTGGCCCGAGTAGGTGAGCAGGAACAGGTCGCCCTTCTTCAGCGCCTTGGCCGCGGCGCGGATGCCGGCCAGCACCGCCTTGCGCGTGCCGGCCTTGGTGAGCAGCTTCTTCGCCGCGAATGCCTTGCGAGGTGGCCAGCGCGGCCATGTCGTTGGCATCGAACTCGCACGCCGCCAGCGGCCCGCTCCAGCCTTCGTAATGCTTCGGGCTGACGCTGTTCAAGCCGATGTGCAGCGACATCGCACGCGCTGTGCTGGCAGCCGCTTTGGCCATGGCAAACCCCTGTCTTGGGTAGCAGAGGGGCGCAATGTAGGAGTGTGCGGGCCGCTGCGTCAGCCCTAGTCCTTGGGGCGTGAACGCTGTTTCGTGGGATGCGGAAGCGTCTGGTTGCACTTTCTTGGTGAATGAACAGTTTCAGCGATTCGGTGAACTCAGAGGCTGAGAGTTTTTCGAGCGTGCCCGAGCAGCGCGCCAGAAGGCGTCTGATCGAGGCGCAAAGCACAGCCATAGCTCGGGCTATGGCGAGCATTTGCAACGACGAGCAGGCGTCTTCTGGCGTGATGAGCGGGCATGAGCGAAAGACTCTCAGCCTCTCAGCGGGGGCGTGCTTGGCGCAAATCTTCAATACGCCGTGCGCGCTCGCCGGGATCATCGATGCAACCCTTTCGAAAGAACGTCATGAAGATCACCTTGACCCATGGCCTGCGCGCTGCACAGCTGGCGATGCTGCTCGGCGCCTTGGCCTTGACTTTGTTGGCCGCCTGCGGCGGTGGTGGCGGCTACGGCGGTGGCGGCAACACGCCGCCGCAGGGCGGTGCTCGGTTTGCCGGCGCGGCGTCGTCGCAACCGCTGGCGTTGACGGCGGACAACGCCTACCTGGTGGTGGCCAACGAAGACAACAACAGCGTCACCTTCTTCGACTTGCGCAACGATGCCAACCGCAAGCTCGCCGAGGTGCCGGTGCAGAGCGAGCCGAGCGGCGTGGCCTTCCTGCCCGACGGCAGCAAGGCCTATGCGGCCAACGCCGTCAGCGGCACCGTGTCGGTGATCCCGGTCAACACGGCGGCCGGCACGGTCGCAAGCCCGAGCAAGCACATCGACGTCGGCACCGAGCCGAGTGCGCTGGTGCTCACGCCCAACGGCCGGCGCCTGTACGTCGCCAACGCGCGCTCGAACTCGGTCAGCGTGATCGACACCGCGACCGACGCTGTCATCAAGACGATCAGCGGCGTCGGCCCCGAGCCGCGCGGCCTGGCCATCACCAACGACGGCGATCAATACGACGACGACGAGACGCTCTACGTGACGCAGTTCCTGTCGCTGCCGATCGCAGGCAAGATCGACGGCGCCGACGATGCGAAGGCCGGCCACGTGAGCGTGGTCTCGACGGCGAGCAACACCGTCGTCGCCGACATTGCCGTCAACCCGATCGCCGACAGCGGCTTCAAGGCGCTCGGCGATGCGCTGCAAAAGATCGCGCCGCTGCCCGCCACCGACGAGGCCAACTTCAAGTTCACCACCGGCGCGTACCCGAACCAGTTGAACAACATCGCCGTCAAGGGCAATTACGCTTTCATCCCGAACACCGGCGCGTCGCCCAACGGCCCGTTCCGCTTCGACGTCAACACGCAAAGCCTGCTCTCGGTGATCGACCGCTCGGCGCGCGCCGACGCCGGGCAGACGATCAACCTGCATGCCGCGGTCAAGGCCCAGACCAACCCGGACAAGCTCTTCGTCACCCAGCCCTGGGCGATGGCCTTCAAGCATCAGCGCGATGAAGCCTATGTCGTCAGCGCGGCGAGCAACCACCTCGTGAAGGTGGCGGTCGATCCGGCCAGCGGCGCGGCCACGGTGCAGAGCGACCCGGCCGATGCGACGCGCGTCTTGCAGATCAAGGTCGGCAAGAACCCGCGCGGCATCGTCGTCAACTCGACCGACACGCGCGCCTACGTGCACAACTTCATCTCGCGCGATGTCTCGGTGGTGGACCTCACGCTGGCGCGCGAAGACGTGGTGGCGACGCTGACCTCGGCGGCGCTGCCGGCCGCCGGCACGCAAGACGAAAAGGTGCACATCGGCAAGGAGCTCTACAACACCTCGATCGGCGAGTTCGATGCCGCGCCCGGCACCACGGCGCCCATCATCGGCCGCATGTCGAACAAGGGCTGGGGCTCGTGCGCCAGTTGCCACACGCCCAAGGGCCTGTCCGACAACGTCGTCTGGATTTTTCCGTCGGGCCCCAAGCGCACGATCCCGCAGCACACCGACTTCGATCAGACCGTCGCCGCGCGCAACGTGCAGCGCGCGCTCAACTGGTCGGGCGAGCGCGACGAGGAAGAAGACTTCGAGCTCAACATCCGCGCCGTCTCCGGCGGCCCCGGCCTGATCGTGCTGGCCGACGGCGTGACGCAGGACACCAACGTCGTCAACCTGCGCCAGGCGCCGCCGGCCGCGCTGCTGCCCAGCGGCGGCCGCAACCAACTCAAAGTGCGCGGCGTGCCGGCGTGGGACGCGCTGAAGAGCTACATGCAGTTCGGCATCCGCGCGCCGATCTCGCCGCTGCCCGCCACCGAGCCGCAAGTGGCAGCCGGCCGCGCGCTGTTCACGAGCGCCAACTGCCAGGCCTGCCACGGCGGCGCGTTATGGACCAGCAGCCGCATCGACTTCACGCCGCCGCCGGATGCGGCGCTGATCGACGCCGGCCAGTTGAAGGGCCAGTTGCGCAACGTCGGCACCTTCGATGCGGCCTTCTTCAACGAGGTCAACACCAACGGCGCGCCGTCGATCGGCAGCCTGGGCTTCGTGCCGCCGTCGCTGTTGTCGATCGGCGCGTTCCCGAATTCTTTCCTGCACAACGGCAGCGTGCTGTCGTTGTCCGGCGTGCTCGACAACGTGACCCACCGCAGCGCCGGCACCGGCGGCGTCGATACGCTCAGCAACGCGGCCGACCGCGACAAGGTGGTGCAGTTCCTGCTGTCGATCGACGCGAAGACGGTGCCGATCGCGCCGTAGCCGCGCAGCGCACGCCGGCTGTTCTATCGGCCGGCGTGCGCGTCGATATCATCGGCCGATGAGTTTCTGGCGCTTGGCCGCCGCCGCGGCCGCTGTCTCGATATGCGCAGCCGCGTCGGCCAAACCCCTCGTCTATTGCGCCGACGCCAGCCCCGAAGGTTTCGATCCGAGCCTGTGGGACAGCACCAGCACGAGCAACGTCACGTCGCAGCTCTTCAATGGCCTGGTCGGCTTCGAGCGCGGCACGACACACTTGAAGCCCGAGCTGGCAACGTCTTGGCAGATCGCGCCGGACGCGAAAACCTTCACCTTCACGCTGCGCCGTGGTGTGAAGTTCCACAGCACGCCGACCTTCACGCCGACGCGCGAGTTCAATGCCGACGATGTGATCTTCACGTTCCGGCGCATGACCGATGCGCAGCATGCGTTTCACCGCGCGTTTGCGGTGCCGTATGTCTATGCGCAAAGCCTCGGCCTGGCGGAGATGATCGCCGGCATCGACCGCATCGACGAGCACACGGTGCGCTTTCGGCTGAAGACGCCCAACGTCACCTTCCTCAGCACCTTCGCGATGTCGTTTGCCGGCATCCACTCGGCCGAGTACGCGGCCAGGCTGCTCGCCGAAGGCCGCGCCAGCGCGATCAACAACCAGCCGGTCGGCAGCGGGCCGTTCAAGTTGAAGAGCTACCGCAAGGACGACGTGGTGCGCATGCTGCCGCACGAAGGCTATTGGGGCGGCGCGCAGAAGACGACGCAGCTCATCTTCGCCATCAGCCGTGAGCCTGCCGTGCGCGTGCAGAAGATGGCCGCCGGCGAGTGCCACATCACGGCGCCGCTGCGCGACATCGACATCGCCGCGCTCGACAAGCGCAGCGAGGTGGTGATCCTGAAGACGCAGGCGCTGAACATCAGCTATCTGGCCTTCAACCTGAAGAAGGCGCCGACCGACCATCGCAGCGTGCGCGAGGCGCTCGACATCGCGATCGACCGCGATGCGCTGTTCCGCGTGTTGTTCCCGCGCGGTGACGCGATGCAGGCGGTGAGCGCCTTTCCGCCGGCGATCGCCGGCTACAACAGCGCGCTGAAGAACGAGTACGACCCCGAGCGCGCGAAGCTGTTGCTGGCGGAAAGCGGGTTGGCCGGCAAGTTGGAGATCGACGGCATCGAACTGTGGGCGCTGCCGATCGCGCGGCCCACCAACCCCAACGGCATGCTGATGGCGCAGATGATCCAGCAGGACTGGGCGAAGATCGGCGTCAAGGCCACGATCAAGACCTACGAGTGGGGCGAGTACCTGAAGCGCGCCAACAATGGCGAGCACCATGTGTACATGAGCGGCTGGTCGGGCGACACCGGCGACGCCGACGATTTCCTCGCGCCGAACCTGACCTGTGCGGCCAGCCGCGGCGGCATCAAGTTCTGCAACGCGGCGTTCGACAGGTTGGTCGAGCAGGGCCGCGCGACGGTGGACCCTGAGAAGCGCAACGCGACCTACCGCGAAGCGCAAGCCATCTTCAAGCGCGAGCGGCCGTGGATCACGATCGCGCATTCCTCGATCTACATTCCGCTGCGCAAGGATGTGAAGGGCTTTGTCATGGCGCCGAACGGCAGCATGGACTTCGAAGGCGTGTGGCGCGAGTGAAAGCTCTGCGCATCGAAGACATTGCGACGCATCCGTCGTTCCGTCGCCTGGCCAGCATCGCCGGCATCGCCATCGACCTGCGCTACGCCGGCAGCAACAACTTCGACGGCCGCGTGCTCTACCAAGGCATCGACTGCGCGTGGCTGCATGTCGAAGCGGCGCGAGGGTTGGAGACGGCCGCCGCGTGGCTCGCCGCGCACCACCCTGGCCAGCGCCTGCTCGTGCTCGACGCGCTGCGCCCGCAGCGCGTGCAGGAAGCCATCTGGCGCGATGTGCAGGGCACGCCGGCGCAGATCTATTTCGCCGACCCGGCGCGCGGTTCGATCCACAGCTTCGGCATGGCGGTCGATGTGACGTTGCTCGACGACAAGAACCACGAGCTCGACATGGGCAGCGGCTTCGACGAGATGAGCCTGCGTTCGCACCCCGCGCTCGAAGCCGAACAACTCGCCGCCGGCCACATCGCGCAGCATCACATCGAGGCGCGCGAAGTGCTGCGCGCCGCGATGCACCATGGCGGCTTTCGCGGCATCCCCACCGAGTGGTGGCACTTCAACCACGGCGACGCGCAGCGCGTGCGCCGCGAGTTCGTGCGCGTGGAGTGACGCCGCGCGTGCCGCCACGCGCAGGGGCCTGCGGCGCATCGCGCAAAAATGCAAGCCGCAGACACAAGTGTTCACGCGCGGCCGTGGATCGATCACGGATTTTTCTCCTCCGGCCCTGATCGTGTGACCGCGCGTGTGATTCGCGCGCTCTCGCTACATGTTTTGACAGCGCGCATGAACACGCCCCTACGCTGGCGCCATGAACTCAACCTGCACCTTCACTCTTGCCCGTTCGCGCGCGTTGTTCCTGATGGCTGCGGCCGGCCTGGCCTTGGCGGCTTGCGGGGGTGGCGGTGACGCCACCGGCGACACACCCACACCCACGGCCAGTGGCGACCCGGCGCCTGCGCCGCCGTCCAACCCACCCGCCAATCCGCCGAGCAACCCACCGACCACGCCATCCGCATCGCCGCCCGCATCCCACCCGCAGCGCCGCCTACCGCCCCGCCCGCGGACGGCGGCCCCGTCGCCGGCAACCCTGCAGGTGCTTGCGCTGTGCCGGCGGGCGGGCAGGTCAAAAGCATTGCCACGCCGACCACCGTCGTCGGCAATGGCACCGCTGCGAGCTGCACCTCGGCCGCAGTGGTCGCTGCGGTGGCCAACGGCGGCGTCGTCACCTTCAACTGCGGCGCCGATCCGGTGACGATCACGATGGCGGCCACGGCGCGTGTCTTCAACAACAAGCCCGACCTCGTGCTCGACGGCGGCGGCAAGGTCACGCTGTCGGGCGGCGGCGCGCGGCGCATCCTCTACCAGAACAGTTGCGACCAGAGCCTCGTCTGGACGTCGCCGAACTGCGACTTCCAGGATTCGCCGAAATCGACGCTGCAGAACATCACCTTCGTCGATGGCAATTCGAGCGGCCAGGGCTACGGCCTGAAGGAGGTGTATGGCGGCGGCGCGGTGTTCGCGCGCGGCGGGCGCCTGGCGATCATCAACGCGCGCTTCTTCCGCAACCAGTGCGAGTCCACCGGGCCCGACCTCGGCGGCGCGGCGGTGCGTGCGCTGGAGATGTCGCGTGCATCGCCGGTGTACGTGGTGAACAGCACCTTCGGCGGCGCCGACGGCTACGGCAACGTCTGCTCCAACGGCGGCGGGCTGTCGAGCATCGACACCTCGTACACGGTGGTCAACACCGTCTTCACGCACAACAAGGCCATCGGCGTCGGCCAGAACCCGGCCATCGCCGGCACGCCGGGCGGCGGCCTCGGCGGCGGCATCTACATGGACGGCAACACCTTTGACCTGTCGATGTGCGGTACGGTGATGCGCAACAACAGCGCCAACGAATCCGGCAGCGCGATCATCTATGTCAGCAACAGCCGCACCGGAACGATGTCGGTGCGCGACAGCACGATGACCAGCAACAGGAGCATCGGCACGGCGGCGCCGAGCTTCGACCTGCCCGGCCTGCCCGGCTTGTTCGTTATCGCGGCGCCTGGGCAGCCGGTGATCACGGGCTCGTCGATCACGCCTTGAAAGTTCAGCGCGGCGAACGGCCGTAGCGGATCGACTGCAGCACGCCGGCGCGAAAGCGCAGCGTGGCTGTCATGTTGCCCGGACCGCGCTCGTACAGCCACTCTTCGATCGTCTGGCACGGCAGCACGGTGCCGGCCCAGGGTTCGGGCACCAGTTGCAGATCGGGCCCGTAGTACAGCGGCGCGCAGAAGCTGTCCTTGAGCAGCGGCTGGCCGCACTTGTAGAGCACCGAGACGCGCGAGTCGCCTTCGCCGGCGCTGCCGCCGGAGCAGCGCAGCGTCTCGGCCTGTGCCGGCGGCGCAATCATGTGGGCGAGAGCGGCAGCACAGACACCGAGCACGGCGCGTGCAAGCGACTTCGGTGAGCGCTTCATCGTTCGAGTCAGGCTTCGGCCTCGTGGCAAACCGCTTCGATGTTGTGCCCGTCCGGACCCATGACGAAGGCTGCGTAGTAGTTCGCGTGGTAGTGAGGGCGCAGACCCGGCGCGCCATTGTCTTTGCCACCCGCCTGCAAAGCCGCGCGATGGAACGCTTCGACTTGCTGGCGATTCTCGGCCGCGAACGCCAGGTGAAGATGCGCCGGCTTCTCCTCGGTTTGATACAGGCACAACGAAACCGTACCCTTTGGTTGGCTGAGCTCGACACCGTTCGGCGGCCACTCCGTGACAACAGTGACGCCGAGTGGTTCAAGTGCCGCGAGGAAAAATGCTTTGCTCGCTGCATAGTCGCTGACGCCGAATTTCACGTGGTCGAACATGAGTTCTCCTGAACGGGTGGGCCCTGACGGTCGATGGACCGCCGGGCGCGACGAAAGTTCTCGCGCCCGGCGCCGCGATATTCATGCGCGTTTCTTCTCCTTGGCTCGCTCACGCCCGGCCTTGGTGCGAACTTTCCACGTCGCCACCAGTGTTTTGCGTTCGAGCGCGCTCATCGCATCGCGCTGCGTTTCGCGCTGCAGCTTGTGAAAATTCTTCAGCCGCGCCGGTTGCAAAGCGTCGCGGACCGCACAACCCGGCTCGCCGGCGTGCCGGCAATCGCGAAAGCGGCACTGCGGCGCCAGGCGGGCGATGTCGTCGAAGGCCTGCACCACTTCGCCGGCGTCGGCATCCAGGCGCAGCGTGCGCAGGCCCGGCGTGTCGATGATGCAGGCGCCGCTTCGCAGCGCATGCAGTGAGCGCACGGTCGTCGTGTGCCGGCCACGGCCATCGCCGTCACGGATGCCGCCGGTGTCCTGGATGTCGGCGCCGATTAGCGTGTTGGTCAGCGTGCTCTTGCCGGCGCCGCTGGAGCCGACGACGACCAGCGTCTGCCCGGCGCCGAGCCACGGTTCGAGCGCCGCTGCCGTTTGCGCCGACGTGCCGTTGACGGCGAGCACGGCCACGTCGGCCGGCACCAGCGACAGCGCCTCGTGCTCGCGCGCAGCGCGTTCGTCGTCGCTCACGAGATCGGCCTTGGTCAGCACGACGACGGCACTGACGCGCGCCAGCCGCGTGAAGGCCAGGTAACGCTCCAGCCGCCGCGGGTTGTAGTCATGGTCCAGGCCCATGACGATCAGCACGGTGTCGATGTTGGCGACGAGCACGACGCGCGTCACCTTGTCGCGGCCATCGTGCAGGCGGCGCGCGATCTGGTTCACGGGCGGCACGCGCACATGCACCCACCATTCGGCCAGCGGGTTGCGCTGCGCATAGGCCCAGTCGCCGACCGCCAGCGCGTCGTTGTCGAGCGCCGCATGCAGCGCCGGCAGCACGCGCGCCCGCACCGCGTGGTCGCCGTTGTGCAGCATGACGCTGTCGCGCTGCACCTCGACGACGCGCATCAGCGTGTCGTCGGCGCGCACTTCTGGCAATGAAGAAAGGATGCGTGGCGTCAGGCCGATGGCGCGCAGGCGTTCGAGATCAGTCAGTTCGATCATGGGTGTTCGTGATGAAGCAAAGCAAAGCCGAGCCGCAGCGGATGCGGCCAACGAAGAGAGCTTTTGGCTAGCTGCCGCGACCGGTGACGGTCACGGCCTCACGAACACTTGGTGCGTGTGGCGCGCGCGATCAGGCGGCGGCGGTGCAGGCGAGCGAAGGGGCAAGGTCCAGATGGGTCATGGCGGCCTCCTGCGGCGAGTTGAACAAAACGAAGGCGCGACTGTGCACGCGCTCGCGCGATGCGTCAACCGACAAAGTGGGGAGGGACTCAGCGCCATCGCGCGCCCGAGTTCGCCACCCATTCGATCAATGCGTCGAGTGCCGGCCGACCCTTGGCCGCGTCGTCGTGGTTGATGAATGCGACGACGACCCACGTGTCGCCGCGCGTGTCGCGCACCGTGCCGGCCAAAGCGGTCACGTTCTTCAGCGTGCCCGTCTTCAACCGCGCCCAGCCTTTAGCGCGCGTGCCCTTCAAGCGGTTGCGCATCGTGCCGTCAACGCCGGCCACCGGCAGGCTCATCAGCAGTTCGGGCGCATGCCGGCCCTCGAGCGCAACCTCGATCGCACGCGCCATCGTGCGCGGCGCGATGCGCTCGCTGCGCGACAGGCCCGAGCCGTTGTCCATCACCAGGCCGTCGCGATCGATGCGCTGCGCGTCGAACCAGCGCAGCACCTCGCGCTGCGCAAGCTCGAGCGTCGTCGTGTGGGTGTTCGTCGTCATCGCCGCCACGCCGAGCTGAAGGAACAACAACCGCGTCAGCGCGTTGTCGCTCGTCTTGTTCATGTTGCGGAGCACCTCGCCCCACGGCCGCGCGCTGTGCTGAGCGATGCGTTGCGCGCCCGTCGGCAGCGCGCCCTCGCGCACGTTGCCCGGCGCGGCCGTGAAGCGCCCACCCAGGCTCGCCCACACCGCGCGCACCTGGCGCTCGGTGATCACATCGCGGTCGAGCAGTTGCAGGGCGGCTTGCGCTTCGCAGCGACGCGGGAAGCCACCTTGCACCTCGATGCGCCATTGACCGGGCGAGGTTTCGCCGACGCGCGGTGGCAGCCAGTCTTCGTCCCAATCGGCGCAATGCTTGTCGGTCAGCACGAGGGCGCTTGCATCGACGCTCACACCGTCGAGCGGCGGCATCAGGCGCGCACTCACCGCACCGCTGTCGTCCGCCGACAGCGCCAGGCCCATCAGGTTGCCACTGAGCATCAGCGCATCGGGGATCACGTTGTACGGCCACTCCGGCGCTTCGTCGAACGGCCGCACACCGATGTCGATGCGCGCCGGCTTGAACAGCGAGCGGTCGAGCACGAGGCCGCCGGCGACTGTGTGCACGCCGCGCTGGCGCAGCTCGAACAGCAATTGCCACAGCGCCGGCAAATCGAAATCCGGGCCGCCGCCGCCAACGAGCACCAGGTCGCCGTCGAGCACACCGTTGTTGACCGTGCCGGTGGTGTGCAGCGTGGTGCGCCCGCGGTGGTTCGGCCCGAGGCGGTCGAGGGCGACGATGGTCGTGACGAGCTTCATCGACGAGCCTGGTTGCATCGGTGCGTCGGCGCGGTGCTGCCAGGTGCGCGCCCAAAAGGTCTGCGGGATCGCGATCGCGCCGAGCGCGTCAGGCGGCAAGCCGGCTTGCGCCAGCGCGGCCACTACCGGCGCTGGCAGTTCGTCGTCGAACGCCGCGGTTGCGGATGGTGCGCTCAGCAGCAGCGCGGCGGTGATCCACGACAGCACGGTCTTCATCGTCGCGCCGATTCTGCATTGCACGTGAGGCGATGCCACTTGCGCCATTTTCTCGGCCTCGACGCCGCCGTCGCGCAGTCGCTCGAGTGATTTATCCCGGGGCTCGGGCGCGCAGACCCCTAACTGCGAAGTCACTGTGCCTCTAGGCAGCGTCCGACGCGATGCCTAAGATTTCTTGACGACGGGTGATCCGCGCGCATCGAATGCGCGGCAAGTTCCAGCACGCGTCGTGATGTGCCCTCGCAGTGCTGTTTGAATTGCAGCCGCTGTCCTCGCCGCCGCGTTGCCGGATCGTGCGTGAGGGGCTGCCCAGCCGTTCGCCATCCGGCAGGCACCGATGCATTGGAGCAAATCATGAAACTGAAGATCCGACTGGCTGCGGTCGCAGCCACCATGGCGCTGGGCGCGCCGCTGGCCCACGCCGATTGCCGCAACCTGCCGAGCTGGAGCCAACTCCAGGGAGCCTTGATCAGCGCGGTCGCGACAGAAGGCAGTGGCTTGAACTTTCAGATGTGGGCGACGCTGGTTGACCGCGACGGCACGGTCTGCGCGGTGGCCTTCTCGGGTGACGACCGCGGCGCGCAGTGGCCGGGCAGCCGCGTCATCTCGGCACAAAAGGCCAATACCGCCAACGCCTTCAGCCTCGATGGACTGGCCTTGTCCACCGCCAACCTGTTCTCGGCCGTGCAGCCCGGCGGCAGCTTGTTCGGGCTGCAGCACAGCAATCCGGTCGACACGAGCGTTGCCTATGGCGGCAACTCGGCCAACAACGGCTTGGCAAACGATTTCATGGTCCACAAGAAGATCGGTGGCGTGAACGTCTTCGGCGGTGGCCTGGCGCTGTACAACGCGCAGCGCAAGGTCGTGGGCGCTGTCGGCGTGAGCGGCGACACCTCATGTGCCGACCACATGATTGGCTGGCGCGTGCGCAACAACCTCATGCTCGACTACGTCAATGGCGGCGTTGCCGCCTTGTTCAGTGGTGACGCCGCGCATCCCGACAACATCGTCTACGACATCACGCCCAACCCGAACGGAGGCACGGGCATCAGCGCCCGTGGTTTTGGTCACGCGACCTGCGGGAACGACCCCGCTGAACGCCTCAGCTTGCCGGCCGTAAGATGATTTGAGTTCCGGGCCTGGGCGGCACGCGCCGCCTCGGCTCGGTGGCGCGCCGATCTCAGCGATGGCGGCGCGGCCGCAGCGGACGTTTGCCAAACCGGCAACAACGGCAAACTCGATCGGTGAATCGAGTTCGCGCCGTGTGATCTAGCATCTGCGGCATGAACCGCTGCAGTTTCACGGTGCTGATGTGCGTCGCCCTGGTCGCTGGCTGCGCCAGCACGAGAACGACAACCCCCGGCGGCGTGCCGATCGACACCCGCTACACCAGCGCCAACCAGGACAGCCGCGTGCTGTTTCTCGTGCTGCACTACACCGTGGCCGAATTGACGCGATTCGATCAAGGTGCTGACCGAGCCGAAGGACGAGGTCAGCGCGCATTACCTCGTCAGCGATGAAACGCCGCCGGTGATCTATCGGCTGGTGCCGGAAGACGAGCGCGCCTGGCATTCGGGCGCGAGCCATTGGCGCGGGCACCAGATGCTCAACGCGAGCTCGATCGGCATCGAGATCGTGCACCCGGGCTTTCGCCTGCGGCCCGACGGCACGCGCGAGGTCCTGCCGTTTCCCAAGGCGCAGATCGATGCGCTGCTGCCGCTGATGAAGGACATCGTGCAGCGCCACCGCATCCGGCCCGAGCGCATCGTCGGCCACAGCGATGTGCTGCCGCAGTGGAAGGAAGATCCGGGGCCGATGTTTCCGTGGCAGCGGCTGGCCGATGAAGGTCTGATTGCGTGGCCGGATGCAGCAGCGCGTGGCGGCGCAGCGGGTGGTGTTCGAAGCAAGCGCTGCCCGACGTGCCGTGGTTCCAGCAGATGTTGACGCGCCATGGCTTTGCGCCGCAGACGAGCGGCGTGCTCGACGAAGCGACGCGGCGCACGGTCTCTGCATTTCAGATGCGCTTTCGGCCCGCCAGATTCGACGGCATGCCCGATGCAGAAACCGCGGCGATCCTGCACGTGTTGGTGACGCCGCCGTGACCGCGCGCAAGACGATGGCTGCCAAGAAGAAGAACAGCGCAGGCGCCGCGCCCGCCACCACCGAAACGCCCGACGCCAAACACCCGCGCCTGGATCGCTACGCCACCCCCGACCTCGTCGCTGCCTTCGTCGATGACCAGGTCGAAGCCGTCGCTGCCGTGCGCGCCGCCACCGCCGACATCGCGCGCGCCGTCGATGCCGCCGTGCCGCGCATGCGCGCCGGCGGGCGGCTGATCTACATCGGAGCCGGCACCAGCGGCCGCCTCGGCGTGCTCGACAGCGTCGAGCTCACTCCCACCTTCAACTGGCCGCGCGAGCGCGCGCGGGCGCTGATGGCCGGGGGCGACCCCGCCATGTACGTCGCGGTCGAAGGCGCCGAAGACGATGCGTCGCAGGCCGCGCAGGACCTGCACCGCCTCGGGCCGACGGAGAACGATGTCGTCCTCTGCGTCGCCGCGTCGGGCAGCACGCCGTACGTGCTCGGCGCGGTGCAGCATGCGCGCATGTGCGGCGCGCTGACGATCGGCATCGCCAACAACCCGGGCTCACCCCTCGCGTCACTGGCCGAGATCGGCATCACGCTGGCCACCGGCGCCGAAGTCATCAGCGGCTCGACGCGCCTGAAAGCCGGCACTGCGCAGAAGATCGCGCTCAACACGTTCTCCTCGGCGCTGATGGTGCGGCTGCACAAGGTCTTCGGCAACCTGATGGTCGATCTGCGGGCGTCGAACAGCAAGCTGATCGCGCGCGCCGAGCGGCTGACGGTGCTGGCCACAGGCTGCACGCTCGACCAAGCGCGCGACACGCTGTCGCAATGCGGCTGGCACATCAAGACTGCCATCGTTGCGATCGAGCGCAAAGTCGATGTCGAGTCCGCCGACCGGTTGCTCGACGCTGCCGACGGCGACACCTGGGCAGCGTTGGACGCACCACGGCCGTGACGCGGTTCCTGCTCAAGCGACTGGCGCTGCTGCTGCCGACCTTCATCGGCATCACGCTGGCCGCGTTCTTCCTCATCCGGCTCGTGCCCGGCGATCCGATCGAAGTCATGGTCGGCGAGCGCAAGCTCGACGCCGAAGCGCATGCGCGGCTGGTGACGCAGCTGGGGCTCGATCAGCCGCTGCTGGTGCAGTACGGGCGTTATTTGAAGCAGACGGTGAGCGGCGATCTCGGCACGTCGATCGTCTCGCGCGAGCCGGTGGCTGCTGAGTTCGCGGCGCTGTTTCCGGCGACGATCGAACTTGCGCTCGCCGCGCTGATGCTCGCGCTCGTCGTCGGCGTCACGCTCGGCGCGCTCGCGGCGTTGAACCGCGGCAAGTTCATCGATCAGGGCGTGATGGGCCTGGCCACGCTCGGCTACTCGATGCCGATCTTCTGGTGGGGGCTGGTGCTGATCATGGTGTTCTCGGTCGATCTGGGTCTCACGCCCGTCTCGGGCCGCATCGCCATCGAGTACGACATCGATGCGCGCACGGGGTTCATGCTGATCGATAGCTGGTTGTCGGTCGAGGCTGGCGCGTTCACCTCCGCGCTGCGACACCTGCTGCTGCCCGCGCTCGTGCTCGGCACGGTGCCGATGGCGGTGATCGCGCGCATGACGCGTTCTTCGTTGCTCGAAGTGCTGCGCGAAGACTTCATGCGCAGCGCGCGGGCGCGCGGCCTGTCGCCGCTGCGCGTGGTGGTGGTGCATGGCCTGCGCAATGCGCTGATCCCGGTGATCACGGTCGTCGGCCTGCAAACCGGCGCGCTGCTCGGCGGCGCGGTGCTGACCGAGACCATCTTCTCTTGGCCCGGCATCGGCAAATGGCTGATCGACTCGATCGGCCGGCGCGACTATCCCGTCGTGCAGGCCGGCATCCTGATCTCGGCGTTGACGTTCATTGCGGCGAACCTGATCGTCGATGTGTTGTACGGCGTGGCCGACCCGCGCATCCGGGATCGCGCGTGAGTCCAAGCCCTTCGACAAGCTCAGGGCGGGCTTCGACAGGCTCAGCCCGAACGGGTGGGGTGGGTCGATGAACAGTACGCCAACCACCGTTCGGGCTGAGCCTGTCGAAGCCCTGGCGCCCCCAGGCCCACTGCGTGAGTTCTGGCGAGGCTATTCAGCAAACCGCGGCGCGCTGATCGCGCTCGTCGTGCTCATGCTGTTCGCGCTGGCTGCGCTCTTCGCCCCCTGGCTCGCACCGCACGACCCGCTCGAACAATTCCGCAGCGACATGCTCACACCGCCGCTGTGGCGCGACGGTGGCCTGCTCGCCTACCCACTCGGCACCGACGAGCTCGGCCGCTGCCTGCTGTCGCGGCTGATGCACGGCGCGCGCATCTCGCTGGCGATCGGCGTCATGTCGGTGCTGATGGCGCTGATCCCCGGCGTGATCCTCGGCCTCGTCGCCGCGTTCAACGAACGTGTGTTGTCGCCGCCGATCATGCGCACGATGGACGTGTTGCTCGCGCTGCCCGGCATCCTGCTGGCGATCTGCGTCATCACCATCCTCGGCCCCGGCCTGCTCAACACGATGATCGCCATCGCCGTCGGCTCGCTGCCGGGCACGACGCGCCTGGCGCGCGCCGCGGCGATGAGCGAAACGGCCAAGGAGTACGTGATGGCCAGCCGCATCGCCGGCGCCGGCACGTTGCGCTTGATGTTCATCACCGTGCTGCCGAACTGCCTGGCGCCGCTGATCGTCAACGCGACGTTGGCGTTTTCTTCGGCGGTGCTCGAGACCGCGGCGCTCGGTTTTCTCGGCCTCGGCGTGCCGGCGCCGTTGCCGGAGTGGGGCACGATGCTGGCCTCGGCGCGCGACTACATCGCGCGCGCGCCGTGGGTGGTGACGATGCCGGGGCTGGCGATTCTGATCTCGGTGCTGGCGATCAACCTTGTCGGTGATGGGCTGCGCGATGCGCTCGACCCGAAACTCAAAACGCTTTCATGACGCTGCTCCTCGAAGCCCGCAACCTGCGCGTCGCCTTCGGCGACTTCACCGCCGTCGATGGCGTGGACCTCGCCGTCGAATCCGGCGAAGTGCTCGGCATCGTCGGCGAGTCGGGCTCGGGCAAGTCGGTGGCGATGCTGGCGCTGCTCGGCCTGGTCGATGCGTCGGGCCAGGTCAGCGCCGACACCATCCGCTTCGACGGCCGCGACCTGCTGCACATGCCTGCGCGCGAGCGGCGCCGCGTCGTCGGCCGCGACATCGCGATCGTCTTTCAGGACGCGCTGGCCAGCCTCGACCCGGCGTACACGGTCGGCTTTCAGATCGGCGAGGTGCTGGCCGCGCAGCTCGGCCTGCATGGCGACGCTCAGCAGCGCCGCATCGTCGAACTTCTCGACCTGGTCGAGCTGCCCGACGCGAAGCAACGCCAGCACGCCTACCCGCACCAGCTCTCCGGCGGCATGAACCAGCGCGTCGGCATCGCCATCGCGCTGGCCGCGAACCCGCGCCTGCTGATCGCCGACGAGCCGACGACCGCGCTCGACGTCACCGTGCAGGCGCAGATCATGGCGTTGCTGGGCAAGCTGCAGGCCGAGCGGCAGATGGCGCTCATGCTGATCACGCACGACCTCGCGCTCGTCGCGCAGCAGGCGCAACGCGTCGCGGTGATGTACGCCGGGCAGATCGTCGAGACCGCGGCCGTGAACAAACTCTTCGACGCGCCGCGCCACCCGTACACCGCGGCGCTGCTGGCCGCGCTGCCCGAGCACAACAAGGGCGCGCGCCGGCTCGATGCGCTCGGCGGCGTCGTGCCCGGCCGCTTCGACCGGCCGGCGGGTTGTCTGTTCGCACCACGCTGCGAGTGCGTGCAGTCGCGCTGCAAGAGCGAGCGGCCGGCGCTGCACAACGGCGTGCGCTGCTTCTTTCCGCTGGAGGCGCGGTGAACGTACGCCCGCTCGCACTGAGCTTGTCGAAGTGCTGTGTTCCGATCATCCTGAGCATGTCGAAGGGCAAGCTCAGTGCGAACGGTGGGCAGGCTTGTTCGTGAACTCGCCGCTGCTGCAAGCCACCGACCTCGCGCGCCACTACACCGTGCGCCGCGGCTGGCTGCGCCCGGTGCAGACGGTGCGCGCGCTCGACGGCGTCTCGTTCACGCTCGACGCGAAGCGCACGCTGGCCATCGTCGGCGAATCGGGTTGCGGCAAATCGACGCTGGCGCGGCAGCTCGTGATGATCGAGCGGCCGACGCGCGGCACGCTGGCCATCGACGGTACCGACGTTGCGCAGGCCGACAAAACCACGCTGGCGGCGCTGCGGCCGCGCGTGCAGATGGTGTTCCAGAACCCGTACGCGTCGCTGAACCCGCGGCAGACGATCGCCGCCACGCTCGCCGAGCCGCTCAAACTCAACACGACGCTGGCCGCAAGCGAGCGCGACGAGCGCATCGGCGCGATGGCGGCGCGTGTCGGCCTGAAGCGCGAACACCTGGCGCGCTATCCGCACATGTTCTCCGGCGGCCAGCGCCAGCGCATCGCCATCGCGCGGGCGATGATGCTGCGCCCGGCCATCGTCGTCGCCGACGAGCCCACATCGGCGCTCGATGTCTCGATCCAGGCGCAGATCCTCAACCTCTTCATGGACCTGCAGGACGAGTACGGCACCGGCATCGTCTTCATCTCGCACAACCTGGCGGTGGTCGAGCATGTGGCGCACGACGTGCTGGTGATGTACTTCGGTCGGGTCGTCGAGAGCGGCGCTAAGGCGAACATATTCGCCCAGCCGCTGCATCCGTACACGCAGGCGCTGATGAGCGCGACGCCGGTACTGCGAATGGCCGACCGCCGCGCACGCATCGCCATCCACGGCGAGCCACCGAGCCCGCTCGCGCCGCCGCCGCCGGGCTGCGCGTTCGCGTCGCGCTGCCCTCGCGCCGAAGCGCGTTGCCGCAGCGAAGTGCCTGTCTTACGCAACATTGGGGATCGGCAGGCGGCCTGTCATCTGTTGTGATGCGGCATGACGCATGACCGGCTTGCCCACCTTCTGCTAGACGCAGTGCGTGCGCAACGCTTCGAGCAGACCGCCGATGCGATGCAGGACGGCGCGCCGTTGGCGCATTTCCCGAGCCTCGATGTCGCCGTCGTCGCCTTCCCGCACCGCGCGCCGCCGGTGTGGGCCAACGTGCTGTTCTCGCGTGAGCATCCGCACGGCGTCGTCGCCGACATCGGCAGCGACGGCGGTCCCGTGCGCAACATCCGCTTCGACGCCGACGTGCGCGACGAGCATCACCACAGCATCGCCTGGTGGCCCCACGCCGATTGGCGGCGCCAGCGCTTCCCGCCGCTGTGGGGCGATGGCCCGCACCGCTTCGTCGCGCCGTACCCGGCGTCGCTGGCCAAACTGATGGTGGCCGTCGGCGTGGCGCGCTGGGTGGACCAGCAGGGCTGCACCTGGGACGATGCGGTCGAACATGCCGGCGCCGTTCACAGCGTGGCGCAACTCGGCGAAGACATGATCACCGTCAGCGGCAACAACTCGACCTCGGCGTTGGTGGCGATGCTGCACCGCTGCGGCATCCTCGGCACGGCGGGCGACCGTCTGCACGACGCCTTCGCCCTCTACGGCCTGCCGACGCTGCGCTTGGAGAACACGCGGCCCGACGGCGCCTGGGGCAATGCCGCCGGCGCCGGCGTCGGTCAGTTGCAGATGACGGCGTGGGACACGGCGCGCCTGCTCTGGTTGCTCGATGCCGATGCGCCCGCCGCGCCATGGCTCGCGCCCGGCACGCCGCCGCTGCTGTCGCGTGACAGCCAAAGCCGGTTGCGGCAATGGCTCGAAGCGCAGGCGCTGCACGAGGTCTTGTCCTCGACCGCGCTGGCCGGCGAGCCGGGCTGGGTGGCCGGCCTGCCGGCGCAATTGCCGCCGCGCTGGATCGACGACGACGGCGCGGTGAAGGCCGGCGGCTACCGCTTCGCCGGCGATGTGCGTGCGGCGTCCGCCAACGCCACAGTGCGCTTTGCCCACAAGACCGGCACCACGGAAAACTATGCGTCGGACGCCGGCATCGTGCGTGGCATCTCGCGTGAAGGCGGGCCGACGCGAAGGTGCCACTACCTCATCGCGCTGCTCAGCAACCTCGGCACGCGCTACGCGCCGACGGCGAACTGCGCGACGACCTGGCGCGTCCCAGCGCTCGGCCGCACGATCGACGCCGCCTTGATGCCTTGGTTGGGCTGACGGAGCATTAGCGCGCGAGTTGCGCATACGTCAGGGTTCCGGCAGCCTCGCCTGCTCCCGCACACACTCGAAGCTCGCTGCCGCACTCACCTCACCGCTGCCGCGATAGCGCGGCCAGGCCGGCCACTCGCACAGCGGCCTCGTGCGGCCGGGCACGCCTGCCGTGTCGGCCACCACCTGCGGCGGCGGCGCAATGCCGCGCTCGACCCAGTTCTCGAGTGTGGTCAGCGAGTCCCAGGCGGCGTTGAAGGTGGTGCTGGCCGCGTGGCCGTAAGACGGAATCTCGTAGTAGCGCAGCAGGCCGGCCAATTCGGCCTCGCCCATCGTCTTGCGCAGGCGCTCCATCAATTGGCGTGTCGCGCGCGGGCTCACCAGCGCATCGTGCATGCCGTGCGCCATCAGGATTTTTCCGCCACGGGCCTTGAAGGCCGCGTAGTCGGTGCGGTTGGCGTCCTGCAGCGCCGTCAACTCGACGACCCTGGCCTGCCAGCGGCCCGGTGCCCGCGGGTCGAGCGACAGCGGGTCGTAGCCCGGGTCGCGCGTCACGGCGAACTTGACCCACTGCTCGTAGAACGTGCTGCCATAAGGCGGGCTGTCGGGCAGCTTGACTGGCGGCATCGGGTTGGCCGGCGCCTGTGTGCCCAGCGCCAGCGTCGTCACCAGCGGCTGCAGCGGGTGGTCCTTCGGGATGCCGAAGTCGGTGCCCCACACGGTGAAGCCCGGGTAGCCGTTCTCGCCGCTGGCGAGTTTGTAGTCGAGGACGAGCGGGCGTTCGAGCGCCTTCACGCCGCCGATCTGCGCGTCGGACAGGCACTCGTTGCCGGTGTCCGCACCGCCGGCGCAACGCAGCGGGCTGCCGCGCAGCATCGCCTTGGTTGGGTCGAAGCTCGCTTCGCAGGCGCGCACGTTGGCAACGATGCCATCGCGTGCGCCATCGAGCGCGTCGCAGGCTTCGAGCGAAGCGTCGAGCAAGGCCTTGCGCTTGTCGCGATTCATGTACGCACCGGGCTTGGCCATCTCGCGCGTCATCACGCCCAACTGCAGGTTCAGCGCGGCGGCGTTCCAGGCCGGGTAGAGCACGATCGCGCCGTCGAAGTCGCGCGGCCAGTGGCCCACCGCCAGCAGCGCTTCGCGCCCGCCCGTCGAGCCGCCGGCGAAGTAGCTGCGTTCGGGCGCCTTCGCATAGCGGTGCTGGATGACGATCACGGCCGCGTCGCGCGTCTTCTTCAGCGCGTCGCCGGCAAAGTTGCGCAGCGCCTCGTCGTTGGCCAGGAACGATCCGTCGCGGCTGGTCGCCGGCCCGGCCTGATGGCCGGAGTCGCTGCCGAAGGTGGCGTAGCCGCGGCCGAGCGGGAACGGTTTGTCGGCGGGTCCGGCGGGCAGGTTGCCGACGCCGGTGGCGACGATGCCGTTGTAGCCGCCGCCGCCGAACATCATCGCCTTGCCGTTCCAGGCCGCCGGCAGGTTGACCTGGAAGCGGATTTTCGGCGCCGTTGAATCGATCGGAGCGATCTCCCCTTGCACACGACAGTATTCGCCGAGCGCTGCTGCACCGGTGCCGCCTGGCGGCACGATGGCCGCATCGGTCACGACCGCACCGCCGGTGGGCAGCCCGATCGCTGCCGCGGGAATGGCCAGTCCCTTCAACTCGATGCAGCCGGTGGCGGTGCTCGGCGGCGGCGGAATCCGGTGCGCGCAGCCCGCCAAGCCGGCCGCGGCGAGTGCGGCGAGCATCGCCGAACGAAGGAAGGCACGGGTCGGGCGAGTGTTCATCGGGGTCGGCACCTGCGCTGTTCGATGGGCAAATTCGCGCCTGCAACGCGTGCCGGCAAAGTGTAGCGACGCCGTGCTGTGCCTCTGTCATGCGCTGCGGCTGCCGCGCTGCCGAAGATCGATCCTGCGTTCGGGCAACGACAATGATCCACATGCTGCGAGCCCACCACTTCGCCGGCTTTGCCGCCGGCCCCAAACTCATCGTGCTCGGCGCGGTGCATGGCAACGAGACCGCCGGCACGCGCGGCATCGAACGTGTGCTCGGCGAACTCGACGGCGGACGCTGGCGCGTCGAGCGCGGCAGCCTGACGCTGCTGCCGGTGACGAACCCGCTGGCCTACGACAAAGGCACGCGCAATGGCGAGCGCAACCTGAACCGGCGCCTCGTGCCGACCGACATGCCGGATGTTCACGAAGACCACATCGCCAACACGCTGTGCCCATGGCTGGCGGCGCACGACGTGCTGCTCGACCTGCACTCGTTCCGCAGTCCCGGCCAACCGTTCGTGATGCGCGGGCCGGCCGACAACCGCGGCGCGCTGGAGCCGTTCGCGCACGCGGCGGCCGAAGGGCGGCTGGCCGACCATCTCGGCCCGGCGCGCATCGTCGATGGCTGGATGAGCGCCTATGCGCAGGGCGCGGCGCGGCGGCGCGCGCGCGGCCTGCCGGAGGCCGACCCGAGCTACGGCATCGGCACCACGGAGTACATGCGTTTGCAAGGCGGCTACGGCGTCACGCTCGAATGCGGCCAGCACGACGATCCTGCCGGGCCCGAGGTCGCGCACCGCGCGATCCGTCAGGCCGTGGCATTGCTCGGCCTGGCCGATCTGCCGCTCGCGCCGCCGGCAGCACCGCTGCAGCGTCTGAGTCTGTTGACGGTCGTCGATCGCGAACACGAGAACGATCGTTTTGCGAAGACGTGGGCGAGTTTCGACGGGTTGAAAGCCGGCGACCTGATCGCCACGCGCGCTGACGGCACGCCGCTGCGCGCCGAGCACGATGGCCACATCGTCTTCCCGGACCCGAACGCGTTGCCGGGCCACGAGTGGTTCTACCTGGCTGCGACAACGTGAAGACGCTCGAAGGTTTCATCGTCACGCCGCCGGCGCTGCTGCGCGGCCGCGTGATCGTCGATGGCGATCGCATCGCCGCCGTCGAAGGCACGCCGGTGGCCGACGATGCCTGGCGCGACGGCAGCGCGCCGATCCTGTTGCCCGGCTTCATCGACCTGCATGTGCACGGCGGCGGCGGCGCCGACACGATGCAGGCCGGAGCGGCCATCGACACGATCGCACGCACGCACGTGATGCACGGCACGACGGCGCTGCTGGCAACGACGATGACCGCGCCGCACGCCGAGATCGAGGCCGCGCTGCGCGCCCTCGCTCCGGCCTGCCGCGCACGAAGCGAAGGCGCGGCGCGCGTGCTCGGCGTGCACCTCGAAGGCCCGTACATCAGCCCCGACAAGCTCGGCGCGCAGCCGTCGTTCGCAGCCGTGCCCGACATCGCCGCGATCCTGGCGCTGCACGCCATCGCGCCGATCCGCGTGCTCACCCTCGCCCCCGAGTTGCCCGGCGCGCTGGCAGCGATTCCGGCGCTGGTGGCAGCCGGCCTGCGCGTGCAGATCGGCCATAGCGCGGCCACGTACGAAGACGCTTGCGCTGCACTCGCGCACGGCGCGGCGGGCTTCACGCATCTGTTCAACGCCATGAGCGCGCTGCACCACCGAGCGCCCGGCGTGGCCGGCGCGGCGCTCGCGCACGCCGAGCATGCCGAGCTGATAGCCGACCTGCTGCACGTGCATCCTGGCGCGATCCGCGCCGCGCTGCGCGCGATTCCCGGCCTGTACTGCGTCACCGATTCGACCGCAGCCACGGCGATGCCCGACGGCGACTACACGCTCGGCCGCCACCGCGTCCGCAAATGCCTCGGCGGGGTGCGCCTGGCCGACGGCACCCTGGCCGGCAGCACGTTGACGATGGACCAGGCGCTGCGCAACCTCGTCGGCGCGCTCGGTCTGCCGATCGTGCAGGCGGCGCAACGCGTGGCGACGCATGCCGCGCGCTACCTCGGCCTGGCGGACCGCGGCGTCATCGCGCCGGGTGCGTTCGCCGACCTCGTGCAGTTCGACGCCGCGCTCGCGGTGCAAGGCGTGATGGTCGAAAGTGAGACGGTGCATGGCCACTTCACGCCTGCTTGAAGAGACGCGCCAAGCGCCCGACGCGGTCGCGCGTGCGCTGACGCTGGACGGCGAGCGCTACGCCGCCTTCGGTGCGCTGTTGCGATCACAGCCGCCGCGTGCCGTGCTGACGCTGGCACGCGGCAGCTCCGACCATGCTGCGCACTACGCGGCCTACCTCGTCATGGCGCGCCTGGGCCGGCTCGTCACCTCGTTGCCGATGTCGGTGATCACGCTGCACGGCGCAGCGCTGCACACCGACGGCCTGCTCGCGGTGGCGTTCTCGCAGTCGGGGGCGAGCACCGATCTGATCGAGACGACGCGCCGCTTCGCGCAACGCGGTGCGCTGACCGCGGCCTTCGTCAACGACAGCGCGTCGCCGCTGGCCGAAGCCGCCGCGTGGCCGTTCGCGCTTGCATGCCGGGCGAAGAAACCAGCGTTGCCGCGAGCAAGAGTTTCATCGCGCAGTTGGCCGCCGGTGCACGCTGGGTCGCGGCCTGGCAGGACGATGCGGCGCTGACGGCGGCGATCGACACGCTGCCGGCGTCGCTCGCACAGGCCCTCGCGGCGGGCAGTAGCTGGGCCGAGCGCGCCGTGCCGTTGCTGGTGCACAGCGAGCGCATGTTCGTCGTCGGCCGTGGCACGGGCCTGGCGATCGCGATGGAAGCGGCGCTGAAGTTGAAGGAGGTCTGCGGCATCCAGGCCGAAGCCTTCTCCGGCGCCGAACTGCGGCACGGCCCGCTGGCGCTGATCGAGCCGGGCTACCCTGTGCTCGTCTTCGCGCCGCGCGGCCCGGCGCATGCGGGCCTCGTCGCGCTCGCCGACGATCTGCGAGCGCGCGGCGCGCAAGTCTTGTTCGCTGGCGACGGCGGCGATGCGCTGCCGCTGGTCAGCGCCGCCGCGCCCGAGCTCGACCCGCTGTGCGCGATCCAGAGTTTCTACGTGCTCGCCGAAGCGCTGGCCCGTGCGCGCGGCCGTGATCCCGATGCGCCGCCGCATCTGTCGAAGGTCACACGCACACGCTGAGCGCGCCTACTGAATCAACCCGTTCTTCAACGCGTAATACGTCAAGTCGCTGTTGCTCGCCAGCTTCAACTTCTCCAGCACGCGCGTGCGGTAGGTGCTGACGGTCTTGACACTCAGGAACATGCTCTCGGCCATGTGGCCGATGGTCTCGCCCTTGGCCAAGCGCAGGAAGACCTGCAACTCGCGCTCCGACAAATTCTCATGCGCAGGGCGGTCGCCGCCGGCGGCCATGCCGTCGGCCAGCAACTCGGCCACGGCCGGTGTGATGTAGCGCCGGCCCAGGGCGACGGTGCGGATCGCCTTGACGATCTCGTCCGGGTCGGCTTCCTTGTTGATGTAGCCGCTGGCGCCCTGGCGCAGCAGCGTCGTCGCGTAGTGCGCTTCCGGAAATCCGGAGAGGATCAGCACGTGCATGTCCGGGAATCGTGCCTTGATCGCGGCCAGCGCATCGACGCCGCCCTGGTCGGGCATCGACAGATCCATCAGCAGCACGTCGGTTTCGCCGCCGCGCGCCAGCTCCAGCGCTTCGCGCCCGTTGGCGGCTTCGCCGCTGATGCGCAGATCGACCTGCTCCGACAAGAATTGCCGCAACCCGCTGCGCACGATGGCGTGGTCGTCAACGATGCCAACCCTGATCATGATGTGAAGCCGCTCCTTGTAGGACAAGCCTAGCAGCGCGGTAGGGCGGTTCACATCAGACATGTCCTACACGCTGCATTGCGTAGAACGCCGCCGTGCCGGCCAGGGCGCTGGCAAACGCGCCCCAAGCCATGTCGGCCAGCGTCAGCGTCGCGCTCCAATGGCGCAGCGTCGCCATGTTCGTCAGGTCGTAGGTGCCGTAGGCCACCAGGCCGAACAGCGCACTGCGCCACGCCGCCATCCAGATGCTGTCGGGCATCGGCTGAACCGCCAGCGCCACCAGGCCGGCCGGGTAACCGAGGTAGAACAGCGCGGCCGGCAGGAGGCGGACTTGCGCCGCCATCAACTCGCCGATCTCGCGGCGGTAGAGATCGCGTGCGATGACGCCGAGCCAGAGGGCATCGAGCACGCCCATGACCAACAACGCGGCGCCATAGCCCCAAACAACAGCCGGCATATCGTCTCCCCTTGCGTTACCGTCGAGTGTCGCCGCAGCGCGACGCCAACGCGCGTCGGATCGCGCACGCGCCCAGGGTAGGACGGGGCCGCGCCCTTCATGTCTTTTGACACGGCCACGCCCGCCCGCCGCGCCTACATTGCCGGCCAAGACCACACCACGCTTTGCCCGCTCCGTGAACGCCTCGAACCAGCAATTCCTCTACCTCAGCCACCTCGTCGCCAGCGTGCGCTACGACGTGGTCTCGGCCATCTGCCAAGTCTCGCGGCGGCGCAATGCCGAGCTGTCGCTGGCCGGCGTGCTGCTCTTCGACGGCCACCGTTTCTGCCAGTGGCTCGAAGGCCCGCCGGATGCGCTGGCGCGTGTGCGCGAGTCGATCAACAGCGACCCGCGGCACGAGTTCGTGACCGTGCTCGTGGATCGGCCGCAGCCGCCGTTGGCGGCGACCGAGCCCTGGCAGGCCGGCTACTGCGGCCCGGACGAACTCGACCTGCTGGTCGGCCCCGAGCGCCAAGATCGCGCCGATGCCGACGAGACGATGACGATCTTTCGCGGCATTGTCAGCCGCTCTGACCTCTCGCCGTGAGCGCGCGTTGCACCAGTCGCAGCTTGCCGATCACCGGCGGCGGCAGCAGGTACGGGTAGCTGTCGGCCAGACCGAGGCTGCGCGACATGGCGTTGACAAAACGCGCCAGCGGCAGCCAATGGTCGAGCACGAGACGCTCCACCGGAGCGGTGGCGACGGCCTGCTCCGGTTGCACCGGCGCGCCGCCGGCCGATGACAACTGCAGGCCCCACGCCGCAGCGGTGTCCACCGCATCGACCATCAGCAGGTAATGGGCACAGGTCTCGGCCCAGTCTTCCCACGGGTGGGCGCTGGCGTAGGCGCTGACGAAATGCTGCTGCCAGTCCGCCGCCGGGCCCTGCTGGTAGTGCCGCTCCAGCGACGCGTTGTAGTCCACGCGCTCGTCGCCGAACGTGGCGCGGAAGTCGTCGATCGCCGGCCAGCCTTCGACGAAGCGATGAAAGAAGTAGTGCGAGAGTTCATGCCGCAGGTGGCCGAGCACGGTGCGCTGCGGCTCGCCGAAACTGACCCGCGTCGCTTCGCGCACGGCGTCGTCGGCCTCGTTGAGGTTGAGCGTGATCGTGCCGTTCATCTGGCCGGTGAACGTCGGCGCGCCGGGGGCCGGCAACGTCCAGACAAAACGCAGCCCCTGCAGATCGTCGTCGCCCATCTTCGGCGCGAACGGCACGCCGAGTTGCAGCAGCGTGTACAGCACCTGGCGCTTGGCGGCTTCGGCGCGCGCGCGCAGCCAGTCGGCGCCGACGGCGCTCTCGGCGCCGGTGAGGCGGCAACTGCGGCAGCGCTCGATCGGGTCGGCGGCTTCGATGGCCCAGTTGCAGGCTTCCGTCGTCAGGCGTTGGACGCAGGTGCGATGCCCGCCGTCGGCCGCACCCACGCGCCACCATCTGCATCAGATCGGGCGCGAAGGCGATCTCGCTGCCGCAGGCCAGACAGACCGAATTTTCGAAATAGACCTGCTGTTGGCAGACCGGACAAGAGAACAGGTGCATCAGTGCCAGAACGTCGTGTGTTGGGTCGATTCGTAGGCTACCAGGGCCAGGTAGGACAGCAAGGCGACGACCATGCACACCAGTGCAGCCATCACGGGCGCTGAAATACGGCGCGGAGTGAAACGAGTCATGTCGGTTGCTCCTGCGGGCTGCCGACGGGGCTGCCCACAGAGGAATAAGCATGATGCGGGCCGCTCGCTGCCGCGGCTGTAGGACGAAGTGACAACGTTGGTGGCGGCAGGCGCACGGTCCAGTGCGTGTTCTCGTGCAGCGTGTCGAGATCGAGCCACGTGCCCACGGCCAGATCACGGCGATCGGCCGCCGCCGTCGCCTCACGCACGAGATCGAACACATGCTCGTGGCCGCGCCAGCGCAAGGTGACTTGCGCGCGCCGGCCAGTCCGGCGGCAGCAATGGTGCAAAGCGCACCAGCGCAGCGCGGCGCTGCACGCCGAGCAGCGACTCGACGCCGGCGCGCAGCAACCAGCCCGCCGCGCCCGTGTACCAGCTCCAGCCACCCTGGCCGCGCCACGGCGCATGGCCATAGACGTCGCCGGCGACGGCATACGGTTCGAGCCGGTAGGCCGCGAACTGCCGCGCGTCGTTCATGCGGTGCGCCGGGCTCGCCGCCTGCCACGCCTGCCACGCGCGCGCTGCGTCACCGCTTTGCGCAAACGCCATCGACGCCCACGCCGCGGCATGCGTGTACTGGCCGCCGTTCTCGCGCACGCCGCGCGGGTAGGCCTGGATGTAGCCGGCGTTGGGTTGCTGCGTCGCCAGCGGCGGGTCCAACAGGCGCACGAGGTTGGCGTCGCCGTCGATCAGGTGCTCGGCCGCCGACTGCATCGCCTGCTGCGCGCGCGACGCATCGCCGCCGCCGGCCAGCACGGCCCAGGCCTGCGCGATCAGATCGATCTTGCACTCGGCGTTGGCCGCCGAGCCGAGCGCGCTGCCGTCGTCGAAGAAGGCGCGGCGGTACCACGCGCCGTCCCAGCCGTGGGTTTCGATCGCTTGCAACAGGCTCGTGCGCGCCGCGCGCCAACGCGCGGCGCGCGCGGCCTCGCCGCGCTGCATGGCGAGTGCGGCCATCGGCTCGAGCATCGAGACCTGGAACCAGGCCAGCCACACCGACTCGCCCCGGCCTTCGATGCCGACGCGGTTCATGCCGTCGTTCCAGTCGCCGGCGCCCATCAGCGGCAGGCCGTGAATGCCGACGGCCAGGCTGCGGTCGAGCGCGCGCGCGGCATGCTCGAAGACGCTGGCGCTGTCGGTCGAAGCCTGCGGGATCTCGTACACGTCTTCGGCGCCCTCGGGCACCGGGCGGCCTTCGATGAACGGCGCCGGCGCATCGAGCAGGGCCGCATCGCCGCCGGTATCGAGGTGGCGCAGCACGCCGGCGACGAGCCACAGCAGGTCGTCGGAAAAGCGCGTGCGCACGCCGGCGCCTTCGGGCGGATGCCACCAATGCTGCACGTCGCCTTCGTGGAACTGGCGGCTGCAGCAGAGCAGGATCTGCTCGCGCAGCAGTTGCGGGTCGAGCGACGTCAGCGCCATCGCATCCTGCAACTGATCGCGAAAGCCGTACGCGCCGCCGATCTGATAGAAGCCCGCGCGCGCCCACAGCCGGCAGGCCAGCGTCTGGTAGCGCAGCCAGTGGTTGACGAGGGCGTCGAAGCGCGCGTCGGGCGTGCGCACCTGCACGCCGCCCAGGCGCTCGCGCCAAGCGCCGCGGGCGCGCTCGCTGCGCACGGCAGGATCGACCGCGCAGGCCTCTTCGGCCAGCACCTGCGCGGCGCTCTTGCTGTCGGCGTGGCCGAGCAGCAGCGTCACGTCCTCGACGGTGTAAGGCGCGAGGTCGATTTCGATCGACAGCGCCGCGCACGGGTCCAGGCCGGTGCCGCTGCGCTGGCAGAACGCTTCGGGCACGACGCCGCGGCCACGCGCGTCGAAGACCTCGCGGCGGTCGCAAGTCCAGTCGAAGGCCCAGGCCGGCTGCGGGCGGCGCGGGCGCAGTGCGAGGAAGGCCGTCGAGTCGGCGAAGCCGGTGCCGCCATCGGTCTGCGTGGCCAGCAGCGCCAGCGACGAGCGGGCGATCGTCACGTCGTCATCGAAGCGGCTGGCCGAGTTCCAGAAAGGCGCGGAGGCGATCGACATGCGGTCGGCCCAGCGCGCGCCGATCTGCCACGACGCCACCGCGATCACGCGCAGCCGGCGCGCGGTGCGCGTGGCCGTGCGCAGCTTGACATGCGTCTGCTTGATGCGCGTGGCGGCATCGACGCAGACTTCGAGCACGACGTCGATGCCGTCGTGCACATGCGCCACGCGCGTCCAGCCGGGCCCATGCTCGACCGTGTAGCGCACCGCATTCGCGGCGCCCCACGGCGCGGGCCAGGCGTTCCAGACCTGGTCGCTGTCGAGGTCGTGCAGCAGCAGCCACTCGGCGGCCGGGTCGGTGAGCGGGTCGTTCGACGGCGGTGTGAGTTGCAAGAGGCGGCTGTTGTGCGCCCAGACATGGCCGCCGCCGCCCTCGGTGACATGGCAGCCGAACTCCGGGTTGGCGAGCACGTTGGCCCAGGCGCGTTGCGGGCGCTGCGTCGCGCTGACGGCAAAGCGGCAGCCGCCGTGTTCGCGGTCGAAGCTCGGCATGTCCACCACCACGGCGGCCGACGGCGGGGCGGCCCACGGCACGTCGTTGGCCAGGTGAACCTGCTTCTGTTCGAGCGCGCCGGCGTGCCAGCGCCGCAGGTCGTAGATCACCGCGCCGGGCGCGCGGCCGTCGGCCAGCAGATCGATGCGCGCCAGCGCGCGCAGGGCCTCCTGCTGCGGCGGCGTCAGATCCTGCGAGCGCAGCACGTGCAGTCGGCAGGCGCTGTGCGCCGGTTGCGTGGCCGCTTCGCCGTGCGTGTGCAACAGGCGCATCAAGCCCTGGTGCACCGGCTGCAGGTAAGACACCGGCTCGGTGTCCTGCAGCACCACATCCACCGAGAGGCCGGCGCGCGCCCACAGCGGCGTCACGCGCGCCACCCAGTCGGCCAGCGGCAGGCCGTCGGCATCGGGCACGCGCACCAGCAGCAGCGGGCGCTCGCCGGAGATGCCCAGGTGCCAGAGGCAGCGCCGGTCGATGGCGGGCGCGGCCTTGACGAGCGGCAGCGGCCGGGCGAGCAATTGCGCCAGCGGCGTCGAGAGCAATTGCCAGGCATGCCAGGCCGGGGCGTCGATGCGCGCTTCGCGCAGCGCGATCAGCGCCAGCGCCGAGGCCATGCGCCACGCGCGCTCGACGTGCACGCGCTGGCGGTGCCGATCGACGATGGCCGCCAACTCGCCGGCGTCGTGCGAGACCGCGGTGGCAAAACGCAGCTTGACCGCGCCGCGCGCCGGCAGCACGCAGCGCACCGCGATCGAAGCGATCGGGTCGAGGCCGCTGTCGGCCGGCTGCGGCTGGCGCTCGAAGCACGGCGACTGCACCGAGCGGCCGCGGCCGAGCGCGAACGCGCGGTCGGTGCAGGGCCGCGTCTCGACGATGTCGGCGTCCGATTCGGCGAGGAAGTGCACCGCATGCACGGTCGGGTCGCCTTCGAGTCGGCCTTTGCGCGTGAACCACAGCACGCGCAGGTCGGCGTCCCAGCGCGTCTGCACGAACAGGTTGGAAAACGCCGGGTGCGCTTCGTCGGCCGCCTGCGTCGCCAGCACGAGCTCGAAGTACGAGGCCAGCTCGACGACGGGCGGCGCACCGGCCCCCGTGTGTTCGAGCGTGATCTCGCGCAACTCCACGTCCTCCTGCGGCGCCACCCAGACGCGCAGCCGCGACGACACCGCCGCGCCGATCGATTCGAAGGTGGCGGCATGCGGCTGCCACTCGCAGCGGTACTCGGCGCGCGGATCGGGGGCCGGATGCTGCGTCAGCGAATGCCAGCGCGCGCCGTGCTCACGTACGCCAGCCTCGTTGCGCGCTGCGACGCGCAGGAACATGAACGAGCCGTGCTCGCCGCGCAGCGCATCGTCGCGCCAGCGCGAGACGGCCAGCCCCGCCCAGCGCGTGGCGCCCGCGCCGTCGGGGCGCATCAGCACCGACATGCGGCCGTTGGACAGCATGGCGACCGGCTCCAGCGCGCGCGTGCCGGGCTGCAACGCGCGCGCCGGCAGGGCCGGCGTGTCGGTGTGCTCGTCGAGTGCAGGCGGGATCCACAGCGGCGGCGGGCGCAGCGGCCGCACCATCGCCGGCACCGGCTCGTGCAGCAGCGTCGACACCGCGCTGACCTGCGGGTGGCCCATGAACCAGCGCCGCGCCGCGCCGTCGTGCAGCGTGTTGGTCAGGGCCAGCAGCGACATGCCCTGGTGATGCGCCATGAAGGTGGCGATGCGGCGCTGCGTCGTGCCGCTCTGCTGCCGCGACGCGGTGTGGTCGAGCGCTTCGATGAAACCGAAGCGGTCGCGCGCGCCGCGCTGCTGCAAGCGGCGCAGGTTGTGCCAGGCCTGCCACGGCGCCACCTGCAGCGCCAGCATCGACGCGTACGGCGCGATCACGCGCTCGTCGTCCGGCGTGCGCCGCAGCGCCAGCGCCGGCGCGCCCTGCGGCCCGTACTGGTAGGCCAGCGAGGCATCGCGCTCGGCATGCGCGCATTCCGAAATGCCCCACGGCAGATCCCACTCGCGGCCCTGATCGCGCTGCATCGCCACCGCGACCTGTGTCGCCGCCTGCAGCAGGCTGCCGGCGGGCTCATCGACCAGCAGGGTCGGCATCAGGTACTCGAACATCGAGCCCGACCAAGATTGCAGGCCAACGTCGGCCCCCTGCGCAAACGTCGGCCGCTTCAACCTCGCCCAGTGGCGCGCCGGCAGGTCGCCCTTGGCGATCGCCACCAGGCTGGCCAGCCGCGCTTCGGAGCACAGCATGTCGTAGTGGTTGATGTCGAGCTGCTCGCCGCCGTTGCTGGCATCGAGCAGCGCGCCGATGTGCAGCAGCTCGCGCCGCGGGTCGTACAGCCAGCGGTAGTCGGCCGCCCAGCCGAGCTGTTCGGCCTGCGCGGCCAGCGCCGCGGCGCCGTCGGTCGGTGGCTCGTCGTCGAGGGTGAGCGAGCGCACCGTGCGCAGGTGGTCGAGCAAGAGCCACAGCGCTTGCTCGGCCGCATGCGGCGGCTCGCCGTCGAGCGTGGCTTCGGGCTCCAGTGCCGCCAGGCGGCGCTGCACCTCGTCGATGTCGGCCAGCATCGGCTCGGCCAGTGTCAGCACGCCGGCGCGCCGCGCTGCGGCGAGCTGGATCTGGCTGCGCAGCAGCGTGGCTTGCGCGGCTTCGTCGCAAGCCGCTCCGTCCAACTCGCGCAACGCACCGGCCACGGCCACCAGCGCCGCGCTCAGGTTGCCGCTGTCCACCGTGGACAGGTAGGCCGGCGCCAGCACCGCCAGCGACTGCGTGTCGTACCAATTGAAGAAGTGGCCGCGGTGGCGCTGCAACGTTTGCAGCGTGGCCAGCGTGGCGCCGATGCGCGCCAACGTTTCGTTGCGGCCGATGAATCCGCAGCGCCGCGCGCACAGCACCGCCAGCAGGTACATGCCGATGTTGGTCGGCGAGGTCCGCGCTGCCGTCTGCCCATGCGGCAGGCGCTGGTGGTTGTCCGGCGGCAGATGGTGGTGGGCCGCGGTCACCATGTGCTCGAAATAGCGCCAGGTTTCGCGCGCCATGGCTTGCAGGTCTTCGGCCACGTCGGCGGTCAGCGGCCGTTCCTGCACCGCCGGCAGCGTTTGTGCGGCGCGCCAGGTGAGCAGCGGCGACAGTGCCCACAGTGCGCACAGCAGCAGGGCCGACGGCAGCGAGGCCGGTGCTGCGAGCACCAGCGCCGCGGCGATCAGCAGCGCCAGCGCGCTGACCTTGCGGTGGCGCCGCCACAGCGTGGCGCCGTCGCGCGAGGCCGCGGCTTCGGCGGCCGCCGCCGTGGTCCACGCGAGCAGACGACGCCGCGTGACCAGTTGGCGCACGAGCGCGCGCACGATCGCATCGACCGTCAGCAGCGACTGCTGCAGCAACTGCGCGAGCTGCCACGCCGTGCTGGCCAGCGCGCGGCCGAGCGCGTGGCCGACGTGGCGCACCAGCGGCGCCAGCGCCACGCGGTCGTCGGCGCCGGCCAACGTCGCCAGCGCGCCGATCAGCGGCCCGATGCCCAGCGCCGCGACCACCAGCAGCAGCGCGGCCGCGGGTTGCGGCGTGCCGGTGACCGCGCTGGCGAGCAGCAAGCCGACGGCAGCGGGCGCGACCAGCGAGCGGCGCACGTTGTCGATCATCTTCCACAGGTTCAGGCCGCTGATCGCCCAGCGCCGCGGGCGCAGCATGAAGGGCAGCAACTGCCAGTCGCCGCGCACCCAGCGGTGCAGGCGCGACGAGGCCACGTCCGGGTGCACGGGAGCGCCTTCCAGCACCGGCACGTCGCTGACGGCGGCGCAGCGCAGCAGCGCGCCTTCGAGCAGGTCGTGGCTCAGCACCTGCTCGTTGGGCAGGCGGCCGGCGAGCACCGCCTGCGCGGCCGGCACATGGATCAGGCCCTTGCCGGCGAAGCTGCCTTCTTCGAACAGATCCTGATAGACCTCCGAGCTGGCGGCGCTGTACGGGTCGAGGCCCGGCTGGCCGGCCGACAGCGCGTGAAACCAGGTGGCGGTGCCGGGCCGCGGCAGCGGCAGCGCGACGCGCGGTTGCAGCACGCCGTAGCCTTCGACGACGCGCCGCTGCGGCCCATCGACGCGCGGCGTGTTCGCCGGGTGCGCGGCAATGCCGACCAGCGCGCGCAGCGTGCCCGGCGGCAGCAGCGTGTCGCTGTCGAGCACGACGAGGTACGGCGTTGGCGCAGCCGGCAGCGCCGGCGTGGCGATGAAGGCGTTGCCCGCCTGGCCCGACAAGCAGGCGATCAACTGCTCGACCTTGCCGCGCTTCCTTTCCCAGCCCATCCAGCAGCGCTCGCTGTCGCTCCACTGGCGCTTGCCGGTGCAGCAGCACGAAGCGCGGTGCGCCGTCGGGCAGCGGCGCGTGCTTGGTGTTCATCGCCTTCATCGCCGACTCGGCATGCGCCAGCAGCGCGGCGTCGTCGGGCAGCGTCTGCGACGGCGCATCGGCAAAGTCGGACAGCAGCGCGTACTGCGCCCACGCTTCGTGGCTGGCCAGGTGCTGGCGTTCGAGGCGTGCGGCCAGCGCGTCGATCTCGCTGTCGTCGTCGATCAGGCACGGCACCGCCACCAGCACGCGGTGGGCGGCGGCGATGCCGGCGTCGAAAGCCAGCCGCGGCAACGCCTTCGGCGCGATCCATTCGGCGATCAGGCGGTGGATCGCCGAGACCGCAATCTCCGAGGCCGGCAGCAGCACCAGCGGCCACAACCACCACGGCGCGTCGGCATGCAGCGTCAGCCCGGCCAGCGCCGCGGTGGCCGCGGCCAGGCTCGCCAGGTACAGCGGCAGGCGGGCGCGCCGCCAGGCATCGCTGGTGATGATGTCGCGCGGCGCGGCGATGCCCAGTGCCTCGGCCAGCAGGCGCCGGCCCGCGCCGTCGAGCCAATAGCCGGGCGTGGCCTGCAGCGGCGTGGCCGCGGCCGCGGTCTGTGTTTGTGCCAGCAGCGCGCGCGCCACGCGCACCTCGTCGAGGCCGCTGCGGCGGCTCCACAGCTCGACCGCGTGCAGCGTGCGGTTCTGCGTCGTTTCGTTTTCGACGGCGAAGGTCGGCAACTGGCGCAGCACCTGCGCCAGGCGGCTGCGCTGGCCGATCCAGGCCCGCCAGTCGAACTGCGCCACGGCGCGCAGCGAGCGCATCGCTTGCGAGACGTCGGCGTCATGCGCGGCTTCAGCCGCCTGCTGTTCGTGGCGTGTCGCGGACGGGTCGGGGAGTTGCGCAGCCAGCCAGGCGCGGCGCGGGTCGTCGCTGGCGAGTTCGCTCCAGCGCAGGTAGAGCTGCAGCAGAAAGACGCGCTCGGCGCCGCGGCGCTGCAGCGCCTCGAGCACCGCGGCGATCTGCGGCAAATCCGCTTCGCCGGTCTCGCTGGCCACCCAGTTGGCCAGCGAGCGCGACGCGCGGTCGGCGGCCACGCGCTCGCCGACGCGGCGCAACTGCTCGATCAGCACCATGCGCAGCACCGAAGGCAGCGCCCACCACTCGCCCCACGTCGGCTCGACATGGTCCTGGTAGCCGTCGAAGAAGGCGTCGAGCAGTTGGGGATCGAATGCGTGGTGCACGCGCGGCAGCCAGGCCCAGGCGATGTCGTGCACGCGCGGGCTGGCGTTGGCCGCGCCGCCGGCCAGCACCGGCAGGCGGCGGAAATAGCGCGCCGGCAAGGCTTCGGTGGCCTCGACGAGCTGCTCTTCGACCAGCGCGATGTTGTCGCCCAGCCATTGCGCCGCCGGTGTGATCGGCGCGCCGGGTTGGCGCAGACGTTCGAGCAGGTGCACCGCTTCGCGCAGCGCCTGTGCGTTGCGGCGCAGGCGCATGACGATCGGCGCACCCAGGTCGCCATCGACGCAGTGCGCCTCGTGCGACGCCGCCAACGCGGCGCCGTGCTGAGCCTGCGCGTCGGCCGGCAGCGCCGGCGCGTCGAGCGGCGGCTGCAGTGGCCCGCGCGCAGGCTCCAGCCACGACGTCAGGATCGACGGGGATGCGGGGAGCGCCTTGCGCAGTGTCGTTGCGAGCGTGGCCAAAGCCACTGCGTCAGACCAGGATCGCGACGGCCAGGGCCGGCACACCGACGAGCAGCAGCGTGGTCACGAAGCGGCGTGCCAACAAGCCATCGATCATCTCGGCCCAGCCGAGTGCACGGCCGCGCCAGCGGTAGCCCTCACGGCAGGCGGCGTGGAACGAGCCGGCCGACAGCGCGTGTTCCTGCAACAACGAGTCCGTGTCGTGAAAGAGCAGCCCGCGGGTTGCGGCCAAAGGGGTCGTGGTGGTGCTGAGCATGGCGGCCTCGGTGAGCGTTTGCAGAGTGTTCTGTTTGTTGCAAGCCATGTTAGAAAGCTGCGGGCCCTGCGGCTGTCGGTGTGGGGTCCGAGGGTTTGTAGGACAAGGCTGACAAACGATGACCGAACGTGCCTGCAAAGACTGCCCATTGCGCCCGCTGTCGCTGTTCATGGCGCACAGCGGCGAGGAACTGGCGCTGGTGCAGTCGCTGAAAAAGCGCGAGCACAGCCTCGAAGCCGGGGCGACGTTGATCGACGAGGGCCAGGTCGATGCGCCGCTGTTCACGCTGCTCGACGGCTGGGCCTTTCGCTTCAAGACGCTGTCCGACGGCCGGCGGCAGATCCTGAACTTCCTGCTCGCCGGCGACTTCATCGGCGTGCAGCAGAAGATGGGCGACGGCGCCGCGCACGGCGTGGTCACGCTCACCGACGCCGTGTTCTGCGTCTTTCAGCGCGACGCGCTGTGGGCGATGCACCGCGAGCAGCCGACGATGGGCTTCAACGTCACTTGGCTGACGGCGCACGAAGAGTCGGTGGTCGATGAGACGCTGCTCTCGGTCGGCCGGCGCAGCGCCGAAGAGCGCATCGCCACGCTGCTGGTGCTGCTGTTCAAGCGCGCCGCAGCCTTGCAAGCCGACAAGGGCGCCGGCGGCGTGCCGTTTCCGCTGACGCAACAGCATGTCGCCGACGCGCTCGGCCTGTCGCTCGTGCACACCAACAAGACGCTGCGCAAGCTGGAGCGGCGCGGGTTGCATGCACTCGTCGATGGCCGGCTGCACCTGCGCGACGTGAAGGCGATGGTGCGCCTGGCCGATGTGTACGGCGACGGCAAGCCGCCGCCGCGGCCGCTGGTGTGAAGGGCCGTCGAGGGCAGAATCGGCGGCCTCCTTGCGCCGATCTTGCGACCCATCGCTGTGCCCGCCTGACCTCACCATGCCCACCAAGCTCCCCATCAACCTCGACGATCTGCTGCACCAGCGCACGGTCGAGGGCGAGCGCATCGAATACAAGACGGGGTGGAACCCCGACGCGATCCTGCGAACCGTCTGCGCCTTCGCCAATGACTTCGCCAACCTCGGCGGCGGCTATGTGGTGATCGGGCAGGACTGCGATGCCAACGGCCAGCCGGTCTTCCCGCCGGTGGGCTTGGCCACGAACCAACTCGACAAGATCCAGAAAGAGCTGCTGGCCCATTGCCAACTGATCCAGCCACCGTACTTTCCGTTCTTGAGCGTCGAAGAGGTCGAGGGCCGCAAGCTCATCGTGCTGTGGGCTCCGGGTGGGCAGACGCGGCCGTACAAGGTGCCGGCCGCCGTGACCTCAAAGAGCAAGACCTGGCATCACTACATCCGCCGCTACACCAGCACGGTCGAGGCCAAGGGCGATGACGAGCAAGAACTGTTGAGCCGGCCGCCAAGGTGCCGTTCGACGACCGCTTTTGTCAGACCGCCCGCATGGCTGATCTGTCGCAGCCGCTGATGGTGGAGTTTCTGCGCGAGGTGGGCAGCGAGTTGGCCGACGACGCGCCGGCTCTGTCGCTCGAAGCCCTGGCCCGTCAGATGAACGTGCTGGGTGGCGCGAGCGAAGCGCCGTGGCCGAAGAACGTGGGGCTGTTGTTCTTCAACGAAGCACCCGAACGCTTCTTCCCTGGCACACAGATCGACGTGGTGTGGTTTCCAGAAGGCGCGGGCGGTGATCGCTTCGAGGAGAAAATATTCAAGGGGCCGCTCGGCCGCATGACGCGCGAGGCGCTCGATTACATCCGGCGCAACTACCTGGTTGAGACGGTGATCAAGCACCCGCAACGCGCCGAGGCCGAACGGGTCTGGAACTTCCCGTATGCCGCGATCGAAGAAGCGGTGGTGAACGCCGTCTATCACCGCTCGTATGAAGAACGTGAGCCGATCGAGGTGCGCATCGACCGTGACGAGCTGGTGGTGTTGAGCTTCCCCGGCCCCGATCGATCGATCAAGCTGGCCGATCTGCAAGCCGGCCGTGCAGTGAGCCGTCGCTACCGCAACCGGCGCATCGGCGAGTTCTTGAAAGAGTTGGATTTGACCGAAGGGCGCTCCACAGGCATCCCCAAAATCCTGAAGGTGATGGCCGGCAATGGCTCGCCGGCACCGGTGCTTGAGAGTGACGATGAGCGCAGCTCGTTCGTGATTCGCCTGCCGGCGCATCCCCAGGCGCAGGCGAGTTCCAGGGTGGTGGCCGACCCGAGCACCATGCAAGTCACCCCCGATGTCACCCCCGATGTCACCCCGGATGTCACCCCCGCAGTGCCTGCGCAGTTCGCCCAATCCGTTAGCCGCCTGCTGCTGGTACTGCGGGGCGAGATGTCACGCCAGCAGCTTCAAGCCGCTTTGCAGTTGAAAGACGACAAACACTTCCGGGAAGCCTTTCTGCAACCCGCGCTGGATGCGCAGTTGATCGCCATGACCCAGCCCGACAGGCCGCGCAGCAGTAAACAGCGCTACCGGCTGACCGAGGTGGGTTTGCAATGGCGTCGCCGGGTTGAAGCGCGGTGAGCGACCGCGACGACGCTGTCGCCGCTGCCGTTGGTGTGACCGCTTTCTAGCCCGCGTCCGCGGGCACCGTCGGCGGGCCGTCGTCGAGCGGTTCGTTCAGCGGCGCCAGGGCACTGCAATAGTCGATGAAGTCTTCGAGCTGCCGCGACTTGTCGAACACCCGGTCGGCGCCGAGGCTGATGCAGCGTTTGCGCACGTCGAGCGTGGCGTAGTTGGTCAGCACGACCAGACGGGCCTGGCTCTGCAGAACCTTGGCATCGCGCAGCACACGCAGCCCGGAGCCTTGCTTCAAGAAGACATCGATGACGATCAGGTCGTAGGCGTCGGAAGCCACGCGCATCGTCTTCAAGGCGTCGCCTTCGCTGTCCGACGAGGCGACGACGCGGATCGACGATGTCTGTTGCAGCACCGACGACAGCTCCCTCAGCACCAGGGCGCTGTCTTCGACGATGAAGGCTCTGACGGCAGTCATGTTGCACATCATTGAGCACGCCGGGCTCGCCGGTGCTAGGACGGCGCCGCAGTGCGGCGTAGGACGTTGCTCGCGGCGTCGTGTCCTACAGCCCCTCGCGGCCCGCACCGACCGCTGCGTCAGCCTGCCCTGCCTACGGTAGAGGAGTGCGCTCTTCGCACCACCCAACCCGGAGGTTATTCAATGGATGCACCGACCCGCGGCGCTGCGCGCGCCCGCAAGAACAACTCACCCGATGCGATGGCGCTCGACGAGGGCGCGATCGACAAGGCGCGCACGCACCTCGACGATGGCGCCGTAACGCCGAGCATCGGCCCGTACAGCGAGCAGATCGTGGCCCTGCTCAACGACGCGCTGGCCACTGAGCTGGTCTGCATCCTGCGCTACAAGCGCCACCATTTCACCGCGCGCGGCATGGCCTCGCCGGCGATCGCGGCCGAGTTCATGGTTCATGCGACCGAAGAGACCGGCCATGCCGACAAGATCGCCGAGCGCATCGTGCAGCTCGGCGGCGAGCCCGACTTCAATCCGGTGACGCTGCTCGAACGCAGCCATGCCGACTACGACACGTCGAAGGCGCTGCGCGACATGGTGCGCGCCAACCTCGTCGCCGAGCGCGTGGCGGTGGAGACCTACCGCCAGATGATCGGCCTGATCGGCGACAAGGACCCGACGACCAAACGCATGCTCGAAGCCATCCTCGCCGACGAAGAAGAGCATGCCGACGAGATGAACGACCTGCTCGACAAACAGTGACGAGCTGACCAATCAACGAGGAGGCTGCCCCACCGGGTCGGCCTCTTCGTCCTCGATGTCGCCCGTCTCGGCCATCTCGCTGCGCCACCTCGAACGATAGTCCTCGGCCTCGCGCCAGGCAGCGTCGGCGTCGAAGCGCGAGTCGGCCAACGCCAGCAGCATCAACTGCGCCACGGCGTCGAAGTGCAAGATGCTCATGCGTTCGATCGCCGCCCACAGCAGGCGGTTGCCGTGCAGCGCCAACTCACCGTGGGTGGCTTCGGCCAACAGCTCGCGCAGCAGCTCGATCTGCTTTTCAACAGTGTCCAGCGCCGGCAGGCCGAGCTCGCCGAGGCGCGGCAGCAAGACCTGCTCTTCGAGCTTCAAGCGCAACTCGATCGCCAGCAGGGCGCGCCGCGAAGATGGCGTGTTGCTGCTGGTGCGATGGCGCTCGCTCGCCGCCAGACGTTCGACGGCCAGCGCCGATTCGGCCAGCAACGACAGCAGCGGCGAATCGGCGACCGGCAGCGCGCTCACGAGCGCGACGGCGCCGGGCCGAGCTGAGAGCCGACGGTCGGCAGCGCGCCGCCTTCGCCTTCCCAGGTGCTGACTTCGGCTGGTTTCGATCGCTGCTGCTGTTGCTGCTCGCGCGCGCGGCGGCGCTGGTCCCAGCTCAGGATCAAACAAGTGGCGGCGATGAAGGTGATCAAGCGGATCATCATGGTGTCGGGTTCGGTGACTGAGGTGTGGCAGGTGGCGCGGGGCGCTGCGGCAAGCTGCCGAGCAACGTGCCCAGCGTGCCGGGGTTGAGCACGGTTCTGACCAAGCCGGCCGTGAGCTGCGCTCCCAGCCCCGCCCAGACCGCCGCGCTCAGGCGGCTGCGCCAGGGTCGCCAGCAGACCATCGCCGCGCCCGCGGCCATGGCCAGCGACAGCGACGCGACGGGGTGCCTGCGCACCAGCGGCTTCAAGGCCAGCGCGCCGGCATCGGACGCGATGTCCACCACCGGCCGCGCCGGGTGGCGGCGCCACCACAGGCGCAGCGCGCGCGACACGGTGCCGAACCAGGGCGCGGCCGCGGCGGACCAGGAAGGCGGCGACGAAGCCGAAGACGCGCCCGATGTCGGCGCGGCATCGTCGTCGGTATAGCCCTGCAACTTCTTCAACTCGGCATCGATCGACGCGCGCGAGGCTTGCAAGCGCTGCAGGGCCGCTTCGCTGCCGCTGCTCGTGCTCATGCCCGTGCTCGCAGCAAACTGAGGTCGGCTTCGAACTGCTGCGCCACCGAAACGCCGCGGCGCGGTCCGGTGGGGCGCCGCGCCAGCCACGCCCCGCACAGCGCGAGCAGCAGCGGCGCCAGCGGCACCGCCCACAACAGCCACGGCTGCGGCGGTGCGCTCACGGCGCCGTGCAGCAGCAGCGCCACGCCGCCCAAGACGAGGCTCAGCAGCACACCGATGGCCAGCAGGGCCCAGCCGACGAGACGCAGCTGCCAATCGGCCATCACGTCACGGGCGTTGTCCAGCGCCAACTCGGCGTACGCGCTGGCGTGGTTGGCCAGCAGGTCGGGCCGGGCCAGCGCCAGGCGCAACAGCGGATGCAGCATGGCGTGTCCTTCAGCGGCAGGCTCAGTAACGTGAGCGGCCGAGCGCGCTGGCTAGCGCCATGAGCGCGGCGCCGGCGGCAGCGGCGATCAGCATCGCGCGCACCGGTTCGTCCTTGACATACGCGATCGCGCTGTCGGTGACCTGATTGAACTGCGCCTTCACCTGTTGCGTGCCTTCCTGGAGTTTTTGCGTGCCTTGGCGGGCGACCTCGCCGGCGCGCTCGGCCGCGCGTTCGACGGCCAGCGGCACCGTGGCCGCGGTGTCGGCGATCTTGTCGATCGCCCGATCGACGGCTGGCGTGGAAGTGGGAAAGGTCGGGGTGACGGATGGGTTCATGGTGATCTCCGGGTCTCGGGTGGGTGGCAGCGCCTTCAGCGCTTGCGGAACATGCTGAACACAAAGCTGGCGATGGCCAGCACGATGAAGACCACGAACAGCACTTGCGCGATGCCGGCCGCGCCGGCAGCGATGCCGGTGAAACCGAACAGGGCGGCGATGAGCGCGATGACGAAGAAGACAACGGCGTAGTGAAGCATGGCTCTCTCCTGTAGCTGGCGGGTCGCAGCACGAACACTGCGATGCCTTCAGTGTGGCCGCCGGCCGCACCGCGCCGCATCGGGCGCCGCCCCGCGCGCTTGTGGGAGCAACGACGGTGCCGGTGTCGGACAGCGCCGACACGCAGCTATCGAAAGGTCACGAATCCATTGCGCCGCGCGACGCATGCGACGGATGCAAACGCGGTGCAAGTCCAAGCGAACGCCGCGGATCGGGCTCCGCCCGGCCGCTGGCGTTGCCCCCTAGAGGGGGAGGCGGCGAAGCCGCTTCGGGGGTGGTCCATTCACCGCGGCTGTGGGGTTGCCGGGACCACGGCGCTGACCGTCGTGCCCTGGCCCGGCGACGAGTTGACCTGCAAACGACCGCCGCGCGCCTGCACGCGGTAGCGCATGCCGACCAGACCATGCGTGCTGCCGCGCACGCGGCCGGCGTCGAAGCCCTTGCCGTTGTCGCGCACGGTGGCGATGATCTGATCGCCTTCGCGCACCATGCGCACATTGACCTCGCCGGCTTCGGCGTACTTGACGACGTTGGTCAGCGACTCCTGGACCATGCGGTAGAGCGTGATCTCCGCGGCTTCGTCGAGCTCGAACGGCTCGATCTCGGTGTTGATCTTCAGATCGGAGCGCTGCCCGAGTTCGGTGGCCAGGATCTCGACCGCCGCCTTCAGGCCGAGGTTGGACAGCGACGATGGCCGCAGGTCTTCGATGATGCGGCGCTTCAAACCGATGCCGTCGTTGAGCGTGGTCGTGAGGTGCGCCAGGCGCTCGTTGATGTCGAGGCTGTGGACCTCGGCCAGGCTGCGCTTCAGGCGCGCCGCGTCGAGCTTGGCCGCCGTCAGCAGCGCGCCGAGTTCGTCGTGCAGCTCGCGGGCGATGCGCCCGCGCTCGTCTTCGCGCGCCGTCTGCAGGTCTTCGGCCAGCCGCGTCAGCTCGCTGGTGCGCTGCGCGACTTCGCCTTCGAGATGATCGCGCTCGACCTGAAGCTCACTGGCGTGGCGACGCCGCGCGGCGTCGAGCGTGGCCCGCTGGCGCAGGAACATTGCCAGCGCCAGCAGGGACAGGGCGACCATCGTCGCCACGCCGATGCGCGACAGGGCGAGCGTCGAGAAGACCACCGAGCGCTCGGACTGGACGCGCTCGGACTCCAGCGCCAACAGGCGCTCCGCGGCCGCGCGGATGCGGTCCATCTGCTCCTTGCCGACGCCCGACAGGATCAGCTCGCGCCAGGCGTCCTCGCGGCCCTGCCTGTGCAGCTCGATCGTCGATTCCAGCTCGGCCAGCTTGCCGGCGGTGTTGGCCTTGATTTCCTCGACCGTCGCGTCGGCAGCGGCGTCTTCCTGGTAGTAGCGTTCGAGCCAGGTCAACGAGCCGCGCACGGCGCCGACCGAAGTGCGGTAGGGCTGCAGGTAGTCCTCGCGGCCGGTGAGCAGGTAGCCGCGCTGACCGGTCTCGACGTCGATCAGTCCGCGCAAGAGGGCGTTGATGTTCTGCCGCGCGATGCCGCGCTCGCCCAGGCGTTCGATGGTGTTCGTCGAGCGCTGGTAGGTGGACTCGTTGATGACCAGCGCCAGCAGCGCCGCCAGCGCCGCCAGCGGCAGCACGAAGGCACTGCGTTGCCAGCGGCTGAAGACGCCGGCCAGCTTCACGTCAATGCGCCGAGACCTGTATCGGCAGCGCCGTCGGACAAGCGTGCGCAGTACATCACCAAGTCGTCGAGCTCGTTGGATTTGTCGAAGACGCGGTCGGCGCCGAGCTCGAGGCACTTCTTGCGCATCTCGCTCGTGGCGTAGTTGGTCAGCACCACGCGTTTGCCGGGCACGTTGCCCTGGGCCGCACGTTTGAGCACCCCGAGACCGGAGCCGGCCTTGAGGAAGACATCGATGATCACCAGATCGACGCTGCGGCCATCGGAGTTCAACCAAGTCATCGCGCCTTCTTCGTCCGGCGCCGATCCAATCACTTGAACCGGCGCCAACTCTTCGAGCGTCGCGACCAGGTTGTCGAGAATGATGGGGCTGTCTTCGACGATGAAGGTCTTCACGGAAACCATGGACACGGACGACTTACGACGTTCCGTAGTGTGGATGCGGGGCCGGGCGGATCATGTCTGTGAAATGGAAAAACGGGTGTAGGAAACTTCCTACACCCGTAGGTTCTTTGGCGAAGCCTCAGCTGCGAACGACGATGTCGTTCTTGACCCCGGAGACGCCGGAGACGGCGCGGGCCAGGCGTTCGGCCATGGCTTTTTCTTCGCTCGACTTGGCAAAGCCCGACAACTGGACCATGCCCTTGAAGGTCTCGACGCTGATTGCCAGCGCGCTGACCGTCTTGTCCTCGGCGAACTTGGCCTTGACGCGGGTCGTCAGCGTGGCGTCATCGACATAGGTGCCGACGCTCTGCTGATCGCGCATGACGCTGCACGCCGGCAGCACGACGGCCGACAGGGCCGCGACGCTGGCGATGACGAGAGTTCGAATGTGTTTCATGGAGGGTCCTCGGTGGTTTGAAGTTAGGTGCGGCGGCCGGCGGCCAGCGCGTTATTGCTTGGCGTTGGCGTCGGTGGGTTCGAACCAGCGGTCGGTGGCGCTGCGTTCCCAGGTCGCGATCTGCTTTTCGGCCTCGTCCTTGGCGATGCCGTAGCGCTCCTGGATCTTGCCGGCGAGCTGTTCGCGGCGGCCGCCGACGACGTCGAAGTCGTCATCGGTGAGCTTGCCCCACTGCTCCTGCACCTTGCCCTTGACTTGCTTCCAGTTGCCTTCGATGCGGTTCCAGTTCATGTCGGTCTCCTTGAATGCAGGCTGCGGTTGAATCGGGCCGTTCAGCCCATAGCGGCAATCTACGAGCGCTCGCAGCGCCGGTCTGTCGGACTGCCGTCCTGCGCGGCGTAGGACAAACGGTTGTGCCTCACGCGTGGCACAAGCGGCGCGCCTACGGCCCTTGTACAAGCGCGCGCCTACGGCCTGGCAAAAGCGGCGCGCCTACGGCGCGGGGCGCGTGTCGATGGCCACCTGCTCGTGCAGCGCGAAGTCGCTGCGGCCGGGGTCGAGGCTCCAGCGTTCGAGGTGCCAGCGCGACGCCGCGATGCGGCGCAGCAGGTTCACCGAGTGCGGCCACGGCGCGCGCAGACGGTGCGAGACCGCCGTGCCGGCCTGCGCCACCCACAACTGCTGCCGCGCCGCGGCTTGGTGGCCGGGCAGCGGCATGAAGTACGGCCGGTGGATGTGGCCGCCGAGGGCGAGCTGCACGCCCGCCTGCAACCAGTGCGGCAGCGCAGCGTCGGCGCCGCGCAAGCGCTGCGCTTCGTCTTGCGCGTCGGCAACGGCCAGCGGGTGGTGGGTGACGACGATGCGCAAGGCGTCGGCCGGCCCTTCGGCCAGCCACGCCGCAGAGCGCGCAGCCTGCGCTGGCGTCACGTGGCCGACGACGTGGCGCCAGGCGCGCGCGGTGTGCACGCCGGCGATGCGCACGTCGGGCAGTGCCAGCCGCGGCTCGAGGTCGGGCCCGAACGCGCGCGCGTGGCCGCGGTAGGGCGCGAGCAGCCGTTGCGGCAGGTTGAACAGCGGGATGTCGTGGTTGCCGGCGATCACCAGCACTTGCGCCGCGGCCAGGCGGCGGATGAAGTGCGCCGCGGCGTCGAACTGCGCCCGCCGGGCGCGCTGCGTGATGTCGCCGGAGACGATCAGCACGTCCGGCGGCGCGCTGCGCGCCAGCCGCACCAGCGCTTCCACCGCCTGCGGCACCTCGGTGCCGAAGTGCAGGTCCGAGACGTGCAGGATCGTCGTCACTCGCTCACTCGGTACGGGCTGCGTCCGCGGGCTTGATCAGCCAGAGCGCCGCCGGCGCGACGCGAAAGCGCAGCGGCGGTGCCATCGTGCACAGCTCGCCGTCGAACGCCACCGGCAGCGGCCGCCCGGCGCGGCGGCCGCGCGGCGCCACGCGCAGCTCGCGCACCAGCGTCGCGCTGACCTCGGGCGCTGGACCCAGCGAGCCCATCAAGCCGCGCAGCGCCAGCGCGATCAACTGCCAACGGCCGAGCGGGCGCACGCGCACCGCCGCCAGCGCGCCGCCGCCGTGCAGCGCCTGGGCTTGCGGCAGGCCGAACTGTTCCAGCTGCAGCCGGTTGTTGCCGACGAACAGCGTCGGCGTGCGCACGCGCTCGGTGCGGCCGTCGCTGTCGAGGTCGAGCGGCAGGCTGCGGTTGTCGCGCAGCACGGTGCGCAGCGCCGCCCACGCCGCCACCACCCGCCAGCGGCCCAGGCGCGCGTTGTCTTCCTCGCGCGCGCGCAGCAGCTTCGGGTACAGACCGATGCTGGCGTTGACGACGAACAGCCGGTCGTTGACCCAGCCGGCCTGCACCGGCTGGGGGTCACCTTGGCGCCACAGCGCCACCGCGCCTTGCGGGTCCTCGGGCAGCGCGTGCGCGCGCGCAAAGTAGTTGAAGGTGCCGGCAGGCAGCACGCCGAACGGCACCTCGAACCCCTGCAGAGCCTGGGCGACCGTGTTGATCGTGCCGTCACCGCCGACGGCGACGACGAGGCCCTGCTTTTCGCGCGCGTGCTGCACGGCGCGCGCCGCGCAGTCCGGCATCTCATCGCCGCCGCCTGCGCTGAAGAACTCGAAGGCCAGGCCCTGCGCGCCGAGCGCCGCTTCGAGCTCGCCGCGCCGTGCATCGCCCTCGGCGGCACCGGCGCGGCCGTTGATGACGATGCAGACCGGCCCGCTGAACGAGCGTGCGGCCACCGAGGCTAAGACCGGCGCTCGCCGGCGGCGCCCTGCATCGGCGTGGTGTCTCGCCGCGTCAGTTGCTCGCACGAGCCGAGGGCGACGAGGCCGGCGGCCAGCATCGCACCGATGCCGATGCGGCGGAATCGTTCGCGCTGACGGCGCAGGTCTGACAGGGTGTCGGGTCGTCGCTTGTCCATGGAGCCTCCCGCTCGCTGCGATGGGGCAGCCAGCGCATGCATTCAGCGTGCCGGAGCGCGTGCCCGCAAGCCATCGGCGCGCAGCGCGTGTGCGTGTCGGCGGCGGCCTACAGCGCCGTGCGCTGCGCGCCTGCACCGGCCGCGGCGCCGCCGCCGCACAGTCCGCTCATGCTCGACCGTGCCGCCCCCGCTGCCCCTGCCGGTGCCGGCGCCACCGCCGATCAACGCCATCTGTCGGTGGTGCTGGCCATGCTGGCGGCGGCGCTGGTCGTGGCGGCGTTGCATTTCGGGCGCGAGATTCTCGTGCCGCTGGCGCTGGCCGCGCTGCTCGGGTTTCTGCTCGACCCGCTGGTCTGCCGGCTGCGCCGCTGGCGCCTGCCGCGCTGGCTGGCCGTCGGCGTTGTCGTGGTGACGACGATCGGCGTCGTCGGCGTGACCTCGCTGTTCGCCGGCTCGCAACTGGTGGCGCTCGGCCGCGAGGTGCCGACCTACCAATCGACGATCCAGAACAAGCTGCGCGAGCTGCGCGAATCGCTGTCCAAGCGCGGCGTGCTCGACGACGCGGCGCGCCTGGTGGCCATGGTCGAAGGCGAGCTCAACGCCACGCGGCGCGCGCTCGATCCCGCCGCTGCCGCCAGCGCGCCCGCCCGGCCCGTGCTGCGCACGCAGGCCCAGCGCGCGCAGCCGCAGCAGGAGCCGCTGCGCGTGCAGGTCGAGGAGCCGCCGGCGCGGCCGATGCAGGTGCTGGGCGAAGTGCTGGCGCCGGTGCTGGCGCCGCTGGCGACGGCCGGCCTCGTCTTCATCTTCCTCATCTTCATCCTGCTCAGCCGCAACGAGCTGCGCGACCGCCTGCTGCGCCTGGTCGGCGGCGACGTGCACCGCATGAGCGACGCGCTCGACGAAGCCGCCGAGCGCGTCAGCCGCTACCTCGGCGCGCAGTTTCTGGTCAACCTCGGCTATGCCGTGCCGATGGCCGCCGGGTTGTGGCTGATCGGCGTGCCCGGCGCCTTGCTGTGGGGCCTGCTCGCCGGGGCGCTGCGCTTTCTGCCCTACCTCGGGCCGGCGATCGCGGCGCTGTTTCCGCTGACGATGGCGTTTGCCGTCGATCCCGGCTGGAGCATGGTGCTGTGGACGCTGGCGCTGGTGGCGGCGCTGGAGCTGATCAGCAACAACGTCATCGAGCCCTGGGCGTACGGCGCCTCGACCGGGCTGTCGGCGCTGGCGGTGCTGGTCTCGGCAACCTTCTGGACCGTGGTCTGGGGGCCCATCGGCCTGGTGCTGGCCACGCCGCTCACGGTTTGCCTGGTCGTGCTTGGCCGCCACGTGCGGCCGCTGCGCATCTTCGACTTGCTGCTCGGCAACGAGCCGGCGTTCGACCTGCCGACGACGCTCTACCAGCGCCTGGTGGCCGGCGAGGTCGAAGACGCCGTCGAGCTGGCGCGCGAGCAGGTGCGCGAAGGCTCGCTGACGGCGTTCTACGCCGAGGTGGCGATGCCGGCGCTGCAGCTCACCGAAGCCACGCCCGACGCCGAGCGCCGCGAGCGCGTGGCCGACGGCATGCGCGTGCTGCAGGACGATCTCGACGAAGCGCCGGCCGAGTCCGCGCCCGCCGCGGCGCCGCACCTGCTGTGCATCGGCGGCCGCACCGCGCTCGACTCGCTGGCCGCCGAGATGCTGGCGCACACGCTGTCGGCCGAGGGTGACCCGGCCGCGGTGAAGGGCGCCGAGGAGCTCAATCCGCGCTCGATCGGCGCGCTCGACCTCGCCGGCATCAACGTCGTGCTCGTCAGCTACCTGGCCGACAACTGGCGCACGCGCGCACGCTATGTCTGCCGGCACCTGCGGCGGCACAGCGCCACGGTCAAGATCGTCATCGTCGCCTGGCAGAGCGGCGTCGTGTCGGGCGCAGAGGCGAGCGCCATCGGCGCCGACGCGCTGGCTGCAACGGCCGAGCAGGCCCGGCAATGCTTGCGCGATTTAGGTGTGCAGCCAGCGCCGGTGGCCGACTCACCTGAAGCGGTCGATGCGCCTGAAGCAACGGCGCCGCCGCGCACCGGACTGGCGCTCGCCGGCTGATCTATTCGGGGGGATTCATTCTCGTGGCGTGACGCGCCAGACCGTGTTGCCGACGTCGTCGGCCACCAGCAGCGCACCGCGGCCATCGATCGCCACACCCACCGGCCGCCCGAGCGCCTTGCCGTCGGCATCGACGAAGCCGGTCAGCACATCCTGCGGCAGGCCGACCGGCTTGCTGCCGTCGAAGGCGACGTACACCACCTTGTAGCCCGAGTGCGGGCGCCGGTTCCACGAGCCATGCAGGCCGACGAACATGCCTTGCAGCGGCGTCATCGAAGGCGCGTTGGAGGCCGTCATCGCCGCCGTCAGCGGCCCCGCGGCAACCCCGGCCAGCCCGAGCGGCGCGACGTGCGCACCGAGCGCGTAGTCGGGCACGATCGCCTGCGCGACGCGCTCGGGCCGCGGCGGCGTGACGCGTGGATCCACATGCTGGCCGTACCAGCTGTACGGCCAGCCGTAGAAGCCGCCGTCCTGCACCGAGGTCAGGTAGTCCGGCACGAGGTCGCTGCCGAGTTCGTCGCGCTCGTTGACCACCGTCCACAACCTGCCGTCGCTCGTCCAGGCCATGCCGTTCGGGTTGCGCAGGCCGCTGGCGAAGAGCCGCTTGGCGCCGCTGGCGCGGTCGATCTCCCAGATTGCGGCGCGGCCTTCTTCGACGGCGAGGCCGTTCTCGGCGACGTTGCTGTTCGAGCCGACCGTGGCGTAGAGCTTGCTGCCGTCCGGGCCGGCGATCAGCGATTTGGTCCAGTGGTGGTTGCGCGGCCCGGCCGGCAGGTCGGTGAGCTTGCGGCCCGCGCCTGCGATCTGCGAGGCGCCGGCCACGTAGCCGTACTCCCAGACGGCGTCGGTGTGGGCCACGTAGAAACGGTCGCCGACCAGCGCCATGCCGAACGGCGAGTTCAAACCTTGCAGGAAGACGCTGCGTGTTTCGGCCGTGCCGTCGCCGTTCGTGTCGCGCAGCAAGGTGATGCGGTTGGCGCTGGGCGCGCCCGCGCCGGCGCGCTTCATCACCAGCGTCATCGCCCAGCCTTTGATGCCCTGGCCTTCTTCGGGCCGCGGCGGCGCATTGGTCTCGGCCACCAGCACGTCGCCGTTGGGCAGCACGTGCAACCAGCGCGGGTGGTCGAGGCCGCTCGCATACGCCGCCACTGCCAGACCGGCGGCGGCCTTCGGTGCCGCGCCCTGCGGCCAACCGATGGCCGGCGCGATGTGCACGGTGGGCAGCAGGGTGCGTGTCGGCTCGGGCAAGGCCGGCCGCGGGCCCTTGTCGGCCGCGTCGGGCAGGCGCGTTTGCTCGCCGCAAGCCGACAGCAACACCAGCAAGGCCGTCAGCCCCAGACGCCGTGCGCGCGGGCGCGTCATGACGCCGGCGCCAGGCGGCGCAAGAGGCCACTTTGCGCTTGCAGCACCTGCCACCAGACGCGGTAGCCGGCGTCGCTCGGGTGCAGGCCGTCGCTGGCATTGAGTTCGGGCTGGCGCACGAAGGGGTCGTCGTCGTGCTCGTGGAACAGGTTGACGTAGATCGCGTTCGTGCGCGCCGCCGCGCGAGCGACCAGGCGATGCATCTCGCGCGCGCGGTGCGTCATCCACCACGACCAGGGCGCGAAGAAGAACGGCGCATTGCCGACGTTGCCCGCCGGCATGACGATGACCACATCGGCGCGCTGGCGCGCCGCCTCGAGCAGGTGGTCGATGTCTCGGCGCATCGCGTCCTCGCTGCGCAGGCGGATGACGTCGTTGCCGCCGGCTTGCACCAGCACGGCGTCGAAGCGGCCGGGCCGCAGCAGCTGCTCGGCAACGTCGGCGAGCAACGCGCCGTCGCGGGCGCGGTTTTCGATCAGCAGGCGCGGCTCGGCTTGCGCGATCAGCCCGGCCAGGCTGTGCGCCGGCGACGACGCGCCGGTGCCGACCGCCGTGCTGTCGCCGACGATCAAGAGGCGCTGCGTCGCCGTTGCGGGCCGTTGTTCGAACGGCTCGCTGCGCCGCGCCAGCTCGGACGCCTGGCCGACGCGCCAGACCGCGCAACCGGCGCTGGCCAACAGCGCGGTGCCGAGCGCGGCCCACCACAAGCCGCGCTTGCGGCGTGAAGGAAAAACATCGTTCATCGCCGAGACAAGGGCAAAGCGCATGCCTGAGCGCGCCGCAGGCACGGCGCTTGCCCCCATCCGCGTTCAAGCGGTTCGACGGGCCGCACCTTTTCACTGCCAGGAGTTGAAATCATGACGATGCGCAAAGTGGCGATCCCTGTGTTGTTGCTCGCAGCCTTGACCGGATTTGCCGGATGCGACAAGCGTCCGGCCGAGCCGATGCCGCAGACCAGCCCTTCGACGAGCACGGCGCCGACGGCGCCGGCGTCGGCCGCCAGCCGGTGAGGCGCGCGGCGTCACGCGCTGGCGACAGCGCCTGACGCTCAGCTTGCCAGGCGGCGTTCGAGTTCGGCCTTGCTCATCGTCGAGCGGCCGCTGATGCCGCGTGCTTTGGCTTGCGCATACAGCTCGCGGTAGCTGCGTTCGGACGGCGCGCGCTGCGACAACGGTGCGCGCGCCGCCTCGACGCCGGCCGCAGGCTTTTCAAGCTGAGGCTGCGCTTGGGCGCGCCGCCGAGAGACGGTGCGCGCCGCGATCGCTTCGGCGTCGGCAACGCCGCGCCCGCGTCGCATCAAGTCCTGCTTGATCTGCTCGTAGTCACGTTGGCGTTCGTCGTCCGAGCGGTCGTCCGGCATGGCGGTCTCCCTTGAAGGAATGAGGGGCTCGACGCAGGCAAGCGCCGTGCCGGCACCGCCAACGCAGGCACGCGCGTTGCCCAAACGGCAGTGCAATGGAGCCTCGCGCTCGATGCATTCCTCAACTCGATAAAGGTATCGCGATGATTCAGATCCCCAAAGCCCTTCGCTTTCTGCTGCTGGCCGCCGCCTCGGCGGGATTGCTCGCCGCTTGCGGCGGCTCCGACGACGACAGCTTCGACGACCGCGCCGACATCGCCGACCCGAAAGTGCGCTTCGTGCACGCCGTGCCGGGCGCGCCCAACGTCACGCTGCAACGCAACGGCGCGGCCGAGTCCGGCGTCACCGACGTGGCCTACAAGTACGCCAGCCAGTACTACGACGTCTCGACCGAGAACTACACCTTCACGCTGCGCACCGCCAGCGGTGGTGTCGAGCTCGCTTCCGCCGCCGTCAATGCCGACCGCGGCAACAAGTACACGCTGGTCGCGCTGCCGACCGATGGCGGCGGCGTCGAGCTGGTGTCGATCCGCGATCCGTTCAACAAGAGCGTCACCAGCGACGACGTCCGCGTGCGCGTGTTGAACGCCGCTGCCAACGCCGAGCCGTTCGATGTGTACATCACCGCCGCCGGCGCCGACCTCGCCACGGCCACGCCTCGCATGAGCGCGATCGGCTACAAGCAAGTGCGGCCGGCCAGCGGCGACGACTCGGTGGACATCGAAGGTGGCCCTTACCAGTTGCGCCTGACGCCGGCCGGCAGCAAGACGCCGTTCTTCGACCAGACGGTGACGGCGCCGGCCGACGCCGACTGGCTGCTGGTGGCGTTGCCGGACCAGGCCACGCCGAACTCGGTGCGCCTGCTGCTCGTGCGCTCGGACGACAGCAGCGACGCCACCGACGAGATCCCGGCTCCATAGCGAGACCGAACACAGTTTCGTGACGGCGAAGCAGCAATCGCGACGCATGAACTTCCAAGCGGCCGCCGCGGATCCGGCTCTGCCGGTCCGCTAGCGGCGCCCCCTGGAGGGGGAGGCGCCGAAGGCGCTTCGGGGGTGGGTCAATTCACGCCGGGGCCACTTCGTCGTGGCCCCGCTCGTCGATGCCCTTGGCCTGTGCGTTGCGAGCGCATTGCATGCAGCAGTAGCTCGCCGCTTCGGATTCGACGACGTGGCCGATGATCGTGCACTCGCAGTGGTTGCAGATCGGCGCCAGGCGGTGGATAGCGCACTGAAAGCTGTCGAAGGTCAGGATGCCGCCTTCGTACATGACGTCGAAGGTGCGCGCCGACTCGTTGGCGCAGACGCTGCAAATGCCCATGGCTTTTCTCCGTTGGTGCCAGGGCGATCGGGCAATCGACGTTCCCAACCCGTTTGCGGAGTGCGCGTTGTCCGACAGCCGCCGCTCGGCCCGTCCGACACGCGGCCGTGCCGCTGCTGCCTACGCTCTGGCCTTCACAGACCCGTAAGGCATTACCGTGAGCCACGCCCTGATCGTTGACGACGACCTGCATTCGACCTCCGTGTTGTCGGCGCTGGTGGCCGGCGAGCGCTTCACCGTGGCCGCTGCGCATACCTTGCGCGACGCCCGGCGGCAGATCGCGCTGCAGCAGCCCGACATCGTGCTGCTCGACTCGACGTTGCCCGACGGCAGCGGCCTCGACCTGTTCGACGACCGCGCGCTGCTGGGGCAGTCGCAGGTCGTGCTCGTCACCGGCCAGGCCAGCGTCGAGACGTCGCTGCAGGCGCTGCGCGCCGGCGCCAGCGAATGCCTCGTCAAGCCGATCGAGCCGGCGCAACTGCGCGCCATCCTGTCGCGCGTCATGCGGCCGTCGGCGGTGCCGGCGAATGCGGCGGCGCTCGAGATCGAGTGGGCCAAGAGCGGCCGCTTCGGCCACCTCTGGGGCCGCTCGGCGCCGATGCGGCGCGTCATCCACCAGATCGAGCGCGTGGCCGGCACTTCCGTGTCGGTGCTGATCAGCGGCGAGAGCGGCACCGGCAAGGAGCTCGTCGCACGCACGCTGCACGACCTGAGCCGGCGCCGCAAGCAGCCGTTCCTGGCAGTGAACTGCGGCGCCATCTCGCCCAACCTGATCGAGAGCGAAGTCTTCGGTCACGAGAAGGGCAGCTTCACCGGCGCCGACCGCCAGCACCGCGGCTTCTTCGAACGGGCGCATGGCGGCACGCTGTTCCTCGACGAGATCACCGAGATGCCGCCGGCGCTGCAAGTCAAGTTGCTGCGCGTGCTCGAAAGCGGCAGCTACATGCGCGTCGGCGGCGCGACGCAGCAGGAGGCCGACGTGCGCGTCGTCGCCGCCACCAACCGCGACCCCGAGCGCGCTGTCGCCGAAGGGCGCTTGCGCGAAGACCTGTTCTACCGCCTGAACGTGTTCCCGATCGTCATGCCGCCGCTGCGCGAGCGTCTCGACGACGTGGCCCTGCTCGCCGGCCATTTCCTGGCCGACATCGGCAAGAGCGAAGGCCAGGTGCGGCGCCTGTCGCCGGCAGCCGTGGCCCGGCTGCAAGCTGGCGCTGGCCGGGCAATGTGCGCGAGTTGCGCAACGCGATGCAGCGCGCCTACGTGATGAGCGACGACGACGAGATCGGCGACGAGTGGCTGCCGGGCGACGCGGCGATGAACTAGAAGAGCGGCGGTGGCGAACGCCGCCGCGTGACGCGCGTCTCAGGCGTTGTGCGCGCCGCCGTCAGGCTCCGACGGTGTCGAGATCGCGCTCACCGCCGCGTCCACGGGCCCGGGTTGGCGCGTCGCCAGGTCGCCCAATGCGACGATGCCGACCAGCTGCCGATCGACGTTGATCACCGGCAGCCGCCGCACCTGCGCCTTGCCCATCAGCAGCAGTACTTCCTGTGCGTCCTGGTCGTCGGTGCAGAACTCGAGCGCGCTGGTCATCACCGCAGACACGCGTGCGTGGTCCGGCGCCAGGTTCATCGCCGTGCCGCGGATCGTGATGTCGCGGTCGGTGATCATGCCCAGCAGGTGCTTGCCGTCGCACACCGGCAGCGAGCCGACGTTCAACTGATCCATCAGTTGCGCCGCCAGTTGCAGCGTGTCGTCGGGGCCGACCACCTGCACGTCGGTGGTCATGATGTCGGCGATCGTCGTCGTCATGAGCGTCTCCTCAGCGCGCGCTCGGCTTCGAGGCCCGACGGCGTCTGCGCATCGAGCCCGCGATCGGGCGACTCGGCGACTTGCGGCTCGTCGTCGGCATGCTCGATCAACTCTTCGATGACGAAGTTGCCGTAGTACTGCGCGCGCTCGGCGTGCAAGGGACGGACGGCGTCGGCGACGCGGCGCGCTTGCTCGTCGTCTTCGGCGCGCACGACGAGGAAGTGGTAGCCGAGTGCAGCCAGCTCGCCCTGCGCCTTGACGAGGTTGAGCTCCTGGCCGAGAGAAGCCAACGCGGTCGCGCGCTCCATATCGGTCGCGACCTGGCGGTTCATCTCATCGGCGCTGTACGGCGTGATGTCGTCGCCGCCCAGGCCGAGCGCCTGCAAGGCCTGCGCCGCTTGCGCCTGATCCTGTGCCGACGGGAACGAGATGACGATGTGGCCGACGGGTTTGAAGACGCCGTGGCTGGTCGGAGGGTCGTGCTTGTCCATGGGGCGCTCGCTTTGGCTATCGACAGAACCGGACGACCGGCTTTGCGGTTCGTTGTCGATGATGTTCGAGCGTGGGCGGCGCAGCGCTCGTCCGCTGAAGGCGCGTTGCGATGTAGGACAAAACCTTGGCGCGCCCGGCTGGGATCGAACCAGCGACCCTTGGCTTCGGAGGCCAATACTCTATCCACTGAGCTACGGGCGCGAGGAGCGGCATTCTAGCGGGCGGCATCCCGAGACAGCGTTGCGCCAGAGGGCCGTCGCTATAATTCGCGGCCCTTGCGTGCCCCGTGCACGCAATGTTTTTTTCGCGCTTTCACTTGACGAGGATGGCATGAGCAACGCTCACCACGACGATCACGACCTGCCGCATGAAGGCCCCATCAAGACACCGAAGCAGCTCATCTGGGCGGTGGCGCTGTCGTTCATCGTGCCGATCCTGTTGATCGTCCTGCTGGCCAACTACGTGACTTCGCAGAGCAAGCCGGCGGCCGGCAGCGACGCGATGAGCGATCAGGCGGTGGCCGCGCGGCTGCAGAAGATCGGCTCGGTCGAGATCAAGGATCTGTCCGATCCGGCATCGATGAAAACCGGGGCCCAGGTCTATGCCGCGCAATGCACCGCCTGCCACGCCGCCGGCGTGGCCAATGCGCCCAAGCTGGGCGACGCCGCGGCCTGGGGCCCGCGCGTCAAGACCGGCTACGAAGCGCTGCTGACCTCTGCGCTCAAAGGCAAGGGCGCGATGGGCGCGCAGGGCGGCGGCGACTTCAGCGATTACGAGATCGGCCGCGCGGTCGTGCACATGGCCAACCAGTCCGGCGGCACGTTGCCCGAGCCGAAGATGCCGGCGCCGGCGACGGCCGCTGCCACCGACGCAGCGCCGGCCACAGCCGCCGCGCCGGCTGCGGCGACGCCGGCTGCCGCGCCCGTGGCCGCGGCCACGGCGGTCGTGGCCGCCGCTGCACCCGTGGCGGCAGCCGCGAAGAGCGATGCCGCACCGGCGCTCTACACCAGCGTCTGCTCGGCCTGTCACATCGCCGGCGTGGCCAACGCGCCGAAGCTCGGCGACAAGGCGGCGTGGGCGCCGCGCCTGACCGCCGGTGTCGATGGCCTGACCGCCAGCGTCATCAAGGGCAAGGGTGCGATGCCGCCCAAGGGCGGCGCCGCGGCGGCCAGCGACGCCGAGATCAAGGCGGCGGTCGATTACATGGTGGCCAGCGTCAAGTAGCGCGCGGCACAGCGACCCACTCAAGCCGGCCCGTGCGCCGGCTTTTTGTTATCCGGCGCTGCGGCTTGCGGACTCAGCACATGGCCGAAGCGCGTGGACATCTCGGCAAAGCGCAGCGGCTGCGGCTGCCACACGTCGGCCTCGACCGCGCGTGCGGCCTCGTGCATGTCCTGCGTGTGCACGATGCCCAGACCGATGGCGCTGTCGATGAACAGGCGGCCGTGTTCGTCGAGCCAGGCGTTGCGCGCCTCGGCGTTGAGTCCGGTGTGCGTGGTCAACGAAAAGTCGGTGCCAACGCGCCACACCCACGGCGCGGCTTCGAGTTCCACGTACACGCGCTGCGGGCCGTTCTGGAAGAACCAGGCGCCGGCGGCGTCGTGCTCGTAGTTGCGGGCGATGAAGTCGATCAGCTTGTCGTGTTCGATGCGGCTGCCCTTGATGCGCGGGAACCGCCCCGCGGCCTGCACGCGGTCGTCGCGCATGTACCAGTCGCCGCGCGCGTCGAGCGCCAGCCAGCCATAGCAGGCCGGCACGTTGGGCCACTTCCTGAGTGCGGCTTCGACGATCGCGTCCATGTCTCAGTGGCGCCCGGCCGCCCGAAGCCACTGAGCGCCCCCTTGGGGGGCTGCGAGCGAAAGCGAGCTTGGGGGCCTCATTTCAGTGTTCCTGCAGCCAGTGCACCACGGCCTGCGGCATCGTTTGTACATGACCCGGCCACGCGCCGCCGGTAAAGCCCACATGGCCGCCATGCTCGGGCTGCCACAGCGTGACGTGCGAACCGACGTCGCTTTGCCGCGGCAGCGAGGCCGCCGGCACGAACGGATCGTTGCGCGCATTCACCACCAGCGCCGGGATGCGGATCGTCTGCAGATGCGGTCGGGCGGAGGCCCGCGCCCAGTAGTCCTCGGTGCCGGCAAAGCCGTGCAGCGGCGCGGTGAAGACGTTATCGAACTCGTAGAGGTCACGCGCCGCGAGCAGGCGCGCGCGGTCGAACAGGCCCGGGTGCTGGTCGAGTTTGGCCAGCGCGCGCGGCTTCATCGTGCCGAGGAACATGCGTGTGTAGGTCAGGCGCGAAAAACCGCGGCCGATGGCGTGGCCGCCGGCCGCCAGATCGATCGGCGAGCACACCGCGGCCACCGCGTGCGCGGTGATCGCCGCGCTGTGCGCAGACTCTTCGGCCCAGCGCAGCAGCGCGTTGCCGCCGAGCGAGATGCCGGCCACCAGCAGCGGCGCGGCACTGCGCGCGCGCAGGCGCGTCAGGATCCAGCCGACTTCTTCGTAGTCGCCCGAGTGGTAGGCGCGCGGTGCGTGGTTCAGCTCGCCCGAGCAGCCGCGAAAGTGCGGCACCGCGAAGTGCAGGCCCGCGGCTTGCGCTTCGCGCGCAAAACCTTCGGCGTACTGGCTGTGCGACGAACCTTCGAGGCCATGGAACATCACCAGCCAGCGCGCGTCGGCGTTGGCGACGCGCTGGATGTCCACGTCGATGAAGTCGCCGTCCGGCGTGTCCCAGCGCTCGCGCACGTAGTGCGGCGTGGCCCCCGAGTGGCGGCGAGACACCAGCGCCGGCCAGATCGTCTGCGCATGGCCGCCGGGCAACCACCACGGTGCGCGATACGAGGCGAGGTTCAATGCAGCGTCGATGGCGCGTCGGCTGCGATTTCTTGCGCCTCGCGCGGCGAGCCCGGGCTGGCGTGGTGCAGCACCAGGCGCCAGCCCTGCGTGGTCTTGAAGAAGACGTTGGTGGCCAGCACCCACGCCGTCTGCGTGCCTTCTGCCGTGCTGATGTCCACGCGTTCGAGCACGTGGTGCACGGCGCAGCCGGCATTCTCGACGCGGCGCACCTGCTGCGGGCGCACGGGGATCGGGCCGTTGGCGAACATCGCATCGAACGAGGCCCGCACCGCGCCGTGGCCGACGATGCGCGGTCCGCCCGGATGCACGCAGGCCACGTCGTCGTCGTCGGACCAGGAGGCCATCAAGCGCTCGATGTCGCCGCGCTGCAGCGCTTCGTAGAACTGCGCTTCGACATCGTCCACCGAAGCCAACAAGGCGGCGGAACGGGCTTTGGCTTGCGGCATGAGGGCGATTGTAGGGACGGCGTCGCTTCTAAGACAGCAGGCAGGCGCACGCTGAACAGCGAGCCTTGGTCCGGCGCGCTGTGCACGTCGATCGTGCCGCCCATCAACTCGACCAGCGATTTGCACACCGCCAGCCCGATGCCCGTGCCTTCGATCGGCGAATGGCCGTGCGCGCCGCGCTGGAACGGCTCGAAGACGCGGCCCAGATGCTCGGCGGCGATGCCGACGCCGCTGTCGGCGACTTCGATCACCGCCTGTGCGCCGTCGCTGCGCGCGCGCAGTGTCACCGCACCGCCGGCGCGGTTGTACTTGACGCCGTTGGACAGCAGGTTGATCAGCACCTGCTTCAAGCGCGTGCGGTCGGCGCGCACGGCTACGCCGGCTTCGATGGCGCCCTGCACGCTGACGCGCGCGCCGGCGGCTTGCGCCTGCATCAGGGCCACGCATTCGTCGGCCAACGGCGCCAGCATCACACGCTCGATCTGCAAATGCAGGTGGCCGGACTCGATGCGCGTCAGGTCGAGCAGGTCGCCGATCATCGTCAGCAGATGCTCGCCGGCTTCGCGGATCAACTGCACCGGGCGGCGGTGCGCGTCGGCCAGCGGCGGCGATGGCGTGAGTTCGAGCAGTTGCGAAAAGCCGAGCACGGCGTTGAGCGGCGTGCGCAGCTCATGGCTCATGCGCGACAGGAACTCGGTCTTGGCGCGGCTCGCGGCTTCGGCCGTGGCCTTGTCGCGCGACGCCGCTTCGAGTTCGCGCAGATCGGTGACGTCGGCGATGTAGCCGAACCACGCGGTGCGGCCGTCGCTCTGCCGCTGCGGCGACGCGGCGCCGAGCAGCCAGCGGTCGGCGCCGTCGCGTCGGCGGATCGGAAACTCCAGCCGCCACTGCGCCGCGCGCTGCGCCGAAATCGCCAGGCTCGTGCGCAAGCGCTCGCGCCACTCCGGGTGCACCCGCCGCAGCAGCGCGCTGGCGTCGCTCGTCAGCTCCGCGGCGGCGACGCCGAAGATCGCCTCGCAGCGTTCGCTGACGTAGGAGAACCATCCTAGTTGCCCGTCGGCGCTTTGCATGAACTGGTAGAGCACGCCGGGCACATGGCGTGCGATCAGCGCCAGGCGCTCGCGGTCGGCCGAGGCCTGGCTTTCGAGTTCGCGCTGCAAGGTGATGTCGGTCTGCGTGCCGAGCATGCGCCGCGGCGACCCGTCCACGCCGCGCTCGACGATGCGGCCGCGCTCGTGCAACCAATGCCACTGGCCGTCGGCGCCGCGGGCGCGGTAGATGTGTTCGTACTGCGCGGTCTCGCCGCGCTCGTGGCGCAGGTAGGCAGCGTGGTTGTCGTCGCGGTCGTCGGGATGGATCAACAGGTCCCAGCTGGCCTGCGTCGGCGCGAACTGGTCGCTGGCGTAGCCGAGCATCTCGAAGCCTTCGTCGATGTCGGACAGCTCGTCGGTGCCCGGATGCCACTCCCAGACGTAGGTGCCGGCGCCACGCAGCGCCGTGCGCAGCAAGGCGCCGTCGTCGCCGGGCGGCCGCAGCGGCCGGGAGCAGGCCGCCGCGAGCGCGGCCGCGGCCTCGCACAGCGCTTCGAAGTCGGCCGGCGTGTCGCCGTCGGCGGCGGCGATGCAGAGCACGCCGACGCGCGAGTGCAGATGATCGAGCGGCAACCACCAGCAGCCATCGGCGCACTGCGCCGCGGCGCCGGCCCAGACGGCGAAGAGCGCGGCGCTGGGCGGCGGCGCGGCGTTGTCGATCCACCGCCGCTCGCCGTCGGCCAGCCAGCCGATGCAGCACAGGCTGCGCCCGCTGCCTCTGACATGGCGCCGCAGCAGCGCCAGCGCATGCGCGGCGTCGCCATGCGTGACCTGGTGCAAGAGAACCTGCCGCGACAGCGCAACCCAGTCGGGGCGGTCGCGGCTCATCGACGGCGTTTCAGTGGCTGCCGCGCGCCGCATCCGCGGCCAGTTGGTAGCGCGTGCCGCAATACGGGCACTGCCCTTGGCCGGTGGTGCGCACGTCGATGAAGACGCGCGGGTGGTTGCTCCACAGCGGCATCTTCGGGTTCGGGCAGAACACGGCGCGCTCGCCTTGCAGGTCGGACTCGGCGATCAGCACGGCGTCTTTGGCTTGCGGCGCAATGTTCATACGCGGTCGAGCCACTCGGTGTATTTGGCGTTGCGGCCGTTGACGATGTCGAAGAACGCGTTCTGGATCTTCTCGGTGATCGGGCCACGCGAGCCGGCGCCGAGTTCGATGCGGTCCAGCTCGCGGATCGGCGTCACCTCGGCGGCGGTGCCGGTGAAGAAGGCCTCGTCGCAGATATAGACCTCGTCGCGCGTGATGCGCTTTTCGACCAGCTTCAGACCGAGGTCGGTGCAGATGGCGAAGATGGTGTCGCGGGTGATGCCGTTCAGCGCCCCGGCCGACAGGTCCGGCGTATAGACCACGCCCTTCTTGATGACGAACAGGTTCTCGCCCGCGCCTTCGCTGACGAAGCCGCTGGCGTCGAGCAGCAGCGCCTCGTCGTAGCCGTCGTCCAGCGCCTCCATGTTGGCCAGGATCGAGTTGGTGTAGTTCGACACCGCCTTGGCCTGCGTCATCGTGATGTTGACGTGGTGACGCGTATAGCTCGAGGTCTTGACGCGGATGCCGCGTTTCAGGCCCTCCTCGCCGAGGTAGGCGCCCCAGGGCCATGCCGCCACCATGAGGTGGATGGTGTTGCCTTTGGGTGACACCCCGAGTTTTTCCGAACCGATCCAGGTCAGCGGCCTGATGTAACAGCTGCGCAGGCCGTTGCTGCGCACGACTTGGCGGGTCGCGTCCATGACCTGTTCGGGCGTGAAGGGGATCTTCATGCGCAGAATCTTCGCGCTGTTGAACAGCCGCTCGGTGTGCTCGCGGTGGCGGAAGATGGCCGTGCCGCCTTGCGCGTCGTAAGCGCGCACTCCCTCGAAAGCGCCGCAGCCGTAATGCAGCGTGTGCGACAGCACATGAATCTTGGCGTCGCGCCACTCGACCAGATGGCCGTCCATCCAGATTTTTCCGTCACGGTCGTGCATCGACATGGGGCCGCCCGCCAGGGTCAAAGGGACGCAATTCTAGGCCGCGGCGCGAGCGCGGTTGGCCCTTCACGCGCTGCTGGCCGGCGTGCCTCGGTCGCGATGCCAGCGCGACGCTTTTCCCCCCGATCAGGGGGCGCCACCCGGTTGCTCATAAGTAACGCCGCTAGAACAATTCACGGGCCGAGCCGACGCTGGCTCGCTCGCTGAACGGCGATCCGCAGTGATGGAGGTGGGGGTGAAGACAGACGCTTGGCTGAGGGCGGTCTCGGGCGCCGTTGTGCTGTGCAGCGCGGTGGCTGCGCAGGCCGCACCGGACTGCGCAGCGCTGGCGCACCAGCCGAGCTGGGCCGAGTGCGCTGCCGAGTTTTCCGGCGCCGCCACGGCAACCGACGCAGCGTTCGGCGGCCCGCCGCAGTGGCAGTTCGACGACGCCGCCGCAGCGGTCGCAGTCGATCGATTTCACGACGTTGGCCGTCAAGCCCCACGGCTCGCCTCAGGTCCGGGGCGAGACGCCTTCGACGGTGGCAGCCATTCCCGAGCCGCAAACGAATCTGCTGATGGTGGCCGGGTTGGCAGCCATCGCTTTCATGGCGATGCGGCGTCGCCGGCCGTGACCGCGGCGGCGCCCTGGCGCCGCAACTGCCATTGCGTGCAGCGGCCGTTGACGAACGCCGCCTCGACCTCATCGCCGCCGCCGTCGCGCCACGCAAAGACTTCCGGTTCATCGCTGACTTTGCGGCCCAGGCTGCGCGTCATGGCGATCACCTCCGCCAGGCGCAGCCCGACGCTGAGCTTGGCGTTGAACATCACCGCGTTGTCCACATGGCCCAGCGGCGACTGCGCGGCGTTGCGCAACACGCGCAGCGTGCGGCTGGCCTGCAGCAGCAGCCAGAACGCGATCACCGACAGCGCGAGCACGAGGCCCCGCCAGCCGTAGCCGAGCCAGCCGGCCACCAGCGCCGCGGCGGCCAGCGCCCAGCCGATCACTCCTGCACCATCAGCCAGCCGGTGGCGACAACACGTCCGTTGCCCATCGCGAACAGCAGGCGATCGTGCTCGCCGCGCCAGTGATAGACCAGCAACTCGCCGGCGGGCGTGCCGCGCCACTGCGCTTGTTCGAGCGCGCTGGCGTGCGCCGGCTGCCCGGCTCGCCACTGCGCATCGGGCGCGCCCATGCGCTGCGTCAGCGCCTCGCGCGAAAGCTGCTCGCTCGCCGCCTGCGCGGCCAGGGCCTGCATCAGCACATGCTTGCGGCCCTGCCAGCGATCGACGTCGGCGTTCCACGCCGCGCCGTCGAAGTGGCCGCGCAGCGCACGCAGCGTTTGCCATTGCGCGGCCAGGTCGGCGCCGGGCTGGGCCTGCGCGCAGCCGACGTTGGACAAAACCAAGACAACGGCAGCGGTCAGCGCGCGCCGCTGTTTCAACGCGGCGGCGCGAACGAGTGCAGAGCGCAGGCGAGGCATCAGGCGCGCACGATACGCGGCCGCGGGCGATCGATCAACGCCGACTGAATCTTTTGCAACGCGCCTTGACTGTGGACCCGCGCGTGCGCACGATCGCCGCCTTTCTCGCCCACCACAGTGACACATCACAGCGGAGACTCACCCGATGACGCGCAAACTTCACCTCGCTTTGTGCTTGTCGCTCGTCTTGACCAGCGCGGCTTTTGCGCAGCAACCCGCGCAGCGGCAGACGGCGGCGCAGACGCAACAGGATCTGCAAACCGAGTACGCGGCCGAGAACATCTTCAAGGTCTATTTCCCGAACGTCGAGATGGCGCGCAAGGCCGCCATCACGTTCCACCACGCCGTGCTCGAGAGCCGCTACAGCGAGGGCCACCTGGTGATGGAGCTCGACGCGCAGGAGATGTCGCAACTGCAATCGTTCGGCTTTCGCCTGGCGCGCGCCGACGAGTTCATTACCCAGCGCCGTGCCTTCCTCGACCAGATGAATCGTGCTTCGATTTCCGGCCCGCAAAGCGCTGTGTTGACGGGCCCCGGCGTCACCGTGCAGTCGATCGCCGGCTTCAGTTGTTATGAAACCGTCGAAGAAACCTATGCCGCTGCGCAAGGCTTCGCCACCACCTATCCCAATCTCGCGTCGTGGGCCGATGTCGGCAACTCGTGGGAGAAGGCCGCGGGTCTCGGCGGCTACGACATCTTCGTCTTGAAGCTGACCAACAAGAGCCTCACCGGCAGCAAGCCCAAGCTGTTCGTCAACAGCGCGATCCATGCGCGCGAATACACGACCGCGCCGCTGAACCTGTCGTTCGCGCGCTGGCTGCTGCAAGGCTACGGCGTCAATGCCGATGCGACCTGGATCCTCGATCACCACGAAGTGCATCTGATGCTGCAGACCAACCCCGACGGCCGCAAGAAGGCCGAGAGCGGATTGTCGTGGCGCAAGAACACCAACCAGGCGTACTGCGGCGCGACGAGCAACACCCGCGGCGCCGATCTGAATCGCAATTTCAGCTTCAGCTGGAATGTCACCGGCGGCACCGGCTCGAGCGGTAACCAGTGCGATCTGACCTACCGCGGCCCGAGCGGTGCTTCCGAGCCGGAGACGCAAGCGATCGAGGCCTATGTGCGCAGCCTGTGGCCCGACCGCCGCGGCCCCGCAAAGACCGATGCCGCGCCCACCGACACCAGCGGCATCCACATCGACGTGCACAGCTACAGCCAGCTCGTGCTCTGGCCCTGGGGCGACACGGCCACGCCGGCGCCGAATGGCGCGGCGCTGCAAACCCTCGGCCGCAAGTTCGCGTTCTTCAATGGCTACACGCCGCAGCAGTCGATCGGCCTGTACGCCACCGACGGCACGAGCGATGGCGTCAGCTACGGCGAGCTCGGTGTGGCGGCGTACACGATCGAGCTCGGCACCTCGTTCTTCCAAAGCTGCACCGACTACACGAACACGATCCAGCCGAACAACCTGCAGGCGTTGATCTACGCCGCCAAGGTCGTGCGCACGCCGTACCTCACGCCCGGCGGGCCGGACGTGACGAACGTGGCGCTGTCCAGCGGCACCGTGCCAGCAGGCACCGCGGTCACGCTCACTGCTTCCGCCACCGACACGCGCTTCAACAACAGCAACGGCGCCGAGGCGACGCAGAACATCAGCGCGGCCGAGTACTACATCGACACGCCGCCGTGGGCCGGCGGCGCCGCGCGCACGATGGGTGCTGCCGACGGCGCCTTCAACGCCACGACCGAGAGCGTCACCGGGCAGGTCGATACCACGGGCTTGGCGACGGGCAAGCACATCGTCTTCGTGCGCGCGCAAGACGCCGGCGGCACCTGGGGGGCGATCAGCGCCACCTACCTGACGATCGGCACGGGCGGCGGCGGTGGCGGCGGCACGGTGGCCGAAGTCGAGAGCAACAACACGCGCGGCACGGCGCAGGTGATCACGCCGAACCCGGCCACGGTCAACGGCACGATGACCTCGGGCGACAACGACTACTTCGCGGTCACGGTGGCGCCGGGCCGCACCTTGAGCGCCACGCTGACGCCGCCGGCCAATAGCGATTACGACCTCTACCTGTACCGCACGCTGACCAGCAACGCCGCGGCGCGAAGCACCAAGGGGACCGGCGTGGTCGATAGCGCGAGCATCACCAACACCGGCACGACGACCGCAACCTACTACGTGCGCGTGAGCTACTACAGCGGCGCGGCCGCGGCGTACACGTTGCAGATCAGCCGTTGACGAATCGCGCGCAGCTTCAAAGGCCGCGCACGATGTCGATCGCTTCTTCGACGCGCTCGACCGGATGCACCGTGAGGCCCTCGATCGGCTTCTTCGGTGCGTTCGCTTTCGGCACCAGCGCGATCGAGAAGCCGAGCTTGGCGGCTTCCTTCAAACGCTCCTGACCGCGCGGCGCGGGCCGCACTTCGCCGGCCAGGCCGACCTCGCCAAAGGCGATGAAGCCGCGCGGCAGCGCCTTGCCGCGCAGGCTGCCGGCAATCGCCAGCATCACGGCGAGATCCGCTGCCGGCTCGGTGATGCGCACGCCGCCGACGGCATTGACGAACACATCCTGATCGAGGCAGGCCACACCCGCATGGCGGTGCAGCACGGCGAGCAGCATGGCGAGGCGATCGCGATCGAGGCCGACGCTCAAACGCCGCGGACTCGGCCCGCCGCTATCGACCAGTGCCTGCACCTCCACCAGCAACGGCCGCGTGCCTTCGAGCGTGACCAGCACGCACGAGCCCGGCACCGGCGCGCCATGCGTGGAGAGAAAAATCGCGCTCGGGTTGCTGACGCCTTTCAGGCCGCGCTCGGTCATTGCAAAGACGCCGATCTCATTGACCGCGCCGAAGCGGTTCTTGATCGCGCGCACGAGCCGAAAACTCGAATGCGTGTCGCCTTCGAAGTACAACACCGTATCGACGATGTGCTCCAAGACGCGCGGCCCGGCGAGCGAGCCTTCCTTCGTCACGTGGCCGACGAGCACGACGGCGATGCCGCGCGCTTTGGCCGTGCGAGTCAAATGCGCCGCGCATTCGCGCACTTGCGCCACCGAGCCGGGCGCCGAGGTCAGCGCATCGGAGTACAGCGTCTGGATCGAATCGATGACGCAGAACGCCGGCGCTTCGACATCGAGCGTGGCGATGATGCGCTCTAGCTGAATCTCGGCCATCACGCGCACGCGCGAACCGTCGAGACCCAAACGCCGTGCGCGCAGCGCGACCTGCGCGCCGCTTTCTTCACCGCTGACGTACAGCACCTTCATCTGCTTCGACAGCGTGTCCGCGGCCTGCAGCAGCAGCGTGCTCTTGCCGATGCCCGGGTCGCCGCCGATCAGCGTCACGCCGCCGGGCACGATGCCGCCGCCGAGCACGCGATCCAACTCCTCCTGCCCGGTCGGAGTGCGAGCCACCTCTGCGCTCTCGATGTCCGCCAGCGTCGCCACCGGCGCGCTCTTGGCCAGCGACTGGAAGCGGTGCTGCTTGCCACTGCCGCTCGGCTCGCCGGCGGTTTCTTCGAGCGAGTTCCAGGCGCCGCAATGCGGGCACTTGCCGAGCCACTTCGGGTTGCTGCCGCCGCATTCGTTGCAGACGTAGATCGACTTGTCTTTGGCCATGCGCGCATTGTCACGTGCTACAAAGCCGCGCATGGAATGGACGACATGGCTCACCTTCTTCGCCGCCTCATGGGCGATCAGCATCTCGCCCGGCGCCGGCGCGGTGGCGGCGATGACGGCCGGCATGCAGCACGGCTTCGCGCGCGGCTACTTTCTTACTTTCGGGCTGGTGCTCGGCTTGTGGTCGCTGCTGCTGCTCGTCGGTGTCGGCTTGGGCGCGTTGATCGTCGCTTCCGCGACCGCGTTCGCAGTCGTCAAATGGCTCGGCGTGGCTTACCTGCTCTGGCTCGGCATATCGCAGTGGCGCGCACCGGCCGTTGGCTTGCAGGCCCACACCGACAGCGCGGCGACGGTGTCGCGCCGGTCGATCGTCGTCCGCGGCTGGATGTTGAACACGCTCAACCCCAAGCCGACGCTGTTCATGCTCGCCGTCGTGCCGCAATTCCTCAACCCGGCGCAGCCGCTCGTGCCGCAGTACCTCGTCATCGCGGCGACGCTGGCCTTCACCGATCTCGTGATAAACGCCGGCTACACCGCGTTCGCGTCGCGGGCGCTTGCCGCGCTGCGCACGCCGCGGCAGATGCGTTGGGTCAATCGGATCTTCGGCGGCCTGTTCATCGCGCTGGCGACGATGCTGGCGACGGTCAAGCGCGGCGGTTAAGCGCTCAGGCCAGCGCCGGGCCGCTCCCAAGCGTCCGGACTGAGCTTCCCCTCGGGGGAGTGCTCGCGCAGCGAGCGAGGGGTCGTCATCCATCACGCGGCTTGCCGCGCAATGCTTTCGTCTCCGAGCGCTGCGACTTGCCTTCGAGCCGCCGTTGCTTCGAGCCGTAAGTCGGCTTCGTCGCCTTGCGCACGCGCGGCGGCCGCGCCACCGAATCGACCAGCGCCTGCAAACGCTGCATCGCATCGGCGCGGTTCATGTCCTGGCTGCGGTGTTCCTGCGCCTTGATGACCACGACGCCTTCGGTCGTGATGCGCGAATCGGACAGCGCCAACAGCCGCGCCTTCACGTCTTCGGGCAGCGACGACGCCGGCACGTCGAAGCGCAGGTGCACCGCGCTCGACACCTTGTTGACGTTCTGGCCGCCGGCGCCTTGAGCGCGCACGGCGGTGAAAGTCACTTCATCGGTTGAGACTTTCAGAGCTATTGGGCAGGTGGCTTGCTGCCGCTGGTGAACTTGTTGACAGCGAACAAGAGCACCAGTGCGCCGACGATGGAGCCGATCCAGCCTGCGCCTTGCCCGGCCTGGTACCAACCCAGAGCCTGGCCGACGAAGCCGGCCGCGAACGAGCCGCCGACGCCGAGCAGGATCGTCATGATCCAGCCCATCTTCTGCTCGCCAGGCATGATGAAGCGCGCGATCGCGCCGACGATCAGGCCGACGATGATGGTGCCGATGAGTCCCATGTAAACGCTCCAGTGAGTAGATGGCGGCGATGGTAGGTGCATCGCCCTGCCTGTCAATCGGGTCGCTGATCGACCACTCGCACCGGCACGCGCGGCGCCAACGCGCACATCAGCTCGTAGCCGATCGTGCCGGCCGCGCGCGCCACTTCATCGATCGGCAGACGCGAGCCGTTCGGGCCTTCGCCCCACAGCGTGACAACGCTGCCGATGCCGGCGCCGGGCGTTGGCGCGAGATCGACCGCGATCATGTCCATGCTGACGCGGCCCACCGTGCGCGTGCGCACGCCGTTCACCAGCACCGGCGTGCCGGTCACGCAATGGCGCGGGTAGCCGTCGGCATAGCCGACGGCTGCGATGCCGATCGTCATCGGCGCGCTCGCAATGAAGCTGCTGCCGTAACCCACGCTGTCGCCTGCCGACAAGCGCTGCGTGGCAATGAGCTGCGAGCGCAGCGTCATCGTCGGCTGCAGATCCCAGTACAAAAGGTCGTGCTCGGGAAAATCGGGCGCGCTGCCGTAGCTCATGATGCCGGCGCGCACCCAGTCGCCTGCCGCTGTCGGATGGCGCAACGCCGCGGCGCTGTTGGCCAGCGAGCGTTCACCGGGCAGGTCGCGCGTCACCGCCTCGAACACCGCCCTCTGCTGTGCGATGCCGCGTGCGCCATCGGCATCCGAGAAGTGCGTCATCAGCGAAATCTCGCCGACCTGCGGCAGCGCATTCAGCCGCGTCCAGGCGCTGCGGTAGGCCGCGGGCGTGAAGCCCAGGCGGTTCATGCCGCTGTTCATCTTCAGGAAAACGCGGTGCGGCGCGTGCGTCTTGTGCGTCGCCAGCCAATCGATCTGCGCCGTGCAATGGACGACGTGCCACAGATCGAGCCGTGAACACAGCTCGAGGTCGCGCAGGTCGAACGCGCCTTCGAGCAACAGCACCGGCCCACGCCAGCCGAGCGCGCGGATGCGCTCGGCCTCGTTCAGGTCGAGCAGCGCAAAACCGTCGGCACCGCGCAGGCCTTCGTAGGCACACTCGATGCCGTGGCCGTACGCATTGGCTTTGACCACGGCCCACACTTTTGCATCCGGCGCGCTGAGGCGTGCGCGCGTGAGGTTGTGCGCGAGGGCGCTGGTGTGGATCAGCGCTTCGATCGGACGCGGCATCAGTGCCTGCCCGGCCGCCCGTAGGGCACTGACGCCCCCGTGGGGGGCAGCGAACGCAGTGAGCTTGGGGGTGCCATGTCGGCATCGTAACGAGGTGATGCTGCATGCTATAACCCGCCGGCCCGCCAGAGGCAGTACCGGAGACAAGGTCGCAAGCGCCGCGCATGAAACGAGGCTTCTACACCATCATGTCGGCGCAGTTCTTCAGCTCGCTGGCCGACAACGCCTTGTTCGTGGCCGCGGTCGAGATGCTGCGCACGGGTGGCGCGCCCGAGTGGCAGCGCGCCGCGCTGGTGCCGATGTTCGCGCTCTTCTACGTCGTGCTGGCGCCGTTTGTCGGCGCCTTTGCCGACGCCTTGCCCAAAGGCAAGGTGATGTTCGTCTCCAACGCCATCAAGGTCGTCGGCTGTCTGATGATGCTGTTCGGCACGCACCCGCTGCTGTCGTACGCCATCGTCGGCCTCGGCGCCGCGGCGTACTCGCCGGCCAAGTACGGCATCCTCACCGAGCTGCTGCCGCCGTCGCAACTGGTCAAGGCCAACGGCTGGATCGAGGGCCTCACCATCGGCTCGATCATCCTCGGCGTGCTGCTCGGCGGCCAGTTGATCGGGCCGAAGTTTGCGCCGATGCTGCTCGGGTTCGATCTGCCGATGATCGACACCGGCATCGACACCGGCCCCGAAGCCGCGATCGCCTCGATGATCTTCATGTACCTGATCGCAGCGCTGTTCAACCTGCGCATCCCGCGCACCGAGTCGCCGCTGCTGCCGATGGACAGGCCCTTGGCGCTGGTGCGCGATTTTTCGCAATGCAACGCGCGGCTGTGGGCCGACAAGCTCGGCCAGATTTCGCTGGCGACGACGACGCTGTTCTGGGGCGTCTCGGGCAACCTGCGCTACATCGTGCTGGCCTGGGCGGGTGCGGCGCTCGGCTACTCGACGACGCAGGCCTCGAGCCTGGTCGGCGTGGTCGCGGTCGGCACCGCGGTCGGCGCGATCGTGGCTTCGATGTTCATGAAGTTGGACCGCGCCACCGGCGTCATCCCGCTGGGCATCGGCATGGGCCTGCTGGTGATCCTGATGAACTTCATCGACAACGTCTGGCTCGCTGCGCCTTTTCTGATCCTGCTCGGCGGCATCGGCGGCTACCTGGTCGTGCCGATGAACGCGCTGCTGCAACACCGCGGCCACAACCTGATGGGCGCCGGCCGCTCGATCGCCGTGCAGAACTTCAACGAGCAGGCCTGCATCCTCGGCCTCGGCGCGTTCTACACGGCGATGACGAAGTTCGGCCTGTCGGCCTTCGGCGCGATCACGATCTTCGGCATCGCCGTCGCCGGCACGATGGAGCTGATCCGGCGCTGGCACCAGCGCAACACGGTCGAGCATCGTGACGAGGTTGAACGCTTGCTCGCCATCGCCCGCTCAGATCCCCATTGACCGACACGCGGCAACCCAGCGGCCGCCGCGGAACCGGCTTTGCCGGGCCGCAGGCGCTTCGGGGGGGACGTTATCTCCCGGCCCTGGCGCTGGTCTTCAACGCCTTCACCTGGGGCGTCAGCTGGTGGCCGTTTCGCCAGCTCGAAGCGGCAGGCCTGCACCCGCTGGCCGCGACGGCGCTGATCTACCTGTTGGCCGTGGCCGTGATCACGCTGGCGCGGCCCGCGGCCTGGCGCGAGGTGCTCACGCATCCGGCGCTGTGGGTTCTCGTGCTGGCCTCGGGCACGACCAATGCCGCGTTCAACTGGGCGGTGACGATCGGCGACGTGGTGCGCGTCGTGCTGCTGTTCTACCTGATGCCGGTCTGGGCGGTGCTGCTGGCGCGTCTGTTGCTGCGCGAGCCGCTGTCCGGCGGCGCGCTGCTGCGCGTCGGCCTGGCGCTGGCCGGCGCGCTGGTCATCCTGTGGCCGCGTGACGGCGCCGGCTGGCCGCTGCCGCGCACGCTGGCCGAGTGGCTGGGCGTGATCGGCGGCTTTTCGTTCGCGCTCAACAACGTCATGCTGCGCCGCGAGGCGGAGCGTTCGGAAGCGGCGCGCGCGCTGGCCATGTTCGCCGGCGGCGCGCTGGTGGCGCTGCTTCTGGCGTCGCTCTTGCACGGTCGCGGCCTGGTGCCCGGCCTGCCGCCACCGGCATGGGGCTGGATCGCCGGTGCAGTCTTGCTCGGTACGTTTTTTCTGGCCAGCAACCTGGCGCTGCAATACGGCGCGGCGCGGCTGCCGGCCAACGCCACCGCGGTGATCATGCTCGTCGAAGTCTTGTTCGCCAGCGTCTCGGCGGTGCTGCTCGGCGCGGGCAGCGTCGATGCGCGCGTGCTGGTCGGCGGGGCGGCGATCGTCGCCGCGGCGGCGTCGGCGGCGTGGCAGCGCAGCGCCGCGTGAACCCAGGGCTCAGTTCACAGTCAGTGCGGATCCGGCTGGCGGCACGCTGTTGCCGGCGAGCTCCGCACTTGCGGGCGCTGCGGTGGCGGTGCCGCGCTTGCGCCGCGGCCGCTCGACCTCGGCCGGCGCGACCAGACCCAGCGTGCGCAACTGGCCGAGCATCGTCTCTTCCTTGATCGGCTTGGTCAGGTAGGCGTCGCAGCCGGCGAAGGTGCCGCGCACGCGGTCCGTCGCGCTGCCATGCGCGCTGACGATGACCACCCGCGGCGGCAGGCCGGTGCCATGCGGGCGCTGCTGGCGCTTCAGGTGCTGGCACAGCGCAAAGCCGTCCAGCGCACTGTCCGGGCCGAGATCGATATCGACGAAGACGGCGTCGAAGCGCTGCTGTGACAGTTGCACGAGCGCGGCCTGGCTGTTGCCCGCTGTCTCGGTGCGCAGGCCGAGCGCGGCGAGCTGGCGCTGCAGAAAGCGCAGCGCGATCTCGCTGTCGTCGATCAGCAGGGCCAGCGGGCCGGTGGCAACGTCGCTGGCGCGGCGCTGCGGTTGTTGTTGCTGCTGCTCGTCTTCGGCGGCCAGCGCGTTCAGCGGCACCGGGCCGCTGCTGACGTGCAGCGGCGGCGCGCTCTTGAAGAAGCGCAGCGCGACGGCGGAGTCGAGTTCGCGAAAGACCTGCAGCGGATCGATCGGCCGCATCGTCCAGGCCAGCGCGCCCTCGGGCGCCAACGAGCCGATATAGACCGTGTCGGCGCCGCGGTCGGCGGCCATGACCTCGTCGATCGCGCCCGGGTGGTCGGCGTCGGCGATGACGAAATCGGCCGCGGCGATGTCGTCCACCTGCACATAGGCCGGCACGCGCGTACCGGAAAAGCGCAGGTACGACGTCAGCGCCTGGCGCTCGAAATCGCCAAAGCCGATCAGCAGCACCCGCTGCTCGGGCATGGGGTTGGTAGGGGACACAGAAGGATGGAGCGCGCTCACAGGCCGATGTTCCCGGGCTGCCGCTGCGCTGTCAACGCAAGCAGCCCCCCTAGAGCCCACGGCCGGGCACGTGCCGCTACGATGCGTGACATTCGGGCCACCCCGGAGCGGCTTCGCCGCTGCCCCTCGAGGGGCAACGCCGGTGGCCTGGCGGAGCCAGATCCACGGCGTTCGCTTGGCAATACCTCACACTCCAACAAGGCCTTCGCCATGACCAAGCCCAGTTTGTTCGATTTCTCCTCCAAGTCGATCACCGGCAAGCCGGCCGACTTTGCGGCGCGCCGCGGGCATGTCTTTCTGATCGTCAACACCGCCAGCGCCTGCGGTTTCACGCCGCAGTTCAAGGGGCTCGAGACGCTGTGGCAGGACTTGCGCGAACGCGGCCTGGTCGTCGTCGGCTACCCGTGCAACCAGTTCGGCGCGCAAGACCCGGGCAGCAACGGCGAGATCGCGTCGTTCTGCGAAATGAACTACGGCGTGAGCTTTCCGATGATGGCCAAGGTCGATGTCAACGGCGCCGCCGCCGATCCGCTGTGGACCTGGCTCAAAGCCGAGGCGCCGGGCCTGCTCGGCAGCGAGGCGATCAAGTGGAACTTCACCAAGTTCCTCGTCGGCCGCGACGGCCAGGTCATCAAGCGCTATGCGCCGAACGACGAGCCGGAGAAGCTGCGCGCGGACATCGAAGCGGCGCTCGCAGCATGAGCGTCGCACGGCCGTTCCGAAGACGCTCGCTCCCCCTGAGTGGGACGGCCCGCAGGGCCAAGGGGGCACCATGACGGTCTTTACTCACCTCGACCCCTACGCTGGCGACCCGATCCTCGGCCTGAACGAAACGTTTCAGAAAGACGCACGCGCACACAAAATCAACCTGTCGATCGGCATCTACTTCGACGACGAAGGCCGCATCCCGGTGCTGGCCAGCGTGCGCGAAGCCGAAGCGCAGATGCTGGCGGCCGGCGGCGCCAAGAGCTACCTGCCGATCGAAGGCGACGCGGCGATGCGCCGCGCCGTGCAGGCGCTGCTGTTCGGCGCCGGGCACGCGGCGATCGAGCGCGGCCGTATCGCCACGCTGCAAACGGTCGGCTCGAGCGGCGGACTCAAAGTCGGCGCCGACTTCATCAAACGCTGGCTGCCGGCCGGCGAGGTCTGGGTCAGCGACCCGACCTGGGACAACCACCGCGCGATGTTCGAAGGCGCCGGCATCGCGGTTCACACCTACCCGTACTACGACGCCCAGACCGGCGGCCTGAAATTCGACGCGATGTGCGAGGCGCTGCGCAAGCTGCCGCCGAAGAGCATCGTGCTGCTGCACGCCTGCTGTCACAACCCGACCGGTGTCGATCTGACGCGCGCGCAATGGGACCAACTCGTGCCGTTGCTGGCCGAGCGTCAACTGCTGCCCTACCTCGACCTCGCCTACCAAGGCTACGGCGACGGCATCGAGGAAGACGCGTACGCCGTGCGGCTGCTCGCCGACAAGGGCCTCACGTTCATCGTCACCAACTCGTTTTCGAAGAGCATGAGCGTGTATGGCGAACGGGCCGGCGCGCTCAGTGTGGTCTGCGCCGACGCCGCCGAAGCCGACCTCGTGCTCGGCCAGTTGAAGGCCACCGTGCGCCGCAACTACTCCAGCCCGCCGATCCACGCCGCCGGCATCGTCGCGCGCGTGCTCACCGATGCCAAGCTGCGGCCGCAGTGGGAGGCCGAAGTGGCGGCGATGCGCGAGCGCATCCTGGCGATGCGCAAGAGCCTGCACGCGGTGCTCTGCGCCAAGCTGCCGGGCCGCGACTTCGGCTACTTCCTGAGCCAGCGTGGCATGTTCAGCTACACCGGCCTGTCGGCCGCGCAGGTCGATCGGCTGCGCGACGAGCACGCGGTGTACCTGGTGCGCTCGGGGCGCATGTGCGTGGCCGGGTTGAGCACGACGAACGTCGAGCGGACGGCGGCGGCGTTTGCAGCGGTGCTCTGACTGGAAGCCTTCGCCGAAGCCCGAGCCGGCGCCGGTGACGATGGCCACTTTGTGCTCGAGCCTCATCGCGGTGTCTCCAAGAGGTTCTTGAACGGCTTGCGGTTCTTCCAGCGGTAGGCCCCGAAGTCGCGCATGTCGGTGGACAGGATACGGCCGTGGCCCAGGTGCTCGGCGAGCAGTACGAGGCTGGCATCTGCCAGGTCCATCGGCAGGTTGGCGAACTTGCGCATCAGCGCGCCGGCGCGCGGTGCGGCATCGTCGGGCAAAGACCATACGGCAAGACCACCTTGGGCCACATCGTCGAGCAGACCGAGCGCAAACTTCAACCCCAGACGCGACGAGAGAATGTGCGTAGCCTCGGTCAATACCGGCCACGTCGTGATCCAGCCTTCGTCGGCCGTGGTCACCAGCGCCGCCGCCCCCGCGTGCCAGCCGTCGCGCGGGTCGAGCAGGGCATACAGGTAGCCCGTATCGACGGCGATCACCGTTTGGTCTTTTTCTTCTTGGCCGGTGGGTGCGCCAGCGCGTACTTCTCTTCGAGAGCCTGGGCGTAGAGATTCTTGTAGTTGACCGACACGTCGGTGCGGCCGTCCTTGCTGCGGCCTTTGCCGACCATCGACAGCAGTGACGTAGGCAACGGGCGTCCCTTGCGCATCTGCACGTGATAGACCGCGATGGCTTCGCGCACGACATGGCTGACGCTCTGCCCGGTGGTCAGGATCAGCTCGTTCAGCCGCTCCTGCGTGGCGTCGTCGATGCGCGCATTGACTCGGTTCTCGTTCATGTCATACAGCGTATGACAGAGAGCACCGGGTGTCAACCAAGGGCGATGGCCACCGTCTTCAGCGCCGAAAACCCCGCGCGAAACGCTGCCGCTCATGAACCCGACGGACGGCAGCACGCCGTGCAACATCGCGCGCGGCGATGCGGCTGATATCGACGCTGCAGTGGATACTCCGGTGCGCGATGAACCTGCACATCAGCGACTTCACAGGTGCCCTCAACGGCACGCCCTTCGCGGCCTGTGCGGATGCCGTGCCGTGGGAGCTGACGGCCTCGATCGACGCTCGCATGCGTGAAGCCATCGCAACGCTCGACGCGCGCGATTGGCAGCGGCAGGGTGACACCGCGATTCATCGCACGGCAACCGTGGAGCCGGGCGCGCAACTCAAAGGCCCCATCGTCATCGGCCCCGCATGTTTTGTCAGCGCCACCGCACTGCTGCGCGGCGGCGTCTGGCTGGCCGAGCGCTGCAGCGTCGGCCCGGGCTGCGAACTGAAGTCGAGCTGGCTCGGCGCCGGCAGCAAACTCGCCCATCTGAGCTTCATCGGCGATAGCGTGATCGGCAGCGATGTGAACTTCGAGGCCGGCAGCATCGTCGCCAACCACCGCAACGAGCGTGACGACAAGCGCATCCGCGTGCACATCGACGGCGCGCTGCACACGCTCGAAATCACCAAGTTCGGCGCGATGGTCGGCGACCGTGTGCGTATCGGCGCCAATGCCGTGCTGGCGCCCGGCACGCTGCTGGCCGCGAACAGCGTCGTGCCGCGCCTGAGTTCAATCGATCAGGAGAATGGCGCGCGCTCATGACCTGGTTCCTGCTCAAGCGCTTCGCCAGCTTTGCGGCCACGCTCGCCGTGGCCTCGCTGATCGTCTTCGTCGTGCTCGAAATCCTGCCTGGCAACCCGGCCGAGGTGATGCTCGGCGACACGGCCACGCCGGAGTCGATCGCGGCGCTCGAAGCCAAGCTCGGCCTCGACAAGCCGGCGCCCGTGCGTTACCTCGCCTGGGCCGGCGGCCTGCTGCGCGGCCAGAGTGCGACGAGCTACGCGTATGACACGCCGACCTTCAATCTGATCGCCGAGCGCTTGCAGGTCAGCCTGCCGCTGGCGTTGCTGGCGATGGCGCTGACCGTCGTCGTCGCGCTGTCGGCCGGTGTCTATGCGGCTGCGAACCATCGCCGCGCCGGCGACACCGGCGTCATGGTGCTGTCGCAACTCGGCTTGTCCGTGCCGAACTTCTGGCTCGCCATTCTGTTGATCCTCGTCTTCGCGGTGCAACTGCAATGGGTCAGCGCCGGCGGCTTCCCGGGTTGGCGTGAAGACGACGGCGGCGGCGTCTGGCCGGCGCTGTCGTCGCTGCTCTTGCCCGCGCTGTCGCTGGCGGCGGTGCAGGCCGCGATCCTGGCGCGCGTCACGCGCTCGTCGGTGCTCGAAGCGCTGCGCGAAGACTATGTGCGCACCGCGCGCGCCAAAGGCTTGTCGCGACGTCAGGTGTTGTGGCGCCACGTGCTGCGCAACGCGATGGTGCCGGTGCTGACGATCATGGGCCTGCAGTTCGCCAACCTGATCACCGGCGCGATCATCGTCGAGAACGTGTTCGTGCTGCCCGGCATCGGCCGCCTGGTGTTCCAGGCCATCGGCAACCGCGATCTGGTGCTGGTGCGCGACGTGGTGATGCTGCTCGCGGCTGTGGTCGTGTTCGTCAACTTCATCGTCGATGTGATGTACGCGGTGATCGATCCGCGGCTGCGGGTGCGGCATGCTTGAGCCGCGCGCGCCGGGCCGCCCCAAGCAAGCGGCTCCTCCCCTCGGGGGAGCGGCTGCGGTACACCGCGGCCGAGGGGTTGTCATGTCACGTTCGCTGCGTCATCCGAGTTTTGTGATCGGCTCGGTGCTCGTCGCTCTGCTTGCGATCGCTGCAACGCTTTCATTGGTCTGGAGCCCCTACCCGCCGGCCGACATCGACATCGCCAACAAGCTCGCGTCCGCGAGCGCTGCGCACTGGCTCGGCACCGACAGCCTGGGCCGCGACATCGCTTCGCAACTGCTCGTCGGCGCGCAGAACTCGATCGTCGTCGGCATCGTCGCGGTCGGCATCGGCGTGCTGCTCGGCGTGGCCATCGGCTGCGTTGCCGCGGCCCAGCGCGGCTGGGTGGAAGAGCTGCTGATGCGCAGCAGCGACTTCACGTTCGCCTTTCCGGCGCTGTTGACTGCGATCATGCTGACCGCGATCTACGGCCCGGGTCTGCTGACCAGCATCGTCGCCATCGGCATCTTCAACATCCCGGTGTTCGCACGCCTGGCACGCGCCGCAGCGCACGGCGTCTGGTCGCGCGACTATGTGCTCGCCGCACGCGCGGCCGGCAAGGGTGCGTGGCGAATCACGGCGGACCATGTGCTGCCCAACATCGCCAACCTGCTGATCGTGCAGATGACGATCCAGTTCGCGCTGGCGATCCTGGCCGAAGCGGCGCTGTCCTACCTCGGCCTGGGCACGCAGCCGCCGCAACCGAGCTGGGGCCGCATGTTGAACGAGGCGCAGACGATGATGTTCCAGGCGCCGCTGCTGGCGGTCTATCCTGGCGTCGCGATCGCGCTGACCGTGCTCGGGCTGAACCTGCTCGGCGACGGCCTGCGCGATCTGCTCGACCCGAAACTGGCGAGGCAACGCTGATGAAGATTTTGCAGATCGATTTTGTCTCCGACGTCGCCTGCCCGTGGTGCGCCGTCGGCCTGAACGCGCTCGAACGCGCGCTCGAGCGCAGCGGCATCGAAGCCGAGCTGCACATGCAGCCCTTCGAGCTCAATCCGACGATGGCGGCCGAGGGCGCCAACGCCGCGCAATACCTGAAGGCCAAGTACGGCATGAGCGATGAGCAGCTCGCCGTCAACCGCGCGCGCATCGCCGAGCGCGGCGCCGCCGAAGGGTTTGCTTTCGGCACGCGCGAGCATGTCTGGAACACCTTCGATGCGCACCGCCTGCTGCACTGGGCCGGCATCGAAGGCGCGCCGGGAACGCAGCGCGCGTTGAAGCATGCGCTGCTCGAGGCCTATCACGGCGAAGGCCGCAACCCGGGTTCGCACGACGTATTGCTCGAACTCGCCGCGCAGGTGGGCTTGCCTGTCGAGCGTGCGCGCGCGGTCCTGGAGAACAACGAGTTCGCCGACGACGTGCGCGAGGCCGAGCGCTTCTGGCAGCAGGCCGGCATCCAGTCCGTGCCCGCGGTGGTCATCAACCGCCAGCACCTGATCTCGGGCGGCCAGCCGAGCGAGGTTTTCGAGCAGGCGTTGCGGCAGATTGCTTCGGACGATGGCGCGCAACGTTGAAGTCAAGGCGCGCATCGACAGCGTCGAGGCGCTGCTGCCGCGTGCGCGTGCTCTGGCCGACAGCGACGCCGAGCGCATCGAGCAAGACGACACCTTCTTCGCTTGCGCCCGCGGCCGACTGAAGCTGCGTGACTTCGGCGATGCCCGCGGCGAGTTGATCCACTACGAGCGTGCCGACACCGAAGGCCCGAAGTTGTCGCACTACGTGCGCGCGCCGACCAGCGATCCGGCGGCACTGCGCGAGGCGCTGTCACGCGCGAATGGCGTGATCGGCCGCGTGCGCAAGACGCGCTGGCTGCTGCTGGCCGGCCCCACGCGCATCCACCTCGACCGCGTCGAAGGCCTCGGCGACTTCATCGAACTCGAAGTCGTGCTGCGCGAAGAACAGAGCGTGGCCGACGGCGAAGCGATCGCCGAGCGGCTGATGGGCGGGTTGGGCATCGAGCGCGGCCAGCGCCTGGCGGGCGCGTACCTCGATCTGCTCGCGCGATGACGCTGCTCGACGTGCGCGACCTGACCGTCACGCTGCCCACCGCGCAGGGCCGCCGCGCCGCGTTGCGCGGCGTGTCGTTCGCGCTCGACCGCGCAGCAACGCTCGGCCTCGTCGGCGAGTCGGGCTGCGGCAAGTCGCTGACCGCGCTGGCGCTGATGGGCCTGCTGCCCGACGGCGCCGAGGTCGCCGGGTCGATTGCCTTCGACGGCCGCGAGTTGACCTCACTCGACGACGACGCCATGGGCGCGCTGCGCGGCGACCGCATCGGCATGGTGTTCCAGGAGCCGATGACGGCGCTGAACCCCGTGCATCGCATCGGCAACCAGATCGCGGAGTCGCTGCGCCTGCACAAGCAGATGAATGCCGCGGCCGCGCGCGCCGAGGCGCTGCGCCTGCTGGAGCGTGTGCAACTGCCGCGCGCGCGCGAGCGCCTCGATGCCTACCCGCATGAACTCTCCGGCGGCCAGCGCCAGCGGGTGGTGATTGCGATCGCACTCGCGTGTGGACCCGACCTGCTGATTGCCGACGAGCCGACGACCGCGCTCGACGCGACGATCCAGCGCGAGGTGCTCGACCTGCTCGACGAGCTCCGGCGAGACAGTGGCATGGCGCTCTTGCTCATCAGCCACAACCTCGACGTGATGGCGGCGCGCGTCGAGCGCATCGCGGTGATGTACGGCGGCCAGATCGTCGAGAGCGGGCCGACGCGCGAGGTCTTCGAGCGGCGCGCGCACCCGTACACGCGCGGCCTGTTCGCGGCGCGGCCGGCGCTCGGCCTGGCGCGCGGCACGCGGCTGCAGACGATCCGCGGCCGCGTGCCGGCGTTGCACGAGATGCCGGCGGGCTGCGCGTTTGCCGAGCGTTGCGACTTCGTGGTCGATGCCTGCCGCGCAGCGCTGCCGAGCGAGCAGGCCGTGAGCGGCTCTCACGGCGTGCGCTGCATCCGTTGGCGCGAAGCCGCAGCATGAGTGCGCTGCTGCAGGTCGCGGGTTTGAGCAAGCGCTATGCACTGCCGCGCGCGCATCCATTGGCGCCGGCAGACACGATCACCGCGCTCGACGACGTCAGCTTCACGCTGCAAGCCGGCAAGACGCTCGGCATCGTCGGCGAATCCGGTTCCGGCAAGAGCACGCTCGCACGGCTGGTGATGGCGCTCGAAGCGCCATCGTCCGGCAGTGTCGTCTTCGAAGGCCGCGACCTGCATGGACTCGGCCGCGACGAATTGCGCGCCGCACGCCGCCATTTCCAGATGGTGTTCCAGGACCCGTACAGCTCGCTCGATCCGCGCATGACCGTCTGGCGAACCGTGGCCGAGCCGCTGGAGCAACTCGAACACCTGCCCAAAGCCGAGCGGCGCGAGCGCGCCGCAGCGATGCTCGACGCGGTCGGCCTGAACGCCGCCACCGATCTCGACAAATATCCGCACGAGTTCAGCGGCGGCCAGCGCCAGCGCATCGCCATCGCGCGCGCTCTCGTCACGCAGCCGAAGTTGATCGTCGCCGACGAGCCGGTGTCTGCGCTCGATGTCAGCGTTCAGGCCCAGGTGCTCAACTTGATGCAGGACTTGCAGGAACGCTTCGGCCTGGCGTACCTGTTCATCAGCCACGACCTGGCCGTCGTCGATCTGGTCTGCGACGAGCTGATCGTGCTGCAGCAGGGGCGTGTCGTCGAGCGCGGGCCCACCGACGAGGTGCTCAATGCGCCGCAGCAGCCGTACACGAGGCGGTTGATCGATGCCGTGCCTCGCCCGATGTGGCAGCATCCGCGCTGAATCCCAGGAGGAAGCCCCGCCATGTCGCTCACCCGCTGCACCCTCATCGCGCTGGCCGCCGCCGTCTCGCTCGGAGTCGCCCACGCCCAACCGATCAACAAAAGCCGCGTCACGCTGGCGATGGTGCTGGAGCCCACGGGCCTGGACCCGACGATCGCGCCGGCCGCAGCCATCGGCGAGATCGTTCACTACAACGTGCTCGAAGGCCTGACCAAGATCAACGTCGATGGCAGCGTGACGCCGCTGCTCGCCGAGAGCTGGAGCATGGAGCCCGACGGCAAGAGCTACACCTTCAAGTTGAGGAAGGGCGTCAAGTTCCACGACGGCGAAGCCTTCGATGCGGCCGACGTGAAGTTCAGCTTCGAGCGCGCGAAAGACGACAAGAGCACCAACAAGGCGAAGAAGGCGGTGTTCGACAACATCCGCCGCATCGACGCGCCCGACGCGCACACGGTGATCCTGACGCTCGACAGCGCCGACCCGAACTTTCTGTTCCGCATGGGCGAGAACACCGCCGTGATCCTCGACGAGAAGAGCGCGGCCGGCGCGGCGACCAAGCCCGTCGGCACCGGGCCGTTCACCTTCGACGAGTGGAAGAAAGGCACCTCGGTGTCGCTGAAGAAGTGGCCGGGCTTTCGCGATGCCAAGGGCGTGAAGGTCGAGCGCGTCGTCTTCCGCTTCATCAACGACCCGGCCGCGCGCGTGGCCGCGCTGCTGGCCGGCGACATCGACGGCGTGCCGCGCCTCGATGCGCCGCAGGCCGTCAAGCAGTTGCAAGGCGACAAGCGCTTCACGGTGACGATCGGCGACACCGCGGGCAAGGGCATCCTGGCCATCAACAACAAGAAAAAACCGTTCGACGACGTGCGCGTGCGCCGCGCGATCGCGCAGGCGATCGACCGCAAGGCCTTCATCGACGGTGTGCTCGAAGGCCTCGGCAAACCGATCGGCAGCCACTTTGCGCCGACCGATGCGGGCTATGTCGATCTCACCGCCGGCGCGCCGTACGACGTGGAGAAAGCCAAGGCGTTGCTCAAGGAGGCCGGCGTCGCCACACCGCTCAACGTCACGCTGACGCTGCCGCCGCCGCAGTACGCGCGCAAAGGCGGCGAGGTCGATCGCCGCGCAACTGGCCAAGATCGGCATCGTCGCCAAGATCGAGAACGTCGAATGGGCGCAGTGGCTCGGCGGCACGTTCAAGGGCAACTTCGACCTGACGATCATCAACCACGTCGAGCCGCTGGACTACATGCAGTACGCCAACACGGCCTACTACTGGGGTTACGACAACAAGGAGTTCCGCGACCTGACGGCGAAGTTCGCCGCCACCGGCGACAAGAAGGAGCGCGCGAAACTGTTCGCCGACATCCAGAAGAAGATCGCCGCCGACCAGGTCAACGCGTTCATCTTCAACCCGGCGCAGGTGGCGGTGAGCCGCAAGGGCTTGAAGGGGCTGTGGGCTTCGTCGCCGATATTCGCCAACGACATGGCCGCGGTGAGTTGGCAATGAGCGCGCGCAGACCGATCAGAGAAGCTTCTACGCCGCCTTCGCGGCGCTCGACGCGAAAGGCGATGGCGCTGTGCTACGCCGACGACGCCTACTTCGACGACGAGGCGTTCTCGCTGCGCGGCCGCCATCAGATCGGCGGCATGTGGTCGATGCTGATCGACGCCATCAAGAAGCAGGGCCGCAAGGACTGGAAGCTCGAGGTGCGCGACATCACCGCGACGAGCGCGCATTGGGAGCCGACCTACCGCTTCTCGTCCACGGGCCGGCTGGTGCACAACATCATCGACGCCGAATTCGAGTTCGACTCGCACGGCCTGATCAAGCGCCACCGCGACCGCTTCAGCTTCTGGCGCTGGTCGCGGCAGGCGCTCGGCGTGCCCGGCGTGTTGCTCGGCTGGTCCGGCTTTTTGCGCGGCAAGGTCCGGCGCACCGCGGGGCGGCAGTTGGAGAAGTACCTGAAGACGTACGCGCTGCCCGAGCGGCGCGCCGGATGACGCCCGCGTGACCGCGCTTCACGACCGCAGCGCCGTCGAGCTGCTCGCGCTCTACGCACGCCGCGAAGCCTCGCCGGTCGAAGTGTTGAACGACCTGCTCGCTCACATCGAACACTGCGAGCCGAAGATCGCAGCGTTGTGGGCACTCGACGCCGAAGGCGCAAGCGCCGCCGCGCGCGACAGTGAACTGCGCTGGCAGCGCGGCGAGGCGCTGCCGCTCGACGGCGTGCCGGTGACGGTCAAGGACAACATCGCCACGCGCGGCGTGCCGGTGCCGCTGGGCTGTGCGGCAACCTTGCTCGTGCCCGCCGCGGCCGACGCACCGCCGGCGGCGCGCTTGCGCGAGGCCGGCGCGGTGATCGTCGCCAAGACGACGATGCCCGACCTCGGCATGTTGTCGTCCGGCCTGTCGAGCTTTCACGCGCTGACGCGCAACCCGTGGGACCTGTCGCAGAACCCCGGCGGCAGCAGCGCCGGCGCCGGCGGCCGCGTGCGCCGCGGGCTACGGCCCGCTGCACCTCGGCACCGACATCGGAGGATCGATCCGCTTGCCGGCGGGCTGGTGCGGCATCGTCGGCTTCAAGCCGAGCCTGGGCCGCATCCCGATCCATCCGCCGTACGCCGGCCGCGTGGCCGGGCCGATGACGCGCACGGTGGCCGACGCCGCGCTGGCGATGCGCGTGCTCGCGCAACCCGATGCGCGCGACACGATGAGCCTGCCGCAGCAGGACATCGCGTGGCACGAGCTCGACGCCGATGGTGCGCGGCTTGAAGATCGGCCTCTGGCTCGACGCCGGCTGGGGCATGGCGCCCGACGCCGAAGTGCGCGCGGCGACCCAGGCCGCCGCGCGCGCCTTCGAGCAGGCCGGCGCGATCGTCGAGACGCTGCCGCCGTTCACCACGCGCGCGATGATCGACGGCCTCGACGCCTTCTGGCGCATGCGCGCGTGGCAGGACATCGCGCGCTGGCCGCGTGAGCGGCAACGCAAGGTGCTGCCCTACATCTTTCAGTGGGCCGAAGGCGCCGCAGCGCTCACGGCGGAGCAGGTGTTTCGCGGCCACGGCCAGATGGCCGCGATCCGCGATGCCACGGTCGCGGCGACACAGCGCTTCGACTTCGTGCTCTCGCCGGTGAGCCCGGTCGTCAGCTTCCCCGCCGAGTTCGCCAGCCCGTTGAATGATCCCGGCGCGGCCGTTCGAGCACATCGCCTTCACGCTGCCGTTCAACATGAGCGAGCAGCCGGCGATCGCGTTGAACGGCGGCTACAGCGCCGGCGGTTTTCCGATCGGCGTGCAGCTCGCCGGCCGCCGTCACGACGACCTCGGCGTGCTGCGCGTCGCGCGCGCGTTCGAGCAACTGCGCGGCCCGCAGCGCGCCTGGCCGACGCCGTAGCGGCTGGCGCTACATTCCGCGCATGAAACAGCCCCTTGCTCACTTCGTCGCGTCCCCCGAGGGGAGCGTCATCCTTGGGGCGGCCCGGCGGAACGACATGCCGACATTCGACGACCGTGGCCTGCCCACGGGCAGCACGCACGAAGCCGCGCGCCACGCGGTCGAGTCGGCGCTGTGGCGGATGATGGCCTTCTACGACACGCCGATCGCCGATCTCGATGCCGCAAGCGCGTTCGATCCGGCATGGCCGCTGCCGCACGCGATGAAGGCCGGCTTCCTGTTCTCGCTGACCGAGCCGAACCTCGTCGGCGAAGCCTCGCAGCACCTGGCTGCGGCGCGCGAGTTGATCACCGCAACGACACCCGCACGCGAACGCGCGCATGTCGAGGCGCTGCAGCTGGTGCAGGAGGGCCGCTGGGGCGCGGCCTGCCGCGCCTGGGACGCGCTGCTGATCGACCATCCGCGCGATGCGCTGGCCTTGCAATGGGCGCAGCTCTGGGACTTCTACCGCGGCGATGCGCCGTCGCTGCGCGCGCGGCCGGCGCGTGCGTTGCCGGAGTGGGACGAAGACGATCCGCTGTTCCCGCATGTGCTCGGGCTGTGGGCCTTCGGCCTCGAAGAAAACCACTGCCTCGACGCGGCCGAAGAAGCCGGCCGCCGCGCGCTGGCGATCGACCCGCGCGCGCCGTGGGCCGTGCACGCCGTGGCCCATGTGATGGACATGCAGGGCCGCTTCGACGACGGCGCCGCGTGGCTGCGCCACCACCAGCCGGCGTGGGCCGAGGGCAACGGCTTTGCCGCGCACCTGTGGTGGCACACCGCGTTGTTCCGCGTCGAGGGCCTCGACATCGCCGGCACGCTGCGCGTCGTCGATGGCCATCTCTGCGGCGAGCATTTGCAGATCGGCTTGCAGCGTGTCGATGCGGCGTCGCTGCTGTGGCGACTGCACCTGCTCGGCGCCGACGTGGCCGAGCGTTGCCGCGCGCTCGGCGCCGCGTGGTGCACGGCCGACCAGCACACGCCCGGCCACTATGCCTTCAACGACGTGCACGCGCTGATGGCGCTGCTTGGCCGGCGGCGACGTGGCCCGCGCCGAGCACCACATCGCGCGCTGCGCCGAACGCGCGATGAACAGCGACGATGCCAGGCGCGACAACCACGCCATGGCGCGCGAAGTCGGCCTGCCGCTGGCGCGCGGCCTGGCCGCGTTCAGCAAAGGCGAGTTCGACGCCGCCGCCGACCAGCTCTATGCCGTGCGCCTGCAAGGCGCAGCGCTTCGGCGGCAGCCACGCGCAGCGCGACGTCATCGACCAGACCCTGCTCGCCGCGTGCGCACGCGGCACCGGCCGCAAGGCGCTCGGCCGCGCGCTGCTCAACGAACGCATTCTCGCCAAACCGATGACGCCGCTGACGCGGCATTGGAGCGAGGCGATGGGGGAGGCGACGGCGAGGGTGAGCGTGTGAATGCGCAAGAAAAGCGAGAGCAGCGCCTGAAACTGCTCGACGACCACATCGGCGAGCACGCTGCGCCAGAGCGAACAAACCGGCGAGCTGCAAGCCGCGCCGAGCTACGGCAAGCCGCTCGGTTTCGGCGACGGCTACGACGAAACGCCGGCCGAGCTGCGCATGGGCATGAAGATCCTCAAGGATGCCGGCGTCGTGCCGCCGGAAGTCGAAGCGATGCGCGAAGCGGCGGCGCTCGAAGAACGCCTCAACGCCTGCACCGACGAAGCCGAGCGGCGCGTGTTGCAGCAGCAGCTCGTCCGAGAAGCGGCAGGCGATCGCGCTGCGTCTCGAAAAGCTCGCCGCCAGCCGCACCTGGTAGCGCGCTCTCGGAACTGCGAGTTGGCTACGGCCGCACCTCGTACACCAGATTGAAGGGCGTTTCGGTGGCGCGGGCAAAACGCGCGAAGCCGCCTTGGGTGGCGACCTGCCGCAGCCGCACCTCGCCGGCCTGCGCGCCCAGGCACAGGCCGACCTCCTGCGCGCGCGAGGCCGGCGTGCAGATGAAGGTCGATGCCGAGTAGAAGATGCGGCCCACCGGGTTCAGGTTGTCTTCGAGACGGTCGTTGGCGAAGGGCTCGACGATCAGCCAGTGGCCGTCCTTGTGCAGCGCTTCGCGCACGTGGGCTGCGGCGCCGACCGGGTCGCCCATGTCGTGCAGGCAGTCGAACATCGTCACCAGGTCGTAGCCGCGGCCGGGGAAGCCCTTGGCGCTGGCGACTTCGAAGCGCACGCGCGCGGCCAAGCCGGCGCGCTCGGCGGCTTGCGTCGCCTGCTCGACCGACGGCATGTGGTAGTCGAAGCCGACGAAGGTCGAGCGCGGGAACGCTGCGGCCATGATCAGCGTCGAGGCGCCATGGCCGCAGCCGACATCGGCCACCGTGGCGCCGGCGGTCAGCTTGTCGTGCAGGCCGTCGCAGGCCGGGATCCACTGCGACACCAGGTTGGCCGCATAACCCGGCCGGAAGAAGCGCTCGGTGCCGTGGAACAGCGCGCTGTCGTGTTCATGCCAGCCCAGGCCGAGGCCGGCGCGAAAGGCACTGACTCCATCTCCGGGATCGCCTCTCACGCGATGATGGCCATCTCAACGCGCTGGACGAAAGCTCTAGGCCTCTTACCGTGAGGCGCGAAGGCCTGCTCGTCGCTGAGACTGAAGCGTTCGCTCTTGGGTTGTAGACTCCACGAGAGCTGGCTCGCGTGGGCGTGCGCCTCACAGCCACTTCTGTGCATAGCGGCGACGACTTCGGCGCCACTTGGCCAGCGCTTCGGCCGTCAGCGGCGCGTCGGCCAGCGCCTTGACAGGCCGAGGCGTCGCCGACGACGATGGGTGGCGGGCGCGGATCACCGCGCCGAGGTCGTGCACCAAGTTGCCCATGAACGCGTTCAGG
>CAWFJZ010000048.1:0-314384 GCA_963816315.1 uncultured beta proteobacterium
CAGCGGCCCCCGCCCGCGCCGGCAGTCCCTGCGTAGCTTCAACTGTGGAAGACAAGCGCATTGCCACCGCTGTCGCACAAGAGTTGAGCGCACGGTATGCGCGAGCGGTGCAGAGCACGTCGTCGCCAAGTTCGCTCCGTCTTCTCACGCGGCCTGGTTGCCGGGGCAACGTCACGCTGGACATCTATGAAATCACGGAGCCTTCGCAGTTCAGGTCAGTTGAGGCGCTTGCGCGCGAAGCCCAGGCTGCTGTTCCTCGGTCTGCAGCGGTCAGCCTGCGCTTTTTTGAGCGTGAGGTGTGGGTGAGCAGAGAGGGTGGGGGCGGTCATCGCGGGAAGGAGAAGCTGTTGAAGGCAACCACAATCCCAAATCCGCAGAGCAACGCGGCGCCAAAACCGTGAGGGCTAACCCCTCCATCGAGCGGACGTCCAAAAGCTCGCTTCGCGAGCTTTCGGTCGCCGCTCATGTCGAACGTTAGGCGTCGAGCAGCCATGCTGCCCGTTCGCGCTGCTGAACTTCCCGCAAGCTCACTGTTGAGCCGCTATGTTGCTGCCGGCGCGTATGCCGACTGCTACGTCACGGAACTGCCTGGTTCGGTGTCGCATGCGCAGTTCGTCGAGGCGTTCTACACCACGACGCTGTTCAAGCTCGAGCGGCTGCTACTGGGTCTGTTGATCTCGCGGCCGTCTACTGACGCTCAGGCCAGAGAACTCGCCGAGGGCCACAGTCCTTCGTTCGCCGCTTGGTCGGTTGAGGCGCGTGCCCAAGACGAGGTTCTGTTGTCTGCCGGGCGCACGAGGTCTTGGCTTATGGTCAGTGCGCAGGCCAGCAGCACGAGGTTGTTCTTCGGTTCGGCCGTGGTTCCTCGGCGCTCGCAAGGTCATGGCGGGCTCGGCCTGGTGTTTAGCGCACTGCTGTGGTTTCACAAGCTGTACTCGCGAGCGCTGCTGCTGTCGGCAAGAGCGCGGCTCTCAAACCAAAGCGCAAGAGGTGGCCGTGCCGCAGGCCGCGACGCCTAACCCCTCCATCGAGCGGACGTCAAAAAGGCTGCGCCTTTTTGCCGCCGCTCATGTCGAACGTTAGGCGTCGCAAGTTGCGCACTCGCATGTTCAAGCACCACAAGTACTTCCCGAAGGCACGGCAGGCGCAGTCGTACTTCTTTCCGTTCGTGTGCTTCTCGTGCCGCAAGTCGCTCAAGAAGCCGAGTAGCCCTTCGGTGCGCAGTTGTCCTGAGTGTGGCGGAGCAATGACCCAACTCAGTAGGAAGTTCAAAGCACCGAAGCGCAGTGACACAACGCAGTGGAAAAAGGTGCAGTTTCTGCTGGACCACGGTTTCCGCTTCTACTCGGTGTTCGACAGAACTAACTGTGGGCAAAGAGTGGCCTACCCGAAGACACTTGAAGAAGCGCGTGAGTTCGTAAAACGGGCTGTACCTGGCCATCGTGTTGGACCTGTTCAACCGCGAGGTCGTGGGCTGGTCGATCAAGTCGCGCATGACCGCCGACATCGTCACCGATGCGTTGACGATGGCGCGGTTGCGACGTAAGCCCGATCCGGGCGTGATCTTCCACAGCGATCGGGGCAGCCAGTACGCCAGCCACGCGATGCGCGACAAGGTCGCCGCATACAGCATGACCGCTTCGATGAGCCGCAAAGGCGATTGCTGGGACAACGCCCCCAGCGAGAGCTTCTTCAACAGCTTGAAGAACGAGCGGGTGCACGGCACGCGTTACGCGACGCGCGCTGCGGCCGAGGCCGATCTGTTCGAGTACATCGAGGTCTTCTACAACCGGAGTCGCCGCCACTCCACGCTGGGCTACTGCTCGCCGCATCGGTTCCTTCAGGACTGGATCAGCAAGCATGAATATCAGCAACCAAAGGCGGCATGAGGCCGGTTCGTTGGAAGGCGAAATTCAAGGGGCACCTCAGTGCGCATTGAACACTGACCTCTTGTGGTCTTGGAGGCGAGGTTGAAATGATTCAAGGGTCCTGTCTCTGCGGCGCAGTGCGGTGGCAGTTTCACAGCCAGCCGGACGGTGCGACCGCCTGCAACTGCACGGCATGCCGCCGCTACGGCGTGCTCTGGGCCTACGACTACGAAGGCCAAGGCATCGAGGTCTCGGGCAAGACGCAGGCGTATGTCCGCGGCAAGGCGCTCGAGTTTCACTTCTGCCCGGCTTGCGGCTGCGTGGCCTTCTGGCGCGGCCTGCAGAAGGATCAGCAGGGCCGTCTTCGCATCGCCGTGAACCTGCGTCTTGCGGAGCCGCAAGCCGTGGCGCAGATTCCGATCGATCACTTCGACGGCTTGGACACGTTCGACGATTTGCCGCGCGACGGTCGCTGTGTTCGCGACTACTGGTTCTAAAAACGGATGACGTCGCGCACGGCAATCTGTTCCTGCGGCCAGCTTCGCATCAACGTCGAAGGCGAGCCGCGCTCGGTCGGCATCTGCCACTGCCTGGCTTGCCAACGCCGAACCGGCAGCGTCTTTGCAGCGCTGGCCAGTTTTGCCGCGCCGTACAAGGTCCATGGCACGGCCACGGAACACGCGCGCACGGGCGAGCAGGGGGCGACGTTCGTCTTCAGGTTCTGTCCCATTTGCGGCAGCACGGTGTTCCACACCGAAGTCGGGCAGGAGGGATCGGTGGGCGTTGCGGTGGGCGCCTTCGCCGACCCGGGTTTTGCGGCGCCGAGCGTTTCGGTCTATGACTGCCGCCGGCATCCGTGGGTGCAGTTGCCGCCGGGCACCGTGGCTTTCGACAAGGATCCCGGGTGAGCCTTACCGGCCCTGGCGTCGCGCTGCGCTACCTGTGGGCGGCGCCGTGCACGTTGGTCGGCGGCGTGGCCGCGGCGCCGATGCTGTTGTGCGGCGCGCGCGCACGCGCGGTGCGCGGGGTGATCGAGGTCAGCGGCGGTGTGTTGATGCACCGTCTGCCGTTCGACGCCATCACGCTCGGCCACGTGGTGCTGGCGCGCACGCCGCGCACGATGCGGCGCTTGCGCCGGCATGAGCGCGTGCACGTGCAGCAATGCGAGCGCTGGGGGCCGGCGTTCTTTGCCGCGTACCTGCTGGCCGGCGCGTGGCAGTGGCTGCGCGGGCGCCGTGCGTATTGGGACAACCCGTTCGAGATCGAGGCGCGGCGCCGGGCTCTCAAAGCTGGCGGTTGCGCGCCAGCGGAGGGTTCTTCGCAAAGTAGCGCTTGATGCCCACGAGCAGCGCCTCGACGAGTTCCTTGCGGTACTCGGCGCTGGCGAGCTTGCGCTCTTCTTCCGGGTTCGAGATGAAGGCGGTCTCGACCAGGATGCTCGGGATGTCGGGCGCCTTCAACACCGCAAAGCCGGCCTGCTCGACGCGCGGCTTGTGCAGGTGGGCCACGCGGTCGAGCTGGCCGAGCACTTCGCTGCCGACGCGCAGGCTGTCCTTGACCTGCGCGGTGGTGCTCATGTCGAGCAGCATGCGCATGACGTGGGCGTCGTTGTGCGCGCGCAGGTTGACGCCGCCGACCGCGTCGGCAGCGTTCTCCTTGTTGGCCAGCCAGCGCGCCGCGGTGCTGGTGGCGCCGCGGTCTGAAAGCGCGAAGACGCTGGCGCCGCGCGCGTCGGGGTTGCTGAAGGCGTCGGCGTGCAGCGAGATGAAGAGGTCGGCCTGCACGCGCCGCGCCTTCTTCACGCGCTCGGCCAGCGGCACGAAGAAGTCGGCGTCGCGCGTCAGGAAGGCGCGCATGTTGGGCAACGCGTTCAGCTTGTCGCGCAGCGCCAGCGCCACCGCGAGCACGACGTCTTTTTCGCGCAGGCCCCTGGGGCCGATCGCGCCCGGGTCTTCGCCGCCGTGGCCGGGGTCGAGGGCGACGATGACGAGGCGATCGACTTTTCGCATCGTCTCGGCCGACGGCGGCTTGGTGGCCGCGGTCTGCGCTGCAGCGGGCGAGGGCGCCGAGGCCGCGGCAACGGGCGGCGGTTTGGCCGGCTCGCTGCGCTCGACCTTGCCGATGAACTCGCCGAGCGCATCGCGCACCGCCGTCGCGGCGTCGCGTTCCGCGCTCTCCTTGTCGCGGATCAGTTGCAGCAGCGGGTCGCGGGCCTGGTTCGGGTAGAGGTCGAAGACCAGGCGGTGTTTGTAGGCCGCAACCGGATCGAGCGTGAAGACCTGCGGCGCGGTGGCCTGCTTGAGGTCGAACACCAGGCGCACCACCTGCGGCTTGTTCTGGCCGACGCGCACTCCGGCGATGTAGGGGTCGTCGGCCTTGACCTTGCCGAGCAGCTCTTTCAACTGCGGGCTGAGCTCGAGGCCGTCGATGTCGATCACCAGGCGGTCGGGGCCGTCGAACAGCGAGTGCCTGGCGGCGAGTGCGGCGTCGGACTCGATGGTGACGCGCGTGTAGTCGGCCGCGGGCCAGACGCGCACGGCGACGATCTCGGCGCCCCAGGCGAGCTGCGGCGCTTGCAGCAGCAGCGCCAGGCTGCCGAACTTGAGCGTGCTGCGGCGTGAGGGGCGATGGCTCATGGCGTGAGCAGCTCAACGCCATGCGGCGTCAACGCGTGCACCGTGACCTGTCGCGCATCGGTATCCAGTGGTTCGATCTGCAAGCGCCAGTCGGGCAGCGGCAGCAGCGGCGCCGCGTTGTCGGGCCACTCGGCGAGCTTCAGGCCGGGTGCGGCGAAGACATCACGGAAGCCGGCGTCGGCCCATTCGCGTGGATCGCTGAAACGGTAGAAGTCGAAGTGCGCGATCGCGCGGCCGTCGATCTCGTACGGCTCCATCACCGCATAGGTCGGGCTCTTGATGCGGCCGGGCACGCCGAGCGCGTGCAGCAAGTGGCGAACGAACGTGGTCTTGCCGGCGCCGAGCGGGCCGGCCAGCGCGATGAAGGTCGAGGGAAACAGCGCGGGCGCTCGTGCGAGCTGCGAGGCGAATGCAGCGCAGGCCGCTTCGTCGGGCCAGGTCAGGCAGCGGGTTTCTAGAATCGGCGGGTGATCGGTCAACAACATGCTTCGGTGGATGGCGCGCGCGTGCTCGGCGACGTGCGCACCTGGGCGAAGGAGTTGGGATTTTCACAGATCGGCGTCGCCGGCATCGACTTGTCCTCGGCCGAGGCCGGTTTGCGCGCGTGGCTCGACGCCGGCTTTCATGGTTCGATGCACTACATGGCGCGTCACGGCATGAAGCGCGCGCGGCCCGCGCAGTTGGTGCCGGGCACGGTGAGCGTGATCACGGCGCGCATGGATTACCTGCCGAGTTCGCTCGCCGATGAATGGCAGGCGGTCGAGTGGCAGCGCCTCGGCGATGCGCGTGCCGCCACCGTGTCGCTGTACGCAAGAGGGCGCGACTACCACAAGGTGCTGCGCACGCGCCTGCAGGCACTGGCCGATCGCATCGCGCAAGACATCGGCCCGTTCGGCCACCGGGTGTTCACCGACTCGGCGCCGGTGCTCGAAGTGGAACTGGCATCGAAAAGCGGCCTCGGCTGGCGCGGCAAGCACACGCTGGCGCTGTCGCGCGAGGCAGGATCGATGTTCTTTCTCGGCGAGGTCTTCGTCGATCTGCCGCTGCCGCACACGGCCGCCGCCGACGCGCATTGCGGCACCTGCAGCGCCTGCATCGACATCTGCCCGACGCGCGCCATCATCGCGCCGTACCGGCTCGATGCGCGGCGCTGCATCTCGTACCTGACGATCGAGCACGAAGGCGCGATTCCATTGGAGCTGCGCCCGCTGATCGGCAACCGCATCTACGGCTGCGACGATTGCCAGCTCGTCTGTCCATGGAACAAGTACGCGCAACGCAGCGCGTTGCCGGACTTCGATGCGCGCCACGGCCTCGACGAGACGACGTTGCTCGCACTGTGGGCGTGGAGCGAGACCGAGTTTCTGCAACGCAGCGAAGGCAGCGCGATCCGCCGCATCGGCTGGCAGCGCTGGCGGCGCAACCTGGCGGTGGCGCTGGGCAATGCGTTGCGCGCGACGAACGACGACGGCCTGCGCGACGCGTTGCGAGTCGCCTCTGACGGCGCCGACGCGCTCGTGCGAGAACACATCGATTGGGCCCTCGGTGCATGACGCTGGTCCCATGTGCGTACCATCCACGATGCGCGCGGTAGGCCTTTCGGGCAGGCTGCACGTTCTACCCACCATGACCTTGCCACGCCGCACCCTCCTGCTCCTGCTCGCCTCGACGGCCGCCGTGCCGGCCTGGGCCACGCGCTCGATCACCACCGAAGGCCTGACCTTTGCCGGCGACATCAAACTCGCCGACACGGCGCTGCAGTTGAACGGCGTCGGCTGGCGTGCGGTGGCCTGGGCCAAGGGCTATGCCGCCGGCCTGTACCTGCCGAAGAAGGCCGGCACCGAAGCGCAGGTGATCGCGCAGACGGGGCCCAAGCGGCTGCAGTTGCGCCTGGTGCAAGAGGTCGATGCCGAAGAGTTCGTCAAGGCCTTCGTCAAGGGCGTCAATCGCAACACGCCGCAGGCCGAGCGGGCCAGGCTCGGCGAGCGCGTGACGCTGTTCAGCACCGTCATTCGCAGCCTGGGCAAGCTGAAGAAGCAGGACGTGATCGATCTCGATTTCATTCCCGGCAAAGGCCTCGTGCTGTCGCGCAACGGCACGGCGCGCGGCGCGCCCGTGGCCGGCGAAGACATTTACGCGGCGCTGCTGCGCTGCTTCATCGGCATCAAGCCGACCGACCCGGAGCTGAAGATCGGATTGCTCGGCGGGCCTGTCGGCTAGTTTTTCTTTCAACACGAGGAGTCTTGTTCATGCAACGCAGAACCCTGGCCGCTGTTGCGCTGTTGGCCGCTGTGCTCAGCCCCCTCGCCACGGCGCAAACCTACCCCGCCAAGCCGGTTCGCCTGGTGGTGCCGTTCGCGCCCGGCGGCACGACGGACATCGTCGCTCGCGTCGTCGCCGAGAAGGCCAATGCGGCGCTGGGGCAGACGCTGGTCGTCGAGAACAAGGCCGGCGGCGGCGGCTCGGTCGGCGCGCTCGACGTCGTGCGCGCCGCGGCCGACGGCTACACGCTGGGCATGGCCACGGTGAGCACGACGGCGGCCAACCCGGCGATCAACGCCAAGATCGGCTACGACCCGACGAAGGACTTCACGCCGATCATCAACGTCGCGGCAACGCCGAATGTGATCGCAGTGCACCCGAGCTTTCCGGCCAAGGACTACAAGACCTTTCTCGAGGTGCTGAAGAAGAACCCGGGCAAGTACAGCTTTGCCAGCTCGGGCACGGGCGGCATCGGCCACTTGCAGATGGAGCTCTACAAGAGCTTGACCGGCACCTTCGTCACGCACATCCCGTACCGCGGCGCCGGCCCGGCGTTGAACGACACGGTGGCCGGCCAGGTGCCGATCATTTTCGACAACCTGCCGTCGGCGCTGCCCTTCATCAAGGACGGCCGCCTCGTCGCCATCGTGGTCGCAGCGCCGCAGCGCCTGTCGCAACTGCCCGACGTGCCGACGTTCAAGGAAGTGGGCCTGGAGGGCGTCAATCGCATGGCGTACTACGGCGTGCTCGGGCCCAAAGGCCTGCCCAAGGACGTGGTGGACAAGGTCGCCGCGGCGATCAAGAAGACGGCCGAGCTGCCCGAGGTGAAGAAGCGCATCGAGGACACCGGCTCGCTGCTGATCCTCAACACGCCTGAGCAGTTCGCGACCCAGATCGCGGCCGAGTTCGACGTGTACAAGAAGGTCGTCGTGCAGCAGAAGCTGACGTTGGAGTGACGGCTGCGGGCCAGACCGGTATCGAGCGCTTTCTCGACGCGCTGTGGATCGAAGACGGCCTGGCCGCCAACACGCTCGCGGCGTACCGGCGTGACCTGACGCTCTACGCCGCGTGGCTGCAAGAGCACCGCGGTGCGGCGATCGAACAATCGCGCGAGACTGATCTGCTGGCTTACATGGCCGCGCGCCACCCGGGCTCGCGGGCGACGAGCGCGAACCGGCGGCTGACGGTGTTCAAGCGCTTCTTCCGCTGGGCCTTGCGCGAGCGCCTGGCCGATGCCGACCCGACGCTCAAACTGCGCAACGCCAGGCAGCCGCTGCGCGTGCCCAAGTCGCTGTCGCAGGCGCAGGTCGAAGCGTTGCTCGATGCGCCCGACGTCAACAAGCCGCTCGGCCTGCGCGACCGCGCGATGCTCGAACTGCTCTATGCCTGCGGCCTGCGCGTCTCCGAACTGGTGACGATCAAGACGGTTCAGGTGGGCCTGGCCGAAGGTTGCCTGCGCGTCACCGGCAAGGGCAGCAAGGAGCGCCTGGTGCCGTTCGGCGAAGAGGCGCATGGTTGGATGCAGCGCTACATCGCCGAGGCGCGCGGCGAGATCCTCGGCGGGCAGTCGAGCCAGGCCCTCTTCGTCACTGCGCGCGGCGGTGCGATGACGCGGCAGATGTTCTGGAAGCTGATCAAGGCCCATGCGCTGCGCGCCGGCATCGACGCGCCGCTGTCGCCGCACACGCTGCGCCACGCCTTTGCCACGCACCTGCTGAACCACGGCGCCGACCTGCGCGCCGTGCAGATGCTGCTCGGCCACGCCGACATCTCGACGACGACGATCTACACGCATGTGGCGCGCGAGCGGCTGCGTGCGTTGCACGCACAGCATCACCCGCGCGGATGACGGCTCCAAGACGCCTTCGGCGTCGCCCCCAAGGGGAGCGGCCCGGCGCTCGCCCCATGAAAAAAGCCGGTCGCAGGACCGGCTTTTTGCTGGCGTCGTGCGACGCTCAGAAGTTGTGGCGCACGCCCACCGCAAACGACTTGAAGTCGCCGCCGTATACCTCTGCATTGCCGTCGTTGAGCTTGGTGTAGAACGTATAGACCTTGGTGCGCTTGCTCAGGTTGTAGTTGACGCCGATCGTGGCTTGGCTGGCCTTGCTGCTCGACACGTTGTCGTACTCGCCGGCGCGGCCGTAGTTCAGGTGGAACTCGGTATTGCCCAGGGTGTACATGCCGGCCAGACGGAACGTGGTGCGCTTGCCCAAGCCGTCGCCATAGCCGTCCTTGTCGCGTTGCACGTAGCCGCCGATGGTGAACGCACCGAGCTCGTAGAGCGCGCGGAAGGCGACCTGATTGGCGCTCTTGTCGGCCGGGTTGGCCTTCTGGGCGCCGACACCCAGGTGCAGGCCGCCGATGTCATAGTTGACTGCGAGGTCGTACGTGCGCTCGCCGGTGCCGCCTTCGGTGCCCGCGCCTTCGATCGTGACGCCGCCGAAGCTCGGTGTGCGATAAGCCACCTTGCTGGTGTCGCGGCCAAGGTAGGCGTAGAGGCGGTCGGCCGAGGTGCCCGTGTCATGGTTGTGCATCGACACATAGTCGGCGGTGGCGTAGTACGACTCGCTGGTGAAGTTGCCCAGGCGCACCATGCCGAAGCCGCCGCTGAGGTTGATTTCGCTCTGTCGTGCCCAGAAGGCCGACTGCGATTGCTGGCCGTTCTCGACGTTGAAGCCATGCTCGATCTGGAAGCCGGCCTTCAAGCCGCCGCCGAGATCCTCGGAGCCCTTGAAGCCGATACGTGACGAGTTGTTCTGCATGCGCCAGTCGTTGTCGCCATTGCCGACCTTTTGGCGTTCGATCGTTTCGTTCAAACGGCCGTAGATCGTGACCGAGCTTTGCGCAAATGCAGCACTGCCGACGGAGGCGAGAACGGCCGCGGCAATCAGAGTCTTTTTCATGGGAGGTGCCCTTCTTGGGTTGGAAAAAACCAGAACGTGAGTTTAGGACTCGACCCGTAAAGAGTTGTCGAATCAGGGGCTCGGTACAGGGTTTTCGCGGCATCGGCGCAACAGGTCTGTCATCTATTCGCTGAAAAACCGTGCCCGACAATGCGCCGCGATGGACCACACCTTTGTTTCCGCCCTGGTCTTGCTGCTGCTCGTGCTCGACCCGCTGGGCAGCCTGCCGATCTTCATTGCGGTGATGCGCAACGTGGCGCCGGCGCGCCGCCGAGCGGTGGCGCTACGCGAATCGGCGATCGCCTTCGGCGTGCTGCTGCTGTTCATGTTCACCGGCCAGGGCTTCCTGTCGTTGATGCATTTGTCCGAGCGCTCGCTCGAAGTCGCCGGCGGCGTGATCCTGCTGATCATCGCCATGCGCATGATCTTCGCCAGCGGCGGCGAGCTCTATGCCAGCGACGGCCCGCCGCGCGAGCCGCTGATTTTTCCGCTGGCCGTGCCGCTGCTGGCTGGCCCATCGGCGATGGCCACCGTGCTGCTGCTGGCCTCGCGCCAGCCCGAGCGGCTGCTGCACTGGGCCGCGGCGCTGACGGTGGCGATGACGGTGAGCGCGCTGGTGCTGCTGCTGGCCGACCGCATCCGCAAGTGGATCGGCCACTCGATGGTGAGCGCGATCGAAAAGCTGATGGGGCTGGTGCTCACGGCCATCGCCGTCGAGATGATCCTGGCCGGACTCAAACGCTACTTCTTCGGCACCTGACGATGATCGAGAAAATTGCTGCTTGTGTCGTTGATGCTCGCTGCCCTGTGCGCTGCGGCGCAGGCGCCCGAGCCCACCCCTCGGACCTCGCACGAACGATCGCGCCAAATAAAGTGGCGCGCAATCTCGTATTCACGCCAAATAGAGCGGCGCGTGCGGACTTCTCCCTATGAAAAACAGGCCGCTTCTCCCACCTCAGCCGGCCGCGTATCGCGCCACAAAAGCGCGGTCGATGCGGTCCTTCCACCAGCCCATCAACCAGCCCTGCGCCGACCACGCGCCCCATGAGGCGATGGCTTTGCCGTCGCCGGTGGCGAGCAGGTTCAGCGAGCGCGGCTGCGGCACGTACGGCGCGAGCGCGCCGCCGGCGACGAAGGCGCGCAGGTTCGTCGCCAGCACCGGGCCGGCGCGCACGGCATAGACGCCGCTCCTCGGGTGCGGCGTGTCGTCGCGCACGATGACGTCGCCGGCGGCGAAGACGTTGGCGTGGCTCGCGCTCTGCAGCGTCGCACCGACACGCACGAAGCCTTGTTCATCCGTTGCCAGGCCGCTGCCCGCGAGCCACGCCGGCGCGTCGCTGCCGGTGGCGACGATCGGCACGTCGCTGACGACGCGCATCGAGCCGCCGACGATGACGTGCTTGCGCTCGATGGCGGTGCAGCGGCCATGCAGTAGCTGCACGCGGGCACGCTTCAGCGCCGCCAGCGCCTGGCGCTGCACGCGCTCGCTGTAGGCCGCCAGCAGCATGCCGTCGCTGACGATCGACAGTTCGGCGCGCGCGCCGAGCGCGGCGCGCACGGCCAGCGCCAACTCGACGCCGGCCGCGCCGTTGCCGACGACGACGACCGACAGCGGGCGCTCGTCGGCCAGCGCGCGCGTCTGCCGCCACAGCGCGATGAAGCTCTCGATCGGCCGCACGAACAGGGCGTGTTCGCGCGCGCCGGGGATGCGCTCGCGCATCTGCACCGGGCCGGTGTTGATCGACAGCACGTCGTAGCCGATCTCTTCGCCGTCGGCCAGCGTGACCTTGCGCGCCGCCGCATCGAGCGAAGCGGCCGAGCCGATGCGCAAATGCACGCCCGCGGCCTTGGTCAACGGAGCGATGTCGATGGCGCAGTCGTCTTCGGCAAAGCGGCCTGCGATCAGGCCGGGCACCATGCCGGAATAGAACTGCCGCGGGTGCGGCGTGACGAGCAGGATGTCGCCGCCGGGCATGCGCTGCTGCGCCAGCGCTTGCAGCACCGACAACTGCGCATGGCCGGCGCCGAGCAACAGCACCTTCTTCATCGCGCGGGGTCGAGCTGCAGATCGCGCAGGTAGCCGACGCTGCGCGAGGCCGTGTTGTCGCTGTCGGCGCTGATGGCGATGGCGGTGAGCGCGGGCACGTCGCGCGTGTCGCCCGCGTCATCGCGGAAGGCGCGGCGGAAGTCGGCAGCCAGGTCGTGGCGTTCGTCGCTCCACTGCCCCGGCGTGCCGCGCACGATGATGTAGCGCACGCGGTGCGTGAAGGCGTTGTGCATCAGCGCGCCGTTGGCCAGCAGCGGATCCCAGACATAACACAGCGTGGCCGTGGGCAGCGCCTCGCCGGCGCGCGCCGAGGCGATGCGCAGCAACTGGCGCTCGACGAACGGCACCTGCGCCGCGGGCAGGTCGAACGACGCGCAGACTTTCAGCGCCGCATCGTCGCCGCTCTTGCGCTGCAGATCGGCCCCCGTGGGCGCCTGGTCCACACGCCAGCGCCAGGCCAGCGTGCCGGCCCGCGCGCCCGACAACGGGTGCACGAGGTTGCCGTAGGCGTGATCGGACTCGACGCGCAGCACGCGCGCGCCGTCTTGCGTCACCACCGAGAACCGCGTCAGCGGCTTGGTCTGTTGCGGCAGGCCCTTGACCTGCCACGGCGGCGCCGGCTCGGCGCCGGCGCCGATCGGCGAGGCCAGCTCGGCCGCTGCCGCGCCTGCGGTCAGCGCCGCGGCAAGCGCAAACGCCGACGGCGGTCAATGATCAACGCCCGATGGCGTTGAGCGACCAGTCGTAGTCCAGATGCGCCACCGGCAGCGACTTGGCCTTGATCGCCGCCTGCTCCTCGGGTTTGTCGGAGAGCTGCGTCGCGTATTTGGCGAACACATCCTCGACGCTCGAGAACCCCTTCTGGCCTTTTTCGAAGTCTTCTTTGAACCATTTGAAGATCGAGTTCACCTGCAACTTGCCATCGGCCACACGGTTGCGCGTGCGGTCGCCCAGGAAGCGCATCATGCCGTCTTCCAGCTGGGCGTCGAGTTTGGCCGCGGTGAAGGCTTCGTTGCGCAGCGCCGGGCAGCCGATCGAGGCGCAGTTGACGGCGGCGTGCACGCGCGGGTCGCCGTACTTCGGCCGCAGCTCTTCATGCTCGATCCAGTCGAGGTGGTGCTTGGCGCCGAGCAGCGTGAAGAACTCGTTCTTCCACGGACCGCGGTTGAACAGGCCGAGCTCCTTGATCGACTTGATGTCGGGGTACTTGGTCAGGATCACCTCGACGGTGAAGGCGTTGTAGGCGTTGATCAGGAACGCCGCGCGCTGGTCTTTGGGCCAGGCGTCGAACTCGGCCTTCGGCACGGCCGACAGCGCATCGAGGACTTTCTTCAACTCGGCGCGGTCCTTCGCAAAGCCGGCGTAATCGACGCGGCTTTGCTTGTTGTCGGGCAGCCATTTGACGTGCTTCTTGACCAGGCCGTCCCAGGCTGGCGTAGCCATGGTCGAAAGACTGTGCGTGCGCGAACGCGGCAACGAACAACAGCAATGCAGTGCAACAGTTTTTTCATCATGCACGTCTCCAGGCGTGGAACTTGCCGACCCATTCGAGCAGCTTCACCGGCTGGTGCGCGCGCTTCCATTCGCCGGCGGCGTACTTGTTGGCCTCTGCCAGAGTCGGGTAGGTGTGGATGGTTCCGAGGATCTTGTTCAGGCCCAGGCCGTGCTTCATCGCCAGCACGTACTCGGCGAGCAGGTCGCCGGCATGCACGCCGACGATCGTCACGCCGAGGATCTTGTCCTTGCCGGGCACCGTCAGCACCTTGACCCAGCCGTGCGCGGCGCCGTCGGCGATGGCGCGGTCGAGGTCGTCGATGCCGTACCGCGTGACTTCGTAGGCGATCTTCTTCTCCTTCGCCTCCTGCTCGTTGATGCCGACGCGCGCGACCTCGGGGTCGATGAAGGTCGCCCACGGGATCACCGAGTAGTCGGCCTTGAATTTCTTCGCAAAGCCGAAGAGGGCGTTGACCGCCGCATACCAGGCCTGGTGCGACGCGGTGTGCGTGAACTGGTAGGGCCCGGCAACGTCGCCGGCGGCGAGGATGTTGGGGAAGTTCGTTTCCAGGTACTCGTTGACCTGCACCGTTTTGTTGACGGCGATGCCGAGCTCTTCGAGGCCGAAGCCTTTCAGGCGCGCGCTGCGGCCGACGGCGCACAGCAGCACGTCGAATTCGATCGCGCGTCTCCTTGTCCGTTCGATCTCGACGACGATGCTCTTCACGTCACCGCGCTTCTCGCAGCGCAGCGCCTTGTGGCCGGTGAGGATCGTCACGCCGTCGGCTTCGAGCGCCTTCTTCGCATAGGCCGACACCTCTTCGTCCTCGCGGATCATGATGCGCGGCAGCATCTCGATCTGCGTCACCTGCGAGCCCAGGCGCGCAAAACTCTGCGCCAGTTCGCAGCCGATCGGCCCGCCGCCGAGCACGACCAGGCGCTTCGGTTGTTCGCGCAGGCCCCACAGCGTGTCGCTGGTGAGGTAGCCGACATCCTCCAGGCCCGGCAGCGGCGGCACGAACGGCGCTGCGCCGGTGGCGATGACGATGCTCTTCGTCGACAGCGTCTGCTTCGAGCCGTCGTCCTTCGTGATCTCGACATGCCACGGGCTCGTGATCTTCGCGCGGCCGATCACGGTATCGACGCCGAGCGAGGTGTAGCGCTCCACCGAATCGTGCGGCTCGATCGTGCGCACGATGCCGGCGATGCGCTCCATCACGTCGGCGAAGTCGATCTCGGCGGACGCCTTCGCAATGCCGTAGTCCTGCGAGTGCCGGATCTGCCGTGCCAGCGTGGCCGTCTTGATCAGCGCCTTGCTCGGCACGCAACCGTAGTTCAGGCAATCGCCGCCCATCTTGTGCGCTTCGACCAGCGTCACCTTGGCCTTGACGACGGCGGCGATGTAGCTCGTCACCAGGCCGGCCGCGCCGGCGCCGATGACGACGAGGTTGCGGTCGAACGACTTCGGCTTCACATGCGCCCACTTCGCATAAACCTTGCGCGCTTTGATCGCATCGACGATCTTCTTGGCGACGAGCGGGAACACGCCGAGCAGCACGAACGAGCCGATCAGCCCCGGCGACAGGATGCCCTTCAACGATTCGATCTTCGCCAATTGCGTGCCGGCGTTCACATAGACCAGCGTGCCGGCGAGCATGCCGATCTGGCTGACCCAGTAGAAGGTCCAGGCCTTCATCTTCGTCAGGCCCATCAGCAGGTTGATGATGAAGAACGGAAAGATCGGCACCAGGCGCAGCGTGAACAGGTAGAACGCGCCTTCGCGCTCGATGCCCTTGTCGAGATCGGCCAGCCGGGCGCCGAACTTCGACTGCACGCTGTCGCGCAGGATGTAGCGCGAGACCAGCAGCGCCAGCGTGGCGCCGATGGCCGAAGCGAACGAGACGATCAGCGTGCCCCAGCCGAGGCCGAAGATCGCGCCGGCGGCCAGCGTCATGATCGCCGCGCCCGGCAACGACAGCGCGCACACGGCGACATAAACCGCGAAGAACGTGCCGCCGACCAGCAGCGGCTTGTCGGCCGCCAGCGCCGTGAACTCGGCCTGGCGCGACTTGATGTAGTCCAGGCTCAGGAAGCGGCCGAGATCGAAAGCGAAGAAGGCGACGATCAGCGCCACGAGCAGGGCCAGGATGATGATTTTTTTCTTGGACATGATTTCTTGAGTCGGCCGAGGCCGTGCCCGACATTACAGCGCTTTGGCGCCACCGACGATGCGCGTGGCGATCGTCAGCGCGCACAGCGCGGCAAAACCGTAGGCCCACCACGCGAAGCGCTCGGGCCACAGGCACATCAGCGCAAAGCAGATCAGCGTCTCGCTGGCTTCGGTCAAGCCACCGAGGTAGTACAGGCCTTTGTTCGGGTACCCGCTGCTGGCGATGCCGCGCTTTTGCGCCAGCGCGGCAAAGGCAAGGAAGCTCGAACCGGTGCCGATGAACGCGGCCAGCAGCACGGCCGCGGGCAGCGCGTTGGCTGCGGGGTCGGCGATCGCAAACGCCAGCGGGATGCTGGCGTAGAACAGAAAGTCGAGGCAGATGTCGAGGTAGGCGCCGCGGTCGGTGGGCTGCGTCAGGCGCGCGACCGGGCCGTCGAGGCCATCGGCCAGACGGCTGGCGAGCAGCAGCGCAAGACCGAGCGCGGTACTGTGCATCGCGATGGCTGCGGCGGCAGCAACGCCGATGCCGAAGCCGACCAACGTCACTGCGTCGGCGCCGACACCCGCGCGCACGAGGCCGCGCGCAATGACCTGGAAGAGCGGCATCAACGCGGCGTTGGCGGCGCGGTCAAGCATGCGCTTCAAGACGCACCACGTGTGCGCCGGGTGGGATGTCGGCTGCGTCGTGCGTGACCAGCACGACCGGCACGCGGCGCTCGCGCAGCGTCGTGAACGTGAACTCGCGCATCTGGGCGCGCAGCGTCGTGTCGAGTTTGGAGAAGGGTTCGTCGAGCAACAGCGCGCGCGGCTCGGCGAGCAGCGCCCGCAGCAAGGAGACGCGCGAGCGCTGGCCGCCGGACAGGCTCGAAGGCAATCTGTCGCCGAAGCCGTTCAAGCCCGCTTCATTCAACGCGCTTTCCGCGGCCGCGATGCGTTGTGCCCGCTCGCCTTGCGGCAACGCGAACAACAAGTTGTCGCGCACACTCATGTGCGGAAACAGCAGGTCGTCCTGAAAGAGCAGGCCGATGCGCCGCTGCTGGATCGGCGTGCCGGCGAGCTTGGCGCCATCGAGCCGCAACTCGCCGCTGGCTTCGAACGGCGCTTCGAGCGTGCCGGCGATCCACGCCAACAGGCTCGACTTGCCCGAGCCGCTGGCGCCCATCACCGCCAGCACGTCGCCGGGCGCCACGCGCGCGCTGAGATCGCGCAGCAACGCGCGCCCGCCGACACTGATCGCGACTTTGTGCAATTCAAGCGCCATGGGCTCCGATCCTCACGCGCTGTCGCACGCCCACCGCTGCTGCGAGTGCAAAACCAATCGCAGGCAGCAGCGCCTGCAGCAGCGCGAACGCTGCGGCGGTATGGCGCTGCCCGCCGGAGGCCAGCGTGACCGCCTCGGTGGTCAACGTCGCATGCCGCCCGGCGCCGATGAACTGCGTCGGCAAATACTGCGCGACGCTGACCGCAAAGCCGACGGCCAGCGCGGCGGCGATCGGCGCCGCCAGCATCGGCGCCTTGATGCGCCACCAGAACGCGGCACGCGAGCGGCCGAGCGCCAGCGCAGTGTGCTCATAACGTCGATCGAAGTTGCGCCACGCCGGCGCCAGCGCGACGAACACATACGGCAGCGCGACGAGCGTGTGCACCCAGGCCAGCCCGGTCACGCTGCCGTCCAGCCGCAGCGGCAGCGCGAGGGTGTACAGGCCGACCATCAGCAGCAATGACGGCACGATCAGCGGCGCAAAGACGAGCGGCACGATGCGCCGGTCCCACGACGGCGGCGTGGCTTCGAACCACAGCAGCACGAGCGTGAGCGCGGCGGCCGTCGCAAAAAGTCCGAGCGCGGCGGACAGGCCGACCGTGCCCAGGCTGGCGCGCACCTGCTGCCACGCGCTGCCGGTCCACGACTGCGGCAGCAGCGACGGAAAGGTCCACACGCCGGTCGCCGACGAGGCGGCCAGCAGCAGCGCGACCACGCCGTAGAGCGCGAGCAGCGCCCACAGCACGCTGCGTGCGAGGGCCACGCGGCGCTGGGGCACGGCACGGCGCCGGCCGCTGGTCGCGCGCGTGCGCCAGGCGCGGCGCAGCGTGGCGGCCACCAGCGCGAAGACGAGCACGCACAGCAACAACACGGCACCGAGCAACAGCGCCATCGCCGCGCCTTCGGCATTGCGCGGCGCCGCGGCGTCTTGCAGCGATTGCCAGGCGATCACCGCCAGCGTCGGCGGCGACGCCGGGCCGACGATCAGCGCCAGATCGACGACGGTCAAGCCGTACGCGAGCACGGCGAGCAGCGGCCACGCCAGGCGCGGCAGCAGCAGCGGCCACAGCGCGCGCCACCAGATCGCGCCGTCGCCGTAGCCGAGCGTGCGGCCGCTGGCCAGCCAGCCGCGCAATTGCAGCGCGAGTTCGGGCCGCGACAGCAGGGCCACCGCGCTCCACAACAAGAACGGCGTTTCCTTGAAGATCAGCACCAGCGTGAGACCGATGCCGTTGGCGTCGTTGACCGTCGGCCAATCGGGCGGCGCGCTCCAACCCAACGCCAGCGCCAGCAGGCGTGCGATGACGCCGGCCGGCATGACGAGCAGCGCCAGGCCGATCGCGAAAGCGGCGTGCGGGATCGCCAGCAGCGGCCCGAGCGCGCGCGCGAGCAGGCGCCACGCGCGGCTGCCGTACAGATGGGTGACGAGCCACAGCGTCAGCGCGAGCGCGGTCAGCGTCGAGACGACGGCCGTGCCGACCGACAGCAACAGCGCGCGCGGCAGTTGCGAGTCGGTGGCCAGCGCCGACCACGCGCTGCCCGACAAGCCTTGCCACACCGCCACCGGCAACGCCGCGGCGATCGGCAGCGCGAACAACAGCAGCGGCGGCGCGAGCCATGCCGCGCGCTGACGTTGCGTCATCTCAGCCCATGGCCCTGGCGGGTAGCACCGACTCGCGCGACTCGCATGCACCGCCAAGCAACCGCCGCGGATTGGCTCTGCCAGGCCGCCAGCGGTGCCCCCTTGAGGGGGAGCGGCAAAGCCGCTCGGGGGTGGGCTCATGTACTACCGTATCTGCGAGTCCACTCGCGCTCGATCGGATCGACCCACGAGCCGTGCGGCTCGGCGATCGTCGGCGCGAAGCTCTTCAACTGCCCCGGCGCGGCGGCGGCGGCGAACAGCGCGCGGTCGGAGGCCGAGAGCTTGTCGATCGCCAGCACGGTCGGGTCGCCCCATTGTTTGATGTCGGCCTTGCGCGCCTGCGCGGCCGGCGAGAGGAAGAAGTTGGCGGCGACCTGCGCCGCCTCCTTGGCGCGCGCGTTGAACGGGATCGCCAGGAAATGCGTGTTGCCGATCGTGCCCTTGGCATGCTGGTACGGCGCCACGGTGGCCGGCAGCGTCTTGGCGGCGATCTGGTTGGCGACTTCGTTCGGGTTGAACGTCATCGCGACCCACAACTCGCCATCGGCCAGCATCTGGCGCAGCGTCGTCGGGTTCGGTGGGAACTGCTTGCCTTCTTTCCACAGGTGCGGGTGCAGCGTGTCGAGCACGGCCCACAGCGGCGCGGTGGCAGCGGCAAACACGTCGGCGCTGTACGGCGCGTAGAAGGGCTTGCGGTCGGCGACGGTCTCGATCAGCACCTGCTTCAAGAACGTCGTGCCGATGAACTGCGGTGGCTTGGGGTAGGTCAGGCGGCCCGGGTTCTTCTTCGCCCACTCGACCAGCTCGGCCACGCTGCCCGGCGTTTTGGCGACGCGCGCGCTGTCGGCATAGAAGGTCAGTTGCGCCATGCCCCACGGCGCTTCCATGCCCTCGACCGGTTCGGAAAAATCGATGCGCGTCGTCGGCTTGCCGGACAGATCCACCGCGGCATAACTCGGCAGTTGCTCGCTCCACGGGCCGAACAGCAGGCCTTCCTTTTTCATCGCCAGGAAGTTCTCGCCGTTGATCCAGACCAGATCGACCGAGCCGTCGCTGCTGCGGCCGGCGGTCTTCTCCGCGCGCACGCGCTTCACGGCTTCGGCCGTGTCGGTGATCTTCACGTGTTCGAGCTTGATGCCCCAGCGCTGCGTGAGCTCGCCCGCGGCCCATTGCAGATACGCGTTGATGCGCTCGCTGCCGGCCCACGCGTTCATATAAACCGTCTGCCCCTTGGCGGCGGCTTCGATCTTCGTCCACGCATCGGGCGCGGTCTGCGCGCGTGTGCCCGCCGCGAAGGGTGCTGCGGCGGCGGCGGCGAGGAGTTGTCGGCGTTGGAGCAAGGGCATCGAGGTTCCTGGTTTCAAGCGGCGCGAGTGTAGGGTGCCCGCGCCAACAGCCGCGGCGCGACAAAACGGTCGAGCGACCAGCGGCCCGGCCCCCAGAGCACGAGGCCGATCAGCAGGCTGCCCCAGAACACATGCTGCTGCAGCGCGGCCGGGGCCACCTCCATCAGGCTCACCACCGCGACCGTGTTGACGAAGAACAGGCCCGCCGCGGCAAAGCGCCCGGCCAGACCGAGCGCCAACAGCACCGGCAGCACGAGTTCGCCCGCGGTGCCGAGCAGCGCGGCCACATCGGGCGGCAACAGCGGCACCTGGTACTCGTCGGCGAACAGCGCCAGCGTGGTCTCCCAGTCGCGCAGCTTGGTCAGGCCGGAGGCGAAGAACGCCTGCGCGACGAACAAGCGCGCGGCGAGTTGCGCCAGCGGTTGCGCCTGTTCGAGCGCGGCGATGGTGTGGCGGGCGGTTTGCAGGGCGGTGGCAATGAGGTTCATGGCGTCGTCGAGGTTGTGAGAAGGGCAAACCAGCCAGCGCGAGCGCAATGCGCGCTCGAGCCAGCGCTCGAAAGAAAACGTGGCGCCGGCGGCGTCGAGGGCGGCCGCGAGTGAGCGGCCGTCGATCGATGCGGCGGTGAAGGCGGCGTCGGCGCTGCTGTCCAGCGCTTCGACGTGAATCGCGAAACCATCGTCGCGCCACACCAGCGCGGTCTGCGCCCGCTCGGCGGCGAAGGCTGCGCGCACGCTTGTCGAACGGTTCGTCGCCGTGGTGCGCCTGCCAGATGGCGACGATCGGCCAGCGGCTTTCGACCACGGCCGTGCCGGGCTTGAGTTGCAGGCGCAATTGCGACGGCTCGGTCGTGGCCAGCGCGTCGAGTGCCGGCGGCCACGCGGCGTTCGCATCGGCCGCGCGCGTGGCCGCATGCACAGCCCAATCGAGCCGCGCGCTGTCGGCGAGGTACGGTTCGCCGGCGAGCTGTTCGCTGTCGGCGATGAAAGCCGGCAAGGCCTCGCCCCATTGGCCAACGTCGCCGCGCACGGGCGGATGCTGCTGCCAGAAGTGGCGCGCCAGTGCAGCGAACGACTCGGCGCCGATCAGCGCGGCGAGGGTGGGGTAGGCGCTGGACAGCGCGCGCTCGGCCAGCGCGCCGGCGTTGCTGCGATAGACCTTGACGCCGTGTGACACCGAAGCGCGCGCCGGTGCACGCATCCAGCCCTGCAGCGCCGCGTCATCGCGCCACAGGGCACGCAGCAGCATCTGCTGGCGCAGCGCTTCACGATTCATGACCGTGGCTCCACCGGGGCTCGATGCGAACGGCGGCATGTCGAACGGGCGTCGGCTTGCGGCCCGAAGGCGACGTTCAACGTCAGCAAAGAACCGTTCGGGCTGAGCTTGTCGAAGCCCCTTTCGCCACCGTTCGGGCTGAGCCTGTCGAAGTCTTCGTGCCTCATGCCAAAGGCTTCGACAGGCTCAGCCTGGCCCTTCGACAAGCTCAGGGCGAACGGGGGCGGAGAGCATGTCAATGCGAACGGGAGTGGCGACCTGACCGTCGTCAACAGCCGCTCAGGGCCGTCAACAGCCTGCGACCAGCGCACCGCTTTCATTTCACCACCACGCCCGCCAGGCGATCGGCCTCGCGCGCTTCGCCGAGCAGCACGTCGAATGCCGGCAGCGCCGTGTCCCACTCGACCAGCGTCGGCTTCGCACCCAGGCGTTCGATCGCATGCGCATAGGCCTGCCACACCGGCGTGTGCACGCGGCTGCCGTGGTCGTCGATCACCAGCGTTTCGGTTTGGCAGTAGCCGGCGAGGTGGATCTCGCCGACATGCCGTGCAGCGATCGCATCGACGAACGCGTTGGCGGCGGCCACCGGGTCCGCGGCGTTGGCATTGAGTGCGTTGACGACGAGGTTGTTGACGTCCAGCAGCAGCCAGCAGCCCGTGCGCTCGGCGAGCGCGTTGAAGAATTCGGCTTCGGCCAGCGTGTCGTCGGCCCAGCCGAGGTAGGCCGAGATGTTCTCGACGCCGATCGGCCGCGCCAGTTTGTCCTGCACGCGCTGCACGTTGGCGGCGAGCAGGTCGAGGCTGCCTGCCGTGAAGGCGATCGGCAGCAGATCGCTCGCATGCAGCGTCGGCTGTCCGGTGCGGCGTGGTGCGCGCGCGAAGCAGGCGTGATCGGACACGCGCACAGGCTCGACGCGTTGCACCAGCGCGGCCAGTTTGTCGAGATGCCAATCGTCGAGCCCGGCGGCCGAGCCGAGCGCCAGGCCGACGCCGTGCAGGCTGACGTCATACGTTCGCCGCGCGTCGTGCAGCAGCGCCAGCGAAGCGCCGCCGTCGGCAAAGAAGTTCTCCGAATGCACCTCGATGAAGGGCAGCGCGGGCTGGCCCTCCAGCAAGGCGCGTTCATGTTCATGGCGCCAGCCGATGCCCGTGATCTGTTGCGGTGGCATCGGGCGTGGCGCGTGGGTGCAAGAAAGAGTGAATCGGGCGCCCCGACTTACTTCTTCATCTTCATCTTGGCTTCGTCGGCGGTCATGCCCTTCATGTCCTTGCAGGTGCCGGTGGCGACGTACTTCCATTCGCCGGCGTCCATGTCTGCCTTGCTCTGGCCGGCGCAGGAATGCGAGCCGGAGAGGTTGGCGCAGTCGTTGGCGCCGGCCTTGGCGATGCCGTAGCACTTTTCCTTGTCCTTGGGCTTCTCCATCGAGTGCGAGGCGGCGCCGGCAGTGGCGACGAGACCCAGGGCCATCACCGAAGCGAGGGCGGAAGAAACGACGAGACGGTGGTTCATGAGAAAAACTCCTGGAGGGTGAGAGGGTGCGCAGGCTCCACATGAGCCTGCTGCGAGCAGTGGTCGCTGGCCGCAGGGGCTAACTTACACTGACCCCGGACTTTGTGTGTTTTCGAGTGTCCGAGTTCGCCCTTGCCGTACAAACCCTGCGCCCGCAATTGATGCGCTTTGCAAGGGCGCAGCTGCGCAATGACGCCTGGGCCGAAGACGCGGTCAGCGAGACGGTGCTGGCCGCGCTGGCCAAGCCGCAGGCCTTTGCCGGGCAGTCGCAGTTGAAGACCTGGCTGGTCGGCATCTTGAAGCACAAGCTGATCGACCAGATCCGGCGCCACGGCCGCGAGGTTTCGACCACCACGCAAGAGGACGGCGAAGACATCGATGCGCTGCTCTTCAACGACGGCGGCGGCTGGCGCGAGCCGCCGGCCGAATGGGGCGACCCCGAGGCCACGCTCGGCCAGCGCGAGTTCTTCGAAGTGCTCGAGATCTGCGTCGAGCAATTGCCCGGCGTTCAGGGCCGCATCTTCATGATGCGCGAGTGGCTCGAGTTGGACACGGCCGAGATCTGCAAGGAACTGGGCATCACTTCGACCAATGCCTGGGTGCTGCTGCACCGCGCCAGGCTGCGCCTGCAGATGTGCCTGCAGGAACGCTGGTTCGGCAACAAGGCGGCGGTTTGACGATGAAATTCCTGCAACGCAATTGCCGCGAGGTCACCGCGCTCGTGTTGGCCGGCGAAGACCGAGCGCTCGGCTTCGTCGAGCGCTGGGCGGTGCGCGCGCACTTGAAGGTGTGCACCGCGTGCCCGCGCTTTTACCGCCAGGTGGCGCTGATGCGGCAGGCGTTGCCGCGCTGGCGGGCGTATCGCGACGGCGCTGACTGAGCGCTACTTCGCCGCCGCGTCGGCCAGGCCGGACAAGGCCTTGCGCAGGTTCTCCACCACCGGGCAACTCGCCGCGCCGTGGCGCTGCGCCAGCCACGCCGGATCGTTGTAGCCGAGCCAGGACTGGCCCTGCGCGTCTTCCCACACGAGCGCCTTCAGCGGCAGGTCGATGCCGGCCGACTGCGCGCATTCCATCAGCGGCGTGCCGCCCTGCGGGTTGCCGAAGATCAGCAGCTCGGTCGGGCGCAACGTCTTGCCGATGCGCTGCGCGCCGGCGGCATGGTCGATGCGCGCGAACACCACGAGGCCGCGCTCCTTGGCCGCGGCCTCGAAGCGGTCGAGCGTGGCTTTGGGCGGGTGCGCGCTCTTCATTTCCACCAGGCCGTCGGCGGCGGCCGCAGCGCCGCAGACGGCGAGCAGCGCAGAACACAGGGCACAACGAATCGCGGTCGGCAGCATCGTGTTGATCTCCTCAGAGTTGACGCAAGGGGTGGACCAGCATACGCGCGCCTACCCCTTGCGCTTTCACGCTTTCAGTTCGCCGCCAGGCCGGTGGCGCCGGCGGGCAGGCCGTCGATGCGGCCCTGCGCCTGCAACTGCCCATCGCGGCCGATGCCGAACGACTGGATGCTCTTGCCGCCGCCGTTGAGCACGAACAGGCTGCGACCGCGTGGTGCGATCGCCGCGTCGATCGGCCCGGCGTCGGTGGTGGCTGCCACCGCTTGCGCGAGCGCGGCACGGCCGTTGCGCTCGACCGCATAGGCGCTGATGTTGCCGCTGGCGGTGTTGGTGGTGTAGGCGTAGCGGCCGTTGGGCGTGACGACGACCCAGCACGCGGCCGACTGCCCCGAGCCGACCGAGGCGCTGACGAGTTGCGGCTGCACGCCGTAGTTGGCGAAGGTGTACGACGACAACGCGCTCGCGCCCGCCGCGCCGCCGAAGGCTTCGGACACCAGCACCGTGCCGCGCCGATCGACCGCAAAGCCGAACGGCGTCATGCCCGACGACGCGGTGACCAGCGGCGCCTCGATCGCGCCGTCGCGGCGCACGCGGTAGGTGGCGAGCTTGTTGGTCGCCTTCTCGGTGACGACGAGCACGCGGCCGTCTTCAGCGAACGACACCTGCGCCGGCGCCGTGCCGCCGGAGGCCGACAGCGGCTGCGTCGCGCCGGCCACCGCTTCGAGCATGCCGTGCCGGTTGCGAAAGCCGGCGATGTTGCCGGCGCCGCCGGCATTGAGCACGACGACGAAACCGTCATGCTCGGCCACGCTCACCGGGCGCTGGCCGCCGGCATCGACCACCGACGTCAGTTGTAGGCCGCCGCGGCGCACGCGGAAGGTGCTGACGGTGTTGCTGCCGGCGTTGACGACGAAGAGGTGCCGGCCGTCGTCGGACAGCGTCACCGCGCCCTGGTTGCCGAGGCCGCCGCCGCTGCCGATGCCTTGCGTGGCGATGCGCGTGGCCAGACGCAACGCGCCGTTGCGTTCGGTGTCATAGACCAGCAGCTCGTTGCCGACGGTGGCATTGCTGCTGGTGAAGACTTTGCCGGCGCGAAAGCCTGCGTCGTCGTCATCGTCGTGGTGGGCGTGAATCGCGGGCGAGAGGCTGCCCAGCGCGAGCGCCAGGCCGAGGGCCTGCAGGGTGGAACGGCGGCGGATGGTCATGAGTGGTCTCCTGTTTGTGTGAGAGGGGGCGAGGCAGTGTCGAGCGCTGCATCGCGGCGAGTCATCACGAACAGGTCAACGATTCATCCCGTCGCGCGACATGCGCGGCCGTGAGAATTGCGTGAGGACACGCGCCACGCTCCATGCCAACCTTGCGCGCATGACATCAGCGATCGACGACACCCTGGGCAGCCACCGCGACCATCTGCTGCGCTACGCGCGCCGCCAACTGCGCGATGCGGCGCTGGCCGAGGACATGGTGCACGACGTGCTCGCCGCGGTGATCGCCGGGCAGGCCCGCTTCAGCCACCGGTCGAGCCTGCGCACCTGGCTGATCGGCATCCTGAAGCACAAGATCGTCGATGCGCTGCGGCGCCGCCGCGGCGAATGCAGCCTCGATGCGATGCAGGACGACGATGGCGCACTGCCGCCGTCTTCAGCGTTGTCGGACCACGCCGACCCGAGCCTGATTGCCGAGCATCGCCAAGCCTTGCGGCGTGCGCAGTCGCGCCTCGAAACGTTGCCGGCCGCGCTGCGCCGCACCTTCGAGTTGCACGTCGTGCTCGGCCACACCACGGCTGAAGTCTGCAGCGCGATGGACATCAGCCAGAGCAACCTCTGGGTGCGCGTGCACCGCGTGCGCAAGGAACTGCTCGCGGCGTGACTCAAGCCGCCTGCGGCAGGCTGAACTCGAAGCGTGTGCCGCGCGCCGGGTCGCTGTGCACCTGCACCGCGCTGCCGTGCAGATCGAGGATGCGCTTGACGATCGCCAGGCCGAGGCCGGCGCTGGCGCCGTGGCTCGGTTGCAGGGGCGTGTCGTCGGCGCGCCAGTAGCGCTCGAAGATGTGCGGCAGGTGTTCGCGCGCGATGCCGCTGCCGGTGTCGATGACGGCCACGCGCAGCGCGCTCGGCCCGTCGCGCTCGATCGCCAGCGTCACCGCGCCGCCGCGCGGCGTGTGGCGCAGCGCGTTGTCCACCAGGTTCTGCAGCACGCGCTCGATCAGGCCGATGTCGGCTCGCACCAACGCGTGGGCAGGCGCTTGCGCATCGGCGCTGTCGGCCAATGTGAGCGCAACGCCGCGTTCGCGCGCCGCAAGCTGCCCGTCCTGGACCACGTCCTGCAGCAGCTCGCCGAGGCGAAACGGCTCCAGGCGCGGCGCCACCTGGCCGGCGTCGAGCTTGGACAGCTCGAACAGATCGGCGATGCGGCGGTGCAGGCGCAACAGGTGCCGCATCGCCGTGCGCAGGTGCTGCTCGCGCGCCGCGGCGTCGAGCTGGTCGCCGGCCAGCAGCAGCGTTTCGACATAACCCTGCACGTTGGCCAGCGGCGTGTGCAGGTCGTGCGAGATGTTGCTGACGAGCTCGCGGCGCAGGCGGTCGTTGTCTTGCAGGTGCTGCACCTGCTGCGCGATGCGCTGCTGCATCGCCCGCGTGGCCTCGCGCAGCGCATCGACTTCGTCGCCTTGGGTCGATGCGGCATGGCGCTGATCGCCGGCGTCGGCGTGAAACGACCGCACCTCGTCGGTGAGCCGGCGCAGCGGCCGCGTCAGCTTGCGCGTGACGAGCACGAGCAGCAGCGCCGCGCCGGCGGTGGCGGCGAGCGCGATCAGGCTCAACTCGCGCCACGCGCTCGACTGTGCGACGGCGGCGGCCACCGCCTGTTGCGTCTGGCCTTGCAGCACGACGTACAGATAACCGCTCATGCGGCCGTCGGTGGACAGGCCTTCGACCGAGACCACGTTGCGCGCGCCGGGCCGGCGTGGGTCGTCGCCGAGCAGCGGCAGCGGCGGCGGCGCACGGTCGCGCTCGGCGAGCGGGCGCACGACAGACAGATCCACTCGCGTGGCCAGCGGCTCCTTGGTGTCGAGCGCGTGGCCGATGACGTGGCCCTCGGTGTCGAGCAGATAGACCTCGATGGCGGGGTTGAGCGCCATCGCATGCATCGCCAGATCGGCCAGCGCCTTGCGGTCGGGCTGGCCGTCGGCGCCGATCAGCGGCCGCGGCTGCTGCGCGGCGATCGTCGCGGCGAGGTTGAGTTGCAGGCGTTGCGTGGCTTCGAGCGCGTCCTGCGCCGCCTGTCGCCGCGCGGCGGCGAGCAGCGCGCTGGCCAGCAGAACGAGCAGCAGCAGCACCGCGGCCGACAGCCGCACGTGCAGGCGTCTGTGCCAGGCAATCGCCGGCTTCGCCACGCGCTGAATCATGCTGTGACGCCGCTGGCTTCGAAGCGGTAGCCGACGCCCCAGACGGTGTGGATGAAGCGCGCTTCGCTGCGATCGTCGCCGAGCTTGGCGCGCAGGCGGTTGATGTGGCTGTTGACGGTGTGGTCGTAGCCGTCGTGGCCGTAGCCCCAGACCTGTTCGAGCAACTCGGCGCGCGTGAAGGCGCGGCCGGGGTGGCGCATGAAGTGAAAGAGCAGGTCGAACTCGCGCGGCGTCAGCACCAGCTCCTGCTCGGCCATCCATGCACGGCGCTGTTGGCGGTCGATGCGCAGCTCGGCGCAGGCCAGGCGCTGCTCGGTGTCGGGCGGCGTGGCGGCCTTGCCGTGCGCGGCGCGGCGCAGCAACGCGCGCACGCGCGCTTGCAGCTCGAGCACCGAGAACGGTTTGGTCACGTAGTCGTCGGCGCCGAGTTCGAGGCCGAGCACGCGGTCGAGCTCGGCCGCGCGCGCGGTCAGCATCAGGATCGGTGCGTGGTGTCCGCCGGCGCGCAGCGCGCGGCAGACGTCCAGGCCCGACAGGCCGGGCAGCCGCAGGTCGAGCACGATGGTGTCGAAGCGGCCGGTCTGCGCCAGCGCCAGGCCGGCCGGGCCGTCGCGCGCCACCGTCACCTCGGCCGGCAGATCCGACAAGTGCAGTTGCAGCAGCGCGGCGATGTCCTGCTCGTCTTCTATGACCAGCAGGCGGGGCGGGGTGGTGGTCATCCCCGCATCTTGCCTGCGGCGCGGGGCGCAGTCCTCACGAAGGCATCACGGCGGCAGCTTGCCCCCTCTCCCGCAGGGCGGGAGAGGGTTGGGGTGAGGGTGGGTGCGCGGCCGCCGAGCCCTCACCCCAGCCCTCTCCCACAGGTGGGAGAGGGAGCGAATCAAATCAATCGAGAAGTCCGGCGCTGACGGCAACGTCTTCACGCACGGCCAGCGCGGTGGCAAGCGCGAGACCGATACCCCCGACCATGGTGGTCAGCGGCATGCTCGGTGTGCCTCTCGCGGCCTGCTCGGGCAGGCAGGGCAGGTGCATGAAGCCGCTGCGCACGCTGCGGCGCCGCTTCAGCGCATGCTGCAAGCCGTAGAAAACATGGTTGCAGACGAAGGTGCCGGCGCTGTAGGAGACCGACGCGGTATGGCCTGCGCTGTGCAGCGCAGCCAACATCGCCTTGATCGGTAGCGTCGTGAAGTGCGCCGCCGCGCCGCGCGCGACTACCGCCACGTCGATCGGTTGCGCGCCGGCGTTGTCGGCGATGCGCGCATCGTCGAGGTTGATGGCGATGCGCTCCAAGGTGAAACCGTCGCGGCCGGCGGCCTGGCCAAGGGCGAGCACGAGTTGCGGGCGGTGCGCGTCGAGCGCGTGGCGCAGCGTGTCGATCGACGCGCCGAAGACGCAGGGCAGGACAACGCCGATCACCGGCGCGCCATCGATCGTGCGGCCGTGCAGGGCGTGCGCGACTTCGGCCGATGGGTTGACGCGCTCGCCGCCGAAGGGCTCGAAGCCGGTGACGAGGATCGGCTTCACGCCGGTGTGCCCCAACCGCCGCCGCCGGGCGTTTCGATCACGAACACATCGCCGGGTTGCATCGCGGCCGAGCCGATGTGGCCCAGCGTTTCGACGCGGCCGTCGCTGCGCTCGACGCGGTTGATGCCGAGCGCACCGGCTTGTCCGCCGTCGCCGCCGAACGCCGGCACGACGCGGCCGTTGGACAGGATGCTCGCCGTCATCGCTTCGAGCACACGCACGCGGCGCACGCCGCCGTCGCCGCCGCGCCAGCGGCCGGCGCCGCCGCTGCCGGGGCGAATCGCATAGCTGTCGAGCCGCACCGGAAAGCGGAACTCCAGCACTTCCGGGTCGGTCAGGCGCGAGTTCGTCATGTGCGTCTGCACGACGCTCGTGCCGTTGAAACCGGGGCCGGCGCCGCTGCCGCCGCTGATCGTTTCGTAATACTGGTGCGTCTCGTTGCCGAAGGTGAAGTTGTTCATCGTGCACTGGCTCGCCGCCATGACGCCGAGCGCGCCGTAGAGCGCGTTGGTGACGCAACTCGACGTTTCGACGTTGCCTGCCACCACCGCGGCCGGGTGGCGCGGGTTCAGCATGCAACCCTCGGGCACGATGACGTGCAGCGGCTTCAGGCAACCGGCGTTGAGCGGGATGTCGTCATCGACCAGCGTGCGAAAGACGTAGAGCACCGCGGCCATCGTCACCGCTTTGGGGGCATTGAAGTTGTGCGGCAACTGCGCGCTGGTGCCGGTGAAGTCGATCGTCGCTTCGCGCTGCGGCGCGTTGACCGTGACCTTGACGGCGACGCGCGCGCCGTTGTCGAGGTCGAGCGTGAACGCGCCATCTTTCAAAGCCGTGATGACGCGCCGCACCGACTCCTCGGCGTTGTCCTGCACATGCTGCATGTATGCCGCCACCGTGGCGCGGCCGAACTGCGTCACCATCGCGCGCAGCTCCTGCACGCCTTTTTCGTTGGCGGCCACCTGCGCGCGCAGGTCGGCGATGTTCTGCGCCGGGTTGCGTGCCGGATAGGGTCCGCCCTTCAGCAGCGCCAGCAACTCCGGCTCGCGCAGCTTGCCGGCGCGCACGAGCAGGAAGTTGTCGAGCAGCACGCCTTCTTCGTCGATCGCCTTCGAGAACGGCGGCATCGATCCCGGCGTGCTGCCGCCGATGTCGGCATGGTGGCCGCGGCTGGCGACGTAGAAGCTCGGCGCGTCGTCGCCGTGCTCCAGATAGACCGGCGTGACGACCGTCACGTCGGGCAAATGCGTGCCGCCGTGGTACGGGTCGTTGAGCACATAGACGTCGCCCGGCCGCATCTCGGGGTTGCGCTCGATGACGGTCTTGATGCTCTCGCTCATCGAGCCCAGGTGCACCGGCATGTGCGGCGCGTTGGCGATCAACTGCCCCTCGGCGTCGAACAGCGCACAGGAAAAGTCCAGTCGCTCCTTGATGTTCACCGAGTGGGCGGTGTTCTGCAGGCGCAGCCCCATCTGCTCGGCGATGTTCATGAACAGGTTGTTGAAGACCTCCAGCATCACCGGGTCGGCTTCGGTGCCGATGGCGTGCTGCGTGGCGCGCGGCGCCGTGCGTTGCAGCTCGATGGATCCGAGTGCGGTCAGCCGCGCTTGCCAGGCCGCTTCGACGACAGTCGTCGCGTTCTTCTCGGCAATGATCGCCGGGCCGTCGATCAACGCGCCCGCTGCCAGCGATTCGCGCACGAACAAGCCGGCGTCCAGCCAGCGCCCGGCGTGCATGCGCACGCTGGCGCGCGGTTCGGGGTGCGACGCCGTGGGTTCGGCGCCTGTCGAGGCGGCGACATGCCGCTCGCCCGCGCTCACCGCTTCCACCGACACCGCCTCGATCACCAGCATGCGGTCCGGCATCAGGAACGCGAAGCGCTGCTTGTAGCCGGCCTCGAAGGCCTGCTTGATCGCACGCTGCTCGGCGAACGGCACGACGAGCGCGGTGTCGGTGCCCTGGTAGCGCACATGCACGTGGCGGCGCAGAGCGATCGCTGCCGGCGCCACGCCCTGGCTCGTCAACTCGCTGCTGGCCGCCGTACCGAGCTGCGACAGGCGTTGCTCGGCGGCACACAGGCCGGCGGCGTCGAGCGGCAACTCGACCTGTGCCTCGCGCATCGCGATCTGGTCGGCCAGGCCCATGCCGTAGGCCGACAGCACACCCGCCAGCGGGTGCACGAAGATGCGGCTCATGCCGAGCGCGTCGGCCACCAGGCAGGCATGCTGCCCGCCCGCGCCGCCGAAGCATTGCAGCGTGTACTGCGTCACGTCGTAGCCGCGCGCCACCGAGATGCGCTTGATCGCGTTGGCCATGTTCTGCACGGCGATCTGCAGGAAGCCTTCGGCCAAAGACTCGGCCGTGGTGTCGCGGCGGGTGCGCGCACGCACGTCGGCGGCCATCGCTTCGAACTTCGCCACGACGACATCGCGGTCGAGCGCTTCGTCGCCGCGCGGCCCGAACACCTTCGGGAAGTGTGCCGGTGAAATCTTGCCGAGCATCACGTTGGCATCGGTCACCGCCAGCGGCCCGCCGCGGCGGTAGCTCGCAGGCCCTGGGTTCGCGCCGGCGCTTTGCGGGCCGACGCGCAGGCGTGCGCCGTCGAACGACAGGATCGATCCGCCGCCGGCAGCGACGGTGTGGATGCTCATCATCGGCGCGCGCATGCGCACACCGGCCACTTGCGTTTCGAACGCACGCTCGAACTCGCCGGCGTAGTGGCTGACGTCGGTGCTCGTGCCGCCCATGTCGAAGCCGATCACCTTGTCGTGCCCGCCGGCGACCGCCGTGCGCACCATGCCGACGATGCCGCCGGCCGGGCCGGAGAGGATCGCGTCCTTGCCCTGGAAGTGATGCGCTTCGGTCAGGCCGCCGCTGCTCTGCATGAAGAACAGCCGCACGCCCGGCATCTGCGACGCCACCTGATCGACGTAGCGGCGCAGGATCGGCGACAGGTAGGCATCGACGACGGTGGTGTCGCCGCGCGAGACGAACTTCATCAGCGGGCTGGTTTCGTGCGACGTGCTGACTTGCGTGAAGCCGATCTCTCGTGCGAGCTTCGCCGCCGCTTGTTCATGCGCGGTGAAGCGCCAGCCGTGCATGAAGACGATCGCGCACGAGCGGATGCCGGTGTCGAACGCCGCTTGCAGGTCACGCTGCAACTGCGCCTCGTCGAGTGGTGTGAGCACCTCGCCCTGCGCGCCGACGCGCTCCTCGGCTTCGACCACGCGCTCGTAGAGCAGCTCCGGCAGCACGATGTGGCGCTCGAACAGTTTCGGCCGCGCCTGGTAGGCGATGCGCAGCGCGTCGCGAAAACCGCGCGTCGTCACGAGCAGCGTGCGGTCGCCCTGGCGTTCGAGCAGCGCGTTGGTGGCGACCGTGGTGCCCATCTTCACGCACTCGACCTCCCCGGGCGTGATGGCCTCGCCGCTCTTCAAGCCGAGCAGGCGGCGGATGCCCTCGACCGCCGCATCGCGGTACTGCTCGGCGTTCTCGCTCAAGAGTTTCGCGGTGACGAGCGCGCCGTCCGGCGCGCGGCCGACGATGTCGGTGAACGTGCCGCCGCGGTCGATCCAGAACTGCCAGCGCTTGGCGTCGATAACGTTCATCTACTTGCTCGCCCCCATCACCGCATCGGGCAACCAGGTCACGATACGTGGGAAGACGGTGATCAGCCCGATGCAGACGACGAGGCAAGCGAAGAACGGCAGTGCGGCGCGGGCGATGACGTTGCTGTCCTTGCCGGTCATGTTCTGCAGCACGAACAGGTTGAAGCCCACCGGCGGCGTGACCTCGGCGATCTCGACCAGCAGCACGATGAAGATGCCGAACCAGACCAGATCGAAGCCGGCCTTCTGGATCATCGGCAGCACGACGGCGCTGGTCAGCACGATCATCGAGATGCCGTCGAGTGCGGTGCCGAGTAACAGGTACACCACGGTCAGCACGGCGATCAGCGCGTAGGGCGAGAGCTTCATCGCGTTGACCCAGTCGGCCAGCTCGCGCGGAATGCCGGTGAAAGCCATCGTCTTGGTCAGGAAGGCGGCGCCGGCGAGGATGAACATGATCATGCAGCTGACGCGCGTTGCGCTCGACAGGCCTTCCCAGAAGTTCTTCCACGTCAGCATGCGGCCGCTGGCGGCGATGGCCAGCGAGCCGAGCACGCCGAAGGCCGCGCATTCGGTGGCCGTGGCCCAGCCGGCAACCAGCACCCAGACGATGAAAACGATCAGCAACGTGACCGGGATCAGGCTGCCCGAGCGTTTGATCTTCTCGACGAACGACATGCGCTCTTCGGCCGCCGGCACGCGTTCGGGGTGGCGCAGGCTCCACCAGGCGATGTAGCCCGAGAACAGCGCCATCAGCAGAAAGCCCGGCAGAAAGCCGGCGAGAAAGACGCGGATGATCGAGGCGTCGGCCGCCACCGCATAGACCACCATCGTGATCGACGGCGGGATCAGGATGCCGAGCGTGCCCGCGGTGGCCAGCGAGCCGATCGCCATCTGCTCGTCGTAGCCGCGGCGCTTGAGTTCGGGCAGCGCCACCTTGGCAATCGTCGCGCAGGTCGCGGCCGATGAGCCCGAGACCGAGCCGAAGACGCCGCAGCCGAGGATGGTGGTGTGCATCAGCCGCCCGGGCACGCGCTCCAGCCACGGCGCCAGGCCCTCGAACATCTGCTCCGACAAGCGCGTGCGAAACAGGATCTCGCCCATCCAGATGAACAGCGGCAGCGCGGCCAGCTCCCAGCTCGCGCTGCTCTCCCAGAACGCCGAGAACAGGTTCTTGCCCGGCAGCGTGGTGGTGAAAAACGCCTGGCCGATCCAGCCGACGATGGCCAGCGTCATCGCGATCCAGACGCCGCCGGCGAGGAAGAGCAGCATGACGATGAGCAGGAAGGCGCCGAGCCAGACGAGGTCCATCAGTCGAGGCCCATCACATGTCTTCCGAGAAATCGCCGCGCGCGTGGCGCTCTTCGACCAGGCGCACGTATGTCGGTTTGGCGCCGCGCAAGACCAGCACCAACTCATCGAGCACGGCGATGAAGAACAGCAGCGCGCCGACGACGAAACTCATCTGCGGAATCCACAGCGGCACCACCAGCAGGCCGACCGGCATTTCGTTGAACTGCCAGCTCTCGTAGGTGAAGCGCGCCGCCCAGTAGGCCAGATAGCCGATCGCCACTGCGGCCACGGCGAGCGACAGGATCTCGAAGCCGTGCCGCAGAGCCGGCGGCAATCGCTCGAGCAGCAAGGTCACGCGCACGAAGTCGCCGTTGCGAAAGGCCTGCGCCATCGCCAGGAAGGCGGCGGCCGCGCACAGCCACGACACCAGGTCGTTGACGATGCCGACACGCCAGCCGAACTCGCGGCCGAGCGAGCCGACGATCATCAGCACGAAGATGGCGAGCACGCACAGCGCCGCCAGCGCGCCGGCGGCAGCGTAGAGCGTGTCGAGAAAACGGCGCATGGGGTGGCCCGGGTTATTTGCGGTAGGCGTCGATCACTGTTGGGTGCTCGGCACCGAGGCGAGAAAAGGAGATGTCATCGGCTGCGGGCTAGCACGGGTCTGCGAGTGGCTGGGCACGACCTATGCTAACGACCCGTCTGCATTGCATTCCACAGGAGAACCCCATGCGTGTCTTGCGCTCTGTCCTCGTTGCCGCGGTTGCGGCGGCCTCTGTCTGCGCCTCGGCCCAGACCAAATGGGATCTGCCCTCCGGCTACCCGGCGAGCAACTTTCACAGCGTCAACCTGACCGAGTTCGCGGCCGATGTGGACAAGGCTACGGCGGGCAAGTTGAAGATCACCGTGCACGCCGGCGCGTCGCTGTTCAAGGCGCCGGAGATCAAGCGCGCGGTGCAGGGCGGGCAGGCGCAGATCGGCGAGGTGCTGATCTCCAACTTCAGCAACGAGTGGCCCTTGTTCGGTGCCGATGCGCTGCCGTTCCTGGCCGACAGCTACGACGCGTCGGTCAAGTTGTGGGCGGCGCAAAAGCCGTTCTTCGACAAGAAGCTCGGCGAGCAGGGCATGGTGGCGCTGTACTCGGTGCCGTGGCCGCCGCAGGGTGTGTACTCGAAGAAGCCGTTGGCCTCGGCCGCGGATTTGAAGGGCATGAAGTGGCGCGCCTACAACCCGGCCACCAGCCGCATCGCCGAACTCGTCGGTGCGCAGCCGGTGACGGTGCAAGCGGCGGAATTGAGCCAGGCCTTTGCCACCGGCGTCGCCGAATCCATGATGAGCAGCGGCTCGACCGGCTGGGACTCGAAGCTGCACGAACACGTGAAGTACTGGTACGACACGCAGGCCTGGCTGCCGCGCAACCTGATCGTCGTCAACAAGGCTGCCTTCGATGCGCTCGACGCGCCGACGAAGCAGGCATTGCAGAAGGCCGCCGCCGATGCCGAAGTGCGCGGTCTGGCCGCCAGCAAGCGCGCCAACACCGAATCGCTCGACAAGTTGAAGGGCGGCGGCATGAACATCCTGCCGCCACCGGCGGCGCTCACGGCCGACATGAAGAAGGTCGGCGAGACGCTGCTGAACGAGTGGCTGGACAAGGCCGGCGCCGAGGGCCGGCAGTTGGTGGACGCCTACAAAAAGTAGGCGGCATCGGGGTTGCGCTTCGCTGCGCTGGCCGCGACTGTCAGATGTGCACCCCGCGCCTGCATGCCCTGTGCAGCGCACGACGTGCGCGCGTGCAATCCTCACGCTGGCTTTTCGCGCCTCTGGTTACTCTCTGTCACCGAGACAAATCCGGCTTCCCGCTGCACCGCGCGAATGCCGACGAGGGGGAGGAACCGAATCATGAGCAACGCCATTTCGACACCGCTGCCGACGATCACGCTGTCCATCGAGGACGAGTGGACGTGGCCGCTGCCGCCGTTTGCGCATGCCCAGTCGATGACGCCGCTGGCCGCGGGCCCGCTGCCGTGCCGCGTCGAGTCCGCCGGTGGCGTGACCTTCGATGGCGAGCTCATCGAGTTCGACGTTGCCCGCGAACGCATGCGGGTGCGCGTCGGCCGCGACGGCGATCCGCTGTGGTTGCCGTTTTCGCGCATGCGCCGGCTGACCATCTTGAAACCGTGGACGCAGGCGCGCCAGGCGCCGGGCGCGCCGGCGGAGCGCATGCCCGCGGCTGCACAGGAGCGCGACTACACGGCAGAGTTGTCAGCCGGCGGCCACGTGGCCGGGCGCACGATCGGCCATGTGCGCCAGCGTTGCGGCTGGTTCCTCTTTGCGCCGGCCGATGGCGGCCACGCCGTGCTGCGCCAGTTCGTTCCTACGGCCACCTGCACCGGCGTCGGTCTGGGCAAGTCGTTCGAAGAGCTGGCGGCCGAGCGCTGGGTCGCCACGCCCGAGCAGATGCTGGCCGCCGCGCTGGCGCAACTCAAAGCCACCATCCGGCCGCTCGGCGAATCGCTGCGCGAGCTCGGCATGGTGACGCAACACGAACTCGACCGCGCCGTGCGCGCGCAGGCGCAAGCCGCCAACGAGCAACCGCTGGGCGAAGCGCTGGTCAGCGCCGGCCTCATCACCCACGCCGATCTGCAGACCGCGTTGGCCTACAAGATGGGCTATCCCGTCGTCGATCTGCTGCGCTTCCCGGTCGATCCGAAGGCCGTCAAACGCTTCTCGGCGGCCGTGATGCACGAGCACCGCGCGCTGCCGTTGATGCAGGAGGGCCATCGCCTGTTCGTCGCCGTCGATTCGCTGGGCAGCGTGGCGACGTTGAAGTCGTTGCAATCGGTGGCCGGCCTGGAGCTGGTGCCGGTGATCGCGCCGCGTGGCCGACTGAGTGTTGCGCTCGCGGCGCACATCAAGTCCGGCGACGTCTGGGCCAGCAACATCACCGCATACTGAACAACGCGGCGAACGCCGCGTTGTTCAGCCCATCGCACCACGGCCTCGCGGCCTAGCATGAGGAACCTCCTTCCTCTGCGCGCGTCTGGCGCGAGCTGCGATGTCCGACCTGTCAGAACCGAGCACGAGCGCTGCGCAAGCCGCAGCACCCTGGCGCTGGCCGACGCCGCCCTACGCCGGCTATCCGGCGGGCGAATCGCCGCTCGGCGCCGCTTGTGAAATCGAGGGCCTGACCAGCGCCGCCATCGGCGCCACGCTGCTGGCGATGGACTTTGCCGCCGGCCTGATCCGCGTGCGCGTGCACGCCACGCGCTCCGAGATGAGCCTGCGCCTGGCGCAGCTGCGCCGCATCACGTTGACGGCGCCGATCGCCGCGCAGCAGCCGGCGGCGGGCGACCCGCACGCGCGCATGCTCGCGCCCCCCGCGGCCGCGGAATACCGCTTGCGCCTGGCGCAAGGCGGCGCGCTCAGCGGCAAGAGCGTCGGCCATGTCGCCACCGAGCACGGCGTGTTTCTGTTCCCGCCACAGGACGACGGCGCGCGCGTGCTGCGCGTCTTCGTGCCCAAGAGTTCGTATGCCGATTTCGAGATCGGCCCGCGCATCGGCGAGGTGCTGGTCGAGCAGCTCGCCGTCACGGCCGAGCAGGTGCAGCAGGCGGTGGCCGAGCAGGCCGCGCTGCGCACGCGAAAACTCGGTGAGCTGCTGCTGGCGCAACGCATCGTCGAGCCGGCGCAGTTGCTCGAAGCGATCGACCAGCAGGCCCGCATGCCGGTGGTGCGCATCGGCGAAGCGCTGGTGGCGCTGAACCTGATCACGCCGGCGCAACTGCAGCATGCGCTCGAACAGCAGAAGAGCGAACGCTCGATCCCGCTCGGCGAGCTGCTGGTGCGCGCCGGCCATGTCTCGCGCCACGATCTGCAGCATGCGCTGGCGCGCAAGATGGGCTACCCGGTGATCGACACCGCGGCCTTTCCGGTCGAGCCCGACGCGGTGCGCGCGCTGCCGTACAACATTGCCCGCCGCCTGCAGGTGATGCCGCTGCTGCTGCGCGGCGGCCAACTCGTCGTCGCCATGGCCGACCCGTCGCGGCGCGCCGATGTCGATGAGATCGAGTTCGTCACGCAGTTGAAGCTCGTGCCCGCGCTGGCGCCGGCCGACGCCTTGCCCGCGGCCATCGCCACCACCTACCAGCGTTTCGGCGACGACCCGTGGGCGAGCAACATCCCGCTGACGCTCGACGAGACCATTCCGTTCGAAGCCATCGATGCCAGCAAGCTGCTCGAAACGCTGGAGCAGCAGCACCACAACGCGCAACGCGACCACGGCGAAGAGCAGGCCATCGAGCAGAGCGACAACTCGCTCGTGCGCCTGGTGCACACGATGATCGTCGATGCGCAGGCGCAGGGCATCTCCGACATCCATGTCGAAACCATGCCCGGCCGCGAGAAGGTGCGCATCCGTTTCCGCAAGGATGGTGTGCTGAAACCGTACCTCGAACTGCCGCACACCTACCGCGCCGCCATCGTCGCCCGCATCAAGATCATGTGCGACCTGGACATCAGCGAGCGCCGCAAACCGCAGGACGGCAAGATCGCCTTCGCCAAATTCTCGGCGCAGCACAAGCTCGAGTTGCGCGTGGCCACGATACCGACCGCCAACGGCCTCGAAGACGTGGTGCTGCGATTGCTCGCCAATGCGCGCGCGCTGCCGATCGACCAGATCGGTCTGTCGAACGGGCCGCAGGGCAACTATCAGCGACTGGTCGCCGCCATCGAGCGGCCGTACGGCATGGTGCTGTGCGTCGGCCCCACCGGCAGCGGCAAGACAACGACGCTGCACTCGGCGCTGGCGCACCTGAACACCGCGCAGCGCAAGATCTGGACGGCCGAAGACCCGGTGGAAATCACGCAGGCCGGGCTGCGCCAGGTGCAGGTCAATCCGAAGATCGAATGGACCTTTGCCAAGGCGCTGCGCTCCTTCCTGCGCGCCGACCCGGACGTGATCATGGTCGGCGAAATCCGCGACCGAGAAACCGCGCAGACCGCCGTCGAAGCGTCGCTGACCGGCCACCTGGTGATGAGCACGCTGCACACCAACAGCGCGCCGGAGACGGTGACGCGCCTGCTCGACATGGGCCTGGACCCGTTCAATTTCGGCGACTCGCTGCTCGCCGTGCTGGCGCAACGCCTGGTGCGCCGCCTGTGCCCGCATTGCCGCGCGGCGCGCAACGCGACCGGCGACGAGGTCGATGAATTGCTGCACGACTGGCTGCATGTCTTTGCGCCGGACAGCGCGCCGCCGAAAGACCAGGTGCTCGCCGAATGGCGCGCGCAGCACGGGCCGCACCTGATGCACTGGGAGTCCAAGGGCTGCGCGTCCTGCGAAGGCAGCGGCCTGCGCGGCCGCGCGGCGCTGCACGAGCTGATGACGGTGACGCGCGAGCTGCGCCGCCTGATCCAGACCGGCGCGCGCGCCGAGCAGTTGCAGCAGCAGGCGATGGCCGACGGCATGCGCACGCTGCGACAAGACGGCATCGACAAGGTGCTGGCCGGCGTGACGTCGATCGGCGAGGTGAGGGCGACGGCGAACGGGTGAGAGTGCGTTCACGAGCATGGAGGTGCGCTCAGGTCGATGCACGTCGAGTGTCGGCAACCACCGCATCGGCGCTATGCTGAAAGCTTCAGATGGAGACTTGCGCCATGGCCAAGCTCGTGTTCGGAATGAACCAGTCCCTGGACGGCTACATCGACCATATGGCGTTTGCGCCGAGCCGCACGCTCTTCCGCCACTTCATCGAGGAGGCCGAGGGGCAGGCGGGCAGTGTGTACGGTCGCCAGATGTACGAGGTCATGCGTTACTGGGACGACGATCATCCTGAATGGGATGCAGAGGAACGCGCCTTCGCGGCGGCGTGGCGGAAGCAGCCGAAATGGGTCGTCTCGCGCTCGTTGAAGTCGGTCGGCCCGAACGCCAGGCTTGTTGACGGCGGTCTCGAGGGTGCGATCCGCGAACTGAAGGCCGAGCGCGACGGGGAGATCGAAGTGGCCGGCCCGAACTTGGCGCAAAGCCTCACCGAACTGGGCCTGATCGATGAGTTTCGAATCTACCTGCACCCCGTCGTGCTGGGTCACGGCAAGCCCTATTTCGCCGAACCCCGGCCGCCGCTCAGGCTGAGGGCCATTGATCGGATTGGCGAGGATGTGATCAGGTTGGCCTACGTTCCTGGCTAAGTGCGCTGGGGGTCGCGCGCGATTCAGCCGCCCTGCAAACTGCCCGCGATGCGCTGCGCCAAACGCCACATCGCGACGCGCTGCGCCACGACGAGCGATTCGGGCGACGTCTCCGTCCACGGCACGGTCTCGTCGGCGCGATAAGCGCGCGGCGCGGTGGACGCACCCGCCGGCGTCACCACCCAGCGCGCCGCCAGCGCCACCTGACGCCGCGGCAGGCTGCCTTGCAGTGCCAGCAGCTCGACTTGCACACGCCCTGCCGTCGCCACGTTCGGCGCCGCGGGCCCTGTCCACAACCCGGGCACGAAGCGCGCGAGATCGTCGCGCAGCAGGCGCGGCAGCGCGTCGCGCAACGGCTCGGCCCAGCGGTGGCCGTGCAGCAGGCGGATGCCGGCTTCGCCTTCTTCGACCAGCAGCGTGTCGCGGCCGAGCAGCTCGGGCATCGGCAGCGCGGGCGCCAGTTCCCACACCGCGGCGCCGCTCGCTGCGCCGGCCGCTGCGCGCGGTGCGGCAACGCCCGCCGGCGGCTCGCCGGGCAGGCGGTACCAGCGCAGCGGCGCCGAGGGGTTGCTGCTGCATGCGGCCAGCACGCCGGCCGAACAGGCCAGAGAGAAAGTACGTCGGTCGATCATCGTGCGGGCTCCGTCAGCGGTGCGTCTTCGGCCGGCCGGCCGCGCAGCAGCGACTGCGGCTGCCGCTCGAGGCTGTCGGCCAGTTCGCGCAGCGAGCGCGCGGCGCGCGACAAGTCCTGCATCGCGCGCGTGGTCTGGCGGACCACGCCGTCGTCGCTGCCGGCGGTGCTGCGCAGCGCGGCCGCAGCGCTGGCCACTTCGCCGGCGGCGCTTTGCAAGTCGCGCATCAGCGCCGAGTCGGGCGCCACCGTCTGGCCGAGCGCGTCGGACGTGCGCGCCAGGCTCTTCGCGCTGGCGCCGACCTCGCTGGCCGCATCGCCCACGCGCTGCGCTGCGCGGTCGGTGCGCGTCATGGCGCTGGTGGCGGCTGCGGCGAGCGGGTCGATGCGCTGTTCGAGCCGCGTCGCCAGGCGCTTGACGCTGCCGGTGATGGCCTGCAAGTCGTCGAGCGCGGTGCGCAGCTCGGGGCCGGAGACGAGGGCGCGCGCGCTGGTGGCGATGGCCGACACGTCGTCGAGCAGGCGCCGCAGGTCCACGCCTTCGAGCTGGCTTTTCAGCGCCTGCACGGCGGTGTCGGTGGTCGGGATCTCGACCGCGTTGCTGAAAACGACGGACGTTCTCCTTGCCGTTTTGCGGCGGCGCCGCCGCGGCCACGGGCTGCGCCGGCAGATCGATATCGACGTAGAGCAGCCCGGTGAGCAGGCTCTGCATCTGCAACTGCGCGCGCAGGCCGCGCTGCACCAGCGCTTCGAGGGCCGGCGCGTCGTCGCTGCGGGCAGTGCGGCCGCGCGGGTCCGTCGATGCCGCGCACCGCGTCGCGCTCGAGATCGACCACCACTGGAATCACGAAGCGGTCGCCGGCGCGGTCGTACACGACTTCGAGCGAGGTCACGCTGCCGACGCGCACGCCGCGAAAGACCACCGGCGCGCCGACCTGCAGGCCGTAGATCGAGCCGCGGAAGTACATCACCGCGCGCTCCTTGCGTTTGAACAGGTCGTTGCCGGCGACGAAGACGACCGCCGCGGCCAGCAACGCCAGGCCGGCGACGACGAAGGCGCCGATCAGGGTGGGGCTGACTTTGCGTGCCATGGTGTCGTCAGTGCGTTTCGACGGCGACGCGGCCGCGGTGCAGGAATTCGCGCACCGGCTCGGGGCCGCTCGCGGCCAGCTCGCGCGGCGCGCCCACGGCGATCATCGTCTTGTCTTCGGCGCTCAGAAAGATCACGCGGTCGGCCACGGCGAACAGGCTGTCGAGTTCATGCGTGACCATCACCACCGTCGTGCCGAGCTGCTCGCGCAACTGCAGGATCAACGCGTCGAGGCGCGCCGAGGCCAGCGGGTCCAGGCCGGCCGACGGCTCGTCGAGGAACAACACCTGCGGCTCGAGCGCCAATGCGCGCGCTATTGCCGCGCGTTTTTTCATGCCGCCGCTGAGCGCGGCCGGCTCCTGGTCCCAGCTGTCCTGCAAGCCCACCAGCGCCAGCTTCTCGCGCGCGATGCGTTCGTGCTGCGCGCGCGGCGCCGGCGCCTGCAACTCCAGCGGCAGCATCACGTTCTCGCCGACCGTCATCGAGCTGAACAGCGCGCCGGCCTGGAACATCACGCCGAGGTGTCTCCTGATCTCGTCCTGCACGTCTTGCGTGCTGTCGTACAGGTCGTGCGTGCCGTGCAGCACGCGGCCGGCCCGCGGCTCGTGCAGCCCGACCAGCGAGCGCAGCACCGTGCTCTTGCCGCAGCCGCTGCCGCCGATGATCGCCAGCACCTCGCGCGGCAGGACCTCGAACGAGAGGTTGCGCTGGATCACTTTCGGGCCGAAGGCCAGCGTGAGGGCGTCGGCGCGGATCAGTGCGCTGCTCGTCGATGCACTCATATGCCGAGCCGCTGAAAGACGATCGTCAACACCGACGCCGCCACCGCGATCCAGACGATCGACTGCACCACGGCGGCCGTCGTCGCCTGGCCCACGGCCTCGGCGCTGCGGCCGGCGTTGAGGCCCTGCCGGCATCCGGCCAGCGCCACGAGCACGCCGTAGGTGGTGCCCTTGACCAGGCCGACGACGATGTTGTCGGCGCTCACCGACTGCAAGGTGCGCTGCAGGTATTCGAGCGCCGTCAGGTCGTACACCACCACGGCCACGGCGGCGCCGGCCAGCATGCCGACGGCCGCGGCAAACGCCGTCAGCAGCGGCGCGGCGAGCGTCAGTGCCAACAGGCGCGGCAGCACCAGAAAGGCGACAGGCCGCACGCCCAGCGTTTCGAGCGCATCGATCTCCTCGTTGGCGCGCATGCTGGCCAGTTGCGCCGCGAACGCCGCGCCGACGCGGCCCGAGAGCACGATGCCGACCACCAGCGCGGCCATCTCGCGCAACTCGCCGATCGTCACCAGATCGGCGATGTAGGCCTGCGCGCCGAACGGCTCCAACTGCGCCGCGCCCATGTAGGCCAGGATCAAGCCGACCAGCGCGCTGACGATGGCCGCGATCGGCAGGCTGCGCGGCCCCGTCTGCTCCAACTGCCAGGCCACGTCGCGCCAGCGCATGTGGCGCCATGTCTGCGGGCGCGCCAGTGCCATCAGCACATCGCCGACGAAAGCCAGCGTGACGCGCAGCGACGCCAGTGCGCGCATAGGCGCGCGCGCCGACGCGCGCCAGCCAGCCGGGGCTTTGCACGGACGATGGGGTGGGCAGCGCTGCGCTCAGAGCCAGCGCCCCTGGTTGCGGCTAACCTCGATGCTGAGGTGGGACAAGCATCCTCCTCGAATAACTGCGCAGCATCGGCCGGACGCCGGGCTGCACCTATCGGCCCGAATCGCGCGGCGTTGTAGGACAGGACCGACACCAGTTTACGGGCCGCGGCAGCGCATCAGTAAGATCGTTCACGTCCGCGCCGACGCTGTAGGAAGTTGACTGACACGCCGCACAGAAGAAAGTGGACTCAAGTGATGGTGTGCAGTGTCTGTTGGCCGCAGCGGCGGGTCCCTACAGTTCAGTCATCGGTTGATTGAACACCAAGGGAGTAGGAACAATGAACGCAGAGCAGATCCTCGCCGAGATTCGTGAAGCCAACTTGTCGTACCTGATGCTGGCGCAAAGCCTCATCCGCGCCGACCGCGAACAGGCGCTGTACCGCCTGGGCATCAGCGAAGACACGGCGACCATGATCGGCGGCCTCTCCTCGGCGCAGATCATGAAGATCGCGCAGACCAACACGCTGCTGTGCCGCTTCCGCATGGACGACGAGATCGTCTGGAACCTGCTGACGAGCCACGGCAAGTCTTCGGCGAACGACCATGTTGGCCGCCTGCACGCCGCGATCCTGATGGCCGGCCGCCACCAAGAGGCAGCTTGACGGGAACTGCCCCGCGTCAAAAGCATCCTCACCGAAGCCCGGCAGATCGAGCGTGCCGTCACGCTGATCCACCTCGGCGCGCGCCTGCAGGTGCTGGAAAGTGAAACCGACCTCAGCTACGAGCGCCTGCTGCGCCTGTACAAGGAAGTGGCCGGCAAGAGCCCGAGCAAGGGCCAGTTGCCGTTCTCGACCGACTGGTTCATGACCTGGCAGCCCAACATCCACGCCAGCCTGTTCCTGAACATCCACGAGTACCTGAACAAGACGGCGGCGTTGGACGAGATCGACGTCGTCATCAAGGCCTATCAGCTCTACCTGGAACAGGTGACGGCGCAGCAGTTGGAGCCGATGCTGTCGGTGACGCGGGCTTGGCGCCTGGTCAAGTTCGTGGACAACGGCATGCTGACGATGACCCAATGTTCTGCGTGCGGTGGGCAATTTGTCACGCATCCGCACGAGATCGCCAAGCACTTCACCTGCGGTCTGTGTAACCCTCCGGCTCGTGCTGGCAAGGGCAAAGCGGCCGGCTCGCTGCGGATGGACTCCGCCGCGGCCGAACACTGAGGCTTCGCCAACACGGTTTCTTGCTTGTCTCCTCCTGGCACAGTTTGCTGTGCTTTCAGACGGCCTCTTCGGAGGCCGTTTTCTTTTGTTGCGCTAAAGCCTGTTTGATGCAGCGATCAACGTCACGCGTGCACGCCGACACTGATGTCATTCAAGCGCCGCATCGCACCGCCGATAAAGCGCCAGTCACTCATCATTTGTAGGCTCCCATGTTCGTCATCGTCGGCTGGCTCGTTGCGCTCGGCTGCATCTTCGGCGTCTTCATCGTCCACGGCGGCAACATCGGCGTCGTGCTGAAGGCCTTGCCGTTCGAGATGACGACGATCATGGGCGCGGCCATCGGCGCCTTCATCGCCAACAACCAGACCAAGGTGCTCAAATCGACGATGGCCGGCCTGGGCATGTGCTTCAAGGGCAGCAAGTACACCAAGGCGCGCTACATGGAGCTGATGGCGCTGCTCTACGACATCCTGCAGAAGGCGCGCAAGGAAGGCCTGATGGCGATCGAAGGCGATGTCGAGAAGCCGCACGACTCGCCGCTGTTCAAGAAGTACGCCACCGTCGGCAGCGACCACCATGTCGTCGAGTTCGTCACCGACTACCTGCGCATGATGGTTTCGGGCAACCTGAACTCGCACGAGATCGAGTCGCTGATGGACAGCGAGATCGAAACGCATCACCACGAGGCGCATGCGCCGGTGGCCGCGCTGCAACGCATTGCCGGCGGCTTGCCGGCGTTCGGCATCGTCGCTGCGGTGCTCGGCGTGGTCAACACGATGGGCTCGGTCGGCCAGCCGCCGGCCGTGCTCGGCGCCATGATCGGCTCGGCGCTCGTCGGCACCTTCCTCGGCATCCTGCTGGCCTACGCGATCTTCGAGCCGCTGGCCGGTTTGCTGGAGCAGAAGGTCGATGAGGGCGGCAAGGAGTTGCAGTGCATCAAGACCACGCTGCTGGCGTCGATGCAGGGTTATGCGCCGCAAGTGGCCGTCGAGTTCGGCCGCAAGGTCCTGTACTCGACGGATCGGCCGTCGTTCGCCGAACTCGAGAGCCACGTCAAAGGTAAGAAAGCCTAAGCCATGGCTGGCGACGCGAAGAAGCTTCAGCCGATCATCGTCAAGAAGATCAAGAAGGGCGGCCATGGCCACCATGGCGGCGCCTGGAAGATCGCCTATGCCGACTTCGTGACGGCGATGATGGCCTTCTTCCTGCTGATGTGGCTGCTCGGCTCGACGACCGAGGGCGACAAGAAGGGCATCGCCGATTACTTTCAGTCGCCGCTCAAGGTGGCGATGGCCGGCGGCTCGGGCTCGGGCGATTCGTCGCATGTGTTGAAAGGCGGCGGCCAGGATCTGACGCGCACCACCGGCCAGGTCAAGCGCGGCGAGGTCGAGAGCAAGCGCGACGCGGTCAACCTGCATGCGCTGAAGCAGGAACAAGTGCGCGCCGAGATCGCGCGGCTGGAAGACCTGAAGAAGAAGGTCGAGAACAGACTGGCCGCCAATGCGCGCCTGTCGCAGATGGCGTCGCAGATCAAGCTCGACATGACACGCGACGGCCTGCGCATCCAGATCGTCGATGAGCAGAACCGGCCGATGTTCGCCAGCGGCTCGGCGATGGTGCAGCCGCACATGCGCGAGCTGCTGCACGAGATCGGCCAGGTGCTGACCGACGTGCCGAACCGGCTGACGCTGGAAGGCCATACCGATGCACAGGCCTTCGTCGGCGGCGAGCGTGGCTACAGCAACTGGGAGCTGTCGTCGGATCGCGCGAATGCGTCACGACGGGAGTTGGTGGCCGGCGGCCTGGCCGACGACCGCGTGCTGCGCGTGCAGGGGCTGGCGTCGAGCCAGCCGATCGACAGCGCCGACCCGCGCGCGGCGAGCAACCGCCGCATCAGCATCATCGTCATGAACCGCGAGGCCGAAGACCGCATGTTCCGCACCGCGCCGGAAGTGGCTGAAGCGCTGGGGGCCGAACCTTCGGTGATCACGCCGGTGATGCCGATCGTCTCGCGCACCGACACAGCGAAACAAGCGCAGTAAACAGCCCTCTTATCGCGCTTAAGTTTTTGCGCGCGCCCTGCACCATGCGTGCATGGCCGAAAGCGCACAAGACCGACACCTCCCTGCTTCACAGCGCAAGATCCAGAAAGCGCGTGAAGACGGCCAGGTCGCGCGCTCGCGCGACCTCGGGCACTTTGCCGCGGTCGCCGGCGGCGGCGCGCTGTTGGTGGCGCTGGCGCCGGCCTTCACCGGCTGGCTGCGCGAACTGGTCACGCGCGGGCTGACGTTCAACAACAAGAGCCTCGCCGGCACGGCGCCGATGGTGGAGCACTTGGGCGAAGCGACGCTGCGCATGATGGCGCTGGTGCTGCCGCTCGGCGTGGCGCTCGTTGCTGTGGCGCTGGCGGCTGGCGTGCTGTGCGGCGGCTGGAACTGGACGTTCAAACCCATCGCGCCGAAGTTCGACAAGTTCAATCCGCTGACCGGCCTCGGCCGCGTCTTCTCCAAGCAGCAGCTCGGCGAAACCTTGAAGGCCTGCGCGCTGGCGCTGGTGCTCGGTACGATCGGCGCGCTGTGGCTGCGCTCGCACGCGACCGAGTTTGCGCAGACGCTGGCGCTGCCGCTGCCGGCGGCGATCGCGCAAAGCGCAAGCACCTTGCAAGCCGGCCTGCTGCTGCTCGTCATCGCGCTCGCGGCCTTTGCGCTGATCGACGTTCCGCTGCAGCGCAAGCGCTTGCTCGACCAGTTGAAGATGAGCCACCAGGAAATGAAGGAAGAGTTCCGGCAGCTCGAAGGCAACATGGAGGTCAAGAACAAGGTGCGCGCGAAGATGCGCGAGATGGCCAATCGCCGCATGCTGGCCGCGGTGCCCAAGGCCGACATCGTCGTCATGAACCCGACGCACTACGCGGTGGCGTTGAAGTACGACGATAAATCGATGGCCGCGCCGCGCGTCGTCGCCAAAGGCGCCGACCTGCTGGCGCTGAAGATCCGCGACATCGCGAAGGATGCGAAAGTGCCGGTGCTGCAGGCGCCGCCACTGGCGCGCGCGCTTTACGCGCATGCCGAGATCGACCGCGAAGTGCCGCAGGCACTGTTCGCCGCGGTGGCGCAGGTGCTGGCCTGGGTTTATCAGTTGCGTGCCGCGATGGCGGGGCAGGGCGCGATGCCGGTGGAGATTGCCTCGCTGCCGGTGCCTGAGGACCTCGATCCGCACCGCAACGGAGTTCAGGCATGAACTGGCTGCGACGCCTGAACGCGATGCTCGGCCCGCAAGCCGGCGTCATCAAGAACCTGGCCGCGCCGATGTTCATCGTCATCGTGCTGGCGATGATGGTGCTGCCGATTCCGCCGCTGCTGCTCGACGTCTTCTTCACGATCAACATTGCAGTCGCGCTGCTGGTGATGATGGTCGCGGCCAACATGATCCGGCCGCTCGACTTTGCGGCCTTCCCGGCGGTGTTGCTGGTGACGACGTTGATGCGCCTGTCGCTCAACGTGGCCTCCACCCGCGTCGTGCTCGTCCAAGGCCACACCGGGCCCGGCGCGGCCGGCCAGGTGATCGAGTCGTTCGGCCACTTCCTGATCGGCGGCAACTTCGCGGTCGGCCTGATCGTCTTCGCCGTGCTGGTCGTCATCAACTTCATCGTCGTCACCAAGGGCGCCGAGCGCATTGCCGAGGTCGGCGCGCGCTTCACGCTCGACGCGATGCCCGGCAAGCAGATGGCGATCGACGCCGACCTGAACGCCGGCCTGATCGACGACAAGGAAGCCAAGCGCCGCCGCCTCGAAGTCAGCGAAGAGGCCGAGTTCTTCGGCTCGATGGATGGCGCGTCGAAGTACGTGCGCGGCGACGCGATGGCCGGGCTGCTGATCCTGTTCATCAACATCATCGGCGGCTTCATCATCGGCGTGGCGCAGCATGACCTGTCGGCCACGCAGGCCGCCAACAGCTACATCCTGCTTGCGGTCGGCGACGCGTTGGTGGCGCAAGTGCCCGCGCTGCTGATCTCGGTGTCGGCGGCGATGGTGGTGTCGCGCGTCGGCAAGGAACACAACGTCGGCAGCCAGATCGGCCGCCAGGTCTTCAACTCGTCGAAGTCGCTCGGCGCGGTGGCCGTCATCGTCGGCCTGCTTGGGGTGATCCCCGGCATGCCGAACCTGGTCTTCATCGTCATCGCCTCGGCCATCGGCTACGGCGCGTGGAAGCTGCATCGCAAAGAGCAGGCCATCGAGGCCGCCAAGACGATGACGAAGGAAGAGAAGCGCGAAGCCAATCCGGAAGCGACCTGGGACGACCTGATCCCGATCGACACGCTCGGCCTCGAAGTCGGCTACCGCCTGATCACGCTCGTCGATGCGCAGCGCGGCGGTGATCTGCTGGCGCGCATCAAGGGCGTGCGCAAGAAGTTTGCGCAAGACGTGGGCTTCTTGCCGCCTCCCGTGCACATCCGCGACAACCTCGACTTGAAGCCGAGCATGTACCGCGTCTCGCTGCGCGGCGCGGTGGTGGGCGAGGGCGAGGCTTTCCCCGGCATGCACCTGGCCATCAACCCCGGTGGCGCGACGCAGCAGCTCATCGGCACGAAGACCAGCGATCCGGCGTTCGGCCTGCCCGCGGTGTGGATCGACGATCGCCAGCGCGAGTTGGCACAGATGAGCGGATTTACCGTCGTTGATTGCTCGACCGTGGTCGCCACCCACCTCTCACACTTGATGCAGGTGAATGCGGCCCGACTGCTCGGCCGCGTCGAGACGCAATCGCTCGTGGAGCATGTGACCAAGTTGGCGCCGAAGTTGATCGAAGACGTGATTCCCAAGATGGTCGGCATCGCCACGCTGCAGAAACTCTTGCAGTTGCTGCTCGACGAAGGCGTGCACATCCGCGACGTGCGCTCGATCATCGAATGCCTGGCAGAGCACCCCGCTGCCGCCAACGATCCGCAACAACTCGCCGCGCTCGTACGCACACACTCTGGCGCCGGCGATCGTGCAGCAGATCTACGGGCCGGCCAAAGAGTTGGACGTGATCGCGCTCGATCCCGGCTTGGAGCGCCTGGTCACGCAAGCCTGACCAGCCCGCACGGCGCCGCGCTCGACCCCGGCGTGACGGAGACGTTGGCCAAGAGCGCAGCGGATAGCGCGCGTTCGCAGGAGGACATCGGCGTGCCGGCCTGCCTGCTCGTGCCCGACTTGATCCGCGCGCCGATGGCCCGCCTGTTGAAACGCGCCGCGCCGCGCCTGAAGGTGCTCGGCCACAGCGAGATTCCTGAGACCCATTCGATCCGCATTGCATCCGTCATCGGAGCTTCAGCATGAACAACGTCACAAAGTTCACCGCCCGTACTGCGCGCGAGGCCTTGAATCTGGTGAAGAAGGCCTTCGGTGACGACGCCGTCGTGCTCTCGACCAAGCCTTCGGCCGAACGGCGGCGTCGAGATGCTGGCGATGGGGTCCGAGGGCGTGAGCCACATCGAGAAAGCCGCGAAGAGCGCGCCGGTGGTGCGCGCGCCCGTGGCCAAAGCAAGCAAGCCAGCCGCTGCGCCAACGACAGCAGAAGACGTCAGCCGCGATGTCGAACAACTCGCGATGAGCACGCTGTCGTTCCAGGACTATGTGCGCGAGCGCATGTTGAAGCGCCGCCAAGCGCAGCGCGATCTGGCGGCGATGGAAGAGCCGGCGCCCGCGCCAGTGGAAGCAGCGCCGGCACGCCCTCATGAACCGGCACGCCGCCCGATCGAGACACCCGTGCTCGCAGACACCCAAACCAACGCCGATGCCGCGCGTCGCGAGCAGGCCATGATGGCCGAGCTGCGCTCGATGAAGGGCCTGATCGAAGACCGCTTCGGCGCGCTCGCATTCATGGACAAGCTGCGCACCAACCCGCGCCGTGCCGCGCTGACGCAGCGCCTGCTGGATGCGGGTTTCTCGCCGGCACTCATCCGCAAACTCGCCGAAGGGCTGGAGCCGGACTGCGAAGACGAGACCACCTGGGCGGCCGGCGTGCTCGAACGCAATCTGATCGCTGCCGACCACGAACCCGCGCTCGAAGACGCCGGCGGTGTGTTCGCGCTGATCGGCGCCACCGGCGTCGGCAAAACCACAAGCACCGCCAAGATCGCCGCCGCCTTTGCGACGCAACATGGCAGCGCCAACCTCGGCCTGGTCACGCTCGACGCCTACCGCGTCGGCGCGCAGGAGCAACTGCGCACCTACGGCCGCATCCTCGGCGTGCCGGTGCACACCGCGCATGACCGCGCTTCGCTCGAAGATTTGCTGGAGCTGCTGTCGGCGAAGAAGATGGTGCTGATCGACACCGCCGGCATGGGGCAGCGCGACACGCGCACCCGCGAGTTGATGGAGATGCTGTCGCACCGGCGGGTCCAGAAGCTGCTCGTCGTCAACGCCTCGGCGCAGGGCGAGACGATCGACGACGTGATGGTCTCCTACCGCGCTGCCGCCTGCCGCGGCGTCGTGCTCTCCAAGATCGACGAAGCGGTGAAGCTGGCGCCGGCGCTCGACGCGATCATCCGCCACAAGATGCGCGTCGTCGGCGTGGCCAACGGCCAGCGTGTGCCGGAAGATTGGCATCGTCTGTCGGCGCAAGCGCTGATTCAGCGTGCATTGCGCGCCTACGGCCAATTCAAGTTGGAAGTTGCAGGCGCAGGAAGTGAACCTGGTCTTCGCCGGCTTCTCCGGCGCCGCGCGCGCTGTTGTCTCGCCGCTGCACGCCTGACATGAACGACTTCCTCGCCAGCGACGCTGTGCCGATGCCTGACCAGGCCGACGGTCTGCGCCGCTTGTTCTCCGGCGCGCGCACGCGCTTCATCGCCGTGGCTGCCAACCCGGATGTGGCCTTCGCCGGCCTGGCGCTCGAACGGCTGGCCAGCGTCTGTGCGTCACCAGAACGCAAAGTGCTCGTCGTCGATGCCGCGCGAGGCACGCCGCACGAGATGGCGGCAGTGGACTTGTCGGCCTGCATCGAGCCGCTCGGCGACAACCTGTCGTACCTGGCCGCGTGCGGCTTGCCGGTCCGCTGGGTCAGCTCGCGCGGCTCATGCGAAGCCTTTCTCGATTCAGTCGCCGACGCTGCGCCGGAAGCGTCCGTCGTCATCGTGCATGCCGAAGCCCATGAGCTCGGCCGGTTGTTCGCGCGCCGCGAGCCGCGTCCGCTGCTGCTCGCCGCCGACCACCCGGCCAGCGTGACCAGCGCCTACGCCAACATGAAGCTGCTGGCGCAGCGCCACGGCCTGATGGCGTTCGACCTCTTGCTCGTCGCCGCCGCCAACTCGCCGCGCACGCCGCGCATTGCCGAACAACTCGCACTCACCGCCGAGCGTTTTGCCGGCGCCGTGCTGCACGACTGGGCCGCGATCGACCCTGCCGCACAGGGCGAATGGCCGCGTGCGCTGATGCGACTCGCCCAAGGCCTGCTCGCCGACATGCCGGCGCCCGTGATGCACGCCGACGGCGCCGCGATGCAGGTGGCGCGATGAAGCGCGACGAAGCACTGCCCCTCGACACCGAAGAACCGAGCCCCACCCCCGGAGCCCCCGCCATGTACACCGCCACCGGACGCCCCGACACCAGCGCCGCTGCCACGTCGGCCGCGCAGATCAACGCTGCGCTGAAGCAGTACACGCCGCTGGTGCGCCGCCTGGCGCACCAGATGATCGCCAAGCTGCCGGCCAACGTGCAGATCGACGACCTGATCCAGGTCGGCATGATCGGCCTGCACGATGCGATGAGCCGCTTCGATGCCGCGCAGGGCGTGCAGTTCGAGACCTTTGCCACGCAGCGCATCCGCGGCGCCATGCTCGACGACCTGCGCAGCGGCGACTGGATGAGCCGCGGTGACCGCAAGCAGCAGCGCCAGATCGAGGCCGCGGTGCACAAGCTCGAACAGCAGTACGGCCGCGCCCCGGCCGAGAGCGAGATCGCCAAGGAGATGGGCTTGTCGCTCGGCGACTACCAGGATGTGCTGACCAAGGTCCGCGGCACGCAGCTCGTCTATCTGGAAGACATGACCGGCGACGACGGCGACCAGGCTTTCCTCGACCGCCACGTTGCCGACACCGCATCCGACCCGCTGGCGATGTTGAACGACCAGCGCATGCGCGAAGCGCTCGTCGATGCCATCAAGCTGCTGCCCGAGCGCGAACAGTACGTGATGAGCATGTACTACGAGCACGACATGAATCTGAAAGAGATCGCCGCCGTGCTCAAGGTGACCGAGAGCCGCGTCTGCCAGTTGCACAGCCAGAGCATTGCGCGGCTGCGCTCGAAATTGCGGGCTTGGTGAGCAACCCCCGCTCACCCTGAGCTTGGCCCTTCGACCAAGTTCAGGACGGTCAGGAAACCCCCGTTCGGGCTGAGCCTGTCGAAGCCTTTCCCGCCTCCGCCGCATAGAGCAGCGAATCCTCCTCATGCCCGGCCACGCGCAGGCGCCGCTCGAAGCGCATGCCGATCGCTTCCAACACCTTGCCCGACGCCACGTTGTCCACGCTCGTGATGGCGACGATGCGTTTCAGGCCGAAGCGCTCGAAGCCGCAGGCCAGCCACGCCGCTGCTGCCTCGCGCGCGTAGCCTTGGCCGCGGTACGCGGGCAGAAAGGCGTAGCCGAGGTCCACATCGTCGAGACCCTCGCGGCGGATCAGGCCGCACATGCCGATCGGCGCGCCGTCGCTCGTGCGCTCGACAGCGCCGAGCGCGAAGCCGTGTTTCGTTGCGTGCGCGAATCGGCCCCTGGGTCAGGTAGTCGCGCGCGTCGTCTGGCGTGCGCACCTTGCGGTCGCCGATGTGGCGCAACCAGCCGGGGTCGTTGAGCAGCTGGACGATGAAGGCGGCATCATCGAGCGTGAACGGGCGCAGCGTGAGCCGGGCCGTGTTCATCGAGGTGGCGACGCACGAAGCACTTCGGCCGCCAGCCGGTCGAGGTTCTGCTCGTTCGCCGGCGCGACGAAGGCGGCGATGCGCTGCTTCTCTTCTGGCGTGTCGAAAACCTGGCGCCAGCCGACGAGCGTGCGCGCGCCTTGCGCGGTGAGCGTGATCGTCAGCAGGAAGTGATGCGGCGTCCCCAGATGCTCGACGACGACCCGCTGCGGCGCCACGATCTCGGCGAATCGGTTGTCGTTCGGATAGTCCGCGCCGTCGGGTCCGTGCAGCACGAGACGCCATGCGCCGCCGCGGCGGAACTCGAAGACCTCGAACGTGCTGGTGAAGCCGTTCGGCCCCCACCAGCGCGCCAGCCGCGCCGGGTCGGCGATGGCGGCAAAGACCTGCTCGCGCGGCGCGTCGATCAGGCGCGAGTGCACGAACTCGCGGTCGGCAGTGGCAGAGGTTCGTCTTTGCTCATGGTGTGCTCACAACGACAATGCTCTTTCAGTTCCGGTTGAGGTAGCCGCGCTCGAATGCCGCGGCCTGGTCTTCGAAGATCGCCATCGCGGTCAGCATGCGCTCGAAGCCCAGCTTGCGGTAGAAGGCCTCCTTGCCCGGCACGGCTAGAGGATGATCTTCTTGTGGCCGCGCGACATCGCCACCAGACGCGCCACGTCGCATCGGTCTTCTCGTGATCGTCATGCATCCGGCGGTCCTTTGAGCTCGACGACATTGCCTTCGGGGTCCGTGACGTAGATCGACGGGCCTTCGCCCTCGGCGCCGTAGCGCGATTCGACCGCGCCTGCCGTCACGCCATGCCGTGCCAACTGGCTGCGGATCGCAGCCTCGTCGAACGGCTCGACGCGCAGACAGAAGTGATCCATGTTGCGGCCTTCCGATCCCGGCGCGGCGCCGCCGGCGCGGCCGAGCTTGCCGTCGATCGTCACCAGATCGATCAGCGAACGGCCGGCGCGCAACTGCACCAGGCCGATCGCCTCCTGCCGCCGCTCGACCGTGCAGCCGAGGGCGTCGCAGTAGAACTTCAGCATCTTGTCGAGGTCGGTGATGCGCAGGACGAGATGGTCGATGTCGCGGATGGAGATCATCAGTTGACGTGCAGCGAGCGCGCGGTTGCGAATCACCAGCCTGTGGCCAATGCCGAGCGGCCACGTGGCTCGTGCCGGAAGCGCAGTTTCGGTGATTCTTGCAGCGCTTCGACAAGCTCGGCGCAAACGGGGTGGGGCTGGGGGCGAGCAGGACTCGACGAGCAACCCGGGGCAGCCAGGCTGCCGCGCCACCAGGATCAGGCGCCGATCGCGCCCGTCGTGTTCATGCGGGGCCGCGCGCCGTCGGCAGCGTAGGCCGGCGCCGGCCAGTCCGGCGGCAGCAGCACGTTCATCGCGCGATCGAGCGCGGCGTTGGCGCGGGCCAGGGTTTCGCGTTGTGCGGCGACCTGGCTGCGCGCGATGGCCAGGCGGCGGCGCAGCGGCAGCGGGACGCCGTCGTCTTGCCGTGCCGCGGCGGTGAAGCGGTGGATGGCCAACGAGAAGGCGCGTTGCAGTGCCTGCGCTTCGGCCTCGATGGCCAGCGCATCGCGCTCGCGCAAGGCGCTGCCGAGCGCGGCCAGGCGCGCTTCGATCGTGGCGACGGCCTCTTCGAGCGGACCGGCGTTGCCGGTAGCGATCGGCTGGGTCATCAATGGCGGCGCATCAGCTCGCGCGAGCCGTCGAGCAGCTTGTCGGCGATGGCGCCGGCATTGACTTCGAACTTGCCGTCGCGGATGGCCTGCGCGATGCGCGCCACCTTCTCGGCGTCGAAGTCGGCCGTGTTGCCTTCGGCCGCGAGCAGCGACGCGGCGGCCGAGAGTTCGACCTTGGCGCTGGCTTCCACCGGCGCGCTCTGGGTCTGGCCGCCGGCCGGCGCCGCGCCGTTCTTGCGCGCGTCGGCCGCCGGTGCGGCGAGCTTGTGGCTGTTGTCGAGTTGGCCGATCTTCATGATGACGATGCTCCTGAAGCCATGGGAGGGTGGCTCCTGATGTGCAGTGAACTCAGGGTATCGGAGCCCCGCGCCCTGACTTGAGTACTTTTTTCACGCTTGCCGGATGGAATGCGGTTCACAGCGGCACCTCGACCATTCGGTCACCCGCCGCGACGCCGCTGACGATGCGGCCCGATTCGGTGCGCACGCGCACCGTCTGGCCTTCGAGGCCGGGGTTCAGCGCCTGGCCCTCGCCGTGGATGCGCCAGCCGCTGCCGCCGGCGACGATGCGCACGCTGTCGCCGGCGGCGAACCACTGGCGGGCGCGCAGGTCGGCGTCGCGCAGCGCGTCGCCCGGCGACAACGGGCGGGACAGCGTGCGGCCGATGGCGAGTTCGGCCGCGGCCAGCGCTGCCGAGGGCGATGCCGACAAGTTCACGGTCGCGGCCTTCAGATCGGCGGCGCCGAGCACCGCGCCGGCGGGCAGCGCCGCTGCGGCAACGAGGCCGGGGCCGAAAACATCGACCGTGATCGGCAGGAAGACGTTCCAGCGCACCCCCGCGTCGGCGCAACGCAGGCCGATGCGCGCGGCGCCCCAGAGCTTCATGCCCGCGGGCAGGTAGGGCTGCACGTTGGCACAGGATGCGAGCTTCAGGCGCGGATCGAGCTGACCGATGCGCACCTCGACGCGCAGGCCGGGTGCGGCTTGTTGCGAGGCCTCGCTGGCCAACGACTGCACACGCTGCGCCAGCGTGTCGCCCTGCACGGCCGCGCCCGCGCACCATGGCGCGAGCAGCAGCAGAGCAATAGCCTTGTTCACGGATGGCACTGTATTGGCGGGAGCGTGCGCCGTGGCTTCGAAAAGCGCCGTCAAACGCTGCCTTATCCGGCTCATGTTTTCGGTGAGCACTGCCAACAATGCTCGCCATGATCAACCGCCTCACCGACTCGCTGAACTTCCAGGCCGAAGCCCTCGTGCTGCGCTCGGAGCGTCAGCGATTGATCGCCAGCAACATCGCCAACGCGGACACGCCGGGCTATGTGGCCAAGGACATGGACTTTGCTGCGGCGTTGCGCCAGGCCACTGGCCAGGCGGCAACGCCGGGGCTAATGCAGGCAACGGCGGCCGGCCATATTCAACCGGCTGCAGGCGCGCGTGCAGAAGCCGGACTGCGTTACGCCACCGCATCGCAAACCAACCTCGACCGCAACAGCGTCGATATGGACCGCGAGCGCGCGAGCTTCGCCGACAACAGCGTGAAGTACGAAGCCACGCTGCGTTTCATCAACGGCAGCGTGCGCACGATGCTCGATGCCATCAAAGGCCAGAGCAGCTAGGAGTAGCCGACCATGTCGATGTTCCAGGTCTTCAACATCTCCGGCAGCGCGGTCTCGGCGCAAAGCCAACGCTTGAACGTCGTGGCGAGCAACCTCGCCAACGCCGACACGGTCGCAGGCCCCGACGGCAGTGCCTACAAGGCGCGGCAGGTCGTGTTCCAGACCGAGATGATGGGCGCGGCCGGCGCCGCGGGTGTGAAGGTCAGCACCATCAGCGAATCGGCCGAAGTCGGCCGCCGCGTGCACGACCCGAAGCATCCTTCGGCCGACGCCGAGGGCTACGTCACTTACTCCAACGTCAACGCAGTCGAAGAGATGGTCAACATGATTTCGGCCTCGCGCTCGTACCAGAACAACGTCGAGGTGATGAACACTGCCAAGACCTTGCTGCAGAAGACATTGCAGCTGGGCAACTGATCATGGCCACGAACGTCGATTTCACGACGCTCAACCGCACCACGTCCGGCAGCAGCAGCGTCGCCACGCAGAACCAGGCCGGCGCCGAAGACCGCTTCCTGAAACTCCTGGTCGCGCAGATGCAGAACCAGGACCCGCTGAACCCGATGGACAACGCGCAGGTGACGAGCCAGATGGCGCAGATCCAGTCGGTCAACGGCATCGAGAAACTCAATCGCAGCGTCGAAGGCCTGGGCTCGCAGTTCGCGCAGATGAGCGCGCTGCAGGGCGCGGCGCTGGTCGGCCGCGATGTCATCGTGCCCGGCAACCGCCTGGTCACCAACGACGAAGACCTGGTGCAGGGCGGCTTCGAACTGAACGGCCCGGCCGACAGCGTGAAGGTCGAGATCCTGAACGCCGGTGGCCGTGTGATCGACACGATCGACCTCGAGGCGCAGAGCGCCGGCCGCCACGGCTTCGAGTGGACGCCGCCCGCAGGCGTGGACCCGGCCACCGGCAGCACCTTCCGCGTCGTCGCCAAGAACGGCGCCGCCAACGTCGGCAACACGCCGCTGATGCGCGACCGCGTCGATGCGGTCGTCGCCGGCGGCGACACGCTGACCCTCGAGCTGCGCAACAGCGGCAGCGTGCCCTACGACCAGATTCGCGCCTTCAACTAGAAAGGGAAAACGCATGAGCTTCCAGCAAGGCCTGTCGGGCCTCAACGCGACGAGCAAGAACCTCGAAGTCATCGGCAACAACGTCGCCAATGCCAACACCTTCGGCGCCAAGGCCTCGCGCGCCGAGTTCGCCGACATGTACGCCAATGCGCTCAACGGCGCCGGCACGACGCCGGTGGGCATCGGCGTGCAGTTGCAGGCGGTGTCGCAGCAGTTCACGCAGGGCAACATCACGGCGACGCAGAACCCGATGGACCTGGCGATCAACGGCGGCGGCTTCTTCCAGGTCACCGACGGCGCCAACCCGGCGCTGTACTCGCGCAACGGCCAGTTCAAGGTCGATCGCGACGGCTACGTCGTCAACAACGACGGCCTGCGCCTGGTCGGCTACCAGGCCGACCCGACCGGCATCATCCTGCCGGGCAACGCCGCTGCATTGCGCCTGCCCACCGCGGGCATCGAGCCGCAAGCCACGGCCGAGATCGAGATGGAGATGAACCTCGATGCGCGCTCGGCCGTCACCGCGCCGACCGTCGGCCCGCAGATCGACTTCACCGACCCGACGACCTACAACAGCGCGACGTCGATGACGGTCTTCGACGTGCTCGGCCAGGACGTGGCGGTGACCTACTACTTTCAGAAGGCCGCCACCGACACCTGGAACGTCTTCGTCACCGCCAACGGCACGCCGATCAACGGCACCGCCGCGGCGCCGCTGCCGAGCACGACGATCACTTTTCCGCCCAACGGCGGCGCGCCCACGGCGCCCGTCGGCCCGGTGTCGATCGACATCCCGGCCACGACCAATGTCAACGGCGCGCAGACGCGGCCGATCCTCGGCGTGCAACTCGACGTCGATGGCGCGCGCCAGTTCGGCTCGCCGTTCGGCGTCACCAACCTGTCGCAGGACGGCTATGCGCCGGGGCAGTTGACAGCCGTCGCCGTCGAGTCCGACGGCATCCTGATGGCGCGCTACAGCAACGGCCAGAATCGGCCCGCGGGACAGATCGAGCTCGCCACGTTCCGCAATCCGCAGGGCCTGCAACCGCTGGGCGGGAATGTCTGGGCGCGCAGCTTCACCTCGGGCGACCCGGTGATCGGCGTGCCCGGCGAAGGCAACCTCGGCGTGCTGCAAAGCGGCGCGCTCGAAGAAAGCAACGTCGATCTGACGGCCGAGCTCGTCAACATGATGACGGCGCAGCGCGTCTATCAAGCCAATGCGCAGACGATCCGCACGCAGGATCAGGTGTTGCAGACGCTCGTCCAGTTGCGTTGATCGTTAGCAGCACGCCACCATGGACCGCATGATTTACCTCAGCATGTCCGGCGCCAAGGCAGCGATGCAGCGCCAGGAAGTGTTGGCCAACAACCTGGCCAACGTTTCCACCAACGGCTTTCGCGCCGAGCTCGCCGCGTTTCGCGCGGTGCCGGTGCAGGGCAGTGGCGCTTCGACGCGCGTGTACGCGCTGGAGTCCACCGTCGGCGCCAGCCACGAGCCCGGCACCGTCACGACCACCGGCCGGCCGCTCGACGTGGCGATGAAGGGCAACGCGTGGCTCACGGTGCAGGGCCTCGACGGCACCGAGGCCTACACGCGCGCCGGTGCGCTGGACGTCGATGCGCAGGGCCAGCTCGTGACGAAGAACGGCTTGACCGTGCTCGGCGACGGCGGGCCGATCAACGTGCCGGCGAATGCCGAAGTGAGCATCGCGAGTGACGGCACCGTCAGCGCCAAGCGCGCCAACGGCACGTCGGCGAGCATCGGCCGCTTGAAGCTCGTCACGCCGGAGAACCCGGCTGCCGTGATACGCAGCGAAGACGGTTTGTTCCGCGCCGCCGAAGGCGACTTGGAGCGCGACGCCAACGCGCGATTGCAGGACGGTGCGCTCGAAGGCAGCAACGTCAGCGCCGTCGAAACCATGATCGCGATGATCTCCGCCGCACGCCAGTTCGAGCATCAGATGAAGCTGCTGCAAACGGCCGAGCGGCAAGAGCAGACGGCGGCCAAGCTGTTGTCACCGAACGGGATGTAGCCGTTGCGGCGGCGGCGCCGCCGTCTCTTCTTGCGCTTGCATCCACCAGGGGCCGGCCGGCGGCAGGTACACCGCCGCCTCGAAGCCGTGCGATCGCCCGCGCGGCGGCGATGACAGCGTCAACCGGCCGCCATGCCTTTCGACGATCGTCGCCACGATCGACAGCCCGAGCCCGAAGCCTGCCGCATCGCGCGAGTGCTTGACGTGGCGTTGGCGAATGTGCGCCAACGCCTCGGGCGCGACGCCCGGCCCGGCGTCGCGCACGATCATCGTTGCCGGTGCTTCGACGATGATTTCGATGGCGCCTGCTGTGCAATGCCGCGCGGCGTTTTCGATCAGGTTGCGCAACACGATGGCCAGGGTGTCGAAGTCGCCGAGCGCCGTCGCGTCTTCGTTGGCCGCCAAGTGCAGGTTCAGATGCAGGCGCTCGCGCATGTCGCTCAAGGTCCAGAATTCTTCAGCCAGCGCAGCCGCGAGATCCCCCAGATCGACCGGCTCGCTGGCGAGCACTGCAGCCGATTCGGCACGCGAGAGCTGCAGCAGCTTTTCCGAACGGCGGTTCAACGTCAGCAGGCAGGCCAGTGCCTGCCCGGCCTGCTCGTGCGCGCGCGGCACGAGGGGCATGCTGAGCAGCGTGTGCATGCGCAGCAGCGCCGCCGCCAGCGGCGTGCGCAACTCGTGCGCGGCGTTGGCGGCCAGCGCCCGCTCGACATTGAGCGCGTCGGTCAGGCGCTGCAGAAGGTGGTTGGTGCTGCTGGTGATGACCTCGAATTCGAGCGGTTGCTGCGCCGCCGCGATCGGGCTCAGATCCTGCCCGCCGCGCTTGTGGATTTCATCCGCGAGCACTTGCAGGGGTCTGAGAGCGCGGCGTGTCACGCTGCGGATCAGCAGACCCAGCAATGGCAGGGCGCACAGCATCGGCAGCGCCAGCCAGACCACCGTGTGCAACACCGCTTCGGTGCGGTGCGAGGTTTCTTCGGCGACGTGGATGTAGATCGGGCGATCGGCGTGCCGGTGGGTGTAGATGCGCCAGCCGGGCCGATCCGCGAAGCCCACCACGCGCGGCACCGGCAGCGGTTGCTCCGGCGCATCCTTCGAGCGCAACAGCAACTGCCCCGACTCGCTGACCACCTGGTAGATCACGTGGTCGTCTTCGTAGGCCGGGTCGCCGTGCACCACCCTGTCCGGCCCGCGGCGGGCGCCGGTGGCGTCGGCCACGCCGGGCAGATCGATGTCGTGCAGCGCCAGGTCCATCAGCCGATGCGAGGTGTCGATGAGCGTGCCGTCCATGGCCTCGCTCAATTCGGAGCGCGCTTGCCATGCGCTGCCGGCGGCCATCAGCATCCAGACGCCGCCGATCGCCACGACCAGTGTGCGCGTCAGCTGCGAGGACAGGCTGCGCGGCCGATCGCTCATCCCTTGCCGCCTGTGAGCCGGTAGCCCAGGCCGCGCACGGTCTGGATGCTGTCGGGCCCGAGCTTGCGCCGCAGGTTGCAGATGAAGACCTCCAGCGTGTTGCTCGTGGCCTCGTCGGCGATCCCGTACAGCGCCTTCTGCAGCGACTCTTTGAGCTGGATGCGGTCCAGCCGCGTCGCCAGGACGCGAAGCAGGCTCCATTCCTTGGCGGTGAGCGGCGATCGGGTTGCCATTGCGCGTCACGGCCAGGGCGGCCAGGTCGATCGCGAGCGCGCCTGCTTTCACCAGCGAACTCGTGCCGCCGTTGCGGCAGCGCTCGACGGCGCGCAGCCGGGCCATCAGTTCATCCGGATCGAAAGGCTTGACCAGATAGTCGTCGGCGCCCGCATCGAGGCCGCGGATGCGGTCGGTGACGTGATCGCGCGCGGTGAGCACGATGACGGAAGCAGCCGCGGACCGATCGCGCACCGCGCGGATCAGCGACAAGCCATCACCGTCGGGCAGATGCAGATCGAGCAGCACGACGTCCCATGGCGTTGCAGCCACCGCGGCCTGCGCCTGCCGCAGTGACGCGGCGCGTTCGACGGCGAAGCCCTTGACGCCGAGATACGAGGCCACGGCGTCGCCGAGCGCCACGTCGTCCTCCACCAGCAGCACGTTCATCGCCGTCCTTCTCGGCCCCAGAAGAGTGGACTTTGACGGCCGCGCCTGAAGCGATCCTTAACGCGGCGCCGCGCCGTCGATCGGCTGCGCGTCAACTCGCAAGCGTTGCGACGTTTTGTGTTCGGCGCGTGCACATTCAGCTTGGGTTCATCAGCGTGGACTTCAATTCATGCACCAGCAACCGCTGGCCATCAACTGACCGGGAACCACAACCATGATGACTGCACGCCTCCTCGCCGTTCTGCTGCTCGCCGCCTCCACTGCCGCCATGGCCGGGCCGACCTGCAATGCACCGCAAGAAAAATGGATGAAAGAAGCCGACTTCAAGAAGGGGCTCGAAGACAAGGGCTACCAGATCAAGACCTTCAAGGTCAGCAAGGGCCAGTGCTACGAGATCTACGGTTTCGACAAGTCGGGCAAGAAGGTCGAGATCTACTTCGATCCGGTCACGGCCGCCGTTCTCGAGACGAAGTAGCGGCTTGCGCCCGCCACGCCGATGAACGCCGCGTCGCCTTCGTCCCCATCGGTGCCGGTGTGGGACCGCTTCATCCGCCTGTTCCACTGGACGCTGGTGTCCTGCGTGGTCATCGACTACACCGTGCTCGAGGACGGCAACGCGGTGCACCAGGGGCTGGGCTACCTGGCCGCGGCGCTGGTGGTGGCCAGGGTCGTCTGGGGCTTCATCGGCACGCCCCACGCGCGGTTCTCGGATTTCTTTCCAACCGTGACGCGGATCCGGCAACACATCGAAGGCATGTTGTCGGGCTCGCCCGAGCGCCACGACGGCCACAACCCCTTGGGCGCGCTGATGATCCTGGCGCTGATGATCCAGGTGCTGGCCGTGTGCCTGACCGGCTGGATGCAGACCCTCGATGCATTCTGGGGCGACGAGTGGTTGCAGGAGCTGCACGAGCAGGCGGCGAATCTGCTCATCGCCCTGGCCTCGCTGCACGCCCTGGCGGCGATCGTCATGGGGCGGCTGGAGCGCACGCACCTCATCCGGGCGATGTTCACCGGCGTCAAGGATCGGTGGTAGGGCTTGCCGCTCAGCGCCTCTTGCCGCGCGTTGGCGCGTCGATTCCGTCGAGCAGCGCAATCGCCCGCTCGGGCTTGCCACGCGCAGAGCGCATCTCGAAGCGCACGCGGGCATCGTGATTGGCAAGCGCTACGGTCGCAAGTTCGTCCATCAAGCGATTCACGCTCACGGACTGCGCTTTGGCGAGCGCCTTCAAACGCTCATGCTTGTCATCGGGCAATCGGATGGTCAACGTGGACATGGTGGGAACGCCTCCAGGCATTGGCGCGGATCGAGTACGCGCAAGTTGGGAAACTTCAGCTCGCCGCGTGACAGATCGCGCAGGTTTCGCGTCACGATGGCCTGCGCTTGGCCGGCGACAGCCAACTCGATCAAATGGTTGTCGCCCTCGTCGGGCAAATTCGGCCGCCAAGCGTAGAACACCTCGACCCAGCGGCAGCGCTTGAAAAAGCCGTCGAGCACCTGCACCCGCTCGCGCGGCGTGAGGGGACTCGTCTTGAAAGGATCTTCTCGGGCAAACACATCTTCCATCTCTGCAAACAAAGCCGCGCCAATCAGAGGCTGGTATCCGCCGTCAAGACACGCCCGCACGACGCCGCGTGCGGGCAGGCCACCGCGCAGCGTGGCGGCCACGACGACATTGGTGTCCACAACGATCAGCGTCATGTTCAAATGATAGCGCCGGTGCTATCAACTAACAATCGCCTGTGCGCGGCCTGTGAGCTTCTCGGCCCTGTTTGGAGCTGCCAACTGACCTCGAATCGCCCCCTTTATCGGCGCGTCTCGGGCCTCAAGCAAACCGCAAGATCGCTCCTGCAACCGCAAGGAGCGTCCTCATGATCCGATCCCTCTGGATCGCCAAGACCGGCATGGAAGCCCAGCAGACCCAGCTGGACAACATTTCGCACAATCTGGCCAACGTGGCCACCAATGGCTTCAAGCGCGGCCATGTCGTCTTCGAGGATTTGATCTATCAGAACCTGCGCCAGGCCGGTGCTGCGAGCAGCGATGCGACGCAGTTGCCGACCGGCCTGCAGGTCGGCCTCGGCGTGCGGCCGGTGGCCACGTCGCGCATCTTCACGCAGGGCAACCTGCAGCAGACGTCGAACAACCTCGACATCGCGATCAAGGGCCAGGGCTTCCTGCAGATCCAGCAGCCCGACGGCACGACGGCCTACACGCGCGACGGCTCCTTGCAGGTTGATGCGCAAGGCCAGCTCGTCACCAACAACGGCTACCCCGTGCAACCGGGCATCACGATTCCGGCCAATGCGCAGAGCGTGACGATCGCGCCCGACGGCACGGTGAGCGTGGCGCTGCCGGGGCAGGCCACGGCGCAGCAGATCGGCCAGTTGACGATCGCGTCGTTCGTCAACCCGGCCGGCCTCGACCCCAAGGGCATGAACCTGTGGGGCGAGACGGCCGCGTCGGGCACGCCGCAGGCCGGTGCGCCGGGCAGCAACGGCCTCGGTTTGTTGCAGCAAGGTTTCGTCGAGACGAGCAACGTCAACGTCGTCGAAGAACTGGTGGCGATGATCGCCACGCAGCGCGCGTACGAGCTGAACTCGAAGGCCATCCAGAACGTCCGACCAGATGCTGCAACGCCTGGGGCAACTGTGATGCGCAGTTGGCTTTTGCTCGTGCTGGTGCTGCTGGCCTGCGCGTTTGCCGGGTGCGCCAGCGTCGATGCTTATCGCGCACCGCCGGTGGAGATCGGCGCGCCGCCGCCCGTGTCGGCGCAGCCGGTCGTCACCATGCCGGCCCACAACGGCGCGATCTACCAGGCCGCCGCGTACCGCCCGCTGTTCGAAGACCACCGCGCGCGCCTGCCCGGCGACACGCTGACGGTGACCATCGTCGAGAAGGTCAGCGCCAGCCAGAAGTCCACGTCGTCGGTGGACAAGAGCGGCAGCCTCTCCGGCTCCGTCACCGCGCTGCCGGGCATCGCACCGAACTCGTTCGGCCGCGCGTCGGTCGGCGGCACGTCGGCCAACACCTTCGGCGGCAAGGGCGCCACCGAGAGCAGCAACGACTTCAGCGGCACGATCACGGTGCTCGTCACCGGCGTGCTGCCCAACGGCCACCTGATGATCCAGGGCGAAAAGCAGATCGGCGTCAATGCGAATGTCGATGTGCTGCGCTTCTCGGGGCAGGTCGATCCGCGCGCGATCCAGCCGGGCAACAGCGTGCCCAGCGCGCAGATCGCCAACGTGCGCGTCGAACATCGCAGCCGCGGGCAGCAGGCCGATGCGCAGGTGATGGGCTTGCTGTCGCGGTTCTTTTTGAGCGTGATGCCGATATGAGACTGCTCGCTGTCCTGCTCGGCCTCGTGCTGGCCACGAACGTTCACGCCGCGACGCGCATCAAGGAAGTCGCGGCCGTGCAAGGCGTGCGCAGCAACCCGCTCGTCGGCTACGGCCTGGTCGTCGGCCTCGACGGCACGGGCGATCAGAGCCAGGGCGCGCCGTTCACTGCGCAGAGCCTGGCGGCGATGCTGTCGCAGATGGGCGTGGCGGTGCCTCCTGGCGTGCAGTTGCAAGCCAAGAACGTCGCCGCGGTGATGGTCACGACCGCGTTGCCGGCGTTTGCGCAGCCGGGGCAGGCGATCGATGTCAACGTGTCGTCGCTCGGCAATGCGAAGAGTCTGCGCGGCGGCATGTTGATCGCCACGCCGTTGAAAGGCGCCGACGGCAACGTCTATGCGCTGGCGCAAGGCAACCTGATCGTCGGTGGCGCGGGAGCATCGGCCGCGGGCTCGAAGGTGCAGATCAACCACTTGTCCGCCGGCCGCGTGCCGCAGGGCGCGACGGTGGAGCGCAGCGTGCCGACGCCGCTGGCGCAAGGCGAGTTCCTGCAGCTCGACGTGACCAGCGCCGACTTTGCGACGGCGCGCGATGTCGCCCGTGCGATCAACGCGGCGAAGGGCGAGGGCACGGCGACGCGCGCTCGACGGCCGTGTGGTCCGCGTGCGTGCGCCGCAAGACATGAATGCGCGCGTCGCGTTTCTCGCCGACGTGGAGAACCTGACGCTGGAACTCACCAAGCCGGCCGCGCGCATCGTGCTCAACGCGCGCACCGGCTCGGTGGTGATGAACGATGCCGTCACGCTGGCGGCTTGCGCGGTCGCGCATGGCAGCCTGTCGGTGACGATCAGCAACACGCCGGTGATCAGTCAGCCGGGGCCGTTGTCCGGCGGCACGACGGCGCAGGCGAGCAAGGCCGACATCGCGATCACGCAGCAGGCCGGCTCCCTCGTGCAGATGCCGGCGGGTGCGAAGCTGGCCGATGTGGTGAAGGCGTTGAATGCGCTCGGCGCCACGCCGCAAGACTTGCTGGCGATCTTGCAGGCGATGAAGAGCGCCGGTGCGCTCAACGCCGAGATCGAGGTGATCTGATGAAAGTCGATCAACTCGCCGGCCTGCGCAACATCGCCGCGCAAGATCCGAAGCAGGCGATCAAGGAAGTCGCCAAGCAGTTCGAGTCGCTGTTCATGCAGGAGCTGATGAAGTCGATGCGCCAGGCGACGGTGAGCTCGGGCCTGCTCGACAACGAGGGCACCAAGCTCGGCACCGAGATGATGGACACCGAGTTCGCCGGCAAGATGAGCGGCATCAAGGGCGGTCTGGCCGATGCGATCGAACGTCAGCTCTCGCGGCAGATGGGCGTGTCATCGCCGACGCAGCGTCTGACGCAGACGACGCCGCTGCGTGCGCCCGCCAGCGCCGGCGAATTCGTCGCCACGCACGGCGAAGCTGCGAAAAATGCTGAAGCCAAGACCGGCATTCCCGCCACGTTCATGGTCGCGCAAGCCGCGCATGAAACCGGCTGGGGCAAGAAGGCGATCCGCATGGCCGATGGTTCGAACAGCTTCAACCTGTTCGGCATCAAGGCCGATGCGAACTGGAAAGGTCCGGTCGCGCAGATCACGACCACCGAGTACGTCAACGGCCAGCCGAAGAAGATGGTGCAGAGCTTTCGCGCCTATTCGAGCTACGACGACTCGTTTGCCGACTACGCACGGATGATGAAGACGAGCCCGCGTTACCGGGACGTTGTCGCGCAAGCAGGTGACGCGACGAAGTTCGCCCAAGGCCTGCAACGTGCCGGCTACGCGACCGATCCGGCCTACGCCGACAAGCTTGGCCGCGTCATCAACACCACCTTGCGCTTGCAACGGAGCCTGGCATGAGCAGCAGCCCTCTACTGTCGATCGGCACGCGCGCGATGTTCGCCAACTACGCGGCGCTGCAGACCATCGGCCACAACATCGCCAATGCCAACACCGACGGCTACTCGCGTCAGCAGGTCGAGTTGGCCACGGCACAGGGCCAGTTCACCGGCGCCGGCTTCTTCGGCAAGGGCGTCGATGTGGCCGCGGTCACGCGTTCGCACAATGCTTTCCTGACGCGCGAAGCCGCGACCGCGGCCTCGCAGGCCGCAGCCGACGGCGCGCGGCTCGAACAACTGCAGCGCCTGGAGACGGTGTTCCCGACGGGCGAAGCCGGCCTCGGCCATGCGGCCAGTGCGCTGCTCAATGCGGTGGTCGATCTGGCCAGCCGCCCGCAGGATCTGTCCACGCGCCAGGTCGTGCTGGCGCGGGCGCAGGACATGGCGCAGCGGTATGCGGCGGCCGGTGCGCAGATCGACACGCTGCAAGAAGGCGTGGTGCAGGATTTGCAGGTCGCGGTGGCCAGCGTCAACCGGCTGACGCAAGGCATCGCCACGGTCAACGAACAGATCGCGCGTGTTGCCGGCAGCGGCCAGACGCCGAACGATCTGCTCGACCAGCGCGACCAACTCGTCGCCGAACTGAGCGAGTTCGTGCAGGTGACGACGCTGCCGGCCGATGACGGCACCTTGGCGGTGTTCGTCGCCGGCGGCCAGCGCCTGGTGCTCGGCACGCAGTCCACCGCGTTGGCCTTGGCCAGCGACGAGTTCGACATCACGCGCGGCGCGATCGCCGTCAACGACGGCGGCACGCTGCGCAGCTTGCCTTCGTCGCTGCTGGCCGGCGGCAGCATCGGCGGCCTGCTGCGCTTTCAGAACGAGGACCTGGCCGACGCGCGCGCGGCCATCGGCCGCATGGCGGCCGCATTCTCGACACGCGCCAACGAGCAGCAAGCGCTCGGTCTGGATTTGCGCACGCCGCCCGGATCGGGCGCGCCGCTGTTCGACGTCGGCGCGCCGCTGGCGCTGGCCGCACAGAGCAACGCACGCGACATCGCCGGCAACTTCATCGGCAGCGTGTCGATGACGATCGCCGATGAGAGCGCGTTGCAGGCCAGCGAATACACGCTAGAGCCCGATGCCGCCACACCCGGCCAGTTCGTGTTGACGCGCCGCGCCGACGGCTTGGTGCGCACGATCGCCAGCGGCGACACGGTCGATGGCCTCACGATCAACGTCAGCGCCGCGGCTGCGGGCGACCGCTTTTTGCTGCAGCCGGTATCGCGCGCCGCAGTCAACATGCGCCGCGTCCTCGACGACCCGCGCGGTCTGGCCGCGGCGTCGCCGCTGCAAGCCGAGAGCCTCGTCGGCAACACCGGCACGGCGACGATCGCCAGCCTGGCTGTTGTCGATCCGGCAGCCGACCCGCAGCAGACGGCGTCGATCAACTTCACCTCGGCCAGCGGCAACTACGACTGGGAGCTGCGCGATCGCACGAGCAATGCGCTGCTGTCGAGCGGCAGCGGCACCTGGCAGCCGGGCCAGGCGATCGCGCTCAACGGTTTCGAGTTGCGCCTGGATGGTGTGCCGGCCAGCGGCGACCAGTTCACCGTGTCGAAGACGGCGTACCCCGGCGTCAGCAACGGCAACGCGCTGGCCTTCGCATCGCTGCGCGACCAGGCCTTCATCGGCGGCGAATCGATCACCGATGCCTACGCGAGCGCCATGGCCGGCGTCGGCGTCAGCGTGCAAGGCGCGCGCACCGCGGCCGATGCCTCGGGCGCGGTCGCTTCGCAAGCGCGCGACCGCGTCTCGGCAGAGACCGGCGTCAACCTCGACGAAGAGGCGGCGCGCCTGATCCAGTTCCAGCAAAGCTATCAAGCCGCAGCCAAAGTGCTGCAAGTCGCGCAGAGCGTCTTCGACACGCTGCTGCAAACCGCAGGAAGGTGATCGAGATGCTTCGTCTTTCCACCAGCCAGGCTTTCGACAGCGGCTTGGAGCGCCTGCAACAGCGTCAACGCGAGCTCACCGATGCGCAGACCCGTCTGACCAGCGGCAAGCGCGTGGCCAAAGCCAGCGACGATCCGGCGGCTGCCGCGCGCGCCGAACGCGCGCTCGCCGCGATGTCGCACCACGACGCCAGCCAGCGTGCGCTCGATGCCAGCCGCAGCGTGCTCACGCTCACCGAGTCGGCGCTCGGCGAGGCCGGCGAGCTGATGCAGCAGGTGCGCGAGACGCTGATCGCGGCAGGCAACGCCAGCTACAGCGACGGCGAACGTGTCGCGCTCGCCGAAAAACTGAAAGCCCTGCGCGGCCAGTTGATGCTCGCCGCCAACCGCGGCGACGGCGCCGGTGCGTTCCTCTTCGGCGGCCAGGGCTCGGCCGCGCCGCCATTCATCGACGGCCCCGGCGGCGTCGTCTTTCGCGGCGCCAGCGGCGAGAACCAGGTGGCGATCGACGAAGCGCTGCCGCAATCGACCGACGGCTCGCGCGAATGGCTGGCCGCGCCGAGCGGCAACGGCCTGTTCGAGACGCGCACGCTGTCGGCCACGCCGAACAGGCCGGCGCCTGGATCGACGCCGGGCGCATCACCGACCCGACGGCGTTTTTCGCTGCGACCTCGCCGCCGGCGGTGGCCGATCCGGCGAACCTCGACTACCGGATCACGTTTTCCGGCAGCGGCACGTACAGCATCACCAAGGACGGCGCGGCAACGGCGCTGACCAACGCGCCTTTCACCAGCGGCCAGGCGATCGAGATCGACGGCATGTCGTTTGCGATCACCGGCACGCCGACGGCGGCCGATGCCTTCGAGCTGCGCCTGTCGTCGAACTCGCAGTCGGTCTTCGACACGCTCGACCGTACGATCGCCGAGCTGCGCACGCCGGTGCGCAGCCGCAGTGCCATCAGCCAGGGCGTTCAGCGCGCGCTGGTCGAGGTCGATGGCTCGATGAGCGCGCTGCAAGGTCTGCGCTCGCGCGTCGGCGAAACGTTGAATCGCGCCGACTTGATCGAGGGCCGCATTGCCGAGCAGAAAGTCACGGCGCAGGCTGAACGTTCGCAAGCCGAGGACTTGGACATGGTCGAGGCCATTTCGCTGTTCCAGAATCGGCAGAGCGGTTATCAGGCGGCGCTGCAGGCGTATGCCAGTGTGCAGAAGCTGTCGCTCTTCCAATACCTGAACACATGATGCAAGAGCACTCGATCCTCAACCACGTCGTCCTCGGCTACTCGCCGATGATCGACCGCGAGCGCGCCATCGTGGCGACGCGGCTGACCGTGTTCCCGGCGCGCACCGACCAGCCGCTCGACGCCGGCGCGCTGCTCGCCGCGGTGGCCGAGGTCTGGCCCGACGGCGCCGGCAAGGTCTCGCTCAACGTCGTCAGCGAAAGCCTGCTGCACGACCTGATGCTGTCCAAGCCGAGTGCGAACCTGATGCTCGAGGTGCCGGCCTTCATGGCGGCCGACATCGCCCACAGCGACGCCATCGCCACGCTGTTCGGCCGCGGCAACACGCTGCTGTTGAAGGGCCGGCCGCTGACCGAGCTGCCGCGCAACGTGCTGCCCTGCTTCAAGCACTCGATCATCGACGTGCAGGACGAGCGCCGCGGCGACGCGCCGCCTCCCCCCGGCGTGACGCGGCAGATCACGCATGTGCAGGCGGGCGTGCGCACGCTGGCCGAACTCGAGCTGAGCTTCCAGCGCGGCGCCGTGGCCGTGCTCGGCTGGCCGATCGACGACGCCATCCAGGCCAACGGCAAGGCGCGCACGCCGGATCTGAACGTCATCGTCGAGCTGATGCGACGCATCGACAACGAAGCGCCGGTCGAAAAGTTGGAAGAAGCGATCACGCTTGATCCGACGCTGGCCTTCAAGCTGCTGCGCTACATCAACTCGCCGGCCTTCGGCTTGCGTGTCGAGGTGTCGTCGTTCCGCCATGCGCTGATGCTGCTCGGCTACCAGCGTTTGAAACGCTGGTTGGCGCTGTTGCTGGCCTCGGCGAGCAAGGAGCGCGACATGAAGCCGGTGATGTTCGCCGCCTTGCGCCGCGGCCTGCTGATGGAAGAGCTGGTGCGCGCCAGCGTCGGCTCCGGCCTGGGCGGCAGCGACGAGCAGATGCGCAGCGAGGCCTTCATCTGCGGCGTCTTCTCGCTGCTCGACCGCATGCTCGGCGAGCCGTTCTCGAAGCTGCTGCAATCGGTGCCGGTGCCGGAGTCGGTGCGCACGGCGCTGGTCGATGGTCAAGGCCCGTTTCAGCCGTTCCTCGAAGTGGTGCACGCGGTCGAGAACGAATCGATCTACGACATCCGCGAAACCGCGGAGCGCCTGTTGCTCGGCGAGGCCGCGATCAACCGGGCGACGTTGCGCGCGCTGGTCAATGCCGCGCAGTTGCAATGAGCGCTCTGCCGCAGCCCGCCGACGTGGCTTTTGCACGGCACCGGGCACTGTGCCGGTGTCTGCTGCGGCGTGCCGTCGGGCACGGGGTTACATTGCAACGCGCGAGAATCCCGGCGTCGCTTCTGAGCGCCCCCAAACCTGCCGCTTCGCGTCAGGCCCCCCGAGGGGGTCAAGGAAACTTGGGAGCGGCCCGGCGTTTCCTTGAGAGACACCGTCGTGCCTGATGCCGTGCTAACCCAGTCCGAGTTGCCCATGTCGTACCGCTGGAGCCCATTGCCCCGTTGGCCGGCCGCACAAGCCGAGGCTGCCTTGGGTGCGGGCGGCGTTGCGGGCCGCGGCCTGGACGTGCTCGACGCGGCGGCGCTGGATCGCCTGCGCGAACTCGACCCCGGCGGGCGCAACGGCTTGCTGCAGCGCGTGCTGCGCACCTACACCCAGTCGCTCGAACGCATGCTCGTGCAGTGGCGCGAGGCCCGGGCGGCCGCAGATGCGCAACGCCCTGCGCGTCATCGCCCACACGCTGAAGTCGTCGTCGGCCAGCGTCGGCGCGCTCGAGTTGTCGGCGCTGTGCGCCGATGTCGAAGCACGCCTGCGCGACCAGCGGGTGGAGGGTGTCGAGGCGCAGCTCGATGCGCTGGCCGTCGAAGCCCGGCGCATCCTCGCCGGCCTGTCCGCCAACCCAGGGAGCGGCTCATGACCGAGCTCCGGCACGATGACCTGTCCACGACGGCGGCGCGCGTGCTGCTGGTCGATGACGACGAAGTCAATCTGCTGCTGACGGCGATTGCGCTGCGCGAGCGCGGCTTCGAGGTCATCGAGGTGGGCGACGGCGCCAAGGCGCTCGAACGCCTGGACGCCGTGGCCCCGGACATGATCGTGCTCGACGCGCTGATGCCGGGCATGGACGGTTTCGAAACCTGCCAGGCGCTGCGCGCGCGCAGCGGCTACGCGCAGGTGCCGGTGCTGATGCTGACCGGCCTCGACGACGACGCGTCGATCGAGCGCGCCTACCGCGCCGGCGCCACCGACTTCTTCGTCAAGAGCACGCAGTGGAGCCTGCTCGCCGGTCGCCTGCGCTACATGCTGCGCGCGTCGCGCACGCGCATCGAGTTGGAGCGCAGCAAGTTCAAACTCGCCCGCGCGCAGGACCTGGCGCGCATGGGCAGCTTCGACTGGAAGCGCGGCGACAAACTCGGCCAGCTCTGGCTGTCGCCCGAAGCGCTGCGCGTGCTCGGCCGCAACGTCGGCGAGCGCATGGACGTGCGCGCGCTGCTGCGCACCGTCGGCGCGGCGCAGCGCCGCGGCCTGATGCGCATGCTGACCGACGTCGTCGCCCACAACGCGGTGCTCGCCACCGACGTCTCGGTGACGCTGTTCGACGGCCGCCAGCGCATCATCCACGTCGAGGCCGAGGCCGAGTTCGAACACGGCCAGGGCGTCGGCTACACCGGCGTCTTCCAGGACGTGACCGACCGCCGCGTGGCCGAAGACCGCATCCGCCACCTCGCCAACTTCGACGCGCTCACCGGCCTGCCGAACCGCCGCCAGTTGATCTGGCGCACCGAGCGCGCGTTGGAACAAGCGCGCCGCTTGAACCACAACGCAGCGCTGTTGCTGATCGACCTCGACCGCTTCAAGAACGTCAACGACACGCTCGGCCACGCCGCCGGCGACGAGCTGCTGATGGAAGTGGCGCGCCGCCTGCGCGCCTGCGTGCGCCACAGCGAGCAGGTGATGGAAGGCGCGCTCGAAGCCGCCGGCGCGCGCTCGCATCGCACGTTGGAAGCGGTCGGCCGCCTGGGCGGCGACGAGTTCGTGGCGCTGCTGCCCGAAGTCACCGACGACGCCGACGCGCAGCGCGTGGCCACGCGCATCCTCGACAGCCTGCGCGACCCGGTGATGGTGGCCGGGCAGGAGTGCTTCGTCACCGCCAGCGTCGGCATCGCGATGTTCCCGCGCGACGGCCTGAACCTGGTCGATCTGATGCGCAACTCCGACGTGGCGATGTACGCCGCCAAGTCGGCCGGCCGCAATTCGGCCACGTCCTACAGCCCGCACCTGGGCGGGCGCGGGCGCGAGAAGATCGAGCTCGAGAGCCATCTGCACAAGGCCATCGAGCGCAACGAGCTGGTGCTCTACTACCAGCCCAAGATCGACGTGCGTGGCGCCAAGATGGTCGGCGCCGAAGCGCTGATGCGCTGGAACCGCAACGGCGTGCTCGTGCCGCCGGGCGACTTCATTCCGCTGGCCGAAGAAACCGGCCTCATCGTGCCGTTGTCGGAGTGGGCGGTGCGCGAGGCGGCGCGCCAGGCCAAGGCCTGGCAGGTCAACTTCGGCTTTGCCGATTCGATCGCCGTCAACCTGCCGAGCCGCCTCTTCGAGCGCAGCGATCTGGTGGACAAGATCCACCAGTCGGTCACCGAGTACGGCGTGCCGCACAAGGCGATCCAGTTGGAGATCACCGAGAACAACCTGATGAAGGACCTGCACAACGTCTCGTTGTCGCTTCATCGGCTGAACGAGATCGGTGTCGAGATTGCGATCGACGATTTCGGTACGGGGTATTCATCGCTGGCCTACCTGACGACGCTGCCGATCTCGGAGCTGAAGATCGACCGCAGCTTCGTGCGCGATCTGGGCATCACGCCGCAGAGCTCGGCGGTGGTCAGCGCCATCATCGCGCTGGCGCGCTCATTGGGTCTTCGCGTGATTGCCGAAGGCGTCGAGAACCTGCGTCAGATGGAAGTGCTGCACCGCCTGGGCTGCGGCCTGATGCAGGGCTTCCTTTTTGCCAAGGCGCTGCCGCCCGACGATCTGGAGACGTGGCTGCAGCAGACCGTGCTGCCGCGCAAGGCGCCGTGGATCGGCGCCGTCTCCGAACTCGAAGGCGGTGCGCCGAGCGTGTTCGGCCGCGGCACATGAACTCGCGTGAACCGGCTGGCCAGGCGTTGAGCCCGGCCGACGCGGCACAGCGCCCGGCGGCGGCGCATGGCAGCGTCAAGCGCAGCGAGCCGCAGGCCTCCGCTCAGATCGCCAAGGCGACGTTGACGCGCCTGGCGCAGGCGCGCCTCGAGCCGACGCCGGAGAACTACGCGCGGGCCTGGATCGAAGTCGGCGGCGCCGCGCCGCGGCCCGATGAGCCCGCGCCTGCGCCACTGATCGACGACGGTGCGCAGTGGGCGCAGTTGGTCGATCAGCTCGTGCGCGGCATGGAGCAAGGCGGTCGCCAATGGACCGTGGCGCGCAAGAAAGACAGCATCAAGCATGTCTTTGCCAGCAGCGGCAACCATGCGCAGCGCCTGCGCGAACGACTGACCCAGCTCGTCGGCGCCTGGCAGAAGGACGGGCAGCTCAACGAACCTGCGCAGTCACACAGCGACATGGCGCAGGCGGCTGCCGGCGTCGCGGCCGCGGCCGGCAGCTGGCCGCAAGTCGCCGCCAGCTTGGAGCAGACGCTGCTCGTGGCCCTGCCGCGCGACGATGCGAATGCGGCCACCGTGGCCCGCGAGCTGAACGAACAGGCGCAACGGTGGCGCGGCGGCGGCTCCGACAGCACTCTGGCGGCCGAGGTCGAAGCCACGTGCGCGCAGGCGCGCCGCGTCTTTCAGCAGCGCCACCACCTGGTCGATGAACTCGGCAAGCTGGTGCATGCGCTCAGCGAGGGCCTGACCGACCTGGCCGAGGACGAGAGCTGGGCGCGCGGCCAGGCCGACGCGCTGCGGGCCAGCCTGTCGGGTGAAGGTCAGGGCGAGGGCCTCTCCGTGCGCGGCGTGCGCGCCGCGGCCGACATGCTGACGCAGACCCGCCTGCAGCAGCAGCGCCTGCGTGGCGAACGCGACCGCGCGCGCGGCGCGCTGCGCGCCCTCGTCGAAAGCCTGTCGTCGGAATTGCAGGCGCTGGGCGGCCAGACCGGCCGCTTCAGCGACGAGTTGACGCGCTGCACCGACGATCTCGAACACGCCGACTCGCGCGAGCAGATGAGCAGCGTGCTGCACCAGATGCTCACCGCCAGCCGCAGTGTGCAGACCGAAGTCGCCGACGCCAGCGCGCGCATCACGGCCAGCCGCGTGCAGGCCGACGAACTCAACACGCGCGTGCGCGAACTCGAAGGCGAGCTGCAGCGCCTGTCCGAAGAAGTCTCCACCGACGCGCTGACGCAGGTCGCCAACCGCCGCGGCCTGGCGCAGGCCTTCGACGTCGAGTCGGCGCGCAGCCGGCGCGAGGGCAGCCCGCTGGCGATCGGCCTGATCGACATCGACAACTTCAAGAAGTTGAACGACTCGCTCGGCCACGGCGCCGGCGACGTGGCGCTGAAGACGCTGGCCGCGCAAGTGCGCGCGGCGCTGCGGCCGATGGATCACGTGGCGCGTTTCGGCGGCGAAGAGTTCGTCGTCCTGCTGCCCGGCACCGCGCTGGCCGCGGCCCAGGAAACGCTGACGCGCGTGCAGCGCAGCCTGTCGATGAGCCTGTTCATGCACGAGGGCCGCGAGGTCTTCGTCACCTTCTCGGCCGGCGTCACGGTCTGGCAAAGCGGCGAGCCGCTGGGCAGCTCGCTCGAACGCGCCGACAGCGCGCTCTACGAAGCCAAGCGAACGGGCAAGAACCGCACCTGCGTCGGTTGAGCGCGTCGTGCTGATGGAACGGGGGTCGGTCTCGGCCTGGAGCGGCTGTTGACGAAGGTCGGCTTCTCCACGCCCGCTTGCATAGACAGCTCTCGCGCCCCCGTTCGCCCTGAGCTTGTCGAAGGGCCAGGCTGAGCCTGTCGATTTCCGTATTGCCACTGCAGCCTGTCGAAAGGGAGCCCTTTGCATGGTGGCACGAGAGGCTTCGACAAGCTCAGCCCGAACGGTTCTTTGCAGACCTTGAACTTCGCCTTCGGGCCGCAACCCGACGGCCACACGCGCCAGCGTTTCGCTTCAGGCCCGCCCGGCCAGCTTGGCCAGCAGCTCGATCAGCATCGCGTGCTCGGCGCGGCTCAACGGCCCGAGCAGTTCGCGCTCCATCGGCTCGGCCGCGGCCGCGGCGTCGCGGGCGAGCTTGCGGCCGCGGTCGGTGAGCAGCAGATGCTGCGAGCGGCCGTCGGCGGCGTTGCGCTCGCGCTGGATGAGTTTGCGCGCCTGCAAGCCATCCAGCAGCAGCGTCAGCTTCGGCGCGGTCACGGCCAGTGCGCGCGCCAGGCGCTTGGGCACGATGCCCGGGTTGGCCATGACCAGCATCAGCAGCGAGAACTCGATCTTGTTCACCTCGAACACGGCGGCGATGTGGCGCTGGAAAGCAGCCTGCGTCGTCACCGTGGCGCGCGCGAGGTGAAAGCCGGCGATGCCGGCGAGCGGCCCGAACGACAGCGCCGCCGGACGGGCGTCCTGCGCTTCGGGCTCGGTTGGCGCAGGCAGTCGCGCGTTCATCGTCGCGGTCAGCTGATGAAAGGCAGCGCGGCCTGGCTGCTCTGCACGCGCGTCCAATGCGTCGCCGCCTGCGGCAGCAGCCATTCGACGCCGAAGCGTGCGGCATCGAACCACTGCGTCGATGTGCGCCCGCCGGGCAACGGCAGACGCGCCGGATCGTGTGCGCAGCGCGCGATGCGCGCCCAGGCCCACGCCATCAGCGCGTGGCCGACGGCCATCAGGTAGTCGTCGGCCACACGCAGCGGCCACTCGCTGTCTTCAGCGGCGCCCTCGATCAGCGCGGCGTCGGCCAGGCGCCAGCATTCGAGTTGTTCGGCCAACGCGTCGCCGAAGGCGGTGCCTTCGCAGGCCTCGGCTTCTTCGTCGCAGCAGCGCGCGCAGCGCGGCGGCGCGCCGGCCGCCGTCGTCGAGCAGCTTGCGCGTCATCAGATCGATCGCCTGGATCTCGTTGGTGCCTTCGTAGATCAACGCGATGCGGCTGTCGCGCACGGCCTGCTCGATGCCGTACTCGTGCACATAACCGTAGCCGCCCCAGACGCCGAGCGCTTCGTCGGCGCTGCGGTGGCCGAGCTCGGTGAAGAAGGCTTTGGCGATCGGCGTCAGGAAGGCGACATGCGCGGCGGCGGTCTCACGCCGCGCGGCGTCTGGGTGCTGCTGCGACTCGTCGAGCCAGATCGCCGTCCAGTAGGCGATCGTGCGCACGGCGTCGGTGCGCGCCTGCAACGTCAGCAGCGTGCGCCGCATCGCGGGGTGCCAGGCGATCGGATCGGCCGCTGCCGGGGCAGCGCTGACAGGCCGTCGCAGCGCGCGCATCTGCACACGTTCCTCGGCATAACGCCAGGCGTTCTGTGTCGCCGCTTCGAGATGACCGACGCCCTGCATCGCCACCTGCAGGCGCGCTGCGTTCATCATCAGAAACATCGCCGCCAGGCCGCGGTTCGCATCGCCGACGAGCCAGCCCTGCGCGCGCTCGAAGCGCATCTGGCAGGTCGCGCTGCCCTTGATGCCCATCTTCTTTTCGATGCCGTCGCAGAAGACGCTGTTGCGCGCGCCGTCGGGCATCAACTTCGGCACGATCGCCAGCGACAGGCCCTTGGTGCCCGGCGGCGCGTCGATCAGGCGGCACAGCACGAGGTGCACGATGTTGTCCGTCAGGTCGTGTTCACCGCCGGAGATGAAAATCTTGTGGCCGGAGATCAGCACCGGCGCGCCGTTGGCCGCTGCGGTGGCGCCCACCGGCTCGGCCTTCGTGCGCACGAGGCCGAGGTCGCTGCCGGCCTGCGGCTCGGTGAGGTTCATCGTCGCCAGCCATTCGCCGCTGACCACCTTGCCCAGATAACGTTGGCGCAGCTCGGGCACAGCGTGGTGCAGCAGCACTTCGTACGCGCCGTGCAGCAGGCCCGGGTACATCATCCAGGCGTGGTTGGCTGAGGTCAGCATCTCGTACAGCGCCATGTTCAGCAATTGCGGCAAGCCCTGGCCGCCGGCGTCGGGCGCGCAGGCGAGAGCCGGCCAGCCGCCATCGACGAAGGTGCGGTAGGCCGCTGCAAAACCGTCGGGTGTGCGCACGCCGTCTTGCGACCACGTGCAGCCGGCCAGATCGCCCGGGCCGTTGGTCGGCGCGAGCACATCGCCGGCGAACTTGCCGGCCTGCTCGAGCACTTGGCGTGCGGTCTCGGCATCGAGGCCGTCGAACGCCGGCATCGTCTGCCACGACGCCGGTGCCTCGAGCACCCGCGTCATCAGGTGCAGCATGTCGGCGACGGGCGCGCGGTAGCTCCACATCGGCGTGCGAGTTGTCAGGCCTCCGGTGTGAAGCCGACGCGCTTGACGATCGGCGCCCAGCCGGCGTTCTCTTCGCGCACGGCCTTGGCCATTTCGGCCGGCGTGTTGGCGCCGGCCTCGATGCCGAACTGCGCGAAGGCTTCGGCCGTGTCGGGCGCGTTGACCGCGGCGGCGATCGCCTGCGCGAGCCGCGCCACGACGTCGGGCGAGGCCTTGGCCGGCAGGAAGAAGCCGTACCACTCGCTCATCGTCAGGTCGCGCAACCCTTGTTCGGCATAGGTCGCCACATCGGGCGTGAAGCGCGAGCGCGTTGCGCCCGAGGTGGCGAGCAGGCGCAGCTTGCCGCTCTTCAAGTGCGGCAGGTAGTCGCCGATCGGCGAGCTGAACGCCGGCACCTGGCCGCCCAGCAAGTCCTGGATGCCGGGCGCCGAGCCGCGGTAGGGCACGTGGTTCAAGTCGGTGCCGCTGACCTTGCCCAGCAGCGCAGCGACGAAGTGCGGCGGCGAGCCGGCGCCCGGCGTGCCATAGCTGGCCTGCGTCGGATTGGCCTTGGCCCACTGCAGGAAGTCGGCAACGTTCTTCACCGTGGCCGGCACCGCCGGTCCGACGCCGAGGCCGAACGACACCGTGCCGGCGGTGCACACCGGCGTCACGTCGTCGAGGCCGTAGGCCAGCGAGCGGTAGATGTGCGGGTAGAGCGTGATCATCGACGCCGGCGTCAGCAGCAGGCTGCTGCCGTCGGGGGCGCTGCGCTTCAACTCCTCGACGCCGAGGCGGCCGCCGGCGCCCGGCTTGTTCTCGACCAGCGTGTTCTTGGCGTAGCTGCCGCGCAGCTTGTCGGCGACCCGTCGCGACACCGCGTCGGTGGTGCCGCCGGCCGGAAAGCCGCAGATGACGCGCGCGTTGTCGAGCGCCTGTGCCAGAGCGAGGTGGGGCCAGGCGGCCGTGGCGGCGCTGGCGGCGATGAAAGTGCGGCGCTTGATCATGGCGGTCTGTCTCCGTGTGTGGTCGGGGTGCTTCAGTGGGTGTCCTTGTGCGGCAGGATCAGGAACGGGTCCGCTGCACGCCCTTCGTACAGCGCCCGCACGAGCGCGCCACGCTGCGCGAGCACGGCACGCTGGTTGATCGAGCCCTTGTCCGTGACCTCGCCCTGGTCGATCGACGGCGGCTCGGCCAGCACATGCAAGCGTGCGACGCGGTTGGCGCTGCCGGTGGACGCGCGCCACAAACGGTCGGCGAGCACCTGGAAGAAGACGCGCACGCGCGCGTCGTGCAGCACCTCGGGCAGCGGCGTGCCGGCCGGCAGCCCGGCGAGGCGGCGGCATTCGTCGGCGCGCGGGAACAGCAGCGCACCGACCTCGTCGCGGTTCAGGCCGGTGATCACCGCGTCCTGCACGCACGGGTCGCCGGCCGCGACGATCTTGGCGCGCAGCGGGCCGACGCTGACGAAGGTGCCGGTCGAGAGCTTGAAGTCCTCTGCCGTGCGGCCGTCGAAGAGCAGGCCGAGTTGCGGGTTCGCGGCGTCGATCCACTTCACCGCGTCGCCGGTGCGATAGAAACCTTCGTCGTCGAACGCAGCGGCGCTTTGTTCGGCCGCGCGCCAGTAGCCGGGCATGACGTTGGGGCCGCGAAAGCGGATCTCCAACTTGCCGTCCACCGGCACGAGCTTGGCCTCGACGCCGGGCACCGGCAGGCCGATGTGGCCCGACGCGACATCGGTGCCGACGGCAAAGGTGCACGACGGCGCGGTCTCGGTCATGCCCAGGCCGGTGATCACGCGCACACGCTCGCCCGTCGCGGCCTCGGCATGCGCATGCATCTTGTCCCACACCGGCTGGGCGAGCGCTGCGCCGGCGAACATGGTGGCTTTGCAGCGTTTGAACAGCGTGTCGCGCAGCAGCGTGTCGCTGTTCATCGCCGTGGCGATTTCTTCGAGGCCCTTGGGCACGTTGAAGTAGATCGTCGGCGAGATCTCGCGCAGGTTGCGCAGCGTCTCGGCCATGCCCGAGGGCGTGGGCTTGCCGTCGTCGATGTAGAGCGTGCCGCCGTTGTAGAGCGCGAGGCCGACGTTGTGGCTGCCACCGAACACATGGTTCCACGGCAGCCAATCGACGAGCACCGGCGGTTCGTCGGCATCGGCGAGGAAGCCCAGGCACTGGCGGATCATCTGCTGGTTGGCGCACAGCATGCGGTGCGTCGTCATCACGCCCTTCGGATCCTTGGTCGAGCCCGAGGTGAAGAGCAGCTTGGCGATCGTGTCGGGGCCGACGGCCGCATGTGCAGCGGCCAGCGTCGAGCCGGGTTTGGCAGCGAGCAGGCGCTCGAACTCCTGCGCGCCGACGACGCGAATGGCGTCGCCCGGCACCACGGCGTCGATCGCTTTGGCATACGACGCATCGCTGGCATAGACGAGGCCCGGCGTCACCTTGCCGACGATGTAGCGCAGCTTGCCGAAGTCTTGCGACACCAGGGAATAGGCTGTCGAGACCGGCACGTAAGGCACGCCGGCCCACAGCGCGCCGAGGGCCAACGTCAGGTGTTCGAGATCGTTGCCGGAGAGGATCGCCAGCGGTCGCTCGGCGGTCAGGCCGCGGTCGAGCAGCGCTTGGCCCACGGCCTGTGCGCGCACGAGCATCTGCGCGTAGCTGATGCGCCGCCATTCGCCGCCGCCTTCGCGTTTTGCAACGAACGTTCGATGTGACGCGGTGTGTGCCCAATGTTCCAGCCGGTCGGTGATGCGGGCTGGAAAGGGCCGCAGCGCCTCCGTCGAGCGTACGAGCGTGCTGCCGTCGGCGCGCGTTTCGACCACCGCTTCGACGCAGCCGCCCACCTGCGCATCGCGATAACGTGGCGCCCCCACGCACGACGAGTACGTCGCGCTGCCCCCCGAGGGGGCGTCGCCCGGCTTCGGGCGGCCGTGCGCCGGGCGTGTGCTCACGATCCTTTCACCACCTTGCCCGCGCGCCCTTCGAGAAAGGCGCGCAGCCGCTCCTGCGCTTCAGGCGTGCTCTCGGCCACCGCGGCCATCAGCGACTCGGTGAACAGGCCTTCGCTCTGCGACTGGTCGGCGATGCGCGGCAGCGCGTGCATCACGGCAAAGTTCGACATCGGCGCGTTGCTGGCGATGCGCTCGGCCAGCGCGAGCGCTTTCGCCAGCGACTCGCCTTCGGGCACGAGGTACTGCGACAGGCCGATCTGCTGGCCCTCCTCGGCATCGAAGACGCGGCCGGTCATCATCAGATCGGTCATGCGCGCCACGCCGATCAGGCGGGGAATCCGCGCCGCGCCGCCGCCGCCGACGAAGATGCCGCGCTGGCCTTCGGGCAGGCCGTAGTAGGTGCTGTTGTCGGCGACGCGGATGTGGCAAGCCGACGCGAGTTCCAGGCCGCCGCCGACGACCGCGCCATGCAGCGCCGCGACGACCGGCACGCTGCCGAACTGGATCGCATCGAACGCGGCATGCCACATGCGCGAGTGCAGCACGCCGCTGTGGATGTCGCGCGCCACCAGTTCCGACAGATCCAGGCCGGCGCAGAAGTGGCTGCCGTCGCCGCTGATCACGGCCGCGCGCACGCCTTCGGGCAGATTGATGAAGACGGTGTGCAGCTGCTGGATCAGCGGGTCGGACAGCGCGTTGCGCTTGGCCGGCCGATTCAGGCGCACATGCAGCACCGGGCCGCCGATGCTGACCTGCAGCAGGTCCAGAGAAGCCAGCAATCCAGAGACGGCGACGAAGGCGTTTGTCATGCCCCAATATAGTTTTTCTTCGAAACTACATCCTCCGGAAGAACCCGCGCCACCAGAACACTAAAGCCGCCGGGCCAACGGTTCTCCGTTCACACCGTTGTCTGAAGACGAAGCGCCCACGGCTTCACCGTCGGGATCGAACCGTCAGAACGACGCGCACACCGGTTCATCGACGCGCAGCACCGACTGCTGCGCAAAGCGCGCCTTGTAGCGGCTGCGAATCTCCTCGACCTTGTCGCTCTCCTGCTTGTCGAAGCGGTAGAGCAGGATCAGCACTTTCGCAGGTTCTTTTTCGACAGGGCTGTTGGCCGAGGCGCGGAACTGCCCTTTGCCGTCGATGACGGTCAGGCCATCGGGAAACAGCGGCGTCACCACCATGTCGAGAAAGCCCTGGAACTCCTGCTCCGAGATTTCGCCGGCGGGTGAATTGCGGCCGAAGAAGAGTTCGGTGCGCTGCAGGCGCTGGCCGTGCAGCACCGTCGTGCACAGCCGTGCTTCGCTGGCAGTGTCGGCGTGGGGGCCGCGCTGCGCGAGCAGCGTGCCCGCGGGCGCGCACAAGGCCAGCGCGATCAGAAGGCGGCGTGAGAGACGTGTCATGGCGTGCTCCAAGAATCGTTTGCACGCATCGTCGGCGGACAGCGCCTGCGGCGTCTTGGAGATTCACGACAGACCGCGTGGCGGAGGCTGTGAGATTCGAACTCACGGACCCTTGCGGGTCGGCAGTTTTCAAGACTGCTGGGTTAAACCGCTCCCCCAAGCCTCCTCGGTATGCCGAGCGGTTGAACTTTAACCCGTGGGACACTGCGCGCCGATTTCCCACAGCGCATGAACACCACCGAGATCTTCCTCATCGCGATGATCATCATCTTCGCGCTGCCGTACCTCATCTGGCGCCTGGGCCGCACCGACTACTGGGCGCCGCTGGTGGTGGTGCAGATCATCACCGGCATCCTGCTCGGCCCCGGTGTGCTCGGTGCCGCGCTTCCCGAGTACTACCAATTCGTCTTCAACCCGCAGGTCGTCACGGCGTTGAACGGTGTGGCCTGGTGGGCGGTGATGCTGTTCGTCTGGATCGCCGGCATCGAGCTCGATTTGCGCCAGGCCTGGCAGCGCCGCGCCGAGACGGGCCTGACCGCCGCTCTGGCGCTCGGCGCGCCGCTGGCAATGGGCTGCGCAGCCGCGCTGCTGCTGCCGGGCGGCGGCTGGCGCGGGCCGCTCGGCGAGCATTGGCAGTTCCTGCTCGGCATCGGCATGGCGTGCGCGGTGACGGCGCTGCCGATCCTGATCCTGCTGATGGAGAAGTTGTCGATCCTGCGCCAGCCGCTCGGCCAGCGCATCCTGCGCTATGCCAGTTTGGACGACATCGCGATCTGGGGCGTGCTGGCGCTGATCCTGCTCGACTGGCAGCGCGTCGGCCGCCAAGCCACGTTCCTGGCGCTGTTCGCGCTCGCCGCTGCGGCCGTGCGTTGGGCGATGCCGCGCTTGCCCGAGCGCGACCGCTGGTACATCGCGGTGGTCTGGCTCGCCGCCATTTCGTTCGGCGCCGATTGGTCGGGCCTGCACTTCATGGTCGGCGCCTTTCTCGCCGGCGCGGTGCTCGATTCCGAGTGGTTCGATCAGCGCGAGATGGACCAGCTGCGCCACCACGTGCTGCTGGTGCTGATGCCGGTGTTCTTTCTCTCGACCGGCCTGCGCACGGCGTGGGCGGTGGGCGGCGCGTCGGTGTTCGTCGCCGCGGCGATCCTGCTCGTCGCCTCGGTGGCCGGCAAGCTCGCCGGCGTTGGCCTGGCCGGCAAGCTGCTCGGCTGGACGCGGCATGAGACTTGGACCATCGGCTGGCTGCTGCAGACCAAGGCGCTGATCATGATCATCTTCGCCAACGTGCTGCTCGACAAACAGATCATCAGCGCCGACACCTTCACCGCGCTGCTGATCATGGCGGTGGCGAGCACGATGCTGACGGTGCCGGTGGTGACGCCGCTGTTGAAGAAGATGGGGCTGGCGGGGCGGCCGGTCAGTCGGTGAGTTCTCAACGACCGCCTTGATGCGAGCCTTAAGTGTCGATTAAGTCAGCGGCCGCAAGACTCGCGGCCATGAGTTCGAGCCCTCGGCGGTTCTGCACGGCAGCAGGCGTTGTGCCCGATGTCCTGACGGTCAAGCCGGTCCTGCTCGGTGGCCGCGTCGCGTCTTGCGTCATCGTGCTGGCCGCCTTCCTGCAGGGGGCAGCTCGTGCGCAAGAACCGCCGCAGCCGCTGCCGACGTTTGCCCAGATGGAGGCAGCGGGGGCCAGGATCGGCGAGATCCGCGTCGTCATCCAGGACATCTTCGACACGGCGGACCCGAGAGAAGACAAGCTGCTTTTCCGTTGGGCGAATGCGCTGCACATCAAAACCCGCCCCGGTGTCATCGAGCGCGCACTGCTGTTCAAGAGGGGCCAGCCGCTTTCGGTGCGCGTGCTCGAAGAGACCGAGCGCCTGCTGCGCAGCAACCGCTATCTCTACGAGGTGCAGTTCCGTCCGCTGGCCTACCGCGACGGCGTGGTCGATATCGAAGTGATGACGCGCGACACCTGGACGCTCGATCCCGGCGTCAGCGCCGGCCGCACGGGCGGGGCCAATTCGAGCGGCATTCACATCAAGGAGTACAACCTGCTCGGCACCGGAACGTCGATCAGCTTCGGCCGCCGCAAGAACGTCGACCGCACCCGCAACGAGTTCCAGTTCTCCAACGACCGCGCGTTCGGCACCTGGACCTCGCTGGCCTACAGCCACGCCGCGAACAGCGACGGCCGGGGCGACGCGGCGTCCGTGGTGCGACCGTTCTACGCACTCGACGCGCGCTGGGCGGCCGGCGTCACGGCGTCGAAGGACGATCGCATCGACTCCGTCTACAACGCCGGCAAAGTGGTCAGCCAGTACCGGCACCGCGAGAAGCAGGCCGAAGTCTTCGGCGGCTGGTCGCCCGGGCTGGTCGAGGGCTGGGTGCAGCGCTACTCGCTCGGTGTCAGCCTGCAAGACGATGCGTACGCGAACGAGGCCGGAGCGTCCGCGCCGCCGCAGCTTCCGGCCGACCAGAAGCTGGTGGCGCCGTTCGTGCGCTACGAACTGATCGAGGACCGCTTCGAGCGGGAGTTGAACCGCAATCTGATCGGCCGGCCGGAATTCTTCGCGCTCGGCTTGCACTCGACGCTTCAACTGGGCCGCGCCTCGACCGGGCTCGGCTCGAGCCGCGACGCCTGGCTCTACTCGGCTTCGATCAGCCGCGGCTTCGAGCCGTTGCCCGATCACATCCTGATCACGTCAGCCAAAATCGCCGGGCAGTATGCGGATGGGCAGGTGCAGCGCCAGCGCGTCGGTGCGCAGGCCCAGTACTACCTGCCGCAGGGCAAGCGCTGGTTGTTCTACGCGGCCGCGTCAGCCGACATGCTCACCCGCTCCGATCCCGCCGATGCGCTGCTGCTCGGCGGTGACAACGGCTTGCGCGGCTACCCGTTGCGCTACCAGAGCGGCAACCGGCGAGCCCTCTTCACCGTCGAAGAGCGCTTCTACACCGATCTGTACGTGTGGCGGCTGTTCCGCATCGGCGGCGCGGCGTTCTTCGATACCGGCCGCGCCTGGGGCGGCGACAACACCAACCTCGTCAACCCCGGCTGGCTCAGCAATGCCGGACTCGGCCTGCGCATCGTCAGCGCGCGTGCGGCGTTCAGCAACGTGCTCCATGTCGATCTCGCGTTGCCGCTCAACACCACGCCGGACATCAAGAGGGTGCAATTCCTGGTCAAGTCCAAGACCAGCTTCTAACTTGCCGGGTTAAGTGCCGATTAAGTCTGCCGCGCCAAGATTTGCAACTCTGCACACGAGCCCGTGGAGGCCTGCATGAGTCGACTCCTCGCCCCCCGATTGGTCGAAGCCGAGCGGCCACCGGCCAGCGCCGTCGATCGCGCCAAGGCCGCTCGACCGTTGCACGCTGCCGATGACGCGACGGCTTCCAAATGGCGCGAAGCGCCGTCGATGTCCTGCGTCATCCCTTGTCGCAACGAAGCGCAGAACCTGGCGCGCCTGCTGCCGCTGCTGGTCGAGACGCTCGATCGCTGCACGCATGCCTGGGAAATCGTTCTCGTCGACGACGGCAGCACCGACGGCACCGAGCAGCTGACGGCGGCTTGGGCCCGGCAACCCGGCTTTCGCGTGCTGCAACTGTCGCGCAACTTCGGCAAGGAGGCGGCGCTCACCGCCGGGCTGCAGGCCGCCACCGGCGAGGTCGTGGTGACGATGGACGCCGACCTGCAGCACTCGCCGGCGTTGATCCCGACCTTTCTCGATCATTGGCTGGCCGGCGCCGACGTCGCCTACGCCGTGCGTGAAAGTCGTCGTGACGAGAGCCGCTTCAAACGCGTCGGCGCGCGCTGCTTCTACGCGCTGGTCAACGCCGGCGACCGCTTCGAGGTGCCCGCGGGCGGTGGCGATTTCAGGTTGATGGACCGTCGCGTCGTCGACGCCCTCCTGTCGCTGCCCGAGCGCAACCGCTTCATGAAAGGGCTCTACGCCTGGGTCGGCTTCAAGGCCGTGCCGGTGCCGTATGTGCCCGACGCGCGCGCCCACGGGCACAGCCGGTTCAGCCCGCTGCGCCTCGTCCGCCTGTCGCTCGACGGACTGACCGCCTTCACGACCTGGCCCTTGCGTGCCGTCAGCGCCGTCGGCTTCGCGCTGGCGTTGGCGGCGTTCGTCTATGGCGCCTACCTGACGCTGAGCTACTTCCTCTATGGTCACAACGTCAGCGGCTGGACCACCATCGTCGTCAGTCTGATGCTGTTTGTCGGCATCCAACTGATCTCGCTGGGTATCGTCGGCGAATACGTGGGCCGGGTCTTCGAGGAAGTCAAAGCGCGGCCGCTGTTCGTCGTCAAGCGAGAACGGGGCCGCGGCATGAAATCGGTGCAGCGGTGACGCCAGCCACGCCATGGCGCGGCCGCGATCTGCCGTGGATCGCAACGTGGGTCCTGGTCTGGCTCGCCGCCACGGCATGGGCCCGCCCGCTGATGCTGCCCGACGAGGGTCGCTACGTCGGTGTGGCCTGGGAGATGCTGCGCTCCGGTGATTGGCTGACGCCGACGTTGAACGGCCTGCCGTACTTCCACAAGCCGCCGCTCTTCTACTGGATCACCGCCGGCTCGATGTCGTTGTTCGGCTTGAACGAGTGGGCCGCGCGCGCCGCGCCGATCCTCGGCGCCGCGCTCGGCGCGGTCTCGATGTACGTGTTCGCGCGCCGCTGGTGGGACGAGCGCGCCGCCCGCCTGACCCTGCTGGCGCTGCTGGCGCAACCGCTGTACTTCGTCGGCGGTCAGTTCGCCAACCTCGACATGCTGGTCGCCGGCTGCATCACCGCCACCATCGTGCTGCTGGCCGACGCGGCGATGTGCATCGAGTGGAAGTTTCCCTATCGCAAGGCGCTGGCCACAGCCTACGCGATGGCCGCGATCGGTGTCCTGGCCAAGGGGCTGATCGGCCTCGTCATCCCGGCGCTGGTGGTCGCTTCGTGGGTGCTGCTGCTGCGGCGCTGGCGCGTGCTGGCGACGCTGCTCTGGTGGCCGGGCGTGGTGATCTTCGTGCTGCTCGCGGCGCCCTGGTTCGTCGCCATGCAGTGGCGCTTTGCCGACTTTCTGGACTACTTCTTCGTCGTCCAGCACTTCAGGCGTTTCGCCGAGAGCGGCTTCAACAACGCGCAGCCGTTCTGGTTCTTCCCGCTGGTCCTGTTGCTGCTCTGCCTGCCCTGGCTGCCGTGGCTGACCCGGCCGTTCCGGCATGGCTTTCTCAGCGACGCCGAGCGCCAACCCGAACGCAGCCCGATCCGGCTGTTGCTGGTGCTGTGGGTCGTGGTCGTCGTCGTCTTTTTCTCGCTGCCGCAATCCAAGCTGGTGGGCTACATCCTGCCTGCCGTGCCGCCGCTGGCCATGCTGATGGCCGACGGCTACATCATGGCGCTGTCCGTGCCGCCAGCGCGCGCGCGGCGGCTGTGGCAGGCCAGCGTGGCCGTCACGGTGCTGCTCGGCCTCGGTGGGGTGGCGGCGCTCGCGATCACCCCCTTGCGCTCTTCGCAGGATTTCGCGTCTGCGCTGGCCCGCCAGCGCCAGGCGCAGGAGCCCGTCGTCATGCTCGGCAGCTACTACTTCGACCTGCCCTTCTACGCCGGCATTCGCGGTGACGTCGGCGTGGTCGACGACTGGGATGGCGCCGACGCCGACGCCGACCAGCGCGACAACTGGCGCAAGGAGCTGGCCGACGCGGCACGGTTTGCCCCCGGACGCGCGGCGCGGGTGTTGATCGCACCGACAACGCTGCCGGCACGCCTTTGCGCATCACCGGTCAGTTGGGTCATCGGCCCGAGCAGGCAAGGTGTGCGCTTTGCGTTCCTGGACCGTGCGCAGGTCGCCCTCAGCCAGCGCGGCACGACCCTGTGGCGGGTCGACAGCGCGCTGCCTGCGCTGGCTGGTGCGCTGGGTTGCGCAGGAACGCCCAATGACGGCTCAACAAACAAGTGAACACGGCAACGGCCACGAGCACGAGCGCCAGCGCCAAGTCGTAGCGCCGGCGCATCCAGCCGAGCAGCTCGTGGCGTCGCGCGGAATGGCTGCTCATGCTGCTCACCAGCATAGACGCCCGCGCACGATCTGCATCTGCGTCGATGACTTCGGTCTGCACGCCGGCGTCAACGAAGCCGCGCTTGGCCTGGCACGGCTCGACCGCGTGCACGCCATCGGCTGCCTGGTCGGCGGCCAGGCCTGGAGCCTCGCCTGGAGCGCATTGTTGCGGCGCCAGGACGCGGCCGGCATCGACATCGGCCTGCATCTGGACCTCACCGAGTCGCCGTTGCTGCCGCGATCGCGCCGGCGCCTGCCGTCGCTGATCGCACACAGCCTGCTCGGCCGGCTCGACCCGCTGCGCATCCGGGCCGAGATTCGGGCCCAGCTGGAGACGTTCGAACAGGTGCTCGGCCGCGGCCCGGCGTTCGTTGACGGGCATCGGCATGTGCACCAGTTGGCCACCGTGAGAGACGAACTGCTCGACGAATTGGCCCGGCGGTATCGCGGCCACTGGCCGTGGCTGCGCTCGACGCGCACCGTCGCCGCTGCCGGGGCGGCGCGCGGTGGCGATTGGCGGACGACGATCAAGGCTCGGGGCATCGAGATGCTGGGCTCGGGCGCCATGGCGTCGGCGGCTCGCCGAATGGGCTTCTCTCAGAACCGCGGCCTTCTGGGCGTGTACGACTTCAAAGGCGGACCCGGACGCTACGCCAGGCTGCTGGCCGCGTGGCTGGCCTCGGCCGAGGACGCCGACCTGCTGATGAGCCATCCGAGCGTCGGCCTGCACGCGGGCGACCCGATCTCCGCCGCGCGCGATTCCGAGTACCAGGTGCTTGCCAGCACGGCATTCGGCCAGATGGTGGATGAGGCGGCGGTGACGCTCAGACCGATGAGCCACATCCTCGCCAGCAGCCGTCGGGCCGCTTGAGCGAGCGCGTGTCAGCCGGGGGGAAAGCCGACGCGAACCTCGAGGCCGCGCCCCGAGGCCGGCGTGTGCAGGCTGACGCTGGCGCCGTGCCGCTGCGCGATGGCACGCACGATCGCCAAGCCCAGGCCGCTGCCGCTGGCGTCGCGTGCCTGAACCCGCGCGTCCTCACCGCGAACGAAACGGTCGAACACGCGCTCGCGCTCTGCTTCGGGAATGCCGGGACCGTTGTCGATGACGCGCAGTTCCGCCCGGCCGTCACGCCTGCGGACCTCGACATCGACCACTCCACCTGCGGGCGTGTAGCGCAAAGCGTTCTCCACCAGGTTGTCGACCAGCACGGTCAGCTGGTCCTTGTCGCCCCGGACGAGGACCCCCGTCGGACCCGCGGCGCCGACATCGACACCGAGCTGTTCCGCCTGCACGCTCAACCTGCCGACCACGACGCGGGCCAGCCCTGCCAGCTCGACCGGCTCCTTGCGTGTGACCTCGCCATCCGGTTCGGATCGCGCCACATCGAGCAACTGCTCGATCAGCCGCTGTGACCGCGCGATGCCCGACTCGAGTTCGGCCATGGCTTCCTCGCGCGAGGCCTCGTCGGCTGCGCGCCTGAGCAGTTGGAGTTGCAGGCGCAGCGCCGTCACCGGCGTGCGCAGTTCGTGCGCCGCGTCGGCCAGGAAGCGCCGCTGCGCCGAAAACGCCGTGGCCAGGCGGCCGATCAGGCCATTGATCGAGGCCACGAGCGGCGCGACCTCGCGCGGCACATCGCCGGCCTCGATGGGGTCGAGCGACAGCGCGCTGCGCGCGGCGACATCCCTGGCCGCGCCGTCCAGCGGCCGCAGGCCACGCCGCAATCCGAACACCAGCAGGCCGCCGACGATGACCACCAGCACGAGCATCGGTGGAAAAACCTTGGCTGCGGACTCCCCCGCCATCTCCTGACGTGCGGCCACGCGCTGCGCCGCCTGCGCGACCCCGTCGTCGCGCACGCTGGAATAGACGATCCAGTCCTCACCGTCCACCCGCGTTCGAGACAGGCCCTCAACGTCGGAGTAGGCAATCGCGACGCGCGGGTCCGAGGCATAGACGCGATGCCTGGCCCGAGTCCACGTCACGGTGACGATCTCGGAGTCGTCGGGCCGGTCCGTGCGCTGCGGCAAGTGCGGCTGAAACGCATCCGCCCCAAGGCCCGAATGGTGATAGCTGCCCACGGCTTGCGCGACGTTCTTGAGGTCGGCATCGAAAACCTCGGTCATCTCTTCGAACGTGACGCGGTAGGTGACCAGCGCCACCAGCAGAGAGCCCAGCGAGAGGGCGCCGAGAACCCACGCCAGCAGCGTGCGCTCGATCGAGCGCATTCAGATGTCGGCGACGCGGTAACCCACGCCGCGCACGTTCTTGATGGCGTCGGCGCCGAGTTTCTTGCGCAGGTGATGCAGGTGCACCTCGATGGCATTGCTGCCGACCTCCTCGCCCCAGCCGTACACCGATTCCTCGAGCTGCTCGCGCGACAGCACCGCGCCCGGCCGCTGCATCAGCGCTTCGAGCACCGCGAACTCCTTCGCCGAAAGTTCGACCACGACGCCATCGTGGGTCACGGACTTGCGCACCGGGTCGAGCGCGAGCGAGCCGAACTGCAACAGCGGCGAGCCGCTGCCGGCATGGCGGCGCAGCAGCGCTCTGACACGGGCCACCAGTTCGTCCAGGTCGAAGGGCTTGAGCACGTAGTCGTCGGCGCCCGCTTCCAGGCCGGCGATGCGGTCACGCACCGTGTCCCGGGCCGATGCGATCAACACCGGCATCGAGTTGCCCATGCCGCGCAGCGTCGCCAAGATGGCCATGCCATCCTTCTTCGGCAGGCCGAGGTCGAGAATGGCGAGGTCATAGACGCCGTTGGCCAGCGACAGTTCTGCGGCGCGGCCATCGGTCACCCAATCGACCGCGAAGCCGGCATGCGCCAGCCCTTGGCGAACGGCCTTGCCGATCATCGCGTCGTCTTCGATGAGCAGGATTCGCATATTGCTTTGATCGATCGGCCATGATTCTCGCGCCGCGCTTAAGACCGACTTAACTTGTCGCGGCCTGGCCACGTCGGCGGCTATGCCTGCTCGCAGCGGACCAGCGCCACATCGCGCCGCCCGCCATCGACGCGCACGGCGGTCAGCGATCCGCCCCAGACGCAGCCGGTGTCGAGCGCCAGCAGGTCGGCGCGGTTGACGAGGCCGAGCGTGGACCAGTGGCCGAAGGCGATCGGTGTGCCCGCGCTGGCACGACCGGGCGCTTCGAACCAGGGCACCAGGCCCGGCGGCGCGGCACTCGCGCTTTCCTTCAACTTGAAATCGAGCGTGCCGTCGGCCGCGTGCACGAAGCGGATGCGCGTCAGCACGTTGATGACATGCCGCCAGCGGTCGGCGCCTTGCAGCATGTCGCTCCAACGCGCGGGCTCGTTGCCGTACATCTGCGGCAGGAACGCGGCCAGGTCGGGGCCGCGCAACATCGATTCCACTTCGGCGGCGAGGGCCAACGTTTTAAACGCAGTCCACGCCGGATTGACGCCGGCGTGCACGCACAGCCAGCCATGGCGTTCGAGCGCCAGCGGTCGCGCGCGCAGCCATTCGAGCCAGGCCTCACGCTCGGGGGAGTCGAGGATCTCGCCGAGCGTGTCGCTCGCATGCGCAGGCCGCACGCCATGCGCCACCGCGAGCAGATGCAAGTCGTGGTTGCCGAGCAGCGACTCGGCCGCCGCGCCGAGCCCACGCACGCGCTTCAGCACGGCCAGCGACTGCGGCCCGCGGTTGACCAGATCGCCGAGCACGGTGAGGCTGTCGCGCGATGGCGAAAAGCCGATGTCGGCGAGCAGCCGGTCGAAGGCGTCGCAGCAGCCTTGCAGGTCGCCGATGAGGTAGTGCACGAGACCATTCTGCTACGCTCGCCAGCCCATCAATCGCCGCCTTGGGCATGGACGTTGCGCTTTTAGTTTTCCTGATCCTGCTCAACGGTGTCTTCGCGATGTCGGAGATGGCGCTCACCGCCAGCCGCAAGGCGCGGCTGCAGGTCATGGTCGAAGCCGGCGAGCATGGCGCGCAGACGGCAATCGAGCTGCACGACAAGCCGACCAAGTTCTTGTCCACGGTGCAGATCGGCATCACCTCGATCGGCATCCTCAACGGCATCGTCGGTGAGGCCGCGTTCTCGCAGCCGCTGGCGGTGTGGCTGGGCAAGACCTTCCCGGCGTTGCCGGAGAAGGCGGCTGCGGTGTCGGCTACCGGCCTGGTGGTGGTGATCATCACCTTCCTGACCATCATCTTCGGCGAGCTCGTGCCCAAACGCATCGGCCAGCTCTTCCCTGAAACGATTGCGCGCCTGGTGGCCACACCGATGAACTGGCTGTCGGCAGCCACACGCCCCTTCGTCGCGCTGCTGTCGATGTGCACCGAAGCCATGCTGCGCCTGCTCGGCATCAAGGGCGACACCAATCGCAGCGTGACTGAAGAGGAAATCGCGGCCAGCCTGGAAGAGGGGCTCGACGCCGGCGTCATCGAGCAGCAGGAGCACCAGATGGTGCGCAACGTGTTCCGCCTGGACGAGCGCCAGGTCGGCTCGATGATGATCCCGCGCGCCGAGATCACCTGGCTCGATGCCGAGGTGCCGCTGGCCGAGACGCTGTTGCGCATGGCCGAGAACCAGCACACGCGCTACCCGGTCTGCCGCGGCGACCTGACCGATGTTGTCGGCGTGCTCGCCGCGCAGTCGCTGCTGCCGGCGCTGGCGCGCGGCGAAACGCCGGCGATCGCCGACTTCGTCAGCGCGGCGGTCTTCGTGCCGGAAACGTTGACCGGCATGGAGCTGCTCGACCACTTTCGCGGCTCCGATGCCGAGCTGGTTTTCGTCGTCGATGAATACGGCGAGGTGCAGGGCGTGATCACGGTGCGCGATGTGCTCGAAGCCATCACCGGCGAGTTCAACGCGCCGGCCGACGGCGATGCCTGGGCCGTGCCGCGCGGCGACGGCAGCTGGCTGCTCGACGGCTTGATCCCCGTGCCCGAGATGAAAGACCGCCTCGGCCTGAAGGCCTTGCCCGAAGAGGACCGCGGCCGCTACAACACGCTGGCCGGCATGATCATGCTGCTGCTCGGCCGCCTGCCCAACGCCACCGATCGCGTGGACTGGGACGGCTGGCGCTTCGAAGTCGTCGATATGGACGGCAAGCGCATCGACAAGGTGCTCGTCGCACCGATTGCTGAAACCGCAGAGTGAGTGTTCCACCATGATCGACCCCGTCCTCTTCGCCAAGCCTGTCGCCCTCGACCGCGTTCAGCACCGCGCGCAGCGCCTGCACACGCCGACGGTGCGCTTCGACCGCACGGCCGGCATGAACTCGCTGTTCGTCGCCGCGGTGGAATTCATCGACGCCGCGCGCGACTACCCGATCGTCTTCATCGAAGCCGGCAAAGGCGACGACGGCCAGCGCGAAGTCGCGCCGGTGGCCGTGCTCGGCCTGACGCAAGGCGAAAACCTGATGTTGAACGACGACGGCTCGTGGGCCGCGCGCTATGTGCCGGCGCTGCTGCGCGGCTACCCGCTCGGCCTGGCGCGCACCGACGCGCAGAACTACGTCGTCGTCATCGACGACCAGGCTGGCGCGCTGTCTGCTACTGAAGGCGAGCTGCTGTTCAACGACCAGGGCGAGCCGTCGCCGATGCTCGAAGAGCGGCGCAAGTTCGTCGAGCAGTTGGAGAACGAAGCCCAGCGCACGCGCCTGCTTGGCCGCAGCTTGCAGGAACTCGAGCTGCTGCAGCCGATGCGCTTCGACGCCACGCTGCCCGACGGCCAGCAGCTCAGCGTCGAAGGGTTTCTCACTGTCGATGAAAAACGATTCAGCGAGCTGGCTGACGACAAGCTGGTGCAACTGCACAAGAGCGGCATCCTGGCGCTGATCTACGCGCACCAGTTCTCGCTCGGGCTGATGCGTGGCCTGGTCGAGCGGCGCGTGGCGCGAATGCCCAGGACGGCGTAGCGGTGACGCTTGGCGGGTCCGCGCTGCGCGAGTAGAGTTGGCTCGCTCTATCCCTCGGAGGTTGTCATGCGAGTTGCTGCTCTGTTGTTCGTCGTCGCCGCCGCGGCGTTGCCCGTTGCTCACGCCCAGACCGTTGACAAGACCAAGCCCGCTGCCGAGGCCGCGGTCAAACCCTCGAACGCTTCCAAGCAAGCGCCTGCCAAGCAGCTGCACGACGGCCCCAGCCCACGGGTCGTTCAGGACGCACCGAAAACCAAGCCGGTATCACCGATGCGTGCGGTGCCCGCCGAGATGGACAAAAGCGGCGACGATTGCCATCACAAGGGCAAAGCCAGCGACGCTTGAGCGCCTTCGGGGCGCTCAACGTTCCAGCCGCCACACCTGCCCGTCCGGGCTGTCCGTCGTCACGTAGAGCCAGCCGTCGGGCCCTTGGCGCACGTCGCGAATGCGCGCGCCGCGCTCGGGCAGCAACTGCTCTTCCTTGACGACCTTGCGGCCGTCGAGTTCGAGGCGGACGAGATGGGAGCCGCGCAAGGCGCCGATGAATAGGCTGCCCTTCCACCCCGGGTATCGGTCGCTGGTCAGGAACGCCATGCCTGACGGGGCGATCGACGGGATCCAGTAGCGCAGCGGCGGCGCCACGTCGGCGCGCTCGGTGCCTTCGCCGATCTTGGTGCCGATGCCGTAGTTGCGGCCGTAGGTGATGACCGGCCAGCCGTGATTCGCGCCGGCCGCGGGCACGTTGAGTTCGTCGCCGCCTTGCGGGCCATGCTCGACCGTCCACAACTCGCCGCTCGTCGGGTGCAGCGCCGCGCCCTGGATGTTGCGATGGCCGTAACTCCAGATTTCGGCTTTGGCGCCGGCGCGTGAGACGAACGGGTTGTCTGCCGGCGCCTTGCCGTCGGCTTCGATGCGAACCACCTTGCCCATGTGGTTGTCGAGCGTCTGTGCATCGTCCTTGCGCGTGAAGCGGTCGCCCAGGCCGACGAAGAGTTTGCCGTCGCGTGACCACACCAGGCGCGAGCCGAAGTGGTTGTTGCCGCCGCCGACCTTCGGTGCCTGGCGGAAGATCACTTGCACGTTGGCCAGGGTGTTGCCGTCGAGCCTGCCGCGCGCAACCGCCGTGCCGGCGCCGCCCCCTCCACCGGGTTCCGCGGCTTCGCTGAAGCTCCAGTACACGAGTTGGTTGCTCGCGAACTGCGGGTGCAGCACGACGTCGAGCAGACCACCCTGGCCCGCGGCGACCACCGGCGGCAGGCCGGCCAGCGGTGCGTTCAATCTGCCGTCGCGCTCGACGATGCGCATGCGCCCCGGCCGCTCGGTGACGAGCAGGCGGCCGTCGGGCAGAAACGCCAGGCCCCACGGATGGTCGAGCCCCTTGGCGACAACGACGGGCTTGAGCGATTGCGCCGCAGCGCCCGCGCTGAGCACGGCGGCAGCGATGAATGCAAGCAGGAAACGCACGGTGGGTGACCCTCCTCGGGACGCGAGGAGGCCATCCTGCCAGACCTCAAGGCGCCAGGCGCACGATGCGGCTGGCGTTGGCGCTGCTGCCGCCGTCGGTGAGCAGGTAGAGGTTGCCGTCGGGGCCTTGGCGCACATCGCGGATGCGCGCGCCGAGCGCCTTGACCGACGCCACTTCCTGACGCGACACGGCATTGCCGTTGCCGTCGAGCACCGTGCGCCACAGCGTCGCGCCGGCCAGGGCGCCACTGAACACGTTGCCCCGCCACTCGGGAAACGCGCTGCCGGTGTAGAACGCCAGGCCCGACGGTGCTGTCGAGGTCGGCACCCAGATCGCCTTGGGCTCGACGTACGCCGGCCCGTGCACGCCGCCGCCGATGCGGCAGGCCTGGCCCGGCGTCGCGTTGTAGTCGCAGCCATAGCTCGTCAGCGGCCAGCCGTAGTTGCCGCCGCCGACGATGCGGTTCAACTCGTCGCCGCCCAGCGGGCCATGCTCGGTGATCCACAGGTCATTGCCGCCGGGTGCGAACGCCGCGCCCTGCGGGTTGCGGTGGCCGGTGCTGAAGACGCCGGCGTTGCTGCCGTCGCGGTTCATGCGCATCACCTTGCCGATGCCGTTGGACGCGACCTGCACACCGCTGCCGTCGCTGCGCGCCACGCCGTTGTTGGCCTCGACGCCGCGCTCGCCGGCGGTCACGTACAGCAGGCCGTCAGCGCCGAAGGCGATGCGCGATCCGAAGTGGACGCCGCCGATGACCTTCGGCGTCTGCCGCCAGATCACCGCCAGGTTCTGCAATGCCGCGCCGCTGAGTTGCGCGCGCGCCAGAGCGGTGCCGGAGCCGCCGTTGCCGGCCTCGGCATAAGTGAAGTAGATCCAGCCGCTGTCGTGAACCACGTCGAGCAAGCCGCCCTGGCCCGTGGTGTCCACCGGGGGCAGACCAGAGATGCGCGCTTGCACGCTCGCGCCATCGGCGCTGACCAGCGCCATCGTGCCGCCTTTTTCGCTGACGAGCATGCGGCCGTCGGGCAGGAAGGCCAGACCCCACGGCGCGTTGAGTGCTGCGCCGAGGACCGTCACCTGGCCGGTCGTCGATGCGGCCTGGCTGCTCTGCAGCGGCTGCTCGTTGCCCGCCCCGCCGCCACCGCCACCACCGCCACCGCCGCCACAGGCGGCCATGCCCAGCGCCGTGGCGCCGAGCAGCGCCATGCCGGTGTGCATCAACGAGCGACGAAACGTTGGGGCGCGGGCGGGTGTTTTCATGGCGCAAACTGTAAGCCTGCGCCGCGACGGCCAGTGCAGCCAAGCGTAAATGGCCCTGACCGTTTGTCTGCAAAAAAAACTTCGCGGCTGCAGCGCGCGCAGCACTTGTGAGCGCGAGCAAAAATCACAGCTTGTTGCCACCGCCGAGCGCGCCGTCAGTCGCGGATCGACAATTCGAGTTCGCGCAGGTGGCGCCGCATTTCCGTGGCGGCGCGGGCGCTGCTGTCTTGCAGCGCGTCGATCAGCTCGACATGGCGGTGGGCCACGCAGCCCGGGTGGCCGTCCGCCTGGTAGAGCGCCATCAGCAGCGAAGTCGTCGGCAGCAGGCCCTCGATCAGGCGCACGAACACCGGGTTGCCGCTCATCTGCGCCAGCACGCGGTGGAACTCGCCGGACAGGCGGATCGCGTCGGGGCGGCGGCCTCGCTTCAGCGCCTGGGCCTCGGCGGCGACGAGGCTGCGCAAGCGCTTGACCTGTCCCGCCGTCAGCCGGCCGGCGAGTTGCCGCGCGACCTCGCACTCGATGACGCGCCGCGCATCGAAGACATGCCGCGCCTGTTCGCGCTGCGGTTCGGGCACACGCGCGCCGCGGTTGTGGTGCTGCTCGACCACCTGGTCCTGCGCCAGGCGGTGCAGCGCCTGGCGGACGACGGTGCGCGAGACGTCGAACGACAGCGCGAGTTCGGTTTCGCGCAGCCACGCGCCCGGCGCCAGGCGGCGCTCGAGGATGGCGGCGTAGAGGGCGTCATAGACGCGCTGCGTCGCGGTATCGCTGCGCGGCGTCATCTCGATCGGCGGCGCCGCCACAGCCACAGCGTGGCCAGCGTCAGCGCCATCACGGCGAACGAAACCACGGTCGTCACCGTTGCCAGGGCGTAAATCACCGGCGTGGTCACGGTGGTCGTCAGGCCCTGCAGCTCCAGCGGCAGCGTGTTGAAGTCGCCGAGGGCCTGCGACGAACGCGCGATCTCGTCCCAACTGAGCGTGAAGCCGAACATGCCGATGCCGACCAGGCTCGGCCCGATCAGCGGCAGCACGACGTGGCGCAGCGATTGCCACGGCGTCGCGCCGAGATCTCGCGCCGCTTCTTCATACGCCGGGTTGAAGCGGTTGAAGACGGCGAACATGATCAGCAGGCCGAACGGCAGCGTCCACGTCAGCTGCGCGCCGAGGCCGGAGGTGTAGAGGCCGAGCAGCGTGTTGAAGCCCTCGTGCAGCGACGGTGCATGCACTTCGAGCCATGACTTCAAAGCGCCGTCGAAGAGCCGGAACATCAGGCCGATGCCGAGCGAGACGATGATCGACGGCATGATCAGACTGGCGACGACGACGTAGAACAGCAGCGTTCCACCCGGCAGCTTCTTGCGGTAAGCCAATCCGGCCAGCAGCGACAGCAGCACGGTGAGCACCATCACCACGGCGCCGAGCGCCAGCGAGCGCCGCAGCGCGCCGCCGATATCGACCGTGCCGATACCTTCCCACAACGTGCGGAACCAATGCAGCGAGACGCCGCGCAGCGGAAACGTGAGCCCACCTTCCGGCCCCTGGAAGCTGAGCACGAAGATGGCCAGCATCGGACCGTAGAGAAAGAGCACGAAGGCCGCGAACAGCAGTGCGAGCCACCAGAAGGGGGCGCGGCGCCGGTCGCTCATCACAGCTCCTTGCGCAGATCGACCAGCCGCATCAGCGCGACGATCATCATCAGCACGATCAGCAGCAGCACGACGGCGTTGGCTGCCGCGGCCGGGAACTGCAAGACGTTGGCCTGCGTCTGGATAACCTTGCCGACCGAGGCGATCTGCTGCCCGCCCATCACGCCGATGGTGACGAAGTCGCCCATCACCAGCGCGACGACGAAGATCGAGCCGATGACGATGCCGGTCTTGCACAGCGGCAAGACGACATGCGCGACGGTCTGCCAGCCGCTGGCGCCGGCGTCGCGCGCGGCCTCGATCAGCGAGCGGTCGATGCGCATCATCGAGTTGAAGATCGGCACGATCATGAACATCGTGTACAGGTGCACGAAGGCCAGCACGACCGCGAAGTCGGAGAACAGCAGCCATTCCACCGGCTGATTGACCACGCCGGTTCTGATCAGCATGTCGTTGACCAGGCCGTTGCGGCCGAGCAGCGGGATCCACGAGATCATGCGGATGACATTGCTCGTCCAGAAGGGCACCGTGCAGACGATGAACAGCACCGTCTGCCACAGCGTCGATCGCACGTGAAAGGCCAGGAAGTAGGCGACCGCGAAGCCGAGAACGAAGGTGATCGCCCAGGTGAGCAGGCTGAACTTCAGCGTGGAAAGGTACGTGCGCAGCATCACGCACGCATCGTCCGGTCCGCCGCAGCCGCCGACGATGTCGGCATAACTCTGCAGCGTAAACGCCGGGATCAGCTCGTAGTCGGTGGCGCGCCAGAAACTGACCATGACGATCAGTGCCAGCGGCAGGATGAAGAAGACGACGAACACGGCGGCCAAGGGTGCGGCTTGCGCCCAGGCGAGAAGTGTTCGTCGTGTCGAGCTCATCGGTTTGGCGATGCGCCTATGCGAGCGCCACACCAGACCGTTCGGGCTGAGCTTGTCGAAGCCCCACCCTGAGCTTGTCGAAGGGGTTCGCGCCAAAGACCCTTCGACACTGGGCCCTCGACAAGCTCGGTCCTTTGCTCAGGGCGAACGGAAGTGGTGATCACGCTGCGACGAACTCATTCCACTTCTGCACCATATAGACGTTCTCGTCCATGATCGCGTTCCAGCAGGCGATGCCGCCCATGCGCTGCTCGTAGCTGCCGCCGTCGCGCACGCTGCCGCTCTTGGCGAGCAGGTCGCCGTTGGGGCTCTTGATGTCTTGCGCAGCCGCCTCGCCTTCCATCCAGTAGGCCCACTCGTACGGTTCCATCTTCGCCTTGGCGGTGTCGAGCACGGCGCTGTAATAGCCCTGGCGATTCAGGTACGCGCCGGCCCAGCCATCGAGGAACCAGTTGATGAACTCGTAGGCCGCGTCGAGCTGCTTGCCGGCGAGCGTTTTCGGCACACCGAAGCCGGCGGCCCAGGCGCGATAGCCTTCTTTCAGCGGCTGAAAGGTGCACGCGATGCCCTTGGTGCGCACGGCGGTCACAGCGGGTGACCACATCGACTGGATCACGACTTCGCCCGAGGCCATCAGGTTCACGCTCTCGTTGAAGTCCTTCCACAGCGAGCGGAACTGGCCGGCCTTCTTGGCCTCGATCAACGTCTTGATGGTGAGGTCGATCTCCTTCTTCGTCATGTTCCCTTTGTCGGGGTACTTGTACAGGCCCATCGCCTCGACGACCATCGCCGCGTCCATGATGCCGATCGACGGGATGTTGAGGATCGCGGCCTTGCCCTTGAACTCCGGGTTCAGCAACTCCTTCCAACTCTCGATCGGGCGCTTGATCAGATCGGGCCGGATGCCCAGCGTGTCGGCGTTATAGACCGTGGGGATCAGCGTCATGAACTGCGTCGGCGTGGCGCTGAAGGTCTTGCTCTCGGGCTTGTCGAGGTACATCACCTTCTTCGGCGCCGTGCCCTGGTCGCCGACCTTCTTGCCGGCGACTTCGCCCTTGGTGAACAGCGAAGTGATCTTGTCGGCGTTCTTGATGCGCTTGGTGTCGATGCCCTTCAGATTGCCGGTGGGAATGATCTTCTTCAGCGAGAAATACTCGGTGTCGATCAGATCGAAACTGTTCGGCGCCGTGACGGCGCGCTTGGTCACGTCGTCGGTGGTGACGGCGACATACTGGATCTTGATGCCGGTGTCGGCCTCGAACTTTTCGGCAATCTTCTTGTCCTGGTTCACCGCGGTACCAAGGTAGCGCAGCGTCGGTTTGTCTTGCGCGTGCACCCACGGCGCACTGACGATGCCGGCCGCGGCCGCGCCGGTTTTCAGGAAGCGGCGGCGCGATGCAGTGCTGTTGGGCAGTGCGTCGAAATCGGGAGCGGTCATCGTCGGTTCTCCTTCGAGTGGATGCTGCGGTTCAGGCTTGCAGCGGGTGGGCGTCTTTGTCGTCCCAGCGCAGCGCGACGCGCTGGCCGGGTTCGAGCGGACGGGCATGGAACTGGTGATCGGGCAGCGTCGCGACCCACGCTGCGAGCGGCGCGTCGTCGTCGGCGCTGTCGTTGGTGCCGGGTGTGCTCAGGTGCACCTGCACCGACGCGCCCTGGTACTCGATCGCGCGCACCTGCACGGCCAGGCCACCACCATCAGCCGGCGCCAGCAGCGTGCGGTCGCTGCGCACGGCGATACGGCCGGCCGCGGTGTCGATGACGTTGTGCGCGCCGATGAAGCGCGCGACGAACTCGGTGCGCGGCCGCTCGAAGACCTCGCGCGCGCTGCCTTGCTGTTCGATCAGGCCGTGGTTCATGACGACAACCAGATCGGCCAGCGCCATCGCTTCTTCCTGCGAGTGCGTCACGTGAACGAACGTCATTCCCAACTCGTCGTGCCAGCGCTTCAATTCGGCGCGCATCTTGATGCGCAGAAAAGGATCGAGCGCCGACAGCGGCTCGTCGAGCAGCAGCACGCGCGGCTGCATCATCAGCGCGCGCGCCAGCGCCACGCGCTGCTGCTGGCCGCCGGACAGGGCTGCGGGCAGGCGCTTCGCGTACGGCGTCATCGCAACGAGTTCGAGCAGCTTCATCGCCTGCGCGCTTCGCTCGGCCGCGGCCACGCCCTTCATGCGCGCGCTGAAAGCCACGTTGTCCAACACCGACAGGTGCGGGAACAGCGCATAGCTCTGGAACATCATCGCCGTGCCGCGCTCGGCAGGCGACAGGCCGGTGATCTCGCGGCCGGCCAAGCGCACATGGCCCGAGGTCGGCTCTTCGTGGCCGGCGATCATGCGCAATGTCGAGGTCTTGCCGCAGCCCGACGGGCCGAGCAGGCAGCAGTACGCGCCGCCGGCGATGCGCAAGTCGATGCCGGCGACGGCAGCCACATCGTCGAACTTCTTGACGAGGTTGATCAGTTCGAGGTCGGCGGCGGACATGGCAGGGTTTTTGTATGCAATCGATATGCCACCGAGGCGCCATGGAGAAGCGACCCGCAGGTGCCAAACTCGCACCAAAGTTGTATGCAAAACGCACCTGAATCGATCATGCACCGGAGACGCCGATGAGACTGCTCGTGGTCAACCCCAATACCAGTGCTGCGATGACCGCGGCCATCGCGCAGGCCGCGGGCGCCGCCGCCGCGGCGGGCACGCAGGTCATGGCGGTGCAGCCGAGCTTCGGCCCGCGCTCGATCGAAGGCCACTTCGACGAAGCCATCGCCGCCGCGGGTGTGGCCGAGCAGGTGCGCGCGGCGCAGGGCATCGACGCGGTGGTCATCGCCTGCTTCGGCGATCCGGGCCTCGACGCCGCGCGCGAAGCCATCGCCGCGCCTGTGCTCGGCATCGCGGAAGCGGCGTTCCACGTCGCCTCGATGATGGCCACGGGCTTTTCCGTCGTGACGACGATGACGCGCACCTGCGTCATCGCCGAACACCTGGTGCACCGCTACGGATTCGAGCGCCGCTGCCGCGGCATCCACGGCACCGACATCGCGGTGCTCGATCTCGAGAAGGTCAGTGACGACAGCGTGCGCCAGATCGAAGCCGCCGCCCGCGACGCCCTCGCGCGCGACCGCAGCGGCGCCATCGTGCTCGGTTGCGCCGGCATGGCCAGCTTGTGCGCCACGCTGCAGCAGCGCCTGGGCGTGCCGGTGATCGACGGCGTGGCCGCGGCGGTCAAGCTCGCGGAATCTCTGGTGGCGCTCGGTTTGCAGACCAGCAAGCACGGCGACTACGCGACGCCGCTGCCGAAGGACTACGTCGGATGGGCGCAGCCGCTCGGCTGGCCGCGTGAAGCTCAATAGACTGGGGGCGCATGCCAACCTTCGCCGACCCAACGCTCGACACGCTGCGCGCCTGGCTCGCCGCCGGGCCGGCCGTGCTCGTCAGCGTGCTCGAAACGCAGGGCTCGGTGCCGCGCGAGGCGGGCACGTGGATGGCGGTGTTCGCCGGCCGCGTGCTCGGCACCATCGGCGGTGGGCATCTGGAGTTCGACGCGATCGCGGCGGCGCGTGCCGCGCTGGCAGGCCGGCCCTTCGAAGCCCGGCGCCGCTTCGCCCTCGGCCCCTCGCTCGGCCAGTGTTGCGGCGGCGTGGTGCACCTCGGATTCGAGCGCGTGCAGCCCGACGGCGCAGCGGCATGGATCGAGCGCTTGCAGACCGAGCAGGACGCGCGCCGCATGCCGGTGGCCCTCTTTGGCGGCGGCCATGTCGGCCGCGCGATCGTGCGTGCGCTGGCCCCGCTGCCGGTGCGCATGCACTGGATCGACAGCCGCGACGAGGTTTTTCCCGAGCCGCTGCCGCCGCAAGTCCTGGCAGAACATTCGGCGCCGGTGGAGGCCGCGGTGCGTGACCTCGCGCCCGGCTCGCGCGTGCTGATCATGAGCTTCTCGCACGCCGAAGACCTCGAAGTCGTCGCCGCGTGCCTGATGCGGCTGCGTGAGCGGCGCCTGCGCGAGCGCGACGACCTGCCGTTCATCGGCCTGATCGGCAGCAAGACCAAGTGGGCGACGTTCAGACACCGGCTCGAAGCGCGCGGATTCACGACCGCCGAGCTGGCCCGCATCACCTGCCCGATCGGCGTGCCCGGCGTCGTCGGCAAGGAGCCCGAGGTCATCGCCGCGGCGGTGGCGGCGCAGCTGATGCAGCAGCGCTAATGCAGGGTTGTTGAGGCGGTCAGCAAAGTCGTTGACTGCGGCAAGTATCGACGGCAACATGCCGGCATGGCCGGCACGGAAGAATCCCCCAATGTCGCGGCGCTGCGCCGCTTCAGCCGCTTCTACACGCGCCAGCTCGGCCTGCTCGACGAGCAGCTGCTGGGCAGCGGTTTTTCCCTCACCGAGGTGCGCCTGCTCTACGAGATCGTGCACCAGCCGGGCCTTGGCCGCCGCCGATCTGGGGCGCCTGCTGGCGATCGACGCCGGCTACCTGAGCCGCATCCTGCGCCGCTTCGTCGCCCAGGGCCTGGTCAGGCGCGGTGCGCATGCCAGCGATGCGCGCAGCAGCACGCTGTCCGCCACGGCCAAGGGCAGACGAGCGCTGGCGCCGCTGGAGCGCGGCGCCAGCGCGCAGGCCGCGGCGCTGATCTCGCACCTCGATGCCGGCAGCGCCGACGAGTTGCGGCAGGCGATGCGCACCGTCGAGCGCGCGTTGACGCCGAACCTGCGCGGCCCGCCCGAGCCTGTCGTGCTGCGCCCGCACCAGGTCGGCGACATCGGCTGGATCGCGCACCGCCAGGGCCTGCTCTATGCGCAGGAGCATGGCTACGACGACAGCTTCGAAGCGCTGGTGGCCGAGATCGCAGCCAAATTCGTGCGCGACTTCGATCCGAAGCATGAGTGCTGCTGGGTGGCCGAGCAGGGCGGGCGCATCGCCGGCGCGGTGTTCGTTGTCCGCAAGTCGGCGCGCGTGGCGCAGTTGCGCCTGCTCTATGTGGAACCTTCGGCGCGCGGCCAGGGGCTCGGCGCGCGCCTGGTCGATGAGTGCATCCGCTTCGCGCGCGCCAAGGGCTACAAGTCGCTGATGCTGTGGACGCAGTCGCACCTCGACGCGGCGCGCCGCATCTACACGTCGCGCGGCTTCACGCTGGAAAAGCAGGAGCGGCATCGCTCGTTCGGCAAGTCGCTGGTGGGGCAGTATTGGACGTTGGAGTTGTGACCACGGAGCGCCTGGCCCTGGGTGCGGCGGCGTTGGCGGGCATCCAGGTCGGCGCCAGCATCGCCGGCAGCCGCTGGTTGGTGCACGACCTCGGCCCGCTGTCGCTGACTTTCCTGCGCTATGCGGTTGCGCTGGCGACGCTCGTGCCGCTGCTGGCGATGGTCGGCGGCACGCGAGCCTCGCTGGCAGCGTTTGACGGCCGGCGATGCGATCCGCGTCGCCCTGCTCGGCATCGTGCAGTTCGGCGTGCTGATCGCGCTGCTCAATGTCGGCTTGAAGCATGTCGATGCCGGCGTGGGCGCGCTGCTGTTCGCGACCTTTCCGCTGATGACGCTGGTCATCGCCACCGCGGCCGGCCACGAGCGCTTCGATGCACCGCTGGCCGCCGGCGTGCTGCTGACGATCGTCGGCGTCGGCCTGGCGCTGGGTGTGCATCCGCCGGCGATGACCGGCGGCAACTTCGTGCTCGGCGCTTCCTGCGTGCTCGTCGCCGCGCTCTGCGGCGCGGCCTGTTCGGTGCTGTACCGGCCGCTGCTGCATCGCCATGCCACGCTGCCGCTGGGCACGTTGGCGATGGCGGCCGCTGTGCTCGCGCTGGCACCGGTGGCGGCGGCTGAGGGCTTGTGGTCGCAGGCGCGCGCGCTGTCGTTCTTGCAGGCCGCGGTCGTGATCGCCATCGGCTTGTCGAGCGGCGTCGGCTACTGGATGTGGCTGTGGGTGCTCAAGCACACCGCACCGACGAAGGCGACGACGTTTCTTGCACTGAGCCCCGTCACGGCCGCGCTGATCGGCATGTTCGCATTGGGCGAGCCGATCAGCGCCGGACTCGTCGCCGGCGTGGTCTGCATCCTGCTCGGGCTGCTGCTGACCGCATCGCGCCGGATCTCGCTGGCGTCACCGCTGCACAGTCCCTGAATGCCGCGCTGGCTCAGAAGGCAGCGTGCTGTGGCGCGCTGAATCAGAAGGCAGCGTGCTGTGACGCGCTGCGTGCGCCGACAACGCATTCGGAAAATACATCGCCGTCAGGCTCTTGCTGTGCACCGGGCTCGTCGCATTGGCGTCCGCGCTGTCGGCGTGGCGCCGCCAATCGCGCACCCAGTGGATGGCGTCGCAGACTTCGAGCAGGCCCATCGTCTCGCGGTCGCCGACGAGCACGCCTTGCACGTGCAAGCCGAGCTCGTTTCGCGTGCGGTCGAGCTTGTCGAGCGTGGCCCGCACGCAGCCGAACTCGCCGTCGCTGACGATCAGCAGGTCGGCGCCTTGCCACGCCGCCTCGTGCACGCAGGCGATCGCGCGTTCGATGGGGGTCTGCACGTCGGTGCCGCCGTCGAAGGATTGCGCCATCAGATCGAGCGTGGCGTTCAAGTCGCCGAGATCGCGTTCGATCAACTCCTCGGGCCCGCCGAAGGCGAGCAGCTTGCAGGCACGTCCGCTCGCATGCGCTTCGCGCAGCGCGGCAATTGCCACCGCCTTGGCGACGTTCTCCGGCGCGCCGGCCATCGAGCCCGAGGTGTCGAGGCAGAGCACGAACGGGCCGCGCTCGAGAGCCTGCGAGGGCGGCGCGGCGCCGGCGTTGTCTTGAACGCGGCCGTGCGGGTCGGGCCGCCAGTCGATCACCACGGCTTCGGTGTCGTGCGCGAGCAGCCGGCCCTCGGCCTGACGCGCGCGCCACAGGCGTTTGCCGACGGGGTGGCGCAGCAGGATCGCTTCGCTGGGCAGCATGTGCTCGATGCGCGAGTCGAAGCGGATGCCGGTGATCTCGCCCGGCGCGCCGGGCAGGCGTGTTTGCACGGCGCGCAGCGGCACGCGTTGTGATGCCGCCTGCGGTGTCGGTGTACGGTCGGCGCGCGGCGAGAACTCGCGGCGGCCGAGGCTTTGCAGCAGCGCCGTCACCTCGGGCAACAACGCCAACCGCTCGGCGGCGCGCCGCGCCTCGTGCCATGCGCGCGAGCGCAAGCGGCCACGCAGCTCGCCCCAGGGCAGGTGCGCGCCACCGGACAAGTCGCGCAGCAACGCGAGGTCGGCTTCGAGGCCGTGCAGTTCCAGCTGCCAGGACTGCTCGAACTCGTGTGCGACTTGGGCAATGGCGGCGTCGCGCGTCAGTCGCGGTTCGAGGTTCACCGCGCGGTCGAGGTGCCACAGCATCGTGCGCAGCACCTGCTCGGCCAGCGCGGGCGTGGCGCGCGTGAAGCCGGGCAGGGTCAGCGCGCCGACAACGTGGCGCAGCGCGGCGGCGGCGTGGGCATCGCCGAAGTCGGCGTCGGTGGCCGGCAACGCGCCGGCGACGAGCGCCGCGATCCACGCGCGCACATCGTCGAGCCGCCGCTCGCGTTGGCCGACGGCCGCGGTCAGCGTCGGCAACCACACCGTTCGCGGCAGCGCCTGCAGGCGGTCGTACGGCGCGTCGAAGCTGCGCATCAAACGGTATCGGCAATGGCGATCGGCGCCGGCGCAGCGGTGGCTTGCTCGTCGCACGGCAGAGCGGCAAAGCCCGTGCGCGTGGCTGCGAGGCGGGCGGCAAGACCATCGAGCATCGACAACGCTGTCGCATGCGCGTGCGCCAACTGCGCGCACAGCGCAGGCGGCATCCACAAGCGCGTTGCCAAGGCGGCCTCTTGCGCGCGGATGCGTGCCCGCAGCTCGGCACGCGACGCTGCCACTTGCGCCTCGATCTCGCTCACCTGCTCGACGCGGCAGCGGATGTGCACGGGGCTCCAGCGCCGGCGCAGCTTGTCTTCGAGGCGTGCAGAAACGATGCGCTGCGCGTTGGGCTGCGCATCGTCGTCGCGCTCGCCCAGGCCGATGGCGCGCGCGATTGCCAGCTTGCCGGCAGCGTCGTCATCGTCTTCGGGCGGTGCCGAGGCTTCGATGTCGAGCTGCTTCTCGAAGGCCTGCACCGCGCGCTCGAGCCACCGTGCTTCACCAGGCGGCGTGGCCAACAAGTCGCGCTCGAACCATTGCTGCAACGCCGGCACGCTCTCGGGCCTGGCGCTGGCCACGTAAGGCGCCAGCCAGAGGTCGTATTCATCGACCTCGTCGCGGCCTTCGCTCGCGGCAGCGGTGCGCGCAAGCGCAACGAACTGTCGCCAGCGGCGATCCGACAACGCAGGTTCGTCGTGCGCGGCCAGCCACTGGCGCAGCGCGGTGCAGGCACTGACGAAGCCGTCGCCGAGCCTGACGCCCGCCGCGGCGGTGGCGATCGCCTCACGCTCGGCCGGCAACAGCGGCGCATCGATGCGCGACGCCGCATGACCCAGCGCCAGCAACGCCGCGAAGTTGCCGTCGCCGACGGGCGCCACCGGCACGCGCAGCAGAAAGCGGTCGTAGAACGCATGCAACGCGTCGTCGGCCGGCACCTCGTTGCTGGCGGCCACGACGCACACCAGCGGCGTGCGCAAGCGCCGCGTGCCGTTGTCGAACTCGCGCTCGTTGAGCAGCGTCAGCAGTGCGTTGAGGATGGCCGAGTTCGCCTTGAAGACCTCGTCGAGAAAGGCGATGCCGGCGGTCGGCAGGAAGCCGTCGGTGAGGCGCTCGTAGCGGTCGTCTTCCAAAGCCTTCAGCGACAGCGGGCCGAACAGCTCCTCCGGCGTCGAGAAGCGCGTCAGCAGGCGCTCGAAGTAGCGCGTCTGGCCGAACGCACTGTGCAGCCGCCGCGCCAGCGCGCTCTTGGCGGTGCCCGGCGGGCCGATCAACAGCACATGTTCACCCGCGAGCGCGGCGAGCAGCGCCAGACGGACAGGGGCTTCGCGTTCGAGCAGGCCGTGGCCGAGGCTCGTCAGCAGCGCGCGCAGACGCGGTGCGGGCAGGGGTGAAGTCACGGCCATGGCGCGATTGTGGCGGGCGGACGAAAGGCGCTGCAAAGCGTGTCGGAATCGACGCTGCCCGCGGCAAAGGCGCTGCGTCGCCGCCAACACTACGGTTGCCTGCATCTAAGGTCGGCGTGGCTGCGTAGCGCAGCAAACTTACCTTTGAATTTCGGAGATCGACGATGACCCGCAGTCCTTCCGGCCACGTGGCCTTGGCCGTCCTGGCGCTGACCCTCGGCGCCGGTGTTGCGCAGGCCGCCGACGGCAAGTTGCTGCTGACCGGCGGCGTGGCCAGCATCGACGGCGCGGCCGGCGGTGGCTTGACGCCCTGGGCGGTGACCGGCAGCTACGCCACGCGCGGCCAGGTCGGCGGCACGGCGCATGTCACTGCCGCGAGAACGCAGGACTACGCGCTGCTGACCTATGGCGCAGCCTTCAGCTGGAACGAGCGCATCGAGTTCTCTCTGGCGCGGCAGCAGTTCGACACCAAGGACAACCTGGCACCGTTGGGCTTGTCGGGCTTGAAGCTGAAGCAGGACATCGTCGGCATCAAGGCACGACTGGCCGGTGACGCCGTGCTCGACAGCGACACGCTGATGCCGCAGATCGCGCTCGGCCTGCAATACAAGCGCACGCATGCCGGCGCGCTCGGCCCGACGCTGTTCGGCCCGCTCGGCGCCAAGGAGCATGGCGTCGATGTCTATGCCAGCGCGACCAAGCTGTTTCTGGCGCAGAGCGTGCTCGTCAACGGCACGCTGCGCGCGACCAAGGCCAACCAGAACGGCCTGCTCGGCTTCGGCGGTGCGCAGAGCAGCCGCTACAAGCTGCAGCCCGAGGTGTCGGTCGCACTGTTGTTGCGCAAGGATGTGGCCCTCGGCGCCGAGTACCGAGCCAAGCCCGACAACCTGAACCGCAGCGTGCTCGGCGACGGTGCGCTCAAAGAAGACGACTGGTTCGATCTGTTCATCGCCTGGGCGCCGAGCAAACAGGTCTCGCTGACGGCAGCGTATGTCGATCTCGGCAAGATCGTGCCGGCCCTGCAGCCGAAGCGGCAGAACGGCGCTTACCTGTCGGCGCAGTTTTCATTCTGAGGTCATCATGCGACGTGTCATCCCCGCCCTCGTGCTGGCCTGTGCCGGCTTCGTCATCTGCACCACCGCCGAGGCGCAAACAACCAAACCCGCCGACGACAGCGTCTATCAGGCCTTCGGTCAGAAGGCCGGCATCCAGGCGCTGATGGAAGACTTCTTCACCCGCTTGAAGGCCGATGCGCGCACGGCGCCGTTCTTCAAGGACACCAACCGCGCCAACCTCGTCGAGCAGTTGACCGAGCAGCTTTGCCAGGAGTCCGGCGGCCCTTGCGTCTATAAAGGCGCGCCGATGGACAAGGTGCACCGCGACCTCGACATCGGCAAGGAGCACTTCAACGCGCTGGTCGAGGTGCTGCAGCAAAGCATGGAGGCCAAAGGCATCGCATTCAGTGCTCAGAACCGGATGCTGGCGCGGCTGGCGCCGATGCACCGCGACATCATCACGACGCCCTAGAACGTGCCCGGTCGCAGGATGCTGCGATCGACGTTCTGCAATTGCGTGTGGCCGCAGAAGGCCATCGTCACGTCGAGCTCCTTGTGCAGGATCTGCAGCGCGCGCGTCACGCCGGCTTCGCCCATCGCACCCAGGCCGTAAGCCATCGCGCGGCCGATCATCGTGCCGCGGGCGCCCAGCGCCCAGGCTTTGAGCACGTCCTGGCCGCTGCGGATGCCGCCGTCCATCCAGACTTCGGTTTTGTCGCCGACCGCTTCGACGATCGCCGGCAGCGCGCGGATCGAGGAGGGCGCGCCGTCCAACTGGCGACCGCCGTGGTTGCTGACGACGATCGCATCGGCGCCATGCTGCACCGCAAGCCGCGCGTCTTCGACTTCCATGATGCCCTTCAGAATGAACTTGCCGCCCCAGCGCTCGCGCACCCAATCGACGTCGGCCCACGACAGCCGCGGGTCGAACTGCTCGTTGGTCCAGGCGGCGAGCGACTTCATGTCGCTCACGTCCTTGACGTGGCCGACGAGGTTGCCGAACGAGTGCCGGCGCGTGCCGAGCATGCCCAGACACCAGCGCGGCTTGGTCATCATGTCGAGCAGGTTGCGCAGCGACGGGATGACCGACGCGCGCAGGTCGTTCTTCAGATCCTTGTGGCGCTGGCCGATGACCTGCAGATCGAGCGTCAGCACCAGCGCACTGCACTTGGCGGCCTTGCAGCGATCGATCATGCGCGACATCGCGTCGCGGTCGCGCATCATGTAGAGCTGGAACCAGAACGGCGCGGTCGTGTTCGCAGCGATATCTTCGATCGAGCAGATGCTCATCGTCGACAGCGTGAACGGGATGCCGAACTTCTCGGCCGCCTTGGCCGCCAGAATCTCACCGTCGGCATGCTGCATGCCCGTCATGCCCACCGGCGCGATCGCCACCGGCATCTTCGCCGCCTGGCCGACCATCGTCACCGCGGTGCTGCGGTTTTCCATGTTGACCGCCACACGCTGGCGCAACTGGATGGTCTGGAAGTCGGCCTCGTTGGCGCGGTAGGTGCCTTCGGTCCACGAGCCGCTGTCGGCGTAGTCGTAGAACATGCGCGGCACGCGCTGTTGCGCGAGAACGCGCAGGTCTTCGATGCAGGTGATGACGGGCGGCATGGATCGTTCCTCCAGCCCGCATCGTAGCGGCGGCGCGGCAGGCTGCCGCGCTCGTCAGTGGGCGGTCGCGGCCGGCCGCGCGGCGCGGGTGCGCGGCGTGAAGTTGAGTTTGGCCTCGGCGTTGCTGGCCAGCGCGACTTGCAGCGCCTGCGCCGCCTGCTCGGTCAACTGATCCGGGTGCCAGACGCGCAACTCGGCCGCGCCATCGGGCACGCCTTCGATGCGCACGCGGCCCGCGGCATCGCTGACCGCGCTCCACGGCGTGTCCGAGACGAAGACATGGCCGCGCATCGAGCCGTGCAGATGGCAGCCGAGCACGATCGCGCCGGCCTGGTCCAGCACGACGTCGGCGCTGCTGTCGTTGCCGCTCTTGGCCGGCCCCATGCGCAGGTCGATCTGCTTGGCCGGCGCCACCGAGCCGAGCGGCCCGCCGGCCAGCGAGCGCACATGGTGGTCGTAAGCGTCGCGGTTGACGAAGCGCACGCTGCCGCCCTTCGGCACCACGGTGACGAAGGGCTCGTAGCGAATGTCCTGCTGCGTCACCACGGCCACCGGCGGGGCAGGGCGCGGCGTCCACGCCACGGTGGGCCGCACCTGGACGACGACGTTGGCCGCGGGCTTGCCGTCGGCGCCGGTCACTGTGACTTGCACCGTGCCGGCGCTGGCCAGAAAAGAGAACAAGGCCAGTGCGGTGGCGAGGAGGGTGCGTTCAAACGTCATTGCGGTCTTTCTCGTCGATCGATGCCCTTCGGTACGCAGCGCGATGCGGCGGCGGATGCGCCGCGCATGACGCGAACGGTCACGCCAGGGCGCGCGCCACCAACAAAGTCACGACGATCGCCGCGGCCACGCCGGCCAGCAGCCAGTTCGACAGTTGGCCGTGCGGCACGCTGCGGCGGCGCCGCGGATGTTCTTTGCTATGCATGCCCACAGTGTCATCGGCCTGCGTGTTTGAGTGAAGCCATGCGCACCCCCATCAAACGGATGCGCCGTGAAAAATCAACGCGCTTCAGGCACAAGCCCGCGGCGTGGCGAATCGCATCGGCTTCTGCCGTGGCCACGTCGAGCGTCAGATCGCGCGTCACCGTCTTGAAGTCGTCGAAGCGCAGCTTGATGCCGACCGTCTTGCCGAGGTAGCCCTTCTTCTGCAGATCGTGCGCCAGCTCACGCACCAGCTCGTCGAGGATGGCGCCGAGCTCGGCGCGGTCGGAGCGGGCCGAGAGGTCGCGGTCGAAGGTGGTTTCGCGGCTCATCGACACCGGCTCGCTCGACGTGGACAGCGGGCGCTCGTCACGGCCGTTGGCGGCGTCGTGCAGCCAGCGCGCATAGCTGCGGCCGAAGTGCTCGGCGAGCAGCGCCTTGTCGGCCGCGGCCAGGTCGGCAATCGTCTTGATGCCGAGCGTGGCCAGCTTGGCGCCGGCCTTCGGCCCGATGCCGTTGATGCGCCGCACCGGCAGCGGCCAGACGCGGCGCGGCAGATCGTCGTGCGTCAGGACGGTCAGGCCGTCGGGCTTGTCGAGCTCGCTGGCGATCTTGGCCAGCAGCTTGTTCGGCGTGATGCCCATCGAGCAGGTCAGGCCGGTCGTGCTCTTGACGTTGTTGCGGATGTCCTGCGCTACGGCGCGCACGCCGCCGAACGGGTCGTGGCCGATGCTGTCCTGCGCGCCCGGCACGTCGCTGAGGTCGATGTAGATCTCGTCGATGCCGCGGTCTTCGATGATCGGCGCCACTTCGGCCACCGCGGCCTTGAAGCGCCGCGAGTACAGGCGGTAGCGCTCGAAGTCGGTCGGCAGCAGCACCGCCTGCGGCGCACGCAGCGCGGCCTTCATCAGGCCCATGCCGCTGTGCACGCCGAGGTCGCGCGCCGGATAGGTGGCGGTGGTGACGACGCCGCGGCCTTTGTACGTGGCCAGCGTGGCGAAGCGCCGCGTGCCGTCGGCCAGCAGCTCGGGCTGCGCCCGCCGGCCGCCGCCGATCACAACCGCCTCGCGCTGCAACTCGGGGTAACGCAGCAACTCGACCGAGGCATAGAAGGCGTCCATGTCGAGGTGGGCGATCCAGCGGCGGGGCGGCGTCATGGCCTGCAATTGTCGCGGCGGCGCTGCTGACAGCCGGCTGGCGGCAGCGTGCGCCGCGTGAAGAGCCCCGGTTGCGACTGGTTGCCATTGCCTTTCCGGTTGCGGCAGATTTCGCTTGCAAATGGGCAAAACGCCCATTTATAGTCCGGTCATCGCGAAGGTCCCGTCCCGGGGCCCGCAGCCCAGTCGCCCGGCAGGTGGCGAGAGGAGTCCCGAGATGACGATGAAGAACCCACTACAACCCCTGGTCCTCAGCCGCCGCCGTGCGCTGGCGGCGCCGGCCGCGGCGCTGATGGCCGGCGTGCTCGGCCCGGCCCTGCTCAGCGCCTGCGGCGGGGGTGGCGGCGGCGGCGATGCAGCGGCCGGCGGCAGCAACGCGCAGAGCTACACCAGCGGCCCAATCAACGGCCTCGGCTCGATCATCGTCGGCGGCGTGCGCTTCGACGACAGCAGCGCCCGCGTCGAAGACGACGACGACGGCAATTCGCGCGATCGCAGCGTGCTGCGCCTGGGCATGGTGGTCGAGGTCAGCTCGTCGTCGATCGACGACAGCAGCGGCCGCGCGGTCGCCGGGCTGATCCGCTTCGGCAGCGAACTCAAAGGGCCGGTGGCGTCGATCGACAGCGCCGCGCAGACGATTCGCGTGCTCGACCAGACGGTCGAGGTGCGCGCCGAGACGGTGTTCGACGCCGCCCTCGTCGGCGGCTTTGCCGCGCTGGCGGTGAACCAGATCCTCGAAATCCACGCCCTCTTCGACAGCACCCGCGGCCACTACCTGGCCACGCGCATCGAACTCGAAGACAACGCCAACGAGTACCGGCTGCGCGGCCTCGTCAGCCAGCTCGACGCCGGCGCCCAGACCTTCCACATCGGCGACGCCGTGATCGACTACGCCACGGCCGACATGCGCGATGCGCCGGCGCTCGCCGACGGCCAGCGCGTGCGCGTGCGCCTGCAGACGGCGCAGGTCGGCGGCAAGTGGGTGGCAACGCGCGTGCGGCGCGGCGTGCGCAACATCGACGGCGTGCCCGATGCGCGCCTGCGCGGCTTCGTCAACGCCTTCACGTCGGCGACGCAGTTCCAGGTCAACGGCATCGCCATCGACGCCGGCGGCGCGCGCGTCGAAGGCACGGTGCGCGACGGCGCGCTGGTCGAGGTCCGCGGCAACGTCGCCAACGGCACGTTGATCGCGTCGCGCGTCAAGGTCATCGACCGCCTGGGCGACGAGATCAAGCGCTTCGAACTGCACGGCACCGTCAGCGCACTCGACACCGCGGCGCAGACCTTCATGCTGCGCGAGGTCAAGGTCAACTACTCGCGTGTGGCCGAATGGAAGGACGGCGGTCCGGCCGATCTCGCCAACGGCAAGGCGGTCGAAGTCAAGGGCCTGTGGGCCGAAGACCGCAGCGTGATGTTCGCGGCGGTGATCGAGTTCGAGTGATGCCTTGCTGCCCTAGCATGCGCGCATGAGCGAACGCGCCGGCGACGATCCCGCCAACGCGGCCTTGCAGGCCGCGTTGGCGCGTCTGCTCGCGCCGTTGGCGCAACTCGCCGTGGCGCGCGGCGTGCCGTTCGGGGTGGTCGATGAAATGCTGCGCGCGGCCTTTGTCAGCAGCGCGCATGCCGCGCACCCGGGCCTGCCCGAGCACCGGCGCGCCAGCCGGGTCAGCGCGGCCACGGGGCTGAACCGGCGCGAGGTCAACCGCCTGCTCCTGCAGCAGCACGCCGCCGCGCTCGAAGGCAAGCCTGCACAGACGCCGCGATCGCCGGCTGCCGTCGTGTTCGCACATTGGCGGGCCACGCCGGCGTACCGCACGCGCGCCGGCGCGCCGCGCGTGCTGCCGCGCACCGGGCCGGCGCCGAGCTTCGAATCGCTGGCCCACGAGGTCACGCGCGACGTGCATCCGCGCGCGCTGCTCGAAGAGCTGCTGCGCCTGAAGCTGGCCACGCACGACACGGCGCGCGACAGCGTGGCCCTGGTCAAGGACAACTTCGTGCCGCGCGGCGATGCTGGGCGCATGGCGCAGTGGATGGGTGCCAACGTCGGCGACCACTTGGCCGGCGCCGTGGCCAACCTGCTCGGCCGCGAGCCGGCGCACCCCGAGCAGGCGATCGCGGCCGAGGGCCTGTGCGCGGCCTCGGTGGCGCAGGTGCGGCCGCTGCTGCATGCGCATTGGCAGCGCCTGACCGACGAGCTGGTGCCGCTGCTCGAGCGCCTGATCGAGCACGACGCCGCGCGCACCGACGCCGACGACCCGAACACGCACCGCGTGCGTTTCGGTCTTTACGCTTTCGATACCGCGCCGGCGCCGTCGCCGGTGCACGATGCGCCACTGGGCACACCGCCGCGGCGCACTGGCGATAAAACTCGCAAGAAAACTTCCGGGAAAGCCGCATCATGAAAACACCGATCCATCGCCTCTTCGATTTCCTGCGCGCCGCCGCCGTGGCGCTGCTGCTCGCGGCCTGCGGTGGCGGCGTCGAGACCGGCGGCACCGGCGCCACCGGCGGCTCGTATGTCGAAGGGCCGATCACCGGCTTCGGCTCGATCATCGTCGCCGGTGTGCGCTTCGACGACAGCACGGCGGTCGTCGAAGACAACGGCAGCGGCAGCAGCCGCGACAACCTGAGGCTGGGCATGCGCGTCGAAGTCGAGAGCGGCGCCATCACCGACGACGGCAGCGGCGGCCGCGTGGCCACCGCCACGCGCGTGCGCTTTGCCAGCGACCTGCTGGGCCCGGTGACCGCCGCCGATGCGAGCGGCGCGCTGATCGCGGTGCTCGGCCAGGCGGTGCGCGTCACGGCGGCCACCGTCGTCGATGGCGTGCCCGGTGGCGCCGGCGCGCTGGCCGTCGGCGACATCGTCGAGGTGCACGGCTTCATCGACCCCGGCGTGCTGATCGACCGCTATGTGGCCACGCGCATCGAGCGCCGCAGCGCCACGCCGGCCGCCTTCCGCGTGCGCGGTCTGGTGCGCGACCTCGTGGCCGCGCCGCCGAGTTTGCGCATCGGCGCGCAGCAATTCGATCTCACGGCCACCGGCGTGCCGGCGGGCCTGGCCAACGGGCAGTTCGTGCGCATGACGGTGGCCACGGCGCAGGTCGGCGGGCGCTGGCCGGTGACGGCGATTGCCGCCGACACGCGCCGCGTGGCCGACCGCGACGAGGCCGAAGTCGAGGGCCTGATCACGTCGCTCACGAGCACGGCGCGCTTTGCCGTCAACGGCGTCGATGTCGATGCCAGCGGCGCCACCTTCGTCGATGGCAGCGCCGGCATCGTCGTCGGCGCGCGCGTCAAGGTGCGCGGCCGCAGCAGCGGCGGCACGTTGATCGCCGCCACCGTCGATCTGCGCAGCGACGACGATGCCTTCAACGACGGCGTGGACCTGCGCGAGGCCATCACCGACCTGAACGCCGGCGCGCAGACCTTCCGCGTGCGCGGCATCACGGTGTTCTACGGCAACGGCCCGGAGTTCCGCAACGGCAGCGTGAGCGACCTGGCCAACGGCCGGCGCGTGCGCGTGCGCGGTGTGTTGTCGTCGGACCGCACGCGGGCCATCGCCACGCGCATCGAGTTCGAGAACTGAACGTCGAGATGCAGCGCGTGCTGATTGTCGATGACGACACCGAGCTCTTCAGCAGATAGCGGCTCAACCCTTGACGCGTGCCACGTGCAACACCGCGGGCGCACGGCGCAGCGTGCGCAGCGCATCCGCCAGATGCTGGCGGTCGCGCACGGCCAGCGTCAGCTTCAGCTCGGTGGTCTCCGAGGCGCGCTCGGTGCCCATGTCGATGTGCGTGATGTCGGTTTCTGTGGCGCTGACGGCGGTGGCCACGCGGGCCAGCACGCCCTTGCCGTTTTGCACCAGCACGTTGACCTCGGCGTCGAAGACGCGCACCGGCTGCTCGGCCCATTCCACCGGCAACCAGCGCTCGCTGTCGCGTTCGAACAGTCGCTTGGCGACGGAGCATTCGGCGCTGTGTACGGTCAGGCCCTCGCCACGGCCGAGGTAGCCGACGATCTCGTCGCCGGGGATCGGGTGGCAACAGGCGGCGAGCTGGATCGACCCTGCTTCGCTGCCGTCGATGACGACGTGGCCCTGGTGCGGCACCGGGTCGGCGTCGGCGCCGAAGTGGCGCATCGACAGCGTCACTGCGTCGGGCTTGTCGCCGCCGCGCTCGGCCACGAGGTGCGCCAGGCGTTTGGCGACGATCGATGCGATCTTGCGGCCGACTCCGATATCGACCATCAGCTCGCCGCGGTTGCGGTTGCCGCTCCAGCGCGTCAGGTGCTGCCAGATCTGTGCGGCGGCTTCGTCGTTGGGGTCGGAGGAGGGCATCAACAGGCCTTCGCTGCGCAGGCTCTGCGCGAGCAGGCGTTCGCCGAGGGCGCGCGATTCTTCGTGCTCCATCGTCTTCAGGTGATGCCTGATCTTGGCGCGCGCGCGGCCGGTGCGCACGAAGTTCAGCCACGCCGGGTTCGGCCGCGCGCCGGGCGCGGTGGTGATCGCCACCACGTCGCCGCTTTTCAGCTCGGTGCGCAGGGCGACAGCCTCGCCGTTGACGGCCGCGGCCACGCAATGGTCGCCAACGTCGGAGTGGATCGCATAGGCGAAATCGACCGGCGTCGCGCCGCGCGGCAGCGACAGGATCTGCGACTTCGGCGTGAAGACATAGACCGCCTCGGGGTAGAGGTCGATCTTGACGTGCTCCAGAAATTCGGCGGCGTCGCGCGTGTCGTCCTGGATGTCGATCAGGCTTTTGAGCACCGTCGCGCCCAGGCGCTGCGCATCGGCGCCATGGCCGTTGCTGCCCTTGGCCTTGTACATCCAGTGCGCGGCGATGCCGGCTTCGGCCACCGCATGCATCGGCTCGGTGCGGATCTGGAACTCGACCGCAGTGCCGAGCGGGCTGACGAGCGTCGTGTGCAGCGACTGGTAGCCGTTGGCCTTCGGGATCGCGATGTAGTCCTTGAAGCGGCCCGGCATCGGCTTGAAGAGCTGGTGCAGCACGCCCAGGGCGACATAACAGTCGGAGATCTGCGGCACGACGATTCGAAAGCCGAACAGGTCGTTGACGCTGGCAAACGGCTGGTGCTTGTCGCGCATCTTGCGGAAGATCGAATAGACCGTCTTCTCGCGGCCGAAGACCTGCGCCTTCAGCTTCGCTGCGCCGAAGGCTTTTTCCACGTCCTTCTGCACGCGCTCGACGATGTCGCGCCGCGTGCCGCGGGCCTTGGTCAGCGCCTTGGCCAATGCGCCGTGCCGCCACGGATAGACCTGTGCGAACGACAGCTCCTGCAGCTCGCGGTAGATCTGGTTCAGGCCCAGGCGGTGCGCGATCGGCGCGTAGATGTCGAGCGTTTCGCGGGCGATGCGGCCGCGCTTGTCGGCCGCCACCGCCGACAGCGTGCGCATGTTGTGCAGGCGGTCGGCGAGCTTGACGAGGATCACGCGCACGTCGCGCGCCATCGCCAGCAGCATCTTGCGGAACGACTCGGCCTGCGATTCCTCGCGCGTCGAGAAGTGCAGCTTGTCGAGCTTGGTCAGGCCATCGACCAGCTCGGCCGTCGGCGCGCCGAAACGCTGGATCAATTCGGGCTTGGTGACGCCGCAGTCTTCCATCGCGTCGTGCATCAGCGCGGCCATGATGGCCTGCACGTCGAGCTTCCAGTCGGCCACGAGGCCCGCGACGGCGATCGGGTGCGTGATGTAGGCCTGGCCGCTGGCGCGGAACTGGCCGAGGTGCGCTTCGTCGGCGAACTTGTAGGCCTCGCGGACCTGCTTCAGCTCGGCCTTCGACAGGTAACTCAGCTTCTCCGTCAGCGCCGCGAAATCATTGGCCTCGGCACGCGGCACGGCGGCGGCCGGACGCTCGCGTGCGGTTTGCAGCAGCGCGCTCGGCAGCAGGTCGGCGGCGAAGGATCGAATGCCCACGGCCGAATACTCCCATAAACGACAAAGGCGCTCCGGAGAGCGCCTTTGCAGTCGATGGCTGAGCAGTGCTTAGATCGGTACCTTGCGCAGCATCTCGATGCCGACGACGCCGGCGGCGATTTCGCGCAGCGCCGTCACGCCCGGCTTGTTGCCCCGGCTCTCGACCTTGGGCGCGTGGCCCTGGCTCAGCATGCGCGCGCGGTAGGTCGCGGCGAGCACGAGCTGGAAGCGGTTCGGGATCTTGTCCAGGCAGTCTTCGACGGTGATGCGGGCCATGGTGTGCGGATCTTTCAGTTCAGATTCAAGGCCGCGAAGACCGCGGACTTGTTGCGCCGTTGGGCGGCGTACTTCAATCGCTGGGAGTGAACGACGGTCTTCAGATCGAAAAGCGCCGTCTCGAACAACGAATTGATGATAACAAAGTCGAAGTCGCGGGCATGGGCGACTTCGACGCGGGCGTTGGCCATGCGCTGCTCGATCGTCTCCGGGTTGTCTTCGCCGCGGCGCAGCAGGCGTTGCCGCAGCTCGTCCCACGACGGCGGCAGGATGAAGATCAGCACCGTGTGCTCGAACAGGCGCTTGATCTGCAGCGCGCCCTGCCAATCGATTTCGAGCACCACGTCTTCGCCACGCGTCAGCCGGTCCTGGATCGCCAGGCGCGAGGTGCCGTAGAGCTTGCCGTGCACCTGAGCCCACTCGAAGAATTCCCCGCGGCCGACCATCGCCTGGAACTCGGGCTCGTCCACGAACCAGTATTCGCGGCCATGTTGTTCCTGCCCGCGCGGCGCGCGCGTGGTGTGAGACACCGAGACGGCCAGGTGCGAGTCGAGTTCGAGCAGCGCTTTGACGAGGCTCGACTTGCCGGCGCCGCTGGGCGCTGCCACTGCGAAGAGGTTGCCTGGGGTTTCCATCGTGCTCTTCTATTCGAGATTCTGGACTTGCTCGCGCATCTGTTCGATCGCCACTTTCATATCGACCGAGATCGCCGTCAACTCCAGCGCTGCCGATTTCGAACCGAGCGTGTTGGCTTCACGGTGCAACTCCTGGATCAGAAAGTCCAGGCGCTTGCCGACCTCGCCGCCGGCTTCGAGCAGGCGCTCGATCTCGTCGAGGTGTGAGGCCAGCCGTGCCAGTTCTTCAGCCACGTCGATGCGGATCGCAAACGCTGCGGCTTCGTTCAGCGCGCGTTCCTGCAAGGCTTGCGACGGCACGCTGTTGCTGGCGCCGCTGGCCGCGAGCGCCTCGTTCCATCTTTCGAGGAATCGTTCACGCTGTTTTTGCACCACAGCCGGCAACAGCGGTTCGGCCTTCTTGGCCAGCGCGCGCAGGTGCTGCAGACGTTCGATCAACACCGCCGCCAGCCGCGCGCCTTCGCGCTCGCGGGCGCTGCGCAGGCCGGCCAGCGCCTGGCGTGCAGCTTGCAGCGCCGGCTCGTCGGCGGCCTCGGCAGCCGCCGACTTGCTGCACCACTGCAAGGCCTCGTGCACGGTGAGCGGCGCGGCTTTGGGCAACCAACCCTGCACCATCGATTCGACACGGGCCAGCGTCATCAGCGCCTCGGCGCCCGGCATGGCCACGGCACCGGCGGATTCGCGTGCATTGGCCAGCCGCAACTCGACCTTGCCGCGCTTGATCGAAGCCGCCACCAGCTCGCGCAGCGCCGGCTCCAAGCCGCGCATCTCCTCGGGCAACTTGAGCGACAGGTCGAGAAATCGTCCGTTGACCGAACGCACTTCGGCGTTGATCACGGCGCCGCTCGGCGGGCTGCCTTCCGGCCTGGCTTCAGAACGTGAATCTGGCCGCAAAGCCGCGCCAGCACTCGCGTTCGCGACGCTGGCACCGGCGCTGGCGTATCCGGTCATGCTATAGACTGTCATTGCTATCCAGCGCACACGCAATCCAACGATTATGTCAAAGCCAAAACCAGCCCCGTTGCCCGCTGGCACCGTGGTCGGTGGCTACTCGGTCGTCAAGAAGATCGCAGCCGGCGGTTTCGGCGTGGTCTATCTCGCCGAAGACCCGGAGCGGCGCCTGATTGCGTTGAAGGAATACCTGCCGGCCTCGCTGGCCGAGCGCTCACCGGGCGAGCTGACGCCGCGCGTCAAGCCCGACAAGCTGCCGCTGTACCGCCTGGGGCTGAAGAGCTTCTTCGAGGAAGGCCGCTCGCTGGCGCAAATCAGCCACCCGAGCGTCGTTTCGGTGCTGAACTTCTTCCGCGAGAACGAAACGGTTTACATGGTGATGAACTATCTGCAGGGCGACACGCTGCAGGATTTCATCGTCACCGCGCGCGACCTCAAGCGCGACAAGGTGTTCCGCGAATCGACGATCCGCTCGCTGTTCGACGAGATCCTGCGCGGCTTGCGCATCGTGCACCAGCACAAGATGCTGCACCTGGACATCAAGCCGGCCAACATCTTCATCACCAACGACAACAAGGCCGTGCTGCTCGACTTCGGCGCTGCGCGCGAGGTGCTGAGCAAGGAAGGCAACTTCATCCGCCCGATGTACACGCCGGGCTTTGCGGCGCCGGAGATGTACCGCCGCGATGGCTCTCTGGGGCCCTGGACCGACATCTACGCCATCGGCGCCTGCATCTATGCCTGCATGCAGGGCTACCCGCCCAACGACGCGCCGCAGCGCATCGAGAAGGATCGGCTGGCGCTGTCGCTGTCGCGACTGCGCAATGTCTATTCCGACAACCTGATCGAAGTCACCGAATGGTGCATGTCGCTCGATCCGCTGTCGCGTCCGCAGAGCGTGTTCGCGTTGCAGAAAGAGTTGGCGCGCGAGACCGAACGCCGCTACACGAAGCTCAGTTTCAGTGAGCGGCTGAAGCTGCAACTGGAAAACCTGAAGACCGGCGCCAAGGCGTAGGCCATGCAGTTCTCGGTCTATCAGATCAGCCGCAAAGGCGGTCGCGAGAAGAACGAAGACCGCATGGGCTATTGCTACACGCGCGACTCGGGTCTGTTCGCACTGGCCGACGGCATGGGCGGGCATCCGGAAGGCGAGGTCGCGTCGCAGCTCTCGTTGCAGACGATGGCCGCGCTCTTCCAGCGCGACGCCAAACCGACGCTGAAAGACCCGCTGCGCTTTCTGCACGACGCCATCATCGCCGGCCACCACCAGCTCTTGCGTTACGCCACCGAGAAGGCGCTGATGGACACGCCGCGCACGACCATCGTCGCCTGCGTGCTGCAAGGCAACGCCGCCTACTGGGCGCATTGCGGCGATTCGCGGCTGTACCTGGTGCGCGACGGCAAGCTGATCGCGCGCACGCGCGACCACAGCTACACCGAGCTGCAGGAAACGCTGTCGCACGTCGTGCCGATGGGCGAGAAGTTCAACCGCAACGTGCTCTTCACCTGCCTGGGCAGCCCCGGAAAGCCGGTCGTCGATACCGCCGGGCCGATCCTGATGCAGGCCGGCGACCGTGTGCTGCTGTGCTCCGACGGCCTGTGGGGCAGCGTCACCGACGCCGAGATCGCTGACCAGCTCGGCCAGCGCACGCTGGCCGACGCGGTGCCCGAACTGGTCGAGCAGGCGCTGCGCCACGCCGGCGCCAAGAGCGACAACGTGACCATCATCGCCGCCGAGTGGGAAGCCGCCGAAGACACCGACAGCAAGTCCGGCATCTCGACGCAGAGCCTGGGCGAAGAGGTCTTTGCCTCGACGATCCAGGCCGGCGTCGTCGTCGGCGACGTGCCGACCGACGAACTCGACGAAGCCGAGATCGAGCGCTCGATCAAAGAGATCAACGACGCGATCCGGCGTTCGAACGAGAAAAAATCTTCATGAGCTATGTCCGCGATGGTGGCCGTGCAGCGAATGCACTGCGTGCGTTGACCATCCAGCGCAGCTTCACGAAACACGCCGAAGGCTCGGTGCTGATCGCCTTCGGCGCCACGCAGGTGCTGTGCACGGCGTCGGTCGAAGACAAGGTGCCGCCGCACAAACGCGGCAGCGGCCAAGGCTGGGTCACGGCCGAGTACGGCATGCTGCCGCGGGCCACACACACGCGCGGTGACCGCGAAGCGGCGCGCGGCAAACAGAGCGGCCGCACGCAGGAGATCCAGCGCCTGATCGGCCGCTCGCTGCGCGCGGTGTTCGACCTGTCTGCGCTCGGCGAGCGCACGATCACGCTCGACTGCGACGTCATCCAGGCCGACGGCGGCACGCGCACCGCGGCCATCACCGGCGCGTTCGTGGCCGCGCACGATGCGGTGAGTTGGTTGACCGCACAAGGCAAGCTGAAGGCGAGCCCGATCCGCGACCACGTCGCCGCGATCTCGGTCGGCCTCGTCGAAGGCACGCCGCTGCTCGACCTCGAATACACCGAAGACTCGGCCTGCGACACCGACATGAACGTCGTCATGACCGGCGCCGGCCACTTCGTCGAAGTGCAGGGCACGGCCGAGGGCGCGGCGTTCACGCGCGCGCAGATGGATGCGTTGCTCGGTTTGGCGGCGGGCGGCATCGCCGATCTCGTCGCGGCACAGAAGGCGGCGCTGAAGCAGCCGCGGCCGTGAAGCTCGTCCTGGCGTCGAACAACGCCAAGAAGCTTGCCGAGTTGCAGCAGCTTTTCGCAGGCCTGGCGATCGAGACTGGTGCCGCAAGGCGCTTTCGGCGTCAGCGAAGCCGAGGAGCCGCATCACACCTTTGTCGAAAACGCGCTCGCCAAGGCGCGGCACGCGGCGCGGGCCACGGGCCTGGCGGCCCTGGCCGATGACTCGGGGCTGTGCGTCGATGAACTCGGCGGCGCGCCCGGTGTGCATTCCGCGGTCTTCGCGCCGCTGGCCGCGCAAGGCGGCGACCGCGAGCTTCAACGCCGCGCGCAAGATGCCGCCAACAACGCCTTGCTGCTGGCACGCATGCAAGGCATCACGCGACGCCGCTGCCGTTTCGTCAGCACGCTCGTCGCGCTGCGCCACGCCGACGATCCGCAGCCGCTGGTCGCCTTCGGGCGCTGGGAGGCGCGGCTGCTCGACGCGCCGCGCGGCGAGGGCGGCTTCGGCTACGACCCGCTGGTGTGGATCGACGCCCTCGGCGCCAGCGTGGCCGAGCTGTCGGCGGAGGTGAAGAACGCGCACAGCCATCGTGCGCTGGCAGCTGCGCAGATGCGCGAGCTGATCGAGCAGTCGTGGTGAGCGCCGCGCCGATCCGCATCCACCGCGCCGGCGCGGTGTCGCTGGCCGCGCTGCCGCCGCTGTCGCTGTACGTTCACCTGCCGTGGTGCCTGAAGAAGTGTCCGTACTGCGACTTCAACTCACACGAGAAGAACATCGCTTTCGATGAGTTGCGCTACCTCGAAGCCCTCTTCGCCGACCTCGAATCCGCATTGCCGCAGGTCTGGGGACGCCGCGTCTTCAGCGTCTTCATCGGCGGCGGCACGCCGAGCCTGTTCTCGCCCGAGTCGATCGAACGCCTGATCGCCGGCATCCGTGCCCGCCTGCCGCTCGAACCCGCTTGCGAGATCACGCTCGAAGCCAACCCGGGCACGTTCGAGCGCGAGCGCTTCCGCGCCTTTCGCGCCGCGGGCGTGACGCGCCTGTCGGTCGGCGTGCAGAGCTTCGACGACGCGATGCTGCACGCCATCGGCCGCGTGCACGATGCGGCGCAGGCGCGTGCGGCCGTCGCCGAAGCGCGCGAGGCCTTCGACACCTTCAACATCGACCTGATGTATGCGCTGCCCGGCCAGACCCTCGAACAGTTGAGCGCCGACCTCGACACCGCGCTGGCCTTCGCGCCGCCGCACCTGTCGATCTACCACCTGACGATCGAGCCCAACACCGCCTTCGCGCAATCGCCGCCGCAGCATCTTCCCGATCCTGATCTGGCCAGCGACATGCTCGACCTGATCACGTCGCGCACCACGGCCGCAGGCCTGGCGCGCTACGAAGTCTCGGCGTTCGCGCGCAGCGGCCACCGATGCATGCACAACCTCAACTACTGGCAGTTCGGCGATTACCTCGGCATCGGCGCCGGCGCGCACGGCAAGCTGAGTTTTCCCGACCGCATCGTGCGCCAGGTGCGCTGGCGCGAGCCGGCGATGTACATGGACAAGGCGCTCGCGGGGCAAGCCCTGTCCAACGAACATCCCGTCGGCGGCGCCGAGTTGCCATTCGAATTCGCGCTCAACGCGTTGCGCCTGGCCGAAGGCTTCGAGCTGGCGCGCTTCGCCGAGCGCACGGGCCAGCCGCTGACGGCGATCGAGCCCGCATTGGCGCGTGCCGAGCAGCGCGGCCTCATCGAACGCGACGCTTGCTGGGTGCGGCCAACACCGCGCGGCTTCGACTTTTTGAGCGACTTGCAGGCGTTGTTTCTGTAGCGCCTTGCAGCTCGCGCTGCGAACACGCCAGCTCGTCGAACAGCCACGCTTGCAGCGCTTGCAGTGGCGGCCAGTGCTGCATCGACGGCGGGAAGGCGAGCCAGTAGCTGTACGTCTCGTCTTCCTGCATCGACACCGGCGACAAGCGCAGCAGCCTGCCGTCGCGCAGCGCGTCGGCCGCCAGGATCTCGCGCGCCAGCGCCAGACCGATGTTCTGCTCAGCCGCTTGCAGCATCAGCCCGGCGTCGTTGAACGAGGCCACCGGGTTGACGCGCGCGCGCACGCCGGCCAGCGCGAACCAGCGCTGCCACAGCGGCGCATCGCCGAGCAGCGGCTCATCGACCAGCGCCGACACCTCGCGGCCGTACAGGCGCCGCGCCGCCTCGGGCGAACCGACGACCACCAGCGGCGAGTCCGTGAGGCACACCGCTTCGAGCCCGGCCCAGCGCCCGCCACCCTGGCGCAGCGCGGCATGAAAGCCTTCGCGCTGCAAGTCCATCACATTCGGCGAGGTGTGCAGCTCGATGCCGATGTCCGGATGGCGCTCGCGCCAGCGGCCCATGCGCGGCAGCAACCAGCGCTGCGCGAACGACGGCAGCAGCGTGATGCGGATGCGCTGCGCCTCGTTGCCGGACGCGGCCGCCGCTGCACGCACGCCGTCGTCGAGCTGCGTCAACGCCGGCTCCACCGAGCGCAGCAGCGCTTCGCCGGCGGCATTGAGCACCAGCCGCCGGCCGCGGCGGTCGAACAGCGTGAAGCCGATCTGTTGCTCGAGCAGCTTGATCTGCTGGCTGAGCGCGCTGTGCGTCAGGTGCAGCTCCTCGGCCGCCGCGCGCAGGTTGGCCAGCCGCGCAACGACGCGAAAGACGGGCAGGGTCTGCAAGGGCAGGCGGATCGTGGGTGTCGGCATTTGGTAAGCAATGCTGACCAGGGTGGCCAGAACAAGTCGCTTCCTATGGGGTGCGCTGGTCACTAATCTAAACCATACACACAGACCACGGAGCCCCTCATGAACACCCGCACCTTGCCCCACAGGCTGCATCTGCAACGCCCGCTGACCGACCGTTGGCTCGAGGTCGCGCAGCGTTCGCTCGCCCGTTGGCTCGAACGCCGCGCCCAGCGCCGCGAAGCCGACCTGGCGATGGCGGTCGAGCGCGAACTGCAGCAACTCGATCCGCGCACGCTGGCCGACATCGGCGCGCCGCAGGGCCTCGTCGGCCAACGCCGCTGGCAGGCCGAGCAGGACGAATGGCTCCGCGAGCGTTTGCTGCGCTCGCACGGCTGGTAGCGGCGCGAACTGGCACCGCTTGCGCCGGCTTTTCGGCGCTTTGCCGATGAGGCGCGGCGATAGACTGATTGCATCGTGAAGCAGTCCGCCGCGCGCCATGCGAACCCAGCCGCCGCTGCTCCTGCCGCCCTGCGGCTGGAGTCGGCGCTGGCCCTGCTCGCGCAGTCGGGGCAGGTGCTGCCGCCCGGCCGGCCGCAAGACGCGGCGTGGCTGCAAGCGCTGATCGATGGCCTGTGCGCGCTGTCCAGCCGCGACGTGCTCACCGGCCTGGCCAACCGCCGCCATTTCGAATCGGTGCTGGCGCGCGAACTCGACCGCGTGGCGCGCGCCGGCGAACCGGCGCTGCTGCTGCTGCTCGACATCGATCACTTCAAGCAGGTCAACGACACGCGCGGCCATGTCGCCGGCGATCTCGTCATCAAGGCGGTGGCCGAGGCCTTGCAGCAATGCGTGCGGCCGATGGACACGGTGGCCCGCGTCGGCGGCGAAGAGTTCGCCATCGCCTTGCCCAACTGCCCGCCCGCCTTCGGCCCGATGGTGGCCGAGCGCGTGCGCATGCGCATCGAGCGCTGCGTCGTCGATGTCGGTCTGGGCGAGGCGCCCGTGCGCGTGACCATCAGCATCGGCGGCGCGTTTGCGCCGCAATGGGTGCGCTCGAACCTGGCGCTGTGGATGGAGCGCGCCGACAAACAGCTGTACCGGGCGAAACAGTCGGGCCGCAACCGCGCCGAGTTCGAGCCTGCGGCTGTATCGCAAGTCAGCGCCGAAGAAAAGGGCCTGTTGTTCGCGGCTCCCGGCACCGTCTCTTCAAACGAACAACCATGAGCGACGCCACGACGTGCCGTCCACCGCCGCATCGAACGCCACGCGCGACGCATCACCGCCGATCACCAGCGGCAAGGGCGGCGTCGGCAAGACCTTTGTCTCGGCCAACCTCGCTGCGGCATTGGCCGCGCGTGGCGAGCGCGTGCTCGTGCTCGACGCCGATCTCGGCCTGGCCAACCTCGACGTCGTGCTCAACCTCGTGCCCAAGGTGACGCTGCACGATGTCTTCACGGGCAAGAACACGCTCGAACAGGCGCTGATCGACGTCTCCGGCGGCTTCACCGTGCTGCTCGCCGGCTCGGGCATGGTCGAGTACTCGCGGCTCACGCCCGAAGTCAGGGACAAGCTCGTCGAGACGATCAACGCCGTTGCGCCGCGCTTCGACCGCGTGCTGCTCGACACGGGCGCCGGCATCTCCGACGTCGTGCTCTACACGGTGTCGCTGGCCGACGAAGTCATCGTCGTCGTCACACCGGAGCCGACCTCGATGACCGACGCTTACGCCACGATCAAGGTGCTCGCTTCGACGCAGAAGCGGCGCGCGATCCGCATCGTCGTCAACCAGCGTGTGCCGGGCACCGACGCGCGCGGCGTCACGGCGCAGCTGCAGCAGGTGATCGACCGCTACGTCAGCCCCGGGCTCGAGGCGCCGGTGAAGCTGGAGCTGATCGGCGACGTGCCGTCCGACGCCTCGGTGCGCGATGCCGTGCGCAAGCGCCAATTGCTGGTCGAAAGTTTCCCCGGCTCGCCGGCCGCGCAAGCCCTCGCCGCCACGGCCGCCAAAATGGGGCATGCCCGAAACTGACGATGACACCGCGTATGGCGCCGTCGGCGGCGCCGACGCCGTGCGCGCGCTGGTCGATCGCTTCTACGACCTGATGGACCTGGAGCCGGCCTTTGCCGGCATCCGCGCGCTGCACCCGAGCACGCTCGACGGTTCGCGCGCCAAGCTGTATATGTTCCTCAGCGGCTGGCTCGGCGGGCCCGATCTGTACCAGCAGCGCTTCGGCCACCCACGGCTGCGCGCGCGGCACCTGCCGTATGCGATCGGGATGGCCGAGCGCGATCAATGGATGGCGTGCATGGGGCAGGCGATGCAGGAATGCGGGCTCGATGCGGCGTTGCAAGAACGTCTTGCGGCTGCGTTCGCCAACACAGCGGATTGGATGCGCAACAAGGGCGGCTGACTTCACTCCCTCTCCCGCAGGCGGGAGAGGGGGCAAGGCATCAGCCGCGCAGCAACACCAGGACCGCGCCGTGCCCACCATCGCTCGCGCTCGCCTGCGCAAACGCGATCACCTCGCTCTTCTGCACCAGCCACGCCCGCACCTTGCCCTTCAACACCGGCTCGCGGCCCGGCGAGCCGTTGCCCTTGCCATGCACCACGCGCACGCAGCGCAGGCCGTCGCGCTCGGCGTGGCGGATGAATTGCGAGAGGGCGTCGCGGGCGATCTCGCGCGTCATGCCGTGCAGGTCGAGATGGCGCTGCACGCTCCAGTGGCCGCGGCGCAGGCGCGAGAGCACGTCGGGGCCGATGCCGTCGCGGCGGAAGGCGAGGTCGGCATCGGTGTCGAGCAGCGTCGTCACGTCGAGATCGTCGGACAGCGACGAGGCCAGCGCCTGCGCTTCGTCGGCGATGCGCTGGCGCGGGATCGGCTCCACCGCGGCCGGCGTGCGCTCGGCGCGTCGCTTGTCCGGAAGCCGGTTCACGGGCCCGACGGCGCGAGCGAACTGCTCGCGACGGGCTTGCTCGCGGCGCGCGGCTTCGGCCTCGCGCTCGCGGCGAGCAGCGTCCTTCTGCGCGCGCTGCGCCAGCGTTGCCTTCAGCGCGCCGAGTTGTTCATCGAGCGGTCTTCTTCGCGTCACAACAACCCCCGCTCCGCAAACGACACCGTGCCCGCGCGCCCCACGACCACATGGTCGATCACCTTCACGTCCACCAGTTGCAGCGCCTGCCGCACGGCCGACGTGATCAGCTCGTCGGCGCGCGACGGTTCGGCCGCGCCGCTCGGGTGGTTGTGCGCCAGCACGACGGCGCCGGCATTGAGCGCCAGCGCGCGCTTGACGAGCTCGCGCGGGTGCACGGCGGTGTGCGTCAGCGTGCCGCGAAACAAGATCTCGAAGGCGATCAGTTGCTGCCGCGCGTCGAGGAACATCGCGGCGAACACCTCCTGGTCGAGCGCGGCGAGTTGCAGGCGAAGGAAATCCTTCACCGCCTGCGGCTGCTCGAAGCTCGGCCGCTCGGCCAGTTGCTGCGCCAGCACGCGGCGCGCGATCTCGAGCACCGCCGCGATCTCGGCGCGCTTGGCCGGGCCGAGCCCCTTGACCGTCTTCAAGCCGTCGGCCTGCGCGTGCAGCAGACCCGACAGGCCGCCGAAGCGGTCGAGCAGCGATTGCGCGAGTTGCAGCACGCCCTGGCCGGCCAGGCCGGTGCGCAGGATCAGCGCCAGCAACTCGGCATCGGCCAGCGCGCCGGCGCCGCGCGACGAGCAGCTTCTCGCGCGGCCGTGCAGTCGGCGGGCAGGGTCTTCAATCCGGTCACGGCAGCGCGCCTCGTAAAATCGCCGCCAGTCTATTCGCACACCCCCACAGCGTGACCGAAGTTCAAGCGGGTTCGTTCCTGACCCTTCACTACCGACTCGCCGGCCCCGATGGCGCCGACGTGGTCAACACATTCAACGACAAGCCGGCCACGCTGTCGCTGGGCACCGGCGAACTCGCGCCGGCGATGGAGGCGCGGCTGATCGGCTTGCCCGAGGGTGCGAAGCAGAGTTTCGCGCTCGCCGCCGGCGAGGCCTTCGGCCAGCGCAATCCCGAGCTGCTGCAACGCGTGAAACTGGCGCTTCTGCACGAGATCGGCGACGCGGACGCGAGCTACGACGTCGGCGATGTGGTGCAGTTCCCGACGCCGAACGGGCAGGGCGCCTATGCCGGCGTCGTGCGCGAGGTCGGCGACGACTGGCTGCTGTTCGACTTCAACCATCCGCTGGCGGGCCATCCGGTGCGCTTCGATGTTCACGTCATTGGGGTTCTGTAATGGATGAAGTGCTGCTGGCCGAACCGCGCGGCTTTTGCGCCGGTGTCGATCGTGCGATCGAGATCGTCGAACGCGCGCTGATCAAGTTCGGCGCGCCGATCTACGTGCGCCACGAGATCGTGCACAACACCTATGTCGTCAACGACCTGAAAGCCAAGGGCGCGATCTTCATCGAAGACCTGGCCGAAGTGCCCCCCGGCGCCACGCTCGTCTTCAGCGCGCATGGCGTCAGCCAGGCGGTGCGCAAGGAAGCGCAGGCGCGCGGCTTCTCGATCTTCGACGCGACGTGTCCGCTGGTCACCAAGGTGCATGTCGAAGTCGCCAAGCTGCACAAGGAAGGCTACGAATTCTTGATGATCGGCCACAAGGGCCACCCGGAAGTCGAAGGCACGATGGGCCAGCTCTACGACGGCATCTACCTCGTCGAAGACGTGGCCGACGTGGACGAACGCGCCGGTGAAGAACCCGGCCAAGCTGGCGGTGGTGACGCAGACCACGCTGTCGGTCGATGACACGGCCGACATCCTTGCCGCCGTGAAGCGCCGCTTTCCGCAAGTGCGCGAGCCGAAGCACCAGGACATCTGCTACGCCACGCAGAACCGCCAGGACGCGGTGAAGGTCTTGTCGCCGCAGGTCGATATGGTCATCGTCGTCGGCAGCCCGACGAGCAGCAACAGCAACCGCTTGCGCGAACTCGCGGGGCGATCTGGGCAAGCCGGCCTACATGGTCGATGACGCCGATGCGTTGCAGCAGCGAATGGTTCGAAGGCGCCGTGCGTGTTGGCTTGACTGCCGGCGCGTCGGCGCCCGACGTGCTCGTGCAGCAGGTCATCACGCGATTGCGCGAGTACGGCGCGCTCGCGGTGCGCAAGTTGGATGGCGTGGCCGAGACGGTGCACTTTCCGCTGCCGAAAGGGCTGGGCGACAAGTCAATGTCCGAGGTGGCGGCGTCGCGATCTTCGAGTTGACGCATCAACTCGCCGCGACTGTTCAACCCACTTCAGGAAACTTCACATGCTTGACATCAACCTGCTGCGCCGCGATCTCGACGGCGTGATCGCCAAGCTCGAAACGCGCAAGAAGCCCAAGCCTTTCTCGACCGCGATAAGTTCATCGAGCTTGAGACTTGGCGTAAGGGCATCCAAGTCGGATTTGAGCAGAACCGCGCTAGGCAGAATGAGCTGAATAAGCGAACCAAGGAGAAGATCGAGAGCGCACGGAAGCTGTACGCGGAGATGAGCGCACCTGAAGGCGCTTTGCAGGGACAGATCAGTGCCATCACGAGAGCCGCGTGGCGGCAGAGAGTCGGCGGATTGATAACGATGACTCTGCAGGCAGCGGCCAACTTGAAGTGAAGCAGTCCGAGATTGCGAGTCATGCTTCTGTCCTTACCTAATCTGCCGCACGACAGCGTGCCGGTCGGCGCCGACGAGAACGCCAACGTCGAGGTCCGCCAATGGGGCACACCGCGCACATTCGACTTCCCCGCCCGCGACCACGCCGACATCGGCCCCGCGCTCGGCATCGACTTCGACACCGGCGCGCGCCTGTCGGGCTCGCGCTTCACCTTCCTGCGCGGCCCGGCTGCGCGCCTGCACCGCGCGCTCGCGCAATTCATGCTCGACGTGCAGACGCAAGAGCATGGCTACACCGAGTGCTACACGCCCTACATCGTCAACCGCGAGATCCTCGAAGGCACGGGGCAGTTGCCGAAGTTCAAGGAAGACATGTTCTGGGTGTCAGCCGGGGTGGTGACGAAGAGCGCGCCGAGCAGTACCTCATCAGCACCAGCGAAATCTCGCTGACCAACACCGTGCGCGAGCAGATCCTCGACGCGGCGCAACTGCCGATCAAGCTGACCGCGCACAGCCCCTGCTTCCGCTCCGAAGCCGGCAGCGGCGGCCGCGACACGCGCGGCATGATCCGCCAGCACCAGTTCGACAAGGTCGAGATGGTGCAGATCACCGCGCCCGACAAGAGCTACGAAACGCTGGAACAGATGGTCGGCCACGCCGAAGCCATCCTGCAAAAACTCGAGCTGCCGTACCGCGTGGTCCTGCTGTGCACCGGCGACATGGGATTTGGCAGCGCCAAGACCTACGACCTCGAAGTCTGGTTGCCGGCGCAGAGCACCTACCGCGAGATCAGCTCGTGCAGCAACTGCGAAGCCTTCCAGGCGCGGCGCATGCAGGCGCGGTACAAAACGGCGCAAGGCAAGAACGAACTCGTGCACACGTTGAACGGCTCGGGCCTGGCCGTCGGCCGCGCGATGGTGGCGGTGATCGAGAACCACCAGCAGGCCGACGGTTCGATCAAGGTGCCGGCAGCGCTGCGCCCTTACCTCGGCGGCGCAGAGGTGTTGAAGCCATGAACGCCGATCGCATCGAATCCCTCGCGCAGCAGATGCTGCAGGCGTGGGACGACGCGCGCTGCGTGCCGCTGCCGTCGGCCGACGCGGCGGGCCTGCCGCACGACGTGGCCTATGCCGTCGCCGACCGATTGCGCGCGTTGCGCAGTCGCGCGCGGCGAGCGACCGGTCGGCTGGAAGATCGGCTTCACCAACCGCAGCCTGTGGCCGCGCTACGGCGTCGATCGGCCGATGTGGGCGCCGGTGTGGGACACGACGCTGCGCATGCTGGACGGCAACGAAGGCCGCTTGTCGTTGAAGCGGCTTGAGCCAGCCGCGCATCGAGCCCGAGATCGCGTTCGTCTTCGATGTGGCGCCGCGCGCCGGCATGTCGCTCGACGAGCTGCGCGGCTGCTTGGCCTGGGTCGCGCATGCCTTCGAGATCGTGCACACGCATTACGAAGGCTGGCGCTTCACGCCCGCCGACACCGCAGCCGACTTCGCGCTGCACGGCCGCCTGTTCGTTGGCCCGCGCGTGCCGGTGCCGGCGTGGGGCGAGCCGCTGGCCGGCGATCTGTCGGCGCTGCGCGTCGAGCTGCTGTGCAACGGCGAGGTCAAGGACCGCGGCGTCGGCAGCGTCGTGCTCGACGGCCCGCTGCAAGCGCTGAAGACGTTGATCGATTCGATGGCCGCGATCACGCCGCAGTGGCACGTGGCGGCGGGCGATGTCGTCACCACCGGCACGATCACCGACGCCTGGCCGCTCGCGCCCGGGCAGCGCTGGACCACGCGCTTGTCCGATATGCGGTTGTCGCCGTTGTCGCTGCGCGTCGAAGCCTGACGCGCTGCCCTACAATGCGCGCCTTCCCGCCGACCACGGGAGCGCATCACAGGAGAGGTGGCAGAGTGGTCGATCGCGCCGGACTCGAAATCCGGTTTACTGTTATGCAGTAACGTGGGTTCGAATCCCACCCTCTCCGCCAATCAAGAAAAGAAGCTCGCTGATGCGGGTTTCTTTTTTTTGCGGTGACGGGAGCGTGGTTGCAGAGTTGCAGAACTCACCGGGTTCGCTCTGATGTGTTCAACGATTTTCGTGAATGTTGCGCCAGGAGGCACTGGCCTACATGGCAAGCTGGCCGGTCAGCCCGCCGCCCGGCATCGAACTGCTGCCGGTGATCAGCGACGGGCCGGGTTGGGCAACGCTCGGCGCCTGCGTGCGCGCCGGCGCCGCTCCCTGGTTGGATGTGTTGTCTCCAACAGTGAACGATCGCCAGCGCGCGGTCTGACAGGCGTCAAAGGAACGGCACGCCGTAGTAGTCGTTGACGCGTCGCCCGTACTCATCGTCGTAGTCGGGGCGCGACTCCTCTGCGTAGCGCGGTGCGTTCGTGAGCTGCTCCTTGTCCAGCGGCACCACGTAGCCGTCCTTGGACGTGTCGTACTTCAGCATGTTCCACGGCAGCGGATACCGATCCGTGCCCATGCCGAGAAAACCGCCGAACTCGAGCACAGCGTATCGAACCTGGCCCGATCGTTTGTCGATCATCAGCTCATCGATCGAACCGAGCTTGTCGCCGATATTGTTGTAAACGTTGGTGCCTTCCACGCGATCGGAAGAGATCACGTCGGTGGTGTTGGGGGTGTCAGCCATGAGGGTCTCCTGTGTAAACGTCGCCTGGTTTCGGCGCTTACGAACTTCAGCACAGTGCCATCAGTCGGATGGTCAGACAAAGAGAGGACAGCCCGTAGGACTCGAAAGCCGACAGCGCGTCGAATCGTCAGCTGCGCGGGGTCTGAGCGCCGGGCGCGATTCGTGATCGCGGCAGTCACCAGCGGCTCCACCGGCGGAAAATCGAACTGGTGGCGCCGGCTGTCCTTGGGCGCATCACCGTCGCTGCTGAACTTGCCGCTGAGCAGGCCGCCGGCGAGCGGGCTCCACACCATCAGCCCCTTCAAGTTCTTCAGCGCCTTGCCGGTGATCTGCTCCGACACGCCGCCGGCATAGACGTCGGCGGTGTCGATGAAGTTGACGCCGCCATCGATGGCCTGGCCGACGAGGCGCTCGGCATCGGCTTGCTGCAACTTGCCGATCTGGCCCCAGATGCCGCTGCCGCCGCCGAAGGTCATCGTGCCCAGGCAGAGTTCGGAGACGAAGAGGCCGCTGCGGCTGCCGGCGCCTCGGTCTCGCTTTACGCAGCTTTACCCCACCTCAGTCTTCGCCTGACAGCGCTGGCGCATTTCTTGCTGCACTGTTCAACCACTTGCTTCTCCAAGGAGCTCTCGCATGTCACTCTCGACTTTCAAATTCACTTCCGCTGGCGCGCGCCTGGCCGGCGCCGCACTGCTCGTGGCCGTGCTCGGCACCGTCACGCTCTCCGCCTTTGCCATGCCCGGCGGTCACGGCGGCGGCGGCCCCGGCATGGGCATGATGTTCGGCGGCCGTGGCCTGGAGCGCATGCTCGACAGCGTCAACGCCAGCGCCGAGCAGCGCACGCAGATCAAGGCCATCGCCGAGCGCACGATGGCCGACATGAAGACCCAGCGCGAGGCCGGCAAGGGCACACGCGAGCAGATGATCAAGCTGTTTGCGCAACCCACCGTCGATGCCAACGCCGTCGAAGCGCTGCGCGCGCAGATGCTGCAGCAGCACGACCAGCGTTCGCGCCGCATGATGCAGGCCATGATCGAAGTCAGCCGCGTGCTCACACCCGAGCAGCGCAAGCAACTCGCCGACCGTGCGGCGCAGCGTGGCGCGATGATGGAGCGGCACATGAACGAGCGGCGTTCGTTGGAAGGCGGCAGCACCACGCGTTGATCTATCCTCGCTTCCAGGAGCTTGCCCCGGCGCACTCTGCGACCGGGGCCTTTCTCATGAGCACGACAACACAACGCCTGCTGCTGATCGACGACGACGCCCGCCTGACGGCGATGGTCGGCGACTACCTGCGCAACGCCGGCTTCCACGTCGATGCGGCGCTCACGCTCGCCGAAGGCCGCACGAAGCTGCATGCCGAGCCTTACGACGCGCTGCTGCTCGATTTGATGCTGCCCGACGGCGACGGCCTCGATTTCACGCGCAGCCTGCGCGCCGACGCGCGCACGCGCCGCCTGCCGCTGTTGATGCTGACGGCGCGCGGCGAGCCGATGGACCGCATCGTCGGCCTCGAACTCGGCGCCGACGATTACCTCGGCAAACCGTTCGAGCCGCGCGAGTTGCTGGCGCGTGTCAAGGCGCTGCTGCGGCGTGCGCAACCGGAAGCGGCGGCCGACGAGGTGCTGACGTTCGGCCGCCTGGAGATCGACCTCGGCGCGCGCGAAGCGCGCCTGGCCGGCGCGCGCTGCGACCTGACGAGCCACCAGTTCGAGCTGCTCGCCGTGCTCGCGCAAAGCGCCGGCCGCGTGCTCTCGCGCGACCAGATCATGGACGCGCTGCGCGGCCACCCGATGGACGCCTTCGACCGCTCGATCGATGTGCATGTGTCGCGCATCCGCGCCGCCATCGAAGACGACCCGAAGGCGCCCAAGCGCGTGTTGACGGTGCGTGGTGCGGGGTACATCTTTGCGAAGCGGCAGGATGTGGACGCAGACGCGACCGATGAAGTCGCTGTACCTGCGCATCTACTTGACGGTGGTTCTGGCCCTGGCGCTGTTCGCCGTCGGCTCGGCGTGGCTGTTCCAGCGCGAGGTGCAGGTCGAGCGCGGCCGCTTCGACGAGCAGGTCAACGAGCGCGTCGGTGCCTGGGCCGAGCTGATCCAGCGTTCGCTGCCGCCCGTCGATGCGCCGCGTGAAGAGCAGGCCCAGGCCTTGCGCGACTGGGCGCAGCGCCTGCGTTTGCCGATCGCGCTCGACGACGAACAGGGCCAGCGCATCGCGGCGAGCGACACCTACTTGCGCCGCCACGCCGAGCTGCCCGGCGCGCCGCGCGGCATCCAGGTCAAGCTGGACGACGGCCGCACGATGTGGGTGCTGCGCAACCCGCTCGGCGGGCCGCGCGCCAACGCCTCCGGTGCGGGGCCGCGCGGCATGCTGGCGCCGCCGCCGTGGACGCGCGGCGCGGGACTGGCGGCGTTGCTGGTGGTGTTGTTCCTCGCCGTGGCCGCCGGCGCCTACCCGGTGGTGCGCCGCCTGACGCGCCGCCTGGAAGGCCTGAAGCAAGGCGTGCAGCGCTTCGGCGAAGGTGCGCTCGGCCAGCGTGTCGATGCCGCCGGCCGCGACGAAGTGGCCGCGCTGGCGGCGAGCTTCAACCAGGCGGCCGAGCGCATCGAGCTGCTCGTCCACTCGCACAAGAGCCTGCTCGCCAACGCCAGCCACGAGCTGCGCTCGCCGCTGGCGCGCATGAAGATGGCGTTGTCGCTGATGGACGACCGCGCCACCGACGCCGCGCAGCGCGAACGCCTGGCCACCGAGCTGCGCACCAACATCGGCGAGCTCGATGCGCTGGTCGAAGAGGTGCTGCTGGCCAGCCGGCTCGATGCGCAGGCGGCGGTCTTCACGCCGCAGCCGGTGGACGTGATCGCGTTGGCCGCTGAAGAAGCCGCGCAGGTCGGCGCCGAGCTGCAGGCGGTGGATGCGCAACTGCGCGTGCCCGGCGACGAGCGCCTGCTGCGCCGCGCTCTGCGCAACCTGCTCGAAAACGCCAAGCGCTACGGCGGCGGCGAGATCACGCTGCATGCAGCGCGTGCCGCGTCATGCATCGAGCTGCGCGTCTGCGATCGCGGCGCCGGCGTGCCCGACGCCTTGCGCGAGCGCATCTTCGAGCCGTTCTTCCGCTTGCCCGGCCACGCCGAGCGCGAGGGCGGTGTGGGTTTGGGCCTGGCGCTCGTCAAGCAGATCGCGCAGCGCCACGGCGGCACGGTGCGCTGCGAAAGCAACTCCGGCGGCGGCAGTTGCTTCGTGCTCAGCTTGCCGTCGGCGTGATGGCTTCGACAAGCTCAGCCCGAACGGGATTCCGTTCGCACTGAGCTTGTCGAAGTGCCCGATCATCCTGAGCCTGTCGAAGGGGCTGAGTTTGTCGCCGCGCCCGCGCGCCGTTGTTGCCGCAACACCCACGCCAGAAACAACACCAGCCCGATCGCCGCCGCCGCAAGCCCTGCGGTCGATGCGATCCAGAACCCGCGCGCGCCGTGCAGCGCGGCCGGCACGTCGCCGCTGACATTGAACGCCAACGCATAGCCGCCACCGACGCCGAGGCCCCAGATCGACGTGGCGTAGATGATCAGCGGCACCGTCGCAATGCGCCACGCGCGCAGCGTGAACGCGGCTGCGATCTGCATCGCATCGACGAAGTGGAACAGCGCCACCCAGGCCAGCAGCGGCAGCGCGGCGGCGACGATGACCTCGTCGCGCGTGTAGGTGCGCACGATGCCCTCGCGCGCGAAGAACACCGCCGTGCCGAGCACCAGCGCCACCAGCGCCGCGAACTCGACGCCGTGCCAGGCGACACGGCGCGCGTCGGCGAGCGCGCCGGCGCCGATGCTCTGCGCCGCCAGCGTGCCGGTGGCATTGCCCAGCGCCAGCGGCACCATGAACAACAGCGACACGAGGTTGGCCGCGATCTGGTGCCCGGCCACCGGCGTGGCGCCGAAGCGCGAAATGAAAAACGCCATCGACGCAAAACCCGTGACCTCGATCAGCACCGAGCCGCCCATCGGGATGCCGAGCTTCAACTGCGCCGCCAGCGCCGGCCAGTTCGGTGGCCGCAGGCCGCGGCCGAAGATCGCAAACGGCGCATAGAACGGATCGCGCCGCAGCACCAGCCACGACACGAGGACCACGCACCACATCGTGATCGCCGTGGACAGGCCGCAACCGGCCACGCCGAGCGCCGGCAGCGGCCCCGCGCCATGCACCAGCAGCGCGGCCAGCGGCGCCTTGAGCGCCAGGCCGGCGAGCTGCAGCACCATCACCGCCTTGGGCCGCGACACCGCGTTGTTGAAACCGCGAAAGGCCGCGAACAGCAGACCCGCCGGCAGCGCCAGCGCGAGCATGAGCAGGTACTGCCGCAGCTTGGCCGTGACCTCCGGCGTCGCACGCGCGAGCGTGATGAACGGCTGCGGAAAGACCAGCAGCACGCTGCCCAGCAGCGCCAGCCCGAGCGCCAGCCACACCGCCTGGTGCAACTGATCGCCCGCGGCCTCGTGGCGCTTGGCGCCGAAGAGCTGGCCGACGATCGGCCCGATGGCGAGCACCACGCCCATCAAGCCGATGAAGACCGTGATGTAGGCCGCCGCGCCGACGGCCAGCGCCGCCAGATCGGTTGCCGAGTAGCGCGCGACGAGCACCGTATCGACGGTGGCGAACAGCACCATCGCCACCTGGCCCATGAACACCGGCCACGCCAGCGGCACGATGCGCGCCACGCTGGCGCGCCAGACGGCCGCATAGCTGACTCAAGCGCCGCTCCGCGCAGTCGCGGAGACGGGGTCGGCGAACGAAGCCGCATCCGGATGATCGACACCGCTGGCCGCGCGCGCGCGCTCGGCATAGCGGTTGAAGCGCCACGCTGTCGCGTCCATCGTGATGCGCCGCCAGACGATGCGCTTTTCCGTCGGCGTCATCGCCGGCCAATGCTGCACTTCACCCTCGGTGCGGCCGCAGCCCTTGCACACCGCGTCGCCCTGCGAGGTGGAGCAGATGGCGATGCACGGTGCATCGGGCGTGGTGGCATACCAGTCGAGCCAGGCTGCCTTGGCCTTCGGCGGCATCGAGCCGTCGTCGCACTCGGGCTCGCGGTAATAGACCATCAGCGCATAGACCTCGGCCAGCGCGCGCACCTCGGCGCAGGCGGTGATGCCGTCCGGCGACGGCGAACGCTCGCGCCACCAGTTGATGGCGCGTTCGATGTCGGTGATGTGGATGCCGGGCACTGCGGGTCGAAGAAGCGAGGGGCGAAAAGCATAGCGCCCGCGGCGTGCGCGGGCGTCGGCCATGAAGCGCAGCGACTTTCTAAGGCGTCTTGTCGTCCGTCGCCGGCGGCGCGTCGCCCTGCTGCGGCTCCGGCGCCGGCTCGCCGCCGGTCGTTTTGCGCTGCGCCTTCTCTTCTTTCTTGCGCTTCTTGGCCAGCTCGCGCTGGCGCTTCTCGAACTGGTAGTTGGGTTTTGCCACGGGCCTTGCCTTCAGCGGGTTGTGCGTTGCCCACGATACCTCATGCGCGAGGCCCTACTTCGTGTTGTTGGCCGTGTAGTTGGCGGGCAGCCAGCGATAGCCCTTGCCGTCGCTGCGCAACTGGCCGATGCCGGGAAACGAGACATGCGCCACCGCCACGTAGTAGCCGCTCTTCGCGGCGTCGGCATAGGCTCGTCTGCGTTGCGGCATCGCGGCCTTGGAGTCCGAATCGAACTGGATGGTCACGCTGGGGTCGGGGAATTGCACCGCGGCGACGTGCATCAGGTCACCCCACATCACCATCTTCTGCGCCTTTGCTTTGCACCACGTACGCCGACTGGCCCGGCGTGTGGCCTGGGGTCGGCAGCGAGCGAATGCCCGGCAGCAATTCCACGCTGCCCTCGAAGGGCTTGAAGCGGCCGGCATCGACATACGGCTTGAGAGAAATCTGCGCGCCCTTGACGAAGTCCTTCATCGCGGCCGGCGCTTTGTCCAGCGTCGCCGGCGAGAGCCAGAAGCCGCCTTCCTTCGCATCCGCGCGCACCACGGCGTTGGCAAACACGGCCTTGCCGTCGGGCGTGGTGAGGCCACCCACATGGTCGGCATGCATGTGCGTGATGTAGATCTCGTCCACCTGCTCGGGCTGATAACCCGCGGCCTTGAGGTTGGTCACCAGGCGGCCGAGCGTGGGACCGAAGAGGTTCGCCGCGCCGGCGTCGACGAGCACCAGCTTGCTGCCGGTGTTGATCAGAAAGCCATTGACCGATGCCTCCGAGCGGCGACTTCGAGCCGCGACTGCGCCAACGCTGCCTTCACCTTGCGCCGGCGTGGTGTTGGTGAGCAGCTTCTCGGGCTCCATCTCGAACGTGCCGTCCGACAGCGCCGTGATCTCGAAGTCGCCGAGCGCCATGCGGTACCAGCCGGGGGCCTGGCCTTTTTGCTGCGGACCGGCGGCGTGGGTGAGGGGGGCGGTGGCGAACGCCAGGGCGGCGATCAGAGCAAGCGACAGTTTCATGTAGGACTCTTGTTGGTTGGCCTGCAGTCAGAATAGCCATGGCGGCAATTGCCCGCACGAACGAGGGCGGCTATCATCCTTACCAATCGTAAGGAGCGCCCTGATGTCCACAGCCACGCTCACCAGCAAAGGCCAGATCACGCTGCCACAGGCCGTGCGCCAAGCGCTGGGCGTGGAGGCGGGCGACAAGATCGACTTCGTGGCCGAGGCCGATGGCGGCTTTCGTGTGGTGGCACTGCGAGAAGATGTACAGCGCCTGCGCGGGCGCTTTGCCGGCAGGGCGGCAAAGCCCGTGAGCGTGCAGGCGATGGCCGATGCGGTGCAGACCGAGGCTGCGGCGCGCCGCACCCCGGCACCGCGCAAGACTCGCCGCAGCTGACGTGCCGGCATGACCGGGCTCGACACCAATGTGCTCGTGCGCTACCTGGCGCAGGACGACACGGCGCAGTCTGCGCGCGCTACGCGCCTGATCGAACGCGAGTTGAACGAGCGCGAGCCCGGCTTCATCGGCCTGGTCGTGCTGGTGGAAACCTGTTGGGTGCTCAGGCGCTTGTACGGCGCCACGGCCGCCGAGCTGCGAGAAACCGTTCGCGACCTGCTCGACACGCGCCAGTTCGTGATCGAGCAGCGCACCGTGGTGCTGCGCGCCGTGGCGCGATTGGGCGACGGTGCAGGTGACCTGGCCGATGCGCTGATTGCCGAGGGCGCTGCCGAAGCGGGTTGCGCTCGCACCGTCACCTTCGACAAGCTGGGCGTGCGACTTGGCATGGAACTGCTCAAGTGAACCCTGAGCAGCAGGCCCGCCGGGAGATCGACCGCCTGCTCGGTCTGGCCGGCTGGGCTGTGCAATCGGTCGATGCCGTGAACCTGCATGCCGCGCGCGGCGTGGCGATTCGCGAGTTCCCGTTGAACACAGGCTTCGGTTTTGCCGACTACCTGCTCTACGTCGATGGCAAGGCCTGCGGTGTGGTCGAGGCCAAGAAGCAGGGCGCCACGCTCACCGGTGTGGAAATCCAGTCGGCCCGTTATGCGCAAGGCCTGCCCGCCAGCCTGCCGGCATGGCAGCGGCCCCTGCCGTTTCTGTACGAGTCCACCGGCATCGAAACCCATTTCACGCAAGGCCTGGACCCGCGTCCGCGCGCTCGCAACGTCTTCGCCTTCCACCAACCCGAGCTGCTGGTCGAGTGGCTGAAGCTGCTGCCGCTGGTCACCACGCTCAGCACCGGTGACGGCGCGGCGGCGCTCGGCGTCAATGCGCCACCACCAACCTTCCTCGCCCGCCTGCAGCACATGCCCGAGCTCGTCACCGAATGGGGCGACTTCAAGCTCTGGCCGGCGCAGATCACCGCCATCCGCAACCTGGAAAAGAGCCTCGCCGCCAACAAGCCGCGCGCGCTGATCCAGATGGCCACCGGCAGCGGCAAGACCTTTACGGCCATCGGCTTCATCTACCGCCTGATCAAGTTTGCCGGCGCGCGCCGGGTGCTGTTCCTGGTGGACCGCGCCAACCTCGGCCGCCAGGCGAAGAAGGAGTTCGACGCCTACGTCTCGCCGGTCAACAACTACAAGTTCGGCGAGGAATACATCGTCCAGCACCTGCAGGGCAACACGCTCGACACCACCGCGCGGGTGACCATCAGCACCATCCAGCGCATGTTCAGCATGCTGAAGGGCCGCGAGCTGGCCGATGAAGACGACGAGCACAGCACCGAAGAGATCGAAAGCCTGTTCAAACAGCCCGAGCCGATCGACTACAACCCGAACTACCCGATCGAGAGCTTCGACATCATCGTCACCGACGAGGCGCACCGCAGCATCTACAACCTCTGGCGCCAGGTGCTCGAATACTTCGACGCCCACCTGATCGGCCTGACCGCCACGCCCAACAAGCAGACCTTCGGCTTCTTCCACCAGAACCTGGTGATGGAGTACGGCCACGAGCAGGCCGTGGCCGACGGCGTGAACGTCAACTACGACGTCTACCGCATCAAGACCGAAGTGACCGAGGCCGGCGCCAAGGTGGAGGCCGGCTACTGGCTCGAAGTGCGCGACAAAGCCACCCGCGCCCGGCGCGACTGGCAGCTTGACGACGACTTCGACTACGCGCCCGAAGAACTCGACCGCTCGGTGCAGACGCCCGACCAGATCCGCACCATCGCCCGCACGCTGCGCGACAGGTGGAAGACCGACCTCTTCCCCCAGCGCCAGGAACTGCCCAAGACCCTGGTCTTCGCCAAGGACGACAACCACGCCGAGACCATCGTGCAGATCCTGCGCGAGGAGTTCGGCCGCGGCAACGAGTTCGCGCAGAAGATCACCTACCGCACCACGGGCGCCAAGCCCGAAGACCTGATCAAGGCCTTTCGCACCAGCTACTACCCGCGCATCGCCGTCACGGTGGACATGGTGGCCACCGGCACCGACATCAAGCCGGTGGAGATCGTGGTCTTCATGCGCAGCGTGAAGAGCCGCAGCTTCTTCGAGCAGATGAAGGGCCGCGGCGTGCGCATCGTCAAAGACGACGACCTGCGCGGCGTGAACCCCGGCGAGGGCGTGCACAAGGACCATTTCGTGATCGTCGATTGCGTCGGAGTGTGCGAGCGCGACAAGACCGACAGCCGCCCGATGGACCAGAAGAAGACCGTGCCCTTCGATGCCTTGTTGAAGGCCGTGAGCCTGGGCAACGTGGAAGAAGAGGTGCTCTCCAGCGTGGCGGTGCGCCTGTCACGCCTGGACGCGCAGCTCAGCGACGCCGAGCGCAAGAAGGTGCGTGAGGCCAGCGGCGGCCTGGACGTAAAGCAAATCGCCGGCGGCATCGTCCACGCGCTCAACCCGGCGCAAGACCGCAGCCCGCAGGAAGCCGACGCCGCCCTGCGCCAGGCCGTGAAGCCGCTCGCCGACCCGGCGCTGCGCGCGCTGCTGCTGGGTCTGAAAGCCAGCAAGGAACTGGTGATCGACACCGTGACGCAAGACCGCGTGCTCGAAGCCGGCTTCAGCGAGGCCGCGCGCGAGCGCGCGCAAGGTATCGTGCAGACCTTCGAGGCCTTCATCGCCGAACACAAGGACGAGATCACCGCGCTGCAGATTCCTCTACAGCCACCCGATCAAGGCGCCGCTGACCTTCGACGACATCAAGCTTCTCGCCGACGCGCTGCACGCGCCGCCGCACCTGCTGGACGAGAGCACGCTGTGGCAGGCCTTTGCGGCGCTGGACAAGAGCAAAGTCAAAGGCGCCAGCCGCCAACGCATCCTCACCGATCTGGTGAGCCTGGTGCGTTTTGCGATGCAGCAGGACAACGAACTGGTGCCCTACCCCGAGCGCGTGGCTGCCAACTTCAAGGCCTGGCTGGCGCAGCAACAGATTCCCGTTCGCCCTGAGCCTGTCGAAGGGCCTTCAGCCACGGTGTCTCGCTTCACTGCAGAACAACTCCACTGGCTCGAAGTGATCCGCGACCACATCGCAGCCAGCCTGGGCATCGAGATCGACGACTTCGATCTGCCGCCGTTCAGCCAGCAGGGGGGCTTAGGAAGGGTCCATCAATTGTTCGGGGCAGAGTTGCCGAAAGTGATTGAAGAGCTGAATCGGGAGTTGGTGGCGTGAGCGGCGTCACCATGACGCCGCTTCGCGAACTTGGCGAATGGAGCGGCGGCAACACGCCTTCAAAGGCCAACACAGCCTACTGGGAAAACGGCGGCGTTCCCTGGGTCTCGCCAAAGGACATGAAGGTCGACGAAATTGCATCGTCAGAGGACCGAATCACCGACCAGGCACTCGCAGACGGCAGGGTGTCTATGGTCCCCGCAGGGTCAGTTCTTTTTGTCACTCGAAGCGGCATCCTGGCGCACACGTTCCCGGTGGCTGTGACCAAGCTGCCGGTGACGATCAATCAGGACCTGAAGGCCTTGTCGCCGAAAGCGGGCGTGTCGCCGAAGTACGTGGCGCATGCGGTGCGAGGCGCGAGCCAACGCATGTTGAAAGAGTGCTCAAAGCACGGCACGACAGTCGCATCCGTCGATACGAGAGCATTGCTTGACTTCGAGATTCCGATGGTCGCGCTAGACCGGCAACACGAAATCGTCGCCGAGCTCGAAAAGCAGTTCTCCCGCCTCGACGAAGCCGTCGCCAACCTCCAGCGCGTCAAGGCAAGTCTCAAGCGCTACAGGGCTTCGGTACTGAAAGCTGCAATGGAGCGGCAACTTGTCGATGGCGCAGCAGTGCCGTGGAACGTTGTGGCGCTGTCAAGGGCATCGGAAGTCCAGCTTGGACAACAGCGAGCCCCCGTGCACGCCGGCGCGACAGATCAGGTGCCATACATCCGCGCTGCCAATGTCACATGGGAAGGCCTTGACCTCACTAACGTCAAGACGATGGGCTTCCCCAATCCCGACCGCTACCGCCTTCAAGTTGGCGATGTGCTTCTGGCTGAGGCCTCAGGCAGTGCAAGTGAAGTTGGCAAGCCTTCCATGTGGAATGGCGAGATATCTGGCGCGTGCTATCAGAAGACACTCATTCGGATCAGACCGAAGGCCGATGTGTTGTTGCCGCGCTTTGTCTACTACTTTTTCCTGCGCACCAGTATGTCGGGCCAGTTCGCACGTTTGGCTCCGGGTGTCGGCATCCTGCATCTGACTGCTGAGCGCATGCTTGATTGGCCAATCGCAATTCCGCCCTTCACGGAACAACACCGCATCGTCGCGGAGGTCGACCGCCGCCTATCCATCGTCCGCGAAGTTGAAGTAGAGGTCGATGCCAACCTGCAGCGCGCGCGTGCACTGCGGCAATCGATCTTTTCTGCGGCATTTGCAATGCGTGGGCCGCGCGAGACAATGAAGACTCTGTAGGAGACCGCGACATGAGCACACCGACCATTCCGCTGGCGTCGCTGCGCTTCGACGGCGAGCGCTTTGTCGATCATGCGCTCGATGTCGATTGCGTCGGCGAGTTGACTGCGTACAAGCGTCTCGTAATGGAGTGCGCCAAGGAGTTGTGGCGCCGGGCGCATCCTGACTACGAGCGTTTGCCCAAAGGCTTCGAGGAGAAGCTGACGCTGCAATTCGCAGAAGTGATTCCGGGCTCTGCCGTGGTCCCGCTGCGCCGTGTCGTCATGCACGAACAGCCGACGCTCGATTTCGACGATGAGTTTGACCAAGCCGCCGCATTGATCGATGAAGCCATCGTTGCCGCAGATGCCGATGAACTGCTACCAAGCGCGCTGCCACGCAACGTGATTCCGCTCTTCCGCGATTTCGGCCGCAGCCTGCGCGATTCAGAGACACTATTTATCCAATCGCGACATCGCTCGACAGCTGCGCCGTATACGGCCAAGGCGCGTTTGCGACTGGCGGACTGGACCGAGGCCACATACGAGGATGTTGTGGATGCGATTGGCGAAGTCAACATGGCCAATGTTCGCGGCGGTGCCTTCGAGCTAACCGTCGCACAGGGGCAGCCACCAGTGAAGGGCAAGTTCACGGAGGCGCAGGAAGGCGAAGTCTTGAACGCGCTGCAGTCGCACGCGACCACGCGACTACACGTGAAGGGCGTGGGGGAGTTTTCTCAGTCTGATCGGCAACTGCGCAAGCTGCTGCGCGTGGATTCGGTGGCGGCTGCGTCGACGACAGAGGTAGCCTATGTGGAGGGCGCGAAACCTATCTGGGAGACGCTGGCGGAATTGGGCGCCTCGGTGCCCGACGAAGTCTGGGAAAAGGTTCCCACTGACCTGGCAAAGCGGCTCGACCACTATCTGTATTCGAGCAACGAGGCCAAGTGATGCGGACCGTCTTCGCGGACGCGAACTACTGGATCGGGCTCTTCAATCCCAAAGACCAATTGCATGACGCCGCCATGGCGGCATCGGCTACCTTGACGCGAACGCGGCTGGTCACTTCGGAGATGGTGCTGGTCGAGGTGTTGAATGGTCTTGCCGAGTACCCAGCACTGCGAGGCAAGGTCGTGTTGGCCGTCGACGCGATCATGGCCGACCCCAACACGGAAGTCGTACCTCAGTCGGCACTGCTGTTTCGCGACGCGCTCGTGCACTTCCGTGAACACCAAGACAAGGAGTGGGGCCTGACCGATTGCTCGTCGTTCGTGATCATGCGCCAGCGTGGACTTCACGAAGCCCTGACGCACGACCATCATTTTGAGCAGGCGGGGTACGTCGCTCTGCTGCGCGGGTGACGGGTGGTTGGTTGTCCGAATTGGCGCCACAGCGTGGCGACAATTCTGGCCATCAGTGGGCGGTGGCGGTTGGCGTACGCGGCGCCGGATTTACTTGGGCCTGAGTCATCCATGAACGCCTCCACCCTCGTCCAGAAACTCTGGAACTACTGCAACGTCCTGCGCGACGACGGCATGAGCTATGGCGACTATGTCGAGCAGCTCACCTACCTGCTGTTCCTGAAGATGGCCGACGAGCGGGCGCAGCCGCCGTACAACCAGGCCAGCATCATCCCCGGTGCGTACTCGTGGCCGTCGCTGTTGGCGAAGGACGGCGACGAGTTGTTCGACCACTACCGCCACGCGCTCGAAGCGCTGGGCCAGCACAAGGGCACGCTCGGCCTGATCTTCGGCAAGGCGCAGAACAAGTTCCAGGACCCGGCCAAGCTGCGCCGCCTGGTGGTGGACCTGATCGACGCCGAGAACTGGTCGGCGCTGGGCGTGGACGTGAAGGGCGACGCTTACGAAGGCCTGCTGGAGAAGAACGCGCAAGACACCAAGAGCGGCGCGGGCCAGTACTTCACGCCGCGCGCGCTGATCCAGGCGATGGTGGATTGCATCGCGCCCAAGGCCGGCGAGACGGTGTGCGACCCGGCCTGCGGCACCGGCGGCTTTCTGTTCACCGCCTACAACCACATTGCCGAGCACAACGCCAACCTCACGCGCGACCAGAAGCGCCACCTGAAGGAAGAGGCCTTCACCGGCTACGAGCTGGTGCAGGCCACGGCGCGGGTGTGCGCGATGAACCTGCTGCTGCACGGCATCGGCTCCGAGAAGAGCGTGCCGGTGAAGGTGATGGACGCGCTGGCGGCCGACCCCGGCGAGCGCTTTCACATCGTGCTGGCCAACCCGCCCTTCGGCAAGAAGAGCAGCACGCAGATCGAAGGCGCCGACGGCAAGCGCACGACCGAGAAGGACGTGATCGAGCGCGACGACTTCTGGGCCACCACCAGCAACAAGCAGCTCAACTTCGTGCAGCACATCAAGACGCTGCTGAAGGTGAACGGCCGCGCCGCGGTGGTGCTGCCCGACAACGTGCTGTTCGAAGGCGGCGCCGGCGAAACCATCCGCCGCAAGCTGCTGCACGAGTGCGAGCTGCACACCCTGCTGCGCCTGCCCACGGGCCTGTTCTACGCCCAGGGCGTGAAGGCCAACGTGCTGTTCTTCGACAAGAAGCCGGCCAGCGAAACGCCGTGGACGAAGAAGCTCTGGATCTACGACCTGCGCACCAACAAGCACTTCACGCTGAAGACCAATCCGCTCAAGCGCGAAGACCTGGACGAATTCGTGCAGCTCTACAACCCGGCGAATCGCTTCGACCGCGCGCCGACCTGGAGCGCCGAGAACCCGGAAGGCCGCTGGCGCGGCTACGACGTGGCCGAGCTGATGGCGCGCGACAAGGCCAGCCTGGACATCTTCTGGCTGCGCGACGAGACGCTGGCCGACAGCGACAACCTGCCGCCGCCCGACGTGATCGCGCAGGAGATCGTGGACGACCTGGAGGCGGCGTTGGAGCAGTTCAGGTTGATTGCGGGTGATCTTGTCGGGGAGCGAGCAGCGTGATCGACGAGATTGGACGGCAAGGGTTGGCCGCCATCGTGACGCTGGCGTTGATCCTCGGACCGGCATTCACCGCCATTTGGTTCCTACAGCGTCGCAAGCGTACCGCCCGACAGCTCAGACGCTCTCCACTGACGACGGAGCTGCTTCGCAGCCCTGGCCAAACCTTGCGCGACAAGATGGAGGACATGCGGATCGATGTTGCCATGGAGACGGTGCTGCTGATGGTCGTCCCGATGTTTCCCCTCGCGTACCTGCAGATCCACTCGCTGATCAGCGGCCGTTCGGTCCCGTTGTGGGTGGTGGTTGCCGTTGCCGTGCCAACAGCAGCATTCGTCGTCTTTCAGATCCGCAAGCTGCTCGTCACGTCGAAGGCGATGGACAAACTTCGACTGGGCTTCGACGCCGAGGTTGCGGTCGGACAGGAGCTGGATCAGCTCATGCGCGATGGCGCTGTTGTGTTCCATGACATGCCGGCCGAGCGGTTCAACATCGACCATGTGGTGATCGCGCGCCAGGGCGTCTTCGCAGTGGAGACGAAGGGATATACGAAGCCGAATCGAGACGGTGGCTCGGAGGACGCCACGGTGGTCTATGACGGCAAGATGCTGGCGCTCCCGGAGCGTTCGGGTTCTTGGGCCATCGAGCAGGCGCTGCGCCAGGCCAAGTGGCTTGCCGGATGGTTGACGGGTGCCACGGGTGAGCCGATCCATGTCACGCCGGTGGTGGCGATGCCCGGCTGGTTCGTTGACCGCAAGGGCCATGGCGAGGTCATGGTGTTCAGCGGCAAGGAGCTGCGCATTCACCTGCTGAAGGCCAGGAGCGCGAGGCCGCTGACTATGGAGCAGATGCAGCGTGTCGTGCACCAGATCGAGAGGCAGTGCCGCAACGTGGCGCCGAGCTATCGGCCTGAGGAGGCTGACCGAGGTGTTCATTAGGAGATCAACATATGACCCAGGCCTCGCAATTGCTCGTCGCCCTCGAATTCGCCGCCCACAAGCATCGCGACCAACGGCGCAAGGACGCCAGCGCGAGCCCCTACATCAACCACCCGATCGCATTAGCGCGGCTGCTGGCCGAGGACGGCGGAGTGACCGACGCCAAGACGCTCGTGGCCGCGGTGCTGCACGACACCATCGAGGACACCGACACCACGTACGACGAGCTGCGCACGCAGTTCGGCAAGAAGGTGGCCGACGTGGTGGCCGAAGTGACCGACGACACCTCGCTGCCCAAGGCCGCGCCGCAAGGCGCTGCAGATCGAGCACGCGCCGCACATGAGCAAGCGCGCCGCGTTGGTCAAGCTGGCCGACAAGACCTGCAACCTGCGCGACGTGGCGGACCACCCGCCGGCCGACTGGCCGTTGGCGCGGCGGCGCCAGTACTTCGATTGGGCCAAGGCAGTGGTCGATGCTTTGCCGCCGGTGAGCAAGAAGCTGCGCCGCGCCTTCGACGCCGCGCACGCGAAGCGACCCTGAGTCCACGCGATGTCCCGCGACGAGCGGGCCTGCTCGATCAGCACCATCATGCGAGCATGACGTCACCCGCACTGTTCACCCCCTGGTCCCTCGGCCCGCTGACCCTGCCCAACCGCATCGTCATCGCCCCCATGTGCCAGTACTCGGCCGTGGACGGCTCGGCGACGGATTGGCATCTGATCCACCTCGGCCACCTGGCGCTGTCGGGCGCAGGGCTGTTGATCCTCGAAGCCACGGCGGTGGAAGCGCAGGGGCGCATCACGACGGGCTGCCTCGGGCTGTATTCGGACGACAACGAGGCGGCGCTGGCGCGCGTGCTCGACGCCGTGCGCACGCATGCCGCGCCGCCGTCGATGCCGATCGCGATTCAGTTGGCGCATGCGGGGCGCAAGGCGTCGAGCCGCGTGCCGTGGCAGGGCGGTGCGCAGATGCCGCTCGGCGAGCCCGGTGCGTGGCCTGCGGTGGCGCCGTCGGCGCTGCCGCACATCGACGGCGAGGACGCGCCGCATGCGTTGGACCGCGCGGGCCTGGCGCAGGTGCGCGACGCCTTCGTGCAGGCTGCCCGGCGCGCGGCGCGGCTGGGGCTGCAAGGCATCGAGCTGCATGCGGCGCATGGCTACCTGATGCATCAGTTCCTGTCGCCGCTGGCCAACCAGCGTGTCGATGAGTACGGCGGCAGCCTCGCCAACCGCATGCGCTTTCCGCTGGAGTTGTTCAGCGCGGTGCGCGAGGCCTTCCCGGCCGAGCGGCCGGTGTGGGTGCGCGTCTCGGCCACCGATTGGGTGGAGGGCAGCGGTTGGGACGTGGAGAGCTGCATCGAGTTCGTTCGCGCGCTGCAGGCGCTCGGCTGCGCAGCGGTGCATGTGTCGAGCGGCGGCGTCTCGCCGCAGCAGAAGATTGCGCTCGTACCCGGCTACCAGGTCGGGCTGGCGCAGCGGATCAAGCAGGCGGTGGGGCTGCCGACGATCGCGGTGGGCCTGATCACCGAGCCCGAGCAGGCCGAGGCCATCGTCGCCGGCGGTCAGGCCGATGCGGTGGCCCTCGCACGCGCGATGCTGTACGACCCGCGCTGGCCGTGGCACGCGGCAGCGAAGCTCGGCGCTCGAGTGAGTGCGCCGCCGCAGTACTGGCGCAGCCAGCCGCGCGAGTTCAAGGATCTGTTCTCAGGCCTGCGCTTCGGCGCGCGTTGAAGCGCTCAAGCCGGCGCGGCCCTGGCTACGCCCCAGGCCAGCGCGGCCCAGCCCAACAACCACGCCAGCCCGCCGATCGGCGTCACGGCGCCGAGGCCGCGCACGCCGCTGAGGCTGAGCGCAACCAGGCTGCCCGAGAACAGCAGCGTGCCGGCGACGAACAGCCAGCCGCTGGCGGTGATGGCCGCGCTGGCCGGCCAGCGCGCAGCGGCCCAGGCCACGGCGAGCAGCGCCAGCGCATGGAACATCTGGTAGCGCACGCCGGTTTCATACACGGCGAGCATCTCGGGCGACAGGCGCGCCTTCAGCGCGTGCGCACCAAACGCGCCGAGCGCCACGGCGATGCCGGCGCTGGCGCTGCCCAGAACGAAGAAGAGCCGGTCCATCGGCGGGACTACTTGACCAGCATGATGCGCATGCCCAGCGTCTTGCCGCCGGGCGCATCGAGCACCTGCACGGTGACCTGGCGCGCGCGCACGCCGTCGGGCAGCGGCAGGCTGCCGCGCACGAGCGCGTGCGAGCCGACCGACACGTCCACCGGCTTGCTCGCCACGGTGGTTTCCGAGCCGCGTGCCGTCAGGCCGATGACGCTGAACTGCATGACGCCGGCCAGCGGCTTGGCGGCGTCGCGCTCGCTGGTCAGCACGACGTCGTAGGCCAGCGTGTTGCCCTTCGGGATGAAGCGCGCGGTGCGCACTTCGACGGCGCCGCCGCGCGGGTCGGCGGGCAGCGCGGCGATCAGCGCAGCCATGTCGTCGCGCAGTTTTTGCGCCGCGGCGCGCGGCGCGGCGAGCTCGTCGCTCTGGCGTTGCGTGGTCGCCTTGGCGGCTTCGAGCTGCTGCGTCGTCGTTGCCAGTTGCGTCTTCAGGCTCTTGCGCTCGGCGTCGGCCTGCTCGTAGGCGCTGCGCAACTCGCTCGAGGCCTCGGCCGACAGGCGCGGCGGCAGGTACTCTTCCTGCAGCAGCCACAGACCGCCGGCGCCGACCGCGATGCCGAAGAGCAGCAGCAGCAGCCAGCCCGGCGGGCGCCAGCCGCGCCGGCGGCGGCTGCCATAGCTGAGGACGACGGGTTTGGAGGGGCCGAACATGTTGTTGTGGTGTCAGACAGGCTCTCGCGGGAGCGCAAGGGTACAACGGCTGCAGCGTGGCTCAGCCTTGATCTGGATCGTCCCTGCGCTCGCCGGCACGCGGTAGAAAGGCCGCATGAACAACGGGTGTCGCTTGTCCCTCCGCGTTGCCTTGTGCTGCTCGTTGATCGCGATGGGCAGCGCGGTCCAGGCGCAATCGCCGTCGCGCGGCGAGCTGCTCTACACCACGCATTGCGGCGCCTGCCACGACACGCAGATGCATTGGCGCGAGAAAAAACTCGCCACGACCTGGGACACGCTCAAGGCGCAGGTGCGGCGCTGGCAGGGCGTGGCCCGGCTGGAGTGGGGCGAGGCCGAGATCGAAGAAGTGGCGCGCTACCTCAACGAAACGATCTACCGCTATCCGGAGCCGGCGCGCGTCGGGCTGCTGGTTATTCAGCCGCAGCAGCAGTAGCGCGTGATCGGCGTGCAGCGAAGCAGTGTCGTTCGCCATGGTGTGCCGCATTCACCGTAGCATGTCGCCATGGCTGCCTACCTCGACACCACCACCTGGGCGCGCCGCGACGCCTTCGAGTTTTTCCGCCAGTTCGACAAGCCGTATTTCAACGTCTGCGTGCGCCTGGACGTGGCGCGGCTGAAGGCGGTGCTGGCGGCGCGCGGCAGCGGCGGCTTGTCGCTGGCCTGCTACTTCATCGCGCTGCGGCTGGCCAACCTGCACGAGCCGTTTCGCTTGCGGCTCGAAGACGGGCGCGTGCGTGTGCACGACGAGGTCCACGGCAGCACGACGGTGCTGCGCGACGACGGCGAGAGTTTTTTCTTCGCCGAGTTCGACCACACGGCAGATTTCGATGCCTTTGCGGCGCAGGCCGGCGCGGCGATCGACGCCGCGCGCACGCTGCGCGCCGCGTTCGAGCCCAAGCCGGACGACGCGGCGCGCGTCTATTTCACGTCGCTGCCATGGCTGCACTTCACGAGCTTCAGCCATGCGCGCAACTGGAAGACCGAGGACTCGATTCCGCGCTTTGCCTTTGGCCGTGCACAGGCCGAGGGCGGCGCGTTGTGGCTGCCGATGTCGGTGGAGGTGCACCACGCGCTGATGGACGGTGTGCACGTCGGCCGCTATGTGCAGGCCTTCGAGGCGGCGCTGCGCGAGCCCGAGGCGTGGCTGGGGACGCGCGTTTAGTCGCTGTTCAAAGGCTGGCCGCGGCAGGCCCACCACAGCGTCAGGTCGTAGCCGATCTTCAGCACGCCGCACAGCACCATCGGCGCGGCCAGCCAGCCGCCGGTGAAGAGCAAGCCGGCCAGGGCCGGGCTCGCGGCGGCGGCCAGGCTGCGCGGCACGGCCGTGAAGCTGGCGGCCGCGGCGCGCTCGGCCGGCGTGACGACGCTCATCACATACGCGGTGCGCGTGGGCACGTCCATCTGCGACAGCAGCGCGCGCACGGCGAGCAGCGCCAGTGCGACGGGCAGCGTCGGCGCCAACGCGGCGAGCACGAGGCAGACGTTGGCCGGCAGGTGCGTGAAGACCATCGTGTTGACGAGGCCGATGCGGCGCGCGATCCACGGCGCGGCGAGTTGCGACGCCGCGCCGAGCAGGCCCATGACGAAGAAGAACAGGCCCGCGTCGGCCAGCGACAGGCCGAAGCGTTGCATCAGCCACAGCGACATCAGGCTGGCCAGCACGAGGCCGCCGGCAAAAGCATCGACAGCGAAGAGCGCGGTCAGCTTGACGACGATGGCGCGCGACGGGCCGAGCGGCGCGGGTTTGTTTTGTGCTGGCGCCGCCGACGGCATCGGCAGCCGCCGATAGAGCAGCCAGATGAGCGCGCCGATCGCGGCGTAGAGCACGAACATCGCGCGCATCGCATCGAGGCGCGTGGCGCCGAGCTGCGCCGCCAGCCACTCCGGCACACCGGCGGCGAGAGCGCCCACGGCCGCGGCCAGCACGCCGGCCAGGCTGTAGCGTGCGAACAGCGTGGTGCGTTCGTGGCTGTTGCCGCCGCTGCCCGCCAGGCGTGCGTGTTCGATCGGCAGGAACACGCTGACATCGCCCGAGCCCGGGTTCAAGGTGCCGATGAAGGCGACGACGAGCAGCGGCGCGAAAGCCGACACGCTGGCGAAGCCGAGACCCGTGGCGGCCATCAACAGCGCCGCGCCGAGCAGCAGCGTTCGCGGCGCCGCGTGGTGGCCCCAGGCGCCGACGGCCAAGGTGGCCAGCGCCGATCCGGCGAGCGTGGCGGTGCCGAGCACGCCGACTTCGAACGGCGTGTGGCCGAGTGCCAGCAGGTAGGCCGGCAGCAGCACGGCTACCGAGCCATCGACAAAACCACGCAGCGCGCGGCCGGTGATCAGAGTGCGGGCGGTGGGGTCCACGAGGCAACGACCAAGCTCAGCCCGAACGGGGGGCCGTTCGCACTGAGCTTGTCGAAGTGCTCGTCACGCACTGCCAAGCACACGCAGCAAGAAGCGCCGCAAGTCGGCCACTTCTTCGGCGCTGACCGAATGCTCCATCGGGTACTCATGCCACTCGACGCCGTAGCCGAGCGCCTTGAGAGCGTCGCGCGATGAAGTGGCGCGCGGCAGCGCGATCACCGGGTCGCGTTGGCCGTGGGCGAGGAAGATCGGCGTCAGCGCGTTGGCGTCTTTTCGCTCGGCGGCTGTCGCCGATGCCAACGGCAGATAGCCCGACAGTCCGGCGAGGCCGGCGAGTCGTTGCCCGTAGCGCAGGCCGGCGCCGAGCGTGACGGCACAGCCTTGGCTGAAGCCGGCGAGCACGATCTTGTGCGCCGGCACGCCGCGCGCGATCTCGCGCTCGATCAACGCGTGCACGGCGGCAAAGCTCTCGCGCAGGCCGGCATCGTCTTCGCGCGGGCTTTGGGCTTGCGCACCGAACTGGTAGATGTCGTACCAGGCGCGCATGCGGTAGCCGTTGTTGACCGTCACCGGCCGCACCGGCGCGCGCGGCAGCAGCCAGCGCACCGGGCCGATCGTGGCGAGGTCGATCTCATCGGCGAAAGGCAGGAAGTCGGTGCCGTCGGCGCCCAGGCCGTGCAGCACGATGACGCTGGCTTGCGCCTCGCCGGCGGGGTGGACTTCGATGGTCTGCAGTGTTGTGTTCATCAGTAGGTCAGACCCATGGCCACGCGCACGTCCTTCATCGTTTGCCGGGCGACGGTGCGCGCGCGCTCGGTGCCCATCTCGACGATCCAGTGCACCTTCTTCGGATCGGCGAGGTAGGCCTCGGCGCGCTCGCGCCACGGTCGCTGTTCCCTGATGATCGCGTCGATGACAGGCTGCTTGCATTCGAGACAACCGATGCCGGCGCTCTTGCAACCCTTGACGACCCACTCTTTGGTCGCCTCGTCGCTGTACACCTTGTGGAACTGCCACACCGGGCACTTCTCGGGGTCGCCCGGATCGGTGCGGCGCGCGCGCGCCGGGTCGGTGACCATGCCCTTGATCTTCTTGCTCACCGAGTCGGGGTCTTCGCGCATCAGCACGGCGTTGCCGTAGCTCTTGCTCATCTTGACGCCGTCGGTGCCCGGCAGGCGCAGCACTTCGGTGTGCAGCGCCTGCGGCTCGGTGAGGATGGTCTTGCCGCTGCCTTTCAGGTGGCCCTGCAGCAGTTCGCTGTCGTCACTCGTCCATCCGGCGATGCTGGTGGCTGCCTTGGCGATCATGCCGTCGCCTTTGGCCAAGGCTTCAGTGCTGCCCGTCTCGCCGAAGGCCTTGCGCTGTTTCTCGAAATAGCGCGCATCGTCTTTCGGCAGTTTGGCGAGCGCGGCCGCGACGAGCTGATCGAAGTTCGACGCGCGGCCGTAGAGGCTGTTGAAGCGCCGCGCCACTTCGCGCGTCAGCTCCACATGCGAGCTCTGGTCTTCACCGACCGGCACGTAGTTGGCCTTGTAGATCAGGATGTCGGCGGCCTGCAGCAGCGGGTAGCCGAGAAAACCGTAGGTGGCGAGGTCGCGGTCCTTCAGCTTTTCGATCTGGTCCTTGTAGGTCGGCACGCGCTCCAACCAGCCGAGCGGCGTGCCCATGGCCAGCAGCGTGAACAGCTCGGCGTGTTCGGGCAGGCGGCTCTGGATGAAGATCGTGCACTTGTCGGGGTCGAGGCCGGCGGCGAGCCAGTCGGTGACCATCTCGTACACGTAGCGCTCCATGACCTCGCGCTCTTCGTAGTGCGTGGTCAGCGCGTGCCAGTCGGCGACGAAGAAGAAGCAGTCGTGCTCCTGCTGCAAACGCACCCAGTTCTTCAGCGCGCCGTGGTAGTGGCCGAGGTGCATGGCGCCGGTGGGGCGCATGCCGGAGAGGACTCTGGATTTCATCGATCGATTCTAGGCGGGGCTACACTGCCGGCCCTTCATGAAGCGCATCGTCATCCTCATCTCCGGCCGCGGATCGAACATGGATCGGATCGTCGAAGCGTGCAGCAGCGAAGGCTGGCCGGCGCAGGTTGCGGCAGTGATTTCGAATCGGCCGGATGCAGCGGGCCTGGCGTTCGCGCAAGCGCATGGCATCGCGACAGCGGTCATCGATCACAAGGCGTTTGCGACGCGCGAGGCTTTCGACGCCGCCATCGCACAAGGCATCGATGCGCATGCGCCCGATCTGGTTGTGCTCGCCGGGTTCATGCGCATCCTCGGGCCGGACTGCGTGCGCCGCTACGAGGGCCGCATGCTCAACATCCATCCTTCGTTGTTGCCGGCGTTCCCGGGCCTGCACACGCACCGCCGCGCGATCGAGGCGGGCTGCAAGATTGCCGGTGCAACGGTGCACTTCGTGACGGCGCAACTCGACCACGGGCCGATCGTCGTGCAGGCGGCGGTGCCGGTGCTTCCGGGCGATGACGAACACACGTTGTCTGCGCGCGTGCTCGCCAAGGAGCATGTGATCTACCCGCGGGCCGTGCGCTGGTTCGTCGAAGGGCAGTTGCGTTGCGAAGGCGAGCGTCGTCGGCCACCGGGGCGGCGAGCCGCAACTCGTTCTGTGACGCCGCGCCAACTGCTCGATGCCTGCACGACGCTGCTGCGCGACGTGCTCAAGTTCGACGCGCCGGCCGACGGTGTCGTGTCGGCGTTCTTCCGCAAGCAAAAGGCGCTCGGTGCACGCGAACGCCACACGCTGGCCGAGACGGTGTACGACGTGCTGCGGCGGCGCTTGCTCTACCAGCATCTGGCGCAAGGCGGCAGCGGCACGATCGAGCGCCGCTTTGCGATGCTCGGCTGGGCGGGCGACGCGTCGTTTCTGAAAGCGGCGCTGACGCCGGAAGAGCAGGCATGGCTGGCCAAGGCGCGCGCGATCGACCGCGCCACGCTGGCGCCGAAGCTGCGCCACAACCTGCCCGACTGGATCGCGCAGCCGCTGCAGGCGCAGCTCGGCGACGAGGGCTTCTGGGCGCTCGTCGGCACGCTCGACCAGATCGCGCCGCTCGACCTGCGCGTCAACATCTTCAAGACCAAGCGCGAAGCGGCGCAGGCCACGTTGGCCGAAGCCGGCATCGACGCCGAGCCGACGCCGTACTCGCCGTGGGGCCTGCGCGTGCAGGGCAAACCGGCGCTGAACAAGCTCGACATCTTCACCGGCGGCGAGATCGAAGTGCAGGACGAAGGCAGCCAGTTGCTCGCCTTGCTCACCGACGCCAAGCGCGGCGAGATGGTGGTGGATTTCTGCGCCGGCGCCGGCGGCAAGACGCTGGCGCTCGGCGCGTCGATGAAGAACACCGGGCGGCTGTATGCCTTCGACACGTCGGGCCACCGCCTCGATGCGCTGAAGCCGCGCCTGGCGCGCAGCGGCTTGTCGAACGTCTATCCGGTGCAGATCGCGCACGAGCGCGACGACCGCATCAAACGTCTGGCCGGCAAGATCGACCGCGTGCTCGTGGACGCGCCGTGCTCGGGCCTGGGAACGTTGCGGCGCAATCCCGATCTGAAATGGCGCCAGTCGCCGCAGGCGATTGGCGAGTTGACGGCCAAGCAGGGCGCCATCCTGGCCAGCGCGGCGCGTTTGTTGAAGCCGGGTGGCCGGCTCGTCTATGCCACCTGCAGCCTGCTCGCGCAGGAAAACGAGGCGGTCTGCGACGCGTTCTCGCAAGCCCATCCGCGCGTTCGAAAGGCTGGACGCTGCGCGTACTACTTGGCGATCTGGGCGTGGCCGGCGCCGAAAGCTTGAGCAGCGCTGGAAATCTGCGTTTGTGGCCTCATCTGCATTCAACTGACGGCTTTTTTGCTGCCGTCTGGCAGAAAACATAGCCCGACGGCGCGAACATCGCGTTCCGTGTACGTACTTTCCCCTCTGCCGGGAGCGGTCGCCACCTACAATGCGCGCTTCTATCAGCCTCGACTCACAAAAGGCAACAATTCACATGGACGCTTTGACAGCGCTTCTGGACCCCCTCGTGCAATGGCTCAGCCACGGCGCGCTGGAAGCGTCCTGGTGGCAGATCCTGCTCTACACGCTCGCCACCACGCACATCACGATCGCCGCGGTGACGGTCTTCCTGCACCGCGCGCAGGCGCACCGTGCTGTGGATCTCGGCCCGATCCCATCGCACTTCTTCCGCTTCTGGCTGTGGATCGGCACCGGCATGCTGACCAAGGAGTTCGTCGCGGTGCACCGCAAGCACCACGCGAAGTGCGAGACCGAAGAAGACCCGCACAGCCCGCAGACGCGCGGCCTGAAGGCGCTGCTGCTGACCGGCGTCGAGCTCTACAAGGCCGAGGCCGCGAACCCCGAGACCATCGCCAAGTACGGCGTCGGCACGCCGGACGATTGGCTCGAGCGCAATCTCTACAGCCGCTTTTCCTGGCAGGGCGTGGGCCTGATGCTGTTGCTGAACCTGTTCCTGTTCGGCGCCATCGGCCTGCTGGTCTGGGCGGTGCAGATGGTCTGGATTCCCTGGTGGGCCACCGGCATCATCAACGGCGTCGGCCACTACTGGGGCTACCGCAACTTCGAGGCGCCGGACGCGTCGCGCAACGTCACGCCGTGGGGCATCCTGATCGGCGGCGAAGAGCTGCACAACAATCACCACACCTACCCGACGAGCGCCAAGTTCTCGGTCAAGCCCTACGAGTTCGACATCGGCTGGGTCTATATCCGCGCGATGGAAGCGATCGGCTGGGCCAAGGTGCGCAAGACCGTACCCAAGCTGGCGCTCGGCACCGTGCGCGTGGCCGACGACAAGACGCTGGAAGCGCTGATCGCCAACCGCTACGAGGTCATGGCCCATTACGCCAAGGCGCTCAAGGGCGCTGTCGGCAGCGAGATGGCGAAGTTGAAGGCGCAGGGCGCCCAGGGCAGCGCGCGCTGGACTGAGATGCGATTGGCCAGCCGCTGGCTGCACCGCGACGACGACAAGATCCCCGGCAACGTCAAGCCGCACATGGCGCAAGCCGTGGCGCAGAGCCCGGCGCTTGCCAAGCTGGTGGCGATGCGCGAAGAGTTGCGCCAGTTGTGGACGCGCACCAACGTGTCGCCGTCGCAGTTGGTGTCGGACCTCCAGGCTTGGTGCAAGCATGCCGAAGAGAGTGGCATCGCGGCGCTGCAGGAGTTCTCGCTGCGCTTGCGCGCTGCGCACGCGTAGAGTCGCGCGAAACACCCAACAAAAAGCCCGCCATCGGCGGGCTTTTTGTTTGCCTTCTTCGGGCTTGGGGTCGCGGGCTTACTTCAGCTTGGTCTCTTTGTACAGCACGTGCTTGCGCGCCTTCGGATCGAACTTCATGAATTCGAGCTTGTCCGGCGTCGTCTTCTTGTTCTTGGCCGTGGTGTAGAAATGGCCGGTGCCCGCTGTGGACTCCAGCTTGATCTTTTCGCGTCCGCCTTTGCTTGCCATGTTCGTGTCTCCTAGAGGATCAGAGTTCGCCCTTGGCGCGCAGGTCGGCAACGATCTGGTCGATGCCCACCTTGTCGATCAGGCGCAGCGCCGCGTTGGTGACGCGCAGCCGCACCCAGCGGTTTTCGGTTTCGAGCCAGAAGCGGCGGTACTGCAGATTGGGCAGAAAACGACGCTTGGTTTTGTTGTTGGCGTGGGAGACGTTGTTCCCCACCATCGGGCGCTTACCCGTGACTTGACAGACGCGTGCCATATCGTGGCTCCGGAAAATTGAGGTGTCGCCGGCCTTCGGCGAAGCCCGCGAGTATAGCGGGCTTCGCGGCCACGGCGGCTAGTCCTGCTGCTCGAGGAAGCGCTGCGCATCGAGCGCCGCCATGCAGCCCGTGCCGGCCGAGGTGATGGCCTGACGATAGACATGGTCCTGCACGTCGCCGGACGCAAACACGCCGGGCACGCTGGTCGCCGTGGCCATGCCCGACAGCCCGGTCTTGGTGATGATGTAGCCGTCCTTCATCTCCAGCTGGCCCTTGAAGATGTCGGTGTTGGGCTGGTGGCCGATGGCGATGAAGCAGCCCTTGAGCGTGAGCTCGCTGGTCTTGCCGTCGGTCGTGCTCTTGATGCGCACCCCCGTCACGCCCGAGGCGTCGCCGAGCACCTCATCGAGCGTCTGGAAGGTGTGCAGCACCATCTTGCCGTCGGCGACCTTGGCCATCAGCTTGTCCACCAGGATCGCTTCGGCGCGGAACTTGTCGCGGCGGTGGATCAAGTGCACCTTGCTGGCGATGTTGGACAGGTACAGCGCCTCTTCGACCGCGGTATTGCCGCCGCCGACGACGCAGACGTCGGCGCCCTTGTAGAAGAAGCCGTCGCAGGTGGCGCAGCCCGAGACGCCGCGGCCCATGAAGGCTTCTTCGCTCGGCAGGCCGAGGTACTTGGCCGAGGCGCCGGTGGCGATGATCAGCGCGTCGCAGGTGTAGCTGCCGGAGTCGCCGACGAGCGCGAACGGGCGCTTGGAGAAATCGACCGTGTGGATGTGGTCGAAGATCACCTGCGTCTGGAAGCGTTCGGCATGTTCGAGAAAGCGCTGCATCAGCTCCGGGCCCTGCACGCCCTGGGCGTCGGCCGGCCAGTTGTCCACGTCGGTGGTGGTCATCAACTGGCCGCCCTGGGCCAGGCCGGTGATCAGCATCGGCTTCAGGTTGGCGCGCGCGGCATAGACCGCTGCGGTGTAGCCGGCAGGGCCGGAGCCGAGGATCAGGACCTTGGCGTGGGTGGTGGTGGTCATGGGTAGGGCTTCGGTAACAGGAGGGAAGGCGTCGCGGTGCGCCAACAGACAAAGGTACATGAGGTGCGGACCTCATGGCGTCAAGCCTGTCAATAGGCACAATAGCCGTGTCGTGAAATTGTAGGCAGCCCCGCCGTATGGCCCCCAAGCCCCGCAAGCCTGGGTGCGGCGCGGCCAGCTTGAAGAAGACCACCACAAGGAGTTCTCCCCATGTCGATGCTTTCGAATCTCGACCTGATCCGTCGCGTGCCGTTGTTTTCCATGCTCAGCAACGAGCACGCACAGCAGGTGGCCGACAGCGTCGTCAAGCGGCGCTTCCGCCGTGGCGAGCTGGTGGTCGAGCAGGGCCGCAAGAGCAACGCGCTGTTCATCCTCTTGAACGGCAGGGCGCGCGTGCTGACCGCCGACTCGCGTGGCCGCGAAGTCATCCTGGCCGTGCTCGAAGCCGGCGACTATGTCGGCGAGATGAGCCTGATCGACAACGAGCCGCATTCGGCCACCGTGCGCGCCGAGGTGCAGACCGACATGCTGGTGCTCGGCCGCGCCGAGTTCGCGCGCTGCCTGCCCGACACGACGACGCTGGCCTACGGCATCTTGCGCGGCCTCGTGCAGCGCCTGCGCGCCGCCGACCGGCAGATCGAGTCGCTGGCGCTCTTGGACGTGTACGGCCGCGTGGCGCGCACGCTGCTCGACATGGCCGAAGACATCAATGGCACGCACATCATCCGCAACAAGGTGTCGCGCCAGGACATGGCCAAGGTGGTCGGCGCGTCGCGCGAGATGGTCAGCCGGGTGATGAAAGACCTGGAACAGCGCGGCGTCATCGAGACGCAGGAAAACGGCGCGGTGCACATCAAGCAGCGCCTGTACAACGATTGACCTGTTGTTGCACGAAGGCCGAGGGGCCTTCGTCCACAATTCGGGCATGACTTTTCCTCTCGGTTCGCTGCGCGGCGAGGCCGGTGTGGCAGCCGGCGCCAGCGCTGCGGCGCACACCGTGCCTCTGCGCCGACAGCTCTGGCTTTTCGCCGGTGCCGTGCTCTGGCTGCTGGCGATGCTGGCCCTCGTCACGCATTCGAGCGCCGACGCGGGCTTCTCCACGTCGGGCAGCGGCGGCCCCGTGGCCAACAAGGCCGGCCTCGCCGGCGCATGGTTGTCGGACTTTGCGTACTTCCTGTTCGGCTACAGCGTGTGGTGGCTGCCGTTCGTTGCTGCGCGCGCGTGGTTCGCGGCCTTGGCGCGCAGCTTGCGCAGCGCGGCGGTGCCGTCGCCGAGCCGCACCGTCTTTTGGGCGGGTCTGGCGCTGTTGATGGCCGGCAGTTGCGCGCTGGAAGCCACACGCCTGTACCGCTTCGAAGGTTTTCTGCCGGGGCATGCCGGCGGCGTTCTCGGCTACGCGGTGGGCGCGACGTCGGTGAAGTGGCTCGGTTTTGCCGGTTCGGGCGTGGCATGGATCGCCGCCCTCGTGGCGGGCATCGCGATGGCGCTGCACTTCAACTGGCTGCGTTTGGCAGAACGCATCGGCGCGTGGATCGATTCCTTCAAGCACAAGCGCGAAGCGCAGCGCGAACTCGCCGAGGACGTGAAGCTCGGCTTGGCGGCGCAGCGAGAGCGCGATCATGTCGTGGCCACCGAGCGCGAAGTGATCGAAGAGCACATTCCTGTGGTGATCGAAAAGCCGGTCTTCGACGTGCCGAAGTCCGACCGCGTGGCCAAGGAGCGGCAGAAGCCGCTGTTCGCTGAACTCAACGACACCAAGCTGCCGCAGGTCGATCTGCTCGACGCCGCGCCGAGCCGCATCGAATCGACGGTGACGAGCGACTCGCTCGAGATGACGTCGCGCATGATCGAGAAGAAGTTGAAGGACTTCGGCGTCGAGGTGCGTGTGGTCGCCGCGTCGCCGGGCCCGGTGATCACGCGCTATGAGATCGAGCCGGCCACGGGGGTGAAGGGCTCGCAGGTCGTCAACCTGGCGAAAGACCTGGCGCGTTCGCTGTCGCTGGTCAGCATCCGCGTCGTCGAGACGATTCCGGGCAAGACGACGATGGCGCTCGAACTGCCGAACGCCAAGCGGCAGATGATCAAACTCGCCGAAATCCTAGGCTCGTCGGCGTACAACGATGCGGCGTCGATGTTGACGATCGGTCTGGGCAAGGACATCGTCGGCGCGCCGGTGGTGATCGATCTGGCGAAGACGCCGCATGCGCTCGTCGCCGGCACGACCGGCTCGGGCAAGAGCGTCGGCATCAACGCGATGATCCTGTCGCTGCTCTACAAGGCCGAGGCGCGCGACGTGCGCGTGATCCTGATCGATCCGAAGATGCTCGAGCTCTCGGTGTACGAGGGCATCCCTCACCTGCTGTGCCCCGTCGTCACCGACATGAAGCAGGCCGCCAACGCGCTGAACTGGTGTGTCGGCGAGATGGAGCGGCGCTACAAGCTGATGAGCAAGCTCGGCGTGCGCCAACTGTCGGGCTACAACAAGAAGATCGAAGATGCGGCGGCCAAGGGCGAACACATCGGCAACCCGTTTTCGCTGACACCGGAGCAGCCCGAGCCGCTCGAACGTTTGCCGCAGATCGTCGTCGTCATCGACGAACTCGCCGACCTGATGATGGTCGTCGGCAAGAAGATCGAGGAGTTGATCGCGCGCCTGGCGCAGAAGGCGCGCGCCTCGGGTGTGCACTTGATCCTGGCCACGCAGCGGCCGAGCGTCGATGTGATCACCGGCCTCATCAAGGCCAACATTCCGACGCGCATCGCCTTTCAGGTCTCGTCGAAGATCGACAGCCGCACGATCCTCGACCAGATGGGCGCCGAAGCGCTGCTCGGCATGGGCGACATGCTCTACCTGTCGGCCCCCGCGCAGATCACGACGCCGATGCGCGTGCACGGCGCCTATGTCAGCGACGACGAGGTGCACCGCGTTGTCGAGTACCTGAAGGCGCAGGGCGAGCCGAACTACATCGAGGGCATCCTGGAAGGCGGCACGCTCGAAGCCGATGGTGACGGCGCGGCCGGCGAGGGCGGCGGCGATGTGGAGGCCGATCCGATGTACGACCAGGCGGTGGCGATCGTGTTGCAGCACAAGCGGGCGTCGATCTCGCTCGTGCAGCGCCATTTGCGCATCGGCTACAACCGCGCCGCGCGATTGCTGGAACAAATGGAGCGCTCGGGGCTCGTATCGTCGATGGCAACCAATGGCAACCGCGATCTGCTGGTGCCGAAACGCGACGAATGAAAAAGTTCTTCTTCTTGCTGGCGATGTTCGTCAGCGCCGCGCAGGCCGATGCGGTGGATGCCCTGCGCGAGTTCACACGCGACGTCAAATCGGGGCGTACCACGTTCACGCAAGTCGTCACCTCGGCAGACAACGCAAAGAAGAAGTCTTCGAGCGGCAGCTTCGAGTTCGCGCGGCCCAATCGTTTTCGTTTTGCCTACGCCAAGCCGTACGAACAGGTGATCGTCGGCGACGGCGAGAGCGTCTGGCTCTACGACGTCGATTTGCAGCAGGTGACGGTGCGCGCGATGGATCAGGCCCTCGGCGCGACGCCGGCCGCGCTGCTCGCCGGCGCCAACGTCGAGAAAGACTTCGAGCTGAAGGCGCAGCCGAGCGCGCAAGGCCTCGACTGGGTGCAGGCCACGCCGCGCGTGAAAGGCGAGGCGGCGAGCTTTCAGTCGCTGCGCGTCGGCTTCAAGGGCAAGGCGCTGTCGGCGATCGAGCTCGTCGATAACTTCGGCCAGCGCTCGTTGCTGACCTTCGGTGAGGTTGCGACCAACGTCACGCCGGCCGCCGACACCTTCCGCTTCACGCCGCCCAGAGGCGTGGAAGTGCTCAAGCAGTAGCGGCGGCGCGCCGCGGCGAGGCGGCGAGCCACAGCAGCGCGATCGCGATCAGCAGCACGACTGGCAGCGAGCCGTAGTTGAGCCAGTCCCAGCCGCGCGTCGTGATCAGCGCGCCGGAGGCGAACGACGTGACGGCCATCGTCGTGAAGACGCAGAAGTCCATCGCTCCTTGCGTCTTGATCTTTTCCTCCGGCCGGTAGGCCTGCATGAGCAGCGTCGAGCCGCCGACGAAGAGAAAATTCCAGCCGACGCCGAGCGTGAACAGCGCGACGAGAAATTGCATCAGCTCGACGCCCGACAGCGCGACGGCGATGCACACCAGGTTGAGCAGCACGCCGACGGCCATGACCGGCAGCGCGCCGAACGCGCTTGATCAGGTGGCCGGTGAAGAAGCTCGGCACGAACATGCCGAGGACATGCCACTCGAGCACCAGCGCAGCATCCGAAAACGGCAGGCCGCATTTCGCCATCGCGATCGGCGTGGCCGCCATCAGCAGGTTCATCACGCCGTAGCCGAGCGCGCCGGCGGCGACGGCGACGATGAACACCGGTTGGCGGACGATCTCCGAGAAGGGCCGGCCCGAACTCGCGCCGGGCAGCGGCGCGTGGTGCTCGGGGAAGCGGATCAACGACAGCACGGCGAGCGACAGCAGCGCCACCCCCACCAACGACAGGTACGCCGCCGCAAACGGCACGTCGAGCATCGAGCGCGTGGCGTTGGCCAGGTTCGGCCCGGCGAATGCGCCGAGGATGCCGCCGGCCAGCACGAGCGAGATCGCGCGCTCCTTGAACTCGGGCGCCACCAGCTCCGGGCCGGCAAAGCGGTACAGGGTCGCATTGGCGTTGTAGTAGCCGGCGACCACGGTCGCCGCGACGAGCAGCCAGAAGTTTTTCGTCACCGCTGCGTACGCGCACAGCGCGGCCGACAGCGCGGCGATCACCAGCCCGAACTGGAATGAACGCTTGCGGCCGAAGTGCGACTGTGTTTTTGCGACCAGCCCGGCCGAGAGCGCACTGCCGACCACATAACCCGTCACCGGCAGCGTCGCCATCCAGCCGAGCGGCGCGAGCTGCAGGCCCACCAGGCCATTGATGGCGATGAAGACGACGTTGTTGGTGAGGAAGAAACCCTGGCAGAGGGCGAGCAGCAGCAGCGAGCGGTTCATCTGTCCGACCTTCTCGTCGGGGCTATTTCTCGCGTTTGAAGATGGCGACGCCGACGGCGTTGCTCTGCACCAACTCCCAGCCGTCAGCGCCGAGACGGTTGAGCAGCACCTCCAGTTGGGCGGGCGTGCCCGCCTCGGCCTTGGTCAAGTCCACGACCAGGTACTGGAACTTGTCTCTCGCAACGGCTGGCAGGCAAGCCAGCGCAAGCGTTGTTGCAAGGACAACGGCACGGCAGGAAGCATGAAAGTTTGCGGGCATGGGGCTCTCCTGGTGTTGATATTTAGAACTCGATCATCAGTCCGATGCTGCCTTCTCGTCGCGCCGCGCCCGCTGCGCTGGCCGTACGACGCCTTGAGTTGAACGTCCTCCCAAAGCGTCTAGCGCAGGCCGAGCTTCGCCAGCGGCCGGCTGCGATCGTCGCCTTCGAGTTCGGCCAGAAGCTCGAAGTCGTGCTGACCGCATGTTCCAGCGCCAGCGCCCAAAGCGTGCTGTCGCGGCGGGAGCGTACATCGCGCGCGACGCCGAGCTTGGCTTCCACCAGCCAGCGCTCGACCAGCTGGCGCGTCGCTTCGACCTCGAACGCATACTCGCTGCGGCGCCAGGAGCCGCCGGCGCGCTCGGCGCCGATGCCCAGCGCCAGGGCCCAGCCGACCCGGTTTTCGTCGCGCTCTCGCAAATCGTCTTGACCTCGATGGCCAGCGCTTCGCCGCGCGCCGCGCCGCTGCGCTGGCGGGCGTGGGCTGCTTCGACTTCGATGCTCGCCCCAACCCGCAGGCCAGGCGCAGCGTGCGCTCTCGCTGTGTGGGTTCGCTGCGGGCGGTCGCGCGGTCGAGTACGAGCTCGGTTTCGCAGTCGCCCGCCTCGGCAACGTCGGACTCGTCGCTGAGGCTTGAGCGGCTGGCGTGAACGGAGCAGCAGGCGGTTGCGCAGCACAAGGCGGCGAGCAGGTAACGGGCTGGCGTCATCGCGTTCTCCTCCAACCGCGCCGTGCGCGGCAACGACATCCGGCGCTCGCATTGTCATGTGCTGCCCCGCAGGGCGCCACCGCCGCTGCGTAAGTCAAAGCGCCAAAGGCCGCCGACGCGCGTACGTCGCAGCGCCAATCGACGGCGGGGCCTGCATCGCCGATGGTGTCTAGGCCCGACGGCCTGCGCCAGCCGGCACCGGACGCAGGCAGCCCTACCAAGGAGCGAACCATGACACTGCGAATCAATCGACGACAAGTTCACTGTACTGGGGCGCAGGTTGCGCCGCTGGCGCCTGCCTGTGCTCGGCGCGCTCATCCTGGCCTGCGCGAGCACGGCCGCGCAGGCCGGCGACGACGACGATGCCGAGTCCGCGCAGCGGCGGCTACTGCACGGCCACGGCCAAGCTGGTCTTCGGCGCCTGCGGTTTCGAGGCCCGTGACGACCTGATGCTGGCCAAGGCCAAGTGCATCAACGTCTCCGACGCGCGCGATCGGGCGCAATGCCTGGCCGATGCCCGCGAGGCGCACAAGGAGAACGGCGCCAGTCCTGCCGCGCGCAGCTCGAAGGCCGGCGCGCGGCCTGCGCCGTGCTCGGCGAAGGCCGCTACGACCCGCCGTTCACGCCCGACCGCTTCGACAGCAACTTCCGCCAGTTGTCGAATCCGAACCCGTACTTTCCGCTCGGCATCGGCAACCGCTGGGTCTATCTCGGCGAAGGCGAGCGCAACGTCGTCGAAGTGGTCAACGAAACCAAGAACATCGAAGGCGTGACCTGCATCGTCTACCGCGATCTGGTCTACCAGGACGGCCAGCTCAAGGAGGCCACCGACGATTGGTTCGCCGCCGGCCGCGACGGCAGCACCTGGTACTGCGGCGAGGAGGTCAAGGACTACGCCAGTTTCGATGGCGACAAGCCGCGGCGGCCCGAGCTGGTCAGCCGCGACGGTTCGTTCAAACATGGTGTCGATGGCGACAAGGCCGGCCTGATCATGCCGGCGCAGCCGCGCGCCGGGCAGGTCTATCTGGAGGAGTTCTCGCTCGGCAATGCCGAGGACGTGTCGCAGATCCTGTCGGTGACCTACGCCTTCGGCGCCGGCGGTGCGCTCGACCAACTGGTGCCGCGCGACCTGGCGCTGCGCCTGTGCAGCAACCGCGACTGCGTGGTGACGAAGAACTACTCGCTGCTCGAACCTGGCGTCTATGCCCTCAAGTACTATTCACGCGGCATCGGTTTCTTCCTGGAGACTAAACCCCTTGAAGGCCAGCGACTGCAACTCACCGAGTGCAATTTCGATGCGCGCTGCGTCGCCTTGCCGAGCCCTTGAGCGCCGGAGGGCGGCGACAAGGCGATGAACGATCTGATCGATCCGCGCACCCGCAACTGGGCGATCGTGGCGGTGATTGCCGGCGTCGTCTTGTTCCTCGGCATCGAGTGGCTCGAGGAGCCCAAGACGACGCCGCTCGAATTGCTGTTCGAGCTGTTGAAGATCGCGCCGGTGGTCATGACCAGTGTCGGTGTCGCCGTGCTGTTTCGCGTCACGCAGCGCCAGCGCGACGAGCACCTGCAGGTGATCCGCGACCTCGAAGTCGCGCGCCTGCAGGGCCAGCGCTGGCGCAGCGAGTCGCGCACGCTGCTGAACGGTCTGGGCGAGGCGATCGATGCCCAGTTCACGCGCTGGAGCCTGACCGACGCCGAGCGCGAGGTCGCTTTGCTGCTGTTGAAGGGCCTGTCAACCAAGGAGATCGCGGCCGTGCGCGCCGGCAGCGAGCGCACGGTGCGCGAACATGCGCGCGCGATCTACTCGAAGGCCGGCCTCACCGGCCGCGCTGCGTTGTCGGCGTTTTTCCTGGAGGACCTGCTCGCGCCGATCGAAGGCCTGCACTGAAGCGCAGCGACAATGGCGCGTGGATGGCGATCTGTTCGGTGACCCGGGTGACGCGTCGGCGGCTGGCGCGGCGGCCAATGCGCCGCTGGCCGAGCGCCTGCGCCCGCGCACGCTGGATGAAGTGATCGGCCAGCGGCATCTGCTGGCGCCCGGCAAACCGCTGCGCGCCGCCTTCGACGCCGGCCGCCTGCACTCGATGATCCTGTGGGGCCCGCCGGGCGTCGGCAAGACGACGCTGGCGCGGCTGGTCGCGCAGGCCTTCGACGCCGAGTTCATCCAGATCTCGGCCGTGCTCGGCGGCGTGAAGGACATCCGCGAGGCGGTCGAGCGTGCGCAGACCGCGCGCCGCATCGGCCGCGCGAGCATCGTCTTCGTCGATGAAGTGCACCGCTTCAACAAGGCGCAGCAGGACGCGTTCCTGCCGCATGTGGAGAGCGGCCTCTTCACCTTCATCGGCGCGACGACGGAGAACCCGTCGTTCGAAGTCAACTCGGCGCTGCTGTCGCGGGCCACGGTGCATGTGCTGCAGCCGCTGGCCGACGATGAGCTGGCCGAGCTGCTCGAACGCGCCCGCGCGGCGACGAACGCACCGCCGTTCACCGACGCCGCGCGCGACCGCCTGATCGGCTACGCCGACGGCGATGCGCGCCGCCTGCTCAACGTCGTCGAGAACGTCGCCGTCGTCATGGGCGATGCGGCAGCAGATCGACGAACCCCTGCTCGAGAGAGCGCTCGGCGATCAACTGCGCCGCTACGACAAAGGCGGCGAGCAGTTCTACGACACCATCTCGGCGCTGCACAAGGCCGTGCGCGGCAGCGACCCCGACGCGTCGCTGTACTGGCTGGTGCGCATGCTGGACGGCGGCGTCGATCCGCGCTACGTGGCGCGGCGCGTGATCCGCATGGCCAGCGAAGACATCGGCCTGGCCGATCCGCGCGGCCTGCGCATGGCCCTGGATGCGGCCGAGGTCTACGAGCGCCTGGGTTCACCCGAAGGCGAACTGGCGCTCGCGCAGGCGGTGCTGTTTCTCGCCGCCGCGCCGAAGAGCAATGCCGCCTACGTGGCCTACAACGAAGCGCGCGCCTTCGTGCAAAGCAGACGGCACGCGCCCGGTGCCGCTGCGCCTGCGCAACGCGCCGACGAAGCTGATGAAGCAGCTCGACTACGGCGCGCGGCTACCGCTACGCGCACGACGAAGAAGAAGGTTTCGCGGCCGGCGAGCACTACTTTCCCGACAACATCGGCCAGCCGCCGCGCTTCTATCGTCCGACCGATCGCGGCCTGGAGCAGCAGATCGCCGAGAAGCTCGACCGCCTGCGCGCCGCCAACAAGAAGGCTCAGAGCACGTAGCCTCGGCGCGCCACAACCGCCCGCATCGCAAACGCCGTGCGGATGCGCGCCACATGCGGGAACGCCGCGATGCGCTGGCGGTGCACGCGCTCGTAGTCGCGCATGTCGGCCACGGCCACGCGCAGCAGGTAGTCGAAGTCGCCGCTCATCAAATGGCATTCGAGGATGTCTTCGCAGGCCGCGACGGCGCGCTCGAAAGCATCGAGCGCCGTGCCGACCTGGCTGTCGAGCGTGACTTCGATGAAGACCGTCGTCGGCTTGCCGATCGCTTCACCGTTGAGCGTCGCGCTGTAGCCGGCGATCACGCCTTGCTCTTCGAGGCGCTGCAAGCGGCGCAGGCAGGCCGACGCCGACAGGCCGATGCGCTGGGCCAGATCGGCGTTCGACAGGCGCCCGTCGTCTTGCAGCAGGCGCAGCAGCTTCTTGTCGATCGCATCAAGGTTCATGCGCGAATTCTGCTTCACGCCGCAGAATGTTGCGCCAATCGCGGGTTTGCCTGAGGCGATTGGCAAGTCCCATTCGCCGCGTCCGCGGCCACCATGACGGCCTCGGCAACAGACGGCAGGATCGACATGCGCATCGGCGTCCCCAAAGAGATCAAGAACCACGAGTACCGCGTCGGCATGACACCGGCCGCCGTGCGCGAGGCGGTGCACCACGGCCATGAGGTCGTCGGTGCAGGCCGGCGCCGGCAGCGGCATCGGCTGCGACGACGCGGCCTACATCGCCGCCGGCGCGCAGGTGCTGCCACCGCCGCGGCGGTGTTCGAGAGCGCGCAGATGATCGTCAAGGTCAAGGAGCCGCAGCCCGCCGAGTGCGCGATGCTGCGCCGTGGCCAGTTGCTGTTCACCTACCTGCACCTGGCGCCCGATCCGCGTGCAGGCCGAAGGCTTGTTGAAGAGCGGCTGCACGGCGATCGCCTACGAGACCATCACCGACGAGCGCGGCGGCCTGCCGCTGCTCGCGCCGATGAGCGAAGTCGCCGGCCGCATGGCGATCCAGGTCGGCGCGGTGGCGCTGCAAAAGGCCAACGGCGGCCTCGGCGTGCTGCTCGGCGGCGTGCCGGGTGTCGCGCCGGGGCGCGTCGTCGTGATCGGTGGCGGGGTCGTCGGCACGCATGCGGCGCGCATGGCCATCGGCCTGGGCGCCGAGGTGATGATCCTCGACAAGTCGTTGCCGCGACTGCGGCAGATCGACGAGGCTTTCGACGGCCGCATCCGCACGCAGGCGGCGACGATCGATGCCACCGAAGCCGCGGTGCTGACCGCCGACCTCGTCATCGGCGCGGTGCTGGTGCCCGGCGCTGCCGCACCGAAGCTGATCAAGCGCGCCCAACTGTCGCGCATGCAGCCCGGCGCGGTGATCGTCGATGTCGCGATCGACCAGGGCGGCTGCTTCGAAACCTCGCGCGCGACGACGCATGCCGAGCCGACGTATGTCGTCGATGGCATCGTGCACTACTGCGTCGCCAACATGCCCGGCGCGGTGCCGCGCACCTCGACCTTCGCGCTCAACAACGCCACGCTGCCGTTCACGCTCGCGCTGGCCGGCAAAGGCTGGCAGCGGGCCTGCGCCGACGATCCGCACCTGGCCGCTGGCCTGACGGTGCACGACGGCGCGATCACGCACGAGGCCGTGGCGCGAGGCCTCGGCAAGGCCTTCAAGCCGCTGTCGGACGTGCTGCGCTGAGATCAAGGGCGAGGGCCTGCTGCGCAAGGGTAATCCTTGCGCGGGGCACGATCCTTGCCTGCCTAGAATCGGCCGCGCCTGCGGGCTGGATACGGGAGCTATCGGGTGGACACTCTTCTTCCAACAAGTCATCAACGGCCTCGTGCTGGGCAGCATGTACGCGCTCGTCGCGCTCGGCTACACGATGGTCTACGGCATCATCAACCTGATCAACTTCGCGCATGGCGAGGTGCTGATGGTCGGCGCGCTGACGAGCTGGACGGTGGTCAGCGCGCTCGAAGCCACCGGCATGCCGGACTGGCTGCGGCTGTTGCTGTCGGTGCCGGTGTCGATCGCCATCTGCGCGACGCTGAACTTCGCCATCGAAAAAGTCGCCTACCGGCCGCTGCGCAACGCGCCTCGATTGGCGCCGCTGATCACCGCGATGGGCATGAGCCTGCTGCTGCAGACGCATTGCGATGATCGTCTGGAAGCCCAATCCGAAGCCGTTCCCGATCCTGCTGCCGAGCGATCCGATCAACCTCGGCGGCCCGGTGATCAGCGTCGTGCAGATCATGATCCTCGGCCTCACGGCGGCGATCCTGGCGGCGCTGATGTACCTCGTCAACAAGACCAAACTCGGCCGCGCGATGCGCGCCACCGCCGAGAACCCGCGCGTCGCCGCGCTGATGGGCGTGCGGCCCGACTTCGTGATCTCGGCGACCTTCATCATCGGCGCTGCGCTGGCCGCGGTGGCCGGCATCATGTGGGCGGCCAACTACGGCACGGTGCAGCACTCGATGGGCTTCCTGCCGGGCCTGAAGGCCTTCACGGCCGCGGTGCTGGGCGGCATCGGCAACCTCGCCGGCGCGGTGGTCGGCGGCATCCTGCTCGGCCTGGTCGAGGCCATCGGCGCCGGCTACCTCGGCGAGCTCACCGGCGGCGTGCTCGGCAGCCAGTACTCCGACATCTTCGCGTTCATCGCGCTGATCCTCGTGCTCACGTTGCGGCCCTCGGGCCTGCTCGGCGAGCGCGTGGCCGATCGCGCTTGACATGACGACCCCAAGCTCGTTTCACTCGCGCCCCCCGAGGGGATCTCAGGCCGCTTGGGGCGGCCCGGCGCTGGCCTGAGGAGAAGACCGATGACCAAGCAAAAACAACTCTTCATCTTCCTGCTCGCCGCGGCCGCGCTGATCGCGCTGCCGCTGTTCGCGCAGCAGTTCGGCCAGGGCCCCGTGCGCATCATGGCGTCGGCGCTGCTGTACGTGCTGCTGGCGCTCGGCCTGAACATCGTCGTCGGCTATGCCGGCCTGCTCGACCTCGGCTTCGTCGCCTTCTACGCCGTCGGCGCGTACATGTATGCGCTGCTGGCCAGCCCGCACCTGAGCGAAAACTTCGAAGGCTTCAAGGCCATGTTCCCGAACGGCCTGCACACGCCGATCTGGGTGGTGATACCGGCGGCGGCCTTGCTCGCCGCGACGGCCGGCGTGCTGCTCGGCACGCCGGTGCTGAAGCTGCGCGGCGACTACCTGGCCATCGTCACGCTCGGCTTCGGCGAAATCATCCGCGTCTTCATGAACAACCTCGAGCAGCCGGTGAACATCACCAACGGACCGCGGGGCCTGGACCGCATCGACTCGATGAACCTGTTCGGCTTCTCGTTCGGCAAGGCGATCGACATCGGCGACTACCGCATCAACTCGGTGGTGCTGTACTACTGGCTGTTCCTCGGCCTGGTCGTCGGCAGCCTGCTCGTCTGCTACCGGCTGGAGCGCTCGCGCATCGGCCGCGCCTGGATGGCGATCCGCGAAGACGAGATCGCCGCCAAGGCGATGGGCATCAACACGCGCAACATGAAGCTGCTGGCCTTCGGCATGGGCGCGACCTTCGGGGGCGTATCGGGCGCGATGTTCGCCGCCTTCCAGGGCTTCGTCTCGCCCGAGTCGTTCAGCCTGATGGAAAGCGTGATGATCGTGGCGATGGTCGTCGTCGGCGGCATCGGCCACCTGCCGGGCGTGATCGTCGGCGCGCTGCTGCTGGCCATCCTGCCCGAGGCCCTGCGCTATGTCGCCGGCGACATTCAGAACATGACGGGAGGGCGCATCGACGCCTCGATCCTGCGCCAGTTGTTGATCGCGCTGGCGATGATCCTGGTCATGCTGTGGCGGCCGCGCGGGCTGTGGCCCTCGCCCGAACATGGCAAGGCGGCGCCGGCCGCCGTGGCGAAGTGAGGAGCCGGGCATGAGCGATAAAACCGTTCTCAAAGTCGCCGGTGTCTCCAAGCGCTTCGGCGGCCTGCAAGCGCTGTCGGACGTCGGCATCACGATCACCGAGGGCCAGGTCTACGGCCTGATCGGCCCCAACGGCGCCGGCAAGACGACCTTCTTCAACGTCATCACCGGCCTGTACACGCCGGACAGCGGAACGTTCGAACTCGGCGGCGCGCCGTACAAGCCCGAAGCGGTGCACCAGGTGGCCAAGGCCGGCATCGCGCGCACCTTCCAGAACATCCGCCTGTTCGCCGAGATGACGGCGCTGGAAAACGTCATGGTCGGCCGCCACGTGCGCACGCACTCGGGCCTGGTCGGCGCGGTCTTGCGCACCGGCGGCTTCAAGGCCGAAGAGCGCGCGATCGCCAAGCGCGCGCAGCGAACTGCTCGACTACGTCGGCATCGGCAAGTACACCGAGTACAAGGCGCGCACGCTGTCCTATGGTGACCAGCGGCGCCTCGAGATTGCCCGCGCATTGGCCACCGACCCGAAGCTGATCGCGCTCGACGAACCCGCGGCCGGCATGAACGCCACCGAGAAGGTCGTGCTGCGCGAACTGATCGACCGCATCCGCAAGGACAACCGCACGATCCTGCTGATCGAGCACGACGTGAAGCTGGTGATGGGCCTGTGCGACCGCGTCACCGTGCTCGACTACGGCAAGCAGATCGCCGAAGGCACGCCGCACGACGTGCAGCGTGATCCGAAGGTCATCGAGGCCTACCTCGGCGCCGGGCACACGGCTCACTGAGCGTCCTTCGACAAGCTCAGGATGATCGGAATACAGATGGCAGCAACCACCCTCCTCAAAGTCACCAACCTCAAGGTCGCTTACGGCGGCATCCAGGCCGTCAAGGGCGTGAGCTTCGAAGTCCGCCAGGGCGAGTTGGTCAGCCTGATCGGCGCCAACGGCGCCGGCAAGACGACGACGCTCAAAGCCATCACCGGCACGCAGCCGGTCGCAGCCGGCGAGATCGAGTTCATGGGCAAGGCCATCAAGGGCCAAGGCGCGTGGGACCTGGTCAAGCAGGGCCTGGTGATGGTGCCGGAAGGCCGCGGCGTGTTCGCGCGCATGACGATCGTCGAGAACCTGCAGATGGGCGCCTTCGTGCGCAACGACAAGGAGATCGACGCCGACATCGACAAGGTCTTCGCCATCTTCCCGCGCCTGAAGGAGCGCGCGATGCAGCTCGCCGGCACGATGAGCGGCGGCGAGCAGCAGATGCTGGCGATGGGCCGCGCGCTGATGGCCAAGCCGAAGGTGCTGCTGCTGGACGAGCCGTCGATGGGCCTGTCGCCGATCATGGTCGACAAGATCTTCGAGGTCGTCAACGACATCCACAAGCAAGGCACGACGGTGCTGCTGGTCGAGCAGAACGCCAGCCGCGCGCTGTCGCTGGCCAACCGCGGCTACGTGATGGAGTCGGGCGAGATCACGATGGACGGCGACGCCAAGGTGCTGCTGGCCGATCCGCGGGTGCGCGCGGCGTACCTCGGCGAGTGAGCCTCAGGGCTTTTCCGCCAGCGCCTTGAGGTTGGCCAGCCCGGCCTCGAAGTCGCCGCCGACCATCTTGTCGCCGAACAGCGCCATCCAGCGGAACAGCGGGTTGCTGCCCATGTTGCCGTTCATCGTCCAGGTGACCTTGGTGCCGGTGCTTTCGGGCGTGAGCAGCAGGTCGCCGCCGGAGGTGGTGCCGAAGTCGGGGAAGTACAGGTCGTAGGCAACCGCTTGCCGGGCTCGGCGGCGGTGAAGGTCATCTTGCCGTCGCCTTGCGACTTGCTCTTCCACTCCCAGGCCGCGCCGGCGCCCGACGGCGGGCCGCTGTAGGTGATGGCCATCGCCGGATCGCGCTGGTTCCACACCGACCAGCGCTTCCACTCGCGCGGATCGGCCAGCAGCGCATAGACCTTGTCGGCCGGCGCGTTGATGCTGGTGCTGCGCACCGCCTTGAACTCCGGCGACAGCGCGTAGCCGCCGAGGAACAACAAGGCGACGAGGCCGATCATCACGATCAACAACCACTTCAGGACCTTCAGCATGGGGCAGGCTCCTTGCGATGTGCCAGTGCAAAAGTCTGCGTGCCCGGGCGGGGTGGCGCAAGGGTGGCATCATCATGGTCCATCGATTGCTCAGAGCTTCGTTGCAAGGACAGCAGCATGACCCCGACACGCTCCCTCGTCACCCTGGCCGCGATGGCTGCCTTGGCGCTTTCATCTTCGCCGGGCCTCGCGCAGACCGCGCCGGCCCAACCCGCGGCCACGCCGCCGAAGATCGTCATGCCGGCAGCGCCTGCGGTCAAGGCCGCCGGCCCGAAGACGCTCGGCGGCAAGGCCCCCGCGGGCAAGATGCTGACGCGCGATGAACTGCGCACCTGTCTGAAGCGGCTGGACGGCGTCAACACATCGACCAAGGATCTCGAGCAACGCCGCGCCGCGCTCGACAAGGAGAAGGAAGACCTGGTCAAGAGCGGCGACGCTCTCAAGGCCGAGCGCGCCGATGTCGACACCAAGCTCGCCGCGGTGCGCGATTGGGAAGGCCGCATGCGCGCCCACGGCGCCGAGATCGAGACCTTCAACCAGCGCCTGAAGGCCGCCGACGAAGCGCCGCGCAGCAAGCGCGAAGAGCTGGCCAAGGAGCTCGACGCCGAACGCGAGCGCCTGGCCAAGGCGCGCGTGCCGCTCGGCGAAGAAGAGGCACGGCTCGTGCCGGTGTACCAGAACGCGGTCAAGGCCTACAACGACAAGGCGCTGGCCCGCGACGCGGTCGTTGCCGACTGGAACGGCCGCAACAAGGCCATCAACGAGCAGAGCTTGAAGCACGAAGAGGAGCGCAGCGCGTGGCTCGGCGAATGTGCCAACCGTCCGTACCGCGAGGACGATGAGATCGCGATCAAGTCCGGAAAGTGAAACCCTGATGAACGCTGCAGACAAGACCGTTGCCAACCCGCTGCTGCAACCCTGGACGGCGCCGCATGGCCTGCCGCCGTTTCCCGCCATCCGGCCCGAGCACTTTGCGCCGGCCTTCGAGGTGGCGATGCGCGAGCACCGCGCCGAGCTCGATGCGATCGCTTCGCAGGCCGAGCCGGCGAGCTTTGCCAACACCGTCGCCCGGCTCGATGCGAGCGGGCGGCTGATGGCGCGCCTGGACGGTGCATTCCACAACCTGTGCGCGTCGGAGACATCCGATGCGCTGCAGGCCGCACAGCGCGAACTGGCGCAGCCGATGGCAGCGCACAGCAATGCGATCTACCTCAACGAAGCGCTGTTCGCGCGGCTCGACGGCCTGCACTGCGCGCCGCGCGTCGCTGGGCCTGACGGCCGAGCAGCAGCGCCTGCTCGAACAGCTGCACAGCGACTTCGTGCGCGCCGGGGCGACGCTGAAGGGCGCCGACCGGGAGCGCTTCGCCCAGATCAATGAACGCCTGGCCGCGCTGATGACGGCCTTCGGCCAGAACGTGCTCGCCGACGAGTCCGCTTACCGCCTGACGCTGGCCACCGAGGCCGACATGGCCGGCCTGCCGGCCTTCGTGCGCGACGCGGCGCGACAGGCTGCGGCCGACCGCGGCTTGCCGGGCGCGGTCATCACCTTGTCGCGCTCGCTGATCGTGCCCTTCCTGACGTTCAGCCGGCGGCGCGATCTGCGTGAAGCTGCGTGGCGCGCCTGGACGACGCGCGGCGAACACGACGGGCCGACCGACAACCGCGGCGTGATCCGCGAGATCCTCGCGCTGCGCGCCGAGCAGTCGGCGTTGCTGGGCTACCCGAGCTTTGCCGACTACGCGCTGGCCAACACGATGGCGCGCACGCAGGGCGCGGTGATGCGCCTGCTCGACGATGTCTGGTCGCGCGCGCTGCCGGCGCTGGAGCGCGAACGGGCTGAGCTGATGGCGCAGATGAAAGAGCAGGGCGCGACGCACACGATCGAACCCTGGGACTGGCGCTACTGGGCCGAGCAGGTGCGCCAGCGCCAGCTACGCGATCGACGACGCCGAGGTCAAGCCGTACTTCCCGCTCGAGCGGATGGTCGCGGCGGCGTTCGATTGCGCCGAGCGCTTGTTCGGCGTGCGCTTCGTCGAGTGCGAAGGACTCGAGCTCTACCACCCGGACGTCAATGCCTACGAGGTGCGCGCGACGCGGCGGCGCGCTGGTCGGCGTGTTCCTGCACGACAACTTCGCGCGCCCGTCCAAGCGCAGCGGCGCGTGGATGAGCCACTACCGGCAGCAGACGAAAAACGGCGGCGCGGTGACGCCGATCGTCGTCAACAACAACAACTTCGCCAAGTCGGCGCCGGGCCAGCCGACGCTGCTGTCGTTCGACGACGTGCGCACGCTGTTCCACGAGTTCGGCCACGGCCTGCATGGCCTGCTGTCGGACGTCGGCTACGAGCGCCTGTCGGGCACCAACGTGCTGCGCGACTTCGTCGAGCTGCCGTCGCAGTTGTTCGAGCATTGGACCAGCGAGCCCGAGGTGCTGCGCCGCCACGCGCGCCACGTCGCCACCGGCGAGCCGATTCCCGATGCGCTGATCGAGCGCCTGAAGCGCGCCCGCCGCTTCGGCCAGGCGTTCGAGACCGTGCGCTACACCGCCAGCGCGCTGACCGACATGGCCGTGCATGCGCTGCCGCAGGATCGGGTGCCGGCCGATCCGGTGGCCTTCGAAGCCCAGGTGCTGCGCGAGCGCGGCCTGCCGCCGGGCGTCGGCGTGAACCACCGCTTCACGCATTTCCAGCACCTGTTCTACGGCTCGGGCTATGCCGCGGGCTACTACGTTTATCTGTGGGCCGAGGTGCTCGACGCCGATGCGTTCGACGCCTTCACCGAGGCCGGCAGCGCGTTCGATCCGAAGGTGGCGCAAAGCTGCTGAAGCACATCTACGCGGCCGGCGACAGCGTCGAGCCGGGGGCAACCTACGAGGCCTTCCGCGGCCGCGCGGCGCGCATCGAATCGATGCTGGAGAAGAAAGGGCTGTTGCAGCCGGCTTAGTTCCGCTTTTCGAGGCGCATCACCTCGTTCTCGCGCTTCATCGAAAAGCGCGTCAGAAAGCTGTTGCCGAGCAGGATGTGCGGCATCGCCGCCGGCAGCACCAGGGCTTCGACATTGGCGACTTCCACGTCACCGACGCGCACCGAGTTCAGCACGACGGCGTACACCGGCACGCGGCCGTTGGCGGTTTCGGCCAGGCCGCGCGTGCCGGCCTTGTAGTCCACGCCCAGGCGCTCGGCCTCGGCCTGGCCCATGCTGACCTTGGTCGCGCCCGTGTCGACCATGAAGGACACGGCCTTGCCGTTGATCTGACCGACGGTGTTGAAGTGGCCGCCGCTGCTGGCCATCAGAATGATTTCGCTGCCGCTGCGTGAGCCGCCGTCGGCGCTGACCTTCACTGGGCCGGCGCCCAGCAACAGCGTGCGCCGCGCGCCGCCCACCGCGACTTCGGCCTGCGGGCCCGACAAGGACAGCAAACGCACGCCCTTGACCTCTGTTGCCCACCGCCACCGCGAAGGGCTGGCCGTCGATGACCAGCAGCGCTTGCTGCGAGCCGATGCTGCCGTTGAGCGTGACCGATTGCGCAGCCGCCGCGCCCGCTCCGATGAGCAGCATCGCGGCCAGGGCGATGCGTTGGTGGCGCTTGCTTTTGGGGCTGTGCATGTTAGCGGTGTGCTTTGAGATTCTTCGATGAAAATTCTGACATGCATGCACCGGCAGCAACACCTCTTCACATCGAGCGCAACGTGAACCTGCGCACGATGAATGCGTTTGCCTTGCCGGCGCAGGCCGCGACGTTGGTACGAGTGGACAGCGACGCCGCCGTGCGCCGTGTGATCGATCACGCCGAGCTCGGCCGCGCGCCCAAGCTCGTGCTCGGCGGCGGCAGCAACATCGTCTTCACGCGCGATCCGAAAAGCGTCGTGCTCAAGGTCGAAGTGATGGGACGGCGCCTGCTGCAAGAGCGCGCCGATGCCTGGATCGTCGAGGCCGGCGCCGGCGAGAACTGGCACGACACGGTGGCGTGGACGCTGCAGCAAGGCTGGCCCGGCCTGGAGAACCTGGCGTTGATTCCGGGCACGGTGGGCGCGGCGCCGGTGCAGAACATCGGCGCTTACGGCGTCGAGTTGCGCGAGCGCTTCGAATCATTGGACGTGGTCGATCTGATCACCGGCCGCAGCGCCACGCTCGACATCGACGCCTGCCACTTCGGCTACCGCGACAGCGTGTTCAAACAAGCGCTCGCCGGCAAGAGCGTGATCACGCGCGTGCGCTTTCGCCTGCCCAAACCGTGGCAGCCGGTGCTCGGTTATCTCGAACTCGAACGCCGCATGCAGGAGACGGGCAACTCACAACCCGATGCGCAGACGGTGTTCGATTGGGTCTGCGCGATCCGCCGCGCCAAGCTGCCCGACCCGGCGGTGATCGGCAACGTCGGCAGCTTCTTCAAGAACCCGATCGTCAGCACCGAGCAGTGCCGCGACATCATCGGCCGCGACCCGGAGATCGTGCACTACCTGCTGCCCGACGGCACGGTGAAGCTGGCGGCGGGCTGGTTGATCGATGCCTGCGGCTGGAAGGGCAAGTCGATCGGCCGCGCCGGTGTGTACGAGAAGCAGGCGCTGGTGCTGGTCAATCGCGGCGGCGCGTCGGGCGCCGAAGTGGTGACGCTGGCGCGGGCGATTCAGGAGAGCGTGTACGGGCGCTTCGGCATCCGCCTGGAGCCGGAGCCGATCATCGTTTGATCGCGGACTTCGGCCGGAAGGCTTTGCACACCGCGTCGTCGGTTTCGAGGTAAGGCCCGCCGATCAGGTCGATGCAGTAGGGCACGGCGGCGAAGATGCCGGGCACGTCGGGCAATCCGGACAAGCGTTTCCGCAATCGACTTCGGCTGCCCCGGCAGGTTGATGATCAACGTCTGCTTGCGGATCACCGCGACCTGCCGCGACAAGATCGCCGTCGGCACGAACTTCAAGCTGATCTGCCGCATCTGCTCGCCGAAGCCCGGCATCTCCTTGTCGGCCACGGCGAGCGTGGCTTCGGGCGTCACGTCGCGCGCGCGCCGGCCCGGTGCCGCCGGTGGTCAGCACGAGGTCGCACTGCTTGATGTCGACCAGTTCGATCAGCGCCTGCGTGATGCCGTCCTGCTCGTCGGGGATCACGCGCGCTGTCCCAGTCGATCGGGTTCTTCAGCGCGCGCGTCAGCCACTCCTTCAGCGCCGGGATGCCCTTGTCTTCATAGACGCCGGCCGAGGCGCGGTCGCTCACCGAGAGCAGGCCGATCTTCACGCGGTCAGGAGCTCGCTCATGTCAGAGTGCGGCTTGATGAATCTGGAACAGCTCGCGCCAGGCGCGGCCATGGCGCTGCTCGGGCGGCAGCTCGGCGTCCTTGCGCGCGTTGCGGATCAGCGCGCGCAGGGGCTGCAGATCGGTCTGCGGGTGCTCGGCCATCCAGCGTGTCAGTGCGTCGTCGCTGGCCACCAGTTCGGTGCGCCACAGCTCGGCTTGGTGCAGGGCCAGCGAATCGTGCGCGTGGCCGAGTCTGGCGGCGGCGACCGCCTCGCGGATCGGTTCGATGTCGGCGTCGCGCATCAGCTTGCCGATGTACTGCATCTGCCGGCGCTTGCCTTCGTGCGAGCGCGTGCGGTGCCACTGCGCGAGCGCGTCGCGCAAGCGCCTCGGGCATCGGCGTGGCGGCCAGCGCCGCATCGGGCATCGTCGTCAGCGCCTCGCCGAGCGCCTGCTGCTCGTGCGCTTCGCGTTTGAGCGCGCTCTTGCTCGGCCGGTCGTAGGCGCTGGCGTGGGTGGCTTTCGTCGTCGGTCGTCTCATGGCTGCTCGTTATGATAGTTCGCATGACAACAGCCCAAGGATTCGCCTACAGCCGCGAGCAGTTCCAGCAGCTGGTCGAGGACGCGCTGCGCATCGCCCGCACGGCCGGCGCCAGCGACGCCGGCGTCGAAGTGTCCGAAGGCGCGGGCCTGTCGGTGTCGGTGCGCAAGGGCGCGCTGGAAAACGTCGAGCGCAACCGCGACAAGTCGATCGGCGTCACGGTCTATCTCGGCCAGCGCCGCGGCAACGCGAGCACCTCGGACTTCTCGCGCAGCGCGCTCGAGCAGACGGTGCGGGCGGCCTACGACATCGCGCGCTTCACCGCCGAAGACCCGGTGGCCGGCTTGCCCGACGAGGCCGACCTGGCGCCGCCCGAAGCGACGCAGCGCGATCTCGACCTGTGCCACCCGTGGGCGATCGACGCGCAGGCCGCCGCCGACGCTGGCGCTGCGCTGCGAGGCGGCGGCGTTTGCCACCGACCGCCGCGTCACCAACTCCGAAGGCGCCGGCGTGTCGGCGCAGCAGTCGCATTTCTTCATGGGCAACACGCGCGGCTTTCGCGGCGGCTATGCGAGCTCGCGCCACGGCATGTCGGTGTCGCCGATCGTCGGGCAAGGGCGCAGGACATGCAGCGCGACTACTGGTACACGTCGATGCGCGACGCCGCCGAGCTGGCCGCGCCCGAGGCGGTGGGCCGCTACGCCGCCGAGCGCGCGCTGTCGCGCCTGCAGTCGCGCAAGATCGGCACCTGCGAGGTGCCGGTGCTGTTCGAGTCGACGCTGGCCGTCGGGCTTGATCGGCGCCTTCGTGCAGGCCACGTCGGGCGGCTCGCTGTACCGCAAGTCGAGCTTTCTCGAAGGCTGCCTGGGCCAGAGCGCCTGGCGCGCGCACCTCGACCTGCACGAGTTCCCGCATGTGCGCAAGGGCAAGGGCAGCGCGCCGTTCGACGACGAGGGCGTGACCACGCACGCGCGCCGCGTCGTCGATGGCGGCGTGGTGCAGGGCTACTTCCTGTCGAGCTACTCGGCGCGCAAGCTCGGCATGCGCACCACCGGCAACGCCGGCGGCGCGCACAACCTGACGCTGTCGAGCCGGCTGACGCAACCCGGCGACGACCTCGACGCGATGCTGCGCAAGCTGCACCGCGGCCTGTTCGTCATCGAGCTGATGGGCCAGGGCGTCAACGGCGTCACCGGCGACTACTCGCGCGGCGCGGCCGGCTTCTGGGTCGAGGGCGGGCGCATGGTGCATCCGGTGCACGAGATCACCATCGCCGGCAACCTGCGCGAGATGTTGAAGGGCATCGTCGCCGTCGGCGCCGACGCCTACACGTCGGGCAGCAAGACCATCGGCTCGGTGCTGATCGAGCGCATGAAGATCGCCGGCGCCTGACGCTGCTCGACGTGCTCGCACGCAGGGGGAAACCCGTGGCGATGCGCAGGGCCCGCTGCCTAGAATTCGGCCGGTTCGTTCTTCCTCATTCCTCTCAGGAGACTTTTCGATGGAACGTCGTTCCTTCGTTCGCGGCGCCGGCATGGCCGGCGTCCTCGCTGCCGGCGTCGCGCCGGCAGTGCATGCGCAAGCCGCCATCCGCTGGCGCCTGACCTCGAGCTTCCCGAAAGTCGCTCGACACGCTGTTCGGCGTCAACGACGTGTTCGCCAAGCAAGGTCAAGCGACATGTCGGGCGGCAAGTTCGAGATCACGACGCATGCCGCCGGGCGAACTGGTGCCGGCCTTCGGCACCGTCGATGCGGTGCAGAACGGCACCGTCGAAGCGGCCAACACCGCGCCGTACTACTACTTCGGCAAGGACGAGACCTTCGCGCTCGGCTGCGCGATCCCGTTCGGCCTGAACAGCCGCCAGATGACGGCGTGGATGTACGAAGGCAACGGCCTGAAGCTGATGCGCGAGTTCTACGCCGGCTACAACATCATCAACTTCCCGATGGGCAACACCGGCGCGCAGATGGGCGGCTGGTTCCGCAAGGAGATCAAGTCGCTGGCCGACTTCAAGGGCCTGAAGTTCCGCATCGGCGGCTTCGCCGGCAAGGTCGTCGAGCGCATCGGCGGCGTGCCGCAGAACATCCCCGGCGGCGAGATCTACCAGGCGCTGGAAAAGGGCACGATCGACGCCGCCGAGTGGGTGGGCCCGTACGACGACCAGAAGCTCGGCTTCCACAAGGTCGCCCAGAACTACGCCTACCCGGGCTGGTGGGAAGGCGGCCCGCAGCTCGACCTGCACATCAACACCAAGGCCTGGGAAGCGCTGTCGGCCGAGAACAAGGCCATCGTCGAAGCGGCCGCGGCGTTCGCGCACATCGACATGCAGGCCAAGTACGACGGCCGCAACGCCGCGGCGCTGAAGCAGCTGGTGGCCGGCGGCGCCAAGCTGTTCCCGTTCCCGAAGGACCTGATGGACGCGGCCTTCAAGGAGGCGATGGCGCTGTACAGCGAGATCTCGCGCCAAGAACCCGAACTGGAAGAAGGTCTACGACGACTACTCGGCGTTCCGCCAGCGACGCCAACCTGTGGTTCCGCTTCACCGAGGCGCGCTTCGACAGCTTCATGCAGTCGGCCAAGCTCTGAGCCGGCGCGTCGCGCAACAAAAAGCCCCGCCTCGGCGGGGCTTTTTCATGTGCCGCATGCGGCGCCGGCTACTTCTTGGCCGCGTCCTTCTTGATCGCGTCTTCGAGCGCCTTCATCGGGTCTTCTTCCTTCTCGGCCTCGGGCTCGGAGGCTGCACCCTCGGGCGCCGAGGCCGCGCCTTCGGCCGGCGCCGCTTCGGGTCGGGCTCGGCCTCGGGCACGCCCATCGTCTTCAGCGCTTCCTCGGCGTCGATCTTGGCGCCTTCGTCGATGCCGCCGGTGACCAGCTTCGGGAAGGCGATCACGACCGCCACCATGATCAGCTGCAGCACGATGAAGGCGATCGAGCCCTTGTAGATCTGCGCCGTCGTCACCGCGGGAATGTGCTCGCCGGTGATGCGGTCCTTGTAGTCCTTCTTGGCCGCCACGCTGCGCAGGTAGAACAGCGCAAAGCCGAACGGCGGCGTCAGGAACGAGGTCTGCAGGTTCATCGCGATGATGACGCCGAACCAGATCATGATCGGGTCGATCGGCGTGCCCGGCGGGAACAGCTCGGGCAGGATCTTCTCCGCCACCGGCACCAGCATCGGGATCACGATGAAGGCGATCTCGAAGAAGTCGATGAAGCAGCCGAGGATGAAGACCAGGATGTTGACGACGATCAGGAAGCCGAGCGCGCCGCCGGGCAGCTTGTCGAACAGGTGCTCGACCCAGATGTGGCCGTCGGCGGCGTTGAAGGTGAAGCTGAACACCGTCGAGCCGATCAGGATGAAGAGCACGAAGGTCGCCAGCTTGGCGGTGCTGTCGAGCGCCTGGCGCATCAGGCTGAAGTTCAGCCGGCGGCGCGCCGAAGGCCATGATCAGCGCGCCCATCGCGCCCATCGCGCCGCCTTCGGTGGGCGTGGCCACGCCGAGGAAGATGGTGCCCAGCACGAGGAAGATCAGCACCAGCGGCGGGATCAGCACGAAGGTCACCTGCTCGGCCAGGCGCGACAGCAGGCCCATCTTGGTGACGCGGTTGACGATCGCCAGCGCCAGCGCCAGCAGCGAGGCCACGGTCATCGACAGGATCAGGACGCTCGTCGCCGGGCGAGCGCCTTCGCGGCCGAGCCAGCGACTGCATCGCGCCGGTCGTGCACCTGCGATCCACGCGTAGCCGGCCGCAGCGCAGATCGCCAGCAGCACCAGCAGCGAGTTGTGGCCGCTGGCGCCGTTGGGCTCGCGGTAGATGCGCGCCTCTGGCGGCAGCGCCGGCACCCACTTCGGCTTGACGATCGCCACCGCGGCGATGAACAGCAGGTACAGGCCGACCAGCAGCAGGCCCGGGATACAGCGCGCCGGCGTACATGTCGCCCACCGAGCGGCCCATCTGGTCGGCCAGCACGATCAGCACCAGCGACGGCGGGATGGCCTGCGCCAGCGTGCCCGAGGCGGTGATGGTGCCGGTGGCGATGGTGCGGTTGTAGCCGTAGCGCAGCATGATCGGCAGCGAGATCAGGCCCATCGAGATCACCGCCGCGGCGACCACGCCGGTGGTGGCCGCCAGCAGCGCGCCGACCAGGATCACCGCCACGGCCGAGCCGCCGCGCACCGGGCCGAAGACCTGGCCGACGGTCTCGAGCAGGTCCTCGGCCATGCCGGAGCGCTCGAGGATGATGCCCATGAAGGTGAAGAACGGGATCGCCAGCAGCGTGTCGTTGCTCATGATGCCGAACACGCGCAGCGGCAGCGCCTGGAACAGGTTGCTCGGGAACAGGCCGACTTCCATGCCGATGAAGCCGAACAGCAGGCCGGTGGCGGCCAGGCCGAAGGCCACCGGGATGCCGGTCAGCAGGAAGACAGAGCAGCCCGCAGAACAGCAGCGGGACGAAGTTCTGGGCGATGAAGGCCGTCATCGTCAGCGCGTCCTCTCAGGCGATGGCTGCAGCGGCGCAGTCTGGGCTTCTAGTTGCGTGCGCAGTCGTTCGGCCTCGGCCGGCCAGCTCCTCGGCCAGCAGCTCTTCGTCGACTTGCCGTCGGCGTCGCTGAAGGGCTCGCTGCGATGGCCGGTGAGGAAGGCGATGCGCTTGATCAGCTCCGACACCGCCTGCAGCAGCAGGATCGCGAAGCCCACCGGCAGCAGCAGCCACACCGGCCAGCGGATCAGGCCGCCGGCGTTCTGGCTCATCTCGCCGGTGTTGCCAGCGCGCGCATGAAGACCGGCCAGCGCGAAGTCGATCATGATGATCGACAGCGGGATCGTGAAGACGACGATGCCGATCGGCGTCGATGATGGCGTTGGTGCGCTTGGACAGCTTGCTCGAGATGAAGTCGATGCGCACATGCGCGTTCTTCAGCATCACGTAGCCGACGCCGAGCATGAACACGCCGGCGAACAGGTACCACTGGATCTCGAGCCAGGCGTTCGAGCCGATGTTGAACGCCTTGCGCAGCGATGGCGTTGCCGGCGCTGATGATCACCGCGGCCAGCACCAGCCACATCGATCGAGCTTGCCGATCAGCTCGTTGAACTTGTCGATCAGTGCCGACAGTTTGAGCAGTGCTCCCATCGTGCAGATCCTCCGCGGTTCCTGGAACCGGCGCGATGCTGCCAGGGTTTACCGCAGTCGGCAAAGGGTTCTAACCCCTACGTGCCGGCACGCTGTTGCGCTTGCATGAACAGGTTGGTCGAGCGTGCGCCGCTGCGGCAGAACGCCAGCAGCGGCCGCGGCAGTTCGTCGAGCAGCGCGGCAAACGCAGCGATCTGCTCGGGCGTCTGGCCGCCGCCGCTGACCGGCAGGAAGCGGTACTCGAGGCCGGCTGCGTTGGCGGCGGCTTCGATCGCCGCGTTGGTCGGCTGGTCGGGGCCGTGCTCGAAGTCGGGCCGGTTGTTGACGACGCTGCGAAAGCCGGCGCGCGCGGCCTCGGCCATCGCTTCGGGCGTGAGTTGCGGGGCGACGCAGACGTCGGCGGCGACTTGGCGCAACAGGCAGGGTTCAGGCACGGTTCATTTCAAGCGCCGCCTTGACCGCCGCCGAGACCATGCCCATGTCGGCCTTGCCGGCGAGCTGCGCCTTCACCGCGCCCATCACCTTGCCCATGTCGCCGGGGCCGGTGGCGCCGAGCTCCGCGACGATGCGCGCCACTTCGGCCGCCACTTCGTCGGCCGACAGGCGCTGCGGCAGGTAGCCTTCGAGCACCTTCATCTCGGCGCGTTTCCTTGTCCACCAGGTCGGTGCGGCCGGCCTGCGCGAACGCGGCGATCGAGTCCTTGCGCTGCTTGACCAGCTTGTCGAGCACGCCGACGACCTGCGCGTCGTCGAGCGCGATGCGCTCATCGACTTCGCGTTGCTTGATCGCGGCCAGCAGCAAGCGGATCGTGCCCAGGCGCTCGGCGTCCTTGGCGCGCATCGCGGTCTTCATGTCTTCGGTGATGCGGTCTTTCAAGCTCATGTCGGTCCTCCAGAAACGAAACAAGCCCGCTGCGGTGTCCCGCGCGGGCTTGGATTCACAACGGCGCGAGCCGCTCAGTACAGCTTCTTGGGCAACTGCATCGAGCGCACGCGCTTGTAGTGGCGCTTGACCGCGGCGGCCTTCTTGCGCTTGCGCTCGGCGGTGGGCTTCTCGTAGAACTCGCGAGCGCGCAGGTCGGTGAGCAGGCCCAGTTTTTCGATCGTGCGCTTGAAGCGGCGCAGGGCCACATCGAACGGCTCGTTCTCTTTGACGCGGATCGTGGTCATGAAACGGGAAATCCTTGGGTTCGCACCGCCGCTGCTGGTGGCGCGGGTAGGTCAGAAAAGCCGGCGATTATAGCCACAACCATGCGCCGGAGCGGACTCCCGAGCCCATGCCGCTGCCGGGCGCGTGGCGGTGGCTACCATTGCCGCATGTCCGCCCCGGCTCTCGATCCACGACTGGCTGCCTGCCTGGCGCCGCTGGCGCCCGCCGCTGGTGGCCCATGCCGGGCGCGGGCTGGTCATCAAGGACGGCGCCAGCGGCGCCTGGCTGCACGTCAACGCGTCATGGCGCAGTGGCTGGGCCGGCCGCCGAGGCGCTGATCGGGCCGCCAGGCCTGGATGCCGAGCTGTTCGGCGAGGCCGCGACGGCGTTGCGGGTGGCCGAGCAGGCTGCGGCGGCCCAGGCCGAGGCCGGCTGCCGCCGAGCACAAGGTGGAGCTGGCGGGCGTGCGCCGCGAGTTCGAGCGTGCTGCGCCAGCGCCTGGCGGGCCCCGACGGCCAGTGGCTGCTGGCCGCCGTCTGGCACGACCTGGCGCCCGAGCGCCGCCGCGAAGCCCAGCTGCGCAACGCCCTGCGAGCAGCTCGAGCAGCAGCAACTGGCCAACGAGCAACTGCGCCGCGAAGCCGCAGGGCCAGCAGTCGCCGCGCGACAGCGCCACCGGGCTGTACAACCGCGCGCACTTCGAGGACCAGTTGCGGCGCGAGGTCGACCTGTCGACGCGCGAGCACCGCGAGTTTGCGCTGGTGTCGATCGAGATCGATGCCGCTGGCCGACGACGTGGCCGCGCTCGGCGCCGCCGTGCGGCCGCGCGTGCTCGAGGCGCTGGGCCGGCTGCTGCGCGGCAACACGCGGGCGATGGACGCGTCGTGCCGCTACGACGACAACCGCTTCGCCGTGCTGCTGTCGGGCGTCGGCCTGGCCACCGCGCATTCGCGCATGGAAGGCCTGCGCCGCCAATGCGCGACGCAGATCGTGGCCCACGAGGGGCGCGACATCGGCTTCACCGTGTCGATGGGCGTGGCCAGTTTTCCGCACACCGCGCACACGCAGGACGAACTGCGCGCGGCCTGCGAGGCGGCGCTGGCCGAGCGCGCCAGCGCGGCGGCAACCGCGTCACGCTGGCCAGCATCCGTTCGACGCCGGCTGAGCGACAGGCTGCGCTCAGGCCTGCATCAAGCGCGCGCACATGCGCCGCGCGTGCCGCTGGCCAGGCCCTCCAGGCTGTAGCCGCCTTCGAGCGTCGAGACCACGCGGCCCGGCGCGCATTCGTCGGCCACCGCCATCAGCTCGCGCGTGATCCAGTGGAAGTCGTCGTCGGTCAACGCCAGCCCGCCCAGCGGGTCGAGGTGGTGGGCGTCGAAGCCGGCGGAGATGATCAGCAGTTCGGGCGCGAAGCGCGCGCAGCGCCGGCAGCATCTGCGTCGCGCATGCGGCGGCGGAACGTCGCCGAGTCGCAGCCGCGCTGCAGCGGGATGTTGACGATGTTGCCGGCAACGCCGCGCTCGCTGCGCGCGCCGGTGCCCGGGTAGAAGGGCGCCTGGTGGCTGGAGCCGTAGAACAGGTCGGGGTCGTCGCTAGAAGCTGTTCTGCGTGCCGTTGCCGTGGTGCACGTCGAAGTCCACCACCGCCATGCGCCGCAGGCCATGCGCGTGCGCGCGCATGCAGGGCGGCGATGGCGGCCTGGTTGAAGACGCAAAAGCCCATCGCGCGGTCGGCCTCGGCATGGTGGCCGCAGGGGCGCGTGGCGCAAAACGCGTTGCGCGCTGCGCCGTCCACGACGGCATCGACCGCCGCGCAGGCCGCGCCGACGCAGCGCATCACCGCCTCCCAGGTGCCGGGCGACATGATCGTGTCGCCGCCGTCGAGCGCGCGATAGCCGCTCGTGCGGCGCGGCTTTGCTCGCACCGCATCGAAGTAGGACGCGCTCGTGCACGCGCAGCACCTGCTCGCGCGTGCCGAGCGGCGCGTCGCTGCCACTGCAGCGCGGCGAACTCGCGGCGCTTCGAGGGCCTGCCAGCACGGCCTGCAGGCGCTGCGGCGATTCCGGGTGGTGCGGGCCGGGGCGATGTTCCAGGCAGGCCGGGTGGCGTGTAGATCGAAGTGCGTCATCGACACTCCGAGTGCATGTGCATGACAGTACGCAGTCGTGACAGCCGCGCTCGCGCGCATCACCGGGGCGCGGTTGTCCCTTGTTCTTGACTGCGGTCAATAGAAGTTATCGTCGGACCTGCTGACGATGACCATCAACCCCGGAGTGACATGGCCAGCGCACCAGCCGCTCGCCACTCCTGACCGACAACACCGACTGGAGACATCGACGATGCCCGCTCAATTCGCTTCCGGCCGCCTGACGCCGGGCCGCTCCCCGATCACGCGCTTCGCCGCGCTGGCCTGTGCCGCAGGCGCGATGTTCGCCGCGCCCGCGCATGCCGCGTGGGAGCCGACCAAGCCGGTCGAGTTCGTCGTGCCGGCCGGCACCGGCGGCGGCGCCGACCAGATGGCGCGCCTGATCCAGGGCATCATCGTCAAGCACAAGCTGATGAAGGAGTCGATGGTCGTCGTCAACAAGTCCGGCGGCGCCGGCGCCGAGGGCTTCCTCGACGTCAAGGAAGCCAAGGGCGACCCGCACAAGATCATCATCACGCTGTCGAACCTGTTCACCACGCCGATGGCCACCGGCGTGCCCTTCAACTGGAAGGACATGACGCCGGTGTCGATGATGGCGCTCGACCAGTTCGTGCTGTGGGTCAACGCCGAGGCGCCGTACAAGACCGCCAAGCGAGTACATCGCCGCCGTCAAGGCCGCCGGCCCGAACAAGATGAAGATGGGCGGCACCGGCTCGAAGCAGGAAGACCAGATCCTCACCGTCGGCCTCGAGAAGGCCACCGGCACCAAGTTCATCTACGTGCCGTTCAAGGGCGGCGGCGAGGTGGCGGTGCAACTGGTGGGCAAGCACATCGACTCGACCGTCAACAACCCGATCGAAGCCGTGGCGCAATGGCGCGCCGGCTCGCTGCGGCCGCTGTGCGTGTTCGACGACGCAGCGCATGCCCTACAAGGAAAAGGTCACCGCCACGCAGTCGTGGGACGACATCCCGACCTGCAAGGAGGCCGGCGTGCCGACCGACTACGTGATGCTGCGCGGCATCTTCATGGCGCCGGGCGTGACGCCCGACCAGGTGGCGTTCTACGTCGACCTGATGAACAAGGTGCGCGCGACGCCGGACTGGAAGGACTTCATGGAGAAGGGCGCCTTCAACCAGACGGCGATGTCGGGCGCCGACTTCGTCAAGTGGCTCACCGACGCCGAGACGATGCACCGCACGCTGATGACCGAGGCCGGCTTCCTCGCCAAGCCGTAAGTGCCGGCGCGGGCGCCGCGAGGCGCCCGCTCCTTCCCGACTTCGACGTTCCGCGGCCCCGGCCGCGCGCAGCAGGCCGCGGCCGGACTCATCCCGATCGCCAGAGGAGAGCGCGATGTCGCAACCAGACAGCAGCAGCGATGAAGCGCCGGGCACGACCGTCGCCCGCAACTCGACCATCGACGCCGTCGTCGCCGCGTGCCTGTGCGTGATCGGCGTGGTGGAGATCGTCGAGGCGCGGCGCCTGGGCGCCGAGTGGACCAGCGACGGCCCGGGCGCCGGCTACTTTCCGTTCTACATCGGCCTGATCCTGGCTCGTCTGCGGCGCGGCGATCCTGGTGCAGTCGCTGCGCGCGCGGAAGACGCGACGACAGCGTCTTCGTCGACAGCGTGCAGTTGAAGCGCGTGCTGTCGGTGCTGGTGCCGTCGGCGATCTACGTCGGCGCGATCATGCTGCTGGGCATCTACGTCGCCTCGGCGCTCTTCATCGCGCTGTTCATGATCGTGCTCGGCAAGTACTCGCCGCTCAAGAGCGTGGTCGTCGGCGTGGCCGTCAACGCGCTGTTCTTCATGATGTTCGAGGTCTGGTTCAAGGTGCCGCTGTACAAGGGCGCGCTCGAGCCGCTTCGTTTCCTCGGCTACTGACAGGAGCGCACGACCATGGAAGAACTCGGCGCACTGATGAACGGCTTTGCCGTCGTGCTGTCGCCGCTGAACATCGGCCTGATGTTCGTCGGCATCATCCTGGGCGTGCTGATCGGCGTGCTGCCCGGCCTGGGCGGCGCCAACGGCGTGGCCATCCTGCTGCCGCTGACCTTCACGATGTCGCCGACCTCGGCGATCGTGATGCTGTCGTGCATCTACTGGGGCGCGCTGTTCGGCGGCGCCATCACCTCGATCCTGTTCAACATCCCGGGCGAGCCCTGGTCGGTGGCGACCACCTTCGACGGCTATCCGATGGCGCAGAAAGGCCAGGCCGGCCAGGCGCTGACGGCGGCCTTCACCTCGTCGTTCATCGGCGCCTTCGTCGCGGTGCTGATGATCACCTTCCTGGCGCCGCTGGTGGCCAAGTTCGCGCTGAAGTTCGGCGCGCCGGAGTTCTTCTCGGTCTACCTGCTGACCTTCTGCAGCTTCGTCGGCATGGGCAAGGGCAACCCGTTCAAGATCCTGGTCTCGATGGCGCTCGGCTTCGCGCTGGCGGCGGTCGGCATGGACACCGTGACCGGCCAGTTGCGCATGACCTTCGGCATGCCCGAGCTGATGCGCGGCTTCGACTTCCTGATCGCGGTGATCGGCCTGTTCGGCATCGGCGAGATCCTGCTGTCGATGGAAGAGGGCCTGAAGTTCCAGGGCAAGTCGGCCAAGATCAACGCCAAGGTGGTGTGGGAGACCTGGAAGGAGCTGCCGAAGCTACTGGGTGACGTCGATCCGCAGCTCGCTGGTCGGCATCTGGATGGGCATCACGCCCGGCGGCGCGACGCCGGCCTCGTTCATGAGCTACGGCCTGGCCAAGAAGATCTCGCAAGAACGGCGCCAAGTTCGGCACCGGCGAGATCGAAGGCGTGATCGCGCCCGAGACCGCCGCGCATGCCGCCGGCACCAGCGCGCTGCTGCCGATGCTGGCGCTGGGCATCCCCGGCTCGCCGACCGCGGCGGTGCTGCTCGGCGGCCTGCTGATCTGGGGCCTGCAGCCCGGGCCGCTGCTGTTCGTCGAGCAGAAGGACTTCGTCTGGGGCCTGATCGCCAGCATGTACCTGGGCAACCTGGTCGGCCTGATCGTCGTGCTGTCCACCGTGCCGCTGTTCGCGTCGATCCTGCGCATCCCGTTCTCGATCATCGCGCCGGTGATCATCGTCATCTGCGCCATCGGCGCCTACACCGTGCACAGCGCGATGCTCGACATCTGGTTCATGCTCGGCTTCGGCGTCGTCGGCTACGTCTTCAAGAAGCTCGACTACCCGCTGGCGCCGCTGGTGCTGGCGCTCGTGCTCGGCGACAAGGCCGAAGACTCGTTCCGCCAGGCGATGCTGGTCTCGCAGGGCGACCTGACGATCATGTGGGCCAACCCGCTGGTCGGGTACGATCACGACGCTGGCGCTGCTTGATGCTGTGCTGGCCGCTGATCTCCAAGGCCATCGCGCTGGTGCGTGCGCCCAAGGTCAACGAGTCTGCCCGCCGAACGGCCGGTGGATTGAAAGGAGACGAACATGCCCGTCATCGCATTGACCCAAGGCATGGGCTCGCTGGCCCAGGACATCGCCGAGCAGTTGGCGCAGGAGTTGAGCCTGGCGACGCTGCAGCACGAGGTGGCCGAACGCGTGGCCAGCAAGATGCATGTGCCGAAGAGCCTGATCAGCCGCCTGCGCGCCGGCAAGGCCGGCACGATCGAGCGCCTGCGCACCGACCGCGCCAGCATCGCGGTCTACACCGCCGAAGAAGTGCTCGAGACCGCGGCGCGCGGCAACGTCGTGCTGCGCGGCTGGGGCGCAACTGCGCTTGCTGCGCGCGGTGCCGCATGTGCCGTGCATCCGCATCATGCGGCCGTTCGAAAAGCGCGTGCAGTGGCTGATGACCGAGCTCGACACCGACGACCGTGACCTGGCCGAAAAGGAAATCCAGCGCAGCGACGAGTCCAACGCCTCGCGCATGAACGAGCAGTTCGGCGTCACGTGGGGCGACCCGGTGCTGTTCGACATGGTGCTCAACACCGAACGCTTGTCGGTGGACACCTGCGTGCAGCAGATCAAGGCGCTGCTGCTGCGGCCGGAGTTCGCCGAGACGCCGGCGTCGCTGGCGCTGCTGCAAGGCATGGCGCTGAGTGCGCGCGTGCGTGCGGCGCTGCGCGGCAGCGAGCCGACCGAGGGTGTGGACGTGACGATCGAAGCGGTGGGCGGCGCCGTCAAGCTCTCGGGCATCGTCGTCAGCGACGACGAACGTGCCGCCACCGAGCAGGTGACGGCGGGCGTGCCGGGCGTGACCAGCGTGGACAACCAGTTGCGCGTGATGAAGATGTCGCGCCTGTTCCCGTCGTCAAAGAATTGACGACCCCTGGCTCGCTTCGCTCGCGTCCCCAGAGGGGAGCGCAGGCCGCTTGGGGCGGCCCGGCGCTGGCCTGCAGTTAGATCTTCCCGCGCTGCTTCAACCGCGACAGCGTCTCTGCCGACAGGTTGAGATAGGCCGCGAGCTCCTTCTTCGGAATGCGCTCGGCCAGTTCGGGATGCTTGCGCATGAAACGGTGCACGCGGCCCGGCGCGTCGAGCAGGTGCAGCGTGATCGTGTGCGCCATGATCTCGCTCATCAGCCGCATCACGTGGTACTCGAACTCGGCCTTGAACTTGGCGTGCCGGTCCATGAACGCCACCCAGCGCGGCATCGGCAGCTTGGCCACGCGCGCCTTGGTGACGCTGACGATGGCGTAGGGCGTGGGCGTGTTCAGCCGCCACGCGGCGTAGCTGGTCTCGATGTCGCGCTCGTCGGCAAAGCGCAGGATCATCTCGTGGGCATCGGCGTCGGAGACGACGCGCTTCAGCAGGCCGTCGAGCACGAAGTACTGCTCCATGTCGTGCACGCCCTGGTGCAGCAGGTACTCGCCCTTCGGGCAATCGACGACTTCGAGGCTGTCTTCGAGCTCGCGCCGCTCCTCGTCGGTCATGGTCTGCAGCACCACGTTCTGTTTGAGTTGAACGCGAATGATGTTTCGTTCGGGGTGCAGGGCCAGCGGGATCATCGAGGCAGTTGCCGAAAGTTGACCGCGGTCAACGGGGATAAGAAGCCCGCTTTTCTACCATAGCCGCCAGTCCCCAAGACCCTTTGGAGTGAGCCATGTCTGCCGTCCTTTCGCCCGTACCCGTCGCCAAGCAAGACAGCGCCGCCACAACGACCGATGGCTTTCATCTGGTCATCGATGCGCTCAAGCTGAACGGCATCGACACCATCTTCGGCCTGCCCGGCATCCCGATCACCGACCTGACGCGCAAGATGCAGGCCCAGGGCATGCGCGTGATCTCGTTTCGCCACGAACAGCACGCCGGCAACGCAGCGGCCGCAGCCGGTTTCCTGACGCAGAAGCCCGGCATTTGCCTGACCGTGTCGGCGCCGGGTTTCTTGAACGGCCTGACGGCGCTGTCCAACGCCACGGTCAACTGCTTCCCGATGATCCTCATCAGCGGCTCGTCCGAGCGCGAGATCGTCGATCTGCAGCAGGGCGACTACGAAGAGATGGACCAGCTGGCCATCGCCAAGCCGCTGTGCAAGGCGGCGTTCCGCGTGCTGCATGCGCAGGACATCGGCATCGGCATCGCGCGTGCGATCCGCTCTGCGGTGTCGGGCCGGCCCGGTGGTGTCTATCTCGACCTGCCGGCCAAGCTGTTCGCGCAGACGATGGACGCCGTGGCCGGCAAGGCTTCACTGGTCAAGGTGGTCGATGCGGCGCCGCAGCAGATTCCCGCGCCCGATGCGGTCAAGCGCGCGTTGGATCTGCTCAAGAGCGCCAAGCGCCCGCTGATCCTGCTCGGCAAGGGCGCGGCCTATGCGCAGGCCGATGCCGACATTCGCGCCCTGGTCGAAAAATCCGGCATCCCCTACCTGCCGATGTCGATGGCCAAGGGCCTGCTGCCCGACACGCATGCGCTGTCGGCGTCGGCCGCGCGCTCGTACGTGCTCGCCGAGGCCGACGTGGTGATGCTCGTCGGCGCGCGCCTGAACTGGCTGCTGTCGCACGGCAAGGGCAAGACCTGGGCGCAGGACAAGGGCGCCAAGCAGTTCATCCAGATCGACATCGCGCCGACCGAGATGGACAGCAACGTCGCCATCGCCGCGCCGCTGGTCGGCGACATCGGCTCGTGCGTCTCGGCGCTGCTGGCCGGCATGGGCTGCGAACTGGGCCAAGCCGCCGGCCGAGTGGACCGGCGCGATCGCCGAGCGCAAGGACAAGAACCTGTCGAAGATGGCGGTGACGCTGGCACAGCGCCCGTCGCCGATGAACTTCCACAGCGCGCTGTCCGTGGTGCGCGACCAGATCAAGGCGCGGCCCGACATCGTGCTCGTCAACGAAGGCGCCAACACGCTCGACTTCACGCGCTCGATCGTCGACATGTACGAGCCGCGCAAGCGCCTCGACGTCGGCACCTGGGGCATCATGGGCATCGGCATGGGCTATCGCCGTGGCCGCGGCGGTCGTCACCGGCAAGCCGGTGCTGGCCATCGAAGGCGACAGCGCGTTCGGCTTCAGCGGCATGGAGGTCGAGACGATCTGCCGCTACAACCTGCCGGTGTGCGTCGTCGTCTTCAACAACAACGGCGTCTATGGCGGCATGGACGTCAACCCGACCGGCGGCGCCGACGTGGCGCCGACGGTCTTCGTCAAGAATGCGCGCTACGACAAGTTGATGGAAGCCTTCGGCGGTGTCGGCGTGCATGCGACCACCGCTGACGAGCTGGCCAAGGCGATGGCCGAGGCCATCGCCTCCGGCCGGCCGACGCTGATCAACGCCGTCATCGATGAAGCGGCCGGCACCGAGAGCGGCCGCATCACGAGCCTGAACCCGACCGCGGCCAAGAAGTAGTCCCGTTTCACAAGCAGCACTCAAGGAGAAAACAAATGTCAGGCAACCTTCCCCTCGCGGGCATCAAGATCATCGACTTCACGCACGTGCAGGCGGGCCCGGCGTGCACGCAGCTGCTGGCCTGGTTCGGCGCCGACGTCATCAAGGTCGAGCGCCCGGGCTCCGGCGACGTGACGCGCAGCCAGCTGCGCGACATCCCCGAGGCCGACGCGCTGTACTTCACGATGCTCAACAGCAACAAGCGCTCGTTGACGCTGGACACCAAGAAGCCCGAGGGCAAGGCGGTGCTGGAGAAGCTGATCAAGGAGTCCGACGTCATGGTCGAGAACTTCGGCCCCGGCGCGCTCGACCGCATGGGCTTCACGTGGGAGCACATCCAGTCGCTCAACCCCGCGATGATCCTGGCGTCGGTGAAGGGCTTCTCCGACGGCCACCACTACGAGGACCTGAAGGTCTACGAGAACGTCGCCCAATGCGCGGGCGGCGCCGCCTCGACCACCGGCTACTGGAAGGGCGAGAACTCGGGCCCGACGATTTCGTCCGCCGCGCTCGGCGACAGCAACACCGGCATGCACCTGGCCATCGGCATCCTGACGGCCTACATCGGCAGGCAGAAGACCGGCAAGGGCCAGAAGGTGGCCGTGTCGATGCAGGACTCGGTGCTGAACCTGTGCCGCGTGAAGATGCGCGACCAGTTGCGCCTGGACCGCGTGGGCTACCTCGAGGAGTACCCGCAGTACCCGCACGAGATGGAAGCCTTCGCCGACAAGGTGGTGCCGCGCGGCGCCAACGCCGGCGGCGGCGGCCAGCCGGGCTGGATTCTGAAGTGCAAGGGCTGGGAGACCGACCCCAACGCCTACATCTACTTCACGATCCAGGGCCACGCCTGGGGCCCGATCTGCGACGCGCTCGGCAAGCCCGAGTGGAAGGACGACCCGGCGTACAACACGCCGCGCGGCCGCCAGCCGCACATCATGGACATCTTCGCCACGATCGAAGACTCCATCAAGGACAAGACCAAGTTCGAGGCGGTGGACATCTTCCGCAAGTTCGACATCCCGTGCTCGCCGGTGCTGTCGATGAAGGAGCTGCTGCACGACAAGTCGCTGCGCGCCAGCGGCTCGATCGTCGAAGTGCCGCACAAGGTGCGCGGCAGCTACTTCACGGTCGGCAGCCCGATCAAGTTCTCCGACATGAAGCCCGAGGTCACGGCCTCGCCGCTGCTCGGCGAGCACACCGACGAGGTGCTGGCCGAACTCGGTTACTCGAAGTCGCAGATCGCTGAGATCCACGCGGCCAAAGCAGTCTGATCGCCCCCTCTCCCGCGGGGCGGGAGAGGGTTGGGGTGAGGGTGGGCGGGTGGCGCAGCTACGCCTTCGCAGGGAGACGACAAGGACACACATCAATCGACCTCACTGCATTGATCGCCGCCGTCGGCGATGCCGTCATGGTCTGCGACGCGCAAGGCGCCATCACGCTGTGGAACCCGGCCTGCGAACGCATGTTCGGCCATGCCGAAGCCGACGTGCTCGGCAAGACGATGGACATGATCATTCCCGAGCGCCTGCGCAAGCGCCATTGGGAAGGCTACGAGAAGACGATGGCCACGGGGATCACCAAGTACGGCCACGACGTGCTGCGCGTGCCGGCGGTGCACAAGGACGGCCACACGATGTCGATCGCCTTCACCGTTGCGATGCTGTACACGCCCGACGGCAAGGTCGAGCGCCATCGCGTCGATCATCCGCGACGAGAGCAGCCGCTTCAACGAAGAACGCGCCCTGAAGAAACGCCTGACCGAGCTCGAAGCCCAACTCGCCGCAAAGACCTTAGGATCGCGGCCATGAGCAAGGCACTCGACGGCGTTCGCATCCTCGACTTCACGCATGTGCAATCGGGCCCGACCTGCACGCAGTTGCTGGCCTGGCTCGGCGCCGACGTGATCAAGGTCGAGCGGCCCGGCGAGGGCGACGCCACACGCGGCCAGTTGCGCGACATCCCCGGCGTCGACGGCCTGTACTTCACGATGCTCAACCACAACAAGCGCTCGATCACGATCGACACCAAGAAGGCCAGCGGCCTGGCCGTGCTCGACCGCCTGATCAAGACCTGCGACGTGCTGGTCGAGAACTTCGCGCCCGGTGCGCTGGAGCGCATGGGCATCACCTGGGAGCACATCCAGGCGCTCAACCCGCGCATGATCGTGGCCTCGGTCAAGGGCTTCGGCCCGGGGCCGTTCGAGGGCTGCAAGGTCTATGAGAACGTGGCCCAGTGCGCCGGCGGCGCGGCCTCCACCACCGGCTTCGACGACGGCCCGCCGATGGTCACCGGCGCGCAGATCGGCGACAGCGGCACGGGCGTGCACCTGGCGCTCGGCATCGTCGCCGCGCTCTACCAGCGCACGAGCACGGGCCGCGGCCAGAAGGTGCTGGCGCCGATGCAGGACGCGGTGCTTAACCTGTGCCGCGTCAAGCTGCGCGACCAGCAGCGCCTGGAGCGCACGCACACGCTGCACGAGTACCCGCAGTACCCCGACGGCAAGTTCGGCGACGCCGTGCCGCGGGCGGGCAACGCCTCGGGCGGCGGCCAGCCGGGCTCGATCCTGAAGTGCAAGGGCTGGGAGACCGACCCCAACGCCTACATCTACTTCATCACCCAGGCCGCGGTATGGCCTGCGGTGTGCCGGGTCATCGGCGAGCCCGACTGGATCGACGACGAGGCCTACGCCACGCCGCAGGCGCGCCTCTTGCATCTGAAGCCGATCTTCGCGCGCATCGAGCGCTGGACCATGACCAAGACCAAGTACGAGGCGATGGACATCCTGAACCAGTACGACATCCCGTGCGGGCCGATCCTGTCGATGAAGGAACTCGCCCACGAGCCGGCGCTGCGGGCCAGCGGCACCATCGTCGAGGTCGATCACCCGGCGCGCGGCAAGTACCTGTCCGTCGGCAACCCGATCAAGCTGTCCGACAGCCCGACCGAGGTCACGCGCTCGCCGCTGCTCGGTGAACACACTGAGCAGGTGCTGGCACAGTTGGGCTTTTCTGCTGCGGAAGTTGAACAGTTGCGCAGCGAAGGGCGCTCGTCTGATGAATGCTCGAACGATTCCCATCGTCGCTGAAGGCGCGACCCGGCAGCGCAAGCGCGAGGCGCCGAAGGGCCGCGTCGTCGATGCCGCTGCGCGTCGAAGAGGTGCGCGCGCTGCTCGGCACCGCGTCGCGCGCGCACGACCTGCTGATCGAGCATCTGCACCGGCTGCAGGACCGCTTCGGCCACCTCAGCGCGCGGCACCTGGCGGCGCTGGCGCGCGAGATGGGCCTGGCGCAGACCGAGGTCTATGAAGTCGCGACCTTCTATCACCACTTCGATGTGGTCAAGGAGGGCGACGCCGCGCCCGCAGCGCTGACGGTGCGCGTCTGCGACGGCCTGTCGTGCGAGATGGCGGGCGCGCAGGAGCTGCTGGCGAAGCTGCCGCAGATTCTGGGCAAGGACGTGCGCGTGATCGCCGCGCCTTGCATCGGCCGCTGCGAACAAGCGCCCGCCGTCGCGGTGGGCCAGCACCCGGTGGCGCAAGGCGAGCTGCGAGAGCGTGCAGGCCAAGGTCAAGGCGGCCGTGACGACGCACACGCCCGAGCGGCTTCATCGACCGCGCCGCCTACGAAGCGCAAGGCGGCTACCGCCTGCTCAAGCAATGCATCGGCGGCGAGCACGACGTCGAGTCGGTCATCAAGACGATGGAAGACTCCGGCCTGCGCGGCCTCGGCGGCGCGGGCTTTCCGGCCGGGCGCAAGTGGCGCATCGTGCGCAACGAAACCGCGCCGCGGCTGATGGCGGTGAACATCGACGAAGGCGAGCCCGGCACCTTCAAGGACCGCTTCTACCTCGAGCGCGACCCGCACCGTTTTCTCGAAGGCATGCTGATCGCGGCCTGGGCGGTCGGCATCGCCAAGATCTACATCTACCTGCGCGACGAATACCACGGCTGCCGCGCGATGCTCGAAGCCGAACTCGCCAAGCTGCGCGCCGCAGCCGCCGTACCCCGGCATGCCCGAGGTCGATCCTGCGCCGCGGCGCCGGCGCCTACATCTGCGGCGAAGAGTCGGCGATGATCGAATCGATCGAAGGCAAGCGCGGCATGCCGCGGCTGCGCCCGCCGTATGTCGCGCAGGTCGGCCTGTTCGGCCGGCCGACGCTGGAGCACAACTTCGAGACGCTGTACTGGGTGCGCGAGATTCTGGAGAAGGGCGGCGCGTGGTTCGCCGTCGCACGGCCGCAACGGCCGCAAGGGCCTGCGCTCGTTCTCGGTCTCGGGCCGCGTGCAAGAACCCGGGCGTCAAGCTGGCGCCGGCCGGCATCACGCTGCGCGAGCTGATCGACGAATACTGCGGCGGCATGGCCGACGGCCACACGCTCTACGGCTACCTGCCCGGCGGCGCGTCGGGCGGCATCCTGCCGGCGTCGATGGGCGACATCCCGCTCGACTTCGACACCTTGCAAGCCGCACGGCTGCTTCATCGGCTCGGCCGCGGTGATCGTGCTGTCGGACAAGGACAGCGCCGTCGCCGCCGCGCGCAACATGATGCGTTTCTTCGCGCACGAGTCGTGCGGGCAATGCACGCCTTGCCGCAACGGCACGGCCAAAGCCTCGCTGTTGATCGAGAAAGACGAAGTGGGACTTGCCGCTGCTCGCCGACCTGTCGGCCGTGATGCGCGATGCGTCGATCTGCGGGCTGGGCCAAGCGGCGCCGAACCCGATCGACTGCGTGGTGAAGTACTTTCCGCAGGAAATTGAAATGACTGCCCGCGAGACCATCACCTTCAAGCTCGACGGCCGCGATGTCTCGGCGCGCTGCCGGGCGAGCCGCTCATCGAAGTCGCCAAGCGCGAAGGCATCGAGATCCCACACCTTTGCTACAAGCCCGGGCTCGACGCGGTCGGCAACTGCCGCGCCTGCATGGTCGAGATCGACGGCGAGCGCGTGCTGGCGCCCTCGTGCTGCCGCAGCGCCAGCGCCGGCATGAAGGTCACGACGACCAGCGAGCGCGTGCAGCGCTCGCAGAAGATGGTGCTCGAACTGCTGCTGGCCGACATGCCCGAGCGCGACTACACGCGCCACAACGAGCTCGACCAGTGGGCCGAAAAACTCGGCGTCGGCAAGCCGCGCTTCGCCTCGCGCGCGCAACCGGCGCAGGACGTGTCGCACCCCGCGATCGCGGTCAACCTCGACGCCTGCATCCAGTGCACACGCTGCCTGCGCGCCTGCCGCGACGAGCAGGTCAACGACGTCATCGGCCTGGCCTTCCGCGGCGAGCACGCGAAGATCGTCTTCGACATGGACGATCCGATGGGCGCATCGACCTGCGTCGCCTGCGGCGAATGCGTGCAGGCCTGCCCGACCGGCGCGCTGATGCCGGCGCGCGACGCCGCGCTCACCGTGCCCGACAAGCAGGTCGAATCGGTGTGCCCGTATTGCGGCGTCGGCTGCCAGCTCACCTACAACGTCAAGGACAACAAGATCCTCTATGTCGAAGGGCGAGACGGCCCGGCCAACCACGGACGCCTGTGCGTCAAGGGCCGCTACGGCTTCGACTACGCGCACCATCCGCATCGCCTGACGAAGCCGCTTGATCCGCCGCGCCGATGCGCCGAAGAAGCGCGGCGACTTCACGATGGACCCGACGCGCGTGATGGACGTGTTCCGCGAAGCGACGTGGGAAGAAGCGCTCGCCTTCGCCGGCGGCAAGCTGAAAGCCATCCGCGACACGCACGGCAAGAAAGCGCTGGCCGGCTTCGGCTCGGCCAAGGGCAGCAACGAAGAGGCCTACCTGTTCCAGAAACTGGTGCGCACGGGCTTCGGCAGCAACAACGTCGATCACTGCACGCGGCTGTGCCATGCGTCTTCGGTCGTCGCGCTGCTGGAAGGCATCGGCTCGGGTGCGGTCAGCAACCCGGTGATGGACGTGACCCAGGCCGAGGTCGTGATCCTGATCGGCGCCAACCCGACGGTGAACCATCCGGTCGCGGCGAGCTTCATCAAGAACGCCACCAAGACCGGCACCAAGCTGATCGTCATGGACCCGCGGCGCTCCGATCTCTCGCGCGTGGCGCACCGCTTTCTGCAGTTCAAGCCCGACACCGACGTGGCGATGCTGAACGCGCTGATGCACGTCATCGTCGAACGAGGGCCTGGTCGATGCGGCGTTCATCGCCGAGCGCACCACCGGCTACGAAGAGCTGCGCAAGAACGTCGAGGGCTACAGCCCGGAAGCGATGGCGCCGATCTGCGGCATCGATGCCGAGACGCTGCGCGAGGTGGCGCGGCTGTATGCGCGCTCCAAGGCGTCGATGATCCTGTGGGGCATGGGCATCAGCCAGCACGTGCACGGCACCGACAACGCGCGCTGCCTGATCGCGCTGTCGTTGATGACGGGGCAGATCGGCCGACCCGGCACCGGCCTGCATCCGCTGCGCGGCCAGAACAACGTGCAGGGCGCTTCGGATGCGGGGCTGATCCCGATGATGCTGCCCGACTACCAGCATGTGTCGAGCGCCGGTGTGCGCGAGCGCTTCGAGCAGGCGTGGAAGTTGGCGCCGGGCACGCTCGACGCGCAACCGGGCCTGACCGTGGTCGAGGTGATGCACGCCATCAAGCACGGCACGATCCGCGGCATGTACGTGATGGGCGAGAACCCGGCCATGTCCGACCCCGACGCCAACCACGCACGCGAGTCGCTGGCCGCGCTGGAGCACCTCGTCGTGCAGGACATCTTCCTGACCGAGACCGCGTACCTCGCCGACGTGATCCTGCCCGCCGGCGCGTTTGCCGAGAAGACCGGCAGCTTCACCAACACCGACCGCCTGGTGCAGATCGGCCGCCAGGCGATCGATCCGCCCGGCGATGCGCGTCAAGACCTGTGGATCATCGAGCAGATCGCCAACCAGCTCGGTTGCGGCTGGCACTACGGGCATGTGTCCGAAGTCTTCGACGAAATGCGCCACACGATGCCGAGCATCGGCGGCATCACCTGGGAGCGGCTCGAACGCGACAACGCCGTCACCTATCCCTGCGAGAAGGAAGGCGACCCGGGGCAGAGCGTGGTCTTCACCGATCACTTCCCGCGCGAGGGCGGCAAGGCGCGCTTCGTGCCGGCCGACATCATCCCTGCCAACGAGCGGCCCGACGCCGAGTACCCGCTGGTGCTGATCACCGGCCGCCAGTTGGAACATTGGCACACCGGCAGCATGACGCGCCGCGCGTCGATGCTCGACGCCATCGAGCCCGACCCGACGGCGCTGGTGCATCCGCTCGACCTCGACGCACTCGGCGCACAGCCCGGCGATCTGGTGACGATCGCCTCGCGCCGCGGCACCGTGTGCCTGTACGCACGCGCCGACGACGGCATGCCGCGCGGCGCGGTGTTCGTGCCGTTCTGCTACTACGAAGCGGCGATCAACACGCTGACCAACGCCGCGCTCGACCCGTTCGCCAAGATCCCGGAGTTCAAGTACTGCGCGGTCAAGGTCACGCGCGGCGGGGATGAGCCGCAGCAGAGCAGCTACGGCGGTGGGCAGATGTTGGCGCAGTGAGCAGGCCAAGCACCGTTCGGGCTGAGCTTGTCGAAGCCCTTCGACAAGCTCAGGGCGAACGGGTGGTCCGCGGCGCAGCCTGCAGCAACTGCCTCAGCTCGGCGGCATAGAACTTCGCGCGCCCGGTCGTGCCGTGGCCGCTGGTGTCGTCGCTCGCCGGAATCAGGTGCAGCTTCGCGCCCGGGACGCGCTTCAACTCGCGATCCATCAACCCGGTCTCGGGTGGGTTGCGCTCATCGTCGGCAGCGTTGATCACCAGCAGTGCCGCCTTGATGCGATCCAGCTTCGGCGCCACGTTGTAGTCGCGTGACGAGTCCCATTGGTAGAGCACGTCGTTGGCGTCGGCGGTGAATGGTGCAGCCAGTCGATCGTCAACGAGCTTGTCGGCCAGCGCGCGCGTCGGCGCCGCCTTCTGGTACGCGAGCGTGCCGCCGTTGGTGGCGATGCCGTAGAACACGCTCGCAAAACGCGCCGACTTGGGCTGCGCGTTGTAGTTGCCGCCGTTCCACTCCGGATCGTTGCGGATCGAGTCTGTGATCAGCCGGCGCAGCATCCAGTTGCGGCTCGCCATCTCGGTGGGCTGCGAGGCCATCGGCGCCAGCGCGTCCATGAAGTCCGGATGGTTCACGCCCCACAGCCAGGTGTGCATGCCGCCCATCGAGTTGCCGATCACCAGGCGCAGGTGCTTGATGCCCAGGCCCTCGGTGACGAGCCGGTGCTGTGCCGCCACCATGTCCTCGTAGTTGTAGCGCGGGAACTTGGCGCGCAGGCCGTCGGACGGTTTGGCCGTGCCGCCATGGCCGATCGCATCGGGAAGGATGATGAAGTACCTCGTCGCATCGAGCGGCTGTCCGGCGCCGAACAACTCGCCGGCGAACACCGGCGTCAACATGCTCGCCGCCGAACCCGTCGTGCCATGCAACACCAGCACCGGCTCGCCCGTGGGAGCGCCGACGGTGGTGTAGCGGATGCGCAGTTCGGGCATCACGTCGCCGGTGTTGAACTTGAAGTCGCGCGCAATCCATGTGGCGGACTGCGGGGCAGGGTAGTCGGCTGCAACGGCCGCGCTGTTCAGCGCAACGGCAGCGAACGCGGTGCAGGCGAGACGGCGAATCGATGAGCTTGCATTCATGCACACACGGTAGCGCGCGCTGCACAGCCGCGCATCCATGAAAGCGCTATGGCAGGCGTCTCATATCAGCCGAATGCGCGCCACGCCATGTAGGCGGCCACGGCGTACAGCAGCAGCGCGAACAGACGGCGAAAGGCCTGCACGTTCATCGCGTGCGCGGCGCGAGCACCGAGCGGCGCCATCGTCACGCTGGCCGCGGCGACGATCGCCAGCGCGGGCAGGTAGAGGTAGCCGAACGCGCCGGGAATCGACGGCGGCAGCGACCAGCCGCCGATCACGTAGCCGAGCGTGCTGGCCAGCGCGATCGGAAAGCCCAGCGCCGCTGCGGTGCCGACAGCGCTGTGCAGCGCCACGTTGCACCAGGTCATGAACGGCACCGTCATGAAGGCGCCGCCGGCGCCGACGAGCCCCGACAGCAAGCCGATGCCGCCGCCGACCGCCGCCTGGCCCCAGGGTGGCGGCAGCACGCGCGCCGGTTTCGGCTTGCGATTGACGAGCATCTGAGTCGCCGAATAGCCGACGAACAGCGCGAAGATCATGCCGAGCGCCGGGCCCTTGACGAGCGCGAACACGCCGGCGCCGGCGATCAGCCCGCCGACGAGGATGCCGGGCGACATCGCGCGCACGATGTCCCAGCGCACGGCCCCGCGCTGGTGGTGCGCGCGCACGCTGGCCAGCGAGGTGAAGACGATGGTGGCCATCGCGGTGGCGATCGCCATCTTGATCGACAGCTCGCCGGCGACGCCGTGCTGCGCCAGCATCGCCGTCAGGAACGGCACCTGGATCATGCCGCCACCGATGCCGAGCAAGCCGGCCAGGAAGCCGGTGATGGTGCCCATCAGCACCAGCTCGACGAAGAACAATGGATCGATGGTCAGCCCAACAGCTTCGTCACCGCGCGCCATTCGGCCGCGCTCACCGGCGTGATCGACAGACGGTTGCCGCGTTGCAGCGTGCGCATGGCCGCCAAGGCGGGTGTGGCACGCATCTCGTCGATCGAGAGCAGGCGCGTCTTCTTGACGAGCTTGACATCGACGTTCATCCAGCGCGGCTCCTCGCGCGTGGACTTGGCGTCGAAGTACTTGCTCTTCTTGTCGAACTGCGTCGCATCGGGGTACGCATTCGACGCGACTTCAGCGATGCCGACGATGCCCGGCTCGGGGCACGACGAGTGATAGAACAGCACGCCGTCGCCGCACCTCATCTCGTCGCGCATGAAGTTGCGCGCTTGGTAGTTGCGCACGCCGTACCAGGACACGGTCTGCTTGGGCATGGCGGCGAGGTCATCGACCGAAACGTCCGCAGGCTCGCTCTTCATCAGCCAGTAGGCCATCGTTGTTCTCGTGAGCAAGGGGCAACAAGAAGGTGTCCACTGCATCCCGCGGGCCGCATTCCTGAACCCAGGTGAAGTTCAGGTGGGCGAGGTCAGCAGGGCTTCGGGTTCATCTGACGCGAGACGATCACACCCACCCTGCGATGTTCCAAGCCCTAGCTCTAAGAGCATCGGTTCAAGGAAATAAAAACCCGCGCGAACGCAGTGGACGGTTTGACTCTAGCACTACAAGAGAAGTCCGTCGCTGCCCATTGCGCTGTCGATGCGCGCAATCATTGTGTCGATCTGCACATCATCGGCGGCGTTGCGAGGCGCTGCCGGCGCGACGGACTTTGCGGGGGGTGATCCGGCCGGCCGATCCGCCAACTGATAGGCCAGATTCAACGCCGCCAGCACCGCCATGCGTTCGCGCGCCTTGACTTTCCCGGCATCGCGGATGGCGCTCATTTCGTTGTCCACCAGTGCCACGGCGGACAGCAGCGACGCTTCGCCGCCTTCGGGGCACGACAGGATGTAGCTCTGACCGAGGATCGTCACTTCCATCTGCTTCATGATTCTTCCTTGCCGTCGGTGGCAGGCAGGCGCTCGAGCAGCGTGTCGATGCGCGTGCGCGCCGCGGCGAGGCGTGACTTCAAACTGTCGCGCTCGCCGGACAGCGATGCGACTTGTTCGAGCAGCAGCTTGTTGGTGCGCTCCAACTCCGAGTGCCGCAACAGCAGGCGGTCGATGCGCGTGGCGAGGTCTTGCAGCGTGGCCATGTCGATGGACTTGCAGATGGTGCACGTGATGATACGTCGCGCTGCTACCATCCGACCCGTTGGTGCCTGGGCCGTCGATCTCGGTGGCCTGGGGTAAACGGGAATCGGGAAGCGGCGCTGCCACGCAGCAACGCCAACCCGAGCTGCCCCCGCAACGGTAAGCGCACGGAGGTCTCACCGCCTCCTGCTCGTGTTCACCGGCCACTGGAGCAAAGCAGTCGCTCTGGGAAGGCCACACGGGTTGTCTGCGCCAGCCCGGATACCGGCCAGCAGGGGGCGTGGTTGCGCAAGCAACCGCGCCAAAACGTGTGCGCTGGCGGGGAAGCCGGGCGCGCACCTCGACCGGACCGTTCAACACCCATGTTCTCCCGCAACCTTGGCGCTCTTGCAGCGCTGCTGTGCATTGCCTCTGTCGTACACGCACAAACAAACACCGCCACCGACACCTCACGCATCGTCATCACCGCGGCGCGTGCCGAGCAGGCGCTGCCCGATGCGCTGCCGTCCACGCGCGTCATCACACGCACTGAGATCGAGGCCGCGCAGGCCAGCGACCTGCCCGGCCTGCTGCGCATGCTGACGTCGATCAACGTCGCCCAGACCGGACCGCTCGGTTCGCAAACGTCGCTCTTCCTGCGCGGCGCCGATTCGCGCCAGACCCTCGTGTTGGTCGATGGCGTGCCGCTGCTGCGCGCCGATTTCGGCACCGCGTCGTGGCAGCATCTGCCGCTCGAGCAGATCGAGCGCATCGAGATCGTGCGCGGCAACCTGTCGTCGCTCTACGGCGCGCAGGCCGTCGGCGGTGTGGTGCAGATCGTCACGCGCCGCGCCGACGTGCCGCAGGCCAGCGTTGCGCTCGGCACGCAAGGCACGCAGCAGGCGTCCGCAGCGGGCGGCGCCAAGTTTGGCAACGGCACGCGCCTGTCGGCGTCGCTGTCGGCCAAGCGCACCGACGGCTACTCGGCGCGCGACGCGAGTGTCGATGCGGGCGCGAATGCCGACCGCGATGCGGCGCGCCAGGTCGGCGGCAGCGCGCGCTTGGAGCAACGCTGGGCCGAAGGCCACGCCAGCGAGATCAACCTGCTCGCCGACCGCACGCGCAGCGAGTACGACGGCTTCACGGCAGGCCTCGATGATGTGCTCTCCACGCGCATCGAAGCCGCGGGCTTCAAGAGCAAGCACGCGATCGGCGCGCACACCACGGCGACGATCGAACTCGGCCAGACGCGCGAGCACTTCGATGACCCGACCGGCTTTGCGCCCGTCGGCGACAACCGCGTGCGCATCGCCGGCGTGCAGTTCGGCCACGCCGTGAATCCTCAGCACGACTTGCAGTTCGGCATCGAGACGCGCCGCGAGCGCTTCGGCGACAGCACGACACCTGCGCGCACGCGCAGCACCGACAGCGTGCGTGCTGCCTGGCTCGGCCGCCCGTTTGCCGGCTGGCAGACGCAAGCCGCGCTGCGCAGCGACGACAGCAGCGACTTCGGCCGCGCCACCACGGGCCTCGTCGCCGCGGCGTGGCAATGGACGCCGGCGCTGAAGTTCAGCGCGCAATGGGCCAGCGGTTTTTCGGCGCCGTCGTTCCTCGACCAGCAGTTCGCTGAACCCGGGACGACGCTCAGGCCCGAGCGCTCGAAGCAGGCCGAGGTGGCGCTGCAATGGTCCGAAGGCGCGGCGTTGTTGCGCGCCGGCCTGTTCGCACAGCGCCAGCGCGACCGCATCGCCTTCGACCCGGTGACCTTCGAGACGCAGAACATCGCGCGGGCGAAGAACCGCGGCCTGGAGTTGATGGCGCAGTGGCCGGTGCCGTTCGACGCCGACGGCGTGCTCGGCGCCGACCTGACGCTGCAGGACCCGCGCGACGCCAGCACCGACCGGCCGCTGAAGCGCCGCGCCAAACAATCGCTGGCGCTGAACTACAGCACACGCGTCGTCGGCTGGCAGCTCGTCACTGCGCTGCGCCACACCGGCAAGCGCCTGGACACCGACCCGCTGACGTTTGCCGATGCCGACAACCCGTCGCGCACGACGTTCAACGTCAGTGCCTCGCGCGCGCTGACGCCGCAGTGGCGCGTCGGCGTGAAGCTCGACAACGCCTTCGGCGAGAAGCGGCCCGAAGTGCTCGGCTACACCGCACCGCCGCGCGCCGTGCTGGTGTCGCTGCAAGGCACGATGCGCTGAGGCCGCGATGCCGCTGTCCGCCGCTCGCCTCGCCGCCCTGGCGCTCGGCCTGGCGCTGGCCACGCTGGCCGTGCTCGCGGCGGCGTTGGCGCTAGGCAGCACCGGCTTCGACCTCGAGATGATCCGCACGCTGCGCGCGCCGCGCGTCGCCGCCGCCGCCGGCGTCGGCGCGCTGCTCGCGTTGTCGGGGCTGGCGATGCAGTCGCTGCTGCGCAACCCACTGGCCGATCCGTATGTGCTCGGCACCTCGGGCGGCGCCGCGGTGGGCGCGCTGCTCGCGTTGATGCTCGGCATGGCAATGACGATCGGCGCGGCGGCCGGCGCGCTCGCCGCCGGCGCGTTGCTGCTGTGGCTGGCGCGGCGCGCCCTCGCCACCACCGACGACGCCTCGCCGCGCCTGATCCTCGCCGGTGCGATGCTCGCGGCGTTATTCGGCGCGATGGCCTCGCTGTTGCTCGCGCTGACGCCCGATCAGCGTTTGCGCGGCGCGATCTTCTGGCTCGTCGGCGATCTGTCGGGCGCCGACGACGCGGGCGTGAGCCTTCTTGCCGCGATCGCTTTCATGTCCTGGTTCGTCTGGCGCGAGCGCGCGCTCGACCGCCTGCTGCTCGGCAGCGTCGCCGCGCACCTGCTCGGCGAGCCGGTCAAGCGCCTGCGCTTCGAGCTGCTGCTCGGCGCTTCGCTCGCCGCCGCGCTGGCCGTCGCCAGCGCCGGCGCGATCGGCTTCGTCGGTCTTGTCGTGCCGCATGCGTTGCGCCTGGCCGGCGTGCAGCGCACGCGCGACCTGGCGCTGCTGACGCCGTTCGGCGGCGCAGCACTTGTCGTTGCCGCCGACTTGCTGGCGCGCACCGTCGCCTCGCCGATCGAGCTGCCGGTCGGTGCGGTGATGGCGCTCATCGGCGCGCCGGTGTTCGTGTGGTTCCTGGCGCGGGGCGGGCGCTGATCGTGGACGCGCCATTGCTCGAAACCCGCGCACTCACGCTCGCCGCCGCCGGCCGCGACCTCGTGCGCGACTTGAACTGGCCGATCGAGCCCGGCCAACGCTGGTGCGTCATCGGCCGCAACGCCGCTGGGAAAAGCTCGCTGCTGCGCGCGCTCGCCGGCGTTGGCGACGTCGGCATTGCTCAACGCGGCGACGTGCAGTGGCAAGGCCGGCAGCAGCGCAACTGGGCTGCGATCGACGCCGCTGCGCTGCGCGCCTTCATGCCGCAGCAGGCGGTCGATCGTTTCCCGATCACCGTTGCGCGATTGCTCGAACTCAGCGTCGTGCGACCGCGCCACGACGCGCGTGCGGTACTCGCTGCCCTCGACCTCGACGCTCTGGCCAATCGCCCGGTGCTCGAACTCTCTGGCGGCGAACGCCAGCGCGTTGCCTTGGCGCAATGCGTGCTGCAAGGCGCACCGCTGCTGTTGCTCGACGAGCCGGTGGCGTTTCAGGATCCGGCGCATCAGTCGCTGGTGGCGCGATGGTTGTCGTCGTCACTGCCGAGTGATCAGGCGCTGGTGATCTCCGCGCACGACGTCAACTGGATCGCGCGCGTGGCCACGCATGTGCTGGCGCTGCTGCCGGGCGGCGGCTGCGAGCAAGGCGAAGCGAAAGCCATGCTCGGCGCGGCGCTGCTGGAGCATGTGTACGGCTGCGGCTGGCGTGAGGTCGGGGGGCTGTGGGTGGCAGGGTAGTCACTTCGCCGCCCGCTTCAGCACCTCCTGCAACGCCAGCAGCGCTCGCGAAGGTTCGCGCGTGCGCCAGATCAACGGCGTGACGATCTGCGCGTGTTGCCGCGGCAGGCGCTGGCGCCGCACCTGCGCCAGCGGCAGCGTGTCGAGCACCGACTCGGGCATCAGCGCGATGCCCGTGCCCGAGCTGACGCAGGTGACGATCGCGTGGTACGAACTCAGATGTTGTCGCTCGGCGCAACCAGCGCCGTGGTCGCCGCGATCGTGTGGGTCGCGCTGCGCGCCGACCGCGCGCCGTTGCCGGCGGCGGGCCAGCGCGCTGCACGGCTGAACGCAAGCGAGTGGCGCCTCGTCGTCTGCTACGCAGGCTTCGGCTTCGGCTACATCATGCCGGCGACGTTCCTGCCGGCGATGGCGCGCGAGGCGATCGCGTCACGATGGCCGGCATGCAGGAGGCGCGGCGTCTGGCCGGCATTGCCGCGCCGCGCTTGATGGCGGCGATGACGGCGGGCTTTGCGCTGGGCCAACTCGCCGGCCCGCTCGTCGTCGCCTGCGCGGCGTCGTACGGATCTGCTGGCATCGCCGCGCCGAGCGTGCTGGCTGCGTTGTTGCTGTTGCTGGGCGCTGCGTCGTTGTGGCGGCCACCTGAATTTCAACCGCCCGTGCTCGAACACGAAAGGAGTCGAGGATGAACACTGCCGCCGATCGCATGCCGCCGATCCCGCGCGAACGCCTGAGCGATGCGCAACGCGCTGCCGCCGCAGCCCTTCGAGTGGTTCACGCATGTGCCGCTCGCGCTCGCGGCCGGAACGTCGCCGCAGACGATCGACGCGTTGCGCGAAGGGCGCCGGCCGGTGTCGATGAGCGCGCAAGAGGCGCTGGTGCACGACTTCGTCACCGCGCTGTGGCCTGCACGCCGGCCGACAGCGTCGAAGGCGTGGCACCGCTGCCGCTTTTGTCGAGGCCATCATGAGCGGCATCGGCTTCGCGGTGGCGCGCACTTTTCTCGACGCCGGATCGTCTGGTGGCTGCCGCGCAGCAGCGCCTTGGCCGATGACCTCGAGCGCTCCCACGTCGAAGGCCGACACTCGCAACTCGCAGTCGCGAGAGGTTGCCGATGCCGTCATGGTTGAGGCCTCTTTGCTTCAGGTTGGATGTCGTGGGTGGGACCGCGCGCAGCCTGCGAAAGCGCCGGCGCCTGACCCAGTTGCGAAAGCAGATCAGTCTGCCCACGCGGCGTCAGCTCGACCACACGATCAGCGCCGCGACGCAGCCATCCTCGATCGACGAAGTGGGCCAGGATGGCGTCGGCCAGCGAGCCCGCCAGGTGGTCATGGCGTTCGGACCAGTCCAGGCAGGCGTAGGCGAAGCGCCGACCGGGCTTGGGTTCGGGGACGTTCATGCCGATGGCAGTGAGCCAGGACCGTCCTTCGGCGGTGAGTTCGAAGCCCTGCGCGCAGGCCGAGAGCCGCCGTTCGTGCAGCATCGAATCGAACAACGCCACGCCCAGGCGCCCAGCGAGGTGGCCGTAGCAGCAGCGCGCGGCGCGCAAGCGCTGGCGGCCCGGTTGCGACCAGCCGCGCTCGTCGTCGCCCGGCTCGGCCACCAGCGCCAGCGCTTCGAGCAGGTGAGCGATCTCGGGGCTCGCCAGGCGGAAGTAACGATGGCGGCCGCGCGGCTCGGCGACGACGAAGGCGGCATCGAGCAGTTTGGCCAGGTGCTGGCTCGCCGTGGCCGGCGTCACTGACGCCGTCTGGGCGAGCTCGCCCGCGGTGGCCCATTCGCCGGACAGCAGCCGCGACAGCATGCGCGAGCGCGCGGGATCCGCCACCATCGCCGCGACGCGCGCGATGCGTGGCTCGTGCGTGGGTTGGGCCTGGCTCATAGCAAGGCCAGACGCGAGTCTTGCGGCGCTTGCACGCGCTCATCCAAACCGTAGTCGCGCATCACGCTGGCCACGCGCAAGCGAAGTAGCGCCGCTCATGCCCCGCGTTCGGCTGCAGCTCGAAGATGACGGCGATCATGTCGTTGCTCCTTCAGGTGCCTGGCACCTGCGCGAGGAACGTGCGTTCCTCGCGCAGGATGAAGCGCTCGCGCTGCGCCCATTCGAAGTTGGCGCGGCCCTCCGGGTCGGCCTTGAGCGCGGCACGGTAGGTTTCGTAGGCGGCCAGGCTGTCGAACGCGATCAGACCCCAGGCGATGTCGTTCGTGCCTTCATGCGGCAGGAAGTAGCCCAGGAGCCGGCCGCCGCAACGCGGAATGATGCGCCCCCAGTTCTCGGCGTAGCGCCGGAAGGCGTCACGCTGAAAGGGGTCGATCTGGTAGCGGATGAAGCAGGTGATGTCCATGCGTTGCAGTGTGCCGGCTTGCGAGGCGGCGACGTTTCGTCGCGTGCCGAAGCGATTGAAGACTCCGCTCGGACATGATTTGCGGGGCCCGCGTGGCAGCGCGCGCCCGCACTGAAGAGCTACCTTGCGCGCTCGATGGCCTCGCACAACAGCGCCGCGCCCTCGACGAAGCGCGGCCCCATGCGCCCGATCAGGTTGCCGTCGATCGACTCGAAGCGCTGCTGCCTGACGGCGCTGACGCTCGTGAAACGCCGCCACGCGGCGAAGTCGCGCGCGCTGTCCTGCGCGCGGCCCGACGACGCGATCAGCTGCGGGTCGGCGCCGACAGCCGCTTCCCAACTCACGGTGGGAGTCAGCAGCGGCAGCGCGGCGAAGACGTTGACGCCGCCGCACAGGCGCATCGCTTCGCTGATCAGGTGCTCGCGGTTGATCGTCATCAGCGGTTCGTGCCAGAGCTGCCAGAACGCGCGCACCGGCGGCTTGCCTTCGTAGCGCCTGGCGAGCGCTTGCCATTGGCCCTCGAAGTGGCGTGCCGCAGCGTCGGCGGTGTCGGCGTGGCCGAGCAGGGTGCCCAGGCGGCGCAGCGTGTCGGCAATGCCTTGCGCATGACGAATCTCGGACTCGTACACCGTCAGGCCCAGCGAGCGCAGGCGCGCCTTGTGGCGTTCGTTCAGGCCGCTGCCCCAGACCAGCACGAGATCGGGTTTGAGTTTGGCGATGCGTTCGAAGTCGATGACGTGCGCGTCGCCGACGACGGGCAGCGCCTTCGCAGCCTCGGGAAAATCGGAGAAGCGGATCGCGCCCACCATCGCCTCGCCGCCTCCGGCTGCATACGCGAGTTCGGTCAGGTGCGGGCCGAGGCTGACGATGCGCTTGGCCGGCGCTGCAAGCACGACGACGTGTTGCGTGTCGTCGGTGACGCGCACTTCGGCACGCGATACAAAGGCTGCGAACGCAGCGATCAGCGCGAACGGCAAACGTCTCACGGCGCGGCCGTCTTCGGCTCGAACGCGCACTGCGCGGCCACCTGGCACTGCCAGCACAGCGGCTTGCGTGCCACGCACACATAGCGCCCGTGCAGGATCAACCAATGATGCGCATCGACGCGGTAGCGTTCGGGCACGGCCTTCATCAGCTTCATCTCGACCTCGTACGGCGTCTTGCCCGGCGCCAGGCCGGTGCGGTTGCCGACGCGAAAGATGTGCGTGTCCACGGCCATCGTCGGCTCGCCGAAGGCGACGTTGAGGACGACGTTGGCGGTCTTGCGGCCGACGCCCGGCAGCGCTTCGAGCGCTTCGCGCGAGCGCGGCACGTTGCCGCCATGTTGCTCGACGAGCATGCGGCAGGCTTCATGCAAATGCCTGGCCTTGTTGCGGTACAGACCGATCGTCTTGATGTGCTCTTCGATGCCGGCAACGCCGAGGGCGAGCATCTTCTGCGGCGTCGGCGCGATCGCGAAGAGGCGCTTGGTCGCCTTGTTGACGCCGACGTCGGTGGCCTGCGCCGACAGCAGCACGGCGGCCACGAGCTCGAAGACGCTGCTGTATTCGAGTTCGGAGGCCGGCTGCGGATTCGCCGCGCGCAGCGTGGCGAACAAGGTCTCGATGTCGTGCGGCTTCATGTGGATTTGCCGGCGCGTTCGCGCGCACGTTGCATCGCCGCTTCGATGGTGGCGCGCTTGCGATCGAGCGCGGCGGCATCGGTGATCGTGCTTGATGCTGCCAGGTCGGCGAGTTTGTGCTTTGCTTTCTCGGCCAGGCGCGCGTCGTTGTCTTGCGCATCGCGCTGTTTGCGCGCGCGGTGCGCGGCGTAGCGACTGCGCGCGCGATCGGCGTCGTCTTCGCTCCACGCGCCCCACCCGCTGCGCCCCGGCGTGGCCTCGACGACGGCGATGCAATCCACCGGACATGCCGGCAGGCACAGCTCGCAGCCGGTGCACAGCGCTTCGATGATGGTGTGCATTGCCTTCGGCGCGCCGACGATGCAATCCACCGGGCAGGCCTTGATGCACAGCGTGCAGCCGATGCACCAGGCCTCGTCGATGAACATCAGCTTGCGTGGGCCCTCGGCGCCGTTGGCCGGGTTCAGCACCATCACGTCGCGGCCCGTGATCGCGGCCAAGCGCGCGATGCCCTCGGCGCCGCCGGGTGGGCATTGGTTGATGGCCGCAACGCCTGCGGCGATGGCGTCGGCGTAAGCGCGGCAATCGGCGTAGCCGCAGCGCGTGCACTGCGTCTGCGGCAGCGCGGCGTCGATGCGTTCGGCGAGGGAAGGTGCGCTCACGCGCCGATTATCGGCGGCGTGTTTTCGCAGGCGCTTTCTTGGCCGCCGTCTTCTTCACCGCTGTCTTCTCGGCCGCTTTCGCAGCCGCAGGCAACGGCCCGCTGCCGTACTTGGCGATGAACTCGCGCACTGTCGGATAGACCTTCTCGCGCCAGCGCCGGCCGGAGAAGATGCCGTAGTGGCCGGCGCCTTCGGCGTCGTAGTGGAACTGTCGCGCCTTCGGCAAGCCGGTGCACAAGTCATGCGCGGCCCGCGTCTGGCCGGCGCCGGAAATGTCGTCGAGCTCGCCTTCGATCGTCAGCAACGCGCCGGTCGTGATGTCCTGCGGCTTGACCAGCTCGCCGTTGACGCGCCAGGTGCCGTTGACGAGCGCGAAGTCCTGGAAGACGACCTTGATCGTGTCGAGGTAGTACTCGGCCGGCATGTCGAGCACGGCGTTGTACTCGTCGTAGAACTTGCGGTGGCTTTCGGCGCTGTCGTCGTCGCCGCGCATCAGGTCGAGGAAGTAGTCGTAGTGCGACGTCATGTGGCGGTCGGGGTTCATCGCCACGAAGCCGGTGTGCTGCAAAAAGCCCGGATAGACGCGCCGCGTCGAGCCGGGGTAGTTCGACGGCACGCGGTAGATCACGTTGTGCTCGAACCATTCGTGGCTCTTGTTCATCGCCAGGTTGTTGACGGCCGTGGGCGACTTGCGGGCATCGATCGGGCCGCCCATCATCGTCAGCGTGCGCGGCGTGAACTCGCCGCGGCTGGCCATCAGCGAGACGGCGGCGAGCACCGGCACCGTCGGCTGGCAGACCGAGATCACGTTGACCTCGGGGCCGATGTGGCGGATGAACTCTTCGATGTAGGCCACGTAATCGTCGAGGTGGAAGGGGCCGACGTCGGCCGGCACCATGCGCGCATCCGTCCAGTCGGTGATGAAGACCTTGTGGTGTTGCAGCAGGTTCTTCACCGTGTCGCGCAGCAGTGTCGAATGGTGGCCCGACAGCGGCGCCACCACCAGCACCGGCGGCTGCTGCTTCATGTCGCCGAGCGCGGTCGGGTCGTCGGTGAAGCGCTTGAAGCGCAGCAGGCGGCAGAACGGCTTGTCGATCGCCACCTGCTCCTGCACGGCGACCTGCACGCCATCGACTTCGGCGCTGGTGATCTCGAAAGGCGGCTTCTCGTACTCCTTGGCCAGACGGTGCATCAGGTCGAAGCCGGCCGAGACGCGCTGCGCCATTGGCCCGTGCGCGAACGGCGACAGCGGGTGGTTGTAGAGCTTCGACGTGGCGCTCGCGAACTCGGAGAACGGCGAGAGCAGGGCGCGTTGGGTTTCGTAGAACTGGTAGAGCATGGGCCAAGTGTGCACTGGATGTTGCGTTGCAACAATCGTGCGATACCCCGCAGCCGTGAACCAGCGCAAAAACACCTATGAAAACCACGCTTCTGGCGCGTGGCTTTCCATAGCCTTACATCACTTTGGCGATGGCCGAGACCACCGCGTCGATGTTTTTCGCGTTCAGCGCGGCCACGCAGATGCGGCCCGAATCGACGCCGTAGATGCCGAACTCGCCGCGCAAGCGATGCATCTGCGTGGCGTTCAGGCCCGAGTAGCTGAACATGCCCTGCTGCTGGGCGATGAAGCCCATGTCTTGCTTCACGCCGGCTGCGGCGAGTTTTTCGACCAGCGCCATGCGCATGGCCTTGATGCGCACGCGCATGCCCGCCAGCTCATCTTCCCATTGCGCGCGCAGGTCCGGCGTGGCCAGCACGGTGGCGACGATCTGCGCGCCGTGCGTCGGCGGGTTGGAGTAGTTGGTGCGGATGACGATCTTCAACTGCGACAACACGCGCGAGGTTTCTTCGGCGTTTTTGCAGACGACGGACAGGGCGCCGACGCGCTCGCCATAGAGCGAGAAGCTCTTCGAGAACGAGGTGGCGATGAAGAGGTCCACGCCGCTGGCGACGAACTTGGCGACGGCCGCGCCGTCTTCGGCGATGCCTTGGCCAAAGCCCTGATACGCCATGTCGAGGAAGGGCACGAGGTTGCGCGCCTTGACGATGGCGACGGCCTCGTCCCATTGCGCCGGCGTCAGGTCAACCCCCGTCGGGTTGTGGCAGCAGGCGTGCAGCACGACGATCGTGCCGGCGGGGGCGGCTTGCAGCGCAGTGCGCATGGCGGCGAAGTCGATGCCGTGGGTCTTGGCGTCGTAGTACGGATACTCGGCAACGTCGAAGCCGGCGCGGGTGAACAGGGCGCGGTGGTTCTCCCAGCTCGGCGCGCTGATCAGCACGCTCGCTGCGGGGTTCACCTGCTTGAGGAAATCAGCGCCGACCTTCAGGCCGCCGGTGCCGCCGACAGCCTGCACGGTGGCAACGCGTTGGGACTTAAGCGCGTCGCTGTCGGCGCCGAAGACCAGGCTCTGCACGGCAGCGTCGTAGGCGGCGATGCCGTCGATCGGCAGATAGCCGCGCGGCTTGGCGGCCTCGGCCATCGCCTGCTCTGCGGCGGACACGCACTTGAGCAGCGGCAGCTTGCCGTTCTCGTCGTAATAGACGCCCACGCCGAGGTTGACCTTGTTCGGGTTCGGGTCGCTGCCGAACTGTTCGTTCAAACCCAGGATCGGGTCGCGCGGGGCCATTTCGACGTTCGTAAAGAGGCTCATGACATTGCGGTGGCAGTAGGGGGAGGAGGGGCGCTACTCGTTGGAGTAGGCTGACGGGTTGCAGTGATTTTATGAGCCAAGCCGTGCCACCACCGATGCTGAAACGACCAGAACCGATGCCTGAGGCCGAGCCGGCCGGCGAGTTCGTGTCCTTCCCCGACTCGCCGTTCCAGTTGTTCATGCCGTACCCGCCCGCCGGCGACCAGCCGCAGGCGATCGACAAACTCGTCGAAGGCGTCAACGACGGCTTGACCTTTCAGACCCTGCTCGGCGTCACCGGCTCGGGCAAGACGTTCACGATGGCCAACGTGATCGCGCGCCTCGGCCGCCCGGCGATCGTCTTTGCGCCGAACAAGACGCTGGCCGCGCAGCTCTACAGCGAGTTCCGCGAATTCTTTCCGAAGAACGCGGTCGAGTACTTCGTCAGCTACTACGACTACTACCAGCCCGAGGCCTATGTGCCGCAGCGCGACCTGTTCATCGAGAAGGACAGCGCGATCAACGAGCACATCGAGCAGATGCGCCTCTCGGCGACGAAGAGCGTGCTCGAACGCCGCGACACGATCATCGTGGCGTCGGTGAGCGCGATCTACGGCATCGGCAAACCGGAGGATTACGCGCAGATGCGCTTCATCGTCCGCACCGGCGACAAGATCGGCCAGCGCGACGTGATCCAGCAGTTGATCCGCATGCAGTACACGCGCAACGAGACCGATTTTTCGCGCGGCGGCTTTCGTGTGCGCGGCGATGTGATCGACATCTTTCCGGCCGAGCACAGCGAGCTCGCCATCCGCATCGAACTTTTCGACGATCAGATCGAGAGCCTGTCGCTGCTCGACCCGCTGACCGGCCGCATCCGGCAGAAGGTGCCGCGCTTCGTCATCTACCCTTCGAGCCACTACGTGACGCCGCGCGACCGCGTGCTCGCCGCCGTCGAGACGATCAAGGCCGAGCTGCGCGAGCGGCTCGATGAGTTCGTCAAGGCCGGCAAGCTGGTCGAGGCGCAGCGGCTGGAGCAGCGCACGCGCTTCGATCTGGAAATGATGAACGAGGTCGGCCACTGCAAGGGCATCGAGAACTACACGCGCCATCTGTCGGGCGCCGCGCCGGGCGAACCGCCTTCGACGATGGTCGATTACCTGCCGAAAGACGCGTTGATGTTCCTCGACGAGAGCCACGTGCTGATCGGCCAGTTCGGCGGCATGTTCAACGGCGACCGCGCGCGCAAGACCACGCTCGTCGAATACGGCTTTCGCCTGCCGAGTGCGCTCGACAACCGGCCGCTGAAGTTCGAGGAGTTCGAGAAGCGGATGCGGCAGGTCGTCTTCGTCTCGGCCACGCCGGCCGACTACGAGCAGCGCCACGCCGGGCAGGTGGTGGAGCAGGTCGTGCGGCCGACGGGACTGATCGATCCTGTCGTCGAAGTGCGTCCTGCGACGCACCAGGTGGACGATGTGCTGCAGGAGATCCACGAGCGCGTAAAGGTGGGCGAGCGCGTGCTGATCACGACGCTGACCAAGCGCATGGCCGAGCAGCTCACCGACTACTTGAGCGACAACGGCGTGAAAGTGCGCTATCTGCACAGCGACATCGACACCGTCGAGCGCGTCGAGATCATTCGCGACTTGCGCCTGGGCGTATTCGACGTGCTGGTGGGCATCAACCTGCTGCGCGAGGGCCTGGATATTCCCGAGGTTTCGCTGGTGGCGATCCTCGACGCCGACAAGGAAGGCTTCCTTCGCGCCGAACGCTCGCTGATCCAGACCATCGGCCGAGCGGCGCGCCACCTGAGCGGCAAGGCGATCCTCTACGCCGACCGGATCACCGACTCGATGAAAAAGGCGATCGACGAAACCGACCGCCGGCGCATCAAGCAGGTCGCTTTCAACACCGAGCACGGCATCACGCCGCGCAGCGTCATCAAGCAGGTGCGCGAGATGATCGACGGCGCGGTCTCCGACAAGACCGCCAAGGAAGATTTGGCCAAGGCGCAGCTCGCGGCCGAGGTCGGCGCTTTCGACGAGAAGGATCTCGCCAAGCGCATCAAGCAGTTGGAGAAGCAGATGCTCGAACACGCCAAGAACCTCGAGTTCGAGAAGGCGGCGCGGGTGCGCGACCAATTGGCGTTGTTGCGCGAGCAGGCGTTCGGCGCCGGCGGGCATGACACCAACGTCGTTCCGCTGATGAACAAACCATGAGAGTGCTGATGGTCTGCCTGGGCAACATCTGCCGCTCGCCCACCGCGGAGGCCGTGCTCCGGGCCAAGCTCGACGCAGCAGGGTTGGGCCAGCGCGTCGCCGTCGATTCCGCCGGCACCGGCGATTGGCACGTCGGCAGTCCACCCGACGCGCGCTCGCAGCGCCACGCCGCGAAGCGCGGCTACGACCTGTCTTCGCTGCGCGGGCGGCAGGTGGCCGAGGCCGATTTCCACCGCTTCGACCTCATCCTGGCCATGGACGAAGACAACCTCGCCGATCTGCAGCGCCTGGCCCCCGAGGGCAGTTCACGCGCAGAAGTGCGCCTGTTTGCGTCCATCGAGGTGCCCGATCCGTACACCGGCGGTGCAGCCGGATTCGAGCAGGTGCTCGACCTGGTGGAAGCGGCCAGTGACACCTGGGTCAAAAACCTTGCCGCTCGCCTGGGAACTTCCTGACCCATATCCGACCGAATCAGTCGGCTTCCGCTAAACTTGAGCAATCTGCTCGGGATAGCACCCCTCTTTTAGGAGTTCCCCATGCGCTTGACCACCAAAGGCCGTTTTGCCGTCACCGCGATGATCGATCTCGGTCTTCGCTCCACCAATGGGCCGGTGGCCCTGGCGGCCATCAGCCAGCGCCAGCAGATCTCGCTGTCTTACCTCGAACAGTTGTTCGGCAAGCTGCGCCGCCATGAACTCGTGGAAAGCACGCGCGGCCCCGGCGGCGGCTACTCGCTCGGCCGCGACTCGGCCGAGATCACCGTGGCCGACATCATCCTGGCCGTCGATGAGCCGCTTGATGCCACCGGCTGCGGCGGCAAAGAACATTGCATGGGCGACGACACCGGCAAGTGCATGACGCACGACCTGTGGACGGCGCTGAATCACAAGATGATTGACTTCCTGAGCTCGGTGACGTTGAAGAAACTGGTCGATGAGCAGATCGCCAAGGGCGTCTCGGTGGCCGAGCAGGCGCCGATGAAGCGCGCGATCTCGTCGGTGCCGGTGGTCAAGCCGATCCGTGTGACCGGCCCGAACTCGGTGTTCGCGCTCGGCGCCACCTTTGCCAAGTGAACCAGAAGAGTTGTTTGCAATGGACATGACGCCCCATTTCCCGATCTACCTCGACTACAGCGCCACCACGCCCTGCGATCCGCGCGTGGTCGATGCGATGGTGCCGTGGCTGCGCGAGCATTTCGGCAACCCGGCATCGCGCTCGCACGCCTGGGGCTGGGAAGCCGAAGCGGCGGTCGAGAAGGCGCGCGAGCAGGTGGCCGCGCTGGTCGGCGCCGACCCGCGCGAGATCGTCTGGACGTTGGGCGCCACCGAGAGCATCAACCTGGCGTTGAAGGGCGCTGCGCACTTCTACAAGACCAAGGGCAAGCACCTCGTCACCGTGAAGACGGAGCACAAGGCGGTGCTCGACACGATGCGCGAGCTGGAGCGCCAGGGTTTCGAGGTGACCTACCTCGACGTGCAGGAAGACGGCCTGGTCGATCTGAACCAATTCAAGGACGCGCTGCGGCCCGACACGATCCTGGCGGCGGTGATGCTGGTCAACAACGAGATCGGCGTCATCCAGGACATCGCGGCGTTGGGTGCAATCTGCCGCGAACGCGGCATCGTCTTCCACGTCGATGCGGCGCAGGCCACCGGCAAGGTGCAGATCGATCTGGCCAATCTGCCGGTCGATCTGATGAGCCTGGCCTCGCACAAGACCTATGGCCCCAAGGGCATCGGCGCGCTCTACGTGCGCCGCAAGCCGCGCGTGCGCATCGAAGCGCAGATGCACGGTGGCGGCCATGAGCGCGGCATGCGCTCGGGCACGTTGCCGACGCACCAGTGCGTCGGCATGGGCGAGGCGTTTCGCATCGCGCGCGCCGAGATGGGCGTCGAAGGCGAGCGCATCCGCGGTTTGCAGCAGCGGCTGCTGCGCGGCTTGAGTGATGTCGAGCAGGTCTTCGTCAACGGCCACCTCGAAAAACGTGTGCCGCACAACCTGAACATGAGCTTCAACTTCGTCGAAGGCGAGTCGCTGATCATGGGCTGCAAAGGCATCGCGGTGAGTTCGGGCTCGGCCTGCACGAGCGCGAGCCTCGAGCCGAGTTATGTGCTGCGTGCCTTGGGCCGCAGCGACGAGCTGGCGCATTCGAGCCTGCGCATGACGATCGGCCGCTTCAGCACGACCGAAGAAATCGACCACGCGGCGAGCCTGATCCGCGACCGCGTGGCCAAGTTGAGAGACCTGTCGCCGCTTTGGGAGATGTACAAGGACGGCATCGACATCTCGACGATTCAATGGACAGCGCATTAAGGAGACCACCATGGCCTACAGCGACAAAGTCATCGAACATTACGAAAACCCGCGCAACGTCGGCAGCTTCGACAAGGGCGACGACACGGTCGGCACCGGCATGGTCGGCGCGCCGGCCTGCGGCGACGTGATGAAGCTGCAGATCAAGGTCAACCCGGCCACGGGCCTGATCGAAGACGCGCGCTTCAAGACCTACGGCTGCGGCTCGGCGATCGCTTCGTCGTCGCTCGTCACCGAATGGGTCAAGGGCAAGAGCCTCGACGAAGCGCTGACGATCAAGAACGACCGCATTGCGCATGAGCTGGCCCTGCCGCCGGTGAAGATCCACTGCTCGATCCTGGCCGAAGACGCGATCAAGGCGGCTGTCGAAGACTACAAAACCAAACATGCCAGTCACGCTCACTGAGGCTGCGGCCCGCCACGTCACGCGCTACTTGTCGCGCCGCGGCAAGGGCGTCGGCGTGCGCCTGGGCGTGAAGACGACAGGCTGCTCGGGCTTGGCCTACAAGCTGGAGTACGCCGACGACGTGGCGCCGGAAGATATCGTCTTCGAGGGTCATGGCGTCAAGGTGCTGGTCGATCCGAAGAGCCTGCCCTACATCGACGGCACCGAGCTCGACTTCGTGCGCGAGGGTCTGAACGAGGGCTTCAAGTTCCACAACCCGCGCGAGAAGGACCGCTGCGGCTGCGGCGAGTCGTTCCGGGTGTGAATGCTGTTGTCGAGATCAAGCCCGAGCGCGCCGATCATCCCCAGGTCGTCGCGTTGTTGGGTGCACTCGATCGTTATCTCGGCGAACTCTACGAACCCGAAGCGAACCACATCCTGTCGGTGAGCGAACTGCTGGCGCCGGAGGTGGGTTTCTTCGTCGCGCGGCGGGGCGAAACAATCGTCGGCACCGGCGCCGTGCGCCGCATGCCCGGCGACGCCGACACGGACGGCCGGCCGTACGGCGAGGTCAAGCGCATGTATGTCGATCCGGCCGCGCGCGGCCAGCGCATCGGCGAGCGGCTGCTGCAAACGCTCGAAGCGTCGTTGAAGGAGCAGGGCGTCGCACTCGCATTGCTCGAAACCGGCAGCGATCAGCGCGAGGCGGTGCGGCTGTACGAGCGCTGTGGCTATACACCTCGCGCTGCGTTCGGCGGTTATGCCGACAACGGCCTGTCGTTGTTCATGTCGAAGGTCTTGATGTGACTCTCACCGACAACGACTTCGTGTTGTTCGGCCTGCCCGAGCAGTTCGCGCTCGACCGCGCCGATCTCGACGCGCGGTGGCGCAAGCTGCAAGGCTCGGCGCACCCCGACAAGTTCGCCGCCGACGGCGCGGCGTCGCAGCGCATGGCGATGCAGTGGTCGGTGCGCATCAACGAGGCGTATCGGCGTTTGCGCGAACCGCTGTCGCGTGCATCGTATTTGTGCGAGCTGCGCGGCGCGCCGATCGACGCCGAGCGCAACACCGCGATGCCGGCTGCGTTTCTGATGCAGCAGATGGGTTGGCGCGAAGCGCTCGACGACGCGCGCGGCGATGCAGACGCGTTGGCGGCGCTCGACGCCGAAGTGCGACGAACCGAACATGAACTGATGCATCAGGTTGCGCGTCTGCTCGACGATGAAAAGACACCGGCTGCAGCCGCCGAACGCGTGCGCGCGCTGATGTTCATCCAGAAGTTTCGGCGCGACGTGTCGCATCGCCTCGAAGAGACGTCCAACTGATGGCGCTCCTGCAAATCTCCGAACCCGGCCAGTCGCCCGACCCGCACACGCGGCGCATCGCTGTCGGCATCGACCTCGGTACGACGCATTCGCTCGTGGCCGCCGTGCGCAGTGGTGTCGCCGAGTGCCTGCCCGATGCGCAGGGCCGCGCGATCCTGCCGTCTGCCGTTCGCTATCTCGAAGGCGGCCGACGGCAGATCGGCCAGCAGGCGCTCGAAGCGCTTGCCGAAGACCCGCTGAACACCGTCGTCTCGGCCAAGCGATTGATGGGCCGCGCGCTCGCCGACGTGGCCGGCCGCGAGCGCTTGCCGTACCGCTTCATCGACAAGCCGGGCATGGTCGCGATCGACACGCGCGACGGCGTGAAGACTCCCGTCGAGGTTTCGGCGGAGATCCTCGCCGCGCTGCGCCAGCGCGCCGAAGACAGCTTCGATGCCGACGAGTTGTTCGGTGCCGTGATCACCGTGCCGGCGTACTTCGACGATGCGCAACGCCAGGCGACCAAAGACGCCGCGAAGCTCGCCGGTCTCAACGTGCTGCGCCTGATCAACGAGCCGACCGCCGCCGCGGTGGCCTACGGCTTGGACAACGCCAGCGAAGGCCTGTACGCGGTGTACGACCTCGGCGGCGGCACCTTCGACATCTCGCTGCTGCGCCTGACGCAAGGCGTGTTCGAAGTCGTGGCCACCGGCGGCGATGCCGCGCTCGGCGGCGACGACTTCGATGCGGCCTTGGCCGATTGGGCGCTCGCGCAGTCAGGCCGCAGCGTGAACACGCCGCACGAGCAACGTGCGCTGCTCGTCGCCGCACGCGCCGCCAAGGAAGCCTTGAGCGATGCCGACACCGTGACGCTGAAGAGCGGCGCGCTGGCGCAGATCGTCACCCGCACGCAACTCGACGCGCTGTGCAAGCCGTTGATCGACCGCACGCTCGCCGCCGTCAAGCGTGTGCTGCGCGACGGCGGCGTGACGCGCGCCGACGTGCAGGGCGTCGTCATGGTGGGCGGCTCGACCCGCATGCCGGCCGTGCGCACGGCGGTTGGCGAGCTCTTCGGCCGCGAGCCGCTGATCAACCTGAACCCGGACGAAGTCGTCGCCGTCGGCGCCGCGATCCAGGCCAACGCCTTGGCCGGCAACTCGCGCGACGGCGAGATCCTGCTGCTCGACGTGATCCCGCTGTCGCTCGGCCTGGAGACCATGGGCGGCTTGGTCGAGCGCATCGTCGAGCGCAACAGCACGATCCCTGTGGCCAAGGCGCAGGACTTCACCACCTTCAAGGACGGCCAGACCGCGTTGGCGTTGCACGTGGTGCAGGGCGAGCGCGAGCTCGTCGCCGATTGCCGGTCTCTCGCGCGCTTCGAGCTGCGCGGCATCCCGCCGATGGTGGCCGGCGCGGCGCGCATCCGCGTCACCTTCGAAGTCGATGCCGACGGCTTGCTGGCAGTGTCGGCACGTGAGTTGACCAGCGGCGCCCAGGCCAAGGTCAGCGTCAAGCCGAGCTATGGCCTGGCCGACGACGACATCGCGCGTATGTTGAAAGAAGGTTTCGGCGCTGCCGAGGTCGATGCCGTCGCACGCGCGCTGCGTGAAGCGCGCGTCGAGGCCGAGCGCATGGTGCTGGCGACGCGCTCGGCGCTCGTTGCTGATGGCGACCTGCTGTCGGCGGAGGAGCGCGAATCGATTGCCGCGTTGTTGACGAGCACCGAAACCATCGCCCGCACCGACGACCACCATGCGATCGACGATGCCGTCAAAGCCCTGGCCGACGGCACCGAGCAGTTCGCTGCGATGCGCATGAACCGCGGCATCCGCACCGCACTCGCCGGCCGCAGCGTGGAAGAAATCTGATGCCCGTCATCCGCATCCTGCCTCACGCCGAGTACGCCCCCGAGGGCAAGTCGATCGAAGCGGCATCGGGCACGTCGCTGTGCGAAGCGATGCTGGAACATGGCATCGAGATCGAACACGCCTGCGAGATGAGCTGCGCCTGCACCACCTGCCACGTCATCGTGCGCGAGGGTTTCAAGTCGCTCGGCGAGATGGACGAGAGCGAAGAGGATCTGCTCGACCGCGCCTGGGGCCTGGAGCCGACGTCGCGCCTGTCATGCCAGGCGATCGTGTCGAACCAGGACGTGACGCTCGAGATTCCGAAGTACTCGATCAACCACGCCAAAGAAAAACACTGAGCGCCGACGGTGCCGGGTCAGAGTTTGTGATCGGCGCCGAAGACCGTGCGCAGCCAGTCGCCCACCGGGCGGATCGTCGTGTCGAAGAAGGAGTCGGTCTCGTCTTCGCGGTCCACCAGCACGCCCATGCCGTCGAGCATCAGCAGAAACTGGCGCACCTCGGGCTTCGTGCCGCCGCTGGACAGCACCAGACCCGACAGGCTCATGTAGCGGTGCGACAGGTCGCTGAGCATGCGGCGATACACCGTGCGGTGGTACGCCGCGGGCAGTTCAGGCCAGGCCGCCAGCTTGTATTGCTTCATGTTCGGTCGGATCGGCTGCTTTCAGCGGCCAGTCCATGAGACTCCTTGGTGCCAAGGTTACATTCGACTGATGTTGCTGACCAAGGACTTAAGGGGGTTCCCAGGGTTTGTTCTGATGCGCAGGTGTGTCGTTTTGCAAGCGCCGTGGTGAACTTCACAACGTGCGCGGGCCATCTGTAACCACCGCATGAAGGTCCTGGGCATCGAATCGTCGTGCGACGAGACCGGCGTGGCGCTCGTTCAAGCCGAGGGCGTCGGCACGCCGCAGTTGCTCGCGCATGCCTTGCACAGCCAAGCGGACATGCACGAGGCCTTCGGCGGCGTCGTGCCCGAGCTGGCATCGCGCGATCACATCCGGCGCGTAGTGCCGCTGGCGCGGCGGGTCATGCAGCAGGCCGGCTGCACGTTGTCTGAACTCGACGTCGTGGCCTACACGCGCGGCCCTGGTCTGGCCGGCGCGCTGCTGGTCGGCGCGGGCGTGGCCGCGTCGCTCGCCGCGGCCTTGGGCAAGCCGCTCGTCGGCGTGCACCACCTCGAAGGGCATCTGCTGTCGCCGTTCCTGTCGGCCGACCCGCCGCGCTTTCCTTTCGTGGCCTTGCTCGTCTCGGGTGGGCACACACAACTGATGCGGGCGCAAGGCGTCGGCGAGTACGCGTTGCTCGGCGAGACGATCGACGACGCTGCCGGCGAGGCCTTCGACAAGAGTGCCAAGCTGCTCGGCCTGGGCTACCCCGGAGGGCCGGCACTGGCGCGGCTGGCGCGGCAGGGTGATGCCGCGGCGTTCACGCTGCCGCGGCCGCTGCTGCACAGCGGCGATCTGGATTTTTCGTTCGCCGGCTTGAAGACGGCCGTGCTGACGCAGGTGCGCAAGTGCGAAGCCTCGGGCGCGGCGAACTGGCGCGCTGACCTTGCCGCTGCGACCGAGGCCGCGATCGTCGAGGTGCTGGTCAAGAAGTCGATGCGAGCGTTGCACGACACCGGTTTGTCGCGGCTCGTCGTCGCCGGCGGCGTCGGCGCCAACACGCGACTGCGCGAGCAGTTGAACGCCGCCTGCGCCAAGGTGCGCGCGCAGGCGCACTACCCCGAGTTGCACTTGTGCAGCGACAACGGCGCGATGATCGCGCTGGCCGCGGCGATGCGCGTGCAGGCCGGCTGCACGCGGCCGCAGCGCGACCTCACGTTTGACGTGAGGCCGCGCTGGGCCCTGAGCGATATCAATTGATCGTCAACTGCTTCGATGCAGCAGCGCGCTTCTTGGCCAGCGTCAGCGACAACACGCCGCTGTCGAGCTTGGCCTGCGACGCGTCCTGATCGACTTCTTCCGGCAGCGTGAAGCTGCGCGCGAAGCTCTGCGACGAACGCTCGCGGTAGATCACGCGCTCGCCATCTTTCTTTGCCTCTTCGCGCTGCGTCTGCGCGCTGACGTTGACGCGGCGGCCGTCGATCGTGATCTTCACGTCGTCCTTGGCGACGCCGGGCAAATCGATGGCGACGCTGTAGCCGCCTTCGGTTTCGGCGACGTCGAGCGACGGGCTGCGCAGCGCGGGCTCGGCGCCGAACGCGTTGTCGAACAGGCGGTCGATGGAGCGCGACAAATCAGAAGCAGAGCGGGCAACGGGAACGAGCAGCATGGTGAACTCCTAGAATGGTGGTGAGCGCCGATGTGGCCCCACATGTTGAGAGGGCCGGGTCCGGCCCTCATGCCGCTGAAACTTGGAGCGGCTTTTTCGTTTTCAAGACCCACTGATTGACATGCATCAACTTCGACTGACTCGCCGCAGCGCACTGGCCTTCGCGACGGCTGCTGCCTGCACCGGCGCCGGCGCGCAGACTTCCGCTGCGCCACTGCGCATCGCCTTGATCGAAGGCTTGTCCGGTCCATTTGCAAATGCGGGCGAAGCGGTGTTTCGCAACCTGCTGTGGGCCACGGAGCGAGTCAACGAGCGCGGCGGCGTGAAGCTCGGCAGCGCGTCGCGCCGCCTGGAGATCGTGCGCTTCGACAGCGAAGGCAACACCGAGAAGGCGTTGTCGCTGCTGCGCTCGGCCACCGATCAGGGCATCGGCTTCATCGCGCAGGGCAACAGCTCGGCCGCAGCCGCGGCGTTGATCGAGGCGCTGGACAAGCACAACGAGCGCGAGCCGCAGCGGCGGGCGCTGCTGCTGAACTACTCGGCCGTCGATCCGACGCTGACCAACGAGCGTTGCAGCCCATGGCACTTCCGCTTCGACGCGCATGCCGACATGCGCCTGGCCGCGCTGGTCGAGGTGCTGCGCGCCGACGCCTCGCTGAAGAAGGTCTATCTGATTGGCCAGGACTACAGCTTCGGCCAGCATGTGGGCAAACAAGCGCGGGCGATGTTGGCGGCGAAGCGGCCGGACATCGAGATCGTCGGCGACGAGCTGCATCCGCTGGGCCGCGTCAAAGACTTCTTGCCCTACGCGTCGAAGATCCAGGCCAGCGGCGCGCAAGCCGTGCTCACCGGCAATTGGGGCAATGACCTGACGCTGCTCGTGAAAGCCTCTCGCGAGGTCAGCGCGGCTCTGAAGTTCTACACGTTCTATGGCAATGCGCTCGGCGCGCCGGCGGCCATTGGCGAAGCCGGTGTCGGTGCGGTGTATGCCGTGGCCGAGTGGCATCCGAATGTCGGGGGTGCGGCGTCGGATGCGTTCTATGCGAGCTTCAAGAAACGCTTTGCCGAGCCGCGTGACGACTATGTGCACCTGCGCATGCAGGCGGCCATCGAGATGCTGGCCGCGGCGGTCGAGCGTGCAGGCAGCACGGAGGCGCTGGCGGTGTCGCGAGCGCTGTCAGGCGCGCGCTTCGATGCCAAACACCTCGGCGGGTTTCACAACGCGACGATGCGCGCCGCCGACCATCAACTCCAGCAGCCGCTCGTCGTCAGCGTGATGGACCGCATTGGCGCACCTGGCGTCAACCACGATGTCGAAGGCTCGGGCTTCGGCTTTCGCACCGTGCGCCGCTTCGAGGCGAACGAGGTCGAGATGCCGACGAGCTGCAAGATGCCGAGGACTGATTGATGCCCCCAAGCTCACTGCGTTCGCTGCCCCCCAAGGGGGCGCCATCGCCCTTGGGGCGGCCCGGCGGTCGATGATGCGACCTGCGATCCAGAACCTGCCTGCGTCGCGCATCCGCGAAGTCGCCAACGCCGGCATCGGCCGCGACGACGTGCTCGCATTCTGGTTCGGCGAGAGCGACGAGGTCACGCCCGACGCGGTGCGCGACGCTGCGACGCAGTCACTGGCGCGCGGCGAAACTTTCTATTCGCACAACCTCGGGCTGATCGAATTGCGCGAGGCGCTCGCCGCCTACACGAGCACCTTGCACCCGCCGGTGACGGTGGATCGCATCGCAGTCACCTCGTCCGGCGTCTCGGCGCTGATGCTGGCCACGCAGATGCTCGCGGGGCAGGGCGATGAGGTCGTGGCCGTCGTGCCGGTGTGGCCGAACCTCACGGCGCAGCCTGCCATCATGGGCGCCAACGTGAAGCGCGTGTCGCTCGTGCCGCCGAGTTCGAATCAGGGCGCGTGGACTCTCGATCTGCAACGATTGCTCGACGCGGTGACACCGGCCACGCGCATGCTGCTCGTCAACGCGCCGAACAACCCGACCGGCTGGACGCTGACACGCGCCGAGCAGCAGGCGATCCTCGAGCACTGCCGGCGCACCGGCACCTGGATCGTGGCCGACGAGGTCTACGAGCGGCTGTGGTTCGGTGAAGGGGCCACCGCGCCGAGTTTCTTGGACATCGCCGGCCCCGACGACCGCCTGATCGTCGTTCACAGCTTCTCGAAGTCGTTCCTGATGACCGGCTGGCGCCTGGGCTGGATGGTGTTGCCCAACGGCCACCTCGACGCCATCGGCAAGCTGATCGAGTTCAATACGTCCTGCGCGCCGGTGTTCGTGCAGCGTGCCGGCCTGGCCGGCCTGCAGACAGCTCAGACCACAGTGCCCTTGCTGGCCAAGCGCCTGCAAACCTGCCGCGACACGCTGGTCAGTGGCTTGCAACGCCTGCCGACGGTGCAAATCGCCAGCCCGCTGGGCGGCATGTACGCCTTCTTCCGCGTGCCGGGCCTCTCGGACGACTCGCTGGTCTTCGCCAAGCACCTCGTCGCCGAGCACGGCCTGGGCCTGGCGCCCGGTGTGGCCTTTGGCGACGAGGCGCAGGGCTGGCTGCGCTGGTGTTTTGCGTCACGCGACCCGTTGCGGCTCATCGACGGGCTGTCCAGGCTGGCGCAGGCGCTGCGCCTATAATCCGCGGGCTCTCGCAAAGGAGCACCAGCACGGCATGGGTCGGTTTCACCCGTGACCGCAAGTCAAAACCGGAAACCGCAGACAGTGATGGCCCATGCAATGTGGGCACCTGGGCGGTTTCCACGAACTCAGGAAATCGCGTCCACCATGTCACTGACAACCGCCCAGACTGCCGACGTCGTCAAGGCCAACGCCCGCGGCGCCGCCGACACCGGCAGCCCCGAAGTGCAAGTTGCGCTGCTCACCGCACGCATCAACGAACTCACGCCGCACTTCAAGACCCACGCCAAGGACCATCACGGCCGCCGCGGGTTGCTGAAGATGGTGAACCAGCGCAAGCGCCTGCTGTCTTATCTCAAAGACAAGGACGCCGACCGCTACACCGCGCTGATCCAGAAACTGGGTCTGAGAAAGTAAGACGCGGACGGGGCCTGAATCGCAAATTCGGCGCCCTGTTTGCAGTCTCCTCGAAGAGGCACACCCGACGCGCTGCTCATGTCATTCCAACGCCGCTTCATCCAAGAGCGTCACTGGAATGGCATCCCGCCGACGGCTCGCCTCTCCTTCATCGCTAGAGACAATCAGGAGAGACCATGAGCATGTTCAACAAGGTCACCAAGTCGTTCCAATGGGGCCAGCACAAGGTCACGATGGAAACCGGCGAGATCGCCCGCCAGTCCACCGGCGCGGTGCTCGTCGATATCGAAGGTACGGTCGTGCTGGCCACCGTGGTCGCCCGCACCGAAGCCAAGTCGGGGCAGGACTTCTTTCCGCTGACCGTCGATTACATCGAGAAAACCTATGCTGCCGGCAAGATCCCGGGCAGCTTCTTCAAGCGCGAAGGCCGTCCGAGCGAACTCGAGACGCTGACCTCGCGCCTGATCGACCGCCCGATCCGCCCGCTGTTCCCGGACGGCTTCTTCAACGAAGTCCAGGTCGTGATCCACGTGCTGTCGTTGAACCCCGAAGTGCAGGCCGACATCGCCGCACTGATCGGCACCAGCGCCGCGCTGTCGATCTCCGGCATTCCGTTCAACGGTCCGATCGGCGCGGCGCGCGTCGGCTACATCAACGGCCAGTATGTGTTGAACCCCGGCAAGACCGAGCTCGCCACGAGCCAGTTGGACCTCGTCGTCGCCGGCACGCAGGCCGCCGTGCTGATGGTCGAGTCCGAAGCGCAGCAACTGTCCGAGGAAGTGATGCTCGGCGGCGTGGTCTTCGGCCACGAGCAGGGCAACATCGCCATCGCCGCGATCAACGAGCTGGTGCGTGACGCCGGCAAGCCCGAGTGGCAATGGGCCGCGCCGGCGAAGGACGAAGCCTTCATCGCCAAGGTGACCGGTCTGGCCGAAGCCAAGATCAATGCGGCCTACCAGATCCGCAGCAAACAGGCACGCACGCAAGCCACGCGCGCGGCCTACTCTGAGACGATGGAAGCGCTCAAGGCCGATGGCGTCGAATTCGACAAGGTCAAGGTCGAGGGCCTGTTGTTCGACATGGAAGCCAAGATCGTTCGCGGCCAGATCCTCGCCGGCGAGCCGCGTATCGACGGCCGCGACACGCGCACCGTGCGCCCGATCGAGATCCGCACCGGCATCCTGCCGCGCACCCACGGCTCGGCGCTGTTCACGCGCGGCGAGACGCAGGCGGTGGTCGTGGCCACGCTCGGTACCGACCGTGACGCGCAGCGCATCGACGCACTCGCCGGCGAGTACGAAGAGCGCTTCATGCTGCACTACAACATGCCGCCGTTCGCCACCGGCGAGACCGGCCGCGTCGGCTCGCCGAAGCGCCGCGAGATCGGCCACGGCCGCCTGGCGAAACGCGCGTTGGTCGCGATGCTGCCGACGAAAGAGGAGTTCCCGTACTCGATGCGCGTCGTCAGCGAGATCACCGAATCGAACGGCTCGTCGTCGATGGCCTCGGTCTGCGGCGGCTGCCTGGCGATGATGGACGCCGGTGTGCCGATGAAAGCGCATGTCGCCGGCATCGCGATGGGTTTGATCAAGGACGGCAACCGCTTCGCCGTGCTGACCGATATCCTCGGCGACGAAGATCACCTGGGCGACATGGACTTCAAGGTCGCCGGCACCACGGGTGGCGTGACCGCGCTGCAGATGGACATCAAGATCCAGGGCATCACCAAAGAGATCATGAAGGTCGCTCTGGATCAGGCCAAGGAAGCGCGTATGCACATCCTCGGCAAGATGCAGGAAGCAGTCGGTGGTGCGAAGACCGAAGTCAGCGTGTTCGCACCGCGCCTGTACACGATGAAGATCAACCCGGAGAAGATCCGCGACGTCATCGGCAAGGGCGGCTCGGTGATCCGCGCGTTGACGGAAGAAACCGGCTGCACGATCGACATCGGCGAAGACGGCACGATCACGATCGCCAGCACCGACAGCGACAAGGCGGCGTTTGCCCGCAAGCGCATCGAGGACATCACCGCCGAGGCGATTCCGGGCGAGATCTACGAAGGCCCGATCACCAAGATCCTCGACTTCGGCGCGCTCGTGCAGATCCTGCCGGGCAAGGATGGTCTCTTGCACATCAGCCAGATCGCGCACCAGCGCGTCGAGCGGGTCGAAGACTTCCTGAAGGAAGGCCAGATCGTTAAGGTCAAGGTGCTGGAGACCGACGAGAAGGGCCGCATCAAGCTGTCGTTGAAGGCGCTGCTCGACAAGCCGGAAGGTTATGTCGAGGAAGAACGTCCGCGCCGCGACTTCGGTGACCGCGATCGCGGTGGCCGCGGTGGCGATCGCGATCGTGGCCCGCGCCGTGACCGCAACGACCGGCCGCCGCGCGCGGAGCAAGGCGGCGAGCCGGTGGCCGCGACGACCGCCGACGACCCGCAGCGCACGCCCGAGTAAGCGCCGCATCCTGATGCGCGCCATCGAGATCAGCCGCTACGGCGCCCCCGAGGTGCTGCAGCCGACGACCCGACCGGACCCTGTGGCAGGGCCGGGCGAGGTGTTGATCCGCGTGGCAGCGTCGGGGGTGAACCGGCCTGATGTGCTGCAACGCAAAGGGCTGTACCCGATGCCGCCCGGCGTTTCCGATCTGCCGGGTTTAGAAGTGGCGGGCACGATCGTCAGCGGCGATGGCGAGTTCAACGCGGGCGACCGCGTCTGCGCGCTCGTCGCCGGTGGTGGTTATGCCGAGCTCTGCGTTGCACCGACGGCGCAGACGCTGCCGGTGCCGCGCGGCCTGTCCGACATCGAGGCGGCCAGCCTGCCCGAAACCTTCTTCACCGTCTGGCAGAACGTCTTTCACATCGCTGCGCTGAAGGGCGGCGAATGGCTGCTGGTGCAGGGCGGCTCGTCGCGGCATCGGCGTCACCTCGATCCAGCTTGCGAAAGCAATGGGTGCCAAGGTCATCGTCACCGCCGGCAGCGACGACAAGTGCGCCGCCTGCATCGCGCTCGGCGCCGACCATGCGGTGAACTACAAGACGCAGGATTTCGTCGTCGAAGTCGAACGCATCACCGAAGGCCGCGGCGTCGATGTCGTGCTCGACATGGTGGCCGGCGACTATGTGGCGCGCGAAGTGCAGTGCCTGGCCACCGACGGCCGCCTGGCGATCATCGCCGTGCAGGGCGGCACGAAGAGCCAGATCGACACGGGACTGGTGCTGCGCAAGCGGCTGGCCATCACCGGTTCGACGCTGCGTGCGCGCTCGGTCGAATACAAAGGGCAGTTGGCGCGCGCGCTGCGTGAAAAAGTGTGGCCGCTGCTCGAAGCCGGCCGCATCAAGCCGGTGATACACCAGGTGTTTCCTGCCACGCAGGCTGCGCAAGCGCATGCACTGATGGAGTCGAGCACACATGTCGGCAAGATCGTTCTGGACTGGAAGGCATGAGAAGAAAACTCATCGCAGGCAACTGGAAGATGCACGGCAGCCATGCCGCGAATGCCGAGTTGCTCGCCGGCATCGCGGGCGCCCGGCCGTTCGTTGCCGACGTCGCGGTCTGCGTGCCTTTCCCTTATCTCTCCGAGACGGCGGTGGCGCTTGCGGGCACCGACATCCACTGGGGCGCACAGGACTGTTCGGCGCACGAGCAGGGCGCCTACACCGGCGAAGTCTCGGCCGCGATGCTGCACGAGTTCGGTTGCCGCTACGCGATCGTCGGCCACAGCGAGCGCCGGCAGTACCACGCCGAGAGCGATCAGCTCGTGGCGGACAAAGCCAAGGCCGCTCTCGCGCGCGGCATCACGCCGATCGTCTGCGTCGGTGAAACGCTGGCGCAGCGTGAAGCCAACGAGACTGAAGCCGTCGTCAAGCGACAGCTCTCGGCCGTGATCCACACGCTCGCGCATTGCGCCGGTGAGATGGTCGTCGCTTACGAGCCGGTGTGGGCCATCGGCACCGGAAAAACCGCGTCGCCCGCGCAGGCGCAAGCGGTGCATGCGCTGCTGCGCGCCCAGCTCGCCGCGGCCACGCCACGCGCGGCAGACATGAAGATCCTCTACGGCGGCAGCGTCAAACCCGACAACGCCGCCACGCTGTTCTCGCAACCCGACATCGACGGCGGGCTCGTCGGCGGCGCTTCGCTCAAAGCCGCAGACTTCGTTGCCATCTGTCGTGCCGCGGCATGACATCTCTTTGACAATAAGAACCCTATGCAGATCTTCTGGAATCTCGTTCTCGCACTGCAGATCATCTCGGCCATCGCGATGATCGGCTTGGTGCTCGTGCAACACGGCAAGGGCGCCGACATGGGAGCGTCCTTCGGCAGCGGCGCCTCGGGCAGCCTGTTCGGCGCCTCCGGCAGCGCCAACTTTCTGTCGCGCTCGACGTCGTTCTGCGCGGCGGTGTTCTTCGCCTGCACGCTCGGTTTGGCCTACTTCGGCAGCAGCGGCTCGTCCGCCCGCACGCCGGAGGGCACGAGCGTGTTCGAACGCGCGGGTGCGGCCAGCGCACCGGCCGCTGCATCGTCGGCGCCGCCCACAGCGCAGATCCCCACGGCGCCGACAGCGTCTTCCGCGCCCGCAGCGCAGGGGCCTTCGGCTCCGCAATCAACGGCTTCCGCTCCTCAGAAACCCTGAGCTTTACGCTTAGAATCTTTCGTTGTTCGGAGCGCCATCCTCACGCCATCCGAGCAGCAGTCCGGAAGAAGAGTCTGCGAAGCCGACGTGGTGAAATTGGTAGACACGCTATCTTGAGGGGGTAGTGGCGAAAGCTGTGCGAGTTCGAGTCTCGCCGTCGGCACCAAGAACACGATTCATACCGAGCACGGGCTCGCCTCCAGCGCAACCGCGCCCTGCAACGTCGACGCCATGGACCTTCAACAGTACCTGCCCGTCATCCTCTTCATCCTCGTCGGCGTGGCGGTGGGTGTGGCGCCGCAAATCATCGGCTTCATCTTCGGCCCCAACCGGCCCGACGCTGAAAAGAACAGCCCGTACGAGTGCGGCTTCGAGGCTTTCGAAGACGCGCGCATGAAGTTCGACGTGCGCTACTACCTCGTCGCGATTTTGTTCATCCTTTTCGATCTGGAGATCGCCTTCCTCTTCCCTTGGGCGGTGTCGCTCAAGGAGATCGGCCCGACGGGCTTCTGGGCCATGATGATTTTCCTGGGCATCCTCGTCGTCGGTTTCGTGTACGAGTGGAAGAAGGGCGCCCTCGACTGGGAATAGATCGTTATGGGAATCGAAGGCATCCTCAAAGAAAGCGTCGTCACGACCACGGTCGATGCGGTGGTGAACTGGTCGAAGACCGGCTCGCTATGGCCGATGACGTTCGGCCTGGCCTGCTGCGCCGTCGAGATGATGCACGCCGGCGCGGCGCGGTATGACATCGACCGCTTCGGCATGCTGTTCCGCCCGAGCCCGCGGCAGAGCGATCTGATGATCGTCGCCGGCACGCTGTGCAACAAGATGGCTCCCGCCCTGCGCAAGGTCTATGACCAGATGGCCGAGCCGCGCTGGGTCATCAGCATGGGCTCGTGCGCCAACGGCGGTGGTTATTACCACTACAGCTACTCGGTCGTGCGCGGTTGTGATCGCATTGTGCCGGTGGACGTGTACGTGCCCGGCTGCCCGCCGACGGCCGAAGCGCTGCTGTACGGCGTGCTGCAACTGCAGGCGAAGATTCGCCGAGAAAACACGATCGCCAGATGAGCACTGCACGGCCGTTCCGAAAGTGCTCGCTCCCCCTTGGGGGGACGACGCGCAGCGTCAAGGGGGCAAGTTGACCGCGAAACTGGATCAGCTTCAGGCGGCGCTCGATGCTGCGCTCGGCCCGAAGATCGGCAAGCTCGTGCGCGATCGCGGTGAGATTGCGATCACCGTGAAGGCCGCCGACTATCTTGCGGTGGCGCTGCAACTGCGCGATGACACCACGCTCGCCTTCGAGCAACTGATCGACCTCTGCGGCATGGACATGTCGAGCTGGAAAGATCGGGCTTGGGACGGGCCGCGCTACGTCGTCGTCTCGCACCTGCTGTCGGTATCGAAGAACTGGCGCGTGCGGCTGAAGGTGTTCTGCCCCGACGACGATCTGCCGCTGGTGGCATCGCTGACCGACGTCTGGAGTTCCTGCAACTGGTTCGAGCGCGAGGCCTTCGATCTCTACGGCATCCTCTTCGAAGGCCATGCCGACCTGCGCCGCATCCTCACCGACTACGGCTTCATCGGCCACCCGATGCGCAAGGACTTTCCGACCACGGGCCATGTCGAGATGCGCTACGACGCCGAGCAAAAGCGCGTGATCTACCAGCCGGTGACGATCGAGCCGCGCGAGATCGTGCCGCGCATCGTGCGCGAAGACAACTACGGTGGTCTGCACTGATGGCCGAGATCAAGAACTACACCTTGAACTTCGGCCCGCAGCATCCGGCTGCTCACGGCGTTCTCCGGTTGGTCCTCGAGTTGGACGGCGAAGTCATTCAACGAGCCGACCCGCACATCGGCCTGCTGCACCGCGCGACCGAAAAACTCGCCGAGAGCAAGACCTACATCCAGAGCCTGCCGTACATGGACCGCCTCGACTACGTGTCGATGATGGCCAACGAGCATGCCTACTGCCTGGCGATCGAGCGCCTGATCGGCATCGACGTGCCCGAACGTGCGCAATACATCCGCGTCATGTTCGCGGAACTGACGCGCATCCTCAACCACCTGCTCTGGCTCGGCGCGCACGGCCTCGACTGCGGCGCGATGAACATCCTCATCTACTGCTTCCGCGAGCGCGAAGACATCTTCGACATGTACGAGGCGGTCAGCGGGGCGCGCATGCACGCCGCCTACTTCCGCCCGGGCGGCGTCTATCGCGATCTGCCGGCGCAGATGCCGCAGTACAAGGTCTCGCGCATCAAGAACCAGAAGGCGATCGATGCGCTGAACGAGAACCGCCAGGGTTCGCTGCTCGACTTCATCGCAGACTTCTGCGACCGCTTTCCCGCCAACGTCGATGAGTACGAAACCCTGCTCACCGACAACCGCATCTGGAAGCAGCGCACCGTCGGCATCGGCGTCGTCACGCCCGAGCGTGCGCTCAACCTCGGCTTCACCGGCCCGATGCTGCGCGGCTCGGGCATCGAGTGGGACCTGCGCAAGAAGCAGCCGTACGACGTCTACGAGCACATGGACTTCGACATTGCCATCGGCGTCAACGGCGACACCTACGACCGCTATCTCGTGCGCATCGAAGAGATGCGCCAAGCCAACCGCATCGTCAAGCAATGCATCGCCTGGCTGCGCGCGAACCCCGGCCTGCCGGTGATCACGAGCAACCACAAGGTCGCGCCGCCGTCACGTGTCGACATGAAGAGCAGCATGGAAGAGCTGATCCATCACTTCAAGCTCTTCACCGAAGGATTTCACGTGCCCGAGGGTGAGGCCTATGCCGCCGTCGAGCATCCGAAGGGCGAGTTCGGCATCTACCTGTCGAGCGACGGCGCGAACAAGCCGTACCGCTTGAAGATCCGCCCGCCCGGCTTTTCGCATCTGGCGGCGCTCGACGAGATGGCGCGCGGCCACATGATCGCCGACGCGGTGGCGATCATCGGCACGATGGACATCGTGTTCGGGGAGATTGACAGATAAGCGACCGATGAAGCTGAGTGCCGAAACCATCGCGCGCTTCGACCGTGAAGTCGCCAAGTACCCGGCCGACCAGAAGCAGTCGGCCGTGATGGCGTGTCTGGCCATCGTGCAGCACGAGCAAGGCTACGTGTCGCAGGAAGCAGAGAACCAGATCGCCGCGCACCTCGGCATGCCGCCGATCGCGGTGCACGAGGTGACGACCTTCTACAACATGTACAACCAGCAGCCGGTCGGGCAGTTCAAGTTGAACGTCTGCACCAACCTGCCGTGCGCGCTGCGCAATGGCGAGGGCGCGCTGGCGCACCTGTGCACGAAGCTCGGCGTCGAGCCTTACGGCACGACGGCCGACGGCGTGTTCACGATACAGCCGAGCGAATGTCTCGGCGCCTGCGCCGACGCGCCGGTGATGCTGGTCAACGACCGCGAGATGTTGAGCTTCATGGACGAGAAGCGGCTCGACGATCTGGTCGATACCTTGAAGGCGAACGCGAAATGAGAGCTGCTGTCGATCTTTCGCGATTCAAGGCCACCGGCCGAGAGACCTGCTTTCACGGCCGCCACATCGACGCGCAGATTTATGCCGGCCTCGACGGAGCGAACTGGCGCCTTGCCGACTACGAGAAGCGCGGCGGCTACACGGCGCTGAAGAAGATTCTCGGCAAGGGTGCTGGTGACGCGATGACGCCCGACCAGGTCGTCGCCGAACTGAAGACCAGCGCCTTGCGCGGCCGCGGCGGCGCGGGCTTCCCGACCGGGCCTGAAGTGGAGCTTCATGCCGCGCGCCTTCCCCGGCGCGAAGTACCTCGTCTGCAATTCCGACGAAGGCGAGCCCGGCACCTGCAAGGACCGCGACCTGCTGGCCTTCAACCCGCACATGGTCATCGAAGGCATGGCGATCGCCGCCTACGCGATGGGCGTGAAGGTGGGCTACAACTACATCCACGGCGAAATCTTCGAGATCTACGAGCGCTTCGAAGAAGCGTTGGAAGAAGCGCGCGCGCGCGGGCTTTCTCGGCGACAAGATCGCGGGCAGCGAGTTCAGCTTCCAGCTGCACGCCTTCCACGGCTTCGGCGCCTACATCTGCGGCGAAGAAACAGCGCTGCTCGAATCGCTCGAAGGCAAGAAGGGCCAGCCGCGCTTCAAGCCGCCGTTTCCGGCGAGCTTCGGCCTCTACGGCAAGCCGACGACGATCAACAACACGGAGACCTTCGCCGCGGTGCCGTGGATCATCAACAACGGCGGCGGCGCGTACCTCGAGATCGGCAAGCCGAACAACGGCGGCACCAAAATCTTCTCGATCGTCGGCGACGTCGAACGCCCCGGCAACTACGAGATCCCGCTCGGCACGCCGTTCGCGAAGTTGCTCGAACTGGCGGGCGGCGTCAGCGGCGGCCGTGCGCTCAAGGCCGTGATCCCCGGCGGCTCGTCCGCGCCGGTGCTGCCGGCCAAGACGATGATGGACATCACGATGGACTACGACGCCATCGCCAAGGCCGGCTCGATGCTCGGCTCGGGCGCGGTCATCGTGATGGACGAGCGGCGCTGCATGGTCAAGAGCCTGCTGCGCCTGTCCTACTTCTATCAGCACGAGAGCTGCGGCCAGTGCACGCCGTGCCGCGAAGGCACCGGCTGGCTGTGGCGCATGGTCAACCGCATCGAACATGGCCAGGGCAAGATGGAAGACCTGACCCTGCTCGACTCCGTGGCCGACAACATCAAGGGCCGCACGATCTGCGCGCTCGGCGACGCCGCGGCGATGCCGGTGCAGGGCATGCTGAAGCATTTCCGCGACGAGTTCGTGCACCACATCGAACACAAGACCTGCGCGGTGCCGCACTTACGTCTGACCATGGCCGAGATCACCCTCGACGGCAAACCAGTCACCATCGCCGACGGCAGCATGGTCATGCACGCCGCCGATGCGGCCGGCGTGTACATCCCGCACTTCTGCTATCACAAGAAGCTCACGCATCGCGGCCAACTGCCGCATGTGCCTGGTGGACATCGAGAAGATGCCCAAGCCGATGCCGGCCTGCGCCACGCCGGTGACCAACGGCATGATCGTGCGCACGAAGAGCGACAAGGCGGTCAAGGCGCAGCAGTCGGTGATGGAGTTCCTGCTCATCAACCACCCGCTCGACTGCCCGATCTGCGACCAGGGCGGCGAGTGCCAGTTGCAGGATCTCGCGGTCGGCTACGGCGGCAGCGCCTCGCGCTACCACGAAGAAAAGCGCGTCGTCTTCCGCAAGGACGTGGGCCCGCTGGTCTCGATGGAAGAGATGACGCGCTGCATCCACTGCACGCGCTGCGTGCGCTTCGGCCAGGAAGTGGCCGGCGTGATGGAGCTCGGCATGATCCATCGCGGCGAGCACAGCGAGATCACCACCGTGCACGGCGGCACGATCGACAGCGAGCTGTCGGGCAACATGATCGACATCTGCCCGGTCGGCGCGCTGACGAGCAAGCCGTTCCGCTACAGCGCGCGCACGTGGGAGCTGTCGCGGCGCAAGAGCGTGAGCCCGCACGACAGCACCGGCGCGAACCTGATCGTGCAGGTCAAGGCCAATCAGGTGCTGCGCGTCGTGCCGCTCGAAAACGAAGACGTCAACGAGTGCTGGATCTCCGACCGCGACCGCTTCTCGTACGAAGCGCTGAACAGCGACCGCCGGCTGACGCAGCCGATGATCAAGCAGGGCGGCGCGTGGCAAGCGGTCGATTGGACGACGGCGCTGACCTACATCGCCGACGGCCTGAAGCGCGTCATCGGCGAGTTCGGCGCGGCCAGCGTCGGCGCGCTCGGTGCGCAGCACGCCACCGTCGAAGAGCTGCACCTGCTGGCCAAGCTCGTGCGTGGCCTGGGCAGCGAGAACATCGACGTGCGCACGCGGCATGCGGACTTCGCCAACGCCGCCGCGCCGGGCCGTGCGCGCTGGCTCGGCACCAGCATCGCGTCGCTGTCGAAGATCGAGCGCGCGTTCGTGATCGGTTCGTTCCTGCGCAAGGACCATCCGCTGATGGCGTTGCGTTTGCGCCAGGCGGTGCGGCACGGCGCGCAGGTGTCGAGCCTGAATGCCGTGCATGACGATTGGGCGATGCCGCTCGCGCATCACATGACGGCGGCGCCGAGCGCGTGGGCCGATGCGCTGGCGCAGGTCGCGGCGGCGGTTGCATGCGGCCAAAGGCGTTGCCGCGCCCGCGCCGGCCGATGCCGGCGACGCTGCGAAGGCGATCGCCGCGTCGTTGATGAGCGGCGCGCGCAAGGCGCTGCTGCTCGGCAACACCGCGGCGCAACATCCGCAAGCTTCGCAATTGCTCGCGCTCGCGCAGTGGATCGGCGCGCAGGTCGGCGCGACGGTCGGCTACCTCTGCGAATCCGGCAACAGCGTCGGCGCGCAGCTCGTCGGCGCCTTGCCGCGCGCCGGCGGCTTCGATGCCGGACAGATGCTGAGCCGGCCGATGAAGGCGCTGTTCCTGCTCGGCGTCGAGCCCGCCTTCGATGCCGCCAACCCGGTGGCGGCGAGCGAAGCCTTGAAGACCGCCGGCCTCGTCGTCTCGATGACGCCGTTCAAGGACGCCAACACCGACATCGCCGACGTGCTGCTGCCGGTCGCGCCGTTCACCGAAACCGGCGGCGCGCTGGTCAACGCCGAAGGCCGCGTGCAGAGCTTCCACGGCGTCGTCAAACCGCTCGGCGACACGAGGCCGGCGTGGAAAGTGCTGCGCGTGCTCGGCAACCTGCTCGGCTTGAAGGGCTTCGAGCAGGAGACGGTCGAAGAAGTGCGTGCCGAAGCGCTCGGTGACGTGAGCGCGCTGGCTTCGCGCCTCGACAACGCGGCAGCACAGGCCATCGGCGTGCCGGTGGGCGCGTCCGGCCTCGAGCGCATCACCGATGTGCCGATCTACGCCACCGATCCGATCGTGCGCCGCGCGCCGGCGTTGCAAGCCACGGCCGATGCGGCGTCGGCGATCGTCGGTTTGCCGAGCGCGCTCTGGCAGCAACTCGGCGACAAGGTCATCGTGACGCAGGGCAGCGCCCGCATCACGCTGCCGGCGCGCGAAGATGCCACGCTGGCCGCGAATGCGGTGCGTGTGCCGGCGCCGCATGGCGCGGCGATGTTCGGGCCGATCGGTGTCGAGAGGGCCGGCGCATGACAACCCCCAAGCTCGCTATGCTCGCGGCCCCCCGAAGGGGCGCGTCAGTGTCTTCGGGCGGCCGGGCGACACTGCCATGATCGAGCAGCTCAACCTCGGCGGTGCGCAGCTCTTCGGGCCGACGTTGTGGCTCGTCATCTGGAGCCTCGTCAAGATCATCGCCGTCGTGCTGCCGCTGATGGGCTGCGTGGCCTACCTCACGCTGTGGGAACGCAAGGCCATCGGCTGGACGCAGATCCGTCCCGGCCCGAACCGCGTCGGCCCCTGGGGCCTGCTGACGCCGATCGCCGATGCGGCCAAGCTCGTCTTCAAGGAAATCATCCGCCCGACCGCCGCCAACAAGGCGCTGTTCTTCCTCGGCCCGGTGATGACGATCATGCCGGCGCTGGCGGCGTGGGCCGTCGTGCCGTTCGGCCCCGATGTCGCGCTGGCCAACGTCAACGCCGGCCTGCTGTTCCTGATGGCGATCACGTCGATGGAAGTCTATGGCGTCATCATCGCCGGCTGGGCGAGCAACTCGAAGTACGCCTTCCTCGGCGCGCTGCGCGCTTCGGCGCAGATGGTCAGCTACGAAATCGCCATGGGCTTCGCGCTCGTCGTCGTGCTGATGGTCTCCGGCAGCATGAACATGACCGAGATCGTGATGCAGCAGGGCCGCGGCATGCTGGCCGACAAGGGCCTGACCTTCCTGTCGTGGAACTGGCTGCCGCTGCTGCCGATCTTCGTCGTCTATTTCATCGCCGGGCTTGCAGAAACCAACCGCCACCCGTTCGACGTCGTCGAAGGCGAATCGGAGATCGTCGCCGGCCACATGATCGAGTACTCGGGCATGAGCTTCGCGATGTTCTTCCTCGCCGAGTACGCGAACATGATCCTCGTCTCCACGCTGTGCGTGATCATGTTCCTCGGCGGCTGGCTGGCGCCCGTCGATTCCGCGCTGTTCAACTGGATCCCGGGCTGGATCTGGCTGGCGATCAAGGTCTTCGTCGTCGTCACGATGTTCCTCTGGGTGCGCGCCACGTTCCCGAGATTCCGTTACGACCAGATCATGCGGCTGGGCTGGAAGATCTTCATTCCGATCACGCTCGTGTGGCTCGTCGTTGTCGGGCTGTGGATGCAGTCGCCTTGGAACATCTGGGGATAAGCCATGTTCGCCGCCGTCAAAGATTTCGCCAGCAGTTTCCTCTTGACCGAGCTGTTCAAGGGCATGGCCGTCACCGGCAAGTACTTCTTCGCGCGCAGCATCACGGTGCAGTTCCCGGAGGAGAAGACGCCGATGTCGCCGCGCTTTCGCGGCCTGCACGCGTTGCGCCGCTATGAGAACGGTGAAGAGCGCTGCATCGCCTGCAAGCTGTGCGAAGCGGTCTGCCCTGCCATGGCGATCTCGATCGAGTCCGACGTCCGCGCCGACGGCACACGCCGCACGACGCGCTACGACATCGACCTGGCCAAGTGCATCTTCTGCGGCTTCTGCGAGGAGAGCTGTCCGGTCGATTCGATCGTCGAGACGCACATCCTCGAGTACCACGGCGAGAAGCGCGGCGACCTGTATTTCACCAAGGACATGCTGCTCGCCGTCGGTGACCGCTACGAGAAGGAAATCGCCGCGGCGCGCGAGGCCGATGCGCCTTACCGCTGAGCGAAAGAGAAATAACAACAAGACTTCATGAATTCGACGACGGCCCTGTTCTACGTCTTCTCCGCCGTGCTGCTCGGCGCGGGCTTCGGCGTCATCACCGCGCGCAGCACGGTGCATGCCGCCCTCTATCTCGTGCTCGCGTTCTTCAGCGCCGCCTGCGTGTGGATGCTGCTGCGCGCCGAGTTCCTCGCCATCGCGCTCGTGCTCGTCTATGTCGGCGCGGTGATGGTGCTGTTCCTGTTCGTCGTCATGATGCTGGACATCAACACCGACGCCTTCCGCGAGAATTTCTGGAAGCACTTTCCGCTGGCCGGCATCGTCGGTGCGCTGATCGCGCTCGAGATGACGCTGATCCTGCGCGGCGGCTTTGATCTCGGCACACCCAAGCCGTTTCCGGCCGACATGGCGGGCGTGGCCAACACCAAGCTGCTCGGCATCGAGATCTACAGCGATTACCTCTACCCGCTGCAACTCGCGGCCACGCTGCTGCTGATCGCGATCATCGCCGCCATCGCGCTGACTCTGCGTGAGCGCAAGGACAGCAAGCACATGGACCCGTCGCAGCAGGTGCGTGCCAAGAAAGCCGACCGCGTGCGCCTCGTGAAGATGGCGCCCACGATCGAAGCGCCATCGGCGCCGCCGCCCGTTGCCGAGGAGAAAGCCTGATGGGATCGCTGACGCTGTCGCACTTCCTCAGCCTCGGCGCGATCCTGTTCGCGCTGTCGGTGATCGGCATCTTCATGAACCGGCGCAACCTGATCGTGCTGCTGATGGCCATCGAGCTGATGCTGCTGGCGGTCAACATGAACTTCATCGCCTTCTCGCATTACCTCGGCGACATGGCCGGGCAGGTCTTCGTGTTCTTCATTCTCACGGTGGCCGCGGCCGAGTCGGCGATCGGGCTGGCGATCCTCGTCGTGCTGTTCCGCAACCGCGCGACGATCAACGTGCAGGACATGGACACGCTGAAGGGCTGAGCATGGCATGTCCCAGAACCTCCTGCTCACCGTCGCCCTGGCGCCGCTCGTCGGCGCCATCGTCGCCGGCTTCTTCGGCAAGACGATCGGCCGCCGCGGCTCGCACATCGTCACCATCCTCGGCGTCTTCATCTCGCTGATCTGCTCGGCCGTCGTGCTGAAGGACGTGATCGCCGGCGCGCGCTTCAACGCCACCGTCTATGAGTGGATGGTGCTCGGCAACCTGAAGATGGAAGTCGGCTTCCTCGTCGATGGCCTGACGGCGATGATGATGGTCGTCGTCACCTTCGTCAGCCTGATGGTGCACATCTACACCATCGGCTACATGGAAGAAGACGACGGCTACCAGCGCTTCTTCGCCTACATCTCGCTGTTCACGTTCAGCATGTTGATGCTCGTCATGAGCAACAACTTCCTGCAGCTGTTCTTCGGCTGGGAGGCGGTGGGCCTCGTCAGCTATCTGCTGATCGGCTTCTGGTACACGCGGCCGACGGCGATCTTCGCCAACATGAAGGCCTTTCTCGTCAACCGCGTCGGCGACTTCGGCTTCATCCTCGGCATCGGCTTGCTGGTGGCGTATGCCGGCTCGCTGAACTATGCCGAGGTCTTCGCCAAAGGCAACGAACTGGCGGCGCTCAAGTTCCCCGGCACCGACTGGATGCTGATCACCGTGGCCTGCATCTGCCTGTTCATCGGCGCGATGGGCAAGAGCGCGCAGTTTCCGCTGCACGTCTGGCTGCCCGACTCGATGGAAGGCCCGACGCCGATCTCGGCGCTGATCCACGCCGCGACGATGGTCACGGCCGGCATCTTCATGGTGGCGCGCATGTCGCCGCTGTTCGAGCTCTCCGACACCGCGCTGTCGTTCGTGCTCATCATCGGCTCGATCACCGCGCTGTTCATGGGCTTTCTGGGCATCATCCAGAACGACATCAAGCGCGTCGTCGCGTATTCGACGCTGTCGCAGCTCGGCTACATGACGGTCGCACTCGGCGTCTCGGCGTACTCGGTCGGCGTCTTCCACCTGATGACGCACGCCTTCTTCAAGGCGCTGCTGTTCCTCGCGGCCGGCAGCGTGATCATCGGCCTGCACCATGACCAGGACATCCGCAACATGGGCGGCCTGCGCAAGTACATGCCGATCACCTGGATCACGTCGCTCGTCGGCTCGCTGGCGCTGATCGGCACGCCGCTGTTCTCCGGCTTCTACAGCAAGGATTCGATCATCGAGGCGGTGCATGCGAGCCCTCTGTACGGCTCGGGGTTTGCGTTGTTCGCCGTCACGGCCGGCGTGTTCGTGACCGCGTTCTACTCGTTCCGCATGTACTTCCTCGTCTTCCACGGCAAGGAGCGCTTTCACCACAAGCCGTTCCCTGGCGAGCACGATCACCATGATGACCATGCGGAGCACCACGATCCGCACGAGTCGCCCTGGGTGGTGACGGCGCCATTGATCCTGCTCGCGCTGCCGTCGGTCTTCATCGGCTACTGGACCATCGGCCCGATGCTGCACGGCGAGTTCTTCAAGGACTCGATCATCGTCAACGCCGCGGCGCACCCGGCGATGGAAGAACTCGGCAAGGAGTTCCACGGTGCGCTGGCGATGGCGCTGCACTCGGTGACCTCGCTGCCGTTGTGGCTGGCCGTGGCGGGCGTCGCTCTGGCCTGGTTCTTCTATTTGAAGCAACCATCGATCCCGGCGGCTATCAAGAAGCGCTTCGAGTGGATCTACACGCTGCTCGACAACAAGTACTACATGGACTGGTTCAACGAGCATGTGCTGTCGGCCGGCGCGCGCCTGCTCGGCAATGGCCTGTGGAAGGGCGGCGACGTGGCGCTGATCGATGGTGTGCTCATCAACGGCTCGGCGCGCGCCGTCGGCGCCATCGCGCAACTGACGCGGCTGTTCCAGACCGGCCACCTGTACTTCTACGCGCTGGTCATGCTGCTCGGCATCTTCGGCCTGATGACCTGGCAGCTCTGGCCGCAGTTGAAGCAGTTGCGATCGCTGTTCGGTTTGTGAGCACGAGACCAAGAACAAGAAGAGGAACCGACTGAATGGGACTGCTGAGCGTTTCGATCTGGCTGCCGATCCTGGCCGGCGTCGTGCTGCTCGCCACCGGCCGCGACGACAACTCACACGCCGTGCGCTGGCTGGCGTTGGCCGCAGCCGTTGCCAGCTTCCTCGTCACGCTGCCGCTCGTCGGCGGGTTCGACAAGGCCAGCGCGGCGATGCAGTTCCAGGAGAGCCTGCCCTGGATCGAGCGCTTCAACATCAACTACCACCTCGGCGTCGATGGCATCTCGGTCTGGTTCATCCTGTTGACGGCCTTCATCACCATCATCGTCATCATCGCGGCGTGGGACGTCATCACCGAGCGCGTGCACCAGTACATGGGCGCATTCCTGATCCTGTCGGGGCTGATGGTCGGCGTCTTCGCGGCGCTCGACGGCCTCTTGTTCTACGTCTTCTTCGAAGCCACGCTGATCCCGATGTACATCATCATCGGCATGTGGGGCGGGCCGCGGCGTGTCTATGCGGCCTTCAAGTTCTTCCTCTACACGCTGCTCGGCTCGCTGCTGATGCTGGTGGCGCTGATCTACCTCTACTACAAGAGCGGCGGCAGCTTCGAGATCCTCGACTGGCACAAGCTGCCGCTGCCGCTGTCCGCGCAGAGCCTCTTGTTCTTCGCCTTCTTCGCCGCGTTCTCGGTCAAGGTGCCGATGTGGCCGGTGCACACCTGGCTGCCGGACGCGCACGTCGAAGCGCCGACAGGAGGCTCGGTCGTGCTGGCCGCGATCATGTTGAAGCTCGGCGCCTACGGCTTCCTGCGCTTCTCGCTGCCGATCGCGCCCGATGCGTCGCGCGAGTGGGACTGGCTGATCATCGCGCTGTCGCTGATCGCCGTGCTCTACATCGGCCTGGTCGCGCTGGTGCAGCAGGACATGAAGAAGCTCGTTGCGTATTCCTCCATCGCGCACATGGGCTTCGTCACGCTCGGTTTTTTCATCTTCAGCGAGCTCGGGATTTCCGGCGGCATCGTGCAGATGATCAGCCACGGCTTCATCTCCGGCGCGATGTTCCTCTGCATCGGCGTTCTGTACGACCGTGTGCACAGCCGCGACATCGCGTCCTACGGCGGCGTCGTCAACACGATGCCGACGTTCACTGCCTTTGCCGTCTTCTTCGCCATGGCCAACTGCGGCCTGCCCGGCACGAGCGGTTTCGTCGGCGAGTGGATGGTGATCCTCGGCACGGTGAAGTTCAACTTCTGGCTCGGCCTGCTGGCGGCGACGACGCTCGTCTTCGGCGCCGCCTACACGCTGTGGATGGTCAAGCGCGTCTATTTCGGCGACGTCGCCAATGCCGACGTGAAGGCGCTGGCCGACATCGACAGCCGCGAGTTCACGATGCTGGCGCTGCTCGCCGCCGCCGTGTTGTGGATGGGCGTGTACCCGAAGCCCTTCACCGACGTGATGCACAAGAGCGTCACGCAATTGATCGAGCACGTGGGTCAATCAAAACTATGAACTGGGCCGCCGTCACCCCCGAGATCGTCCTGCTGACGATGGCCTGCGTGATCGCGCTGGTCGATCTCTTCGTCACTGACGAACAACGCGCCCCGACCTTCTGGCTGACGCAAGCCTCGCTGGCTGCCGTGGCGCTGCTGCACCTGCTGCGCCTGGACAGTGCACAGTCGGTGTATGCGATGCAGGGCATGGTCGTGTCCGATCCGCTCGGCCACCTGCTGGCCTTGTTCGCCACCATCGCGGTGATGATCACCATCGGCTATGCACGTGCCTACATCGGCGCGCGCGAGATGTTGAAGGGCGAGTTCTTCACGCTGTCGATGTTCTCGCTGCTCGGCGTGTGCGTGATGGTCTCGGCGAACAACTTCCTCGTCGTCTATCTCGGCCTGGAGCTGATGAGCCTGTCGCTGTACGCGCTGGTGGCGCTGCGGCGCGACCACGGCACCAGCACCGAAGCGGCGATGAAGTACTTCGTGCTCGGCGCTCTCGCCTCGGGCTTCCTGCTCTACGGCCTGTCGATGATGTACGGCGCCACCGGCAGCCTCGACATCCCGCGCGTCTTCGAAGTCATCGGCAGGGGCCAGGCCAACCAGAGCGTGCTCACCTTCGGCCTGGTCTTCGTCGTTGCCGGCCTGGCGTTCAAGTTCGGCGCCGCGCCGTTTCACATGTGGGTGCCCAACGTCTATCACGGCGCGCCGACGGCGGTGACGCTGCTGATCGCCGGTGCGCCCAAGCTCGCTGCCTTCGGCATGACGATGCGCCTGCTCGTCGAAGGCATGCTGGGCCTGGCCATGGACTGGCAGCAGATGCTCTCGGTGCTGGCCATCCTGTCGCTGTTGATCGGCAACCTCGCTGCGATCGCGCAGACGAACCTGAAGCGCATGCTGGCGTATTCGGCGATCGCGCAGATCGGCTTCATGCTGCTGGCACTCACCGCCGGCGTCGTCAGCGGCAACACGCTGTCGGCCGGCAACGCCTACAGCTCGGCGCTGTTCTACATGGTGGTCTATGTGCTGACGACGCTGGGCACGTTCGGCCTCGTCATGCTGCTGGCACGCCGCGGCTTCGAGTGCGACGAGCTCTCCGACCTCGCCGGTCTGAACCAGCGCAGCCCGTGGATGGCCGGCGTGATGGCGGTGTTCATGTTCTCGCTGGCCGGCATCCCGCCGACAGCGGGCTTCTACGCCAAGCTGTCGGTGCTGCAGGCGCTGATCACCACCAACAAGCCGCATCACCTGTGGCTGGCGATCTTCGCGGTGCTGATCTCGCTCGTCGGCGCGTACTACTACCTGCGCATCGTCAAGCTGATGTACTTCGACGAACCGACGGGCGACGCGGCGGCGCCTTCGGACGAGAGCGGCGGCGCCAACGCCTTGCTGGCCGTCAACGGCGCTGCGGTGCTGCTGCTGGGCATTTTGCCGGGCGGCCTGATGGCGCTGTGCAGCATGGCGATCCTGCGCGCGTTGGCGACGTGAGCGACGACCCCAACGACGAGCATCTGCGCGAGCTGACCGTCATCAGCGAGCAAGTCTGGCAAGGCCGCTTCCTCGACGTGCGCCGCGACACGGTGGCGCTGCCCAACGGAGCCCACACGACACGCGAGTACATCGTGCACAACGGCGCGGTGATGGTCGTGCCGATCTTGGACGATGGCCGCCTGGTGATGGAGCGCCAGTTCCGCTACCCGCTGCGCCGCGTGATGCTCGAGTTTCCCGCCGGCAAAATCGACGGCGGCGAATCGCCTTTCGTTTGCGGCGTGCGCGAACTCGAAGAAGAAACCGGCTACCGCGCCCGCGAGTGGGCGCGCGCCGGCCTGCTGCACAACGCGATGGCCTACTCCGACGAAGGTATCGAGATCTGGTTCGCACGCGGCCTGACGCGCGGCGCTTCCAAGCTCGACGACGAGGAGTTCCTGGAGATCGTCACCCACAGCGAAACCGAGATCGAAGCCCTGTGCGCCAGCGGCGGCATCACCGACGCCAAGACACTGATCGGCCTGCTGTGGCTGCAAAAGTACCGGGCCGGGTTGTGGCCGTTGACTTGGGTTGCGGCGCCTTGAACGCCCGACCGCTAACATCGCGGTCATGAAAGTCATCGACCTCCGCTGCCAAAGCGGCCACCGCTTCGAAGGCTGGTTCGCCGGCGACGACGACTTTCTCGACCAGAACGGCCGCGGCCTGATCGAATGCCCGCTGTGCGCCGACAAGGTCATCGTGCGCCTGCCGAGCGCGCCACGCTTGAACCTCTCGGGCGCGCAGGAACCCGTCGCTGCCATGCCGCCCGTGCCCGCCGACGAAGCCGCGACGAAGCAGGCCCGCTGGATGCAGGTCGTGCGCCACGTCATCGCCAACACCGAAGACGTCGGCGACCGCTTTGCCGACGAGGCGCGCCGCATCCACTACGGCGAAGCCGAAGAGCGCCCGATCCGCGGCAAGGCCAGCGCCGAAGAGCGCGAGGCGTTGCGCGAAGAAGGCATCGAAGTGCACCCGCTGCCGGTGCCGGCGGTGTTCAAGGACACCTTGCAGTAGGTCAGCTTTCGGCCCGAAGGCGAAGTTCAGGGTCCGCAAAGAACCGTTCGGGCTGAGGTATCGAAGCCTTGCCTCGTCCCCGTTCGGGCTGAGCTTGTCGAAGCCTTCGGCGCGTGGCACGAAGGCTTCGACAAGCTCAGGGCGAACGGGGGTGGGCAGCCCGGCACCGGCCGGCCCCATGCCTTGCATTCAGCACACGACCGGCGAAGCACCGTATTTGCGGACGTTAGCAACGCCCGCAACGGGCCGCAAGCGGCTGCAGCCGGGCCGGCTCGCCCTACAGCACGCGACCGGGATTCATCAGCCCGCGCGGATCGAGCGCCTGTTTGACCGCCCGCATCAACGCCAGAGCTGTCGCATCCTTGTACTGCACCAGCTCGTCGCGCTTCAACACACCGATGCCGTGCTCGGCCGAGATCGAGCCTCCGTGCGCGGCTACGACGTCATAGACGATGTGGTTGATCTCGTGCTCGCGCTCGGCAAGGAACATGGCCGCATCGACGCCGACCGGCGCCTGCACGTTGTAGTGCAGGTTGCCGTCGCCGAGGTGGCCGAAGTTGACGAGGCGCACGCCGGCCACGGCCCGTTCCAGCGCGGCTTGCGTCATCTCGCAGAACGGCGGGATGCGCGACACCGGCAGCGCGATGTCGTGCTTGATGTTCAGCCCTTCTTCGGCCTGCGCCAGCGGGATCGACTCGCGCAAATGCCACATCGTGTGCGACTGCGCCATGCTCTCGGCAATCGCCGCGTCGCCGATCGTGCCGCGCTCGAGCGCCTGGCCGAGCAGGCCTTCGAAGCGCTCGCGGGCATGGGCCTCGCTCTCGTTGTCGGAGAGTTCGAGCAGCACCGTCCACGGTGCGGCGGGCAGCGGCTGGCGCAGTTGCGGCATGTGCCTGGCAACGAGCGACAACGAAAATTCATTCATCGCTTCGAAGCCGGTCAGGCCGGCGCCGAGCTGTTGTTGCGCCAGGCCGAGCAGCGTCACGCCATCGGCGAGCGTCGCGCACGACGCCATCGCCGTCATCGTCGCTGCCGGTTTGGCGTGCAGCGCCAGCGTGGCCGCGGTGATGACGCCGAGCGTGCCTTCGCTGCCGATGAACAGGTCGCGCAGGTCGTAGCCGGTGTTGTCCTTGCGCAGGCCCGACAGGCCATGCCAGACGTCGCCCGTGGCGGTCACCACTTCGAGGCCGAGGCAGAGCGCGCGCGCATTGCCATAGCGCAGCACCTGCGTGCCGCCGGCATTGGTGGCCAGGTTGCCGCCGATCGTGCAGCTGCCTTCGGCGGCCAGCGACAGCGGGAACAGCAGGCCGGCGTCGTCGGCCGCTTGCTGCACGGCTTGCAGCACACAGCCGGCTTCGGCGACGAGCGTGAGATTGGCGCGGTCGAGTTCGCGGATGCTGTTCATGCGCGCGAGCGAGAGCAGCACCTGCGTGCCGCTTGCATCGGGCACGCCGCCGCCGACGAGGCCGGTGTTGCCGCCTTGCGGTACGAGCGCCGTGCCGTGCGCTGCGCACGCGCGCACGACGGCGGCGACTTCACTCGTGGTGCCCGGCCGCACGACAGCGAGCGCTGTGCCGCGCCAGCGTTTGCGCCAATCAAGTTCCCAGGCCGAGAGGTCGCCTTCGGTGAGCACCTGCGACGCGCCGACCGCTGCACGCAGCGCATCGAGCAAGCCCTTGCTCATGCCTTCCTCAGCCGCCAGCGCACATGCGTCGAACAAGCCGCGAACAGCACCAGGCACAGCGCCACCTGAAGCCACGCCAGCGTCATCGCCATGCCGCGCTCGGTGACGCCGCGCACCAGCCCTTCGGCCACGTACAGCCACACGAGCAGGCTCAGCCAGCGGTGCGTGTGCATGCGGAACTGCAAGATGCCGACGACGGCAAAGGCCAGTGGCAGCACTTTCAGCGCCCAGGTGCGGTTGCCGGTGGGGGCGAGCCACAACTCCCACGCCAGGCCGAGCGCGATCAGCGCCAGCAGGCTCATCAGCGCCACCGCACGCGTGCGCAGCAGCATGGCGTCGGGCGCGTTGGCAACGGTGGCAGTGTTCATCGCTGGCATCATAGGATGATGACGATGTCCCTCGAACTGTCCGAATGGCGCACTCGCATCAACGAGCTCGTCGAGACCCTTTCGCGCTGGCCGTGGCTCGACACGGCGAAGACGCTGCGCGAGCGTTTTCGCGAAGACCGGCTCGGCCTGACCGCGAGCAGCCTGACCTTCACGACGCTGATCGCCCTGGTGCCGCTGGTGACGGTGATGCTGGCGGTGTTCAGCGCCTTCCCGATGTTCGCGAGCTTTCAGACGGCGCTGGAGAAGTACTTTCTGCAAGCGCTGGTGCCCGATGGCATCGCCCGGCCGGTGCTGTCGGCGCTGACGCAGTTCGCGGCCAAGGCGGCGCGCTTGGGCGGCGTCGGGCTGGGCATTCTGGTCGTCACGGCGCTGGCGCTGATGCTGACGATCGACCGCGCGTTGAACGCCATCTGGCGTGTGCGCCGGCCGCGGCCGATCGCCCAGCGCGTGCTCGTCTATTGGGGCGGCCTGACGCTCGGGCCCTTGCTGCTCGGCATCAGTCTGTCGATGACGTCGTGGGTGCTGACGGCCAGCCAGGGCTTCGTCGGCGCTCTGCCCGGCGGCGTGGCGATGCTGCTCAACGTCGTCGAATTCGCCTTGCTGGCGCTGGGCATGGCTGCGCTCTATCACTACGTGCCGCACACGCACGTGCGCTGGCGCCATGCGTTGGCCGGCGGCGTCTTCGTGGCCATCGGCATCGAGGTCGCCAAACGCCTGCTCGCCTGGTACGTCGGCAGCATGCCGACCATCTCTGCCGTGTACGGCGCGTTTGCCGCGGTGCCGATCCTGCTGCTGTGGATCTATGTCGGCTGGCTGATCGTGCTCTGGGGCGCGGTCATCGCCGCCTATGCGCCGAGTTTGTCGATGCGCATTGCGCGCATGCCGACGGCGCCCGGGCATCGCTTCGCCTTGGCGCTGGCTGTCATCGGCGCGCTGTCACGGGCCAAGAGCGGTACGCGCGCGGTCTGGCTTTGCATGATCTGGCTGCAACTCTCGGCACCGACCCGTTGCAGGTCGAGCCCGTGGTCGATGCCCTGGCAGCGATGGATTGGGCGGCGCGCCTGGACGAAGAGGGCGGTCAGCGCCTGGTGATGCTGGTCGATCCGGCAACGACACCGGCGCGTGTGCTCGTCCATGCGTTGCTGCTCGAATCGTCGGCTGCCACACGCGCCTTCCGCGAGCGCACGGGGTTGGAGCGGATGATGCTCGCCGATTTGATCTGAACGGGCGCTGCCGTCAGCCCTTGCAGTGCATGACCCGATCCTTGCCGGCGCGCTTGGCCTCGTACATCGCCGTGTCCGCCAGTTGCAGCAGCCGCAGCGCTTGTGTCGCATCGTGCGGCGCCAGCGCATAGCCGATGCTGGCCGACACGCCGGCCGCACCGGCGCACTGCGCTGCGCACGCGCGCGCAGCACGCAGCAGGTGAGCGGCCAGCGCGGCGGCGCCGGCGGCATCGCGCACAGGGGCCAGCACGAGAAACTCGTCGCCGCCGAAGCGGCCGACCGCGTCTTCGAGCCGCACCGCCTGCGCCAGCGCATGCGTCAGCGAGACCAGCAGCACATCGCCGGCGGCATGGCCATGGGTGTCGTTGAGCGCCTTGAAGCCGTCGAGATCGATGAAGAACAGGGCCACCGGCTGCGTTGCGCAGCCGGCGACGGCGGTGTCCAGCCGCTCCATCATCGTGCGCCGCGACAGGGCGTCGGTCAGCGCGTCGCGCTGCGCGGTGCGCGCCAGACGTTGCTGCGCTTCGGTGAGCTCGTGCACGTCGATGGTCACGGTGTACACCCCCTGCACCGTGCCGCCGCCGTCGTCCAGATCGGGCACGTAACTAGTGCGCATCCAGCGTGCGCCTGCGGGCGGGTGGTGCAGGTCTTGCACCAGGCGTGTGTACTGCACCGACTCGCCGGCCAATGCGCGGTCGAAGTACGGCTGGTGCTCGGCCCAGCGCGCCGCGCCGCGCACCTCGCCGATCGGCCGGCCGATCAACGCCGAGGCCGGCAAACCCACCGCTTCCTGGTAGGCCAGGTTGACGAAGCGCAGCGTGTAGTTGCGATCGACATAGCTCAGCGGGTACGGGATGTGTTCGGTGAAGCGGTTCAGGCGCTGCCGCGCTTCCTGCAAGTGCTCGCGCTCCATCACGTCCTGGTGGATGTCGAAAGCGATCGTATAGACCGCTTCGACCTCGCCCTGCGCGTTGCGGTCGGGAAAGACCTGCACGCGCGCCCAGTGCGCCGCCGCGCCCTGATGGGTGAGCCGGTGCTCGTAGCTCACGGTGCGGCCGTCGAAGGCGGCGGCAAAGGCGTCGCGTGCGGCGGCCCAGGCCGGCGCACCGAACAGCTCTGCCAGCGTGCAGCCCACCAGCTCGTCACTCGGCCGGCCGGCCCAGCGTGTGTAGGGACCGTTGCAGAAGAGCAGTGTCGCGTCGCGCCCCGAGCGGCCCCATCTTCCGATCGGCAGGTTGATCGACTCCACCAGCCGCTCGGCCGGATCGGCCGAGAGTGCACGCGAGGGGGTGTCGTCGAGCTTCATCGCGTGCGCATGTTGGCACCGCGATGGTCCCGTTGTCATTCACCCTTAAGGGTGAATATTCACCTTCTTCGCGACAGCCTTCACGCGGCGTGGATGACGACGAGCAGCGCTTGCGCCGCAGACTTCGCCGGGTTGTGGATGCGGTGCGGCACATCGACCGCATAGCGCGCCGTCTCGCCCGCGCGCAGGCGCGCGCTCTCGGCCCCCGCACGCACTTCGAGCGTGCCGGCGTGCACCGTCAGGTGCTCGCGCGACCCAGGTTCGTGCGCGCGCGAATCGAGCGCACCGCCGGGCTGCACGCTGAGCAGGTACCACTCGAAGCGCCCGGCCAGATCGATCGGGCCGAGGATGCGCAACTCGCATTTGCCGTCCGGGCTGGCCAGTCGCGGCGTCGCATGCGCCGGCACGGTGGCCAGCAGCGGTGGCGCGGGCTTGTCGTCGCCGAGCAGTTCGCCCAGCGGCACGCCGAACGCCGTGGCCAGGCGCCAGACCACGGCCACCGTCGGATTGGCCTGGCCGCGCTCGATCTGCGACAACATCGACTTGGACACGCCGGCCTGGCGCGACACGTCGTCGAGCGACAGGCCGCGCCGCTCGCGCAACGCCGCCAGCGCGGCGCCGACGCGCGGCGGCTCGGGTCGTGGCGCGGCGGTCTTTCGAGTTGCCATTGAACAGTTGTTCGATATACTGGAAATCAACGAATCGAGTGTACAGCCATGAGCACCTCCTTCCTTGCCCATCTGCAAAGCGAGCTCGACGGCCTGCGCGCCGCCGGCCTGTACAAGAGCGAGCGGGTCATCACGACGCCGCAAGGCGCGACGGTGCGCACCACCGATGGTCGCGACGTCATCAACCTGTGCGCCAACAACTACCTCGGTCTGTCGTCGCACCCGAAAGTCAGCGAAGCCGCGCACGAGGCCCTGCGCACGCACGGCTACGGCATGAGCAGCGTGCGCTTCATCTGCGGCACGCAGGATTTGCACAAGACGCTCGAAGCCCGCATCGCCCGCTTCGTCGGCTGCGAAGACGCGATCCTCTACGCCGCGGCGTTCGATGCCAACGGCGGCCTGTTCGAGCCGCTGCTCGGCGAGCAGGATGCCGTCATCAGCGACGCGCTGAACCACGCCTCGATCATCGACGGCATCCGCCTGTGCAAGGCGCAACGCTGGCGCTACGAGCACAACGACATGGCCGACCTCGAGCGCTGCTTGGAGGAGGCGCGAGCCAAGGGCGCGCGTTTCAAGATGGTCTTCACCGACGGCGTGTTCTCGATGGACGGCACGATCGCGCAATTGGACAAGATGCGCGCGCTGTGCGACCGCTACGACGCGCTCTTGGCCATCGACGAGTGCCATGCCAGCGGCTTCATGGGCAAGACCGGCCGTGGCACGCACGAACACCGCGGTGTGTTCGGCAAGATCGACATCGTCACCGGCACCTTCGGCAAGGCGCTCGGCGGCGCGTCGGGCGGCTTCACCGCGGCGCGCCGCGAGGTGGTGGAGCTGCTGCGCCAGCGCTCGCGGCCGTACCTGTTCTCAAACACGTTGATGCCGGCAATTGCCGGCGCGTCGATCGCCGTGCTCGACCTGCTGGAAGGCAGCACGACGTTGCGCGACAAACTCGAAGACAACACGAGATTCTTCCGCAAGGCCATCACCGACGCCGGTTTCGACATCAAGCCCGGCGAGCACCCGATCGTGCCGATCATGGTTCATGACGCCGTCAAGGCGCAGCAGCTTGCCGCGCGCCTGCTCGAACTCGGGGTCTATGTCGTCGGCTTCTTTTTCCCGGTGGTGCCTCAGGGCCAGGCGCGCATCCGCGTACAGATGAGTGCGGTGCACGAGCGGCACCACCTCGAAGCCGCCGTGAAGGCGTTCGCGCAGGCGGGGCGCGAGCTGGGTCTCGTCAAGTGAAGGTGTTGATCATCGGCGAGGGCTGTTGATGGCGCCGAGGATTCTCATCATCGGCGCCAATGGCCAGATCGGCACCGAACTCGCCGTCGCCCTCGCCGAGCAGCACGGACAAGACGCCGTCGTCACCAGCGACCTCGCGCCACAAGGCAAGGTGCCCGGCCTGGCGCATGAAGCGCTCGACTGCATCGACATCGGCGCCCTCACACAGATCGTCGAGCGACACGCCGTCACGCAGGTCTATCACCTCGCAGCGGCGCTGTCGGCGCGCGGCGAGAAGCACCCGATGTGGGCCTGGGATCTCAACATGAAGGGCCTGCTGAACGTGCTCGAAGTGGCGCGCTCGCACAAGCTGCAGCGCATCTTCTGGCCGAGCTCGATCGCGGCGTTCGGCCCGAGCACACCACAAGAGCACACGCCGCAGCAGACGGTGATGGACCCGAGCACTGTCTATGGCATCAGCAAGCTCGCCGGTGAAGGCTGGTGCGCCTGGTACCACCGTCATCACGGCGTCGATGTGCGCAGCCTGCGCTACCCGGGCCTCATCAGCTGGAAGACGCCGCCCGGCGGCGGCACCACCGATTACGCCGTCGAGATCTTTCACGCCGCGTTGAAAGACGGCCGCTACACCTGCTTCCTCGACGAAGACCAGGCGCTGCCGATGATGTACATGGACGATGCCATCCGCGCCACGCTGGAGCTGATGAACGCGCCGCCCGAGCACGTGCGCGATCGGCATTCGTACAACCTGGCCGGCGTCAGCTTCACGCCGTTGCAGATCGCCGCGGCCATTCGGCAGCGCCTGCCGTTGTTCACGATGGACTGCGTGCCCGACTTTCGCCAGGCCATCGCCGCGACCTGGCCGCGCTCGATCGACGACAGCGCCGCGCAGCGCGACTGGGGGTGGCGGGCGCGCTTCGACCTCGGCGCGATGGTCGATGCGATGCTGGGCAACCTGCGCGCGCTGATGGCGGTGCCTGCCGAAGCAGAGACCGAATTCAAGGGGTGAGCAGTGCCAGCCGGGGGAAGTAGCTGGCGTAGCCAGATGGGTCTCGGGTCAGCACACTGAGATTGGCCACGGCGGCGTGCGCGCCGATGAAGAAGTCGGGCAGTGGCAGCGACTTCACGCCACCGCGTTGTCTGTACAGCGTAAACGCTTTGGCCGCCAGCGCCGCGCAGGACCATGGCAGGGATGTGCGCTGCACGTCGTAGACATCCAGCAGGCTGTCGAGCGCTGCCACATCGGGCCCCGGCACGAGCAACTCGGCGTAGATCACGACATTGACGTGCAGCGGGGCCTTCTCGCTGCAAATCTGCAATTGCTCGACAGACCACTCGTGCCACGCGGCGCCGCTGTCAATGCAATCGACCCAGACGTTGGTGTCCACGAGTACCCCGGCGCTGCCATCGTACTGGGCAAGACGGCTACCGCTTGCCACGGCGGCCACGTGCTGGCGTTTCGTTGTCCGCGCGCAGGAACGCCATGATCTCGTCGGCGCCCATCTGCCTGAACTCCGGACTCATGCTGGCGCGAACGCGCGCCGCGGCCGCACGCAGCTTGGCGCGGCGGTCGTTCTTGACGCCGCCGGCCACGGGTGTGATGACGATCTTGCTGCCTTCGAGGCTGAACGAGACTTCGCTGCCCGGCACCACGCCGGCAGCGGTGCGGATGTGCTTCGGGATAGTGACCTGGCCTTTGTCGGTGACGAGCATGGTGGCACCTCCTGGAAAAAGTAAGAATCTGAAGTAAGAATTCTAGCGCTGTCAGGTCGGCCTTGCGGGTCAGCCGAAGAAGCAACAGTGAACGTCGGCCGCGATCACGTCCAGCGCCGATTGCAGCGACGCGTGCCGCGCGCTCGGCTCATAAGCGTGCCACTTCAAATCCTTGCGCATCCAGTACAGCCGCCAATCCTTGCTCGAGCGCACGAAGCGGATGCGCGCAAAGAGCCGGTGGCGTGTGATCGTGGCGTCTTGCCAGTCGGGCCGTACTTCGAACATGTCCACCACCTGGCCGACCACGGCGTAGCCGAAGTCGAGTTGCGATCGGATGTGCGGCGGCGGGCGCTTGCGTTCGAGGAACGCTTTCAGCGCAGCAAGGTTGCGTGCGCGTTCGATGTCGTTGAAGCTCATGGCTGCGTGGGCTCGCTAAAGGCCGAGGATCGCCGCCACCGAGGCCTCGATCTGCTGCACGAGCGCCGGGTCCATGTACCGATACTCGTCCGGAATGTCGAGCACATGCACCGGCTTGTTGCCGATGGCCCGCAGCACGTGGATCGGATCGCTCACTCGGCTGGCCTCGCTTGACGGTGGCATCAGGCCCGCAACGAGGCCTGGTACGCCTCGATCAACGACAGGATCGCTTGCCGGCGCGCCAGGCTCTCGCGTGGCCATAGCGCCTCGCGCTCGTAATACTCCGGGAACGCCGGCGTGCCTTCGGGCAACACCACCCACGGCTGCTTCGACGCGGTGAAGATGTGCACGTCCGGCGGCAGCAGGTCCGGGTTGTCGAGCGTGCCGACGCGCACGAACGCCACCACCGGGCCGGAGCCCGCGTAGTGGCTCCACACCGCGACGCGGCAGCGCGGGCAGCGCACGATCTGCTGGCCGAGGCCGCTGTTGGAAGGTGTGTGCACGATCTCGGGTTCGACGCCGAGGTTGATCACGCGATCGGCTTCGACCATCGCGTTGAGTGCAAACGCCGCGCCGCTTTCGCGCTGGCACCAGCGGCAATGGCAGCAGTGAACGAACAACGGTTTGCTTTGCAGGCGAAAGCGTACGTCGCGGCAGTCGCAGCCGCCTTCGGCGGGAAAGGTGTCTATCGGCGCCATCGCTACTTCTTCGACACACCCGACGACCACAGCGCCAACAGCAGCGCCGTCAGGTTCACCGGAAAGAACTGGTACCAGAGCGGAAACTCCGCACTCACCAGGCCCTCGAAGCCGCCGATCTGGTAGAGGTAGAACAGCGCGCTCAACACGGCCACACCCAACACGGCAACGACGATTCGCCCGCGCGAACCCGACGCCGCGACGCGGCAGCCGATGAAGATCGCGGCAACTGACAGCAGCAGATCGAGCGCCAGGAACAGCGACTTGTCAGGCTCTTCGCCCACCGCTTGCGCGGCGGCGCTCGCAAGCAGCGGCGCGATCAGCCACGCCAGAAAGTTGGCCAGCAGCCAGCCGGCGGCGATCATCGCCAGCACCTTGCCCCATCCGGCCGGCGGCGGGTTCATGTCGGCAACCGGCGCTTCGGGCGGGGCGTAGGGGTTGGTCATCGTCCGTGTCGTATGCGTTGCCGCGTTCAGACGCCGAGCAACTCCACCTCGAACACCAGCGTCGCATTCGGCGGAATCACGCCGCCGGCGCCGCGCGCGCCGTAGCCGAGTTGCGGCGGGATCACGAGCACGCGTTTGCCGCCGACCTGCATGCCTTGCACGCCTTCGTCCCAGCCGCCGATCACCATGCCGGCGCCGAGGTCGAACTTGAAGGGGTCGTTGCGGTCTTTGCTCGAATCGAATTTCTTGCCGCGGTTGTTGTCAGCCATCGGGTCGTAGAGCCAACCCGTGTAATGCACGGTGACTTCGGCGCCGGCTTTGGCGGCAGCGCCGCTGCCGACGGTGACGTCGTCGTATTGCAGGCCGCTGGCGGTGGTGGTGGCGGGCATGGTGGGGTTCCTTGGTGGTTGAAAAAACGAAGGCGCAATCATGCGACACACTGGAGGCCGATGTCGGCCAGCGAAGACCTGATCGTGTTGCGCCCCGAGGGCCTGTACTGCCCCGCGGGCGATTTTCACATCGACCCGTGGCGGCCGGTGGCGCGTGCGGTGTTGACGCATGCGCACGCCGACCATGCGCGCGTCGGCCATGGCGCGTACCTGGCCACCGCCGTCAGCGAGGGCGTGTTGCGGGCCCGGCTCGGCGCGGATATTTCGCTGCAAGGGCTGGCCTATGGCGAGGCGGTGCAGATGAACGGCGTGCGCGTCAGCCTGCACCCGGCCGGCCACGTGCTCGGCTCGGCGCAGGTGCGTGTCGAGCATGCAGGCCGGGTGTGGGTGGCGTCGGGCGACTACTTCGTCAGCGGCGTCGAGGGCGATGTCAATACGACTTGCGCGCCGTTCGAGCCGGTGCGCTGCGATTGCTTCATCACCGAGAGCACGTTCGGCTTGCCGATCTACCGCTGGCGCGCGCAAGCGCAGGTGCTGGCCGAGATCAACGCCTGGTGGCAAGGCAATGCCGACGCCGGTAGGGCAAGCCTGCTGCTCGGCTACAGCTTCGGCAAGGCGCAGCGCCTGCTCGCAGGGTTGGATGCGGGCATCGGGCCGATCGTCGCGCATGGCGCGGTCGAGACGCTGAACACTGCGTATCGCGAAGCCGGCGTCGCACTGCCGCAGACGCAGCGCATCGACGATGTGCCGCGCGACGAGCTCAAACGCGCGCTGGCGATCGCGCCGCCGGCGGTGCAAGGCAGCGCGTGGGCCAAGCGGCTCGGCGACGCGAGCGACGCCTTCGCCAGCGGCTGGATGCAATTGCGCGGCGCGCGGCGGCGGCAGGGTGTCGATCGTGGTTTCGTGTTCAGCGACCATGCCGACTGGCCGGGCCTGCAACGCGCGATTGCAGCCACGCAGGCCGAGCGCGTGATCGTCACGCACGGTTATGAAGCGGTGATGGTGCGCTGGCTCACCGAGCAGGGCTTGCAGGCGCAGAGTTTCACCACGGCGTACGGCGACGATGCAGCCGAAGCCGCGCACGAAGAGCAGACCTCATGAGAGCCTTCACCGCGCTCTTCAACACGCTCGACGCGAGTACCTCGACCAGCCACAAGGTCGAGGCGATGCAGCGCTACTTCACCGACGCGCCGCAACAAGATGCAGCGTGGGCGGCGTACTTCCTCGCCGGCGGCAAGCCGCGCCAGGCCGTGCCGACGGCGGTGCTCCGGCGCACGGCGTGCGAAGTGGCCGGCATCGCAGACTGGTTGTTCGATGCCTGCTACCAAGCCGTGGGCGACCTGGCCGAGACGATCGCGCATGTGTTGCCCGCGGCCGAAGGCAGTGACGACGCGGGCCTCGCCGTGTGGGCCGCGCAGCGTCTCGCGCCGCTGCGCGGACAAGCGCCCGAAGCGCAGGCCGATGCATTGCGCGCGTGGTGGCGCATGCTCGATGCGCCGCAACGCTTCTTGCTGACCAAACTCATCGGCGGGGGCTTTCGCGTCGGCGTCAGCAAGCTGCTCGTGCAGCGCGCGCTGGCGCAGGCGGCGGGGCTCGATGCAAAGCTGGTCGCGCAGCGCATGATGGGCTACACCGATGCGCGCAGCGCGCCAACGGCCGAACGTTATGCCGCGCTGCTCGCGCCGGCGTCGCAGCAAGCGGCGAGCGACAGCGGCCAGCCCTATCCGTTCTTCCTCGCCCACGCGTTCGAAGCGCCGCCCGAATCGCTCGGCCCGTGCAGCGATTGGCTCGTCGAGTGGAAGTACGACGGCATCCGCGCGCAGGCCGTCAAGCGCGGCGGCCGCGTCTGGCTGTGGTCGCGCGGTGAAGAGCTGGTCAGCGAAGGTTTTCCCGATGCGCTGGCGCCGCTGGCCGCGTTGCCCGACGGCACCGTGCTCGACGGCGAGCTGCTCGTCTGGCCCGAGGGCGCCGAGCAGCCGGCGCCCTTTGCGCTGCTGCAGAAGCGCCTGAACCGCAAGACGCTCGGCAAGAAGCTGCTCGCCGAGGCGCCGGTGCGCTTTGTCGCCTATGACCTGCTCGAAGACGGGGGTGCCGATGTGCGCGCGATGCCGCAGCACGAACGTCGCGCGCGGCTCGAAGCGCGTTTGCGCGGCAGCACGGCCGCACTGTCGCCGCTGGTGCATGCAGCTGATTGGCCCGCCTACGCCACGCTGCGCGCGCAGTCGCGCGAGCGCGGCGTCGAAGGCTTCATGCTGAAGCACCGCGATGCAGCGTACGGCAGCGGCCGCACCAAGGCCGACGGCACCTGGTGGAAGTGGAAGATCGAGCCGATGACGGCCGACGCCGTGCTGATCTACGCGCAGGCCGGCCATGGCCGGCGTGCCAGCGTCTATACCGACTACACGTTTGCCGTGTGGAGCCGCGTGCCGGCGAGCGCCGAAGAAGCGCAAGGCGTGATCGACGCCATCGCGCGCCGTGAACCGGCACAAGACGGCGCGCTGCAACTCGTGCCCTTCGCCAAGGCCTACTCGGGCCTCACCGACGAAGAGTTCAAGCGCGTCGATCGCGCCATCCGCGCATCGACGCTGGAGAAGTTCGGCCCGGTGCGCAGCGTCAAGCCGAGCCTCGTCTTCGAGCTCGGCTTCGAAGGCATTCAGCAGAGTCCGCGTCACAAGAGCGGCATCGCGGTGCGCTTCCCGCGCATGCTGCGCATCCGCGACGACAAGCCGCTGCACGAGGCCGATACGTTGCAGACGTTGACGGCGCTGATCGGCTCGGTTGTTCAAGCCACTGAAAACGCCGACAGTCGATAGGCGTTCAACGGAGAACTGATTGCCATGCCCGACGCCCACGCCCAAGATCTCGTCATCTCTCGCCTCCTTCGCGCGCCGCGGGCCGCGTTGTGGCGGGCCTGGACCGACCCGGTGCTGTTGAAAGACTGGTGGTGTCCGAAGCCGTGGACCACCGAGGTGCGCGCTTTCGACTTGCGTCCGGGCGGCAGCTTCTACACGTTCATGCACGGCCCCGACGGCGGCACCAGCGACAACCCGGGCTGCTTCGTCGAGATCGTGCCGCACGAGCGCATCGTCTTCACGTCGATGCTGCTCGGGGGTTGGCGGCCGGCAACACCCTGGATGCCGTTCACTGCGGCGATCGCGATGGCCGATGAGGGCGAGGGCACACGCTACATCGCCACCGTGATGCATCCGGACGTTGCGACGCGCGACCAGCACGAGCAGATGGGCTTCTTCGACGGCTGGGGCACCTGCATCGACCAACTCGAAGCACTGGCGCATCAGCTGCGTTGAGTCGCCGCTACAGCGGCCAGCGCTGCCGCCAGGCGTGCACCATGTGCTGCAACGCGTCGTTCGATGCCGCGGCGGTCGATGGCGGCAAGCCGAGGACCTCGGCGCCGGCTTGCAACGCGGCCAGCGGATCGCTCACATCGAGTGCAGGCGCGCCGTTGCTCTTCGACAGCTTGTCGCCGCGCGCATCGCGCAGCAGCGGCGTGTGCAGATAGCGCGGTGTCGGCAGCCCGAGCAGGTGTTGCAGGTGGATCTGGCGCGCCGTGTTGTCGGCAAGATCTTCGCCGCGCACGATGTCGGTGATGCCTTGCTCGGCGTCGTCCACCACCACGGCAAGCTGATACGCCCACGGGCCGTCGGCGCGCTGCAATACGAAGTCGCCGACGGCGTGCGCCACGTCTTGCTGTTGTTTGCCGAGGCGGCGGTCGCGCCACACGATGGGCACGTTGTCGCCGCAGCGCAAGCGCCATGCGCGCGCCGGTTTGCCGTTCAAGCCGTTGCGGCAGGTGCCTGGATAGACAAGTTCCGCGCCGCGCTCGGCCGGCTGGCCGAGTGCGGCGAGTTCGGCTTCGATCTCGCGCCGCGTGCAACCGCAGGCGTAGGCGAGCTGCGCGTCGCGCAATCGCTGCAACGCGCGTTCGTAGAGCGCGCTGCGTTCGCTTTGGCGCACGGGTGATGCATCGGGCACGAGGCCCAGCGCATGCAACTGGCGCAGGATTTCGGCTTCCGCGCCGGGTGCGGTGCGCGGGCCATCAACGTCTTCGATGCGCACGAGCCACGTGCCGCCGTGAGCGCGCGCATCGAGCCAGCTTGCCAGCGCGGCAACGAGCGAGCCGGCGTGCAGTGGTCCGCTCGGGCTCGGCGCAAAGCGGCCGATGTACTCACTCACGCGCACCCACCGTTCGCCCTGAGCTTGTCGAAGGGCCCGTGCATCGTGAGCCTGTCGAACGAACTGAGCTTGTCGAAGGGCCCGTGCATCGTGAGCCTGTCGAACGAACTGAGCTTGTCGAAGGGTCGGGCTGAGCCTGTCGAAGCCCTCGCGGCGCAATGCAGGGCTTCGACAAGCTCAGCCCGAACGGGGGCTGGGCAGACAGGGGTCGGCGCAAACGCTTTGCCACGTCAATCCACCGCCGTCGGCAACCCCGAGTGCCGCTCGAGCAGCGCACGCCGCGTTGTCTCGCTCTCCAACTGCAGCAGCCACCAACCGAGTGCCAGCCCCTGCGGCGGCTTCTTCGGGTCGGGCGCGGCACCGGCGCGCCAGGCGTAGCCCATGCGCGCGCGCGGGTTGTCGCGTTGCACGTCTTTCACCACCAAGCGCCCGGCGCGGATGTGCTCGCGCGCGATCGGCTCGGCGAGGAAGCCGCAGCCCAGGCAGCGCAGATGCGCTTCGAGCTTGGCCTGCACGGTGGCCACGGTGAACACGTCCTGGCCCGGCAGCAGGTGATACGTCAGCGGCTCGTGGCGGCGCGCGCTGTCGGCCACGGCCACCGCGCGGTGGCGCAGCAGTTCATGGTCGCTGATCGGGCCGTCGTGCGCGGCCAGCGGGTGGTGCGGCGCGACGGCGAAGACGAAGTCGATGTCGCCCAGCGGTTTCAGCTCGATGCCGGCCGGCGGCGTCGCAGTAGCGCTGCCGACGCCGATGGCCAGATCGGCCTCTCCCGCCAGCAGCGCTTCCCAGGTGCCGCCGAGCACCTCGCTGCGCAGGCGCAGGCGCGTGCCGGGACCGTCTTCATCGTCATTCGGCCGCAGCGCGAAGAAGGCTTCGCACAACTCGAACAGCGTCAGGCGCGAGATCACACCGTCGGCGGCCACCGTGAGCTGCGTCTCCCAACCGCAGGAGACGCGGCGCACGCGGTTGGCCACCGCGTCCATTTCGGCGAGCAGGCGCCGGCCTTCGCGCAACAGCTCTTCGCCGGCGGCGGTGAGCACGGCCTGGCCGCTCTTGCGGTCGAACAGCAGCACGTCGAGCGCGTCTTCCAACTGGCGCACGCTGTAGGTCAGCGCCGACGGCACCTTGCCGAGCTCGCGCGCCGCCGCGGCAAAGCTGCCGGCCTTGGCGATGGTGTCCATCATCACCAGCGCGTCGGGGGTGAGGGCGTTTCTTCGCTCCGTCATGGGTTCACTTTAATTGAACGGGGGCTTCAAGTGAGCAGCGCGCGGGCAGCGGCTCGGCTGCGTAAAGTTCATTCCATCATGTTGACACTTCGGAAATCCCAAGACCGCGGCTTCGCCGATCACGGCTGGCTGAAGAGCTATCACAGCTTCTCGTTTGCCGACTATCACGACCCGGACCACATGGGCTTCGGCAACCTGCGCGTCATCAACGAAGACCGCATCGCCCCGGGCACCGGCTTCGGCACGCACGCCCACCGCGACATGGAGATCGTGTCCTACGTGCTCGACGGCGCCATCGCGCACAAAGACAGCATGAACAACAGCTCGGCGATCGTGCCCGGCGAAGTGCAGCGCATGAGCGCCGGCACCGGCGTGCGCCACAGCGAGTTCAATCACGCGGCCGACAAGACGACGCACTTCTTGCAGATCTGGCTCCTGCCCGACCGAGCCAGGGCATCGCGCCCGGCTACGAGCAGAAGGCGTTCTGCCGACAGCTGACAAGCGCGGTGTCTTGAAGCTCGTCGCTTCGCCCAACGGTCGCGACGGCTCGGTGACGATCCATGCCGATGCGTCGATCTACGCCGGCTTGTTCGACGGCAGCGAACGTGCCGAACTCGCGCTCGACAACCAGCGCTTGGCCTACGCGCATGTCGTGCGCGGCGCGGTCACCGTCAACGGTCAGCCGCTTGCCGCAGGCGACGCCGCCAAGCTCACCGGCGAAAGCCGCCTCGTCATCGACCGAGGCCGTGACGCCGAAGTCATTGTTTTCGACCTTTCACGTTAGGACACTCGCCATGAGCAAGAAGATCGCCATCGTCTATCACAGCGGCTACGGCCACACCAAGAAGGTTGCCGAAGCGGTGGCCGAGGGCAGCGGCGGCACGCTGATCGTGATCGACGCCGAGGGCAATCTGCCCGCCGATGGCTGGGAGCAGTTGCAGGCCGCCGACGTGATCGTCTTCGGCTCGCCGACCTACATGGGCGGCGCGAGCTGGCAATTCAAGAAGTTTGCCGACGCGTCGTCGAAGCCATGGTTCAGCATGGCGTGGCGCAACAAGCTCGCCGCGGGCTTCACCAACTCCGCCACTTTGAACGGCGACAAGTTCTCCACGCTGCAGTACTTCTGGACGCTCAGCCAGCAGCACGGCATGTTGTGGGCCGGCATCGGCATGCACGCCGCCAATGCCAAGGCGAGCACGCGCGGCGACCTCAACAACGTCGGCGGCTATGGCGGGCTGATGACGGTCTCGCCGTCGGATGCATCGCCCGACGAGATGATCCCCGGCGACATCGCCACCGCCAAGGCTTTCGGCAAGCGCATCGTCGAAGCCGCGGCGTTGCTGAAATAACTTCTTCTACTTCAAAGGACCATTCGATGAACACCCAAGGATTCCCCGTCGCCATTGCCCGCGTCTTGCTGGCGCTGATGTTCGTGCTCGCCGGCATCGGCAAACTCACCGGCCTCGAAGGCACCGCCGGCTACATCGCCAGCAAGGGCCTGCCGCTGCCGATGGTGCTGGCCGTGGCCACGGGCCTGCTCGAGCTCGTTGCCGGCGTGCTGTTGATCGTCGGCTGGCAAGCGCGCTGGGCGGCTCTGGCGCTGGCAGCCTTCACGCTTCTGGCCAGCATCCTCTTCCACAACTTCTGGGCCATGCCGGCCGAGCAGCAGATGATGCAGCAGCTGATGTTCATGAAGAACCTCGCCGTCACCGGCGGCCTGCTGCTCGTGTTCGCGTTCGGCGCCGGGGCGCTGAGCCTGGACGCACGCCGCAGCACGGCGGCGTGAGACCGCGATGAAGCTGTTGTTGATGGCCGGCAGCGCGCGCAGCGGCGCGTACAGCGTCAAGCTGCGCGACGCTGCGCGCACGATGGCGCAAGCCGCGGGTGCCGAGACTTCCGTGCTCGACCTGCGCGAGCTGGCGCTGCCGCTGTACGACGGCGACATCGAAGCCTCGCAAGGCGTGCCGGCCGGCGCGGCGACGTTGCGCGACGCGATTCGCCAGCATGACGCGCTGATCATCGTCACACCCGAATACAACGGCTTCCCGACGCCGCTGGTCATCAACGCCTTCGATTGGCTGTCGCGCCTGAAGGACGGCCTGGCCACCACCGCCGACAAGCCGGTCGCGCTGCTGGCCAGCTCGCCCGGCGCACTCGGCGGCTTGCGGGCGCTGAACTACCTGCGCCAGTATTTGCAGATGGCTTTTCAGATGATCGTCGTGCCGCAGCAGCAGGCGGTGTCGCGTGCGCAGGAGGCCTTCACGGCCGACGGCGCGCTGGCCGACGCCAAGGCCGCAGCGATGCTGGCCGGCGTCGTCAGTGCCGTCTTGAAGTTGGCCGCGCAACGCAGAAGTTGACGCGCGCCGCGCTACAGTTCTGAGTTCGCTGAACCAGATGAAATACACCCCCGCTCGTCTGCGCCTCGACGCGCCATGCGTCGTTGCAAATGCTCGCGATACCACGAGGTATCGCTGTGCTTTGCGCCTAGCCTGGCACGCCGCTGCGCAGCCGCTCGGGTGCGATTTATCTGGTTCAGCGAACTAGCGTGACCGACTTCTGGCAACTCATCTTCTCTGCCCTGCCGCGCTGGGAGTGGCTGGCGCTGGTCTGGTTCTTCTTCTGCTGGATCGGCTACGCGCGCTTCGCCAAACGGCGCTCGACGGTGCAGCCCTCGCTGCTCGCCGAAGGCAACCGCGAGCGCCGGCAATGGATGATTCAATCGACGCGCCGCGACGTGCGCGTGATCGACGCCATCATCGTGCAGAACCTGTCCACCAGCCCGAGCTTCTTTGCCTCGACGACGCTGCTGATCGTCGGCGGCCTGCTGGCCCTGCTCGGCTCGTCGGAGCAGACCAGTGCGCTGGTCTCGGAGCTGCCGTTCGCGGTGCGCACCTCGCGCCTCGTGCTCGACTTGAAGCTGCTGCTGCTGACCGGCGTCTTCGTCTATGCCTTTTTCCGCTTCACCTGGAGCCTGCGCCAGTACAGCCTGGGCGCGTTGCTGGTGGCCGCCGCGCCGGCCCACGACGAGTTCGCGCAGCTCGGCGAAGTCGACCGTGAACGCTTCGCCGACCGCGCCGGCGGTGTCATGGGCCTGGCCGCCGAGTCGCACAACGACGGCCTGCGCGCCTACTACTTCGCCTTCGCTGCCGCCGCCTGGCTGGTGTCGCCGATCGCCTTTGCCGTCGGCAGCGCCGGCGTGGTCTGGGTGCTCTTCATGCGCGAATTCCACTCCGAGGCGCTGCGGTTGATGCGCCCGTGAGCGCGGCGGCCGGCACAGATAATGCTCGGTCCAAACACTCAACTTGTTCGAGGAGAACCCATGTTCGATAGCGCCAAGCGCATGTCCATACGCCGGACCGGGCTCGCTGCCCTGGCCACCGCCGCCGCCCTGATCGGCTGCGGCAAGAAGGAAGAACCCGCCGCGGCCGCGCCCGTGGCGGCCGCGCCCGCGAGCGCCGCGGCGCCGGCCAAGCCCGAACCACTGAAGATCGCTTTCGCCTACGTCGGCCCGGTCGGCGACGCCGGCTGGACCTACGCCCACGACCAGGGCCGCAAGGCCGTCGAGGCCGAGTTCGGCGACAAGGTCAAGACCAGCTATGTCGAGAACGTGCCCGAGGCGGCCGACGCCGAACGCGTGATCCGGCAGATGGCGAGCGAGGGCAACAAGCTGATCTTCGGCACCACTTTCGGCTACATGGACCCGATGATGAAGGTCGCGGCCGACACCAAGGACGTGAAGTTCGAGCATGGCACCGGCTTCAAGACCGCCGACAACATGCGCACCTACGACAGCCGCACGTACGAGGGCGCGTACCTGGCCGGCATCGTTGCCGGTGCGATGACGAAGAGCCACACGCTCGGCGTCGTCGGCTCGATCCCGATTCCGGAAGTCATCCGCAACATCAACAGCTTCACGCTCGGCGCGCAGAGCGTCAACCCGAAGGTCAAGACCAAGGTGGTGTGGATCGGCAAGTGGTTCGACCCGCCGAAAGAAGGCGAGGCCGCGCAGAGCCTGATCAACCAGGGCGCCGACGTGCTGTTCCAGAACACCGACTCGACCGCCGTGCTGCAGACCGCGGAGAAGAACAAGAAGATGGCCTTCGGCTGGGACAGCGACATGAGCAGCTTCGCCAAGGACGCGCACCTCGCTTCGGCCGTCATCAACTGGGGCCCGTACTACAAGAAGGCGGTCAAGGACGCGCTCGACGGCACCTGGAAAACGACTCAGGAATGGTGGGGCGTCAAGCAGGGCGCGATCGATCTGGTGGCGCTGAGCGACAAGGTGCCGGCCGACATCAAGGCCAAGGTCGATGCCGCACGCGCGGGCTTGAAGGACGGCAGCTTCCATCCTTGGAAAGGCCCCATCGTCGGCCAGGACGGCAAGAACGCCGTCGAGAAGGACGTGACGCCGGACGACAAGTTCATGCTCGGCATCAACTTCTACGTCAAGGGCGTCGATGGCAAGGTGCCGTCGGGCGACAAAAAATAGCCGGGCGGTGATCGACTTCGGCCGCATCCCGCAAGAGCGCCTGCCGGCGCTCTTGCGCACAATGCCCAAGGCCGAACTGCACATCCACATCGAGGGCTCGCTCGAGCCCGAGATGATCTTTGCGCTGGCCCGCCGCAACGGCGTTGCGCTGAACTACCCGAGCATCGAGGCGCTGCGCACGGCCTATGCATTCAGCGACTTGCAGAGTTTTCTCGACATCTACTACGCCGGCGCTTCGGTGTTGTTGACCGAGCAGGACTTTTTCGATCTCGGTTTTGCTTATCTCGAAAAAGCTGCGCCCGAGAACGTGCGCTGTGCCGAGCTCTTCTTCGACCCGCAAACGCACACCGCGCGCGGCGTGCCGATGAAGCACGTCATCCTCGGCCTGTCGCACGCCTGTCACCGCGCGCATGCCGAGTGGGGGTTGCAGGCCAGGCTGATCCTGTGCTTCCTGCGTCACCTGAGCGAAGACGAGGCGATGGCCACGCTCGAAGCTGCGCTGCCGTGGCGCGAGCAGTTCATCGGCGTCGGCCTCGACAGCAGCGAGCGCGGCCACCCGCCGGAAAAGTTCGCGCGCGTGTTCGCGCATGCGCGCGCGCTCGGCCTGCACTTGGTGGCGCATGCCGGCGAGGAGGGGCCGCCGGCCTACATCGAGAGCGCGCTCGACGTGCTGCATGTCGAGCGCATCGACCACGGCGTGCGCTGTGTCGAGTCGCCGGCGCTGGTGCAGCGCCTGGCAGCGGCGCGCATGCCGCTGACGGTGTGCCCGCTGTCGAACGTCAAGCTGTGCGTGTTCGAGACACTGGCCGATCACAACCTGCCGGCGCTGCTGGCCGCCGGCCTGTGCGCCACCGTCAACAGCGACGACCCGGCGTACTTCGGCGGCTACCTGAACCAGAACTTCACGCAGACCTTCGAGGCGCTGCCGCAGCTCGGCGCACGCGAGGCCTACACGCTGGCGCGCAACAGCTTCGAGGCCAGCTTTGCGAGTGCAGCGGACAAGGCGCGCTGGATCGGCGAGCTGGATTCGCACTTTGCCGCTGCAGCGCGGTGACTACTTTTGTTCGCATACGGCCCGTTGCTGACCTTGAATGCCCGCTTTGCGCACAGTGTGACGAACGCCAAGCCGCGTGCGGGTATGCGCTGGCGCGCCACTGCGGCGGTCGGCGCCAAAGGCGCGCCGACTGCGCTGCGGTGCTCGGGTTTCGGTCGCGCCGCATAACTCGCTGCACTCGCTGCGCTCGAGCGCAGCGAGTGAAGCGAGTTTCGCGGTGCGACCTCAGACCGAGCATCGCAGGGAACCCTCGCGCAGCGAGGGCGAGCGCCGGCTGAGCCCCGACTGCGCCCCACCCGCCGCCTTGCTCGCGCACCGGCCACCGCAAAGCGCATTTCCGGACAGTCGCGAACGCACACAACGGGCCGACAGCACTCCCTGCGCTTCAAGCCGCCGCGATGTGCTGCGGCTTCTTCTTCTCGCTCACCAGACACACCATCAGCGACAGCAGGCCGCCGACGGCCAGCAGCATCAGCGCGCCGATGCCCCAGACGATCCAGGCCACCAGCGGCGCGTTGTTGCCGACCCAGCCGAGAACGGTCTGCGCCAGGTCCATCGCCATGCCGAGCAGTTGCTGCCAGCCGGGGAACCAGCGCTCGATCATGTCGGCATAGGGCACGTTCCTGACCAGCGCTTCGACGTCGTCGAGCCACTTCGGGTCGATCGACAGCAGCGAGTGCAGGCCCCAGGTGAGCAGCGACCAGATGGCCAGGCCGATGAACGTGAAGATCCAGATGGCGATGTGCATGGTGTCGGTGGCGCCGTGGAGCCCAGAGATTGGACCACCGGCCGCCGCATCATGCTCTCCTTAGAATCCCTCCTGGACGTTGTCCTACAAGCGCCGCGTGCCACCGCGCGCTTGTGTCCCCAAACCCGTGGCCATGTCGAGGACAACCATGCTCAAAAACCTCATCGGCGCGCTCGCTTGCGCGCTCGTGACTTCACCCGCACGCGCTGCCGAACCGCTGAAGGTCGGCTTCATCTATGTCAGCCCGATCGGCCAGGCCGGCTGGACGTACCAGCACGAGCAGGCGCGGCAGGCGCTGGATAAGTCGCTCGGCGCCAAGGTGCAGACGCGCTTCGTCGAAGCCGTGCCCGAGGGCGCCGACGCCGAGCGCGTGATGCGCGAGATGGCGGCCGACGGCACACGCCTGATCTTCGCCACCAGCTTCGGCTACCTCGAACCGGCGCTGCGCGTCGCCGCCGATTTCAAGGACGTGAAGTTCGAACACGCCGGCGGCTACAAGACCGCGGCCAACCTGAACACCTACAACGCGCGCTTCTACGAAGGCCGCTGGCTCGCCGGCTGGCTGGCCGGCAAGTCGAGCCCGAGCGGCGTGGCGGGCTACGTGGCCGGGTTTCCGCTGCCCGAGGTCATTCAAGGCATCAACGCGTTTGCGCTCGGCATGCGCGCGGTGAATCCGCAAGCGACGGTGCGTGTGGCTTGGCTCGGCACCTGGTTCGACCCGCCGAAAGAGCGCGAGGCGGCGTTGGCGCTGATCGGCGGCGGCGCCGATGTGCTGGCCAACCACAGCGGCTCGCCGGCGGTGCCGCAGACGGCGCAGGAGCGCGGCGTCAAGGTCATCGGCTATCAGAGCGACATGTCGCGCTTCGCACCCGATGCGCAGCTCGCCGCCGTGACGTCCGACTGGAGCGGCTACTACACGCGCGTCGCGCAAGCGGTGATGGCCGGCACGTGGCAGCCGCAGCCGACGTGGGGCGGCATGAAGGACGGCATGGTGCGCCTGTCGGCCGTGCATGCGGCCGTGCCCGCCGATGTGAAGCGCGAACTCGCCGCGCGCGAGCAGGCGCTGGTCGCCGGCACGGCCGGCCCGTTCATCGGCCGCCTGGTCGATCAGGACGGCCGCGTGCGCCAGGAGCGCGGCGCGCTCGGCGATGACGCGATTGCGAAAATGGATTGGTTCGTGCAGGGTGTCGTCGGCAACTTGCCGAAATGAAGGAGTGACGACGATGCGACGTTGCCTGATCGGCTTGACCCTCGCGCTGGCGGCGACTGGCGCGCTGGCGCAAGGCAAGACGCTGCGCTTTGCCAGCGCCTTCGATCCGCAGAGCATGGACCCGCATGCGCTGGCGCTGCTCTACCAGACGCGCGTCGTCACGCAGATCTACGAAGGCCTGGTCAACCGCGGCAAGGACTTCAAGCTGGAGCCGTCGCTGGCCACGTCGTGGGAGATGACCGGCCCGACCACCTGGCGCTTCAAGCTGCGCCCCGGCGTGAAGTTCCACGACGGCACGCCGTTTACCGCCGACGACGCGGTGTTCTCGATCGAGCGCGCGCTCGACAAGGCCTCGCAGCGCAAGAACCAGATGCTCGGCATCAGCCGGCGCGAAGAAGATCGATGCGTTGACGATCGACGTCGACGACGACGCAGCCCGACGCCGTGCTGCCCGACAAGCTGTCTACCTCGTCGGCATGATGAGCAAGGCCTGGGCCGAGAAGAACAACGTCGTCAAACCGCAGGACTACAACGCCAAGCAGGAGACGTTCGCCGTGCGCAACGCCAACGGCACCGGGCCGTTCACGCTCGTGCGCTACGAGGCCGACGTGCGCACCACGCTGAAGGCCAACCCGACGTGGTGGGGCAAGGGCACGTCGCAGCGGCGGCGGCAACCTCGACGAAGTGCAGTACCAGGTGATCCAGGCCGACGCCACGCGGCTGGCGGCGCTGCAATCGGGGCAGGTCGATTTCGTCATCGACCCGCCGTTCCAGGATCTGGCGCGCCTGAAGGCCGACAAGAGCGCTGAAGATCAGCGAGGCCGACGACATCGGCACGCAGTACTTCGCGCTCGAACCAGCACAGCGCCGAGCTCGCCGGCAGCGACGTCAAGGGCAGGAACCCGTTCAAGGACGTGCGCGTGCGCACGCGCGGTGCAGCTCGCGATCGACACCGACCTGATCGTCAAGCAGGTGCTGCGCGGCGAAGGCAAGGTCACCGGCTCGTTCGTCTCGCCGCTGGTCGACGGCTACCTGCCCGAGTTCGAGCAGCGGCCCAAGGCCGACGCCGCCGCCGCGCGCGCGCTGCTCAAGGAGGCCGGCTACGAGAACGGCTTTTCGGTGCAGATGGATTGCGTCAACGTCGCCTGGCGCGCCTCGGTGTGCCAGGCCGCGGCGTCGATGCTGGAGAAGGTCGGCATCAAGGCCAGCCTGGCCACCTCACCGAGCTCGGTGTTCTTTCCGAAGCTGAGCCAGGGCACCGGCTATCTGGTCGAGTTCGGCTGGAGCGCCACGCCCGATCCGTGGAACATGCTTGCAGTCGCTGGTGCGCAGCAACGACGGCCTGAGCCGCCGGCGCGTTCAACGCCGGGCGCTACAGCAACCCGAAGCTCGACGCGCTGATCGACGGCATCCGCATCGAGCCGAATCTCGCCAAGCGGCGGCAGATGGTCGGCGACGCGCTGCGCATCGATCAACGCCGAGCTGCCGCTGGTTCCGCTCTACCGGCGCCAGCACAACTGGGTCATGCGGCCGAACGTCGACGTGGTGCAGTGGCCGAACGATGTGCTGGAACTGCGCTGGGTGACGCTGCGCTGAGCGGCGGACTACGGCGCGCGCGTGGCCGGCCAATCGGGCGCCCGCAGCGCCGTCATCACGTGGTCGCGCCAGGCGCCGTCGATGAACAGGTACTCGCGCGCCAGGCCTTCGCGCTCGAATCCCAGCCGCTCCAGAAGCGCCAGGCTGCGCACGTTCTCCGGCCGTGCGTTGGCCTGCACGCGGTGCAGCGCGACGCGCGGGCCGAAGGCATCGGCCAGCGCAGCGACCAGCGCTTCGCGCATCAGGCCGCGGCCCTCGTGCGCGACATCGATCGCGTAGCCGAGCATCGCGTTGCAGAACGGGCCGCGCGAGATCTGCGAGAAGCGCAGATGGCCGATGACCGTCATCGACTCGTCGCCGCGCAGCGTCAGGAACCAGCCGACCTGCGTGCGCTCGGCCTCGGCCTTCGCCGCTGCGGCCAGGCGCTCGCGCTGCCCATCGACGGTGAACACCGCCTCGGGCAGCGGCGGGTTCCACGGCCTGTGCGCCATGCGGTTGCGGCGCAGTGGTCGGCGACGGCTTCCGCCAGCGCGGCGTCGCTCGCGCGCAGTACGAGGCGATCGGTCTGCAACAGGGATGGGGGCGAGGCCATGGGCGCAACGATAGCGTGGCCGCTGTGGGCGCGGCGTCGTCGCACGTGCGGCTTGGCGGTCGGTTCGGCAGCCGGTACATTGCGTCGCAGACCCTCGGGCGAGGCCACCGCCGCGCCGCTGCTTCGGTTGTCTATGGAGGTGCTATGCCGCACGCAAGAACCCAATCCGCTGTCGCCGTTGATTTTCTTGCTGATGCTGCCGTAGGTGTTACGCCGCACCGTTCCTGCATATGGTCTAGAACACGTTAGAACGCGATGGATCCGTACGAGGAGCTCGAACGCGCAGTCGTAGAGGCCGAGTCGCTGCAGGACGCAGCGGAGGCACTCTCCGAACTGCTGACTGGCGGCTATTCCGTCTGGCTAGATGGTCGTCTATACAACATCAAGCAACTAGTGGGTCGTGTGCGCGGCATCGAGATTCACGTGTATTCAAACGAGCACCCACCACCTCACTTTCATGTACGCAGTCCAGATGTCGATGCGGTGTTCACCATCGATGACTGCACCTTCATCCGTGGCAACATTGATGGGCGGGAGCAGAGGCTGGTGAAATGGTGGTACGACCGCGCCCGACCACACCTGATCGCGAGTTGGAACGCTACTAGACCATCTGATTGTCCAGTTGGCGCAATCGATGAGTAGAGCGCTCTGCCGTTGTATCGACCGCGCTCGTAGCGCGTCGCGCTCTAGTCCCTCCATCGAGAGGCGGCTGTCGCACATAACCTCATGCCCTTTCCCGAGTCATTAGGCGTCATCACCTGCCCGTGCGTCCTGCAAGGTGACAGGCCGGTGCTGGCTGCATCACCCGCAGGAGGAGACTGGCAGATGTACTGCAGTTGGCAAGGCCATGACTTCAGCGACGACGAGGCGCTGCGAAAAGAACTCTTGCTCGTTCATGTGGAGCATCTGGTCGCCAAAGACCCGTCCCTGCTGGAACTCGCCGACCTGCCCGAGGACATGGGAGCAGAGCGCGCGGCGATCGATCAGCCTTGGGTCCGATTCGAGGACAAGGACGACTGAGCCCTTCACTGTGAGAGGACAAGCATGAGCACGGTATTCGTCAACATCGGACTCAGCCTCGACGGCTACATGGCGCCGGAAGGCATGACCATGGGCCAGCCGGAGTACAAGGGCTGGGGCGCAAAGTGGGGCGCGATGATGAGCTGGATCATGAGCCAGCAGTTCTTCCGCGAGAACCTCAAGCTTGGGCCCGGCGGGCAGACCGGCCCGGTCAACGACATGCTCCGCCGCACCACGGAGCGCATCGGCGCCAACATCATGGGCAAGCGCATGTTCGAGCAGGGCGAGATCGCCTGGCCCGAGGAGGCGCCGTTCCACACGCCGGTGTACGTTCTGACCCACGAGCAGCGTGAACCGTGGGTGCGGCCGGGCGGGACGACATTCCACTTCGTCAACGACGGCCCCGAGCGTGCCCTCGAGCAGGCCAGGGCGTCTGCGGGCGGTCGCGACATTCGCATCGCGGGCGGCGCGGACGTGATCCAGCAGTACCTGAACCTGGGCGTCGTCGAGGAGTTGGAAGTCGCCTTGGCGCCGGTGGTGTTCGGCGCCGGGAGGCGCCTGTTCGAGAACCTGCGCGAGCCGGTGCCGCGGTTTCGGATCGACAGGGTGCTGGAAAGTCCGGCGGCCACACACCTGCGCTATGTGCGTGAATGACCGTGTAATTCACGCGGACGAAGGCGTGCGCAAGCGATTTTTTGCCAACCCTCGAAAGGCAGCCTCATGACCACCCAGGGATTCGTCGCATCGCATGCCAAGGACGCCAGGTTCGAGCGCGGCCTTCGGTCTTTCTACGAGTATCGCGACCTCGGCATCAAGAGTGCGACCGAGGGTCGCGTCGATGCCCATGTCATCCGCGCAGCGGCGGGAAAAGAGTTTTCGAGCCAGCCTCACCTGCACAAGACGACGTTCCAGATGGTGTACGTCTTGAAGGGCTGGATCGAGTTCGAATACGAGGGCCAAGGCGTGGTGCGACTCGAAGCCGGCTCCTGCGTTCATCAACCGCCGGACATCCGTCACCGCGAACTCGGACACAGCGACGACATTGAAATGCTCGAGATCGTGCTCCCGTCCGGCTTCGCCACGGAAGAAGTGGACAAGGTTCAGCCTTAGTGGCGGTCGGTTAGGGCGGTCGGTTCAGCGCAACGCCGCGTCGAGTCGCGCCGCTCCCGCCCCGAACGCGTACGTGTCCATGCCCAGCACGCCATGCGTCGCGCTCTCGTGCAGGCGCTTCGGCGGCGCGTCGCGCCCGCCCGCGCCGGCGGCGATGTACCACGGCAGCAGGTGCTCGTCGGTCGGGTGCATGTCCACCGCGTGCGGCGCCTGCGCGCGGTAGTCGAACAGGGCTGTCCAGTCGCGCGCGGCGCTGCGCTCGGCGAACCAGGTGCGGAAGGCGGCGCTCTCCGGCGCCTCGGGCGGCGTGGACTGGCGGTGCATGCCGGCCATCGCCACCTTGCGCAGGTTGTGCGTGATGCTGCCGGTGCCGACGATCAGCACGCCCTCGTCGGCCAGCGGCGCCAGCGCCTGGCCGAGCGCGAACAGCTCGGCCGGCTTGGCATGGGGCGACCAGCCGAGCGGCAGCACCGGCACGTCGGCGGCCGGATAGACGTACTTGAGCGCGGTCCAGATGCCGTGGTCGAGGCCGCCGTGCTCCAGGCGGTGCATCGGCAGGCCCGCGGGCGCGAGCAGCCGCTCACGCGGTCGGCCAGCGCCGGCGCGCCGGGCGCGTCGTAACGCATCGCGTACAGGCGCTCGTCGAAGCTGCCGAAGTCGTACACCGCCTCGTGCCGCGCCGCGGCCAGCGCCGCGGGCTCGCGGGTCAGCGTGTGCGCCGACAGCGCGAGGATGGCCTTCGGCCGGCCGAACGCTGGCGTCGATCGCCGGCCCCAGGCGCAGCAGGAAGGCGCCGGCCGCGCCCGGTTCGAGGGCGATCATCGGCGAGCCGTGGGAGATGAACAGGGAGGGCAGGGTCTTCATGCGTCGATTGAAACGCAGCGCCGCCGCCGCGGCGTTCAAGTCTTCTGCAAGCGGCATTGCACGGCTTGCTACGACACGGCGCGTCTCAGGCCAGCGCCGGGCTCCGTTCGCCCTGAGCCTGTCGAAGGGTCCCAAGCGTCGGTCTGAGCCTCCCCACGGGGAATGCGCGCGCAGCGCGCGAGGGGTCATCTACTGCAACCACTGGTGATCGAGCAGCAGCGCCGCGAACAGGGCGCCGAGGTAGGCGATCGAATAACGAAAGGTCGGCAGCGCCCAGCGCATCGGGTCGCGCTTGAGGTGCCAGGCGCAGAGCACGAAGCCGGCGCCCAGCGGCAGCGCGGCGGCCAGGTACAGGCCGCCGGCCATGCCGGTGGCGGCCGGCAGCAGCGACACGCCCCAGGTGAGCAGGGCGTAGGCGAGCACGCGGCCCGCGGTGTGCGCCACGCCATGCGTCACCGGCAGCATCGGCACCTCGGCGCGCGCGTAGTCGTCGCGGCGGTGGATCGCCAGCGGCCAGAAATGCGGCGGCGTCCAGACGAAGATGATCAGGAACAGCAGCAGCGCGCCGGCGTCGAGCGTGCCGCTGACGGCGACCCAGCCGAGCAGCGGCGGCGCGGCGCCCGCCGCGCCGCCGATGACGATGTTCTGCGGCGTGCGGTGCTTGAGCCACAGGCTGTACACGCCGGCGTAGCCGAGCAGCGAGGCCAGCGTCAGCGCGGTGCACAGCGCATTGGTGGTGGCCAGCAGCAGCGCCGTGCCAGCCGCCGCGAGCAGAGCAGCGAACAGCGCCACCTGCGTCGTGCCGAGCGCGCCGCGCGGCAGGGGGCGGGCGCGCGTGCGCGCCATCAGCGCGTCGATGCGGCGATCGACCAGGTGATTGAGCGCGGCCGCGCTGGCGGCGACCATCGCGATGCCCAGGCTGCCGAACAGCAGCACGCGCCAGGGCACCATCGCGTGCGTCGCGAGGAACATGCCGGCCAGCGCGGTGAACACCATCAGCGCGACCACGCGCGGCTTGGTCAGCGCCAGGTACTCGCGCCACAGGGCGCGAGTACCTGGCGCTCTGGCGCCGAACGTACGGCTCCCCCGAGCCTTGCAGGCCGCGGCGTCGCGGGACGCGACGCCTCTCGCACCGTCCACGTCCGCGCAGGCGGACGTGGAGCCGCGGTGCTCAGCCCCTCCGGGAGGGGGCTCCACTCAGTTCGACCGCTCCCTCCAGCCTCCCTCCGAGAGGGAGGCTCCTGCCAGACGGACGAACGGACTTCGTTCATCGTGCTGGAGCCCTCCTCTCGCGCTAGGGGGCCGCGCGGCGCAGCCGCGCGGCCCCCTAGCGGAAGAACAGCAGCCGCGTCAGAAAGGTATGGTCGGCTTCGGCCCACATCAACCCCACGAGAACGAGCAAGGCAAGCGGCGGCAGGGTGATGGCGCAGATCAGCGCCATGCGCTCCCAGGCCATGTGCATGAAGACGGCGACGATCAGGCCGGCCTTCGCCAACATGAAGGTGATGATCAGCCCCCAGCGCAGCAGACCCTGGAAGTGGAAGTAGTCCACCAGGTAGGAAAAGGTGCTGAGCAGGAACAGCAGGGCCCAAATCTTCAGGTACAGGCCTATCGGATGTTGCTGATGTTGCTGATGCTGCTGGCCATGTTCGGCGGTGCTTGTGCTCATGGCGTCACCAGAGGTAGAAGAAAGCGAAGATGAAGACCCACACCAGATCGACGAAGTGCCAGTACAGGCCGGTGATCTCGACGATCTGGTAGCCGCGCTGTTCGTAGTCGCCGCGGTTGACCTTGAAGGCGACGATCAGCAGGTAGAGCACGCCGACCGAGACGTGCAGGCCGTGGAAGCCGGTGATCATGAAGAACGCCGAGCCGAACTGCGCCGCGCCCATCGGATTGGTCCAGGGGCGCACGCCTTCGGCGATCAGCTTGCTCCACTCGAAGGCCTGCATGCTGACGAAGGTGATGCCGAACAACGCGGTCACGGCCATCAGGCGCGCGGCGTTGCGGCGGTCGCGGCGGTAGCCGCAGTTGACCGCCATCGCCATCGTGCCGCTGCTGGAGATGAGCACGAAGGTCATGATCGCGATCAGCAGCAGCGGCACGCTGGTGCCGCCGACATGCAGCGCGAAGACCTCGCTCGGGTTCGGCCAGGCCACCGTGGTCGAGGTGCGCACCGTCATGTAGCCGGTGAGAAAGCTGCCGAAGATGAAGGTGTCGGAGAGCAGGAAGATCCACATCATCGCCTTGCCCCAAGGCACGCTGTGGAAGGCTTCGCGGTCGCCCGACCAGTCGTCGACGAAGCCGCGCCAGTCGTTGGGAGTCTGGGTTGCCGTTGTCGTCATGATGTCCACCCCCGGCCGCAGATGAAAGCCACGATCTCCGGCGTCAGCCAGCCCAGCGCCGCGAACAGCGCCAACCACGCCAGCAGCAGGAAATGCCAGTAGCGCGCCAGCAGCGCGACACGCTCGCGCGTGGGCCGCTGCAATACACGCAGCCAGGCGACGAGGCCGCCGCCGACATGCAGTCCGTGGATCGCGGTGAGCACGTAGAAGAAACTCGCCGCCGGGTTGCCGGTGAACGACACACGCGCGTCGGCCAGGGCCTGCCAGGCCCAGAGCTGGCTGGCGACGAAGGCCAAGGCGCACAGGCCGGCGCCGATCAGCAGCGCCTTCGAGTCATCGCGCGCGGCGCGCGCGAGCAGCACACTGCCGCCGACCAGCAAGGCGGTGGACAGCCAGAGCTGCCCGGGCAGGGCCAGCGCGGTCCAATCCGGCGCGCGGTCCATGCGCATCGCATACGCGGTGAGGAAGAGCGCGAACAGCGTGCTGGCGACGCCGATGAAAACCCACAGGCCGATCGCCGCCGGCGCCGGCCGCGGGCTCAGGTCGAGCGTGGCGCCGTTCACGCCGGCACTTCCTTCGGTGTGGGAGCGCCTTCAGGCTCCAGCCCACCGGCCGCGGCGGCGCGTTCTGTGCGATGAAATCCTCCGGCGCGCCGGGCACGCTGTAGGCGTAGGCCCAGCGGTGCACGGTCGGCAGTGTCGCGCCCCAGTTGCCGTGGCGTGGCGGCGTCTCGGGCGTGAACCATTCGAGCGAGGCGGCGCGCCAGGGGTTGGGCCCGGCGGCGCGGCCATGCTTCAGGCTCCACAGCAAGTTGATCACGAACAGCAACTGGGCCACGCCGACGATCAGCGCAGCGATGGTGATGAACTCGTTGAGCAGATGCGCCGACGGCGGGATGAACTGGTAGTCGTTGTAGTGGTGGTAGCGCCGCGGCATGCCGAGCACACCCAGGTAATGCATCGGGAAGTAGATCGCGTAGGTGCCGAGGAAGGTGATCCAGAAATGCCACTTGCCGATGCTGTCGTCGAGCATGCGGCCGGTGATCTTCGGGTACCAGTGGTAGATCGCGCCGAAGACCACCAGCAGCGGCGCCACGCCCATCACCATGTGGAAGTGCGCGACCACGAAGTAGGTGCCCGACAGCGGGATATCGACGCTGACGTTGCCCAGGAACAGCCCGGTCAGCCCGCCGAGCACGAAGGTGGCGAGGAAGGCCAGTGCGAACAGCATCGGCACCGTCATGTGGATGTCGCCGCGCCACAGCGTCAGCGCCCAGTTATAGACCTTGATCGCGGTCGGCACGGCGATGATCAGCGTGCTGGTGGCGAAGAAGAAGCCGAACCAGGGGTTCATGCCGGCGACGAACATGTGGTGCGCCCAGACGATGAACGACAGGCCGCCGATGACGACGATCGCCCAGACCATCGTGCGGTAGCCGAAGATCGCCTTGCGCGCATGCACGCTGATCAGGTCCGAGACCAGGCCGAAGGCCGGCAGCGCGACGATATAGACCTCGGGGTGGCCGAAGAACCAGAACAGGTGCTGGAACAGCAGCGGGCTGCCGCCCTTGGTGCCGCTCAACTGGCCCATCGACACCAGCGCCGGCATGAAGAAGCTGGTGCCCAGGGTCTCGTCGAGCAGCATCATCACGCCGGAGACGAACAGCGCCGGGAAGGCCAGCAGCGCCAGGATGGTGGCGACGAAGATGCCCCACACCGCCAGCGGCATGCGCATCAGCGACATGCCGCGGCAGCGCGCCTGCAGCACGGTGGTGACGTAGTTCAGGCCGCCCATCGTCGTGGCGACGATGAAGACCACCAGCGAGACCAGCATCAGGACGATGCCGGCGTCGTGCCCCGGCGTGCCGGGCAGGATGACTGCCGGCGGGTACAGCGTCCAGCCGCCGCCGGTGGGGCCGCCGGGCACGAAGAAGCTGGCCAGCAGGATCAGCACCGAGACGAAGTAGACCCAGACGCTCAGCATGTTCATGTACGGGAACACCATGTCGCGCGCGCCGACCATCAGCGGGATCAGGTAGTTGCCGAAGCCGCCGAGGAAGAGGGCGGTCAGCAGGTAGATCACCATGATCATGCCGTGCATGGTGACGAACTGGTAGTAGCGCTCGGCGTTGATCCACTCGAACTGGCCCGGGAAGCCGATCTGCAGCCGCATCAGGTTGGACAGCACCAGGCCGATCAGGCCGACGATGATGGCGATCGACGCGTACTGGACCGCGATCACCTTGTGGTCCTGGCTCCAGACGTAGCGGAAGAACCAGTGACTGGGCGCGTGGTCGCCGTGCTCGTGGTGATGGTCGTCGGCGTAGGACATGGTCCGTCCTCAGCGCTGGCCGTGCGCCTTGATGTAGTCCACCAGCGTGTCGAGCTCCTGGTCGGTGAGAGGGATCGGCGGCATCACGTTCGCAAAGCCTTTGATGTCGCGCGACTTCGGGTCGCGCACGAAGCCGCGCACGAAGGCTTCGTCCACCAGCGCCGTGCTGCCGTCCTCCAGGCTCTCCTGTTTGCCGAACAGGCCCTTCCAGGTCGGGCCGACGCCGACGCTGCCGTCAACGCTGTGGCAGGCGGCGCAGCCCTTGGCCTGCGCCAGTGCGCGTCCGCGCTCGATCGCCGGATCGGCGGCCGGCGCCGCGGCGGCAGCGCTGCGCAGGCTGGCGAAGCTCGGTTGCGTGCGCAGCCAGTCATCGAACGCGGCGCCGTCCTCGACGCGCACGAAGCCGCGCATGTCGGGATGGCCGACGCCGCACAACTGCGCGCACAGGGCCTCGTAGCGTCCGACCTTGATCGGCGTGAACCAGAAGCTGCTGACCTGGCCCGGCACGATGTTCATGCGGGCGCGGAACGGCGGCACGAAGAAGTCGTGCAGCACGTCGTGCGAGCGCAGCACGATGTTGACCGGGCGGTCCAGCGGCAGGCGGACCTCGTTGGCATCGACCAGGATGTCGTCGGCGCTGGCCGCATCGCTGGGGTCGAGGCCGAACGGGTTGGCGGCGCTGACGAAGCGCGCGTCGCTGCCGCCCAACTTGCCGTCGGCGCCGGGAAAGCGAAAGCGCCAGCGCCATTGCTGGCCGAGCACTTCGAGCGTCATCGATTCGCGCGGCGGCCGCACATAGTCGGCATAGACCCACAGCCCCGGCGCCAGCAGCGCGGCGATGCCGACCGAGGTGACGATGATCAGCCGCCGTTCGAGGCGGTGGTTGTTCGGCTCGTAGGCGGCGCGGTGGCCCTCGCGATGGCGAAAGCGCCACAGCGTGTAGGCCACGAACAGCGTGATGACGACGAAGAACAGCCCGGTGATGACGACGGTGATGGCCAGCGTGTCGTCCATCGACTTCCAGTTCGACGCCAGCGGCGGCAGCCACCAGGGCGTGAACAGGTGGAACAGCACCGAGCCGAGGACGATGACGACGAGCGCGACAGCGATGGCCATGGCGGGTGTGCCGTGTCGTCACTCGGCGCGGCCGGCCCGGCGCAACTTCCAGTACAGCACAGCGGCCACCAGGCCGCAGACCAGGTGCGCCATCAGCGTCGCCCAGCCGCGCATTTCGATGAACCACGGCATGACGACCGTCAAGACGTGGAAGTTGGTGACATACACCAGCGCGCCGAAGGCCAAGCCGACGACTTCCGCCGACAACACACTGTCCTCGCGGTGCATCAGCGCCACCACCAATGCCAAGCCGAGCCCGAAGGCGATGCCCAGCGCGTAATGCGTGGCCAGCGCGACCGCGACCACGAGCAGGTTGAACTCCGAAGTGAAGGCCGTCTGCGGCCCGAGCACAATGGCCGCGACGAGGTGCGAACTGCGCCACGGCCCTTCGGCGTCGAACATCGCCACCCACACCAGTTCGAGCACCATCACCACCGCGCCGGCGGCAAAGCCGCTGACCACCGCCGCAGTCCAGTCGGGCCGGTGGGCAGGGCTCGTCAAACGCAAGTGCAGGTCCATATCACCTCCGCAGCATCCGGCCATCGCTGGCGATGGCCACGGACGGGCTCAGGGAAACGCCGGAATGTTCGGATCCTCGCCTTCGAAATGCCCTTCGGGATGCGCCGCCGCGAGCAGGGCCTCGATCTCCACGACGCGCGAGCGCGGCACATCGACCATCAGCAGCAACTGTCCGGCCTCGATCGCACTGTGAAAGCGCTCGAGCCGGCGGCTGGACACCGAGACGCCGATCAGGCTGGCCATCCACGCCCCCAGAGGCGCGCCGACGATGGCCAGCACCGCGGCGATGCCCCATTGCGGCGAGTCGCCGAAGAGCGGGAAGAACAGGGCGACGAGGGCACCGATCACCGCGCCCGAGGCGGCGCCGAAGACCAGACCGAGTTGCGCGGCCCGGATCACGTCCGAGGTCTGCAACAGGTTGGCCGCGTGCAGCCCCGTCATGTCGGCGCCTTCGCTGGCAACGAAGTGGATATGACCTTCGTCGATGCGGGCGAGCAGAAGGTCATTCATCGTCCGACTGGCACTGGCCAGGTCGGGCAGAAGCCAATAGATGCGTCTGCGCATGGTGGTCTCCCATCTGGCCGTACTGCCGAGACTTCCGATACCACTTACTGCAACTGCTACTGCTGCAACTCTTGTACACCCGCGGCGGAGGGTGCGCAAGCGGGCCTTCATCGAGCACCGGGCGACGCGCGACCCGGCGGACGCAGCGGCCCTGCGGTATGGTGCTTGCTTACGCGTTGCACAGCATCACCGTGGCCGACACCGAAGAGAGTTTCAATCCGCCGTCCGCTTTGGCTCTGGCTTGGCGGCAAACGCTGCGCGACTTCCGCGCGGGAGAGTTGCGGTTGCTGCTCGTGGCCGTGACGCTGGCGGTCGGCGCGCTGACGGCGGTCGGCTTTTTCGCCGACCGGCTGGAGCGCAGCCTAGCGCGCGATGCGCGGCAGTTGTTGGGCGGCGACGCCATCGTCTCCAGCGACCGGCCGACGCCGCAGGCCTTCCTCGATGAAGCGCGCGCACGCGGCCTGCAGGTGGCCACGACGACGGGCTTTCCGAGCATGGGCCGCGCGCCGGACGACAAGGGCGGCGCGAGCAAGCTGGTCGCGGTCAAGGCGGTCAGCGACGGCTACCCGCTGCGCGGCCGGCTGAAGCTGCGCAACACGCCCGACGCGCCCGAGCTCGACGGCGCCGGCGCGCCCGATCCCGGCACGGTGTGGGTCGATGCGTCGCTGCTCGACGCGCTGCAGTTGAAGATGGGCGACACGCTGCTGCTCGGCGACGCGGCGTTGAAGATCGCGCGCATCGTCGCCATCGAGCCCGACCGCGGCGCCGGCTTCATGAGCTTTGCGCCGCGCGTGATGGTGGGTCATGGCGATCTCGCCGCGACGCAGTTGATCCAGCCGGCCAGCCGTGTGAGCTATCGGCTCGCGGTGGCATCGCCGGCCAGCCGCGATGCGGAGGTCTCGGCCTTCGTGCGTTGGGCCGAAGAGCAGATCGAAAAACAATCCTTGCGCGGCGTGCGTGTCGAGTCGATGGAGTCCGGCCGGCCGGAGATGAAGCAGACGCTCGACCGCGCGAAGAAGTTTCTGAACCTGGTTGCGCTGCTCGCCGCGTTGCTCGCTGCGGTGGCGGTGGCGATTGCGTCGCGTGAGTTTGCGGAAAGACACTTGAACGACTGCGCGATGCTGCGCGTGCTCGGCCAGCCGCAGCGCTCGATCGCCCTGGCCTATGGGATCGAGTTCGGCGCCGTCGGTTTGATCGCGAGTGTGGCCGGTGTGTTGCTCGGCCTGTTGGTGCACAACGTTTTTGTCTGGTTGCTCGCCGGACTGGTGCAGGCCGACCTGCCGCCCGTGGGCGTGTGGCCGGCGCTGTTCGGCATCGGCGTCGGCCTGACGCTGTTGATCGGCTTCGGCCTGCCGCCCGTGCTGCAGCTGGCCAGCGTGCCGCCGCTGCGCGTCATCCGGCGCGATGTCGGCGGCTTGAAGCCGGCGTCGCTGCTCGTGCTCGGCGCGGGCGCGGTCGGCTTTGCGGCGCTGCTGCTCGCGGTGTCGTCGGACTTGAAGCTGGGGCTGATCGCAGTCGGCGGTTTTGCCGCGGCGGTGGCGGTGTTCGCGCTGCTGGCGTGGTGCGCCGTGCTGGTCTTGAAGCGCGCGGTGCCCGAAGCCAATGCGCCGCGCTGGCTGGTGCTGGCGACGCGCCAGATCGCGGCGCGGCCTGCCTTTGCGGTGCTGCAGGTGTCGTCGCTGAGTGTCGGCTTGCTGGCCCTCGTGCTGCTCGTGCTGCTGCGCACCGACCTCGTCTCGAGCTGGCGCAAGGCCACGCCGCCGGATGCGCCGAACCGCTTCGTCATCAACATCCAGCCCGAACAGGAACAGGCGTTCCGCAAGGTGCTCGACAGCAGCGGCGTGCAGCGCTACGACTGGTACCCGATGATCCGTGGCCGGCTCGTCGCGGTGAACGGCAAGGCGGTGACGCCCGACACCTTCGGCGCCGAGCGCGCCAAGCGCTTGGTCGAGCGCGAGTTCAACTTGAGCCACACGGCGCAACTGCCGGGCCACAACACGGTGACGGCTGGGCAATGGAAAGAAGACGAGGCCGGCGCGGCGAGCGTCGAAGACGGCCTGGCGCAGGAGCTCGGCCTGAAGCTCGGCGACACGATGCGCTTCGACGTCGGCGGGGCCACGCACGAGGCCCGCATCACGACGTTGCGCAAGGTCGATTGGGGCTCGATGCGCGTCAACTTCTTCGTCATCTTTCCGCAGGCGCAGATGCCGGGCCTGCCGGCCACCGTGATCACGGCGTTTCGCGCGCCCGAGGTGGCCGGTTTCGACAACACGCTGTCGCGCGACTTTCCGAACATCACCAGCATCGACGTCTCGGCGCAGATCGACCAGGTGCAGCGCGTGCTCGGCCAGGTGATCCGCGCCGTCGAGTTCCTGTTTGCGTTCACGCTCGCCACCGGGCTCGTCGTCTTGTTTGCCGCCGTCACCGCCACGCGTGAAGCGCGCGCCAAGGAGTTCGCGGTGATGCGCGCGCTCGGCGCCAGCCAGGTGCTGCTCGGCCGCGTGCAGCGCGCCGAGCTGGCGGGCGTCGGTGCCTTGGCGGGTGTGCTGGCGTCGATTGCGGCGATGGTGGTCGGCTGGGCGTTGGCGCGTTATGCGTTCGAGTTCCAGTGGACCGCGTCGTGGTGGGTGCCGCTGGCCGGCGGTGTGGCCGGTGCGCTGCTGGCGTTGGCTGCTGGCTGGTGGGGCCTGCGCGACGTGCTGCGGCGGCCGGTCGTCGAGACGCTGCGCCGCGCGACTGCCGAATAGATCAGGGCAAGCGCCGGGCCTCTCCCAAGCGGCCCGCTCCCCTCGGGGGGTGCGAGCGCAGCGAGCTTGGGGCCGTCAGTTCAGCAGGCTGCTCAAGTCGATCGTCACGCCCGGCAGCGCCGCCACCGGCGTGGCGCGCGGTGTTTCGCTGGCGGTGATGTCGGTGTAGGCGGTGCCGTCGCCGTTGCGGAAGAAGCGCACGATGTTGTTGTCGAGATCGACGATCCAGACTTCGGCGACGCGGTGCTTGGCGTACAGCGGCAGCTTGACGCCGCGGTCGTAGTCGAGCGTGCTGTCGGAGACCTCGATCAGCAGCAGCACGTCATCGGCGTTGGGGTGGGCAGGCGCATAGAAATCTGCGCGAGGCCGCAACAGCATCAGGTCAGGCTCAGGCTCGGACCGAGGACCGAGGTGCAGTGGCAGTTGGCACCAGACCAGGGCCCTGTCGCCCACCGCGCGCTGCAACGCGGCGAGCAAGCGCGCCACGACGCTCGCATGGCGGCTCTTCATCGGTGCCATGTCAACCACCTCGCCTTCGATCAGTTCGACATGGGCATCGGCCGCGAGCACGCCGGCCTCGGCCATGCGGTGGTACTCGTCCACCGTGAGCCGGTGCCGTTGCAGAACGGCGGGGAAGTCGGCGATGCCCATGGCTTCAATTCTAACGAGCGCGGTTCATCGGGGCGGCCTGCATTCCGTCGCTCGCCGGCCTCGCTTCGTCGCTTGCCGCTCGCGCAGCGCTGTGCCCGTGCCTAGAGTTGACTCCATCGAACCGAGCAACCCCCTGGAGCCGACCATGACGAACCGCACCGACACCCTGATCCAACGCGCCACCGCTTTCGCTCTGGCCGCCGTGATGACGTTGGCGCTGCTCGGCGGCATCGACAGCCTGGCCCGCGCCGACGTCGCGGCCGATGCGCTGCTGGCGCAGCAGGCGAGCGCACACCGCGCCTGAACGCACAAAGTCCCTCACCGACAAAGAGCCCGGCCTTGGCCGGGCTCTTTGTTTTGGTGCTGCCGGGCCGCCCCAAGGCAGCAGGGGCCTTGCAGGCCGGGGCGTTGCGAGACGCAACGCCTCCTCGTGCCGTCCAAGCCCGCGCAGGCGGGCTCGGAGCCGCGGCACTCGGCCCCTTGGGGGACGCGAGCGAAGCGAGCCAGGGGCCATTGTTCGTGCCGCTACAGTTCGCGGGCGATGCCGATCCACCCCTCCAAGCGCAGTCTGCGCGTGCTGCACCTCGAAGACTCCGAGGTCGATCACGAGCTGGTGGCAGCACTGCTGGCGCGCGAGGGCCGCTCGCTGGCGGTGCTGCGCGTGGACAGCGAGGCCGCCTTCCGCGCGGCGCTCGAAGAAGACTGGGACGTGGTGCTGTCGGACTACAACCTGCCGGACTTCTCCGGCCTGGCGGCGCTCGAGATCCTGAACGGCAGCGGCCGCCTGCTGCCCTTCGTCATCCTGTCCGGCGAGATCGGCGAGGACGTGGCGGTGCAGGCCATGCGCGCCGGCGCCAGCGACTATCTGCTGAAGAGCAACCTGACGCGCCTGGTGCCGGCGCTCGAGCGCGCGATCGAGGCCAACGAGACGCGCCGCGCGCGCAACGCCGCCGACCGCGAGCTCGCGGCCTCGAAGCAGCGCCTGTCGGAGCTGGCGCAGCATCTGCAAAGCAGCATCGAGCGCGAGCGCGCGGCGATCGCGCGCGAGATCCACGACGATGTCGGCGGCTCGCTGGCGGCATTGAAGTTCGACCTGGCATGGATGGCGCGCCATGCGCACGACGCCGACGTGCTGGCGCGCGTGACCTCGGCGCTGGAGATGACCGGCCATGCCATCGAAGCCAGCCAGCGCATCATGCACAACCTGCGCCCGGCGATCCTGGAGCAGGGCCTCGTGGCCGCACTGCAATGGATGGCGCAGCGCTTCGAAAAACGCATGGCCATCACCTGCTCGTTTCGCACCAGCCACGAACACCTCGACCTGCCGCAAGGCGTGCCGCTGGTGGCCTACCGCGCGGTGCAGGAGGCGCTGACCAACGTCAGCAAACATGCGCAGGCCCGGCGCGTCACGATCGATCTGTCTCTCGCGCGCGGCGTGCTGTCGATCGAGGTCAGCGACGACGGCCGCGGCCTCTCGACCGACGCGCTGGCCAAGGCCGGCAGCTTCGGCATCCGCGGCCTGCGCGAGCGCGCCGAGACCGTCAGCGGCTGGGTCGATCTGTCGAGCGGCACGGCGGGCACGACGATCATCTTGTCGGTGCCGGTGTCGCAAGCGCAACGCGCCAAGGCCGCGGCAACGACGCTGCAAGGCCTCGACAACGCCGAGCACGACCCTTCCGCCTGGGGCACCGATCTGTGATCGACGTCATCATCTGCGACGACCACGCGCTGATCCGGCGCGGCATCCGCGACACGCTGACCGACGCGGTGGACATCCGCGTCGTCGGCGAGGCCGGCGATTACGGCGAACTGCGAGCGCTGATGCGCACGACGCGCTGCGACGTGCTGGTGCTCGACATCAACATGCCCGGCCGCAGCGGTCTCGACGTGCTGCATGCGCTGAAGGACGAAGGCAGCGCGGTCAAGGCCCTGGTCGTCAGCATGTACCCCGAAGACCAGTACGCGCTGCGCGCACTGCGCGGCGGCGCTTTCGGCTACGTCAACAAGGGCGGCGACCCGCAGTTGATCGTGCAGGCCGTGCGCACGGTGGCGCAGGGCCGCAAGTACGTCACGCCCGAGATCGCGCAGATGCTGGTCGAGAGCCTGTCTGCGCCGGCGCCCGAGCTGCCACACCAGAAGCTCAGCGACCGCGAGTTGCAGACGCTGGTCATGATCGCCTCGGGCAAGCGGCTGTCGGACATCGCCACCCTGCTGACGCTGTCGCCGAAGACGGTCTCGGTGTACCGCGCGCGCGTGCTCGAAAAGTTGAGGCTGGCCAACAACTCCGAGCTGACCGTCTATGCGATCCGCAATGGATTGGTCGGCGAGTAGAGAACTATCACCGCTTCTCGAGTTTGCGCTGTGAGCGTGGCCGCGCACGCTCTTACTGTTGATTGCAATGCAGTGGCCGATTAGAGCGAGGCCTCTCGATAGCATTCTTTGTCGTTCCTACTACAAAGATGAACCCGCTCCATGAAGTCCCTCGCCTTGCATTGCTCCGTGGCCGTTTTGTTGGTTGCTTGCGGAGGCGCAGAGCCTGACGCCGCAGCAGCGTCGGCCTCTACTCCATCCTCTTCCGACCGCGCGCAAGCGTTGGCCGCCAGCAGTTGGACCCCGGTGGCCAACGAATACCAGGTCTTCGACATCGCCTCGACCAGCACCGTGCGCTACGGCGCCGGCGATTCATGGGTGCACAAGAGCGTCACCGGGCGCGCGGACTGCAGCAATGAATTTTTCGGCTCCGACCCGGCGTTCATGGTCGTCAAGCATTGCGAAGTCTGGAGCGATGGCGCCGCAGCACCGGCGCCCACGCCTGCTCCCGCACCGGCGCCCACGCCTGCCCCAGCACCGGTGGCCGGCCCCGGTTTGTCCGCGCCCCGCGCCAGCGCGGCCATCATGGTTTCCGGCCACAGCCTCACGGCGCACGGCACCTTCGCCAACATGGAAGCGGTGGCGGGCAGCCAGGGCACGCCGATGGTGTGGAACAAGCAGATCGTCAACGGCTCGCCAACGCGCTTCCGCACCCGTGGCGGCGACCTGAACGATGCATCGTTCTCCGGCTATCGGATGGGCGACAACCGCTATGGCACGAACATGGACATCGCCGCCGAGCTGCTCTATCCGCAGACGATCGGCGGCCAGCGCTACGACACGCTCGTGCTGACCGAGCGCCACGACATCGTCAACACGCTGATCTGGGAAGACACGGTGCGCTACTCACGGCACTTCCAGGATCGCCTCGTCGCCGGCAATGCCGCGGCCAACAGCTACCTCTATCACTCGTGGCTGGCCATTGCCGACAAGAACAACCCGGCGTCGTGGCTGGCCTACGAGCGCACCGTGGCCAAGGCCTGGCAGTGCACGGCGGCGCGTGTCAACGTCTCGCTGGCCGCGGCCGGGCGCGCTGACCGCATGACGTACCTGCCGGCCGCTCTGGCCCTGGCCGATCTGGTCGAGCAGGCCGCGGTTCGCGGCTGGGTGGCAGGCGTGAGCACCGGCGATGCCGCGCTGACGATCGACCGCCTGTTCACGGACGCGCTGCACCTGTCGCCGCTCGGCGAGTACTACCTGTCGCTGGTCACGTATGCCTCGGTTTATCGCCGCTCGCCGGTGGGCGCGTGGGCGCCGGCCGAACGTCACCGCGGAGCAGGCCAGCGCGCTGCAGAACGTGGCCTGGCAGTCGGTCTCGAACCACTACAACACGGCCAGCGAGCCGAGCATGGACCAGTGCCAGGCGGCGATGCGCGACCAGGTGTGCAGCGCCTACGCCAACTACTCGGGCAACACGGGTGTGGCCGCCACTTGCGGCGCCCGCTTCTCGCAGCAGGACCAGGGCAACCCGTTCTTCTACGGCGCCGAGACCGACCAAGGCTACTGGTTGCCTTGAGCGGCGATCAGCGCGCGGCGCGCCTGCGAACGCGCTCGAGGTAGGCCAGCCCGTCCGGCGGCAGGCCGCTGCGCTGCGAGGCCCACACCATTTCGCCCAGGCACTCCATGACCTCGTGGTGGGCGTCGTGCAGCGAGCCGCGTTTGGCGGCGAGCAGTTCCACGGCTTGGCGGATGCCGCGTGGCTGATCGATCGAACACTGCTCGCTGATCGTCAGGTGCATCGACAGGTGCAGGAACGGGTTGGTGCGGCCGCTCTCGACGCTGTAGGTTGCGGCCAGGGCTTCGTTCACGTCCGCCAGCTCGGCATGGTGCTCGGGGTGTTCGTCGATCCACTGCGCCGCCAACACTTCCATCGGCTGCAACGCCAGGCGTTCGCGGTCTTTGCGCCAGGCCTCGCAGAAGAAGCGCCGGACGTCGTGCTGTGAAGGGCTGAACATGGCCCGACAATTGTCAGCCCAACACGAAAGACCCCGATGCAAGTCAGCACCGAACAGCTCTTCACCCAGGCCCGCACGCAAAACGGCTACAAGCCGACGACGGTCAGCGACGATCAACTGCGTGCCCTCTACGACCTGCTGAAGTGGGGCCCGACCTCGGCCAACTGCTCGCCGGCGCGCTTCCAGTTCGCGCGCAGCGCGCAGGCGAAGGAAAAACTGATGACTTGCGCCTCGTCGGCCAACGCATCGAAGATCAAGCAGGCGCCCGTCACCGCGATCATCGGCATGGACATGGCGTTCTACGACAAGCTGCCGATGCTGTTCCCGCACACCGACGCGCGGGCCTGGTTCGTCGGCAACGAAGCCAAGATCGAGGAGACCGCATTTCGCAACTCGTCGCTGCAAGGCGGCTACTTCATCATCGCCGCACGCGCGCTCGGCTTGGGGTGCGGGCCGATGAGCGGCTTCGACGCGGCCAAGGTCGACGCCGCGTTCTGGAGCGGCACCACGGTCAAGACGAACTTCATCTGCACGCTCGGCGAGGGCGACCCGGCCAAGGTGTTTGCGCGCAGCCCACGGCTGTCGTTCGAGGAAGCCTGCAGCCTGACATGACGACCCCTGGCTCGCTTCGCTCGCTTCCCCCGAGGGGAGCGCGGGCCGCTTGGGAGCGGCCCGGCGCTGGCCCGCGCGTGAACCTTTGAGCTTCATCACCGACCCCTGGTTCTACGCCGCGGCGATCCCCGCGGTGTTGTTGATGGGCTTGTCGAAGAGTGGTTTCCTGATCGGCTTCGGCGCGCTGGCGACGCCGATGATGGCGCTGGCGGTGCCGGTGCCGCAGGCCGCGGCGATCATGTTGCCGCTGCTGCTGGTGATGGACTTCACCAGCATCCAGCAGTTGTGGCGGCATCGCGACCGCGAGCTGCTGCGCCTGCTGCTGCCGGCCGGCCTGATCGGCACGGTGGTCGGCACGTTGCTCTTCGGCGTCTTGTCGGGCAAGGCCGTGGCCGCGGTCGTCGGCGTGTTGACGCTGCTCTTTCTGGCGCAGCGCCTGGTCTTCCCGCCGCGCGCCGATGCACCGCCGCCGCCCAAGGCCGTCGGCTTCGTGCTCGGCATTGCCGCCGGCTTCACGAGCTTCGTCGCCCATGCCGGCAGCCCGCCGCTGTCGGCTTATGTGTTGCCGCTGCGACTCGACCCGATCCGCTTCACCGCAACGATGGCGGTGCTGTTCACGGCGATCAATTTGTCGAAGTGGATTCCGTACGCATGGCTGGGCTTGCTCGACCTGCGCAACCTGGCCACGTCGCTGGTGCTGGTGCCGCTGGCGCCGCTCGGGGTCTGGCTCGGCATCTGGCTGACGCGGCGCATCGCCTCGGCATGGTTTTACCGCATCGCCTACACCGGCATGGCGGCCACGGGGGTGAAGTTGCTGTGGGATGGGCTGCGCTGAAATTCAGTCGCCGGCCTTGGCCTCGCCCGCCCAGCCTTCGCTCGGTCGCCCGGCTGTCCTTCCGCTGCCGCTCCTCGGCCATGAACTGCTCCATCTGCGCGCGGCCGATCTTGCTCATCGCGATCAGCTTGGACTCGTCTTTGAAATGCGGCGCCGCTTGTTCGAGCTGCTCCAAGTTGTGGCGACGAAAGCGCAGCGCCAGGTTGCGCGCCTGGTGGCGCGGCAAGCCGAGCGTCTCGAGCACGCCGCGCGCGCTCATCAGCGCCGAGTCGAACGTCTCGCGCTCGATCAGCGTCACGCCGCGGTCGCGCAGTTGGTACAGGTGCTGCACGTTGCGCGCGCGGGCGACGATCTGCAGCGCGGGGAAATGTTCGCGCGCCATGTCCACCAGCGCCAAGCTCTGCTGCACATCGTCGATGGCGACGACGAGCACCCGCGCTTCGGCCGCACCCGCCTTGCGCAGCAGATCGAGCCGCGTCGCGTCGCCGTAGAACACCTTCAGGCCGAAGCGGCGGATGCCCTCGACGGCTTCGCTGTCGTAGTCGAGCACCGTCGGCTGGATGCCGTTGGCCAGCAGCACGCGGCCGACGATCTGACCGTAGCGGCCGAAGCCGGCGATGATGACCTGCTGGTTCTGCGGCTCGTCGAGCTCGGCGAGTTGGCGCGCGCCTTGCTGCATCAGCTTCGGCAGCAGCCACTTGTCAGCCAGCACCAGCGCCAGCGGCGAGATCAGCATCGACACCGCCACCGCGGCGACGAGCAGCGACGACGTGGCGCCGTCGATCACGCCGGCCTGCTGCGCCGCCTGAAAAACGACGAAGCCGAACTCGCCGCCCTGCGCCAGCAGGATGACGAACACCGGCCGCTCGGCCAGCGGGATCGGCATGCCGCGCGCGATCAGCGCCAGCACGATCGCCTTGACGAGCAGAAAGCCGAGCACGATCGCCGCGATCAGTCCCGGCTGCGCGATCACGACCGCGAAGTCGATGCTCATGCCGACGGCGATGAAGAACAGGCCGAGCAGCAAGCCTTTGAACGGTTCGAGATCGGTCTCCAGCTCGCGCCGGTATTCGCTTTCGGCGAGCAGCACGCCGGCGAGAAAGGCGCCGAGGGCCATCGACAACCCAACCGCATGCATCAGCGCCGCGGTGGCGACGACGAGCAGCAGCGCCGCCGCGGTGAAGACCTCGGGCGTCTTGCTGCCGGCGATCCAGCGCAGCGCCGGGCGCAGCAGCAAGCGTCCGCCGAGCAGCAGGCCCGCGATCACGGCGACCGCCTTGGCGGCGCCCCACCAGCCGCCGCCGGCCGCCTGCGCCGCCGCGGGCGCGAGGAAGGGCATCGCAGCCAGGATCGGAATGGCCGACACGTCCTGGAACAGCGCGATCGCCAGCACGCCCTGGCCGGCGTTGGTGGGCATGGCCTTGCGCTCGTCCAGCACCGCCAGGCCGATCGCGGTGGACGACATCGCCAGGCCGAGCGCGGCCGCCACCGCCAGCGGCCACGCCACGCCGAACATCAGCGCCACGCCGGCCATCAGCGCCGCACTGGCGCCGACCTGCACCGTGCCCCAGCCGAAGATCGGCCGGCGCATCGACCACAAGCGGCGCGGCTCGAGTTCCAGGCCGACCAAGAACAGCATCAGCACGACGCCGAACTCGGCCACCGACAGAATCGTCTTCGCATCGGTGACGAGCGCCAGGCCCCACGGCCCGATGGCGATGCCGGCGCCGAGGTAGCCGATGATCGAGCCGAGGCCGAGCACACGCGCCAGCGGCACGGCGATGACCGCGGCGGCGAGGTAGATCAGGCTCGTCGTCAGCCAGGTGGTGTGTTCCATCAGCGGACGACGGCTGGTGAGTAGGCCAATGGTGCGAGCAGTCGCGGCGCGCTGCTGCCGTCGATCGCCAACGCAAAGGTGTTGGTCGCGGCCGGCGTCGTGTCGTCGGGCAGCGAGTACGCAATCTCACGATCGTCGATCCATTCGACCTGGTCATCGACGCTGCGCGTCTCGCGTGACAGCACGGTCTCCTTGCCGCTGGCGAGCTCGCGCACGACGATCTGCCACACCACGCGGCCTTGCGGCGGCGGCACGACGCGGCGCTTGAAGGCGATGCGCTGGCCGTCGGGCGACAGCGACGGGCATTCGACGTTCGGCGCGATCACCGTCATGCGCTGCTGCGCGATGTCGCCTTGCACCAGCCACTGCTGGCCGCTGGTCTGCAGCGTGGCGTAGAAGCCTTTGCTATCGGGCGTGAAGGTGACACCCCAGAAGTTGAAGTCGCTGGCCTTGAACGGCTGGCCGTCCTTGATCACCGCAAACGCTTCGAGGTCGGCGGCGAGCACGCGTGCGCCTGGCACATCGATGATCGACGTGCGCGTCGAAAAGCCCGGCGCCGAATACGAATGCCCGCTGACGAACACCGTCGTCGCCGCCAGCGTGCCGTCGGCCGACATGCGCGTGCGGCTCGGCGCCCCGGCAAGGTCGAAGCTCGCCGTCTTGTGAAGTGCGCTGTCGAACAGGTGTGCGTGGTAAGTGGTGAGTGCGCCGCGTCTGGCTTCGAGGCAGATGCCGCGCCCCCCACCCGCGCTCACGGCATGCACGCGGTCGCAGTTCATCGTGCTGACCGATCGCGCGCCGTCGCCGGCGTGCAGCGATTCGAGCGCCATGCGGCCATGCGACGCGCCCGGGCCGGTGACGCGCAGCAGCAGGTAGGGCGCGGACGGCAATGACTGCAACGGCTTCTCGGTGCGCGTGATCGCAGCCGCGACCTGCGCGCGCTGTTGCGCCGCCCACCACGCGTAGGCGCCGGCCGCGGCGATGCAGGCCAGCCCCACGCCGAGAAAGGCGAGCACGCGGGCGGGGGAGGGCGAGGTGGTGTCGATCAAGACAAGCGCTCCAATCGAATCCAAGTGCGCGCGGTGACCAACAGCGCGATGGCCAGCGCGCCGGCGAACAAGGCCACGGCGGTCTGCAGACTGAAGGCCTGCCACAGCACACCGAACAATGCCGAGCCGACCAGGCGCGACAGCCCCGTCGCCGTGGTGATCATCGCAAAGCCGCTGGCGCGCAGATCGGCCGGCAGCCAGGCGCTGATTGCCGCCATCAGCACGCCGTCGGTGCAGGCGTAGTACGCGCCGAGCAGCGCGAGTGCGAGTGCGCCCCAGAGCTTGTGCTGTTGCGAGGCCAGCAGGCACAGGCACGCCGCGAGCAGCAGCGCGTGGCCGAGCAGGATGACGCGGCCGCGGCCGATGCGGTCGGCCAGCTTGCCCGCGGGCACGGCGAGCGCGAGGTAAGTCAGCGCCGTGCCGAGAAACAGCAGCGGAAACCAGGCCACCGGCAAGGCCGCGCTGCGCTGCAGGAGCAGGTAGAAGAACGGATCGGCGACGGTGGTCAGGCCGAGCAGCGAGGCGGCGACGAGCACCGAGCGCAAACGCGTGATGCGCAGCAGGCCCATTGCCTGCGCGAAGGTCGGCCGCGCGGCAGCGACGGCGCTGCCGACCGGGCTGCGCACCAGCAGCAGCAAGGCCGCCAGGCCGGCCAGCGCGATGCAGAAGCTGGCGACGAAGATCACGTCGTAGGCCTCGGGCAACGCGGCCAGGATCGCGAAGGCGAGCAAGGGCCCCATCAACGCGCCGGCGCTGTCGAACGCGCGGTGCACGCCGAACGCCAGGCCGATGCGTTGCGGCTCGCTGGCCAGCGAGATCAGTGCGTCGCGCGGCGCGGTGCGGATGCCTTTGCCGACACGGTCGGCCGCCATCACCGCAGACAGCGCCGGCCACGACGCGCCGGCCGCGAGCCAGCCGAGCTTGCACGCGGCCGACAACCCATAGCCGGCCGCGGCCACCTGCTTGTGGCGCTGCCAGCGGTCGGCGCACCAGCCGCCGGCCAGGCGCGCTGCCGCAGCCGCGCCCTGGTACACCGCGTCGAGCAGGCCGATCTGCAAGAGGAGAGAGTTGCAAGGCGAAGACGAGGTACAGCGGCAGGATCGACGTCACCATCTCCGAGGCCACGTCGGTGAGCAGGCTGGTGACGCCGAGCGCATACACGGTCGGCGAAATGCCGCACCAGCGCGCGCCGCGCAACTGCTGCATCGCTTTCGTGTCGAGCGAGTAGGTCATGTTGGTCGATCGGTCGCACCGACCTCGATCACGTCGCAGGTGGCCATCTGATCGATCTCCGGCCACTGCGGATAACTCTGCAGCCGCTCGCCGAACACCTGCGCATGCGCCGCCATCTCCGCTTCGCCGACGCGGTGCGCGCCGTGCAGCAGCAGCGGCGGCAAAAAGCGCATGCCGCACAGCGCCGCGGTCTGCTCGTACGGCGGCAAAAAGGCGTCGAAGAAATGCCGGTTCGTGCCCTGCGGGCGGTAGCTGTCTTCGGCGCCGCCGGTCGAGGCGACGAGCCACAAGTCCTTGCCGACGAGCGCCTTGCCGCCGGGGCCGTAGGCCCAGCCGAAGGCGAAGACCTCATCGAGCCACAACTTCAACAGCGGCGTCATGCCGTACCAGTGCAGCGGCTGCAACCAGACGACGAGCTGCGCCGCGGCCAGTTCACGTTGCTCGGCGGCAACGTCGATCAGGTAGTCGGGGTAGAGCGCGTAGAGGTCGCGCACCTGCACGCGACCCGCCAGCGACGATGCGGCGGCACTGCGCATCATCTGCACGTTGACGCGTGAATGTTCGAGGTGCGGGTGCGCGGCGAGGACGAGGATCTGCGTCAAGGCTCGGGGAGGTTGCCATCACCGCGACAGGCGGCCTCGTTACCATAGCCGCAAACAACCGCCGGAGGCGTTCGCTTGCCTGTGATCGATCCTGGATGGGGCGAAATGAAGCGCTTCGCACGACTGTCGGATTTGGCCGCGCTGGTCGGCCACGAGTTCGCGCACAGCGGCGAGCTGCTGGTCGATCAGGCGCGCATCGATGCCTTTGCCGAGGCCACCGAAGACCGGCAGTGGATTCACGTCGATCCCGCGCGTGCCGCAAGCGGCCCGTTTGGTGCGACCATCGCGCATGGCTTTCTCACGCTCAGCCTGCTGCCGCCGTTGATGTACAGCGCTTTCGCCATCGACGACGTGCGCATGGGCGTCAACTACGGCGTCAACCGCGTGCGCTTTCCGGCGCCGGTGCCCGCGGGCAGCCGCGTGCAGGCGCGCTTCAAGCTGCTGGCGTTCGAGGCCATCGACGGCGGCGCGCAACTGACGATCGAAGCGACGATGCAGCGCGTCGGCCACGGCAAGCCGGTGTGCGTGGCCGAGCAGGTGGTGCGGCAGTACACGTGAGGTGACCACGCGATGAAAGTCCTGCTCGTCGATGACCACCCGCTGATCCTGGCGGCGTTGCAGAGCGTGATCCGCGGCCTCGGCGACGATGTCACCGTGGTCGGCGTGTCCACCGAGAAGGCAGCCCGCGCGGCCTTGAAACGCGACCCCGACTACGACCTCGTGCTGCTCGATCTGCAGCTCGGCGCCAGCGACGGCTTCGTGCTGCTGGCCGAATTCCGCAAGACCTATCCGGCCCTGCCGATCGTCGTTGTCTCCGCGTCCGACCGCGCCAGCGATGTCATCCGCGCCATCGACGCCGGCGCGATGGGCTTCGTGCCCAAGCGCGCCAGCAACGACACCTTGATGGAAGCGCTTGCCCTGGTCATGAACGGCGGCATCTACGTGCCGCCGATGGCGCTGGGCCTGCAGCGCGCGCCCGACCCGATGCCCGAAGGCGACACCGTGCCCGATGTGATGCGGCCGCGGCTGTCCGACATGGACCTGGACGACATGGCCCACGGCGCGCGCCAGGAGCCGCACCAGGAACCGGCGCCGAGCTTCGAATCGCTCGGCCTGTCCAAGCGCCAGGCCGACGTGTTGGCCTATTTGTTGAAGGGCCTGCCCAACAAGCTGATCGCGCGCGAGATGGGCATCTCGATCGAGACCGTGAAGGACCATGTGGCCGCGGTGCTGCGGGCGCTGAACGTGTCGTCGCGCACGCAGGCCGTGTTGGCGGTGAGTCAGATGACGCTGCGAGGCGGCCCGGCCAAGGCTGGAAATCCTCCAAATGAGATGAGCGCAGACAAGCGCGGCGTCATCCACAGCCACAGCGACGCCGAGCGCGCCGACCATGTGCGCGCGCTGTTCGAGCAGACGCCGGCGGTGCTGGCCGGCAACGCCATCGGCATCGGCCTGATGCTGCTGGCGTTCTGGCCGATCGCGCCGCTGCCGCGCATCGGCGGCTGGCTGGTGCTGGCGCTGCTGCTGTGGGGCGTGCGCCTGGCGCATTACCTGCGCTACCGCGCGCGCCGCGACGCCGATGCCGAAACGGTGATGCGCTGGCGCTCGAGCTGGCGCGTGCTGGTGCTGCTGCAGGGCGCGATGTGGCCGCTGGCGGTGTGGCTGTTCTGGGGCATGGGCTTCACCTTTCACACCGTCGCGCTGGTGCTGATCGCGATGAGCTACGCCCTCGGTTCGGTGCAGTTGCTGGCGGCGCAACCGCTGCTGTTCATCAGCTTCACGTCGATCGTGCTCGTGCCGATCATCGTGCGCGTGGCCACCGACATCGCCGAGGCCTGGCATTGGCAACTGGCGCTCGTGCTCGGCCTGCTGTTCTTGATCACGCTGGTCCTCGGCCGCACGTATCGCGATGCGCTGTCGCAGGCCATCGTACTCAAGCAGCAGACCGAGCACCTGGCCGAGCAGTTGAAGCGCGAGAAGGCGGTGGCCGACGAAGCGCGCCGCGCCGCCGAGGCCGCCACGCGCGCCAAGTCGCAGTTCTTTGCCGCCGCCAGCCATGACCTGCGCCAGCCGCTGCACGCCATGGGCCTGTTCGCCGAAGCCCTGCGCCAGCGCAGCGAGCGGGGCGGGGCCGACCCCGAAGTGAGCTCGCTGGTCAACAGCATCAACCAGAGCGTCGATGCGCTCGAAGGCCTGTTCGGCGAGCTGCTCGACATGACGCGCATCGACAGCGGCGGCGTCGATGTGCAGCTTGCTCCTGTGCGCATCAAGGATCTGTTCTCGCGCCTGCGCCTGACCTTCGAGCCGGTGGCCTTCGAGAAAGGCCTGGCGCTGTCGTTCCACGGCGCCGAGCGCGTGGCCCACAGCGACGGCCTGCTGGTCGAGCGCATCTTGCGCAACCTCGTCAGCAACGCCATCCGCTACACCGAAGACGGCGGCGTGCTCGTGGCGTGCCGGCCGCGCAACGGCAAGCTGCTGCTGCAGGTCTGGGACAGCGGCGTCGGCATCAGCGAGGCCAACCTGCCGCATGTCTTCGACGAGTTTTATCAGGTGCATGGCAGCACGCCGCTGGCCGCGCACCAGAAGAAGGGCCTGGGCCTCGGCCTGGCCATCGTCGAGAAGCTCGCCGGTCTGCTCGAAGCGCCGCTCGCGGTGCGCTCGGTCGTCGGCCGCGGCACCGTGTTCTCGTTCGAAGTGCCGGTGGGCCGCGAGCCGCGCACGATCTCGCCGCCGCCGCCCTCCAGCGCGGCGCATCTCGGGCTGACGCTCGAAGGGCGCAGCATCGTCGTCGTCGAAGACGAGCCCGCCGTGCGCGAAGGCCTGCTCGTGCTGCTGCAGTCGTGGGGCGCGCAGGTCGAGGCGCTGCCCGACTTGCCGGCGGTGCAGGCCTGGCGCGCCGATCCCGAACGCCAGCCGCCGGACTTGCTGATCGTCGATTACCGCCTGCCCGACGGCGCCACCGGCATCCAGGCGCTGGCCGCGATCCGCGCGCGCTGGCCGACGCTCACGCTGCCGGCGATCGTCGTCACCGGCAGCAGCCTCGGCGGCCACGAAGACGAATCGGCCAAGCACGACTTCCATTTGCTGATCAAGCCGGTGCTGCCGAACAAGCTGCGGGCGATGATCGGGTTCAAGTTGGGGCAGCGCTGAACCGCGTGATCAAGGACATGGTGGCCTCGATCGACCCGGCAGAGAAGGTCGTCGAGGCGTCGCCAGACGCGGCGTATATTTGAGGCGCAGCCCCCATCCACTCCCGCGCGCTCATCGACATGATCCAGACCATGCGGGCGCAGCTAAGCCGCCAATAAGGAAGCCGCAGATGAACGCAGTCGTCTTTGAGCATGTGCCGGTGGCCGAACTGCCGCAGGCTTGGCAAGACAAGCTCGGCCAAGCCGCCGACGCGCGAGTGACCGTGCGTATCGAGGCAGAAGACAGCGCGGCCCAAGCCGAGGCCGCGGCCGAATTCGCCGGCGATCCGCTGTTCGGCATGTGGCGCGACCGCGAGGACATGGCCGACGTGGCGGGCTACGTCCGGCGCATCCGGGCGCCGCGCTTCAACGCCGATGGCTCGCGCAACGAGTCCTGAAATCCCGCGATGCTGATCGATTCCGATGTGCTCGTGTGGCTCACGCGGGGCCACGTTGGCGCCGCGCAGCGGCTGCAGGAGGTCAAGGCCTGGCGGATTTCGGTGGTGACCTACATCGAGCTGGCGCAGGGCTGCCGCGACAAGGCCGAGCTTTCGCGGCTGAAGAAGGGGCTGGCGGCGCGCCCAGACCGAGGTGCTTCAAGTCACGCCCACGATCTCGCAGCGCGCGGCCGAGTTGGTCGATGCGCTCGCGCTGTCACACGGCATGCGCTTGGCTGACGCGCTGATCGGCGCCACCGCCATCGAACACGGCTTCACGCTCATCACCGCCAACGTCAAGCACTTCGGCGCCGTCGAGGGTCTCAACATCGAGGCGTTCTCGCCTTGAACTACCCGCAGCGCTGCGCTGCCAGCAGCGTCACCTTCGTCGCCTACGACGCAGCGTGGGCCGCTTCCACCACGAAGACGGCCATTGGCCCACGGCCGTGACCGGCTTCACCGACGAAGCCGGCGTGCGCTACGGTACTTGGGCTGTCTGCTCAGCAAGGCACAGCCGGTTCAATTCGGCGAATACGCCAGCCGCACATAGATCGGCGCAAACGCCTCTGCCTGCGTCACCTCGACGAGCCGCTCGCGCGAGAGTTCGAGCAGCGCGACGAACGTGACCACGACCACCGCCACGCCGCGCGTGGTCTCGAACAAGTCTTCGAACATCGCGAAGCGCCGGCCTTGCAGCTTGCGCAGCACGAGGCTCATGTGCTCGCGCACCGAGAGCTGCTCGCGGGTGATGTGGTGATGCTCGATCAGGCGGGCGCGGGCGAGGATGTCGCGCCAGGCGTCGCGCAGGTCGATCGCCACCACGTCGGGGAAGCGCGGCTCGATGCTTTGCTCGATCGTGACCTGCGCGCGCAGGAAGTCGCGGCCCAACACCGGCATCGCGTCGATGCGCGCGGCCGCGAGCTTCATCTGCTCGTACTCCAAGAGACGGCGCACGAGCTCGGCGCGCGGGTCTTCGGGCTCGCTGCCATCGTCGGTCTTGCGCGCCGGCAGCAGCATGCGGCTCTTGATCTCGATCAGCATCGCCGCCATCAGCAGGTACTCGGCGGCGAGTTCCAGGTTGCGCACGCGGATCTCATCGACGTAGCGCAGGTACTGCCGCGTCACTTCAGCCAGCGGGATGTCGAGGATGTTGAAGTTCTGCTTGCGGATGAGATACAGCAACAGATCGAGCGGGCCTTCGAAGGCTTCGAGAAAGACCTCGAGCGCGTCCGGCGGGATGTACAAATCCTGCGGCATCGCGAACAGCGGCTCGCCGTAGAGGCGGGCCACGGCCACCGAGTCGATGTCTTTCGGCGGCAACTCGGCCACCGCCACCGGATCGGCGGGCGGCGGCAATTCGGTGACCTCGCTCACGCCGGCGTCACTTGTCGGTCTGATAGACGTAAGGCTGCTGCGCCACCTTGGCGTCTTGCCAGTCGGCGCTGGCCTCGCGGTCTTGCGCGCGGTCCCACAGCCGCGCACGGCCGGCGCGCTGCTCGGCTTCGAGCGTCGGTTTGCGCGTCTTCAATTCGTCGATGAACTGCGTGACGTCGGAGCGGTACGGTTTCCAGAACAGCGGCATGGTTGTCCAAAGGCAGAATCGGGCGTGTTCACGAGTTTAACGGGGGCTCTACATGCGGCTGAATTTGAAAGGGATCGTGATGGCATCGTTGCTCGGCTCGCTGCTGGCCCTGGTCGGTTGCGACCAGCAAAAGATCGCCAAGCTCGAAGAGGGCGTGGCCACCGAGGCCGATGTGAAGAAGCAGTTCGGCGAGCCGGGCGCCACCTACAACGAGGCCGACGGCAGCAAGACCTTCGAGTACAGCCGCCAGCCCGAGGGGCAGGTGGCCTGGATGATCACGATCGGCGCCGACGGCAAGATGAGCGCGCTGCGCCAGGTGTTGAAGCCCGCCGAGTTCGCCAAGGTCACGCCCGGCCTCGACAAGTCGCAGGTGCGCCGCCTGCTCGGCAAGCCGGGCAAGACCGCGAAGTTCGATCTCAAGCCCGACGAGGAGCATTGGGACTGGCGCTGGCTCGACGGCCAGGTGCCCAAGCTGTTCAGCGTGCTCTTCGACAAGAACGGCAAGGTGATGAGCAGCTCGGTGGCCGACGACGTGCGCGCGCAGCAGGGCAGCCAGTAGCGTTTCAGTAGTCTTTCATCGCGGCCAGGTTCGGCACGATCGCGTCTTCGCCGAGCACGTGAGCAAAGCCCGAGCGCCGCATCAGCGACAGCGGCTGCTCGTTGACGTTGGCCAGCACCAGCGCGATGCCGGTCTTCTTCAGGTCTTTGTGCAGATGGTCCAGCGCATCGAGGCCCGAGGTGTCGAGCGAGATCAGGCGGTGCATCTCGAGCACGACGCAGCGTGTGCCGGCCGGCAGTTGCGCCGGCAGCGCCTCGATCTTGGCCACGGCGCCGAAGAACAGCGCGCCGAACAGCTCGAAGCTGACCACACCTTCGGGTAGTTGGTGATCGGGGCCGGCGTCGAACGGCTGCACCTTGAACAGCGTGCTCATGCGGTAGATGAAAAAACCGCAGGCCAGCAACAGCCCCACCTCCACCGCCACCGTGAGGTCGAAGACCACGGTGAGGAAAAACGTGCCGAGCAGCACGGTGCGGTACGGCAGCAGGAAGTGGCGCAGCCGCGCGAACTCGCGCCACTCGCCCATGTTCCAGGCCACGAACAGCAGGATGCCCGCGAGCGCCGGCAGCGGCACATGCACCGCCAGCGGCGCGGCCAGCAGCACCGTGGCCAGCAACGTCGCGCGCATGCACCATGCCGGCCACGGGCGTGCGGCCACCGGCGCGCACGTTGGTGACGGTGCGCGCGATCGTGCCGGTGGCCGGCATGCCGCCGAACAGCGGGCTCACCATGTTGGCCACGCCTTGCGCCATCAGCTCCTGGTTCGGGTCGTGGCGCGGGATGTCGCCCGCGGCGTTGTCGGCAATGCGCGCGCAGAGCAGCGACTCGATCGCGCCGAGCAGCGCGATCGTGATCGTGGGAATCAGCAACTGCTTGGCGCTCTCCCATGAAAACGGCGGCAGCGCCAAGTCGGGCAATGTGCGCGGGATGGCGCCGAAGCGCGAGCCGATGGTCTCCACCGGCAGCGTGAAGTACCAGCACAGCAGCGTCATGGTCACCAGCGCGACCACCGGCGCCGGCACGCGCGACAGCGCCGACAGCGAGCGGCCTTCGACCGGTTTGCCCGTGACCGCGCCGCGTGCGAACAGCTTCGGCCACAGCCACAGCAGCACGAACGAGGCCCCGCCGATCGCCACCGCATGCCAGTTCACACTGCCCAGGTGCAGCCACAGCGCGCCGATCTGCGAGAAGAAGTCGGCCGGCATCTTGTCGATCTTCAGACCCAGCAGATCCTTCAACTGCGACAGCGCGATCAGCACCGCGATGCCGTTGGTGAAGCCGATGATGATCGCCACCGGGATGTAGCGCACCAGCGCGCCGAGCTTGAACAGGCCGAGCGCGAACAGCAGCGTGCCGGCGAGTGCCGTCGAAATGAGCAGGTTGGTCAGGCCGTAGCGCTCGACGATGCCATAGACGATGACGATGAAGGCGCCGGCCGGCCCGCCGATCTGCACGTTGGAGCCGCCAAGCGCCGAGATCAGGAAGCCGGCGACGATCGCCGTGATGAGGCCCTGCTCGGGTTTGAGTCCTGACGCAATCGCAAAGGCCATCGCCAGCGGCAAGGCGACGATGCCGACCGTGATGCCGGCGCCGACATCGGCCAGCGCCGTGTGGCGGTCATAGCCCTTGAGCGCATCGACGAGGCGGGGGCGGAAGGGCTGCACGCAGCGAGTTTATGGGCAGCGCACGGACGGGTTCCAATCGTTGAAGAGACCGTTGCGGTTGTGCTCCCACAGCCACAGGTGCAGCTCGTAGAACGCCGGCACGTTGTAGCGGTTGGGCGCGCGCACGAGGTGGAACGGGTGGCCGAAGAGGACGGGAGGCTGCGCATTCGCGGCATCCCACGCGTCCTGGAAGACGATGTACTCGACGCCGAGCAGCTCTAGCTTGCCGCCCTTTTGCAACTGTCCATGCGGCTGGTACATCAGCGCTTCGGGGCGCGCCGGGTCGAGCACGGCGTCGATCAGGCCGCCGTTCAGGTAGTGGATGCCCATGCCGCCCTGGCCCGGTTGCGCAACGCACAGGCCGTCCTTGTCGGCGAAGGGCGCGTAGCCGGCATCGACGGCGGTCTGCACGTCGAAGAACTTGCGCGTGGCGTGGCGCACCTCGGCGATCTGCTGTTGGATCTTCTCCGCCGAATCGTGCGCGTCGCCGTGCGCGAACACCGGCGGCGCGAGCAGCGCCGCCAGCGTGGCGGCGATCAGGAAAGAGCTTTCATGATGACGGCCTCCTTCATGGTTGATAGAAGTACGGGTCGAGCACGCTGACCTCGGTGATGCGATTCACCGGCAGGCCGTTGCGGTCGGCGACCTTGCGGATCGCCTCGGGCGCCGGCGCGTCATAGATGCAGAACGTGGCCTTGCGGTCCGGGCTGACGTAGCTGTGGACCCAGGTCACGCCGTGCTCGGCGTTGTTGGCGACGACGCCGGCCACGGCCTTGCGGCCCTCGGCGTTCATCGGGATCGACAGGCCGTCGGGGAAGGTGCGTTCGATCAGGTAGCGGGGCATGGTGATGTCCTCGATGGAGCTCGACGGCACCGTGCCGTCGATGGCTCGACGGATCGGCGCTGCGCGCCGCTGCCGCCTCGGCGGGCTTGCCTACATTGCGCGCCGCGGTTGCCCAGATTGCGCTGCCAGCCCTTCGCGCTGCGCCAAGGCGATGGCCGCGGCGCGCGAATCGACGCCGAGCTTGGCGAACACCGCTGCCAGGTGGTGATCGACGGTGCGCACCGAGCGGTGCAGGCGTGCCGCGATCTCGGCGTTGCGCAGGCCTTCGCACAGCAGTTGCAGCGTCTGCAACTCGCGGCTGGTCAGGCCGAAGGGGTGCTCGCGCGTCGCCGCGCGCGGGCCGCGCGTCAGGCCGCGCACGCCGGCCGCATGCAGGCGCTCGCGCAACGCCTCGGCGGCCGGGCGCGCACCGAGCGCTTCGAACACGGCGAGCGCCTCGCGCTGCGCTGATTCATCGCCGTCGGCCAGCGCGCGCGCCTGCTCGTACGGGCAGCCGAGCGCTGCCCAGGCGTCGGCGGCTTCGCGCCAACGGCCGCCGATCTGCAAGGCGTAGGGCTCCGCAGCGACGGGCGGCGCGGCGTCCAATTCGCCGCAGCGCCAGAGCCAGAACGCGAGTTCGCCGCTGAACCAGGGGTGCCCGTGTTCAACAGCGAGCGGCAGCGCGGCGCGCGCCTCGTCGGCCGCGCGCGCCAGGTCGCCGCGCAGGAACGCGGCCTCGGCGCGCGCTGCGCGCACCGGGCCGATGCGTTGCAGCGTGCCGCTGCGTTCGGCCAGCGCCAGCGCGGGGTCGAGCGCGTCGGCGGCGCCGGGGTCGCCGCGGCGTGCGCGCACGCGGCCCTGCGCGGCCAGCGCCATCACGCGGCTGGTGCTCGTCGGGCCGGCGCGTGCGGCGGCGTAGGCGGCGAGTTCGGCCGCGTCGTCCCAACGGCCGCGGCTCATGTGCACGAGCGCGAGCCAGGCGCGGGCGTAGTTCAGATAGAAGTCGATCTCGTGCTCGCTGGCGAACGCGATCGCGCGCTGCAGCCAAGTTTCGGCAACATCGAGGCGGTACAGCTCGCCCGCCGCCGAGCCGACGTTGACGTAGTTGTTGGCCGCGATCCAGTGCAGGCCGTCGGCCAGCGCGATGTCGAGCGCGCGCTGCAGCTCGGCCACGCCGGCGTCCCAGTCGCTGAACAGCAGCGCCGAACCGAGCGTGCCGTAGGCCGAGGCGAGCAGCTCGCGGTCGCCGGTCGGTTCGGCGAGCGCGATCGCCTTGCGGCTCCAGGCGGTGCTCTGCTCGCAATCGCGGTTGAGCATGCGCAGTTGCGCCTGCACGCGGTAGGCGCGCGCGCGTTCGATGCCCGGCTGCTGCGCTTCGAGCATCTCGATCGCGCGTGCACTGGCCGCGTCGGCCTCGGCGTTGCGCAGCGCGAGCACGAGGGCGAGCGCGCTGCGGCTCGCGTTGTCGGCTTCGAGCCGCGCCTGGCCTTGCGCGCGGTAGAGCGCGCCGAGGCGCTGCCGAGCGTCGATCGCTTCGTCGAGCTGGTCGGTGAGCTGGCACTCGGTGGCGTAGGCCTCGAGCCAGTGCGCGAGATCGGGCGACGGTGGCACGCTGTCGTGCGCGAGCGCCAAGCGCCACTGCGCTGCGGCCGCGCGGTGCGCACCGCGCTGCTGCGCTTGCTCTGCGGCCACGGGCGCGAAGCGCCGCACGGCCGCGCTGTCGCGGGCCAGTGCAGCGTGGTGCACGAGGCGCGCCGGCGAAGGCGCGGCGTCGGCGGGCGCATGGCGTGAGCGCCTTCAACGCCTGCGCATGCAGCGACTGCGCGACGGCCAACGGCAGCGACGACTCGACCGCGACGCGCGCCAGTTCATGTCGAAACGCCAGCGTGTGGGTGTCGGCGAGCAGCAGGCCGCAGTCGATGCAGGCTTCGAGATCGGCCAGCGTCGGTGCGAGCAAGGCCTCGACCAGCCAGCGCTCGATGCGCGCCGGCACGATCGACGCCAGCCGCACCACCGCCTGCGCCGGGCCGGGCAGGCGGGCGAAGCGCGCCAGCACGAGCGCCTGCACGCTCGGCGGCAGCGTCTCGGCAGGCTGGCGCAGCAGCTCGGTGACGAAGAACGGGTTGCCCCGCGTGGCCGCGTGCACGCCCGCCGGCGATCGCCCGGCCTGCAAGGCCAGCGCGGTCACCGCGGCGGGTGACAGGCGTTGCAAGGGCAGCCGCGTCACGGCGTCGCTCGGCAGCTCGCCGATCACGCGCCGCAGCGGGTGCGCGGCGTTGACCTCGTCGTCGCGAAAGCTCAAGGCCAGCAGCGCCTTTGTGTGCTCGATGCGGCGGCCGATGAAGCGGATCAGGTCGAGCGTCGCATCGTCGGCCCAATGCGCGTCTTCGATCACCACCAGCAGCGGCGCGGCGGCGCGGCGCAGCTCGCCCAACACCGCGTCGAACAGCGCGGCGCGTGCGCCGCCGCCGTGAAGCAGCTCAGCGAAGCGCACGTCGGCGTCGCGCGCAATGTCATGCAGAGGGCCCAGCGGATGCGGCGTCTGCAGCGCGTCGCAGGCGCCCCACCACAGCGGCGTTTGCGGATGCGCGGCGGCGAAGGCGCGCAGCACGCTGGTCTTGCCGATGCCCGCTTCGCCGGCGACGAGCACGATGCGGCCCCGGCCGTCGCCGACTTCGTGCAGCGCCTTGTCGAGCACCGCCAGGGCATCACCGCGCTCGACCAGATCGCCGGTCATCGCGGGGCTCGCTTCGCTACCGCAC